>NZ_CP036498.1:2128226-3371452 GCF_018279705.1 Tardiphaga alba
TCACATCCTGTGTGCGGTGGCTGAAGCCGAGCGCGTTCTCGGGCCTGACGCTCAGTAATCCTTTCCGAACAATGAGAATGGCTTTGCGTCCCTTGCACGCGCAGCGATAAAATCGCAGTCGCGCACGAACATCTCGTCATGCGCGCCGCCCGGATTGAGCGCCCGTTCGCCGGGATCATAAGCAACTGGCGCAAATCCGTGGGCGCGCAGATGGGCGCGGATGCCCTCGACGGTTTCGCCGTAGCGCTCGATCAGGCCGTTGATCTCGACCATGATCACTTTGAATGCGGGATTGGCGAGCATGTCGGGTGCGCCGCGCAGCACATGCATCTCATAGCCCTCCACGTCCAGCTTCATGGCGCTCGGGGTGCGGTTGCCGATGATGTCGTCGAGCCGGCGTTGCGCGACCACCGTGCCTTCGCCGCTCACCACATGGTTGAGGCCGTGCTGGCCGACCGACAGTCGGATCTCGCCAGTGCTATCACCCACGGCCACATTGTGAAGCTCGACCAGATCGTCGAGCCGGTTGAGACGGACATTGTCGGACAATGTGCGAAACGTGTCGGGTGCCGGTTCGCAGGCAATGACGCGGCATCCCGTGCTTTTGGCAGACAGCAATCCATAAACACCGACATTGGCGCCGATATCGAGCAGCAGGTCATCCGCGCGCAGGACGTGGCAGAAGAAGGCCATATTGTTGAAGTCGTAGAGCTGATGAAGATAGAGGCCGGTGGCGAAGTTGCTCTGGTTCGGTACAATGATCTGCAGGTCGTTCGGCATCTGCAGGACCACTTTGTGATTCATCGCCTTGCGCGCGAGATTCCAGCTCGCATAGTCGAACAGCGTCTTGGCCGCAGTCCCTCTGTTCAATGGATGACGCAGGATATCGCGCACGACGCTGAAGCGCTGCTTGCCAAGTCGAAGATATTGTAGGGGCCGGTAGACCATCGTCTGACGTCCATTCTGCAGTTCGGGGCAGCGTCGATCTGCCTGCAGGCATCGCAGGGATTGGTCATTCTGTCAGCTACAACCATGCAGAAGCGTTAAGGCTCCCGCCATTTCCAAAAGTGGTAGTTATGTCTGATGCAAATGATGGTCAGATGTTGCGTGACAAAAATCTGCCAGAGTAGCTTGTCACGCGCGCGGCGGAGTGCGGAACACCACAAAGTGCGACATCGCAAAATTCACGATGAATGCCGTGAAGATGGCGCCGATCTTCGCTGCATAGACGGGCATGATGTATGACAGCAAAAGCAGGGTGACCGTATTGGCGACCATGCCGACGGTGCCGGAGGCGACAAATGTCAGATAGTCCCTGCGCCGAAGCACGCGGCCGGACTCCGCGCGAAACGTGATCATCGTGTTCATCACGTAGGAGATCGACACCGCCACCAGCCATGCGATCACATTGGCTGGAATGAGAGGCACGCTGAGAAGCTGATAGGCGATACTGAAGATTCCGAAATCGATCGCCGCATTGCCGATGCCAATCACGCCGAAGCTGAACATCTTCGACACCGTCGGATGGCGCAGCCACGCTCCGACAGTTTGAGACATATTGTGTAACATTGCAGGCGATCGTCGTTTCCGGAAAGTCCCATGCTGCATAGCAGGATCGAGCCGGGAAGTCCGGGATTTTCGCGCGCGCCGGCCCCTAAGTCCTCAGGCGCCGCGCTCGTCCGCAATCACCTTGCCGTCATTGGGGAGCGAGGCCGGTGCCACCAGTTCGACGGCGCCGCCAAGCTTGCTCACATTGCGCAAGGTGGCTGCCACGGCCTGCTGGAGGCCGTCGTCGCTTTGAGACGTTGCTTCGGCCTTCAGCACCATCACGTCATTCTCGCCGCTGCGCGAGACCACCAGCCTGAGACGGCCGAGTTCCGGGTGCCGCTTGCCGATTTCGGCGATCTGTTCCGGGCGGACGAACATGCCTTTCACCTTGGTGGCCTGGTCGGCGCGGCCCATCCAGCCCTTGATTCGCATATTGCTGCGTCCGCAGGCGCTACGGCCGGGCAGGGCTGCCGTCAGGTCCCCCAGCGCCAGCCGGATCCACGGGTGATGCGGGTCCAGCGAGGTCACGACGATTTCGCCGACATCGCCCTCGACCACGGGATCGCCGGTGCCCGGGGTGACGATCTCCAGAATCAGGTCCTCGTTGACGACCATGCCCTCGCGCGCGGCGGTCTCGTAGGCGATGACGCCGAGGTCAGCGGTGGCATAAGCCTGATAGGCGTCGATGCCTCTGGCCTTGATTTCCGCCTGCAGGGAGGGCGGGAAGGCTGCGCCGGACACCACCGCGCGCTTGACCGAGGAAACGTCGCGCTGGGCCTTCTCTGCGGCGTCCAGCAGGATCTTGAGGAAGTCCGGGGTGCCGGTATAGGCGGCGGGGCGATAGGCCTCGATCAGCTCCAGCTGCTGGTCGGTATTGCCGGGGCCTGCGGGGATGACCGCGCAGCCGAGCGCCCGGGCGGCGCCATCGAACACGAAGCCGCCGGGCACCAGATGATAGCTGAAGGTGTTGAGCACGATGTCGCCGGGCTGGAACCCTGCCGCATGCAATGCCCGGGCGCCGTGCCAGGGGTCGGCCTGTTTCGATTCCGGCTCGAAAATCGGACCGGGGGAGGTGAACAGCCGGCCGAACGCGCCGGGTTGGGCCGCGACGAACCCGCCAAAGGGGGCTTGGCTTTGTGCAGGGCCGGGAGGTCGGATTTCCGCAGCACCGGCAATTGCGCCAGCGTCGCCGGGCTGATGATGGCGGCTGGATTGATGCCCTTCAGATGTTCCGCATAGGCCGGCGCCTGCAAGGCATGACGCAGCACGTCCGGCAGCCGGGAGAACAGGTTGGCGTGGCGGTGCGACGGGTCGCAGGTCTCGAGGCTGTCGAAATGGCGCATCTGGCTGTGTCCTGGTGGTTGCGACGTTGCGGTCGTTCCTTGGCCTGCGCTGTCGTGCTACGGGAAAAACATGTTGTCAGAACGTATCGTCCAATGGCTCGGAAGCTGGGGCCATCTTGATCTCCCAGCAGCGGGCGTTCTGGCGGCTCTGGTCGTTGCGTCGTCGTTCCTGCCTTTTCCCCGGACCTTTGTCTTCATCGGCGCGGGTGCCGCATTCGGCATGCGTTCCTTGCTGGTTATCCTGCCAGTTGCTGCTGTCGCATCGGTTCTGGCCGCGCTGCTGGCGCGCCACGTGCTGCGCAATTGGGTCGAGCGCCAGATCGAGAAGCGAGCCACCTGGCGTTTGATCGCGCAGGCCGTGAATGACGAGGGCTGGCGCATCATGGCGCTGATGCGGTTTTTCGGCCCGATGCCGAACTCCGCGCAAAACTATCTGTTTGGTCTCACCAAGATCGGCCTGTTGCCTTATTTTCTGATCACCACGATCTGCACGATGCCGCAGCTCGTCTTCTTCAATTATCTCGGCGCCTCCGGCCGCGCCTTGCTGCTGGAAGACGGATCCTCTCTCAAACGTGGCTTGATCGTCGCGGCCGCGGTCAGCATGGCTGCCATTGTGTTCCTGGTATCCCGCCGTGTCCGCGCGATCCTCGCGCGCAAGACTGGCGTTGTCTGCGCGGGACCGGTTTGTGGCGAGCAGATTGTGCAAAACTAGAGCCACCGTTTCCGCCGCTTGAAGCTCTTGAGGTTCTTGAAGCTCTTGCGTTGATCACCGGCGCCGCCGAGATAGAACTCCTTCACGTCCTCATTGTCGCGTAGCTCGTCCGCGGTACCGTCGAGCACGACCTTGCCCTGTTCCATGATGTAACCATGGCTGGCGACGGAAAGCGCCGCGCGCGCATTCTGCTCGACCAGGAGAATGGTGACGCCGAGATCGCGATTGATCTTCTTGATGATGGCGAACACTTCCTTCACCAGCAGCGGCGACAGGCCCATGGATGGTTCGTCCATCAGAATCATCTTCGGTCGCGCCATCAGCGCACGCCCGATGGCCAGCATCTGCTGCTCACCGCCGGACAGATAGCCGGCGAGGCCGGTCCGCTCCTTCAGGCGCGGGAAGTAGTCATAGACCATGTCGATATCGGCGGAGACCTCGTTGTCGCGCCGCGTGAAGGCGCCGAGGCGGAGGTTTTCCAGCGACGTCATGTCGGAGACGATGCGGCGGCCTTCCATCACCTGAAAAATGCCGCGGCGGACGATCTTGTCGGGATCGGTGCCGTCGATGCGTTCGCCGTCGAACATGATCTCGCCGCGCGTGACCTCGCCGTCCTCGGTCTTGAGCAGGCCGGAGATCGCCTTCAGCGTCGTCGACTTGCCGGCGCCATTGGCGCCGAGCAGTGCAACGATAGCGCCCTTCGGCACCTCCATGCTGAGGCCACGCAACACGAGGATCACGTCATCATAGACGACCTCGATGTTGCGGACATCGAGGAGGGGGGCGGTGACAGGTGTCGCTGTGATTTTCGTCTCTGACTGAAGTGAAGTTTGCACAGGCATTGCTCCGGTCGCGGTTCTTTCCCTCCCCCTTGTGGGGGCTGGCGGACGAATTCGTCCGCCACGGGTGGCCGGCCCTCTGGGGCCGGACGGGTGGGGTAGCCACAGGCTCCAGCGCTTGCGGAGACACCCCACCCCGCCTTCGGCGGACCCTCCCCACTGCGCCGCTATGCGGCTTGGGGGAGGGAGGCCATCAGCGTCTCAGTTCAAACTACCACCCATGCCATTCCGGCTTGCGCGGCAGATCTACGGTCTTCACCTTTTCGAGCTTGATCGTGCCCTTGGCCATCAGGTCGTTCAGATCGCCATCAGTCGAGCCGGAGATCTTGGAGCGATAGAGATCGACCTTTGTGGTCGGACGATGATCCTTGTCGGTCCAGGTCGAAGGATTGCAGACGCCTTCCATCCCGGCGGGCACCCAGTCCTTCTTCTGGTAGAAGCCCTTTGCGACGTTCTCGCCGCCGGTGCCGCCATTCTTCGCTGCCCACTCGATCGCTTCCTTCATGTAGAGCGAGGTGCAGACACCGGCGATGTAATGCACCGGGCGATAGATCTTGCCCGAGGGATCGGAGATCTTGGAAATCTCCTGCACCGTCTTCATGCCCGGCGCGTTGCCACCCCAGCCCACAGCGGTACGCAGCGGGAAGATCACGCCATCAGCCGCATCTCCAGCGGCCTTCGCGGCGTTTTCGTCCATGCCCCACACATTGCTCATGAACTGCACGTCCACGCCGGCCGCCTTGCAGGCCTTCATCACCGAGATGTTGGAAGCGGCGGTGTTGCCGAGATAGGCGTAGTTGGCGCCGGCGCTCTTCAGGCTCAGGCACTGCGCAGAGTAATCACCCGGCGCCAGCGCGAAGACCAGCGGCGGCAAGACCTCGAAGCCGAGTTCGGCGGCGAGTGCTTCACCCGCAGCCTTCGGGGCGTTCGGATAGGGATGGTTGGCGCCCATATGGACGTATTTCGGCTTGCCGGTCTTGCCCTTGGCCTTCCAGTCCTCGGCCGCCCAGGTGAGTTCGGCGCGCAAGGCGTCCGAATAGCTCGGGCCATAAAAGAAGTTATAGGGCGCAGGCTTCGCCTTGCCGCCGGCACCAGTCGGGTCGGTGAGCGCAGCGGAGTAGGAGCCCGAAATATCCGGGATCTTGTCCTGCGCCAAAAATCCCGTGAGCGCTTCGGTATCCGCTGTGCCCCAACCCATGATGGCCGAGACCTTGTCGCCGCCCGACCACTTCTTGTACAGCGCGATGGCGCGCGGCACCTGATAGCCATAGTCGTTGCTGTCGAGATTGACCTGCTTGCCGCCGATGCCGCCATTCTTGTTGATCCAGGCGAACGTATCGACCACGCCCTGGCCATAGGGCGTGCCGACGTCGGACGTGCCGCCGGAATAATCGGCGAGATGACCGACGGCGATCTGTGCCTGTGCGGAGGCCGAGGCGCCTGCGATGAGCAGAGCGAGTGATGCAGAAGTCAGAAATGATTTCACCGTCATGAGCATTCTCCCAGCGTTTTATGTTTTGTCGTCTTGGTCGTTGATCCCCGGCCTCAATGTGAGAACGGGTAGAGTTTCCAGTAGGCCTTGATCTGTCGCCAGCGATGCGCGAGCCCGTCGGGCTCGAACACCAGGAAGGCGATGATGACGACGCCGATGGCGATCTCGCGTAAAAAGGTCAGGTTGTTATTGAGCGCCAGCGCCTTGTCGATGACGCCCCCCTTCAGCTCCATGCTGATCCATTCCATCGCTTCCGGCACCAGGATCACGAAGGCGGTGCCCATCAGCGTGCCCATGATCGAGCCGGCGCCGCCGATGATCACCATGGCGAGAAACAGGATCGAGCGCTCGATGCCAAAGCCTTCGTTGGAGACAACCAGCTGGTAATGCGCATAGAGCGCACCCGCGATGCCGGCGAAGAATGCCGCGAGTCCGAACGACAGCGTGCGATATTTGGTGAGATTGATGCCCATGATCTCGGCCGAGAGATAATGGTCGCGCACGGCCACCAGCGCACGTCCGTCGCGTGAGCGCATCAGGTTGGTAACCAGCAGATAGCTGACGACCACATAGGCTAGCACCACATAGAAATACTGCCGGTCGCCACGCAGCACATATCCGAAGATGGAGAACGGCTCGGCCATCGCCGGCACCGAGCCGCCGGAGAACCATTCGGCGCGCGAGAAGAAGTCGATCAGGATGTACTGGGCGGCGAGCGTCGCGATGACGAGATAAAGCCCCTTCAGTCGCGCCGCTGGCAGGCCGAAGAGCAGGCCGACAATGGCAGTGACAATGCCCGACAACGGGATCGCGAAGAAGACCGGGATCGATATCTTGCTGGACAGATAGGCTGATGTGAAGGCGCCCAGCAGGAAGAAAGCGGCATGGCCGATGGAGATCTGGCCGGTGAAGCCGACCAGGATATTCAAGCCAAGTGCGGCGATCCCGTAGATGCCGATCTGGATCAGGATGCTCAGCCAGTAGTCGCTGAACACCATCGGTGCGAGGCAGATGAGCACAATGCCGAGGATCGCAAAGTTACGGCTGGTCGTGGTCGGGAAGATCGTGGTGTCGACCGCATAGGAGGAGCGGAAGTCGCCGGCGGGGAGAAGTGTGGAATTCGCCATGGCTTACACCCGCTCGATGTCTTTGGTGCCGAACAGGCCGTAAGGCTTGATCATGAGGATGATGATGAGCACGTAGAATGGCGCGATCTCGTAGAGATTGCCCCAATGCAGATATTCGCTGTCGATGAACTGCGCGAAATTTTCCAGCAGCCCGATGATGATGCCGCCGACAACCGCACCTGCGATGGAATCGAGGCCGCCGAGGATCACCGCCGGGAACACCTTGATGCCGTAGATCGACAGGCCCGACGACACGCCGTTCACCACGGCGACGACGACGCCTGCGACGGCGGAGACCATCGCCGAAATCGCCCATGCCATGGCGAACACCGTTTTGACGGAGATGCCGAGCGATTGGGCCACTTGCTGATTGAACGCCGTGGCGCGCATCGCCAGGCCCCATTTCGAGACCTTGAAGAACCAGGCCATGCCGATCATCATCAGCACGGACACGACGAGGCTCATGACATAGACGGTCTGGATCTGCAGGCTGCCAATCGTCACCGCCTGGCTGGTGAAAACGCGCGGGAACGGCTGCGGGTTGACGCCATAGATCCATTTCAGCGCGGCCTGGAAGACGGCTGACAGCGCGATGGTCACCATGATCACCGAAATGATCGGCTCGCCGATCAGCGGCCGCAGGATCACCACCTGCACGAGGATGCCGAAGGCGAACATGAAGACCAGGGTCATCGGCATGCCGAGCCAGAACGGCACCTGATATTTGGTCAGCAGCGTCCAGCACACCCAGGCGCCGATCAGCAGCAATTCGCCCTGCGCGAAATTGACGACCTGCGTGGCTTTGTAGATCAGCACGAACGACATCGCGACCACGCCATACAGCGTGCCGACCACGAGACCATTGACGAGAAGCTGGAGGAGGAACTGCGTGTTCATGGCGATTCTCTCACTCGGCAGCTTGGGAAGGGGCAACGTCGTGCGTCATGTTCACCACCTTCAACCTCGTGCGGATGCGCTGCGATGTGCCGTCCTGGAAACGGATGGTGGTATCGACCGGAATGTCGCTCTGTCCGCCATAGATGCCGTCGATGATGTCGGCATATTTCTCGTTGATGACGTTGCGGCGGACTTTTCGCGTGCGCGTGAGCTCACCGTCATCTGCATCGAGTTCCTTGTACAGAAGCAGGAAGCGCGATATGCGCTGCGCCGGCGGCAGCGTGGCATTGACGGCCTCGACCTCTTTCTGCAAGAGCGCATAGACCTCAGGGCGCGAGGATAGGTCGGTATAGGTCGTGAAGGACAGCCGGTTCTTCTCCGCCCATTTCGAAATGATCGAATAGCGAATGCAGATCATCGCCGCGAGCGCATCGCGGCCGGCACCGAGCACGACAGTCTCCGCCACATAGGGCGAAAATTTCAGCTTGTTCTCGATATATTGCGGCGAGAAGCGCTCGCCGCGGGCGGTCTCGGCGAGATCCTTGATGCGGTCGATGACCACGAGCTGCTTGTCGTCGTTGAAATAGCCGGCATCGCCGGAATACATCCAGCCGTCGCGCATATCGGCGGCGGAGGCTTCCTCGTTTTTGTAGTAGCCGAGGAACATGTTCGGGTGCTTCACCACGATCTCGCCGACGCCCTGGCTGTCGGGGTCGCGGACCTCGATGGCGATATTGTCGCCCATCGCAATGCCCGTGGTGTCGGGGTCAACGGCATCCGGCGCATGCAGCGTGAAGGCGCCGAGCGTTTCGGTCTGACCGTACAGCGTGCGCAGCGGCACGCCCATGGCGCGGAAGAACTTGAACGTATCCGGCCCCAGCGCGGCGCCGCCGGTGGCCGCCGAACGCAGGCGGGTGAAGCCGAGACGGTCGCGCAGCGCGCGGAACAGCAGGGCATCGGCGACGACGGAGCGCTTGCCATCTGCGAGGGCATTGAGCCCGGTCTTCATGCCGAGCTCATACAGGCTCTGCTTCAGCGGCGAGGCATCCATCACCCGCGCGCGGACGTCGGCGGCGATGCCTTCCCAGACGCGGGGCGCGAACAGAACGAAGGTTGGCGCGATCTCGCGGAAATCGTTCATCAGCGTGTCCTGCTGCTCAACGAAGTTGACCTTCATCCGCGACAGCAGGCCTTTGCCGAGCGCGTAGACCTGTTCCATGATCCAGGGCAGCGGCAGAACCGAGACATACTCGTCATCCGGGCCCTTCGGATCGAACGACAGATAGACGGCGCAATGGCCGAGCACGCGGCCGGCGGCCAGCATGGCGAGTTTCGGGTTCGATGTGGTGCCCGAGGTCGTGCAGAGGATCGCGACATCCTCGCCGCGGGTCGCATCCACGAGTTCATCGTAAATATGTGGCTCGTGCGAGAGACGATTGCGGCCCATCTGCGCGAGCCGATCGGCTCCCATCAGGCGGGGATCATCGTATTTCCGCATGCCACGCGGATCGCTGTAGATGATGTGCTGCAGAGCAGGGACACGATCGGCGAGGCCGAGTAGCTTGTCGACCTGTTCCTCGTCCTCAGCAAATACGATCTTCGCTTCGCCGTAATTGAGGAGATAGGCGGCTTCCTCGTCCAGCACATCGCGATAGAGACCGAGACTCATGCCCCCGATCGCATGGGCGGCGATCTCGGCAGCGACCCAGTCCGGCCGGTTGTCACCGATGATGCCGATGACGTCGCCCTTGCCGATGCCGAGTTCAAGCATGCCGATCGTGAAATCACGCACGCGCGCGTGATAGTCGTTCCAGGTGAATTCGCGCCAGAGCCCGAAATCCTTTTCGCGCAGCGCGATCTCACTGCCGTGCTCCTTCGCGTTGAGGCGAAGCAGCTTCGGATAGGTGTCGGCCTGTTTGACGCGTCCGGCGTAATCCATCATGCGACGCTCTCCGCGTTCGCCGGTGCATCGTCCGGATCGACCAGCATTTCGTCTTCCTCGCCGAGATAAGCCCGCTTCACATGCGGATCAGCGAGCACGGCGGCGGGATCGCCCTCGGCAATCTTGCGACCGAAATCGAGCACCATGACGCGGTGTGAGATGTCCATGACCACGCCCATGTCGTGCTCGATCATCATCACGGTCATGCCGAACTCTTCGTTGAGATCGACGATGTAGCGGGCCATGTCCTCCTTCTCCTCGAAATTCATGCCGGCCATCGGCTCGTCGAGGAGAATGAGGTTCGGCTCCAGCGCCATCGCGCGGGCGAGTTCGACGCGCTTGCGCAAGCCGTAGGGCAGGGTGCCCGCGGTCGCCTTGCGGACGCTCTGGAGATCAAGGAAATCGATGATCTCCTCGACCTTGCGGCGATGTTCGAGTTCCTCCTTGCGCGCACCGGTGAGCCAGTAAAGCGAGCCGGTGAGGAAGTTGTTCTTCAAGAGGTGATGGCGGCCGACCATGATATTGTCGAGCACGCTCATATGATGAAACAGCGCAAGGTTCTGGAAGGTACGGCCGATGCCGATCCCCGGACGCGCATTGGTATTGAGATTGGTAATCTCACGGCCCCCGTAGAACAGCTGGCCTTCGGTCGGCTTGTAGCGGCCGGAGATGCAATTGACGATGGAAGTCTTGCCGGCGCCGTTGGGCCCGATGATGGAGAACAGTTCGCCCTGATTGACGGCGAAGCTCACATCGGTGAGCGCGCGCACGCCGCCAAAGCGCAATGATACGCCGCGTACTTCCAAAGCAACCGTCACGCATGCCCTCCCAGATACGGCGCTTGGCGCGCTCTTTATCCCGTCCACGGTAACCGTCGCAGCTTATAACGCCGGATCGGTCACGGCCATTCGACTAATGAACCTTCCGTGATCATTCTCCCTACGTTAAACCGGGCGTGGGAAATGTCTCGCGCCGGACAATCTGTCAGGCAATTTGTCGCGTGGCATGTATTGTTGCGTCGCAACAAGGCGGACTGGCGGCGGTGGCATGATTGCTGCGGATCAATTGAAGAAGATCGCGGCCTGGTCGCGCGATCTGACGGACCGGGAAATCGAGGTCGCGCGCGCGGGCATCGTCGAGAAATCGTTCAGGGCGAACGAGTTCATCTCCATGCGCGGCGATGTGTTCGATTACTGGACCGGGGTAGTGTCGGGCCTCGTCAAGATCGGGACGATTTCGCGGGGCGGCAAGGAGGTCAGCATCACCGGCCTCACCGCAGGCGCATGGTTCGGCGAAGGCAGTGTGCTGAAAAACGAGCCTCGCCGCTATGACATCGTGGCGATGCGCGATTCCCGCGTGGCGATGATGGAGCGGTCGGCCTTTTTCTGGCTGTTCGAGAACAGCGTTGGCTTCAACCGATTCCTGGTGTCGCTTTTGAACGAACGCCTCGGCCAGTTCATCGCGGCGACTGAATATGGCCGCATGCTGGATGCCACCGGCCGGCTCGCGCGCTGCATCGCCTCGCTGTTCAATCCGATCCTGTATCGTGACGCCACGCGGCATCTGGAAATCACGCAGGAGGAGCTCGGGGCGATCTCCGGCATCTCGCGGCAGAAGGCCAATCAGTGCCTGCAGACCCTCGAAAAAGAGGGCCTGCTGCGGCTTGAATATGGTGGCGTCACGGTAATCGATCTGGAGCGGCTGGGGCGGTATGGCGAATAGGGCTCATCTTGTAGCCTGGATGGAGCGAAGCGCAATCCAGGAATCGGAGCCTCAGCATATCCGCCGGTCCCCGGATTGCGCTGCGCTCCATACGGGCTACGGCCTCACACTTCCAGCCATTCCTTGCGCACGCCGTCATTCGCCTTGAGCTCCGCCGGTGTGCCTTCGAACACGATGCGGCCGTGGCCCATGACATAGACCCGGTGCGAGATGCGGAGCGCAATCGACAGCTTCTGCTCCACCAGCAAAATCGCCACGCCGCGGCGTGCGATCTCGGCGATGAGATCGCCGACCTGCTGCACGATCAGCGGCGCCAGGCCTTCGGTCGGCTCGTCGATCATGACCAGCTCGGGATCGCCCATCAGCGTGCGGCAGATGGTCAGCATCTGCTTCTCGCCACCGGACAACACGCCGGCTGCCGTATCGGCGCGGCGGGCGAGGTTCGGGAACATCTCCAGCATATCATCGAGCCGCCATTTGCCCGGCTTTCGCGAGTCCTTGATGCCCAGCAGCAGGTTCTGCCGCACCGTGAGGCCTGGAAAGATGTCGCGATGCTCCGGCACATAGCCGAGGCCGAGATGCGCGATCTTGAAGCTCGGCAGGCCGGCAATGTCCTTGCCCTTGAACTTGATCGTGCCCTGCGGCGGCACCTCGCCCATGATGGCCTTGACCGTGGTCGAGCGGCCGACGCCGTTGCGCCCCAGCAGCGAGACGACCTCGCTCGCATCGATATGCAGGTCGACGCCCTGCAGGATGTGGCTCTTGCCGTAATAGGCGTGCAGGTCTTTGACTTCCAGCATCAGGCAGCCTCCTCGCCGAGATAGGCTTCCTTGACCTTCTTGTTGCCGCGGATCTCGGCCGGTGTGCCCGTGGCGATCACCTCGCCATAGACCAGCACCGAGATGCGATCGGCGAGGCCGAACACCACGCTCATATCGTGCTCGACGATCAGCAACGTGCGCCCCTCGGTGAGCCGCCGGATCTGCTCCACGGCGCGCTCCGTCTCGGCATGGCTCATGCCCGCGGTGGGCTCGTCAAGCAGGACCACATCGGCGCCGCCGGCAATGGTGATGCCGATTTCCAGCGCGCGTTGCTCCGCATAGGTCAGCAGTCCCGCCGGCACGTCGCGGCGCGACACCAGGCTGATGTCCTGCAGGATCTGCGCGGTGCGCTCACGCACCTCGGGCAGGGCGTCCACATTCTTCCAGAATGCGTAGCGATGCCCGGTGGCCCACAACACGGCGCAGCGCAGATTCTCCCACACCGTCATCTTGGCGAAGACGTTGGTGACCTGGAACGAGCGCGACAGACCGCGGCGATTGATCTGGAACGGCGGCAGGCCGACGATATCCTGCCCGTTCAGCAGAATGGTCCCGCTGGTCGGCTTCATATAGCCCGAGATCAGGTTGAACGTGGTGGATTTGCCGGCGCCGTTCGGGCCGATCAGCGCGTGGCGTTCGCCCTTGGCGACAGAGAGAGTCACACCCTGGATCACTTTGGTGATGCCGAAGGATTTCTCCACGCCGTGCATTTCAATGGCGTTGGTCATGCGGCCGCTCCCTTGGCACGGGCTTCGGTGAGGGCATCGTCCCAGCGCGCTGCGATCATTTTCCAGGTCTTGCGCGCAGCGAAGGCGCCGACGAACAGCAGCACGGCGGCGATCGCCCAGACACCGCGGTTCTCCGCGTCGAACGGAATGCCGAACGCCTTGATGTGCGAATCTCCGCCGGCATGGACCATATGGAAGACGATGACCTCGACGGCCAGGATGAAGCCGACCAGCATCGCCAGCGTCGGAATGAAAGAGATCAGATAGGCCGGCAACACGCGGGCGATGGTGCCGGCCTTGATCAGCGGCCAGTGCATCATCATGAGGCCGGTGAGGCCGCCAGGCGCGAACATGACGACGGCGATGAAGATCAGCCCGAAATAGAGCTGCCACACCTGCGTGAGGTCCGAGAGGCCGAGCGAGAGCAGGGTCACGAAGATGGCGCCGACGATCGGGCCGATGAAGAAGCCGACGCCGCCGATATAGGTGGCGAACAGCACGGTGCCGGACTGCACGGCGCCGAGATAGGCGGAATTGGCGATCTCGAAATTGATCGCCGCCAGCGCGCCCGCGATGCCGGCAAAGAAACCGGAGAAGCAGAAGGCGATGAAGCGCACCACATGTGGATCGTAGCCGACGAATTGCACGCGCTCGGGATTGTCGCGCACGGCATTGCACATGCGGCCGAGCGGCGTGCGGGTGAGGGCATACATGGCGATCACGGCGATCAGCGTCCATGCCGCGACCAGGTAGTAGATCTGGATCTGTGGGCCAAAACTCCAGTCGAACAACCGGAATGCCTTGGTGCGATTGGCCGACACACCGGCTTCGCCGCCGAAGAAGGTCCGCAGGATCAGCGCCGAGGATGCCACGAGTTCGGCGAGGCCGAGCGAGATCATGGCAAAGGCGGTGCCGGACCGTTTGGTCGAGACCCAGCCGAAGATGAGCGCGAAACCGAGGCCCGCGAAGCCGCCGATCAACGGCACCAAAGGCAGCGGGATCGCAAACTTGTTCTTGGCGATGATGTTGATGGCATGGATCGCGAGGAAGCCGCCGAGCCCGTAATAGACCGCATGCCCGAAAGACAGCATGCCGGTCTGTCCGAGCAGGATATTGTAGGACAGCGAAAAGATGATCGAGATGCCGATCAGGCTGAAGGTCGTCAGCGATCCGCCCGACGAGAAGATTTTTGGCAGGATGATCAGCGCCGCGGCGACGATCACCCACATGCCATAGAATTTCAGACGATCGGCGGCGGTGGGCGCGGGTGGCGCGATATTCATGGTGGTGTCGCTCATGTTTCACGCGTCCCGAGCAGGCCCATCGGGCGGAACATCAGGATCAGCACCAGCAGCACATAGGGCATGATCGGCGCGATCTGGGCGATGGTGACGTTCCAGATATCCGACAGCCAGGTGGCGGCAAGGTCAGGGCTCAGCGGCCCGAACAGCCCGGCCAGCGATCCGTTCATGGACACTGCAAAAGTTTGCACGAGGCCGATCAGCAGCGAGGCGATGAAGGCGCCAGGCAGCGAGCCGAGGCCACCGACCACCACCACCACGAACAGGATCGGGCCGAGCAGGCCGGCCATGTTCGACTGGGTGACGAGGGCAGGTCCGGCGATCACGCCGGCCACCGCGGCAAGCGCGGTGCCGACGCCGAACACCAGCATGAAGATGCGCCCGACATTGTGGCCGAGATGGCCGACCATATGCGGATGGGTGAGGGCGGCCTGCACGATCAGGCCGATGCGGGTTTTCTTCAGCGTGATCAGAAGGCCGGCAAAGATCACGATGGAGATTACCAGCATGAAGATCTTGAAGGCGGGATAGTTGGTCGAGAACAGCGTGAAGGCGGGGAAATCCAGCAGCGCCGGCACGCGGAAATCGACGGGGCTCTTGCCCCAGACGATCGAGACGATCTCCTCAATCGCGAAAGCCAGCCCGAAGGTGAACAACAGTTCCGGCACATGGCCGTATTTATGGACCTGTCGCAGCCCGTAGCGTTCGACCATCGCGCCGAGCGCTCCGGCCAGCAATGGCGCGATGATCAGCGCCGGCCAGAAGCCGAACCACTTGCTGATCTGAAATCCAAAGAAGGCGCCGAGCATGTAGAAGCTGGCATGAGCGAAATTCAGCACGCCGAGCATGCTGAAGATCACCGTCAGGCCCGAGGCCATCAGGAACAGCAGCATGCCGAACAGAATGCCGTTCAGCGTGGATATGACGATGAGTTCGAGCACGAAGGACCTCTTACTTCACCTCTCCTCTCCGGGGAGAGGTCGGCGTGCGAAGCACGACGGGTGAGGGGGCGGTACGTGACGTAAGCGTCCGAGCTTGGAGCTCCCCCTCACCCCAACCCTCTCCCCGGAGGGGAGAGGGGGCGACGGGGCGCGAAGCATCGGAAGCGTTCAGCTACTGCTTACGGCCGATCCATCTTGCACGTCGTCGGCAACATGGTGTCCTTGGTGTCGATCTTGGCCACCGAACGCCACCCCCAGCCGGTCTTTTCCTCGTCGAACTTTTCCTTGTCGCTGCGGGTACCGAAGGACGAGATATAGATCGGTTGGAAGAACTGGTGGTCATCCTTGCGCATGACGCCTTCACCGCCGTTCAGCACCTGGAACGTCATGCCTTCGAGTGCGCCCGCGACCTTGACGGGATCGAGCGACTTGGCCTTTTCAGCCGCTGCCGCGAACATGCGCATCTGGTTGGCCGCGCGCGGATAGAAGTTGCTGAAGTCATACTTCGCGCGCAGCGCGGTTTCGTAGTCCTGCGCCGGCTTGTGATCGACATTGGCGATGCCTTCGCCGACCTGGAACACTTGGTGGTCGAGGCCAGCCTGCTTGATGGCGGTCGGGCCGCCGGTGCCGCCCGCATAATAGGTGTACCAGTTGACCTTGAGGCCGGCATCGGCGGCAGCCTTCAGCAGCAGCGCGAAGTCCTGGCCCCAATTGCCGGTGATAACGCTGTCGGCGCCCGAGGCCTTGATCTTCGCGATATAGGGCGCGAAGTCGGTGACCTTCAGCAGTGGATGCAGCTCGTCGCCGACGACTTCGACGTCGGCACGCTTGGCCTTCAGCATGGCGCGGGCCTGCGTGCGCACGGACTGGCCGAAGGAATAATCCTGATTGATCAGGTAGACCTTCTTGATGGCCGGCGTGCCCTTCATATAGTTCGTGAGGGCTTCCATCTTGATGTCGGAATTGGCGTCCCAGCGGAAATGCCAGAAGCTGCACTTCTCATTGGTCAGCACCGGATCGACCGCGGCGTAATTGTAGAACAGCACTTCCTTGCCGGGATTGCGCTCGTTGAACTTGGTGACGAAGTCGCTCAGCGCGCCGGCCACGGCCGAGCCGTTGCCCTGGGTGATGTAGCGCACGCCGCTGTCGATCGCCTTCTGCGCCTGGATCAGGCTTTCCTGCGGATTGGTCTTGTTGTCGAGGGGAACGATCTCGACCTTCTTGCCGAGAATGCCGCCCTTGGCGTTGAGTTCATCGGCGAGGAACTGGAACGTCTTGAGGCCGACTTCGCCGACGCTGGCGCCGCCGCCCGAGAGCGGATCGATATAGCCGAGCTTGACGGTTTCCTGCGCCATCGCTGCGGTGCCGAAGAACGGCAGAGCTAGCGACGCGCCAAGGGCCAATTTGATCAGATGGCGTTTATGCATGTGTTTTCTCCCTGAATATTCGTTTGAACGACCGTGGTTCCAGCGCCGAATCTTGATTGATCCATCCGATGGCGGTTCTTGCGGGCGAGTGTGAGCGAATGCAGCAAAGGCTGCAAGCATCCGTTCGTCGTAGGCACATTACGTCGCGGGGGCGACGGTCTTTGATTTCTTGGACGTAGCGGTATCGCCGATAATTTCGGCATTGCGCAATTCAGCAATCTCGCTATCGGCCAGGCCGAGCACCTCCCGGAGGACTTCCTCATTGTGCTGCCCGAGCGTCGGCGCCAAGCGCGTGATCGCATAGGGCGCGCGGGAGCTGCCCTCACGATAGGCGACCGACGGTAACAGATGCGGGCCCATGAAACGGCGCGTCACCGGCTGCCAATGTCCGGTAGAGAGCAGATGCGGGTCGCCGGCCATGTCCATAGGTAGCCGTGCAGTGCCGGCCGGCACGCCTGCATCCTGAAGCGCATTCATCGCAAGTTCCGGCCGCACCGTCATGGTCCAGTGCCGGATCGCCACCTCGATGCGATCTTCATCGGCGCGACGGCCGTCTGCGGTGGCAAGGGTCGCATCTTCCGCCAGATCAGGCCGGTGGATCACCTTGCAGAGCGCCTGCCATTCTTCATCGCTGCGCACTGCGATGGTGAGCCACTGATCTTCGCCGATGCAGGGGAAGCAGCCATGGGGCACGAAGCGCGGATGGCGGTTGCCGAGCCGTGGGCTTGTGGTGCCGGTGACGGATTGCTCGATCACCGACGGCGCCACCATCGGCAGCAGCGCTTCGGTGGCGCTGAGATCGATATGCTGGCCTTCGCCTGTGCGCTTCTGATGCATGAATCCGATCATCAATGCTGCTGCCGCGCTCACGCCGCCATAGGGATCGCCGAGCGCCGTATGCACCATGGTCGGCGGATCGCCTTCGCTGCCGGTGATTGAGGGCAGGCCGGATGCTTGCTCCAATGTCGAGCCATAGGCACGCACGCCGCTCCATGCGCCTGTCATGCCGAAGGCTGGCATGGTGACGACAATGAGACGCGGGTTGAGCTTTCGCATCGCGTCGGGATCGAGGCCGAGCCGCGGCATTACGTCGGCCGCGTAGTTGTCGATGACAGCATCCGCGTCCGCGATAAGCCGCTTGAGCAGCGCAAGGCCTTTCGGTTGCGTGAGGTCCAGCGTGATGCCGCGCTTGTTGCGGTTCATCTGCTGAAACCAATAGACCTTCTCGTAGGTGCGTTCGGGATGATAGGGCCCGCGCGGATCGGTGCCGCGAAACCAGTCGGGATACTGGCACGACTCCACCTTGATCACGTCGGCGCCGAGATCGCCCATCTGTCGCGTCGCGGTTGGGCCGGCCCAGCCCATGGTGAGATCGACGATGCGCAGGCCCTTCAACGGCAGCGGATCGTCTAGCGTGGCTTGTCGTGTCGCGATGCGATCACGAGGCCTGAAGCTCGCAACATCGTCGCTCCCGGCGAGCGGCGCCTTGCCATTGGCAAGCGGCAGCGAGCCGGTGAGACGCTGCGGCAGCACCGGCGCTTCGAATGATGCGCTGCCGATGGTCACGTCGGCGAAGGCGCCGCGCTCGCGGTAATATGGCTGGCGCAGCAGTTCTTCCATGCTCGGGACTACGGCGAGCGGGATACGCAGTTCGATGCCCATCTCGAACCATTCCTGCGCGCTCTTCTGCAGCAGGATCGGCTGGAAGATGGCGGCAAGTTCTGCGGAGTTGACCGAGCGCACCAGGCCGTCGGTGAACTTGGCTTCTTTTTCCAATTCGGGCAGACCGAGCATCCCGCAAAACGCAGCCCATTGCGCCGGTGTAACCACCGTGATGCCGAGCCAGCCATCCCTGGTCTGGAAATTGCCGACGGGATAGCCGCGTCCGAAACGATTGAGCGCCGTGCGCGGGCGCGTGAAGCCGGACTCCAATGCAAGCCCGGTGTCGAATTCGCTGATATGCAGCATCGCCGCATGCGCGCTGACCGCAAAGCGCCGCGCGCCGCGCTTGCGACCATACAGGCCGGCCAGCGTCGGGATGAAAGCGGTGAGGGCGGTCATGACCGAGATCTGCCCATCGCGCGGCAGCACCGGTGGGCCTTCCTTGGCACCGACGAGTTTCACGCAGCCGGCCAGCGCGCGGCAGATCGAGTCGGTGGTGTGGAAATCCGAATAGAGACCGTTTTCGCCGAACCATGAGATGGCGGTGATGGCGAGGCCGGGATTGTCCCGGCGTAAATCGTCGTGCGTGAGAAATGATATCGGAATGTCTGCTGGCGGTCGTGCATCGAGCAAGAGATCGCAGCTTTGCAGGAGCGTCTTGATGGTCGCGACATCCGCGGCGTCAGCGAGATCAGCGATGACGCTGTGCTTGTTCGTGTTCAGCCAGGCGAAAACGCCGCTCTCGCTTTTGCCACGGCCTGCATCGATAAGCGGTGCATGCCGCCGCATCGGATCGCCGCCGGGTGGTTCGATCTTGATGACCTCCGCACCGAAATCGGAAAACAGCTTGCCGCAGTAGCCCAGCTGATCGCCGGATCCAATTTCCACCACGCGCAAATCCGATAGCGGGAGTTTCGGCATAACAATTCCACCCGTTCTTCTTTTCTTGAACGGGCATCATGTCGGGCTGAGCCGATGCGTCAAGTCAGCTTGAAGGATTCCGTGCAAGCGCAACCGACATGGCGGAGATCAGCGGCCGCATGAAGAACGCGCCCTCGGCCGGCGTGATCGACGCACGGAATCCGTAAGACTCCAATTCATCGGAGACAACGGGACCGACGGACGCGATCGGCGTCTTCGCAAGTGCGTTACGTAGTTGATCCTCGCGTCCATGCGTACGCGCGGCATCGACAAGGCGCCGCACCTGGCCCGAACTCGTCAGCGCAATCGCATCGACTCGCGCGCTCTCCATCTCGTCGATGGCTGCGAGGATGTTGGTGTCGGCGGCTTTGGAATCGTAGATGTAGGGGATAACGGCATCGACAACGGCGCCTTGCGCTTCGATGGCGCGGATCAAAGCCGCATGATCCTTCTCCGGATAAAGCTGGAGTCCAACCCTGCGGCCCGTGAGATCATATGCCGCCAGCATCTCGGCGATGCCCTCCGAGGTCGGCTTCTCCGTGGTCACGTCCGGAGCGAGGCCGATCTCGCGGAGTGCCTTGCCGGGCTTCGGCCCACGGGTGAATCTCCGCGATTTGCCGACTGCCTCGACGAAGGCTGCGTCGCCGCAAGTCCGGCGGACCACTTTGAGCATGCGCCGCAAGCCTTCCCCGGTCATCAAAACCAGATCATCGAAGGGATCGGCGACAAAACGGGCGATCCAGTCCTCCACCGGCCTGGCGTCCGGAACGTCCTCGATGGTGAACATCGGACATTGCAGCACGTCCGCACCTTTCTCCTTGAGAAGTCTGGAGAATTGCGCCTCTTCGCGGGTTTCCAGGATCAGGATGCGGGTGCCGTCCAGTCGCTCAGCCATGTCCGCTTCCTTTCGTTAATCGCGCGGCAACCTCGCCATAGTGCAGCGCGCAATTGGATTGGCGCAAGGCCAGCCGGGATGGTAGAGCAGGGCAAAATTTCCCCTGAATCTCAAGCCAGTAGCCCAACATGTCGCACCATTTTGTCCTTACGCTGTCCTGCCCGGATCGCCCCGGCATCGTCTCTGCCGTTTCGACCTTTCTCGCCCATAATGGCCAGAACATCGTCGATGCCCAGCAGTTCAACGACAACGAGACGGGCGGCTTCTTCATGCGCGTGGTGTTCAACGCCGCCGATGTGAATGTCGATCTCACGTCACTGCAGACCGGCTTCGGTGCGATTGCCGAGCGCTTCAAGATGGCCTGGCAGATGCGCGATCAGGACACCAAGCGCCGCGTCATGATCCTGGCCTCGAAGTCTGATCACTGCCTTGTCGATCTGCTCTATCGCTGGCGCACCGGCGAGCTGGAGATGATCCCCACCGCCATCGTATCGAACCATCCGCGCGAGACCTATAACGGCATCGATTTCGGCGACATTCCGTTTCATCACCTGCCGATCACCAAGGAAACCAAGCGCGAGCAGGAAGCCGCGATCTGGAATCTGGTGCAGGAGACCAAGTCCGAGCTCGTCGTGCTCGCGCGCTACATGCAGATCCTGTCGGATGACATGTCGGCAAAACTGTCCGGCAAGTGCATCAACATCCACCACTCGTTCCTGCCGGGCTTCAAGGGCGCGCGGCCCTATCACCAGGCCCATGCGCGCGGCGTCAAGCTGATCGGCGCAACCGCGCATTACGTCACCAGCGACCTCGATGAAGGTCCGATCATCGAGCAGGATGTCGAGCGCATCAGCCATCGCGACTCGCCGGAAGATCTCGTCCGCAAGGGCCGCGACATCGAGCGTCGCGTGCTCGCGCGCGGCGTGCGCTATCACCTCGAGGATCGCGTGATCCTAAACGGTAAGAAGACGGTCGTGTTCACCAATTGATGTAAGACGCCGGCGCCGTCAGTGGATGGCGCTTGCCGAAGGCGATGTTGCCGGATCTGGCCCGGGCGCGATGTCGCCCTGCGACTGCTCGCGCTGCTTCGCCGCATAAGCCTCATATTCCGGCGTCCCCGGCCGCGGCGGTGCGTCTGCCGGCAATCCGCCGGCCCATGCCGGGATCAGATCGGCCATGCCACCCGCCACGAATGAGCTGATCGATCCGCAGCCGGACAGGCCGCAGGACAGCAGGACTAGGCCGAAAACGGCTGATAAGCGGCGAGTGGAAGGCATCGGACGCAACATGGTCGAGAGGTGAGTGAATGCTCACATACATCGCGTGCGCAGAAAAGTGAAGGTAGGGGAAGCGGGCCGGCATCATTTTTTACGTCGGCACTGCTGGCGCGAGGGTACACCGATCAGTCGGTGGTCTTCCGCCTTTGCGTTACCGGCTTGCGCACCTGTACCGCATTCACGGCCGGCGTCTGTGCCAGAAGCCGCCGCAGCAGGTCGATCAGCACTTCCACCTCATCCGGCTTCAGGCAATCTAGCAATACCCCTTCGCGATCCAGCGCCAGTTCGATGATGCGGTCATGCAATGCACGGCCAGCCTTGGTCATCACGATGATGCGCTTGCCGTCGCCCTGATCGACCACGGTCACGCTTCCATTCTCGGAAAGCGATTTCAGTGTGCGGCTGACCAGTCCCTTGTCGAGATCGAAATACTGGCAGATCTGCTGTGCAGTGCACGCGTCTTCGCTGGCGAGCTTGGACAGGATGCGCCATTCGGTTACGCCCACACCGAATTCGCGTCGGTAGGCGCTCGAGGCTCCGCCGGCCAGCTTGTTGGCGAGGAAGTTGATGAGGGCAGGAACGTATCGCGTGTGATTGATGACCGGCTTCGTCATGCCAAATGAAATGCTCTGAAACGTCCCAAAACAAGAGCGTCACAGCACGCTGCTAGAACTTTAGCAGCATGCCGCAATGCGTCGGAATTACGCAGTTCACCCCTCCGTTGCGCATTGTCAAGGCAGCCGTTGACACGTCAACATGGCTTCGTTATCGCGGACCGACGTGTATGGGGACGACGATCTTCCGGCCGCAAGAGCCGACATCACGCAGAGGAGGACACATGCTGAAGACATTCATTTCTGCCGCGGTCGCTGCCGCCGGCGTATTCGCTTTGGGCGCGGTTGCAAACGCGCAGGAGGCCGTGAAGATCGGCCTGATCGTGCCGATGACGGGCGGTCAGGCGTCCACCGGCCAGCAGATCAACAATGCCATCAAGCTGTACCAGCAGAAGAACGGCGACACCGTCGCCGGCAAGAAGGTCGAGGTCATCCTCAAGGATGACGCGGCGGTGCCGGACAATACCAAGCGCCTGGCGCAGGAACTGATCGTCAACGAGAAGGTCAACATCATCGCCGGTTTCGGCGTGACGCCTGCGGCACTGGCCGCCGCGCCGCTGGCGACGCAGGCAAAAGTGCCGCTGATCGTGATGGCTGCGGGCACCTCGATCATCACCGAGCGCTCGCCCTATATCGCGCGCACCTCGTTCACGCTCGCGCAGTCTTCCACGATCATCGGTGACTGGGCCGCGAAGAACGGCATCAAGAAGGTGGTGACGCTCACCTCCGATTATGCGCCTGGCAACGATGCGCTCGCGGCCTTCAAGGAGCACTTCACCGCCGGTGGCGGCGCCATCGTCGAGGAAGTGAAAGTCCCGCTCGCCAATCCGGATTTCGCACCGTTCCTGCAGCGCATGAAGGATGCCAAGCCTGACGCGGTGTTCGTGTTCGTACCGGCCGGGCAGGGCGGCAACTTCATGAAGCAATATGCCGAGCGTGGCCTCGACAAGTCCGGCATCAAGGTGATCGGACCGGGCGACGTCATGGATGACGATCTGCTCAACGGCATGGGCGATGCAGCCATCGGCGCCGTCACCGCGCATCTCTATTCGGCCGCGCATCCCTCGGCGATGAACAAGGCTTTCGTGGCCGACTACAAGAAGGCCTACAACGCGCGTCCTGGTTTCATGGCCGTCGGCGGCTGGGATGGCATCCATCTCATCTACGAAGCGCTGAAGAAGACCGGTGGCAAGGCCGATGGCGATAGCCTGATCGCGGCGATGAAGGGCATGAAGTGGGAAAGCCCGCGCGGCCCGATCTCCATCGACCCGGAAACCCGCGACATCGTGCAGAACATCTATATCCGCGAAGTGAAGAAAGTGGATGGCGAGCTGTATAATGTGGAATTCGCGACGTTCGAAGCGGTGAAGGATCCGGGCAAGACGAAGAAGTAAGTCTTGCAGTGACGCCGATGGTTTCCCTCCCCAAGCCGCGCAGCGGCGCAGTGGGGAGGGTGGCGCGTAGCGCCGGGTGGGGTTTCCCCCACGTGACGTCAGCGTTTGTGGAGACACCCCACCCGTCTTGAAGCTCGCTGAACGCTCGCTTCAATCCACCCTCCCCACTGCGCGGCTTCGCCGCCTGGGGGAGGGATCATCGAGCCCTTATTGAGAGTTTCGATATTCAATGACCCTCCTCACCATCCTGTTCGACGGCGTCGCCTACGGCATGTTGCTGTTCGTGCTCGCATGCGGGCTGGCGGTGACGCTGGGGCTGATGAATTTCGTCAATCTCGCCCATGGCGCCTTCGCCATGGCGGGCGGCTATGTCTGCGCCATTCTGGTCAATCGCATTGGCTGGCCGTTCTTCGCCGCACTTCCCATGGCCTTCATTGCCAGTGCGTTGATTGGTGCCGTGCTGGAGCGCACGTTGTATCGCCATCTCTATCATCGCAGCCATCTCGATCAGGTGCTGTTCTCCATCGGCCTCGTCTTCATGGCGGTGACCGGCGTTGATTACGTGATGGGCTCGTCGCAGATGTTCATCAATCTGCCGTCCTATCTGCAAGGGCAGATCGATCTGTTCGGCCTTCATGTCGGCCGCTACCGTCTGATGATCGTCGTGATCTGCGGATTGCTCACCATCGCGCTGCAGCTGATCCTGTCGAAGACGCGCTTCGGCAGCCGGTTGCGCGCTGCGGTGGATGATCCGCGCGCCGCCTCGGGCCTCGGCATCAATGTGCCGCAGGTTTTTGCTTTCACTTTTGCCTTCGGTTGTGGTCTCGCCGGCATGGGCGGCGCGCTCGGCGCCGAAATCCTCGGCCTCGATCCGCATTTCCCGCTGAAATTCATGATCTACTTCCTGATCGTCGTCACTGTCGGCGGCTCCTCCAGCATCACCGGGCCATTCTTTGCGTCGCTGCTGCTGGGCATCGGCGACGTCGCCGGCAAATATTACGTGCCGACGCTCGGCGCCTTTGTCATCTATACGCTGATGATCGTGATCCTGCTCTGGCGTCCCAACGGCCTGTTCGGCCGCAGCGCGGCGAGGTGAGGGCATGAAGGCGGATAGCACCACCCATCCCGAAGTCGCCACGGTCGCCATGGAAAGCGCGCGCTGGCGTTCGCCCGAGGTCGCCTTCTGGCTGCTGGCAGCGGGCTGCATCCTGCTGTTCCCGAACCGCTATCTCATCCTCACCGAGATCGCCTGGCTCGCACTATTCGCGCTCTCGCTCGATCTGATCCTCGGCTATGCCGGCATCGTCTCGCTCGGCCATGCCGCCTTCTTCGGTTTCGGCGGCTATTGCGCGGGCTTGCTGGCCCTGCATGGCATCATCAAGGAGCCCGTGCTGGCGCTGCTTGTCGCCGGCCTCGCTGCGATGCTGCTCGGTTTCGTCACCAGCTTCCTTGTCATGCGCGGATCGGATCTGACGCGATTGATGGTGACACTTGGCATCGCGCTCTTGCTGCGCGAACTCGCCAACAAGTTTTCCGGCCTCACCGGCGGCTCCGATGGCCTGCAGGGCATCGAGATGCAGCCGATCCTCGGCCTGTTCTCCTTCGACATCTTTGGCAAGGTCGGTTTCATCTATTGCCTGGTCGTGCTGTTCATCCTTTTCCTGCTCGCGCGGCGCATCGTGAATTCGCCGTTTGGTCTCTCGGTGCGGGCGATCCGCAACAATCCGCTACGTGCCTCCGCCATCGGCATTCCCGTCAATCGCCGCCTGATCGCGATCTATACGCTTGCTGCTTTCTATGCCGGCGTCGCCGGCGCGCTCTCTACGCAGACCACCGCGCTTGCCTCCCTCGATGGTTTTGCGTTCGAGCGCTCGGCCGACCTGATGCTGGTCGTGATCATCGGCGGCACCGGCTATCTCTATGGCGGCCTGATCGGCGCCGTCATCTTCAAGCTCCTGCAGGAGCTGTTCTCCACCATCACGCCGCAATACTGGCAGTTCTGGATCGGCGCCGTGCTGGTCGTCATCGTGCTGATCGGCCGTGAACGGCTGCATCGCTGGGTGATGTTCGTGCCGCGTCTGATCGCGAGCAAGTTTTCGCGAGGCGGTGCGGCATGACCATCGCGCTGGAAACGTCCCATCTCGAAAAGTCCTTTGGTGGATTGCGCGTCACCCGCGATCTCTCGCTGAAGGTCACGGCTGGCGCGCGCCATGCGCTGATCGGCCCGAACGGCGCCGGTAAGACCACGGTGATCAACCTGCTCACCGGCGTGCTGAGGCCGAATAGCGGCCGCATCAACCTTGAAGGCACCGACATCACCGACCTGCCCGTGCATAAGCGCGTGCTGCGCGGCCTGTCGCGCACCTTCCAGATCAACCAGCTCTACCCCGATCTCACGCCGCGCGAGACCGTGGGCTTGGCTGTGTCCGAACGCCTCGGCCATGGCGGCGACTGGTGGCGCCTGATGGGCTCGCGCCGCGACGTCAATGACGAGATCGCGGAGAACCTCGCGCGCTTCCATCTGCTCGATGTGATGAACGAGCGCACCGTCACGCTGCCTTACGGAAAGCAGCGCCTGCTCGAGATCGCGGTCGCCATCGCCGCCAAGCCGCGCGTGCTGCTGCTGGACGAGCCCGCCGCCGGCGTGCCCGAAAGCGAGCGGCATGACATTCTGGCTGCAGTGGCCAGCCTGCCGCGCGATGTCACGGTGCTGCTGATCGAGCACGATATGGATCTCGTCTTCTCCTTTGCCGATCGCATCTCGGTGCTGGTCAACGGCGCCATGCTGGTGGAAGGCGCGCCCGATGAAGTTGCGCGCGATCCGCAGGTGAAGGCGGTCTATCTGGGCGAGGGCGCCGATGTCTGAGCTCCTTGCCATCACCGATCTCCGCGCCGGCTATGGCGAAGCCGTCGTCATTCCGAAAATGACGCTGTCGCTCGGCGAAGGCCAGGTGCTGGCACTACTTGGCCGCAACGGCACGGGCAAGACGACCTTGATCAATTCCATCGTCGGCGTGACGCGCCGCTTTAGCGGCACGGTCAAGGTTGGGGCCAGGGATTTCACCACGCTGCGCGCCGACCAGCGTGCCCGCGGCGGTATCGGCTGGGTGCCGCAGGAGCGCAACATCTTCCGCTCGCTCACGGTGGAAGAGAACATGACAGCTGTGGCGCAGCCCGGGGAATGGACCGTCAACAAGGTCTACGAGATGTTTCCGCGTCTCGAAGAGCGCAAGAACAACTTTGGCAATCAGCTTTCGGGCGGCGAGCAGCAGATGCTGGCGGTCGGCCGCGCGCTGGTGCTGAACCCGAAAGTGCTGCTGCTCGACGAGCCGACCGAAGGTCTGGCCCCGATCATCGTCGAGGAATTGCTGTCGGCCATCGGCAAGATCTCACGCACCGGTGGCATCTGTTCCATCATCGTGGAACAGAATGCGCGAAAGATTCTGGGCCTTGCTGACCGGGTCGTGATATTGGAGCGCGGCACGATCGTGCATGATGCCGCCAGCGAGACGCTGAAGGCCGATCCGTCCGTGCTCGACCATTTCCTCGGTGTCGCCGGCGCCGCGGGGACAAGAACAAACATCAATCTGCCAACTGATCATCTGGGAGTATCACATGCAGAGAACCAAAGCCCCGTTCCGCGCCGACGAAGTCGGCAGCCTTCTGCGTCCGGCCTCCATCAAGGAAGCGCGCGCCAAGCTGGAAAAGGGCGAAATCAGCGCCGATGATCTGCGCAAGGTCGAGGATCTCGAAATCGAGAAAGTGGTGCATCGTCAGGCATCGGTCGGCCTCAAGCTCGCCACCGACGGCGAATTCCGGCGCTCCTGGTGGCACTTCGATTTCCTCGCCAAGCTGACCGGCTGCGAGCTTTATCACCCCGACACCGGCATCCAATTCACCGGTGTCGAAACCCGCCATGACTCGGTGCGCGTGATCGGCAAGCTGGATTTCCCCGACGATCATCCGATGCTCGATCACTTCCGCTTCCTCAAGCGGCATGCCGATATCGCTGGCGTCGCGGCGAAGATGACGATCCCGTCACCGGCCGTGCTGCATTTCCGCGGCGGCCGCAAGGCGATCTCGAAAGAGGTCTATCCGGATATCGACGTGTTTTTCGAGGATCTCGGCAAGACCTATCGCAAGGCCGTAAAGGCCTTCTACGATGCGGGCTGCCGCTATCTCCAGTTCGACGACACGGTCTGGGCCTATCTCTGCTCGGAAGACGAGCTGAATAAAGTGCGCGCCCGCGGCGAGGATGCCGATAATCTGCAGCAGATCTATTCCCGCATCATCAATTACGCCATCGCCGATCGCCCCGCCGACATGGTGATCACCACGCATGTGTGCCGCGGCAATTTCCGCTCCACCTGGATTTCCTCGGGCGGCTATGAACCGGTGGCGGAAACGCTGCTCGCCGGCACCAATTACGACGGCTACTTCCTGGAATACGATAGCGACCGCGCCGGCGGCTTCGAACCGCTGCGCTTCCTGCCCAAGGGCAACAAGGTCGTGGTCGTCGGCGTCATCACCTCGAAATTCGGCGAGCTGGAAAAGAAGGAAGACATCCTGGCCCGCATGAAGGAAGCGGCAAAGTTCGCACCGCTCGAGCAACTTGCCGTCTCCCCGCAATGCGGCTTCGCCTCCACCGAAGAGGGCAACATCCTCAGCGAGGATGAGCAGTGGGCAAAACTGAAGCTCGCAGTGGATGTGTCAAACGAGCTTTGGGGGAAGTGAGTTTCCCGATCTGACGAGATGCAAATGCCCGGCTCATGCCGGGCATTTTTATATGTGCGTGCCGTAGGGCGGATTAGCGAAGCGTAATCTGCCCGCCGAATACATGATTGCAACTCCGCGGCGGATTACACCTTCGGCTAATCCGCCCTTGTAATAGCCCGACCTGTTATTGTGAGGCCATTCCGAGAGGAATGCTCTGCCGCGGAGTGCAATCCGCGGCAGAGCGCTGGCGATCGGATCGTATCCGCCCTGAGTCGTCTGAGACTGTCTCGTAGCGGGATCGCGCCAGCACCTTCATCGGACCCGGATGGTTGCCGGAACTCAAGGTTCGCTTTCACAAGGCAGGGTCGAGGAAGATGACACAGACTATCACACAGGTGGCCGGTATCGATACGGCCAAGCACAAGCTCGATATCGCGCTGCACGGCCAGTCAAAGCGATGGCAGATCGAGAATTGCGTCAGTGGATGGCGGGATCTGGCGTCACGCCTCGCCGGAGCTGGCGTCAACAAGGTCGGAATCGAAGCCACCGGCGGCTACGAAAGCGGCGTCGTTGCCTATTTGCGGGGAGCCGGCTTTGTGGTTCTGCTGCTGCAACCGCTACAGGTGAAAAACTTTGCAAAGTCACGGCTACGCCGCGCCAAAAATGACGCTCTCGATGCCGAACTGATCGCCGCTTACACCGCGCAGGCCGAGCCGCGCGATATTGCGCCGGACGCCAGACTGACGGGATTAGCGGGCCAACTCACCTTTGTTGAGCAGACTGAGGAGGACATCGCCCGTCTCAAAATCCGCCTCGAGCATATTGGCGAGCCACAGCAGCGACGTCTTTATCTTCGCGACATTGCGCGTTTGCAGGCGCGGCGCCGGGCCGAACTCAAGCGGATTGCTGCTCTGCTGCGCCAGCATGATGATCTGGCGCGGCGCCTCGCCTTGGTGCTTAGCATTCCCGGTATCGGCGAACGCACCGCGCTTGCCATCGTCATCCGCATGCCTGAGCTCGGCCAGATCAGCCGCGAGGAAGCTGCAGCTTTGGCTGGCCTTGCGCCGTTTGATAACGACAGCGGCAAGCACCGTGGCCAACGCCATATTGCCGGCGGGCGCGATCGGCTGCGCCGGTCGCTGTACGCGGCCGCTTTGCCGGCTTCATTCCGGTGGAATGCGGCTCTGATCGACCTCTACCGACGATTGATGGCCCGTGGGAAAGCCCACCAGGCCGCACTCATCGCCTGTGCCAGGAAGCTCATCGTCTACGCTAACACCGTCGTCCAGCGCGGAACTCCGTGGATCAAAAGTCCCGCGCTTTAATGGTTGCTACGGCGGCGCTTAACCTCGTCCGCGTCCCACGCTCTCATATGTAAACCCAGCCTTCTCCATCTCGTCCGGCCGATACACGTTGCGCAGATCGACCAGCACCGGCTGCTTCATCTTCGCCTTCAGCTGCGCAAGATCGAGCGCGCGGAATTGCTCCCACTCGGTCACGATCACCAGCGCGTCTGCGCCATCGGCGCAGGCATAGGCATCGTCGCAATAGGTGACGGAGGCGGGCAGTTCGGGCTTGGCCTGCTCCATGCCGACGGGGTCGTAGGCCTGCACGCTGGCGCCGAGATCCTGCAGCGCTGTGATCAGCGGGATCGACGGCGCTTCACGCATGTCATCGGTGTTGGGCTTGAAGGTGAGGCCGAGCACGCCGACAGTTTTGCCGCGGAGGCTGCCGCCTAGGGCGTGCTGGACTTTGCGCGCCATTGCGCGCTTGCGATTGTCGTTGACCGAGAGCACGGCTTCGACGATGCGCAGCGGGGCTTCATAGTCCTGGCCGGTTTTCACCAGCGCGCGCGTATCTTTCGGAAAGCAGGAGCCGCCGAAACCGGGGCCGGCGTGCAAAAACTTACCACCGATGCGGTTGTCGAGGCCGATGCCGCGGGCGACGTCCTGCACATCGGCGCCGGTGCGCTCGGCGAGATCGGCGATTTCATTGATGAAGGTGATCTTGGTGGCGAGAAACGCATTGGCTGCGTATTTGATCAGTTCGGCGGTGCGGCGGCCCGTATACATGATCGGCGCCTGGTTCAGGTAAAGCGGCCGATAGATCTCGGCGACTACTTTCTGAGCGCGCTCGTCCTCGGTGCCGACCACGATACGGTCGGGATGCTTGAAATCGCGGATCGCCGCACCCTCGCGCAAAAACTCGGGATTCGAGGCGACGGCGACATCGGCGGCCGGATTGGCTTCCTTGATGATGCGCTCCACCTCGTCGCCGGTGCCGACCGGAACGGTGGATTTGGTGATGACCACCGTGAAACCCTGAACATTCGCCGCGATTTCGCGGGCGGCGGCGTGGACATAGGAGAGGTCGGCGTGGCCGTCGCCACGGCGGGACGGGGTGCCGACGGCGATGAACACCGCATCGGCCTGCGCGACGGGGCCGGCGAGATCGGTGGCGAAGGAGAGCCGGCCGGATTTCACATTGCTGGCAACGAGGGCGTCGAGGCCGGGCTCGTAGATCGGGATTTCACCGCGCTCGAGAGCTTCGATCTTGCGGTTGTCCTTGTCCACGCAGGTCACCTGGTGGCCGAAATCGGCAAAACAGGCCCCCGAGACGAGGCCAACATAACCGGTGCCGATCATCGCAATGCGCATGGAAACAACCTTGTCTGGAACGCTCGAGAGCGGAAGTGACGCCGCGGCGTCTTAACAAAACGGGGCGACTGTCACACGACAATTCGGAACATGGGCGGGTTATTTCCCCTGTGGGCAGGACGTGCTAAGGAGTGGGCAGAATATATATCTGCCCACTCGTCGCCGTCTGGCTGCCGCAAGTCTGCCATACGTTTTGCCGCAAGAAAGCCAGATGAAAAACGACCAGATCCTCGCCACGATTGCCGATTTCTGCCGCCAGGCCGAGATGGCGGAATCGACCTTCGGCCGCCGGGCGGTGAATGATGGCAAGCTGGTCGCGCGCCTGCGCGAGGGCAAGCGCATCACCATCGATACGCTGGAGCGCATCCAGGCCTTCATCGCGCAGTCGATGCCGGAGGGCGTGCCGCCGCCGCCCGGCCTGGAGGCGCCGATCGAGCGCCGCGATCCGCGCAGCAATTTTCGTTTCTTCGAAAACCGGCAGAAATACCTGCTTTTCGTGCATACCTGCTCGGAAAAACGGGTGATCGCCGATCGTGTGGCACTGGAACTGGCGAATATCCATCCGCGCCCGCCAGCGCTGCGCGTGTTCGATGCCGGCGTCGGCGACGGCACCGTGTTGTCACGCGTGATGCGCTCCATGCATGGCCGTTTTCCGCATATGCCGTTCTATATTGCGGGCAAGGAACTGAGCCTCGAGGATGCGCGGCTGACCCTGGACAAGATCCCGGATCGGCTGTTCGAGCATCCCGCCACGGTCTTCGTGCTCACCAATATGCACTATGCCGAAGCGCCGTCGCTGACCCCCGCATCGCCTGCGGCGGCCGCCGCGATGATCTGGCACGAGGTTCCCCTGCGCGGTGGTTCCTCCGGCGAATTTGCCGACCAGATCGCGGGGCTTGGAGCATTTCTAGAGGACAACTGGCGCGCCAGCATCAATCCGCGTTCGGGCATGCCGACCTATGAACGCCCCGTCGCATTGGTGGTCTATCGCGAGGATCACCGGTTCCTGCTCGACACGATCATTCCCCGGGCAGGCCGTACCGAGGCCAATTTTGACCTGATTATCGCCTCCCAACCCTATCGGGCGAAGAGTTCCGTCCAATTCCGGGCTCGCCGCATCATCGCGCCGCTGGCGCGCGCCTTGCGGGCCGGTGGGCGGCTCATCGGCATCCATTCGCATGGGCAGGACCCCGGCATGGAGATCGTTCAAGCCGTCTGGCCCAAAGAAAATCCTTTCGCCGTCTCCCGGCATGAGCTATTGCGGGCGGTGAAATACGAGCTGGGCTCCGCCGGCCGCGATCTGAACTTCAATGCCTATTCCGACCAGCGGTCGATCTTTCGCTACGCCATGGAGGCGCTGCCGAACGAGGTCACCGGTTCGATCGGAACCTCGACGGCATTCGCAGCCTGGAACGCGGCGGTCTATGTGGCCCAAATCGAGGATGACCGTTTGACGGAAGTGACGCAGAGCGGCCGTTATCTGGATGCCACGAGAGAGGTTCTGCGCAAGCACAACGGTCTCTGGTTCTACGACGAATCCTACGTCATCTCGCGGCGTCGCGACTGACAGAGCAGAACAACACTTCCAGCACATTCAAGACATTTGCCGACCCCGGCGCAACCACAGAGGATTAGTTGATGCGCGCGTCTTATCTCTTCACCAGTGAATCGGTTTCCGAAGGCCATCCGGACAAGATCTGCGACCGAATCTCGGACGAAATCGTCGATCTGTTCTTCCGCGAAGGCCCGAAGGCAGGCATCGATCCCTGGGACATTCGCGCTGCTTGCGAAACCCTTGCCACCACCAACAAGGTCGTGATCGCCGGCGAAACCCGCGGCCCCTCGACCGTCACCAATGACCACATCGAAGCCGTCGTCCGCGCTGCCATCAAGGATATCGGTTACGAGCAGGACGGCTTCCACTGGCAGAAGGCCGATGTGCAGATCCTGCTGCATCCGCAGTCGGCCGATATCGCACAGGGCGTCGATGCCAAGCAGCCGACCAATGCCGAAGAAGGCGCTGGCGACCAGGGCATCATGTTCGGCTACGCGTCCAATGAGACCCCGGAGCTGATGCCGGCCCCGATCTTCTACGCGCACAAGATCCTGCGCCTGATCTCGGAAGCCCGCCATGCCGGCACCGAAAAGGTGCTCGGCCCGGACTCCAAGAGCCAGGTCACCGTGCAGTATGAAAACGGCAAGCCCGTCGGCGTGCGCGAGATCGTCGTCTCGCATCAGCATCTCGTCGAGGACATGACCTCGAACCAGGTGCGCGAGCGCGTCGAGCCTTACGTCCGCAAGGCGCTGCCGGAAGGCTGGATCACCGACAAGACGATCTGGCACATCAATCCGACCGGCAAGTTCTTCATCGGCGGTCCCGATGGCGACGCAGGTCTCACCGGCCGCAAGATCATCGTCGACACCTATGGTGGCGCGGCTCCGCATGGCGGCGGCGCGTTCTCGGGCAAGGATTCGACCAAGGTCGATCGTTCGGCTGCCTATGCCGCCCGTTACGTGGCCAAGAACATCGTTGCCGCCGGCCTCGCCGACAAGGCAACGCTGCAGCTCGCTTACGCCATCGGCGTGGCGCGTCCGCTGTCGATCTATGTGGACACCCATGGCACCGGCAAGGTCGCCGACGACCAGATTGAGAAGGCCGTTGCCGCTTCGATGGATCTCACCCCGCGTGGCATCCGCAAGCATCTCGACCTCAACAAGCCGATCTATGCCCGCACCGCCGCTTACGGCCACTTCGGCCGTACGCCCGATGCGGATGGCGGCTTCTCCTGGGAGAAGACCGACCTCGTCGATGCGCTGAAGCGCAACGTTTAAGCCACGCGTGACGTCATGCCCGGGCTTGTCCCGGGCACCCACGCCTTAACTACATGCACCTGAAAGACGTGGATGGCCGGGACAAGCCCGGCCATGACGGTGAGAAACATTTCCAGCGCCTCGATGGCGCTTCAAACAAGGACATCCCCCATGGCCGCACCCGCCGGTTTCACCGACTACATCGTCAAGGACATTTCGCTCGCCGATTTCGGCCGCAAGGAGCTCTCGATCGCCGAGACCGAAATGCCGGGCCTGATGGCCACCCGTGAAGAATTCGGCCCGAAGCAGCCGCTGAAGGGCGCGCGCATCGCCGGCTCCCTGCACATGACCATTCAGACTGGCGTGCTGATCGAGACGCTGAAGGCGCTCGGCGCCGACATCCGCTGGGTCTCGTGCAACATCTATTCGACCCAGGACCACGCCGCCGCCGCGATCGCCGCTGCCGGCATTCCGGTGTTCGCCGTCAAGGGTGAAACGCTGAAGGATTACTGGGACTACACCGCCAAGCTGTTCGACTGGCATGGCGGTGGCCACCCGAACATGATCCTCGACGACGGCGGCGATGCCACCATGTATGTCCATCTCGGCCTGCGCGCCGAGAACGGCGACACCGCCTTCCTCGACAAGCCGGGTTCGGAAGAAGAGGAAGTGTTCTTCGCGCTGCTGAAGAAGCAGCTCAAGGAAAAGCCGAAGGGCTACTTCAAGGCGATCGCCGACTCGATCAAGGGCGTGTCGGAAGAAACCACCACGGGCGTGCATCGTCTGTACGACATGCAGAAGGCTGGCACGCTGCTGTGGCCCGCCATCAACGTCAACGACAGCGTCACCAAGTCGAAGTTCGACAACCTCTATGGTTGCCGTGAATCGCTGGTGGACGGCATCCGCCGCGGCACCGACGTCATGATGTCGGGCAAGGTCGCCATGGTCGCCGGCTTCGGTGACGTCGGCAAGGGCTCGGCCGCCTCGCTGCGCCAGGCCGGCTGCCGCGTGCTGGTGTCCGAAATCGATCCGATCTGCGCATTGCAGGCGGCGATGGAAGGCTATGAAGTCGTGACCATGGAAGACGCCGCGCCGCGCGCCGACATCTTCGTCACCGCGACGGGCAACAAGGACATCATCACCATCGAGCACATGCGCGCGATGAAGGATCGTGCCATCGTCTGCAACATCGGCCACTTCGACAACGAGATCCAGGTCGGTGCGCTGAAGAACCTGAAGTGGGACAACATCAAGCCGCAGGTCGACGAGATCACCTTCGCCGACGGCAAGCGTATGATCCTGCTGTCGGAAGGCCGCCTTGTGAATCTCGGCAACGCGACCGGTCACCCGTCCTTCGTGATGTCGGCGTCCTTCACCAACCAGACGCTGGCGCAGATCGAACTCTACGCCAACAACAAGGACAGCAAGTACAAGAAGGAAGTGTACGTGCTGCCGAAGTCGCTCGACGAGAAGGTCGCGCGCCTGCATCTCGCCAAGATCGGCGTCAAGCTCAGCACGCTCAGCAACGAGCAGGCCGCCTATATCGGCGTGAAGCAGGAAGGCCCGTTCAAGGCCGAGCACTACCGCTACTGAGTTCGGCGAGAGCTGAATAAGAAAAGCCCCGGAGCGATCCGGGGCTTTTTGTTTTGATGCTCTCCATTGTCGTCACCCGGCTTGACCGGGTGACCCAGTACACACTGCAGATTCGGTGTTTACTGGATCGCCCGGTCAGGCCGGGCGACGACAAGGAAATGCGTTACTTCAGCATCTCCCGCACCATCGGGATCACCTTGGTCCCGTACAGCTCGATGCAGCTCATCAGCTTCTCATGCGGCAGCGGGCCGGCGCTGTATTTCATGTCGAAGCGCGAGAGGCCGAGCGCCTTTGCCGTCTTCGCGATTTTCTTCGCCACGGTCTCGGGCGAACCGACATAGAGCGAGCCGTGATCGACTTCCTGATCGAATTCGCGGCGTTCCATCGGCGGCCAGCCGCGCTCCTTGCCGATGCGGTCGCGCATCTGCTTGTAGTCGCCCCAGATGTCCTCGCGCGCCTGTTCGTCGGTGGCTGCGATATAGCCGGGTGAATGCACGCCAATAGGTTTCACCGGGCGTTTAATCTCGGCATAGGCGCGGTGATAGAGATCGACATAGGGTTTGAAGCGCTTGGGATCGCCGCCGATGATGGCGAGCATCAAGGGCATGTCGTAGCGTACCGCGCGCACCACGGATTGCGGGCTGCCGCCGACGCCGATCCATGTGGTGAGGTTGCCGGTCTCGATGGGCGGATAGACGCGCTGATGGGTGAGCGGAGGGCGCGTGGTGCCGCTCCAGGTGACGTCCTCGCTGTTCACCAGCTCCGCAAACAGATCCAGCTTGTCCTCAAACAGGGTCTCGTAATCCTCGAGCTTGAATCCAAACAGCGGGAAGGACTCGGTGAACGAGCCCCGGCCGAGGATCACTTCGGCACGGCCATTGGATGCGGCATCAACTGTCGCAAAGCGCTGGAAGACGCGGATCGGATCGTCGGAGCTCAGCACCGTCACGGCCGATCCGAGACGGATGCGCTTAGTACGCGCAGCGATCGCCGCAAGCACGACTTCCGGTGCGGACACCGCAAAATCCGCGCGGTGATGTTCGCCGACGCCGAAGAAATCGACACCAAGCTGATCGGCGAGAACAGCTTCGTCGATGACGTTACGGATGACCTGGGCATGCGACAGCATCTGGCCGTCGGCGCCGCGCGTGACGTCGCCGAACGTGTCGAGACCGAGTTCGAGTGTCATGTGATGTATCCCGGGCTGAAAACGACAAAGGCCGCGCAGGATGCGCGGCCTTTTGATTTTTCTCGTCCAGCTTTGCTGGCGCTTACTTGGGTTCGCTGATCGCGAAGTTCAAGGTGCCGATACCGTCCACGCCGCAGGTGACCTTGTCGCCGGGATTGAGCGCAGCCACGCCCGCAGGCGTGCCGGTGAGGATGACGTCGCCGGCGCCGAGTTCGACCTGCAGCGACAGTTTCGAGATGATCTCGGCGATATTCCAGATCATTTCCGACAGGTCGCCCTTCTGGCGTTCGGTGCCGTTCACCGACAGCCAGATCTTGCCCTTGGACGGATGGCCGGACTTCGAAGCCGGGATCAGCGCGCCGGTGGGTGCCGACATGTCGAACGACTTGCCGATCTCCCAGGGCTGCTCTTTCTTGCGCGAAATGGTCTGCAGGTCGCGGCGGGTGAGATCGACGCTGACGCCGTAGCCCCAGACGTGATCGAGCGCCTGCTCGGGCGAGATGTTGAGGCCACCGCTCTTCAGCGCCACCAGTAGCTCGACCTCGTGCTGCATGTCCTTGGTCAGGGTCGGGTAGGGGATCACGCTGCCATCGGCCACCGCCATGTCGGCATGCTTGGCGAAGAAGAAGGGAGGGTTGCGCTCGTCATTGCCGAGCTCGCGGATGTGTTCGAGATAATTGCGGCCGACGCACCAGACGCGGCGGACCGGGAATTTGGCAGTCTCGCCCTGGACGGCAATGGCGGCCTGCGGCGGCTGTGGGATCACGTAGGAAGCGGTCATGAAGTTGATCTCAGACTGGTTGCAAGTGACGTTGATCCGCCGCGAGGCGGCCGGTGAAAGTTCTTACGCCGATGCGTCGAGCGGCGCCAGCGGGGAGGCCTCGCGATGCTGCAGGCGGAAGAAGGACGCATAGCGGCCATCTTGGCGCAGCAGGTCATCGTGGCGGCCGCGCTCGACGATCTCGCCACCTTCCACCACCAGGATCGCATCGGCATGCATGATGGTGTGCAGGCGATGCGCAATGACGATGGTGGTGCGGTTCTGGCAGAGATGCTCGATGGCTTCCTGCACCGATTTTTCGGATTCGGAATCGAGCGCTGCGGTTGCCTCATCCAGCAGGATCAGCGGCGCATTCTTCACCAGCGCGCGGGCGATGGCGATGCGCTGGCGCTGGCCGCCTGAGAGCGTGGTGCCATGCTCGCCCACCGGCGTGTTATAGCCGAGCGGGAAGCTGAGGATGAAATCATGGGCGCAGGCAGCCCGGGCCGCGGCGACGATGTCGTCCTCGGTGGCGCCCGGCCGACCGAAGGCGATGTTGTCGCGAATGGTGCCCCGGAACATGTAGACGTCCTGGCCGACATAAGCGGTCTGGCCGCGCAGCGAGCGGCGGGAGACGTCGGCGGTGTTCTGGCCGTCGATGATGATCTGGCCTTCGGAGACTTCGTACATGCGCAGCAGCAGCGCCAGCACGGTGGACTTGCCGCCGCCGGAAGGGCCGACCAGCGCGGTCATCTTGCCGGGCTCGGCTGTGAAGCTCATGCGGTTGAGCACGATCTCGCCGGGGCGATAGCGGAAGGTGACGTCGCGCAGCTCGACGCGGGCGTCATTGAGTTTCAGCGCCGGCTTGTGGTCGTCATTGGGCTCGGTGGCGGGGCTATCGACGATCTCCAGCAGCGTGTGCGCGCCGATCAGCTGGCTGTTGAGGTCGATATTCAAGCGCGCAAGCCGCTTGGCCGGCTCATAAGCGAGCAGGAATGCAGTGATGAACGAGAAGAACTGGCCGGGCGTCGCGCCCATCTCGACCACGCGGTAGCCGCCATACATCAGCGCGCCGGCAATGGCGAAGCCGCCAAGGGTTTCCATCAGCGGCGACGAACGGCTGGAGACGCGCGCCATCTTGTTGGCGTTCTGCTCGACGGAGGTGATGCTGGCTTCCATGCGGGCCTGCATCGTCTGCTCGAGCGTGAAGGCCTTGACCGTGCGGATGCCCTGCAGCGATTCCTGCATGACTTCGAGAATCTCGGTCGTGCCGGTGAACTGATTTCGCGCGAGACCCTTGATGCGGCGGACGAGCTTGCGCAGCACCAGGATCGCGGGTGGCGCCACCAGGAAGCCGGTGATCGCCATATAGGGATCCTGCATCACCATCACGCTGACCAGCGCGATCAGCGACAGCAGATCGCGGCCGACCGCGTTGATCAGCAGGTTCAGCACCTGCGTCACCGAATTGGCGCCGGCGGTGAGGCGCTGCAGGAATTCGGACGAATGGCGCTCCGAGAAGAAGCCGATGCTCTCGCTCATAAGCTTGGCGAACAGCCGGCGCTGGTTGTTGGCGACGATGGCGTTGGAGATCTTGGACAGGATCACCGTATGGCCATAGGTGGCAGCACCCTTGGCCAGGAAAATGAGGACCACGAAGCCGGAGAACAGCGCGATGCGCTCGATGCTCCGGTCCACATAGGCCTGGTTGATGACCTCGCCCAGCATATAGGCGGAGGACGCGGTGGCGCCGGCCGAGACGGCCATCAGCAGGAAGGCGGCGAGGTAGCCGCGCCAATAGGTGGCGGCCTGCTCGGTGATCAGCCGGCGGATCAGCGCCCAGGCGCCATAGGGGTCGTCAGTGACTTTGCGTGTAACTTTGGCCATCCGCGGTCCAGAGGCGGCCAGGCAGGAGCTTGCCAGGGGCCCATTCGCGTTGCGAAACAGCCGCCTGATTGCCCGTTAAAGCGCAGATTTTCAAGCCAAATTCGGGCTTGTCAGGACTTTGTTAACCCGTTGCTCGAACCGAGGCACCTGCCGGAATCAGGCCGATTTCGCCATCAGTTCGACCCCGAAGCGCTCTCGGGCGAGTTTCTCCTCCCAGGCGAGCGCGTGGCGGGCGATGGTTTCCAGGTCGTCGTATTGCGGTGTCCAGTTAAGGGTGGCGCGGATACGTGACGTGTCGGCGATCATGGTCATGATGTCGCCGTCGCGCCGCGGGGCATATTGGACGGCGAAATTGCGGCCGGAGGCGCGGCGGACGGCTTCGATGGTTTCCAGCACGGAATAGCCGCGGCCATAGCCGCAATTCAGCGTTGTGGAGGTTCCGCCTTCGCGCAGATAAGCGAGCGCGGCGCGGTGCGCCTGCACGAGGTCGCTGACATGAATGAAGTCGCGGATGCAGCTTCCGTCCGGTGTCGGATAATCAGTGCCGTAGACGTCGATCTTGTTGCGCTGGCCGGTGGCGGCCTCGACGGCGATCTTGAGCAGATGCGTCGCGCCCATGGTGGCAAGGCCGGTCCGGCCCTGCGGATCGGCGCCGGCGACGTTGAAGTAGCGCAGCACGACGAATTCCATGCCATAGGCCGGCGCAATGTCATGCAACATGATCTCGGTCATCAGCTTCGATGAACCGTAAGGCGACAGCGGCCGCGTCGGCGCTTCTTCGGCAACGGGGGTGATGTCCGGATTGCCGTAAACGGCGGCGGTGGACGAAAAGATGAAGCGCTTCACGCCGCATTTCACGGCTGCATTGAGCAGGTTGCGCGAGGTCGCGGTGTTGTTGCGATAGTAGGCAAGCGGATCGCGCATGGATTCCGGCACGACGACGGAGCCGGCGAAATGAATGATGGCATCAATGCCATGGGCGTTGATCACGCCCTCGACGAGATTCTCGTCGGCGACATCGCCGATGAACAGCGGAACGCCTTCGGGCAGATAGGTGGAGAAGCCGGTGGACAGATTGTCGATGACAACGACGCTCTCGCCGGCCTCGACCAGCGCATGCACCATGTGACTTCCGATATAGCCGGCACCGCCGGTGACCAGAACCGTCATTGGATTGATCCACTCTCCCACTTTTGAGAGACGCTAGACCGTCTGCGGTGAAGAGTGGGTTTCGGCGTGGGGTTACTGGTCTCTATGCTTAATGTTGCGTATAGGAACTGTGTCGAGATGGAGTGCTCTGTGCCGATTGCGGACAAAACAGCCGGAAAATTGCAGGTGATCATCACAAATCTGCATTGGCGCTACTCCGGTGTGACAGCGACCAACCGGATGGTGGCACCGAAGATTGCCGGGATGATCGATGCCGCATGGCTCGGCTCCGATGCGCCCGACGGAATCCGGCGCATGGGCGTCGGCGAATTGCTGTCATTGTGGATGCGACGCGCGCCGGTGATCTGGCATGCGCGGCGCAACAACGAAATGATCGTCGGTGTTTTGCTCCGCGCGCTCGGCTGGCCGCTGAAGCTGCTGTTCACATCGGCGGCGCAGCGCCATCACAGCTGGATCACGCGCTGGCTGATCCGCCGCATGGACGCAATCATCGCCACGTCGGATGTTTCGGCCTCCTATCTCAAGCGTGACGCGACGGTGGTGACGCATGGCGTCGATACCGAGCGCTATGTGCCTCCAGCTGATCGTGCCGCAGCCTTCGCCGAAGCAAAGCTGCCGGGCCGTTACGCGATCGGTTGCTTCGGCCGCGTGCGCGCGCAGAAGGGGACCGATCTGTTCGTCGATGCCATGTGTGCCTTGCTGCCGCGCTATCCCGATTTTTCGGCGGTGATCGTTGGCGCAATCACGCCGGACCAGATCGGATTCGCCAACGAGTTACGCAAGAAGATCGCTGATGCCGGTCTGCAGGATCGCATCCTCATCACCGGCGAATTGCCGATCGAAGAGGTCGAGCGCTGGTATCGTCGCCTGACGATCTACGCATTCACGTCCCGCAACGAAGGCTTTGGCCTCACGCTCATCGAAGCCATGTCGGTGGGCGCCGCCCTCGTCGCCACGCGCGCCGGTGCTGCCGAACTGGCGGTGGAGCAAGGCGTGACCGGAACGCTGGTCCCGACCGGCGATGCCGACGCTCTCGCAAATGCGCTGGAGCCATTGATGCGCGATCCGGATGCTGCGGCCGCCATGGGCCAGCGCGGCCGCCAGCGCGTACTGGAACGATTCAGCCTGGACGCCGAAGCCCGCAACATCGCTGCGGTCTATCGCAGGCTGATCTGACCTTTCAGGATATCGGCCACGAAGGCATCGAGGTCGCCGCCGGCGAACAGGAAGCCGGGGAGATGGGCTGCCGTGGCTGCTTCGATATCGCTGTCGCGGTCGCCGATGACAAAACTGCCTTTTGTGATCACCGGCCAGTGCTGCATCAGGTCGAGGATCATGCCGGGCTTCGGTTTCCGCCACGGGTGATCTTCGAGATAGCCTTCGACCGTGCCGCTCGGATGATGCGGGCAGTAGCGCACGTCGTCGATGCGTGCGCCGTCCTTCGCGAGTTCGCTGCGCATCCAGTCGAGCAGGGTATTCAGCTCGGCTTCGGTGAAATAGCCGCGCGCGACGCCGGATTGATTGGTGAAGACGAAGACGTGATAGCCGGCGTCGTTGAGCCGCTTCACGGCTTTCGCCGCATTCGGCATCCAGCGGATTTTTTCGGGATGACCGACATAGTTGTCGTCGTAATTCAGCACGCCATCGCGATCGAGAATCGCGGCGGGCTTCGGCTGCTTGATCGATGTCATGAGAGCAAGCTGTCGGCTGCGGCTTTCGCCATGACACCCTCGATGATGTCGGCCACGTCACGCGCCGGGATGTCGCGCATGCAGGCGTGATTGTTCATATGGCAGATCGGCGTGTGGCAGGGCTGACAAGGCACGACGGTTTTGGTCTGCACGGTGGCGGCGAGCGGATTGAGCGGGCCCCACAATTGCGGACTGGTCGGACCGAAAATCCCGATGGTCGGCGTGCCGACTGCGGCGGAGATATGCATCAGGCCGGAATCATTGGCCACGGCTGCCTTGGCGGCGGCCATGCCGATCACGCCATTGCGCAGGTCGTTGGTGGTCAGGTCGCGCGCTTTGGGGCCCGCGGCGGCGATGATCTCATTGGCGAGGTCTTTCTCGCCGGGGCCGCCGATGACCCAAACATCGTAGCCGCGTTCCACCAGCAGCTTTGCCGCCTCGGGATAATAGGTCCAGCGCTTCGACGAGCCGACCGAGCCCGGGCCGAGTGCGACCGCCGGACCGTTGCCGAGATTGTTAGCCTGCCGCCAGCGTGCGATCTCGTCGGCCGGCACCCGGAAGTCCGGAACGGGCCATTCGGTCGGCAGATCTGTGTCGGGCGGCAGCGCCAACGCGCATTTGCGGTCGATCATGCGTGCGAGCTTCTTCTCGCCCCAGCGCCAGTCATTGAGGAGGCCGAACCGCACCTCGCCGACAAAGCCGACGCGTTCGGGGATGCCCGCCAAGGCGGGGGCGAGGGCGGATTTCCAGGTCCGCGGCATGACGAGGGCCGTGCCGTAGTTCCGTTCACGAAGAAGCGCTGCGAGTTCCCACTGTTTGGTGAGCGCCAGCTGTCGTCGGGGGAGGTCCCAGACGATCCCGCTCCGCACCCCAGGCATGTAATCCACCAGCGGTGCGACCAGTTTCGTCACCAGGATATCGATGGGGCGGTTGGGCCAGCGCTGTTTCAACACCCGCACCACCGTGTGGCCGCGGACGAAATCACCGATCCACATATACGGGATGAGCAGGATCGGGCGGGTGTCCGCCTTATCCACCGTCACGCCGGCATATGGGGTATTTCCGTTCATTCTTTCAAAGACTTCGTCTAAAATTACGGAGCAAGTCGGTAGCCCGTCCGTCCCACCACGTAAAGCAAATTGCAGAGGTTTAAAGCCCTCTCCACGGGCAGTCCGCTGTGTGCGGGCCGAAGTTGCTTGACGGGCGGGACTAAGGCAAAGGTGACGGCGCAAAAGGCAATCGGGGATTTCATGCTACTTGTGACCGGAGGAGCCGGCTTCATCGGATCGAACGTCGTGGCGGCGCTGAATGACGCCGGGCGAGCGGATGTCGCCGTTTGCGACTTTCTCGGCCATGACGGCAAGTGGCAAAATCTGGCCAAGCGTCAATTGGCCGATGTGGTGCCGCCGGCCGAGCTGATGGGCTGGCTGCAGGGGCGCCGGCTCGATGCCGTCATCCACATGGGGGCAATCTCGGCGACCACCGCGACCGATGGCGACCTGGTGATCGAGACGAACTTTCGGCTGTCGATGCGTCTGCTGGACTGGTGCACCGATAACGGCGTGCCATTCATCTACGCGTCCTCTGCAGCGACCTATGGGGATGGAGAGCAGGGGTTCCGTGACGCCGACACGGTGCCCGCGTTGAAGCTGCTCCGCCCGATGAACCTCTATGGCTGGAGCAAGCACCTGTTCGATCTCGCAGTTGCCGAGCGGGTCGCCCGGGGCGAGCGGATGCCGCCGCAATGGGTCGGGTTGAAGTTCTTCAACGTGTTCGGCCCGAACGAATATCACAAGGGCGGCATGATGAGCGTGCTGACCCGGCGCTTTGATGACATCAAGGCCGGTCGCGATATCCAGCTATTCAAGTCGCATTGCGAGGGGATCGCGGATGGCGACCAGCGCCGCGATTTCATCTATGTCGAGGATGTGGTCCGCGTCATCACCTGGCTGCTGGCGTCGCGTCAGGTCTCCGGCATCTACAATGTCGGTACCGGCATCGCGCGCAGCTTCAAGGATCTCATGCTGGCAGCCTATGCTGCACTCGGCATCGCGCCGAAAATCTCCTATATCGACATGCCCGAGCAGATTCGTGGCAGCTACCAGTACTTCACGCAGAGCGAAGGCGCCCGCTTGCAGGCCGCCGGCTACAATGGCGGCTTCACTCCGCTGGAAGATGCTGTGGCGCACTATGTGAAGTCCCACCTCGATCAGGCCGATCGATTCCGCTGACGCAAAGGCCGCTGTGATGTTCGATTTCGACGCTTTGTCGCATGCGATCGCGAAGCAGACCGTTCTCTGCATCGGCGATCTCATGCTGGACGAATTCGTCTATGGCGAGGTATCGCGGATTTCGCCGGAAGCACCGGCCCCCGTGATTGCCGCACAGCGCAGCGAGATCGTTGTCGGTGGCGCCGGCAATGTTGCGCGGAACATTGCTGCGCTGGGAGCCAAGTGCATTTTCGTCGGACTGATCGGTGCCGATGATGCCGCGGTCACGCTGAAAAATGCGCTCGGACGGGAGAGCCGGATCGAGGCGCTGCTGGTTGCCGACGCATCGCGCCCGACAACCCGAAAAGTGCGTTTTGTCTCCGAGCACTTCTCCACGCATATGCTGCGTGCAGACTGGGAACTGGCAGCGCCTGCATCGGCGGAGGTCGAAAAGCAGCTGCTCGACACCATTCTCCCACAAGTCGCGCGCGCCGATATCGTATTATTTTCGGACTACGCCAAAGGTGTGCTGACAGCACGCGTGATCCGTAACGTCATCGACGTCGCCAAAGCGCTGGGAAAACGCATCATCGTTGATCCGAAGAGCGCAAATTTCGCGATCTATCGTGGTGCCACGCTGCTGACGCCAAATCGCAAGGAATTTGCCGAAGCGACGCGCAGCCGCGCAAATGATGACGCGGCCATCGCCCATGCGGCCCAGGAGGCGATGATCCTCGCCGATTGCTCGGCGATGCTGGTGACCCAGAGCGAGCACGGCATGACGCTGGTGGTTCGCGATGGAGATGCAGTTCATGTTCCGGCGCTGCCTGTGAAAGTGCGCGACGTGTCCGGCGCGGGGACACGGTTGCCGCGACACTGGCGGTGGCGCTGGCAGCGGGAGCGGATTGGGAAGCGGCATTGCGGATGGCGTCTGCCGCTGCGGCCGTTGCGGTCAGCAAAAAGGGAACTGACGTGGTGACGACGCAGGAACTGCGTCGCAAGATGTTGCCGCATGCCATGCTCGCAGCTGAAGACAAGATCGTCGCGACAGATGAACTCGAGCAACGGTTGGCCGGGTGGCGCCGCGAGCGATTGCGGATCGGCTTCACCAATGGCTGTTTTGACATCCTGCATCCCGGTCATGTGAAGGTGCTCACAGCTGCACGGGCATCCTGTGACCGGTTGATCGTTGGTCTGAACAGCGACGCGTCCATCAAGCGCCTCAAAGGCCAGGATCGTCCGGTACAGAGCGAGCGTGCAAGGGCCGAAGTCCTCGCGGCTTTGGAGGCGGTTGACTTGGTCGTCGTCTTCGAAGAGGACACGCCGATCAACTTGATTACGCAAATCCGGCCACTGACTTTGATCAAGGGTGGGGACTACACACGAGAACAGGTAGTCGGTCACGACGTCGTCGCAGCCTATGGTGGCGAGGTTCTACTCGTTGATATTCTTCAAGGCCACAGCACGACTTCGCTGGTCGAGCGTGCGCGCAGCGGACAGTCATGACGAGGATTTCGAATTTTAGCGCTCGCAACTGGATGATTGCGGCCCATGATGCCATCGTCACTGTGGCTGCGGTGCTGATCAGCTTTATGCTGCGGTTTGACGGTGAAAATCTCTGGGAGCGGCTGCCGCTTGTCGCCAGGATTCTACCTTACTTCGTGATCTTCAGCTTCTTCGTTTGTTACGTCTTCAATCTGACGACGACGAAGTGGCGCTTCATTTCGCTGCCGGATCTGCTGAACATCATCAAGGCGTCAACGGTTCTGACCGGGGCGCTTCTGGTTCTCGACTACGTGTTCCTGGCGCCAAACGTTTACGGCACCTTCTTCCTCGGCAAGACGACGATCGTCATCTACTGGTTCATCCAGATATTCTTCCTGAGCGGCGCGCGCTTGGCATACCGCTATTTCCGCTACACGCGCACGCGCAATCAGGCGCGCGCGATGGATGCTGCACCAGCGCTCTTGATCGGCCGTGCCGCCGATGCCGAAGTGTTTTTGCGCGGCATCGAGAGCGGTGCGGTGAAGCGGATGTGGCCGATCGGCATCGTGTCACCGGCGGCCTCGGATCGTGGTCAGGCGATCCGCGGCGTGCCGGTGCTTGGCGGGCTGGACGATCTCGGCAACATCATCGACGATTTCAAGGGACGCGAGCGCCCGATCGAACGTGTTGTGATGACACCTTCGGCGTTCGAGGATGAGGCCCAGCCGGAATCGATCCTGATGAAGGCGCGCAAGCTTGGCCTCGCGGTCAGTCGCATTCCGTCGCTGGAGGAAAGCCGGGACAAACCACAATTGGCGCCGGTTGCCGTCGAAGATCTGTTGCTCCGCCCAAGCGTCAAGATCGACTATGAGCGGCTGGAGGGCTTCATTCGCGGAAAGGCGATCGTGGTCACCGGCGGCGGCGGCTCGATCGGCTACGAGATGTGCGATCGCGTGGTGACCTTCGGAGCGTCGCGGCTTCTGGTCATCGAGAATTCCGAGCCTGCACTTCATGCAGCCATGGAAAAACTGTCGGAGAAGGTGAGCTCGGCCACGATCGAAGGGCGCATCGCGGATGTGCGTGATCGCGCGCGTATTCATCAGCTTCTGATGGCGTTCAAGCCCGATGCGGTCTTTCATGCTGCGGCGTTGAAGCATGTTCCCATTCTCGAACGCGATTGGGGCGAGGGGGTCAAAACCAATATTTTCGGCTCGGTCAATGTGGCCGATGCGGCCCTGGCGTCCGGCGCCGAGGCGATGGTGATGATCTCGACCGACAAGGCGATCGAGCCGGTCTCGATGCTCGGCCTGACCAAGCGCTTTGCGGAGATGTATTGTCAGGCGCTCGATGGCGACATGAGCGCCAGCGCTACAGCTAAACCGCGTATGCGGTTGATCTCGGTCCGTTTCGGAAACGTGCTCGCATCGAATGGCTCGGTCGTGCCGAAATTCAAGGCGCAGATCGAAGCGGGTGGCCCCGTCACAGTCACGCATCCCGATATGGTGCGTTACTTCATGACGATCCGCGAAGCCTGCGATCTGGTCGTCACCGCCGCGACCCATGCGATGAACTCCCAGCATGCCGATGCATCGGTTTACGTGCTCAGCATGGGCCAGCCGGTCAAGATCGTCGATCTGGCGGATCGCATGATCCGGTTGTCCGGTCTGCAGCCCGGTTACGACATCGATATCGTGTTTACAGGCGTGCGGCCGGGTGAGCGCATGCATGAAATCCTGTTCGCCAAGCAGGAGCCGACCAGCGAGATCGGCGTTGCCGGCGTCATGGCTGCGCGGCCGAATGAGTTGCCGCTCGTCACGATCAACAAGTGGCTCGAAACCTTGAAATCAGCGATCGATAGCGATCAGCAGGATGTGGTTGTCGCCACGTTGAGGTCGGCTGTTCCGGAATATCAGGTGGAATTACACTAACCTGCTTGCCGGTTTCGCAAGGTGCCGAACTGACGAAGAACAAGAGATACGGATCCTGCGCCCACCAAAAGCACGACAATGTCAGATACCGCTCCCGGCAGATAGATGGACAAGCCGGCAAGCGATGCCAGTCCGATATTCAGCAGGAAAACACGCTGCACCACGTCTTGCACGGAATATCCGTTGTCCGTGGCCCGCTGGTAGAAATGAGAGCGATGAGCGATCCAGAAGGGCTCGCGCCGTGCCATTCGTCGCAGCAGGGTGATCGTCGCGTCACAAAGATAATAGAGCGGCAGCAGGATCGCTGCGGCGAGATGTCCGGCGTAAGCGAGCTCCAGAAAACACCACGCGAGCAACAGGCCGATGGGCAGGCTGCCCACGTCGCCTAGAAACAATTTTGCGACAGGTTTATTGAACGGTGCAAAGCCCAGCATGGCGCCGCACAGGGCGGCTGCGAGAAAAGCGGTCGGTAGCGGGATCGCGCTGGCGAATCCCATCAAGGCCAAGGCCGCTGTCACCGGGACGACTTCCGCGACGGTGATCCAGTCCAGTCCATCCATGAAGTTGGTGAGGTTGACGAACCAGAGAGCCGCCACGAGCAACAAGGCGCGTTCGAGCCAAAGCGGCAATATGGGAGTAATCTGGTTCTGACCCGGCAAAACGAGAAGGATGGCCAGGATACAGAGAGCTTGCAGACCCAGCCGCGGTAGCACCGGCATTGGCCGGAGATCGTCGATCGCCCCGACCGTCGCAATCGTCACGGTAGAGCCAAACAACACCCATAACGTCAGCGATGGCGACGCGAACCACACGACCGCGATGCCGGCTACGAGCAGCGAGGCCGCAATGACCGCGATCCCTGCGCCTTGTGGCGTCGGAATACGATGCGACGAGCGTGCGTTCGGCCGCGCCAGGGCATAGCGAACGAGCAGAGGGTGAATGGCGCGAATGCACGCGGCAGACAGGATCGCGGCGGCAATGACGAGCGCGATCAGCGCGGCGATGGTCTCAGATGGCGACATGGGGATGACGAGCGGACAACGATGTTGAGAATTGCAGCAAGCTATGCATGGCGGGTTTTATAGCGGCATTCTCAAGCATGACCACAGGGCGAGGTCGCGGTTCTGACGCAATCGGATGCTGCGATGCAGAAATGTTGCAGTATTCGCGTCCAAATGGCTAGTGGATGCGTAGGGGAGCCGCGTATTGCGGTTTTTCCGGTAAATTGAGGGCGTGATGTCCGATCGAACCATTCTGGTGACGGGTGCTGCAGGTTTCATCGGATTTCATGTTGCGCGGCAGTTGCTGGCGGAGGGCTACACCATTGTTGGCCTCGACAGCGTCAATGATTATTACGACCCCGCCCTGAAAGAGGCCCGTCTCGCGCAACTTCTGGTTCATCCGGGCTTCACCTTCGTCAAAGCGAATCTTGCCGATCGTGCAGCGCTGCTGGATCTGATGGCCACGCACAAGTTTCCGGTGGTGATCCATCTCGCGGCGCAGGCCGGCGTCCGCTATTCGATCGACAATCCCCACGCTTATGCCGATGCCAATCTCGAAGGCTTCCTGAATGTCCTCGAAGGTTGCCGTCACAATGATTGCAGGCATCTGCTTTATGCGTCGTCGTCGTCGGTTTATGGCGCCAATAAAAAGAAGCCGTTCTCAGTAGAAGACCGCGTCGACAATCCGATCAGTCTTTACGCGGCGACCAAGAAAGCAAATGAGTTGATGGCGCATTCCTATAGCCATCTCTATCGCCTGCCCACGACAGGGCTTCGGTTCTTTACGGTTTACGGCCCGTGGGGACGGCCGGATATGGCGATGTTCCTGTTCACCAAAGCGATCATCGAGAGAACGCCGATCAAGCTGTTCAATCACGGTGATATGCGGCGCGACTTCACATATGTCGATGACGTGGTCAGCGTGATCGGCCGGCTGATCGACCATGTGCCCGCTGGCAATAGCGACGAGGCGCCCGCACGCATCTACAATGTCGGAAACCACAAGCCGGAAGACTTGATGCACGTGGTGAAGGTTCTGGAAGCGGAGCTTGGGCTCGAAGCCATCAAGACGATGCTGCCCATGCAGCCCGGCGATGTGCCCGAGACATTTGCGGATGTCGATGACCTGATGCGCGATGTCGGCTTCAAGCCTGACACGTCGATCGAAAATGGCATTCGGCATTTCGTGACCTGGTATCGCGGGCATTACGGTAATCTTGGCGCGTAAGCAGCTAACGCCCTGTAAGACGGAAGAGGCCGACCGAACGATGAGCAAGCGCATCATTCCTTTGATCATGTGTGGCGGTGCTGGAACGCGGCTTTGGCCTTCGTCGCGCGAGGGGAGGCCGAAGCAGTTTCTGCCGCTGTTCGGAGCGCGCTCGACCTTTCAGGATACGATCCTGCGGATCTCCGATCCCGAATTGTTCGATCGTCCTATCGTCATCACCAGCGAGGCGTACCGCTTCATGGTGCGCGAGCAACTCGCCGAAATAGACTGCGAGGCCGATATTCTTCTTGAGCCGGCCCGCCGCGATTCCGGTCCCGCGATCGCTGCAGGCGCTGCTTTTGCGGCCAGCCGCGATGAGGGTGCGGTGGTCCTCGCATTGGCGGCTGATCATGTCGTGCGCGATGTGCCGGCCTTTGTCGCCGCATGCCGCGCTGGCCTGGTTGAAGCCAATGCAGGTCACATCGTGACCTTTGGTGTCACACCTGAGCGCCCCGCGATCGAGTATGGCTATATCTCGCCGGGCGATGGCTTGTCTGGAGAGGTGAAGCGCGTCGCCAGTTTCGTCGAGAAGCCGGACCTCGAAATTGCGACGCGTTATGTCGAAGCGGGCTATCTCTGGAATAGCGGTAACTTCATGTTCCGCGCGTCGATCCTGCTCGACGAGTATCGCAGCGTCGATGCGGAGAGCGTCGAGACGATTTCAAAGGCAGTGAAGAATGCAGGCCGCGACCTCGGCTTCTTCACGCTCGATCCGGACGCCTTCAAAGCGGCACGCGCCATTTCCATCGATTATGCCGTGATGGAAAAGACCGCGAAAGCGGCGGTGGTGCCGGTCTCATGCGGATGGTCGGATGTCGGCTCCTGGCTTGCCGTGTGGGAGCTGTCCGACAAGGATGCCCAGGGCAATGCCGCGCAGGGCATAGCCGTGTTCGAGGATGCGCACAATTGCCATGTCGCCAGCGATGGTCCTGTGGTCGCACTCGAAGGTGTCGAAGATCTCGTTGTCGTGGCGACGCAGGATGCTGTGCTGGTGTCCCGGCAAAAGGATGCCAACAATCTCAAGCGGCTTGTCGCCAAGCTGAAAACAGCTGCGCCGCGTGTCACTGCCGATCACCTGACCACGCATCGGCCTTGGGGCTCGGTGCAGGCATTGGAGGACGGTGAGCGCTATCAGGTCAAGCGCCTGGTGGTGAGGGCGGGCGAACGCATGTCGCTGCAGATGCACCATCATCGATCCGAACACTGGATCATCGTGCGCGGCACGGCGAAGGTGACGCTGAACGACGACGTGAAGATGATGCACGAGAACGAGTCGATCTACATTCCGATGGGCATGACTCACCGTCTTGAGAATGCCGGCAAGATACCGCTCGAACTCATCGAGGTGCAGACCGGCAGCTATCTCGGCGACGACGACATCGTGCGGATCGAGGATGATTACAAGCGCAGCTAGCGTGGTCGATGCGCGCGCTGATGGGAGCCCGTCACATCATGACGGTGTGTGGCTCTCGAAACGATCGACTGCGCGTGCGGCCGAATTGTAGTAACCTGTGATTGAGCTTGATCTCCCGTGGTGACTTTGGCAGTCTGACACGAGTTTTTCCGCGGCTTGCTGGGGGGCTCTATGTCCAGATTGTTTTCGAAAAGCTTGATTGGCGCAGTTGTTCTAGCGGGCTGTTTGTCCGCCGGCAGCGCGCATGCATTCGGTGACAGGCCATACTGGCCCGGTTTGGGCTATGAGTATGAGCCGCAGATCGCATCGGGCTGCTGGAAATGGAATTGGCAGCAGCACAGCTGGTACGATCATTGTCCTGTTTATGTGCGCCCGAAAGCTAATATGTATTCGCGTGGCAGGTCGGTCTTGCGGGTGCGCGGCTGAGCGTGAGATTTCTGCAGAGAACGGATTTGAAAGCGAACTCGCACACCGAAGTCTGATAGCGGAAATCTCCGCTGTCAGCGAATATCGTGACGCCAGAGTGGAAGCGCATGCAGCACCTGATGCTGCTCCCCTTCAATCGATGCGATGTATCTCGGCAAAATATCGCGGCAAACAGCGATCCTGTCGGCGCCGCCGATATTTCAGCGACGGCGATTATCATCGCACCCAGCGGTCTCGACATCCGGCCCCTGGCAACGGATGTCGAAGTCTGTTTGATCAGGATCCTAGGACGGTGCAGCCCACCGAGCTGTCCTTGCTTAGATACAGCAGGGCATTTTCCCGCAGGCCGTCAAACCAGATTCCCTTGCCGATGTAGCGGTATCCCACTCCCATCGGTACAAGCCTGACATAGGCCGAACGCTGCGGTGCCAGCTGGATTCGGGCGGTAACAATCTCCCCTGCGACACTGACGGCGATCGGGCAAACCGGATACTGGCGGCCGTTTTCGCAGCTCAATGCAACCTCTGCGCAGCTTCCGATGACTGCGCCCCCGGCGGGTGTCAGGCCGAGATCGGCTGCTTTAGCCGCATTCGGAGTGCCGGCGATAAGCCCCAAAATAAGGGCTAAGGCGCTGATTTTAATGGCGAAATCAAATCTCATTGCGGTTCCCCAGCGAAGTCCTCGGCACCACCATTAGTTAACGGGAGGCCGACGTCAACAAAGTTCCTTATCGCGCTCTGCGAGTGGCGCGTGAAGTTGCAATTTAACCACAGTTAGCCTTTGAGCAAAATTGGACGCAAGAGTTCCTTGACCGAAAGTCGCGCGGAACCGAGTATGCATCCTTAAGGAACTCTTAATATTCGCGTTTAGGTTTTAATTTTCCTTTTTTCGGGATCACGATCATGAATGGACCATTCCAGGTTGCGCAGGCGAATGTGGCAGTGCAGTCCGCGAACACGGCGCGCGCAGCACGCGTCGTCAAGATCGCAAAGCCATTCAATGATCAATCCGTTGTTGTCCCGCTCAGCTACGACGGCACAGTCAAAGCGGATCTCTCGGCGATCGCCGGAGAAAACATCACGCTGGTACATATCGGCGAGAAGCTGATCATTCTGTTCGACAACAAATCGACAGTCACGCTCGAGCCGTTCTTCGATGCGGCCGGCAAGCCGCTCGATGCCATCAATGTCGAAGTCTCGCCGGGGCGTTTGCTCACTGGTGCCGAGTTCGCAGCGCTCTTCCCCGTCACGGAAGATCAGTCGATTCTTCCTGCGGCCGGTGAGGGCAATGCCGGCGGCGCGCAGTCGTCGGGTGCAAATTTCAGCACGGTCGGCATCGATCCGCTCGCCGCGCCGAATCCGATCGATCTGCTCGGCCAGGAAGAGCTGCCGAATTTCGTGATCAACAATTTGTTGGCGCAGGTTTTCATCGATGGCATTCCGACGGCTGGGGATGACGATCGTCTTGCGCTCGATGACGACGAGATTTTCGGTGCCAATGGCAATCCGGGTGGTGTTGACGATATCGTTGCGCCAGCTTCGTTCAACGGCACCCTGACGCATGATTTTGGAATCGATGGCGTCGGCGACATCACCTTCGCTTTGATGAACGGTGCCACCCGGACCTTCAATGACATCACGGTCACGTTTACTTGGAATCAGGCAACGCATACGCTGATCGCCAATGATGGCAGCAACGACGTGTTCTCACTGACGGTCACCAATCCGGCGACCGGCGCGTTTACGATCAACATGCTGCACGCTCTGCATCACCACAGCGATGCACTCGCGGACGACACCGAAGTGAGCGCCACGTTCGGCCTGACCTATACCGTCACCGATGCCAGCGGGACTGCGGTGAACGGCACGCTGACGCTGGAAATCAACGACGATACGCCGATCGCGCGCGACAGCGCGCCGGTTGACGTGGAGATTCCCAACGAAGGTAGCGAAGGCGGCGAGGGGAGCGAAGGCGGCTCCACGCAATACGCGACGCTCGATGATGAAGGCCAATCCGGCGGCATCGCGGGCGATGCCCTCAACGGCGACGATCCAGGCGAAGGCAAGTGGGTTTCGGGCAAGCTCGATATCGCGCCAGGTGCCGACGGTCTCAAGGCCGTGGCGTTCACCGATGCCGAAGGCGCTCCGCAGGTCAAGGTCACGGCCGACGATGGCAGCAATCCTCCGCTGCAGGTAATCTGGATCGATGGGGACGGTGTTGGTCATCTCGAGACTGTCAGCTTGGCCTGGGTGTCCAACGGCACGGGAGGTGGCACGCTCACGGGCACCAGCGCGCACTTCCTCGCGGGAAAGCCCGCATTCACGCTGATTGTGAACGCGGCGGGCGAGTACACATTCACGATCAACGCACCGTTGGCGCATCCGCTAACCAGCAATCCGAATTCCGAAGAGGCTGGGACCTCCTGGGAGGACAACCTCCGTCTCACTTTCTCCTATACGGCAACGGACGGTGACGGCGACAAGTCGAGCGCGACGCTTACCATCAATGTCGATGACGATTCGCCGACCATCGAGGTTTATCAGGAGTTTTCCGAGAACGAGAGCCCTGCAACGCTGCATCTGACGCTCGATGAATCGATCGGAGCCGACGTCAACGATTCGAACGCACAAACGGATGACGTTCCCCGAACACTGTGCCCGATCCGACTGGCGTGAAGCCGATCGGCGAGATCAAGACATCGGCAGGTGGGGATGAAAGTCAGGGCCAATTGCAAGCGCTGTTCGGTGTCTACAAGAACGCTGGCGCCGATGGTGAGAAGTCGACGACTTACGCCTATTCGTTCAGCCTGACGGGTGCGGGCGAGGGTGGCGGCGTCGCGACCCAGCTTCACGTAACCGATGCGACGGGGCACTACAGCGACACCACGATCTATCTGTTCCGCATCAGCGATACCGAGATCGTCGGCTATGTCGGCAACAGCCAGACCGGTGACATCGCACTCCGTCTGACGCTCACTGACGCCGGGAATCTGTCTGGCGCCCAGTTCATTGTCGATCAGTATATGGCGATTGACCATGGCAATGACGGCAACAATTTTGACTCGATCCAGTCGCTGCTGCTGGCCGGACAAAATGCGAGCCTCGGCATCACGCTGACCGCGACGATCACCGACAATGATGGTGACAAGGTCAGCGATTCCGCGACCGTGTCGCTGGCGACGAATGCGTCTTCTGGAATCGACTTCCAGGACGACGGTCCGACACTATCGGTCGCCCCGCATAATGTCGCCTCGAATGATTTCTTCTTCAGCGGCTTCACCCCGTACGGGAACTGGGGCGCGAACAGCGGAATCGCGACCGGGACCTCCGGTTCTTGGACCATCGGTGGGACGGCTCCGACCGATCCGAACAATCCCGACCAATACGGCACCGGCACCATCCAGCTCGAACGCGTGGGCGATGGCTATCAGGGGATGCACACCTCGACCGGCGGCTTCATGGTCGATCTGGATGCGACGGCGCGTGACATCAGCTTGACCCAGACGGTCAACGGACTGGTCCCAGGCCAGACCTACATTCTGTCCTTCGAGGCCGGCGCACCGGTGCCCGGCAGCGCGCATCTCCAGGTCTGGTTCGGCGGTCAGCTGGTCGCCGATATCGATCCGACCAATGCGATGAAGATCTATACCGTCGAGGTCACCGCGGGCTCCGGCAGCAATGTGCTGGAATTCCGTGAAACCGGCGCTCCCGATAATCAGGGCACCTATCTAGCCAATGTGAAGATCGTCGATGCCATCGTCATCGATGAGACGCCTGGCGTCGATGCCGCTTCAAACGAGACGACCGATCCTGCGATCATTGCGTTGTTCAATGGCGTCAATAACAAGGGCTCCGACGCCGGCATGGGGCCGGCGCAATATGCCACCGGCAAGTCGAGCGCGCTCGACGTCACCGTCGATTTCGGCACCGATGGTCCGCAGGGCGGCAATGCTGCCGCGGCGACGGTCTACAATCTCATTGCCGTCAACGGTACGTTTTCAGGTCTCTCCACCTCGGCAGGGCAGGCGATTCAGCTGTTCTCCGAAAATGGCGGAACGATCATTGTCGGCCGTTACGATTCCAATGGTGTCGGCGGTGTGACCTCGGCAGACAATGCCGCTTTCGCCATCACCATCAATCCGCAGACTGGCGTGATCTCGATCGTGCAGTATGTGTCGCTGAGCCATCCCGATCACAACAGCTACGACGAAGGAATTTATCTCAACAGCGGTGTGTTGAAGGCCAATGTCACCGTCACCGACGGCGATGGCGATCATGTTTCCAAGGCTGCCGACATTTCCGGCATGATCCGCTTCGAGGACGATGGACCTTCGCTCACTGGAAAAATCATCGAGCGGACGGTCGATGAGGACGACATCAGGACCTCGTGGTCGCAGGGTAACAGCCCGAATGATGGCGACGCTGACGGCTCCTTGACCGAAGGATCGACCGGTGCGGCGATCGTGACCGGTTCGCTCAGCTCGCTCGTCAAGGCCGGCGCTGATGATCCCGGCAAATTCTCCTTCACGGCCACAGCGGTCAACCAGTTGCAGGCTCTGCATCTGTTCTCGAAAGAGACGGCCACCGGCAATGGCGAGAACGGCAAGGAGCTCGTCTACTCAAATCCGGTGACGAACGGCAATGAGATCGTCATCACCGCCTATGAGCCGAACCCGCAAGGCAATCCGGTTTTTTCGATCACCCTGAACACGGTGACGGGCGCCTATGAATTCCGTCTGTTCGACGAACTGATCCACACCGTGGGCGATGGTGAAAACACCATGCTGCGCTCCGGCCCGGACGGCAGCATTTCGGGTCTCGATCTCGGTTCCATCATCAACTTCACCGACCGTGATGGCGATTCCATCAATCTTGGCGGCAAGTTCATCATCAAGATCACCGATGACGTTCCGCATGCCGATATCGATATCGGCCGCGGCTCCGTCACCATCGACGAAAGCGCCGGCAACCAGGCGGACGATACGACATCGGCGGCGGTCAAGAATCAGTTCGCCTCTATTGCGATAAACGTCAACGGCGCGCTCGCTTATGCGCGCAGTGACGTTGCTGTCGTCGTGAACAATTCCGATATCGGTGCGGATTCGCCGCCCTATCCGCATCAATACGCATTGGGTCTTGCCCAGGGAGTCGTGTTCTCCGGTCTCTATGTCACCGATGGCACGGCCACTGGCAGCAAGATCAATCTGTCCGTTAACGACGCAGGTCTAGTGATCGGTACGGTCGCCGAAGGTGCGCTGGCGGGCCAGATCGCATTCGCCATTGCTATCGCCTCGGATGGCCGCGTCAGCGTCGCGCAGTATCTGCCGATACGGCATGACGACCGCGGCGATTTCAACGAGAGCAACGACAACGGTTCGAACAGCGCCGACGCATCGCCCAACGACACGCCGAATCCGGTTCAGCAGAATCTCGACGGCAAGATCACCGTCACGCTGACGGTCAAGGATTCTGACGGCGACACGTCCACCGACACCGTCAATATCGGCAAGCTCATCACTTTCCTCGATGACGGCCCGAGCGTGTCTTCCAACGCCGCAGTTGCGCTCGAGGACGACGATCTTCCGGGCGGCATCGATGGCGGCCCCGGGGACGACAACGCGCCGTTGAATGCGACTGGCACCCTCAGCCATGATTACGGTGCCGATGGTCCGGGCAAGCTGGTGCTGACGGGCACGGATCTGCCAGCCGGCTTCTCTATGTCGCTGGCATCAGATGGTCTGTCGATGATCATCAGCCAGGGCAATAGGCCTGTTCTGAAGATCGAACTGACCAATGACACCGACGGCGCGTATAAAGTCACCCAACTCAATCCGATCGATCATCCGACACTCAATGGTCAGAACGGCGACGATACCGAGAACAATCTTCCGTTCACGGTGAAGTACAGCGTGACCGATGGTGACGGCGATACCATCACCGGCAGCATCAAGATCGACGTGGACGACGATTCGCCCGAGCCGAAATTCATCCTGCAATCCGGCGCATCGGTGACGATCGACGAGACCGCGGGCCTGCAGAATGCGACCGCCACGCCCAATGTGGTCGGAGACAAGGACGACAACGACGTCGCCATCCCATTCCCGGTGGCGGTGACCAATCCGGGCAACCCTGGTTCGACCTCGACGCTGAACGGCGCGCCTGCAGTGGCGCAGAGCGCCGGTCCGGTTGTTGTCGTCACTCCGAACTACGGCGCCGATGGCCCTGGCAGCACCGTGTTCGCGATCGACGTGCCCGGCAATAACGCCGTTGACAGCGGCCTGCGCACAACGGTCGGCGATCGTCCGATCTATCTGTTCGAGGTGAATTCGACTCTGATTGTCGGCCGTTACGACGTGAATGGCGGCAGCATCAGTTCGAGCGATCCGGCGGCGTTTGCGATCCATATCGATCCGACCACCGGCAAGCTCACGGTCGTGCAATATGTCGCCATCGAGCATGACGATCGCGGTGACTTCGACGAATACAACGACAACGGCTCCAGCGCGAACGATGCGTCGCCGGACGACGGTCGCCCGATACAGCAGGCAATCACGAACGGCGCCGTCCGCGTCACCGTGACGGTGACCGATCACGACGGCGACTCGGTCTCTGAATCGTTCAACATCGGCAACAAGATCGTCTTCGAGGACGATGGTCCGACCGTCCAGGTCACGGTGACCAATGAAGCGAGTGTCGTGCTCGAGACGCAGGACGCCGAAACGATCGGCCAGAATGTCAGCGACACCGCCGTATCGACCGCAGACTTCAGCGGTGTCTTCGGTGTCGTATCGTCCTTCGGTGCGGATGGTGCTGGCCCGAATGGCGGCGTCACCTCGACCTACAAGCTCAGCCTTGCCGTGAGCGAGGGTACCCCGACCGGCCTTCTCAGCAATGGACTCGGAATCCGTCTGTATATCGACGCCAATGGCGTCATTACCGGATCGACGGCCACCAGCGAAAACGCGATCAATGCCGGCAACAGCATCTTCCGGATCGAGGTGTCCTCCGATGGCACCGTCAAGCTGACGCAATTTGCCCAGATCGATCATCTGACCACCGACCCGACACCCACGGGGGCGCCTTATGCCGATCACGTCGTCAGCCTGGCCGACGGCCTCGTCAATCTGACGCGGACGGTTTCGGTCACCGATGGTGACGGCGACAAGGCGACGTCGAGCGCGACGGTCGATCTCGGCGGCAACATCCGTTTCGACGATGATGGTCCGAAGGCCACCCCGACGACGTCCAGGTCCGTCGATGAGGACGATCTCGGAACCGGCAACCAGAATACGAACTCGCCGGGCGACGATGGAGCCGCAGGTCCGGTGTCTTTCATCGGCACGCTCGGATTCTCGTCCGGCGCCGACGCACCTGCCACGGTCGGATTCGGGCCGCTGGGTGGCACAGCTGTCGTCGATGCCAATGGAGTCGCGATCACCTCCGGCGGTCTTGCTCTGACCTATCTCTGGGTCAGCGGCACCAACACGCTGTATGCGACCACCGACGGAACGACGGCCGGTGCCGCGTTCTCGATCCAGGTCACGAATCCGTCCACAGGGGCCTACAGCTTCTCGCTGCTCACGCAGCTCGATCACCCCGGCCACGATGCAGACGGACAGAACGATGGTCCGCAGACCGCCTATGAAGACAATCTCGCGCTGAACCTGACCTATACGGTCAAGGACTTTGACGGCGATACGGCGACCGGCACGCTGTCGATCTCCATCGACGACGACATGCCGATCATCGGCGCGCAGCCCGGTGGCCCACCGGTCAATCTGATCGTGAATGGCAGCTTCGAGCAGCACGGCGCGCTCAATAACGCCGGTAGCGGGTTCGGAACCTTCACCGGGATTACTGGCTGGACCTATGGTTCAGACCATGTGCCGTTCGAAATTCAGGTCGATCCCAATGGCGGTGCCACGGGTGGTCTTGCCGCCCAGGATGGCAACTCCAAGGTCGAGCTGGATTCGGATCCGTCCGGCAATAGCACCCAACTGCTCAACGCCACGATCCAGCAGACGATCTCGACACCGCTCACGGAAGGCGATGTCTATGAGCTGACCTTCTGGTATGCGCCGCGTCCTGATGACGGCAATCCCGACAGCAGCAGCATGAACGTGATCTGGAACGGCAATGTCGTTTACAGCATCGACTCCACCAACCAGCCGGCAGGCTGGCAGCTGATCACCGTCTATGTAACGGCGCAGGCCGGTTCGAACACCGTCGGTTTCCAGGGCAGTGGCCAGGCAAACCAGCTCGGTGCCTTCCTCGACAATGTCAGCCTGGTGGCCATGGGCGAAGTCTTCGTCGATGAGGACGGTCTGACGGGCGCGCTGTCGCAGGGCAATCACGACTCGCAGCCGGGTGACAAGGTCGTCGCCAACACCGATAACGACAACAACGAAGCGACATCCACCGGCAATCTCTACATCAAGTGGGGCGCCGATGATGCGGACAAGGGCGTCGATGGTGTGTCGGGCCCGTTCAATGCCTTCGTGCAGGACGCGCCCGGTGGCGTCGGCAATCGCAGCGTGACCTTCACCAACACCGTCGTTGCGGTGACCGGCGTCGGCAGCCTGCTGTCGCATGGCGAGCCGGTGACGTTCGTGCTCAATGCCGACAAGACCGTGCTGACGGGTATGGCCGGCGACCGTGCCGTGATCCAGATCTCGCTCTCGGATGAAGGCTCGGGCAAGTTCCGCGTGGTGCTGCTCGATCAGCTCGACCATGCGCCGGGCGGCAACGAGAACGACATCCATCTGTCGTTCAACTTCACCGCCACGGATTCCGATGGCGATGCGGTCAACGGCTCCTTCAAGGTCGGCATCAATGACGACATGCCGGTCGCGGCGACCGGTGCCTATGTCACCGGCCAGGTGGACGAGGATGACCTCAGCGCGGGTGTCGATGGCGACAACTCGACGGGTATTCCGGCCGAAGGCAATGGCCCGTCCGACTCGACGACCGACAAGTTCACCTTCACCAAAGCCAGCCTGAATAACCTCATCGCAAATATCGGTGCTGACGAGACCGGTTCCGTGATCCTGCAATCCGCATTCGCCACCGGCACGGTGGTGAAGGATGTGGATGGTCACGACGTGAAGTCGCATGGCGTCACGGTGAAATATGCCGTCAGCGGCAACGATGTCGTGGGCTTTGCGGACGCCAACGGCAATGGTCAGCTCGATGTCGGCGAAAAGAACGTGTTCCGTCTGTCGCAGAGTGCGAATGGCGACATCAAGTTCGATCTGCAGGATCAGATCGATCACCCGTATGGCTCCGGCGATGGTGGAATTCTCGAACTGAATCTGTCTGCCGCAGTCGTGATCACGGATTACGACGGCGACAAGGTGCCCGTGGCCAGCGGTGCCTTCACCGTCAAGGTCGAGAACGATATTCCGGCGAATACCAGTGCCTATGTCCAGGTTGGCGTGGCCGAGGATTATCTCAGCACGTCGGCGACGCCGCCCGATGCGGTGTCGGGCAACCAGCCCGGCACGGCCTATTCATCGGACAAGGTCGAAATCAAGACGACTGATCTGTTGACGCTTGTCGTCTCCGGCGCTGACGATGACGTCCAGTTCTCGCTCAATCAGGCTGTGACCGGCATGGCGGTAACAGTCGATAATTGGATGGTGACGTCTCACGGGTCCTCCATCATCCTCGACTATGTGAATGGTCAGATTATTGGTTTCGCGGATACGGGCTCGGCAAATTACACTTATGAAGCCGGCGATCGCATCGTCTTCACGCTGACGCCCTCGGCGACCGGCTTTGTGTTCGACCTGCGTGACAAGATCGATCACAACAACGGTCTGGCAACGACGGGTTCGGGCGATGCGAAGACCCTCGTGCTCGATCTCTCCAAGGCACTCGTTGCCACCGATTTCGATGGCGACGCCGTCAATCTCGGCCTCGGATCGATCCGCATCACGATCGAGAACGACATCCCGGTCGCCGGCGTCTCTACCGTCAATCTCGATGAAGACGGGCTGGCCAACGGCAATCCTGGCGGCGTCGGTGACTACGATCCGTCGGGCGCGCCAAACAGCAACGGCCCGATCACTGTCAATGCCGCGCTGAACGTCAATTTCGGCGCCGATGGCGCGGGATCGACGGCGTTCCTCACCAGCGCTGGTACCATCACCTTGCCGGCGAATGGCGGCTTCACGGTCGGCAGCGCGTCTGCCACCAGCATTGTCATCAATCAGAACGGCGTCGGCGTGCTGCAGATCACGCTGACGAATCCTGCGACGGGCGCTTACACCGTCACGCAGCTGAAGCCGATCGACCATCCCGATGGCAGCAACGAGAATGACGTCTCGTTCACCATCGGCTATCAGGCCACCGACTATGACGGTGACACATCGACGGGATCGTTCACCATCGTTGTTAATGACGACACGCCGACGATCGTCGCGGCCACGGGAGCGCTGCCGTCGCTGACGGTGGACGAGACGGTGCTGACGACGGATGACACGGCGAGCTTCGCTGGGAATTTTACTGCTCATTATGGTGCAGACGGCGCGGCGGCCTCCGGTGGTCTCACTTATGCGGTTGGCATCTCGGCCAAGGGCGCGGATTCCGGTCTGACCGATACGGCAACAGGTCACCACGTCTTCCTGTTCCTGGAATCCGGCGTGGTGGTCGGCCGTGAAGGCGCGGATGCGACTGCCGCCGAAACCGGCCAGGTCGTCTTCAAGGTCAGCGTCAACGCTGCCGGCGATGTCACGCTCGACCAGCAGCGCCCGGTCGTCCACGACAACGCCAACAATCCAGACGAGGGGCGGACTCTGTCTGCCGCCAACCTGGTCACGCTGACGGCGACGATCACCGATCATGACAACGACAGCGCCACAGCAACGCTGAATATCGGCCAGAGCCTGACCTTCAAGGATGATGGTCCGAGCATCAATGTCATTCAGGGGGCAGAAGCAGCGATCGAGCTCACCACGCATGATGCCCTGACCATCGGCTCCAACTTCGACACCGCCACGGCAGCTGCGAATTTCGGTGCGGTCTTCTCGATCGGTAGCTGGAGCTATGGCGCGGACGGGGCGGGGACGCCGCCGGTGCTGACCTATGCACTGAGCCTAGTGACCGCTGGCGGAGATTCCGGCCTTAACAGCCATGGTGCGGATATCCACCTCTACACCGTCGGTGGTGTGGTCGTCGGCTCGACGTCGAATGTCGCCCCGATCTCCGCAACGGATCCGTCGGTGGTGTTCTCGCTATCCGTCGATGGCTCCGGCGTCGTCACGCTCACGCAGTATCAGCAGATCGACCACACGGTGGCGTCGTCTGGCTCCTACAGCAACGACGTGGCCGTGCTCGCCAACGATCTCGTCAAGCTGACGGCAACAGCCACGGTGGTCGATCGCGATCAGGACTCGAAATCCGACTCGGAAACCGTCGATCTCGGCGGCAATATCCGCTTCACGGATGATGGGCCGAGCGCACAGAATACGGTCGCCACGGTGGTTCTGGACGACGAGAAGCAGCCGTTCGGCATTGACGGCGGTCCCGACGATCTGGCCGGCGGCAATCTGTCTGTCGCCAGCGGCGATCTCCTCGCCTCCGGCGGCGCCGATGGCATTAAGTCGTTCGCCTTCTCCGATGCGTCGCTGACGGTGACCAACAGCGCCAACGCCACCGGCACGACACTGTCGGTGATCCATGTGGATCCCGTGACGCATATGCCGACCACCGAGGCGGTTAAGCTGCTGTGGGTGGCCAATGGCGATGGCGGCACGCTTTATGGCCTCACCGAAGGCGGTCATTACAGCACGACAACCAATCCGGCCTTCACGCTCACCGTGGACGGCAGCGGCCACTATACGTTCTCGGCCAATGCACCGTTCAGCCATCCGTTCACGGATGCTGATTTCCAGAACAATGGTCCGGATGTCGAGTTCGAGGACGAACTGACCCTCAACTTCACCTACACGGTGAAGGACGGCGACAACGATACGGCCACCGCCACGCTCAGCATCAAGGTCGATGACGATACGCCCGATGCGGTCAGCGAGAGCTACGAAGCTACGGAAGGCCGTCTCGCCTCTGCCAATATCGTTCTGGTGATCGATACGTCGGGCAGCATGGAAGGCGAGCGGCTGACGCTGGCCAAGCAGGCTGCTGTCAATCTGCTGAACAGCCCGAATGTCGATTTCAACCAGATCATGGTGGTGAATTTCTCGGGCGGGGCGAGCATCAATACTGAGGCGGGCCACGTCTGGACCAGCAAGCAGGATGCGATCAACTACATCAACGGCCTGACAGCGGGGGGCAACACCAATTACGACGCGGCGGTCGGCGAAGTCATCTCGCAATGGGGCGGCGGCCCGACCGCTGCGACCAAGACGCTGCTGTATTTCATCACCGACGGCCAGCCGAGCAGCGGCGGCGGATTGAACAGCGCCGAGCAACTGGCATGGGAGACGTTCCTGGCGAACAACCATGTCGACGCATCATACGCCGTCGGCATCGACACGTCGGTGACGGATAGCGATCTGACGCCGATCGCCTGGGCGCCGGGCAACGCGAATCTGCCACCGGTGGTTATCCAGAACGCATCGGATCTGAATCTGCTGCTGCAGGGCTCGCTGCCGGGCAATCCGAGCGGCAACATCCTCAGCAACGATCACTTCGGTGCCGATGGCGGCTATATCCAGTCCGTCACGATCGGTGGCGTGGTCTTCACCTTCAATGGCGATCACACCATCGTATCGTCGGGGACGTTCGAGGCGGGCTTCAGCCTCGTGTCCAATTCGGGGACCCAGATCGTGGTCAACACCGCCATCGGCGGCAAGATCATCTTCAACTTTGCCAGTAACGGCCTCAACCAGGCCGGCGACTGGGATTATCTTGCCCCGTCGAGCGGCATCGACAATCAGAACAGCATCGAAGCGTTCAAATACACGCTGGTCGATGGCGATGGCGATGGAAGCTCCGCGACCCTGACGATCACGGTGAAGCCGAGCGCGGTCCCGTCCATCGAGATCACCCCGGCGTCGCAGGACGTCCATGAAGCCGGCCTGCCGCCTCGTGCAGGCGAGCCCGCTGGATCGGCCGAAGCGGCCGACGGCAACCCGAATAACAACAGTGTGCAGTCTGAAGCTGTCAGTGGCAGCTTCAAGGTGATCTCGCCCGATGCGCTGGCGTCGATCAAGATTGTTCCGGACGGCAACGATACGGCGGTCACGATCACCCTGACGCAATTGAACGGCGCGACCCCCGGCGCACCTGTCGTCATCGACACTGCCGAAGGCAAGCTCGAGATCACCGGCTACAATGCGAACACCGGCGTCGTGACCTATGTCTACACGCTGCAGGACAATCAGAACCACGCTGGCGGCGCCGTCACGGACGTCTTCACCATCACCGCGACCGACGTGAATAACGACACCTCTCCGGCAGTAACGCTGACGATCAACATCGTGGATGATCTGCCGGTGGCGGTCGCGGATACGGACAGCATTGCGGCTGGTTCGTTCGCGGCGGCGACGGGCAATGTGATCAGCGGTGTGGGCACGACCAATAATGGAGCGGACAGCCAGGGCGCGGATGGCGTCGTGGTGGCTGGCGTTGCAGCGGGTAACACCAATGCAAACCTGGACAGCACCGGAACGGTCGGCACGGTGGTCAACGGCACCTATGGCAAGCTGACGCTGAATGCGGACGGCTCGTACAGCTACGCCCGGAATCCGGGTTCGCAGGGCGGCGTCAGTGACGTGTTCACCTACACGGTCAAGGACGGTGACGGCGACCTGTCGCATACGACGCTGACGATCGCGATCGGCGACACCACGCCGGCCTCGACGATCCCTGCGGCGGGCGGTGCCACGACGACGGTGTATGAAGCGGGCCTGCCGGCGCGCGGCAACGAGCCTGCGGGTTCGAATGCGGCGGCCAACAGCGAGACGACGTCGGGCACGATCAGCTTCACCTCGGTGGACGGTCTGCAGGCGGTGTCGCTGGGCGGGCATGCGCTGACGACGGCGTCGCAGACCTTCTCGGACGGTCTGACGGCCTCTTACAGCTACAATGCAGCAACCGGTGCCGGCACGATCACCTACAGCTACACGCTGCAGGACAACACGCTTGCGGATCCGTCCTCGGTGAGCTTCGCGGTGGTGGTGACGGATGCCGATGGCGACGCTGCGCCGGCCGGCAATCTGGTGATCAAGATCGTGGACGATGCGCCGGTGGCGGTTGCAGATACGGACAGCATTGCGGCTGGTTCGTTCGCGGCGGCGACGGGCAATGTGATCAGCGGCGTGGGCACGACCAATAATGGAGCGGACAGCCAGGGCGCGGATGGCGTCGTGGTGGCTGGCGTTGCAGCGGGTAACACCAATGCAAACCTGGACAGCACCGGAACGGTCGGCACGGTGGTCAACGGCACCTATGGCAAGCTGACGCTGAATGCGGACGGCTCGTACAGCTACGCCCGGAATCCGGGTTCGCAGGGCGGCGTCAGTGACGTGTTCACCTACACGGTCAAGGACGGTGACGGCGACCTGTCGCATACGACGCTGACGATCGCGATCGGCGACACCACGCCGACCTCGACCATCCCTGCGGCGGGCGGTGCCACGACGACGGTGTATGAAGCGGGCCTGCCGGCGCGCGGCAACGAGCCTGCGGGTTCGAATGCGGCGGCCAACAACGAGACGACGTCGGGCACGATCAGCTTCACCTCGGTGGACGGTCTGCAGGCGGTGTCGCTGGGCGGGCATGCGCTGACGACGGCGTCGCAGACCTTCTCGGACGGTCTGACGGCCTCTTACAGCTACAATGCAGCAACCGGTGCCGGCACGATCACCTACAGCTACACGCTGCAGGACAACACGCTTGCGGATCCGTCCTCGGTGAGCTTCGCGGTGGTGGTGACGGATGCCGATGGCGACACTGCGCCGGCTGGCAATCTGGTGATCACCATCGTGGACGATGCGCCGGTGGCGGTTGCGGGACCCAATTTCACTGTTGCAGAGACTGCGAGCGCAACCACTGGGGTCAACCTCCTCGCCAACGACACCCAGGGTGCCGATGGTGCCAAGCTGACGCATGTGTCCTTCGATGGTGGCGCTAACTGGGAAGCGGTGAATTCATCGGGCACGACCACGCTCACCACTACCAATGGCACATATGTCTTCCAGGCGAATGGCGACTGGTCATTCGATCCGAGCGTGAACGCCAGCACGTCTGATACGACGGGCAATTTCACCTATCGCATCACTGATGGCGACGGCGATATGTCGACTGCGGTGCAGGTGGTGAACATCACCAACACGCAGACGCCGTTGCTGCTGGTTGGCTCCAATGCCGGCGATATCGTCGGACAGGGGGCGGGTCACACCGTGGCGAACCCGCAGGGGCAGTCGAATGGGGAGTTGGTCGGTAGTGGCCTCGACGACAAGATCGTCGGGGATACCGGTTCCGTCACCGTTACCAGCGGTCAGAAGGCGAATATCGTGCTTGTGCTCGATCGTTCGCCGAGCATGACGGGTGATGATGGCGCCATTTCCGGCGGCACCGATCGCTTTACGGCGATGAAGAACGCTGTGACGGCCCTCCTGGATTCTCTCGGGACGAGCGGTGCCAGCGCCATTCGCGTTCATGTGGTTCAGTTTGACGGCGACGCGCAGTCGATTGGTACTTTCGATATCGTGAATGGAGCGGTCAGCACGGCGGAATTGACCCAGGCAAAGACTGCGATCAATGGAATGTTGACCGCAGAGCAGCCCGGCGGCACGGGGCCGGGCGGAACGAACTATGAGGCAGCGCTCTACGAGGCCTATAAGTGGATCAATGGCGATACCAACAAGGATCCGCTCGCCAATGCCGATATCAACAAGGTTCTGTTCATCTCGGATGGCGAACCGAACTACTATATGAGCGGCGAGCACGGAACGAGCACCTTCGGCAACGCGACCTCGGCCATGCAGCACGTCCTCGGAACGGCGAATGGCGACAACAATTCCAACGAAGTCAAGATGATCAAGGAGAGCACCGCGTTCGGTAACGGTTTCACGATCGACGCGATCGGTATCGCGATTTCCGATCTCTCCAATCTCAATGATGTCGAGGATGGCGTCGCCGGTTCGGCTGGTGGTGGCAGTGCACTGAATGTCACCACGGCGGCACAACTGGTTGCGGCTGTGAGTGTGCTCGGTGGCTCGACGGAACTTGCCGCGGCGGGTAACGACTCCATCAAGGGTGGAGCGGGCGCGGACATCATCTTTGGCGATGTTCTCAACACCGACGCGTTGAAAGCGACCTATCCGCAAATCCCCGCCAATCTGCAGATTGCAGGCTCGGGTTGGGCGGTTATCGCATGGCTTGAAACGAATGTTTCGGCATGGGGCGGCCGTGCGGGTACCCTGACCTATATCCAGGCCAATCATCAGGCTTTGTCCGTTGAGAGTGGTCGCACCGGCGGCAACGACATCATCGATGGCGGCACCGGCGACGACATCATCTACGGCCAGGAAGGCAACGACCAGATCTCCGGCGGTGACGGCAACGACACCATCACTGGTGGCACGGGCGTCGACACCATGACTGGCGGTGCTGGCAACGACACGTTCCGGCTTGCCAATGGCGAGTTTGTCTCTGGCGAGTCCATCGATGGCGGTGCAGATAACGACACGATCGTGCTGACCAATGCGACGGTGGTGGACTTCACGACAGGGACCATCACCGGCGTCGAAACGGTCACCGGCAGCAGCGGCAACGACACCGTGACGATGTCAGCCCAGCAGTGGGCAGCCTTCAACGCGATCGACCTGGCCGGCGGCACTGACGCGCTCAATGTCCGGGTCAGTGGGATCGCCGATATTTCGACGGCAACGCTGACATCGGTTGCGAACACCGAAACTGGCGGTCTGTCTGGCTCCGCAGGAAACGATACGATCACCCTGCGCGGCGATCAGCTGGATGCCATTCTGATTGGCGCGGGGACGATCGATCTTGGCCTTGGAACCAATACGATCAACCTGAAATCGACGTCGAGCGATCTGAATGGCCTGTCGGATACTGCGCTGGCCAATGTCCAGACGATCTCTGCGGCGACGGCAGCTGCCGCGGTCACGATCACCCTGGCAAGCCAGAGCGAGAATCTCACGGTCACAGGCTCGTCGTTCGACGATACGCTGACCGGTGGTTCCGGTGCCGATACGATTGCCGGCGGTGCCGGTAACGACACGATCACGGGCGGCCTCGGTGCCGATGTTCTGAGTGGTGGTGCCGGCAACGACACGTTCCGACTTGCCAATGGTGACTTTGTCGGAGCCGAGTCGATTGATGGCGGTGCAGACACGGACACGATCCTGCTGACAAATGCGACGGTGGTGAACTTCACCACCGGCACTCTTACCAGTATCGAAAAGCTGACCGGTAGCACCGGAGACGATAATGTTACGCTCACAGCCACTCAGCTGTCGGCACTCACGTCGCTTGATCTGGCTGGGGGAACCGACACGTTGCAAATCAGCGGATCGTTCACCAGCAGCAGCGATGCGCAGATCGAGGGCGTCGAGAACATCACGCTGACGGGTGCGTCAACGTTGAATCTGTCGAACCAGAACGAGGGCTTCACGATCACCGGGTCGTCCGGCGCGGACTCCATCACGGGAGGTTTGGGAGACGACACCATCATTGGTGCTCAGAACGACACACTGCTGAACGGTGGTGGAGGTAATGATACCCTACAGCTTGGTGCGAATTTCAATAACGGCAACAATGCGCAGATCGTGAATATCGAAAATGTAGTGCTGACGGCAGCTGTTACAGTGAACCTATCCAATCAAACGGAGGGGTTCAGGATCACGGGGTCGTCCGGTGCGGACAGCATCACAGGCGGCTCGGGTGATGATACTATCATCGGAGCTCAAAACGACACGTTGCTGAATGGTGGTGGCGGAACAGATACCCTTGTGGTTGGGGCAAATTTCACCAGCGCGAACAATAATCAAATTCAAGGGATCGAGATCATCAGTGCTGTCGATGCGGCGGCCGGAGTGAAGCTGAATTTCAACAACCAAACTGAAGCGCTCACGATCCTTGGAAGCGCGTTCAGCGACACCATTGTCGGAGGATCGGGCAACGACATTTTGACCGGAAATGGAGGTGCTGATCAGTTCCGTCTCAGGAGCAACGGCGGGACTGACACTGTCACCGACTATATCGCTGGAACCGATAAGATCGGCTTCCTGGATCTTGGAAGTTCGTCCTCTAGTGCGACTGGAAGTGTGAATTTTGCTGCTACGACAGGTACCGCTGCAGGCGCCTCGTTGAATTCGACTGACTTCCAGATAAGAGCAACAATCACGGCAATTGCTGGAAACGACGATAACCATGTCGTGCGTCTCACGGATGGCCAGACAACCAACCAAATCACGACCGGAATCGGTGGAAATAACTCACAGAACATCTACGTTTTGGTATTTAACACGACTACTCAACGTGGCGAGATCTGGTTTGATACCGATTGGGATGACGTCGGCGGTCGAACGAAAGTTGCGACACTCGACAATGTGACAACGCTGGACCAGCTGACACAGATCACTGCCGCGGATATTGTTGTCTATAACTCGGTTGCCGATCCCATCGTGCTCGATCTCGGTACGCCCGGCATCTCGTTCAGCTCGCTCGATCATGGTGTCAAATTCGACATCAATCACGACGACGCCAAGGATCAGATTGCCTGGACCAATGGCCAGGATGGTCTGCTCGCCCTCGATGTCGATCGTTCCGGCAAGATCGAAAGCGGCAGCGAGTTGTTCACGCCGGACTTTGCGGGTGGTCATTTCGCCGACGGCATCGCTGCCCTGGCGAGCCTCGACAGCAACCATGACGGTGTGATCGATAGCCACGATCAGGCCTTCGGTGATCTCGTTGTCTGGCAGGATGCCAACCACAACGGCGTCAGCGACGAGGGCGAGCTGTTCAAGCTCGGCGATCTCGGCATCACCGGCATCGATCTCGCGGTGACGGCATCGGATACGGTGATCGACGGTCAGTCGGTTCCGTTTACCGGAACCTTCACTTACGCCGATGGCACCAAGGGAACGTTTGTCGAGGTCGATTTCGACACGGTTCTTGGGGAGCCGGGCCAGACCGTGACTGGAACGGATGGGGTTCAGGACGTGTTCGCAGTCTCCGGTATTGGTGCCGGGCACGTCGATACGATCACGAACTTCAATGGTGCGGAGGGTGACAAGCTCGATCTGTCAGCCTTGCTGGATGCCGTGTTCGAGCCGGGCGCCAATGTCGAGAACTTCGTGCATCTCGCGCAGTCGGAGAATGGCATCACCGTTCAGGTCGACACCACCGGTCAGGGCAACTTTGCCGGAGGCGCTCACGACGTCGCCGTCCTCGCCAATTACGGGGCAGTGAGCCACGGCGACATCGTGAACATGGTGTTTGCCGGCACGGAGCATCAGCTGCAGGCAACGGGCTAACCAGCCTCACGAAAAACCCCGCCGGATCGTTTCCGGCGGGGTTTTTTCATGTCTGCAAGTCGCGCAAGACGACAGCAGTAACTTTAGGCGGTGCCAAGCGAGGTTATGTCCCTCAAATCTTCTGCCCTTCCTTCCCGTCGCCCACGGTCACCTTGATCTTCTGGATCTCGGTGCGGCCGCCCGGGTATTTGACTTCGAGGGTGACGGTGTCGGTGCCGGAAAAGTCCGGCTTCGATTTGTAGAACGCCACGAAGCCGGGGACTTCGAGGGCCAGGCATTGCTTGTAATTGGTCGCGCTGACCTTGCCGCGCTTGATGTTCACCGTGCCATTGGCGGGCGGGCTCAGCAGGCGGATGGCGGGCAGGGTGCCGCTGCTGCAATCCTGCTGGACATTGAGATAGACGCCGACACGAATATCCTTGGCGGCCACGCCCTTGGCGGCGCGCTCCACCACCTGTTCCTGCGCAAGCGCCGCGGGCAAGGCGAGCGCAAGCGCGGCCGAGACAAGGAGCGGACAGAGGACGATACGTCCGAGCCGGGAGCGTGACGGCAGACGATGAAATGCGTGGTGTGGCATGCCTATCCCCAAAATCCGGTGTCGTCGCGATCGCATGCGCTGGTTCAAAATCCGCACATCATCCGAAAAGGGACTGTTTGCGGAGGGCAATATGCGCAAGCGGAAACACGACAGCCTGGCTCATCAAATAATGGCCGGACTCTAGCATAGACCGCGGCCCATGCGTAGTTCGGTCGAGGCTGCCGCGGCGACATGCGAGCACATGCTGCGCAGCGACGCGAACTGCTTCGCGCGAGGTCCGACACGAAGGCAAGACGGCGGGGCAATGCAGGCGGCGTGGAACGTCGGCCTGTCCCGGAAAGCCTTCCCGGGATCACATCAGGAGAGGAAGGTCTCCGGCGCTCGCATAAAGCGGCTGGGCTTGCGCGGTCGGCTCGGACACGGCTGCGACGACATCGGGGATGGTCGGCATATCGACTGTCGGCAGTGGCTCGGCGGCGGCCACGGTGACCGATGGATCCATCTTCAGCCGCTGCGCCAGATAGGGCGTGGCGAACAGCTGGATGCCGCGGGCATTGAGGGCGTAGAGCGGGGTGAAATGCGGCAGCTCGGCGCTGGTGGCCAAAGCGGAGCGGCGGTTGTCCAGGATCTGCCAGGTGCCGGCATGGCGCACCGCCAGCACGGCGTGGTCGTCGCGCACGGCGCGGTCACGCACCAGCAGGATGCGGAGGTCCTCGTCCGCGATGCCGGCTTCGCGCAACAGGGCGTATTTGGCGATCGCGTAATCCTCGCAGTCGCCGCGTCGGTTGGCGAGGGCTGCGAGCGGCGCGGACCAGACGTCGAGCTCGCCATGCTGGTTGAGGTCGCTGACATAGCGGATGGCGCCGTTGACCAGCCGGTTGGCGGTCTCGATGGCCGCGATGCCATCGCGCGAGCGGACCTCGCCCAGCATCATCAGGAAACGGCTGGCGGCCGGGCTGCAGCGGCTCTGGTCCGCCTTGCAGCGCGCGACGTCGGCGAGGTCGATGGTGATGTCGGCCTGCGCGCCCCGCCATTTCCGCCACAGCACGCCTTCGGGCGCGCGGAAGGTGACGAGGCTGAACGGTTCGTCGGATCGTGCGGCGAGGCGATCCTGCGCCGTGCCGAGCGTGATGGTCTGCGCCGGAGCGTCCGAGATCACAGCGTCATTGCTGATCGCCGCGACGCGGACGGGCGCGCTTGGCGGCGCCTTGCCGTCCAGCTTCGCCAGCACGCTGTTGATGGAGAAGAACTTGACGTTGTTGGCGGGCGGGCGCGGCGTGCGCTCCGTGTCCGCCAGCATGGAGGGCGTCAGCAGGTCGTCGAAATAGCGCGTCGGGGCCTTGGCTTTTCCCGCCGCTTCACATGCGGAGAAACCACCCATCACGACTGCGAGCCCGAGCGTGACCTGAGCCACGACGGATGACTTGAAAAACACCGACATATGACGCCCCGAAGACCGGGACTGTCAGTCATCCTTGGTGGATGATCTCGTCCCGTGTTCTGGAGCGATCATGCGGGGAGATGCTGAGAACGATATTAAAGGCGGTTCATACAACCGGGTATTGTGCGCGGGAGAGTCAAGGAACGGCAACGCGGATGCTTCAACATTGAATCAATTGGATGCAACGATCCGCTAACCTTGAGAATTCCTTACCGCTCGCGCAGCGCTTCGTCGCGCAACAGCCGGGCCGGCTTGATCAGATAGTCCAGCACGGACTTCGCGCCCGTGAGAACCTCGACCGTTGCGATCATGCCGGGGATGATCGGCAGCAGTGCATCCGCGGTCCCGAGATGGTTTTTGTCGGTGCGCACCATCACGCGATAGAAGGTCTCCCCTTTCTCGCCGCGGTCCGGCTTGTCGTCGGCCATGGCGTCGGCGCTGATGCGCTCGACCTTGCCTTTCAGCGAACCATAGACCGAGGAGTCATAGGCGGAAATCTTCACGACGGCATCCTGGCCGGCGCGAATGAAAGCGATGTCCTGCGGCCGGATGCGGCCTTCGACAAGCAGGCTGTCGTCGAGCGGGACGATGTCCATCAGGTTGCCGCCGGGCTGCACCACCGCTCCCACAGTCGTGACATTGACCTTGTTGACGATGCCATAGACCGGCGATTTCATCTCGGTGCGGAAGACGCGGTCCTTTGCAGATTTGATGTTCTCGTCGAGCACGGCAAGGTCACCGCGCGATTTGGCGAGGTCTTCGTCGGCCTGGGCGCGCAACGTGGTGCGCGCATTCTGCAGGCGCGAGCGGGCTTCCTGGATGCCGGCTTCCGCCTTCGCGGTCGAGGCCTTGATGACCTGCAGCTGCCCGCGCATTTCGCTCGCCTGACGCTCGATGCGCAGCATCTCGATCTCGGGCACGACTTTCTGCTGATAGAGATTGCGGGTCAGATCGACCTCGCGCTGCAGCAGCTTGAGCGTCTCGGTCAGTTTGACTTCGGTGGCCCGGTATTCGTCAAACTCGCGCCGGCGCTGGATTTCCTGCTGCGCGACCACGTCGATATCCTGCGCGAGTTTTCGCGCGCGCGCATCATACAGGCTCTTTTCAGCCGCGACGGCTTTCGGCGCCGTTTCGATCAGCTCCTTGGAGAAGACAAAGTTCTCTTTCTCGGACGCCTCGGCTTCCAGCCGTTCGACACGCGCCGCCATGGCGCCGCGGCGTTCGCGGATTTCGCCGAATTCGGACGCGAACTTGGTGTCCTCGATCCGCATCAAGGGTTCGCCCTGTTTGACGATGGCGCCTTCCTGCACGAGGATCGCGCCGACGATGCCGCCTTCGAGCGATTGCACCACCTGCATCTGCCGCGTCGGCACCACGCGGCCATTGCCGCGCTTGACCTCGTCCAGGATCGCAAAGTGAGCCCAGGTCACGCCCGCGACGATCAGCGCCAGGGTCGAGAGAAGAACGAGGCGGGAGGTTTGCGGCGTTCGCAATTCGACCGCGGCGCGAATGTCATTGGCGAATGCGAAATCAGACTGCCGCATTGGATCTCACCGCGTTCGGATCGAATTTGACGGGCTCCGCCTGCTGTCGCTTGGCGGTGGCCTGCAAGGTCGCAAGAATGTTTTCGCGAGGGCCGTCCGCGACGAGCTTGCCGCGTTCGAACACAAGGATGCGCGTCACCAGCGACAACAGCGACGGCCGATGCGTGGAGACGATGATGGTCATGTCGGCGCGCGCGATGGCCTTCAGCCGCTCGAGAAACTCCGTCTCGCTGCGCACGTCGAAATGCGCCGTCGGCTCGTCCATGAACAGGATCTTCGGCTGGCGTATCATTGCGCGGGCCAGGCCGATGGCCTGCTTCTGTCCGCCCGACAGGCTACGGCCGCCTTCGGCGATCGGCATGTCGTAGCCGAGCGGATGGCCGGCGATGAATTGCTCGACGCCGGAAAGGCGCGCTGCCTCGATCACTTCGTCATCGGTGGCAGATGGCTTGCCGAGCGTGATGTTCTCGCGCAGTTTGCCGAAGAACAGATCGGTGTCCTGCATGACGAAGCCGGTGCCGGAGCGCAGGTCGGCGGGATCGTATTGCCGGGAGTCGATGCCATCGATCAGGATGTTGCCTTCTGCCGGCTCGTAGAAGCCAGAGAGCAGCCGCCCGACGGTGGTCTTGCCGGAGCCCACACGGCCGATGATCGCCACGCGCTCGCCCGGAGCGATCGTGAACGAGACATTGTCCAGCGCCTTCTCTTTGCTGTTCGGGTAGCTGAAGCTGACATTGTTGAAGGTGATGGTGCCTTGCTCGATCTTGCGGGCCACGTAAGCGCGGCCGGGCGGGCGTTCGCGCTCCAGATCCATCAGGCGATCGATCGAACGCAGCGAGCTGATGGTCTGGGTGGCGCGCGTGATCACGGAGGCCAGGCTCGAGATCGGCGCAAGCACGCGGCCGGCGAGCATGTTGGCGGCGATCAGCGCGCCCATGGTGATCTTGCCGTCGAGAATGAGAAACACGCCGATCACGACCAGCAGCATGCTGGTGATCTGCTGCGCCGAGCTGGAGATCGTTAGCGCCAGCGACGACCAGAAATGCACGGCTTCGCCTGACCGGGCGGTGGCTGCGACCGAGCGCTCCCAGGCCGTCTGCATGCGCGATTCCGCGCCGGTGGCACGCACCGCTTCGATCCCCGACAGAGACTCGATCAGGACGCCGTGCCGCGCGGCGGACTCCGCCTGCAATCGCTTCATGGCGCGGTTGAGCGGCTGCTGCAGGATGAAGCCGGTGGCGATGACGATCGGGAGCATGGCCAGCGGGATCCAGGCCAGCGGCCCCGCCACCACGAACAACACGCCGATGAAGATCATCGCGAAGAAGAGGTCGGTGGCGGCGACGACGGTGCCCGAGGTGAAGAATTCACGGACCGAGTCGAAGTCCCGCATCTGGTTGGCAAGAATGCCGACAGAGGCAGGACGATTGGCCATCTTCAGCGCCAGGATATGCTCGAAGATGTTGGCGGCCAGCACGACGTCGATCTTCTTGCCGGTCAGATCGATGATCCGGCTGCGGACAATACGGATCAGGAAGTCGAACGCGATCGCAATGGTCAGGCCGACGGCGAGGGCAACCAGAGACGGGACGGCGCCGTTGGGGACGACACGGTCATAGACGTTCATCGTGAAGAGGGGAGCGGCGAGGGCCAGCAGATTGACCAGCAGCGCCGCCAGCGCCACGTGACTGTAGTTCGAACCGAAACGCCGAACCACCGACCAGAACCAGTGGGTTTTCGGCAGGTCGCCTGCCGCCACGGTTCGCGCATCGGCAGTGGCGAGCGGCTTGATGAAGAACGCGTAGCCGGAATAGTTGCGCTCGATCTCTTCGAACGGGACCGTTCTGATATCCTGCGGCAATGCGGGATCGACGAGATCGGCCATGGCGTTCCGCGCATCGCTGGACGTCAGCAGCAGGGCGGTCCCATCGCGCATGATCAGCACGGCAGGGAGAACGAGGGCGGGGATGTCCGCAAGCTTGCGTCGGGTCGGTTCGACCTCGAGACCGGCACGCAGGCCAGCACGTTCGACCAGGGCTGCGGTCAATCGTCCATTGACGATGGGGAGACCGGCGAGCAGCGCTTCGCGGCTGATGGCTCGGCCGTGATAGGCCGCCAGATGAAGCAGGGCGTCGGCGAGGGGATCTCTCCGGTCGGAGACGGGATCGTGTTCGCCGGGCTCATTGGCCGCGCGGCTCGCTGTGGCACTCACTTGGTACAATCCCCACGCTTAAAATTAATCCGTATATACCTACGATCTAGCGCGGATCGGGCTCAAATACCTGAAAACCTAAAATTAGCCCTAACGTCCACGAATATCCCCCAAAGCCCAAACCTGAACCTTGAAACGGCAAGACGGCCGAGAGCCCCGGGGCTGTCGGCCGTCTGTCCTAACGTGAGAGCCTGATCACTTGCGCCGGACTTGCCAGTTCACGGCGGCGTCGATCAGCTCGGAAGTCGGACTTATTGGCTGCCAGCGGTTCGAAAAATTGGGAGAACCGTCTGACATGGATCGGGTCGGAGCAGCTTCTGCATAATTGAGCGCCGGAACCGGAGCGACGTTCTGAACCTTCAGCGGCTCAGGTCCAGAAACCGGCAGGTTGAAATGGATCGGGGGAGCTTGACGGAGACCAGCCCGAACGGTTCGACAGGCAGCGGGGCCGCATCTGCCGGCGGTGGTGCTTTGACATATTCGATCAGGCCGCCCATCGCGGCGAGCAATTGATAGTCCGCGAACACGGCGACGCTCTGGGTCGAGACCACCGAGACGATGCCGTTGAAGAGCTGGTTCTGCGCATTGAGCAGATCGACCAGGGTACGCTGGCCGAGCTCGTATTCCTTCTGGAACGCGACGATCACCTTGCGATCCGAGGCGACCTGGCGGTTCAGCGCGCGGATGCGGTCGGCGGTCAGCGTGCGGGCAGCCCAGGCGCGGTCGATGGATTCGACGGCATCGCGCTGCAGGCGGGCGTGACGCATGGTGCCTTCGATATAGCGCTCGGCCATTTCAGAGCGGCGCCAGGTGTCCTGTCCACCGCGGAAAATGTCCCAGCTCACGACAACCTTGCCGCTCAGATCGTCGCGATTGCCGACATAGTTGTTCGCATCGGTGCCCTTGGAGCCGCGGCCTTCCAGATAGACGTTCGGCACGAATGCGCCTGCGGTGCCGTGGAAAGCGTATTTCGCGGCGCGTGCGTCGGCATCGGCTGCCTTGATGGTGGGGTTGAAGCGCAGCGCGGTGGCGAGCGCCTCGTCCTTGGATGACGGCAGTCCGCCGAGCCGTCCCGGCGTGCGCAGATTATAGGGCTCGATGCCGACGGAGCGACGATACTTGCCGCGGGACTCGTCCAGGCTCTGCCGGAAGCCGGCAAGGATCGCCTCGGCATTCTCGACGCGCTCGCGGGCTTGTTCGAGATCGCCTTCGCCGGACCGGCCGCCGTTGAAGCGCGACTGGACATTGGCGAACAGCGTGCGATGGACGCGCACATTGTCTTCGGCGATGCGGATCAGCTGCGTATAGCGCGTGACGTCCACATAGGACTCGGCCGCATCGAGGGCGAGGAGTTCGGTGCGTTCGTGAACGCGCGATGCCGCAGCGCTCACACGTGCCGACTGACGCCAGATCTCATTGATGGACGTGAAGCCGTCGAATACGAGCTGCCGGACCACGATGGAGGCTTCGCGCCCGTTTCGCCACTGGCCATTGCCAAGCGGCGGCACGACGACGTCCTGATTGAAGCGCTCCGGGCCGGCGCGACCTTCCAATCGGACTTGCGGAAGGAGGGTTGATTGGGTTTGGCGCAGTTCGGATTCCGTCGCGCGGCGATTTGCGGCGGCTTCGCCGACGCCTGGATTGGTGGCAATCGCCTGCTTGAGCGCGTCGTTGATCGAAAACACATCGGCGCCGCTCGCTGCAATGGGCAGGGCCAACCCGATAGCGATCAAGACCCCCTGGTTACCAAGCGATGCATAAATCCCCCGTCAGAATAGCTTGTGCCCCTTGATTGCAACTTTAAATACCGATCAGGGGAACATTGAAAAGTGAAACTTGGAACAAAGACCGTGTCACGTGCGTTCAATTGGAACGTGTGTCTCAATTGCCACGTTCAGGCCGCATAAAAGGTAATATATAGCCCTTGCACGCCCTCCCAGGCGCAAGGTCAGTATCATTTTGCTCAATTCTGACGGAACCTGCAGGAAAAGGCAATGTTTTGCAACGCCTTATTGGCGGGGTGTTCGCAAAAATCGCGCGACGAAAATCGTTAATTAATTGCGAGGAATTCCCGTCAAACGTGAGGCGATTCAGTGGCTTCAATGCAGTCAACCGAGGGGTGCTTTTTGCCGATCGGTCAGACGAAGCGTTCGACTCATTCATGCCGCATTGACGACGTCGATCCGCCACATCCAAGACTCAGCAAGCCCCCTGTGTAATTCTCTGAATGAAAACGTGTTTGGGTTACATGCTGCGGATAATCGCCACATGTAAGGCGCCATGATACGAGACCCGAAATGCGCGGACGGCTCAGCTGATTCCTGCGCTCACGAGAATTCCGAGGTCTGTTGATATGGTTTTGAAAGATAGTGCGGCGACGGCTGATACGTCCCGCGTGCTCCGCGTCGGAGTGGTCGGCGCGGGCGTGATGGGGACGAATCACGGCCGCGTGTTGGCTGGCCTGCCGGGCATCGAAATGGTCGGCATTGTCGATCCGCTCGCAGAACACCGCACCCGCGCTGAAAACCTGATCGGCTGCCAAACCTTTACCGAACTCGATGGCCTGCTGGCGTCCGGCGTGGATGCGGTGACCATCGCTGCCCCCACGCATCTCCATCATGAAGTCGCGCTCGCCTGCATCGCTAAGGGCATCCACGTTCTGGTCGAGAAGCCGGTGGCCTCGACGGTGGAAGAGGGCCGCGAGATCGTCGATGCGGCGAAGAAGGCCGGCGTCACGTTGATGATCGGCCATGTGGAGCGCTTCAATCCGGCGGTGGCCGCGATCAAGAAGGCGATCGCCGGCGAAGACATTCTCTCCATCGGCATCACCCGCGTCGGACCGTTCCCGCCACGCATGTCCAATGTCGGCGTGGTCATCGATCTGGCCGTGCATGACATCGACCTGATCCGCTGGTTCACCGAAAGCGACATCGTCGAAGTGCAGCCGCAGCTCGCCTCCGCCATCGCGGAGCGCGAGGACATTGCGCTGCTCCAGTTCCGCACGGCGTCGGGCGTGCTCGCGCATATCAACACCAACTGGCTGACGCCCTTCAAGGCGCGCACCGTGACGGTGGCGACGCGCGGCAAATATGTGACTGGCGATCTGCTGACGCGCCAGGTCACCGAGTGCTTCGGCTTCAAGACCGATGGCAGCTATTCCATGCGCCATCTCCCGGTCGGGCAGGATGAGCCGCTGCGTGCCGAACTCAACGCGTTCCTCGATGCCGTGCGCAGCGGTGGCGTGCCCGCTGTCACCGGTGAGGAAGGCGTCGCGTCGCTCGAAATTGCGATCCAGTGCCTGGAAGCACCGAAGACGCAGGCGGCTACCGCGCCGCGCGCTCGCAAAGTGGCGGGCTAATCCCACGTCATTTCCGGCGCCCGCTGCGGCGCCGGCATCGATTCAATGATCTCCTTTCCGACAGGCTTTGTGATGAACCAGCACACTCCCGTTCCCTTCATCGATCTCAATGCCCAGCGCCAGCGCCTGGGATCGTCGGTGGATGAAGCCGTCACCCGCGTGCTCAATCACTGCCAGTTCATCAATGGTCCGGAAGTCGCCAAGCTCGAAGCCGAGCTCGGCAAATATTGCGGCGCCAAACATGTGATCAGCTGCGCCAGCGGCACCGATGCGCTGGTGATGGTGCTGATGGCCAAGGGCGTCGGTCCCGGCGACGCCGTGCTGTGCCCGTCCTTCACATTCTGCGCGACCGGCGAAGCCGTCGCACTGGTCGGCGCGAGCCCGGTGTTCGTCGATGTCGACGAGGTTACGTTCAACATCAGTCCTGAATCGGTGAAGCGCGGCATCATCACGGCGAAAGCTGCCGGCCTGAAGCCGAAGGCGATCATTCCGGTGGACCTGTTCGGTCAGCCCGCCGATCTCGATGCCGTCGGCGCCATCGCCGATGCCGAAGGCATGTTCGTGCTCGAAGATTCCGCGCAGGGCTTTGGCTCCACCTATAAGGGCAAGCGCGTCGGCACCTCGGCGCTGGCCACCACCACCAGCTTCTTCCCGGCCAAGCCGCTCGGCTGCTTCGGCGATGGCGGCGCGATCTTCACCGATGACGATCAGCTCGCCGACACCCTGCGCAGCATCCGCATCCACGGGCAGGGCTCCGACAAATACGACAATGTCCGCCTCGGCATGACTGCGCGCCTCGACACGATCCAGGCCGCCGTGCTGCTCGAAAAGCTGAAGATCTTCGATGAGGAGATCATCGCCCGCAACAAGGTGGCGGATCGCTACGCCCGCAGCCTCGGCAATCTCGTCACGGTGCCGCGTGTCGCCGAAGGCAATACGTCCATCTGGGCCTGCTACACGATCCGCTTGCCGAAGGGCACCGACCGCGATGCCTTTGCCAATGCGTTGAAGGCGCAGGGCGTGCCATCAGCGATCTATTATACGAAGTCGATGCATATGCAGACCGCCTACAAGCACTATCCGGTCGTCGATGGCGGCCTGCCGGTTTGCGAGGCGCTGTCGGCCGACGTGATCAGCCTGCCAGTGCACGCCTATCTCGACGAAGCCGCGCAGGATCGCGTCATCCAGGCCGTCCGCGACGCGCTCGCTTGAGGTGGGGCCCAACATCAGCTGTCATCGCCCGTCAAAACGGGCGATCCAGTATCCGGCGCAACCAGTGTGACACACAGTCACCTGTGTATACTGGGTCACCCGGTCGAGCCGGGTGACGACACGAGAGTCTGGGGCAGTACACTCACCCGATGCTTGCACGCATTTTCACCGTCGGCGGATACACGCTGCTCTCGCGGATCACCGGATTCGCGCGCGACATCATGCTCGCCGCCATTCTCGGTGCCGGCCCGATTGCCGATGCCTTCTTCGTCGCGTTGCGACTGCCTAATCATTTCCGCGCCATTTTTGCCGAAGGCGCCTTCAATGCCGCTTTCGTGCCGGCCTATGCCCATGTGAGCGGGAAGGGCGGCCAGGATGCCGCGCATCTGTTCGCCGATCGCATTTTTACGCTGTTGTTCGCATCGCAGGTGGTGCTGCTGGTGCTGGCCGTGGTGTTCATGCCGCAGGCCATGACGATCCTGGCGCCGGGCTTCACGGACGATCCCACACAACGCCATCTCGCTATCGAGCTGACGCGCATTACGTTCCCGTATCTGCTGCTGATCACGCTGGTGACGCTCTATGGCGGCATGCTGAATGTGATGCAGCGCTTCGCCAGTGCTGCCGCTGCGTCGATCTTCCTCAACATCTCGATGATGGCGACGCTGGCGCTCGCCGCGTTCTTCCCCAGCGCAGGCCATGCCGCCGCCTGGGGCGTGCTGATTTCCGGCGTGCTGCAATATCTGCTGCTTGCCGGCGACCTGCAGCGCCATGGCGGCCTGCCGCGCTTCGCGCCATTGCGGCTCGATGAAGACATTCGCGGCTTCTTCCGCGCGCTCGGCCCGGCCACATTGGGCTCCATGGGCACGCAGGTGGCGCTGTTCGCGGACACCATCATCGCCACCTTCCTGCCGGTCGGCGCGCTGTCGGCGCTGTATTATGCCGATCGCCTGAACCAGCTCCCCATTGGCGTCATTGGCATCGCGATCGGCACGGTGCTGCTGCCGGAAATGTCGCGACGCATGGCGGCGAACGATCATGTCGGCGCCATGGGCGCGCAGCGCCGCGCGTTTCTGTTCACGATGTTGTTCTCGCTCCCCTTCGTCGCGGCTTTCCTCGTGGTGCCCGATGTCATCATGCGCGCGATGTTTGCCCGCGGTGCCTTCACCAAAGCAGATGCCGACATCGCTGCAGCGACGCTCGCCGCCTATGCCATCGCGCTGATCCCCTTCGTGATGATCCGCAGTGCCGTCGCGACGTTCAATTCACGCAAGGACACGACGACGCCGATGATCGCGGCACTCACCGGCATTGCCGTCAATGTGGCTTTGAAGGTCATGCTGATGGGCTCGCTGGCCCAGATCGGCCTCGCGCTCGGCACCGCGGCGGGCGCCTGGATCAATCTTCTGCTGGTGATCTTCTTCGCGACACGCGCCGGCTATCTGGAATTTGATCGCGCGTTCCTGGTGGCGCTCGGCAAATTCGTCGTCGCGGGCATCGTCCTTGCCGCAGCGCTTTGGGCCACGGCGCGATACGCCGCTTTGCAATTTGCCGGGATGACCACGCTCCGCGACGAAGCGACGCTGGGTATTCTCATCATCGTGACTTTGGTCGTCTATTGCGCGTCGATTCTTGGGCTGTTCGGCAAGAGCTGGCTGCGCAATCTGGTGCGGCCGCGCTAGCTCGCGCGAACGTGTCCGGGGCCGCACGGCGATGCTGCGCCGCCCACTTGCCGCTCTCCCTCTGCTGTGTAGACTGTTTCTAAATTGCAGTCGGAGGACGTATGGCCCCCATCAAGTTCGGCGTCGGACAAAGCGTCCTGCGCAAGGAAGACGATGCCCTGATCCGCGGCCGTGGCCGCTACACCGACGATCACGCGCCCGCGACGCTCCATGCCCTCGTGCTGCGCTCGCCGCATGCGCATGCGAGTTTCACCATCGATGCCGGCGCGGCCCGTGCGAAGCCCGGTGTTGCTGCGATCCTGACGGCTGAAGACACGAAGAATCTCGGCGGGCTGCCGTGCCTGTTCAATCTCGAGGACCATCCCTTCACCGGCCCGGATTATCCGATCCTCGCCGCGAAGGAAGTGCGCCATGTCGGCGACGCCATCGCCTTCATCGTCGCGGGGACGGTGGAGCAGGCGCGCGACGCGATCGAAGCCATCGACGTCACATGGCAGCCGCTGCCATCCGTGAATGGCCTCACCAACGCTGTCGCCAAGGGCGCGCCACAGGTCTGGGACAAGCATCCCGGCAATGTGCTGTTCGATGTGCCGATCGGCGACAAGAAGAAAGTCGATGAAGTCTTTGCCAGGGCGCCGATCACCGCTGAAGTGAAGATCGTCAATCCACGCGTCGTCATCAACTACATGGAGACCCGTGCCGCGATCTGCGAATACGACGCCAAGCGCGATTTCATGACCCTGACCATCGGCAGTCAGGGCAGCCACCGCCTGCGCGATATTCTCTGCGACAATGTCCTGAAGATGCCGAAGGACAAGATGCGTGTGATCTGCCCCGATGTGGGCGGTGGTTTCGGCACGCGGCTGTTCCCCTATCGCGAATATGCGCTGGTGGCTTTTGCGGCCAAGAAGCTCGGCAAGAATGTGAAATGGGCTGCCGATCGCAGCGATCATTTCCTGGGCGATGCGCAGGGCCGTGACAACGTCACCCATGCCCGCATGGCGCTCAGCGAGGACGGCAGGTTTCTCGCCATGGATGTCGATCTGATGGCCGATATGGGCGCCTATCTGTCGACCTTCGGCCCCTACATTCCCCATGGCGGCGCCGGCATGTTGCCGGGCCTCTACGATATCCAGGCCTTCCATTGCCGCGTCCGCACGGTGTTCACGAACAGCGTTCCGGTGGATGCCTATCGCGGCGCCGGCCGGCCTGAAGCCGCTTACGTGGTCGAGCGCCTCGTCGATCAATGCGCGCGAAAGCTTGGCATGTCGCCGGATGCAATCCGCCGCAAGAATTTCATCGCGCCGAAGGCGATGCCGTACAAGACCGCGACCGGCAAGGTCTATGACTCCGGCGATTTCACCGCGCATATGAAGCGCGCGATGGATGTCGCCGGCTGGAAGGAATTTCCGAAGCGCGCCAAGGCCGCGAAAAAAGACGGTCTCGTCCGCGGCATCGGCATGGCCACCTATGTGGAAGTCTGCGGCACCATGGGCGACGAGACCGCCAATGTGGCTGTCGGCGCCGATGGCGACATCACCATCCTGATCGGTACCCAGTCCACCGGGCAGGGCCATCACACCGCCTATGCGCAGATCGTCGCCGAACAGTTCGGCGTGGCACCCGAGCGCGTGCATATCATCCAGGGCGACACCGCGAAGGTCGCCACCGGCCTCGGCACCGGCGGCTCCGCCTCGATCCCTACCGGCGGCGTCAGCGTGCAACGCGCGACCAAGCAGCTCGGCATCAATCTGAAAGAGCTTGCGGCGGACGCGCTGGAGACCAGCGTGGCAGATTTGGAGATCGATGGTGGCGTCGTGCGCATCGCCGGCACCGATCGCTCGGTGTCCTTCGCCGATCTCGCCAAGAAAGCCGATCCGTCAAAGCTCAATGCGTCCGAGACCTTCAGCAGCGCCGATGGCACATTCCCCAATGGTACGCATTCGGTGGAGGTCGAGATCGATCCCACGACGGGCAAGATCCGCATCGTCAATTACGTCATCGTCGATGACTTCGGCGTCACGCTGAATCCGCTGCTGCTGGCCGGCCAGGTCCATGGCGGCACCATGCAGGGCATCGGCCAGGCGCTGATGGAGCAGGCGGTCTACGACCCCAAAAACGGCCAACTCGTCACCGCGACCTTCATGGACTATGCGCTGCCGCGTGCCGAAGATGGTGCGGCCTTCTCGTTCGAGACGCACAACATCCCGTGCACCACCAATCCGCTGGGCGTGAAGGGCGCGGGGGAGGCGGGGCCATCGGTTCGTGCCCGGCCATCATGAATGCGATCATCGAAGGCCTGCACCGCGAATTCGGGATCGAGCATATCGACATGCCTGCAACCCCTGAGCGGGTCTGGATGGCGATCCGCGAGCAGGAGCGGCTTCACACCCTCTGACAACCTGTCGCAGGCCCCGGCGGCGCGGGAATAGCCGTTGTCAGCCGGGGTTCACACCCGTATTGCACATTAGTCCTAGTCGAATTCCAAAGAAGGAAGCTCTTGATGAAATACGTACTTCTCGTCGCCGGTACTTTGGCGCTCGGCATCGGCGCCGTTTCGGCCCAGCAGGACATCGTCAAGGACCGTCAGGCCACCATGAAGGCCACCGGCCGCGCGCTCGGCGGCACGCTCAGCGCCATGGCCAAGGGCGACAAGCCTTATGACCAGGCCGCGGTGGACGCCGCTTTCGCGACCCTGACCGAGACAGCCAAGAAGCTGCCGGCGATGTTTCCGGACAGCACCAAGGGCCTGAAGGAAGGCACCGAATACGCGTCCTCGCCGAAGGTGTGGGACGACAAGGCCGGCTTCACTGCCAAGATCGAGAGCTTCACCAAGGCCGTCGCCGACACCAAGGCGAAGGTCAAGGATCTCGACAGCCTCAAGGCCAATGTCGGCGCCATCGGCAAGGAATGCGGCGCCTGCCACGAGACCTATCGCCTGAAGAGCTGAGGCATAAGACGGATCAGTTGCGGGTGGCGAAAATCGCCTGCAACTGATCCATGACCGAGCGAAGTGTTGGCTTCGTCACCTTGCCAAGGCGATCAGCAAAGCGCGTTTCGATCGTTGCAATCTTGAATGGTCGCACGACGGACGGAACGGGGAGGCCGCTGCTTTTGTGGTTTGAGATGCGGACATCGCCTCGCCAGGGACGGTTCTCAGCTGCGGTGATCATGACCACCCATAAAAGCGCGCCAGCATCGCCGATCGGACCTGACGAAACGACAAGCGCCGGACGACGTTGCCTTGTATCCCTGTCGGTGTAGGGAAAAGGGACGCGGATAATGTCACCCTGCTTAAAGTTCGCCATAGGCTTTTCGGTCGATCGCGCCGTCCCATTCACTAAACGTCGCGAAAGGGTCGTCTTGTGCACCCCGCTCAGCACGGGTCATGACCACTCGACCGTCCTCGATGGCATAGGCAATCTCGTCACCTTCCTTGAGACCCAGTGCGGACCGCACTGGTTGGGGAATGGTGGTCTGCGCTTTGCTCGAAATTCGGCTCGTAATCATTCAAACTCCTCCAGCCCCAAGGTAAGGATATTCCTTACATCTGACAATGGGGCGCACAGAACTTCGCAGGTACCCGCGTGCTGAAACGCTTCCTCATCCTCTTCGCGTTCTTCTTCGCCGTCGGCCTTGGCGTCTATTGGTGGCTGACGATCCCGGCGACCGTTGCGGCCAGCACATTGCCGGCGCATACGCCGGATGTCGCCAATGGCAAGCTCGTCTTCAATGCCGGTGGCTGCGCGTCGTGCCATGCGACGCCGGGGCAGGATGACAAGCTCAAGCTCGGTGGCGGTCTCGCGCTGGAATCGCCGTTCGGCACCTTCCATGCCCCCAATATTTCGCCGGATCCGAATGTCGGCATCGGCCGCTGGAGCGAGGCGGATTTCGTCACCGCACTGCTGAAGGGCACCTCGCCGAAGGGCGAGCATTACTTCCCGGCGTTTCCCTACACCTCCTATCAGCAGATGACCTCCGCCGATGCGCGCGACATGTTCGCCTACATCAAAACGCTGCAACCGGTGACCACGAAAGCGCCGGATCACACGATCGGCTTTCCGTTCGATCTGCGTCGCAATCTCGGCGTCTGGAAATTCCTGTTCATGGACGGCAAGCCGTTCACCGCCGATAGTTCGAAATCACCGCAATGGAATCGCGGTGCCTATCTGGTGAATGCGTTGGGTCACTGCGCCGAGTGCCACAGCCCGCGCAATGCGCTCGGTGGTCTCAACGAGAAGCAGCGCTTTGCCGGTGGCCCCAATCCCGAGGGCAGGGCTGGGTGCCCAATATCACCCAGAAGGGCATCGGCGACTGGAGCGAAAAGGACATCGCCTATTTCCTCAAGACCGGGGAAACGCCGGAAGGCGATACGGCCGGCGGCTCCATGGCACCGGTCATCCGCAATACGACCCAGCTCAGCGATGACGACCGGGCGGCGATGGCCGCCTATCTGAAATCGCTGCCAGCCGTGGACGGGCCGCCGAAGCCGGCGAAGAAGGGGTAGGCGGGGCTCTTGGTTTACCTCTCCCCACCGGGGAGAGGTCGACCGACCTTTCGATGCGAAGCATCGATGGGGCGGGCGGGTAAGGTGGAGCCACGAGCTCCGTCGCCTGCTGCTGCCCCCTCACCCGCGCGCAAGGGCGCGCGACCTCTCCCCGGAGGGAGAGGTGAAGAGAGCGCCCCTCCCACGCATGGAAACCCGCCAAGCCATGTCCCCATGGTGGTTTTCGTGCGTCTGCTCACGTGTTTGTGTGATGCAGCATTTCTCATTCAACGAATCCCCGACATTTTGATCTCCCGCCCTCCGATGAACATCTTCAAGGCCGTGTCGCTGAAAGTGGCCAGCACCATGGCCTTTGCGGTCATGGGTGCGCAGGGGCGTTATCTCGGCAGCGCCATTCCGCTCGGCGAGATCGTGTTCTGCCGCGGCCTGTTCGCCTTGATCCCCATTCTGTTGTTCTTCGGCTGGCGCGGGCAGCTGCGCGGCGCCATGCACACCAACCGGTTCTCGGCGCATCTCGTCCGCGGTTCCTTCAGCGTCGTCGGCACGTTCTGCACCTTCGGCGCGCTGGCCCGCCTGCCGATCGCCGATGTCACCGCCATCGCCTTCATCGCGCCGCTGATCACGGTGGTGTTCGCGGCGCTGTTTCTGAAAGAGAAGGTCTACGTCTATCGCTGGTCGGCGGTGGCGGTCGGCTTCTCCGGTGTCATCCTGATGCTGTCGCCATATCTCCAGAACCATGCGGCGATCACGACCTCGATGATGATCGGTCTCGGTCTCGCGCTGCTCAATGCCTTCACATCCGGCGGCGCCACCATCCAGATCCGGCGTCTCACCGCGACGGAATCCTCCTCGGCGATCGTCATCATCATGACGTTGATCGTGATGGCAGCATCGCTGCTGACAGCGCCGTTCGGCTGGGTCTGGCCGTCCACGTTCGAGCTGGCCTTGCTGGTCGGCATCGGCATCTGCGGCGGTCTCGGCCAGATGCTGTTCACCGAGAGCTACCGCTACGCACCGGCATCGTTTCTCGCGCCGTTCGACTACACGGCGATGCTGTGGGCCTTCCTGCTCGGCTTCTGGATGTTCGGTGAAGTGCCGACGACCTATGTCGTGTTCGGCGCGGTGATCGTCGCAGGCGCTGGCATTTTCGTGATCCTGCGCGAGCGCCATCTCGGCCTCAAGCGCCTGCGCGACACGCCGATGTCGCCGATCTCCACCATGGCCGACGACGAGACCGATCCCGACGCGCCTGTGACGGTGCTCGGCAAGGCGCGCTAGTTTCCGCCGTCATTGCGAGGAGCGAAGCGACGCGGCAATCCAGAAGGCAGCAAGCGAAGACTGGATTGCTTCGTCGCAGCGGCTCCTCGCAATGACGGCTTTCGCTTGTTGCAGTGCACACTTCGTCGAGCTGCGGCATTTTTGAATTTGGAATATGCACAATGTGGCAGGCCTTGCTCCCGCCATGCCGGTGCACTTAAATGCCGTCTGTCGCATCCACGCGACATCCCGTGCATGGCGGGTTCATCAGGCGGAATGATCGCGCAAGGATGCTTGCCGCGCAGGCCGCCGTCCCACACGACCCGTCGGCACTGGCATTCAAAAAACGCTCCCGTATTCAAAGAGGTTACCAATGGTCAACCGCCTGCAATTCTACATCGACGGCGCCTGGGTCGATCCCGCCGTCAAGAAATCGACCCCCGTCGTCAATCCGGCGACCGAAGAAGCGATGTATGAAGTTGCCCTCGGATCCAAGGCCGACGTGGACAAAGCGGTCGCTGCTGCCAAGCGCGCCTTCGAGACCTTCTCGCAGACCACCCGCGAAGAGCGCATTGCGCTGCTCGAAAAGATCATCACCGCCTACAAGGCCCGCATCAAGGACATCGGCGCATCCGTGTCGGACGAAATGGGCGCACCGCTGCCCATGGCCGAGCGCCTGCAGGCCGGTGCCGGCCTCGGCCATCTGACCGCGACCCTCGACGTGCTCAAGACCTACGAGTTCGACGAGAAGCACAACCAGGCCGTCATCACCAAGGAGCCGATCGGCGTCGTCGGCATGATCACGCCGTGGAATTGGCCGCTCAACCAGATCGCCTGTAAGGTTGCGCCTGCCATCGCTGCCGGCTGCACCATGATCCTGAAGCCGTCGGAATTCACCCCGACCTCGGCGCTGATCTTCGCAGAAGTGATGCACGAAGCCGGCGTGCCGAAGGGCGTGTTCAACCTCGTGAACGGTCTCGGCCCAGAGGTCGGCGTTGCCATGAGCGAGCATCCGGATATCGACATGGTGTCGTTCACCGGTTCGACCCGCGCCGGCATCGATGTTGCCAAGCGCGCCGCCAACACCGTCAAGCGCGTCAGCCAGGAGCTCGGTGGCAAGTCGCCGAACGTGATCTTGGAAGGCGCCGATTATGTGAAGGCCGTCACCGGTGGCGTCGCGCACATGTTCAACAATTCCGGACAGTCGTGCAACGCGCCGTCGCGCATGATCGTGCCGCAGGGCGCGATGAAGGAAATCGCCGCCATCGCCAAGGCGCAGGCCGACAAGACCAAGGCCGGCGATCCCCGTGCTGACGGCACCGTGATCGGTCCGGTGGTCAATCGCGGCCAGTGGGACAAGATCCAGGGCCTGATCCAGAAGGGCATCGACGAAGGTGCGACGCTGGTTGCTGGCGGCCCCGGCCTGCCGGAAGGCGTCAACAAGGGCTTCTATGTGCGCCCGACGATCTTCGCCGACGTCACCGAGAACATGACCATCGCGCGCGAGGAAATCTTCGGGCCGGTGCTCGTGATCATGGGCGCCAAGGACGAGTCCGACGCACTCCGCATCGCCAATGACACGCCCTATGGTCTCGCCGGTTACGTCTCGGCCGACACGATCGAAAGCGCCCGCAAGTTCGGTCGCCGCATCCGCGCCGGCAACGTCAATCTGCAGGGCGCCCCGAACGACCGCACCGCGCCGTTCGGCGGCTACAAGCAGTCCGGCAACGGCCGTGAGTGGGGCAAGCATGGTCTCGAGGACTTCCTCGAGGTGAAGGCCATCGCAGGCTACGACGCGGCGTAAGACCGCGTCCTGAAGCGAAAGCTTCGTGACTGAAAACGCCGGGGTGAAAGCTCCGGCGTTTTTGTTGTGCTTGTAGGATGGGTAGAGCGCAGGCGCGCAGCGCCGGAGCGAAACCCATCGGCGGAGTTTGCCGCGATCGACGGAATGATGGGTTTCGCTGCGCTCTACCCATCCTACGATTTCGAGCTATCCCCCCAGCGCCCCCTGCGTGTTCACATAGACCGCATAGATCGACTGGCTCGCCGCCATGAACAGCCGGTTGCGCTTACGCCCGCCGAAGGCGAGGTTGGCGCAGCGTTCGGGCAAAGCGATGCGTCCGATCGGCGCGCCATCCGGTGCGAAGATCATCACGCCGTCGAGTTCTGGCGTGCCCATGCCCCAGCCGCACCACAGATTGCCGTCGATATCGCAGCGCATGCCGTCCGGCGTGCCAGGGCCGGCATCGATGGCGATGCGCTTGTTCCTGAGCGTCCTGCCATCCGCGGCGACATCGTAAGCGAGGATCTTTCGTGTCGGCACACCGCGGGATTCCACGATGTAGAGGATCGATTCATCCGGTGAAAAACACAGCCCGTTCGGCGCGAGGATATCGTCGGCGACGATGCTCGGCTGCAGCGTCTCGCCATCGATGCGATAGACGTTCATGCCGATTTCCGACGGCGCCCTGTCGCCTTCATAATCGCTCAGGATGCCGAAAGAGGGATCGGTGAACCAGATCGAATTGTCGGATTTCACCACCACGTCATTCGGCGAGTTCAGCCGCTTGCCCTCGAATTTGTCCATCAGCACGGTGATGCTGCCGTCATATTCGGTACGGATCAGGCGGCGCCCATGCTCGCAGGTGATGATCCGGCCCTGCCGGTCGCGCGTGTTGCCATTGGCATAGTTCGATGGCCTGCGAAAATCGCTGACGGCGCCGGTTTCCTCGTCCCAGCGGATGATGCGGTTGTTGGGAATGTCCGAACACAAGAGATAGCGTCCGTCGCCGAAATAAACCGGTCCTTCTGCCCAGCGCATTCCGGTCGCGATGCGTTCCACGGCGCCGAGCTTGATCCAGTATTTTTCGAAGCGGGGATCGAGGGCGGTGATGGCGGGATCGGGATAATGATTGGCGGGCTGCCAGCCAGATGACGTGTCGGACATTGGTGTCTCGTTGATTGTCGTTTCCTCGGGTAGAATTGCTAACATTGGTAGCGCGACGCAAGCAATGGCCCATCCTCCGTCATTGCGAGCGCAGCGAAGCAATCCAGAAAGCCACAAGAAAGAACTGGATTGCTTCGCTGCGCTCGCAATGACGGGGAGAGGCTTGTCGCCCTGTCGCGGCCGCGCCATACTTGTCTGACAACTGACAACATCATGAGGAGCGGGAATGCCAAAGATCTTGATGACAGGCGCATCGGGCGGCATCGGCACACGCTTGCGCGAATTGCTGCCGCCGATCTATCCCGATCTCGTGCTGAGCGATCTCAACACGCCGCAAAACCTCAAATCCAGCGAGACGTTCAAACAGGCGGATCTCGCCGATCTCGCCGCTGTGGAGTCCATCTGCGAGGGCGTCGATGGCATCCTGCATTTCGGCGGCTTCTCGGTGGAAGGCCCGTGGGACACGATCCTGCAAGCCAATATCATCGGCTGCTACAATCTGTTCGAAGCTGCGCGCAAAAAGGGCGTGAAGCGCATCGTGTTCGCGTCGTCGAACCATGCCGTCGGCTTCTATCCGCGCCACAGCAAGATCCCGCCGGATGTCACCGCACGGCCGGACAGCCGCTATGGCGTCAGCAAGGTGTTTGGCGAAGCACTCGGTGCGCTCTATGCCGACAAGCACGGTCTCTCCGTCACATGCCTGCGTATCGGAAATTTTGGTGACATGCCGCTCGACAAGCGCCGGCTGTCGATCTGGCTGAAACCCGAGGACTTGGTGCAGCTCTGCCAGATCGGCATCGCGCATCCCGATATCCATTTCGAGGTGCTTTACGGCGCCTCCTATAACGAGCGCGCTTGGTGGGACAACACCCGCGCCTACGAGCTCGGCTATCGCCCGACCGGGAAAGGCGAGGATCATCGCGAACACGCGATGGCGGAACAGGCCAAGCTGAAGCCCGATCCGGTCGGCGATTTCTATCAGGGCGGCGCATTTTGCAGCGCCGAATTTTCGGGTGATTTCAGCAAGGTCTGGCAAGCGAAATAGCGCCGGCGATGCGGCGTCTTTCCCTCTCCCCGTTCTTTATGTTCAGCCCGGACAGATCACTGACAGGTGTTCGGAGACATAGCTGACACATCCATATTGGGTGGAAGTTCCTTTTTGGGAGGCTTCCATGCCGTGGTGCGAGGTGTCGGTAATGGATCAGAGGTTGGAGTTCGTGCGGCTGGCGCTGCAGGACGGTGCGAACCGGCGGGAGTTGTGTCGGCGGTTCGGCATCAGTCCCGACGTCGGCTACAAATGGTTGGCGCGGCATGTCGGCGGCGATGCGGAGCTTGCCGATCGCTCGCGCCGGCCACATGCCAGCCCGCGGCGCAGTGCGGCAGCGATCGAGGGGCAGGTGCTCGCCATTCGCGATGCCCATCCGGCCTGGGGCGCACGCAAGATTGTCCATTGCCTGAGCCGCGACGGCCTCGTGCCGCCGGCGGCTTCCACTGTACATGCGATCCTGCAGCGCCATGGCCGCATCATCGTGCCGCCGAACGGTCCGGGGCAGCCGTTCACGCGCTTCGAGAAGGACACCCCGAATGCGCTGTGGCAGATGGATTTCAAGGGCCATATCCCGCTGGCCGACGGCACGCCGTGCCACCCGCTCACCATGATCGACGATCACTCGCGCTATGCCCTGCGTCTTGCCGCCTGCAGTAACCAGCAGCGCATGACCGTGCAGGAGCAGCTGACGCAGACCTTCCGTCGCTACGGACTGCCCGACGCATTGTTCGTCGATAACGGCCCGCCCTGGGGCGACAGTTCGCAATCGCGCTGGACCGGCTTGCGGGTCTGGCTGCTCAAGCTCGGCGTCGAGGTGATCTATGCGCGGCCGCTGCATCCGCAGAGCCGCGGCAAGAACGAGCGCTTCCATCGCACGCTGAAGGCCGAAGTGCTGGCCGTGCGTCGCTTCAACGGCTTCACCGAATTGCAGCGGGCCTTCGATACATGGCGCAGCGTCTACAATCTGGAGCGCCCGCATGAGGCCTTGGGCATGGCCGTGCCGGCCAGCCGCTACCGGCCATCGCTGCGATCGATGCCTGAGCGGCTCGCAGACATTGTCTACGCCCCGGGCGACATCGTCCGCAGCGTATCGACCCAGCGCGGCGCCTCGATCAGCTTCAAGGGGCAGCCATGGCGCGTGCCACGCGCTTTCCGCGGCGAACATTTGGCCATCCGCCCGAGCGGTATCGATGGCCAATACGGCGTTTTCTTTGGCAGCAGGCAGGTCGCAACCATCGACTTGACCCGCCGCAAAAGTGTCAGTCATGTCTCCGAACAGGTGTCAGCTATGTCTCCGGGCTGAACAAAAGGGCGGGGAGAGGTTAGGTCAGCGCTCCGCTATGCAACATTGACATCCGCTCCCACGGCTCCATAAGAACCATTCAAAACAAGCAGCGGGAACGCACATGGCCGACGGATTGCGCAAGGGGCTCACGAGTTATGGCGATGCCGGCTTTTCGCTGTTCCTGCGAAAAGCCTTCATCAAGGCCATGGGCTATTCCGACGATGCGCTCGACCGCCCCATTGTCGGCATCACCAACACTCATAGCGATTACAATCCCTGCCACGGCAACGCCCCGCAGATCATCGAGGCGGTGAAGCGCGGCGTCATGCTGGCCGGCGCGCTGCCGATGGTATTCCCGACCATCTCCATCGGCGAGAGCTTTGCGCATCCGACCTCCATGTATCTGCGCAATCTGATGGCCATGGATACCGAGGAGATGATCCGCGCCCAGCCGATGGATGCGGTGGTGGTGATCGGCGGCTGCGACAAGACCCTGCCGGCGCAGATCATGGCGGCGTTGTCGGTCGATCTGCCCACTGTCGTGATCCCGGTCGGACCCATGGTGGTCGGCCATCACAAGGGCGAGGTGCTGGGCGCCTGCACCGATTGCCGGCGCATGTGGGGCAAGTTCCGCGCCGGCGAGATCGACCAGCAGGAAATCGATGCCGTCAATGCGCGCCTCGCGCCGTCCGTCGGCACCTGCATGGTGATGGGTACGGCCTCCACCATGGCCTGCATCACCGAAGCCATGGGCCTGTCGCTGCCGATGAGTGCGACCATCCCCGCACCGCATGCCGAGCGCTTCCGTTCGGCTGAAGCCAGCGGCAAGGTCGCGGCCGAGTTGGCGAAGAACAAGGGGCCGAAGCCGAGTGAGTTCCTGACGCCGGGCTCGTTCCGTAATGCGCAGGTGGTGCTGCAGGCGATCGGCGGCTCCACCAATGGTCTGATCCATCTCACCGCGATGGCCAACCGCACGCCGAACCGCATCGATCTCGGCGCCTTCGACGATCTCGGCCGCGACGTGCCGGTGCTGGTCGATCTCAAGCCGTCCGGCGATCATTACATGGAGCATTTCCATCATGCCGGCGGCGTGCCGAAGCTGATGGAGCAGCTCGGCGACCTCATCGATCTCGATGCGAAGTCGGTCACGGGGCAGACGCTGCGCGAGATCGTCGCCAGCGCCGAAGACGTGCCGGGGCAGGACGTGATCCGCTCCAAGGACAATCCGATCAAGCGCGAAGGCGGCCTCGCGATCCTGCACGGAAATCTCGCGCCGCGCAGCGCCGTGATCAAGCACGCGGCCGCCTCGCCAAAGCTGTTGCAGCACACCGGCCGCGCCGTGGTGTTCGAGTCCGTCGAGGACATGACCAACCGCGTTGATGATCCCGATCTCGATGTGAATGCGGATGACGTGCTGGTGTTGCGCAATGCCGGCCCCAAGGGCGCGCCGGGCATGCCTGAGGCAGGCTATCTGCCGATCCCGAAGAAGCTCGCGCGTGGTGGCGTGAAGGACATGGTGCGCATTTCCGACGCGCGCATGAGCGGCACCGCCTTCGGCACCATTGTGCTGCACATCACGCCGGAAAGCGCGGTGGGCGGCCCGCTGGCGCTGGTGCGGAATGGCGACATGATCCGGCTGGATGTGGCCGGCCGCCGTATCGACCTGTTGGTGGATGACGCAGAACTCGCAAAGCGCCAGGCCGCATTGCCGAAGCCGGAGACGCCGGACTGGGCCAAGCGCGGCTACGCGCATCTGTTCCACACGACGATCTTGCAGGCCGATGAAGGCTGCGATTTCGACTTCATGACGGGCGAGGGGAAGGGGTAACTCTTTCTGTCGTCACCCGGCTTGACCGGGTGACCCAGTAAACACGTTAGCTCTTGAATATACTGGATCGCCCGGTCAAGCCGGGCGATGACAAGCGAGAGTTTGGCAACTACACCCTCTCAAATTCTTCCTTCACATCCGCAATATCCGCCAGCGTCGGTAGCCCAGCCTCATTGCCGAGCTTCTGGATTTTGTGCGTCGAAGCCGCGCGCGCGAACTGGAAATGCTCCGACCAGCTCGCACTCGGATTCGCGAGATACGAATACACATAGGCCCCGTGAAACACGTCGCCGGCACCATTGGTGTCGATCACCTTGTCACGCGGGATCTTGTAGGCCGGCTGCGTATGCACCGCGCCGGCCTCGTCATACCAGAGCAGGCCGCGCTCGCCGAGCGTGACGCCGCCGACGCGGCAGCCGCGGCTCTTGAGATAGTCCAGCATCTTCTCCGGCGTCAGGTCCATCTGCTCGCACAGGCGCTCGGCGACGATGGCGACGTCGATATATTCCAGGAGCTCATGCGTATTGGTGCGGAGACCGCCGCCGTCCAGCGAGGTCAGGATGCCGGCCTCGCGGCAGAGTTTCGCATAATGGATCGCCGCATCCGGCTGATGCCCGTCCACATGCAGCGCGCGGCAGGCGCCCAGATTGAGCAGCGGAAACGGATGGATGTGCTCGTCGTCGCGACAGCGGACGATGGCGCGCTTGCCGTCCTTCGGCATGATGAAGGACAGCGAGGATGACGCCACTTTGCGTGGATGAATCTCGATATTGTACTTCGCACTCATGTCCATGAACATGCGCCCGAGCCAGTCATTGGCCACGGTGGCGATCAGGTCGGGCACGATCCCGAGCTTGGCGCAGGCAAAGGCGGCGGTGACGGCATTGCCGCCGAACGAGACCGCATAATCGGAGGCGACATGCTTCTCGTCGCCGGTGGGCATGTGGTCGGTGATGAAGGTGACGTCGATATAGGTCTGTCCGATAAAGAGCGCTTTCATGAATCCGTCCGTCGCGTCAGGGTGATGGCGGTGCGGCCGCCGGCATCGGCCACCTCACGCAGCTTAGCAGCGCCGCCGCCGCCCGCCATCGAAATTGTGCGGTGCCGCAAGATCGTCCCGCGACTCCTGTCTGTGCCCCCGTCATGGCCACACTGGGGCAAATCGGGCGTTGAAACTGCGTCGTCTTGACCGCTCCGCCGGAAAAGCTGCCATAGTGGCCGGATAAGAAACGGGAAGGAGCAAGCGATGATCACCGGGCTCGATCATGTCGTCATTCTGCTGGACGATCTGGAGGCAGGCATCGCCACCTATCAGACGCTGTTCGCGCGAAAGCCGTCCTGGCGCAGCACCAGCGAAGGCGCGGAGCTCGCGATCTTCACGCTCGCCAATATGTCCGTCGAACTAATGGCGCCCCATGGCGACGGCACCGCCGCCACGCGGATCCGGGCTGTGCTGCCGGAAAGCGGCGCGACACTGGCCAGCATCTGCTTTGCCACCTCCGACATCGCAAAGATGCATCGCCGCCTCGATCGCGTGGCGCTGAAGCCGGACCCTGTCACCGAGGTTGAAAGCCGGGATCGCAACACCGGCGCCGTGTTGTCCTGGAAGCGCACACGTGCGGCCACCGATCACACCCGCGGCGTGCGTCAGTTCTTTCTCGAATTGAACGGCGAGCGCGAGGTCTCGACCAGCACCGCCGAGACGCCGATCGTCGGCCTCGATCACATCGTCGTCTCGACGCAGGATCCCGAGCGTGCCGCTGCGCTTTATGGCGCGCGGCTCGGCCTCGATCTCGCGCTGGATCGCTCTAATCCTGATTGGGGCCACCTGATGTTTTTCCGCTGCGGCGACCTCATCGTCGAGGTGGTGAAGCGCCCGCATGACCAGGGCGACGTCAATCGCGATCAGCTGTGGGGCATGACATGGCGCGTCGCCGATATCGATGCCGTGCGCGAGCGTCTGCTGGCCGCCCATGTCACCGTCTCCGAGGTCCGCAACGGCCGCAAGCCCGGCACCCGCGTCGCCAGCCTGAAAGACGGCACGCTGGGCATTCCGACACTGCTGATCGAGCGGACGGAGAGGGAAGGGTAAATCGTAGGGCGGATGAGGCGAAGCCGTAATCCGCCGGCCGACCTTATAGCTGAAACTGCGCGGCGGATTACGCTTTGCTCATCCGCCCTACGGATGAACCGCGCATCACCGCACGAAATGCCCCACACCCTGCCATAGCAGCACGATCGAGATCACCAGCAGCATGGCATAGGCGATGTTGTAGAACAGGTTTGTCGGTGTGCGTTTCACCAGCCAGATGCCGGCGAAATTCGTCGCCACGGCCGCTGGCAGCAGCAGCAGCGATGTCGCGAAATTCGCGGTGTTGAATTGGCCGAGCGCGAGATACGGCACGATCTTCAGCGCATTCACGATGGCGAAGAAGATGGTCATGGTGCCGACCAGCACCATTTTCGGCAATCGCTGCGGCAGCACATAGACCTGAAACGGCGGCGCGCCTGCCTGCGTCATGAATGACGTGAAGCCCGAGACCGCGCCCCAGAATACGCCGGCGGCTGGCCCCATACGGCGCGGCTCGATTTGTGCGCGCTTGCGCCAGACATCGACAACGAAGACCAGGCCGATCAGGCCGACAATGATGCGCACCGCATCGTCTGAAATGATCGCGGCGAACAACCATGCGATCGCCATACCGATGATGGCGCCGGGCAGCATGATCTTGAGGTTCGATGCATCCCATTCGCGGCGATAGACATAGAGCGAGATCAGGTCTTGCGTGATCAGCACTGGCAGCAGCAGGGCTGCGGCTTCCAGCGGCGGCAGATACAGCGCCAGCAGCGGTGTCGCCGCAATACCGACACCGGCGAAGCCGCCCTTGGACAGGCCGAGGAACAGCACGGCCGGAATGGCGACGACATAGAAGAATGGGTCGGTGATGATGGTGGGCACGGCAGGATCCAGTTGGGTCGCGCTGTGATAGCGATGCGATCGCTAAAAGGCGACGGATGTTTGTGCATACTCGCCAGACCGTATGCTGTTCTCAATGCTGCAACCGCATGCTACAGGCGATGAGGTTGCCGGTGTGATCCATCATCCCGGTCAGCGACAGGGACAACGTTTGGCCAAGAAACAAACAATCAAGCCAACGATCAGGAAACGATCGACCAAGGCGGGCAGGGTAACGAGGTGGCAGCGCGATCCCGAGGGCATGCGCCTGCGCATCCTCGAAGCGGCGACCAAGGAATTCGCGTCACGGGGTCTCGCCGGCGCACGCGTCGACCGCATTGCAGCAGCCGCGGGCGCCAACAAGCGCATGCTGTATTACCATGTCGGAAAGAAGGATGATCTCTATCTGGCGGTGCTGGAAGGCACCTATGCCAAGATCCGCGCCGAAGAGCGCACGCTCGACCTCGAACATCTCGATCCGCCGGAAGCCATCGAGAGCCTGATCACCTTCACCTGGAATTACTTCATCCGTAATCCGGAATTCCTCGCGCTGCTGAACACCGAGAATCTGGAGCGGGCGAAGCACATCAAGCGCTCCGACAAGGTGAAGTCGATGCATTCGCCCTTCGTGGAAATGATCCGCGAAGTGGTGCTGCGCGGCGTTGCGTCTGGCGATTTCAAGGTCGCGATGGATCCGGTGCAGCTTTACATCTCCATCGCCGGTCTCAGCTTCTTCTATATCGGCAACAATGCCACGCTGAGCGTGATCTTCGGCCGCGATCTGCTCGCCAAGGACGCCAAGGACGAGCGTCTGGCGCATATGGTGTCCCTCATTTTGGGTGCGCTGACGGGGCGTTCGGCTGCGGAGATTGCGGTGCCAACTCCGCAGACGATAGCCGCGCGCGTGGCCCAATAGCGCCTCGGCCGTAGCCCGGATGGAGCGTAGCGCAATCCGGGATTCAGCGTTTCAGTCAGATCGCCGGTCCCCGGATGACGCTGTGCTCCATGCGGGCTACGAGGTCCGCTTTCCCGACGTAAGCTTCTGAATTCACTTCATAAAAATTTGTAATTAATCGCCCAATTGACAACGCAACTCGTGTGGCTAGTATTTATCCAACGAGTTAATTGCGACCGCGAAGCCGGCATTTGGGAGACGAAACGCGTGAGTGAGAAAAAGGCGCCAGGAGCAGTGACCAGACTGCTGAATTCATCGTGGCTGCGCCCGTTCATCTTTCTGCTGTTCATCATCGCCGCATGGGATCTCTCGATCCGCATCTTCGGCATTCCGGCCTATCAGATCCCGGCGCCGATCGACGTGGTGAAGGTGCTCTACACCGATTGGCCCGAACTGCTGTCGCAGTCGTGGCCGACGACTTACGCGACGCTGCTCGGCTTCCTCGCTTCTGCCGTGTTCGGCATTCCGATCGCGATGCTGATCGCCGGCTCGCGCACGGTGGAGAGCTATGTCTATCCGCTGCTGGTGTTCTCGCAGTCGATCCCGAAGGTCGCCATCGCGCCGCTATTCGTTGTCTGGTTCGGCTTCGGCATCATTCCGAAAATCATCTCGGCCTTCCTGCTCGGCTTCTTCCCGGTGGTGGTCTCCGCCGTGCAGGGCTTCAAGTCCGTCGATCCCGACATGGTCGATCTCGCCCGCGCCATGAAGGGCAGCCGTTTCCGCGTGTTCTGCGCCGTGAACCTGCCGCATGCGATGCCGGCGATCTTCTCGGGCCTCAAGGTCTCGGTCACGCTCGCCGTCGTGGGCGCTGTGGTCGGCGAGTTCGTCGGCTCCAATTCCGGCATCGGCTATGTGCTGCAGCGCTCCATCGGCACCTTCGATCTGCCGACCATGTTCGCAGCGCTCGTCATTCTCGCACTGCTCGGCGTGATCCTGTTCTGGCTGGTCGATCGCATCGAGCGGATTGCGATTCCGTGGCACGTCAGCCAGCGCGCTGATGTCTTCGTCGCGTCCTGACCGGGCGCCAAACTGCAAAACGCGGCCCGACTGAACGGGCCGCCTTCACCTGCTTCAAAGGGAGGCTGACTATGCTGAAATGGGTTACCGCTGTTTCCACCGCTGTTTCCACCGCTGCGATCACCGCAGCCATCGCCTTCACCACGCCGGCCGCTGCCGCCGACAAGGTGACGCTGATGCTCAACTGGTATGTCTATGGCGAGCACGCGCCGTTCTATTACGGCAAGGCCAAGGGCATCTATGCCGCTGAAGGCATCGATCTCGACATTCAGGAAGGCCGTGGTTCGGCCAACACCGTGCAGGCCGTCGCTGCCAAGACCGTGAACTTCGGCTATGCCGACGTCCCGACCATGATGCGCGCCGCCGTGAAGGGCGCCCCGGTGGTCGCCACCGGCGTGCTGCTGCAGACCACGGCCATGTCGGCCATGGGCTTTGTCGAGAAGAACATCAAGAAGCCCGAAGACCTCAAGGGCAAGACCGTTGCCGTCACGCCGGCGGATGCGCTGAGCCAGATCTGGCCGCTGTTCCTCAAGAAGGCCGGCCTCAAGGAAAGCGATCTCAAGACCGTCGCCGGCGATGCGCAGACCAAGCTGAACGCCGTCATCAACGGCCAGGCCGATGTGCTGCTCGGCTACGTCATGGATCAGTCCATGAAGATCAAGGATGCCACCGGTAAGGACGTCAACGCGATCAAGTTCGCGGATTACGGCATCCATCTCGTCTCGTCGGGCATCATCGCCAATACCGATTGGGCCAAGGCCAATCCGGATCTCGTCAAGCGCTTCATGAAGGCGACCATCAAGTCGGTCGAGGAAGCCCAGAAGGATCCGAAGCTCGCCGCGCAGTCGATCCTCGATGCCAACCCCAAGGGCGGCAAGATCGACACGCTCACCCAGGGTTTCGAGCTCACCACCCAGTTCTACAAGACGCCGGAAACCAAGGACAAGCCGGTGTTCTCGGTCACCGACCAGAACATGAAGGAGTCGGTGGAGCTGATGGTCGAATATGGCGGTCTGGAAGCGAAGGCCAAGGACAATCCGAAGGCCTTCTACACCAACGACTATCTGCCGAAGTAAGCGAACGCGAATAGGACGACCGATGACTGCAACGATGAAAGCCACGAACCTCATGAGCGTCGATCAACCCAGCGCGCATCTTCGTGTCGTGTCGGAGCAGCCGCAAAGCACGACGTCGGGGATCAATCTCTCCGGCGTCTCCAAGACCTACGGGACCGGTGACGGCAAGGTGCAGTCGCTGCGTCCCCTGGACTTCCACATCAATGACGGCGAGTTCTTCGTCGTGGTCGGTCCCTCCGGCTGCGGCAAGTCCACGCTGCTGAAGATGATCTCGGGCCTGTTGCCGCCGACCACCGGCGAAATCCGCGTCGATGGCAACAAGGTCACCGAGCCTCATGGCGATGTCGGCATCGTGTTCCAGAACGCGCTGCTGCTGCCGTGGCGGAACATCCTGAACAACGTGCTGATGCCCATCGATATGAAGGGCGAGAAGCGCGAGAAATATACGCCGCGCGCCAAAGAGCTGCTGAAGATGGTCGGCCTCGAAGGCTTCGAGAAGAAGCTGCCGTGGCAGTTGTCCGGCGGCATGCAGCAGCGCGCCTCGATCTGCCGCGCACTGGTGCACGATCCCAAGATCATGATGATGGACGAGCCGTTCGGCGCGCTCGATGCCATGACGCGCGAGAAGATGAATGTCGAGCTGTCGCGCATCCAGCGCACCACCGGCAAGACGATCTTGCTGATCACCCATTCGATTCCCGAAGCGGTGTTCCTCGCCGACAAGGTGCTGGTGATGACCGAACGCCCCGGCGGCATCGCGGCGATCTACGACGTGCCGCTCGGCCGCGAACGCAATCTCGATGTGATGTCGAACCCGATCTTCACCGATCTGGTGGCCCGCATCCGCAAGCATTTTATGACCAACAGCACGCTGGACTGACGGCGATGCGCATAAACCCATCCCCGTCATTGCGAGCCCTGGCGAATTGGAGAATCCAATTCGCTGGGCGAAGCAATCCAGTTCTTTGCCAAAGCCTGGATTGCCGCGTCGCTTCGCTCCTCGCAATGACGGCTGAGAGGTCGTAGCTCCCAATGACATCAGCCCCACGCATCGCCTTGCGAGACATTACGCTGTTCGAGCGCCCGACGGCGTTTGTGCGGCCGTTCCGCTTTGGCAGCGTGACGGTGCATGCAGCACCACAGGCGTTTGTGCGCGTCGAGCTCGAAGTCGAGGGCAGGGGCGTGTTCGTCGGCGCTTCCGCCGAGTTGATGGTGCCAAAGTGGTTCGACAAGCGGCCGCATCTCGCCATCGATGACACCGTGAACGAGCTGCGGCAGTCGCTGGCGATCGCGAAGGACCTCTATCGCGCGCAGTCCGGCTTCATCACCGCTTTTGGTCTGCATGCCGCCTGCATCGGTGCGCAGATGCAGATGTGCGCCGCACGAGACATCCCGCCGCTCGCGGCATGTTTCGGTCCCGCCGAGATCGACAAGGCCGTGCTTGACGCCTTGCTGCGCGGTCTCGGCACCGATTTCTTCTCCGGCATGAAGGCTAACGTCGCCGGCCTCACGCCGCGTCTTGCGCCCGATCTCGGAGCCGATGATATCGCGACCTTCCTCGCCAGCCGTGAGCGCCTGCCGCGCGTCGCGCTGCGCCACACCGTCGGTCTCGATGACGTGATCGAAGGCGAGGGCGGTGTCGCCGATCCCTCGGAGAATTCGGGCGCGCGCTATTTCAAGCTGAAGATGAATGGCGATCCCGATGCCGATGCAAAGCGCCTGACGCGGATCGGCAATGCGCTCGCCACGCTGCCTTACGACTATCAGGTCACGCTCGATGCGAACGAGCAATATGCCGATCTCGAAGCGCTCTGCACGCTCGTCGATCGCCTCGATAAGGACACAGCCCTCGCGCCGATCGCGTCAAAACTGCTCTATATCGAGCAGCCGATGCCACGCGATATCACGCGCGAACAGCCGCTCGGCATGCTCTCCTCGCGCTCCTTCATCATCGACGAAGCCGATGACAGCTGGGATGCATTCCCGGCCGCCAAGCAACTCGGCTATCGCGGCATCTCGTCAAAGTCCTGCAAGGGCTTTTACAAATCCATCGTCAATGCGACCCGCGCTGCCGCGTGGAGCGCGCAGGGCGCGCCGCATTTCATCACCGGCGAGGATCTCACCTGCCAGGCCGGCCTCGGCGTGCAGCAGGATCTCGCGCTCGGCGCGCTGATCGGCGTCACCCATGCCGAGCGCAACGGCCATCATTACGTCGATGGTTTTGGCTTCGCGCCCGCTGGCGAGGCGGAGGCCTTCCTGCAGGCCCATCCCGATCTCTACAGCCGCGATGAGGATTTCATCCGCCTGCAGATCAATGACGGCGATCTCCTCACGGAATCGCTCACCACTCCCGGATTTGCATCCGGCGCACATCCGGACTGGACGGCACTCACGCCGCTCGCAGTCCCTGAACCAAAAGTCCTCCAGGAGTCCTGACTATGGCTGTCCACCGCCTCGGCATTATCATGAACGGCATCACCGGCCGTATGGGTCTCAACCAGCATCTGATCCGTTCGATCGTTGCGATCCGCGCGCAGGGCGGTGTCACGCTCAAGAACGGCGACCGCATGATGCCGGATCCGATCCTGGTCGGCCGCAATGCCGAGAAGATCGAAGGCCTCGCCAAGCGCTTCGGCATCGAGCGCTGGACCACCGATCTCGACAAGGCACTGCAGGATCCGAACGATACCATCTTCTTCGATGCCGCGACGACCCAGGCGCGCCCGGGCCTGCTGCAGAAGGCGATTGCCGCCGGCAAGCACATCTATTGCGAGAAGCCGATTGCGACCAATCTCGCGGAAGCCCTCGACGTCATCAAGGTCGCCAATGCCAAGGGCCTCAAGCACGGCACGGTGCAGGACAAGCTGTTCCTGCCGGGCCTGAAGAAGCTGGCCATGCTGCGCGACTCCGGTTTCTTCGGCCGCATGCTCTCGGTGCGCGGCGAGTTCGGCTACTGGGTGTTCGAAGGCGACTGGCAGGAAGCCCAGCGCCCGTCCTGGAATTACCGCGCCGAAGACGGCGGCGGCATGATCCTCGATATGGTCTGCCACTGGCGCTATGTGCTCGATAATCTGTTCGGCGAAGTGGAGGCGCTGACCTGCCTCGGTACCACCGACATTCCGGAGCGTTGGGACGAGCAGGGCAAGAAGTACAAGGCGACCGCCGATGACTCCGCTTACGCCACCTTCCAGCTCAAGGGCGGCGTCATCGCCCACATGAACATGTCCTGGGCCACGCGCGTCTATCGCGATGACCTCGTGACCTTCCAGGTCGACGGCACCCATGGCTCGGCTGTGGCCGGTCTCACCGAGTGCATGATCCAGGCCCGCCAGGCGACGCCGCGTCCGGTCTGGAATCCCGACGAGAAGCGCACCCACGATTTCTACGGTGACTGGCAGAAGGTTCCTGACAACACCGTCGATGACAACGGCTTCAAGGTGCAGTGGGAAATGTTCATCCGCCATGTCTGCGAGGACGCGCCCTACAAGTACACGCTGCTCGAAGGAGCCAAGGGCGTGCAGACGGTCGAATGCGCGCTGCAGAGCTGGAAGGAGCGTCGCTGGGTCGATGTTCCCGCACTCAAGGTCTGAGGTCTCGTCATGAACAAGCCAGTCCAGTCCACCACCGGCTCCTCGCTGTCGTTGAAGCTGCCGACCGCCGATCGCAGCATCGAGACTTATCGTCTCGCAGCCTCGCGTTCGTTCCCGGCCAAGCTCACCGGCACGCTCAACCGCGTCGCCTTCTCGGCGGCGCATGTGGTGGCCGATCCGCTCGCTGAATGCGATCCGTGGCTCAATCAGGCCATCGATTGGGACAAGACCATCGCATTCCGTGAACATGTGTGGGATCTCGGCCTCGGCGTTGCCGAAGCCATGGACACCGCCCAGCGCGGAATGGGTCTGGACTGGCCGACTTCACTCGAACTCATCACGCGCTCGGTGAATGCCGCGAAGCCGCGTAACGGCCTCGTCTTCTCCGGCGCCGGCACCGATCACCTCGCGGTGGAAGATGCAAAATCCATCGACGACGTGATCAAGGCCTACGAACAGCAGTTCGAAGCCATCGAGAAAGTCGGTGGCCGCATCATCCTGATGGCGTCGCGTGCGCTGGCCAAGCTCGGCAAGAATGCCGACGATTATGCCAAGGTCTATGATCGCATCCTGTCACAGTCGCAGAACCCGGTGATCATCCACTGGCTCGGCGACATGTTCGATCCCGCGCTGACCGGTTACTGGGGCACGGCCGATCTCGGCAAGGCGATGGACACCGCCACCGATGTCATCAATCGCAATGCCGCCAAGGTCGATGGCGTGAAAATCTCGCTGCTCGATGCGCAGCGCGAGATCGACATGCGCCGTCGTCTGGTGCCCGACGTGAAGATGTATACCGGCGACGACTTCAACTATGCCGAACTGATCGCCGGCGACGACAAGGGCTATTCCCACGCGCTGCTCGGCATTTTCGATGCCATTGCGCCGGCTGCTTCCTACGCGCTGTCACGTCTCGCAGCAGGCGATGAAGCCGGCTTCCATGATGTGCTCGGCCCCACGGTGCCGCTGTCGCGTCACATCTTCAAGGCGCCCACGCGCTTCTACAAGACCGGCATCGTCTTCATGGCTTATCTCAACGGCCATCAGGATCACTTCACCATGATCGGCGGGCAGGAGAGCACGCGCTCGACCCAGCATCTCGCCGAACTGTTCCGTCTCGCCGACAAAGCCGGCCTGCTCGCCAATCCGGAGCTTGCGGTTGCGCGGATGAAGTCGGTCATGGCCACGCGCGGAATCGACGCCTGATCATGCGTGACTTTTCCAAGGACCATCGCTGGCTGTCGCTGAATACGGCGACAATCCGCAAGCAGGGCGATTTCGTCGCCATCGCCGAGGCCTGTGCCCGTCACAAGATCCGCGGCGTCTCGCCCTGGCGCGATCAGGTCGCGCATGTTGGTTTGGATCGCGCGGTGAAGGCGGTGAAGGACCACGATCTCGAACTGTCCGGCTATTGCCGTGGCGGCATGTTCGTGGCCGACGCCGCGCATCGCCAGGCCGAGCGTGACGACAACAAGCGCTGCGTCGATGAAGCTGTGGCGCTGGGCTCGCCCTGCATCGTGCTGGTCGTCGGCGGCCTGCCGCAATATTCGCGGCCGGGCAGCGTGACGTCGAAGGACATCATCGACGCCCGCAACCAGGTCGATGACGGCATCGCCGCGATGCTGGATTACGCGAAGCAGGCGAAGATGCCGCTTTCCATCGAGCCGCTGCATCCCGCTTACGCCGCCGACCGCGCCTGCGTGAACACCACCGAACAGGCACTCGACATCTGCGATCGTCTCGATCCCAACCGCACCGGCATGCTCGGCGTCGCGCTCGATGTCTATCACATCTGGTGGGACCCGCAGATGCTCGGCCAGATCGAACGGGCAGGGCAGGACCGTCTGCACGCATTTCACGTGTGCGACTGGCTGGTGCCGACGAAGGATATCCTCAACGACCGCGGCATGATGGGTGACGGTGTCATCGACATCAAAGCGGCCCGCGCGGCCGTCGAGGCGCAGGGCTTTGCTGGTTACTCCGAGATCGAGATATTTTCGGAGCACTGGTGGAGCAAGCCGATGGATGAAGTGCTGCAGACCTGCATCGAGCGGCATAAGACGGTGGTGTAGCTTTAACGCCGCGGCGCGTGGTCTCCCTCCCTCCAGCCGCGTAGCGGCGCAGTGGGGAGAGTGGCGCGTAGCGCCGGGTGGGGTGTCTCCCCACGGAAGGACGTCACGTGGGGAAACACCCCACCCGTCTCGAAGCTCGCTGAATGCTCGCTTCTCGCCACCTACGACGGACGAATTCGTCCGTCGGACCCCACGGCGCCGCTGCGCGGCTTGGGGGAGGGAGAAGAAGAGTTCGCCTCGCCGCTGCAACGTGTGTCTCAGCCCTTCCTACGCATTCTCGTCAGACAGCTCAGGGGACCGTCGCCCCGTCAGCGCGCCCTCCAGCAATCCGATCAGGCTCGTTCCCAAATCCTGCGCCGTCTGGATCGTCGTGCAGGCGGTGTAATAGCGTTTCACGTCGAATCCGATGCCGAGGGCGAATAGTTCGATGTTCCCCTTGGCCTCGATGCCCGCGATCACCTCGCGCAGATGCGCATCCAGAATATCCGGCTCGTTTGCATCAAGGGTTGAATCGTCAGCGGGGGCACCGTCCGAGATCACGATGATGATCTTGCGCTTCTCTGGACGAATTGTGAGACGCTCCGACGCCCAGATCAGCGCTTCGCCGTCGATGTTCTCCTTCGGCAGGTCCGGGCGCAGCATGTGCCGGATGCCCCATCCCAGCCGTACCGCCTGGTTGTCATCGGCAGATCGGTAGATGATATGCAGCAATTCACACAGGCGCCCCGGCGCTTTCGGGCGAAACCACCACCGCCAGAATTTTCGTGGATGTCCGCCTTTCCAGGACACCGTGGTGAAGCCCAGTATTTCGATCCGGTAGCCGAGATGGGCCAGAAACTCCTGCGCGATGTCGGTGGCTGCAGCGGCCAGCAGCATCGATTGCCCGCGCATCGAGCCGGATTGATCGACGAGAAGGGTGATCACCGTGTCGGCGCGATCATCGTGGGTCGTGACGTGCCTTATCCGCTCCGACGCTGCGAGCGCGTCGAGATGAACCCGCATCTTCCAGTCGATTAAACCTGTCTGGAAAATGTCCCAGGCTTTTTCCAGAGATGCCGTGCTCTCCACTGAGAGCGGGCCGAGCACGCTGTCGAGTTCGTCCGCTGTAACGATGTGGTCGAATGCGCGGGTGTAGATCCGGTAGGTACCGTGAGCCGCTGACGCCACCATCGCTGACCCCTTATCGTTCAGTCGCGCCTTAAGGTTGCGTCACTTTAGTTCGTGTTTTGTTCTTGACAAGTGTCGTAGGGCGGATGAGCCGAAGGCGTAATCCGCCGGCCGAGCGCATGTGGCTAAGAATGGCGGATGACGCTGCGCTCATCCGCCCTACGACACACATAAAGATGTTCTTCTTTTGTTCTTGACAATGTCCCCAATCGGGAATATCCTCCCGCCCGTTTCGTTCGTGAGGGGCGCTTTCATGAGGCGTCTTTAAGCGGGGCGGAATGCGGCGCCTGCGGGCAGGGGAGGACGTACCTCCTGCACTCGGGTGGTCGGGGGTAACCGTCCGACCCCACTATGGGGGTCTGCCGCTAGTGCGGCTGGACGTGGTGCGGGTGAAGGCGGGGAAACCTGTCGGATCGAGTCTCCTGCGGGAGACTGCCCAGTACCCGGAAGAACGGTCCTTCGGCCAATAGAACGTCGCGGTGGCACGCCGTAAGGCGTTGCGCGGTCGCGGTTTTGCTGGCGATCCAGCAGGACGGGCTGCGTCAGTCCCACCACATCGCGCCTTGCGGCGTGCTGCCTCCCCTCATCGCTGGAGGGGAGTTCTACCCGACGCCTTGGACGCTCCGGCGTTGCGAGGTCGGAACACTGTGTCTCCCCCGCTACCACCACCGGTAAATCCCTTGATGCGACGCACCAATTCATTGACAGGAACCGAGGTGAGCGCTTACTCACGCCGCTATGACGACTCTCCGCATGACCCATGATCTCCGGCGCGAACTGATCCTGTCAGCCGCCAAGCGCTGCTTTGCGCATAACGGCTTTGCCGGCACCACGACCAAGAGCGTGGCCGCGGCTGCATCGATTTCGGAAGGGCTGCTGTTCAAGCATTTCCCGACCAAGTCGGCGCTCTATGCCGAGATCCTGGCGGAGGAATGCAAGGCCGATCCGGGCTTGAACCAGCTGCTGGATCTGCCGCCTTCGACCGAGACGCTGGTGATCCTGATCCGCGAAATGGTGCGGCATTTTCTCGATATCGCTCGTCAGCAGGACGATGACGACGAGGAAGCGCAGCGTCTGCGCCTTGTCACCATCAGCTATCTCAACGACGGCGAATTCGCGCGCCTGATGCATGAGAAGATCGCGGGCATCATCGGCTCGGCTTTCGTCGCGGCCTATGGGCAGGCGGTGAAGACCGGCGACGCGCGCGCATCCTCGCAGTCGCCCATGAATCTCTTTTGGTTCGCGCATCACGCGGCGATGACCACGTCGCTGTCGCTGCTGCCGACCGTGCCAAGTCTCGCTTACGGCAAGGCAGAAAGCCTCGATCTGCAACTCACCGAATTCATCCTTCGCGGGATCGGACTGAACGACGATGCCATCGCATCGCATATAAACCGCGCGCTGCCGCCCGAACTGATGCAGGCGCACGCGACCACGACAGAAAGCGCATAAGATGACCATGACCCAAAATCCACCCACAGCGCATCAACAGCCTGTCGGCGAGAAGCCGCGCAAGCGTCCGCGGACGCTGAAGTGGTTCATCATCATCGGCGGGTTGCTGGTGCTGCTGGTCGTCGCCATCGTCGGCTTCAACGCGTTCCGCGCGCATATGATCAAGCAGTTCTTCGCCACCATGAAGCAGCCGCCGATCAATGTGAGCATTGCGGAGGCGAAGTCCGAAGTGGTGCCGAACCTGATCGGCGCCGTCGGCGATCTCGCCGCCGTGCATCAGGTCAATGTGTCGTCCGACACCAATGGCCGCGTCACCGAGATCATGTTCCAGGCCGGCGCGACCGTGAAGAAGGGCCAGCCGCTGGTGCAGCTGTTCGACGGACCGGAGCAGGGCGACCTCGCCAATTTCAAGGCGGCCGCATCCGTGGCGCGCATCAATCTCGATCGCGCCAAGCAGCTGGCCGAGCGTCAGGTCGGTCCGCAGGCGACCGTCGATACCACGCAAGCCGTATATGATCAGGCGCTCGCCAGCGTTTCCAAGACCGAAGCGGTGATTTCGCAGAAGCAGGTCCGCGCAGCCTTCGACGGCGTTCTCGGTACGCGCCGCATCGAAGTCGGCCAGTATCTGACGGCCGGCACGCAGATCGTGTCGCTCACCGATCTGTCCGCCGTCTATGCCAACTTCACCGTGACCGAAAAGGATTCCGGCAAGCTCGCGGTCGGCCAGGTCGTGCGCATCAAGGTCGATGCCTATCCGGGCCGCAGCTTCGAAGGCAAGCTCACGACGATCGAGCCGCAGATCTCCGCCGATACGCGCAACATCCGCGTGCAGGCGACGATCCAGAATCCGGAAGGCATCCTGAAGCCCGGCATGTTCGCGACAACGACCGTCGTGCTGCCGGATAAACCTGCCGTCGTCACCGTGCCGGAAACCGCCGTGGACTACACACTCTATGGCGACAGCGTCTATCTGATCGAAGAGAAGAAGCTTGAGGACGGCAAGACCGAGCTGCACGCCATCCGCACCTTCGTGCGCACCGGCGACCGCATCGACGGCCGCGCCGTGATCACCCAGGGCGTCAAGGCCGGCGATCGCGTCGTCGCCGTCGGCCAGCTGAAGCTGCAGTCGGGTGCATTGGTGCAGATCTCATCTGATCCGCCGCCGAAGATTCCCGCCAAGCCGCCGCTGAACTAAGGACGGGGAGCACACACGCATGTCCTTCACGGATATCTTCATCAAGCGCCCCGTGCTGGCGGTGGTGGTCTCGCTGCTGATCCTGCTGATCGGTTTCAAGGCGGCCACCAGCCTGCCGATCCGGCAATATCCGAAGCTCACCAACACCGTGATCACCATCACCACGGTGTATCCGGGCGCGTCGCCGGACCTGATGCAGGGCTTCATCACCACGCCGATCGAGCAGGCTGTCGCGGCCTCCGAAGGCATCGACTACATGACCTCGGCCTCGACCCAGGGCCAGAGCCTGATCTCGGTCTACATCAAGCTGAACGTCGATCCGAATGCGGCGCTCACCGAAGTGCTGTCGAAGGTCAACTCGGTCAAATATCTGATCCCGCGTGAAGCCAACGACCCGGTGATCCTGAAGTCCACCGGCGAAACCACCGCGATCATGTATCTCGGCTTCTCCAGTGACGAACTCTCGGGCTCGGCGATCTCCGACTATCTCACGCGCGCCGTGCAGCCCGTGTTATCGACGGTGGACGGCGTGGCCAATGCCGAAATCCTGGGCGGCCAGACCTTTGCCATGCGTCTGTGGCTCGATCCGCAGCGCATGAATGGTCGCGGCGTGTCGTCCGACGACGTGGTCAATGCCATCCGCTCCAACAATTTCCAGGCAGCGGCGGGCCAGACCAAGGGCTACTACATCGTCTCCAACGTCACCGCGAATACCGACTTGCAGAATGTCGGTGAATTCAAGCGGATGATCATCAAGGCGAAGGATGGCGGTTTCGTCCGCATGGAGGATATCGCCACCGTCGAATTGGCCGCGCAGAGCACCGACGCGTCGGTGGCCTTCTCGGGCGAGCGCGCCATCTTCATCGGCGTGAAATCGACGCCGCTGGGCAACCCGCTCAACATCGTCAAGGGCGTACGCGACCTGTTCCCCGAACTCGAGCGCAACCTGCCGCCGTCGTTGAAGATGAAGGTGGCTTACGACTCCACCAAATTCATCACCTCGTCCATCGAGGAGGTGCGCAATACGCTGATCGAAGCGGTGGTCATCGTCGTCGTCGTCATCTTCCTGTTCCTGGCGTCGCTGCGCTCGGTCATCATTCCGGTGGTGACGATCCCGCTGTCGCTGATCGGCGTCTGCAGTCTCATGTTGATGGCCGGCTTCAGCTTCAACCTGCTGACGCTGCTCGCCATGGTGCTCGCCATCGGCCTTGTGGTGGACGACGCCATCGTGGTGGTGGAGAACATCCATCGCCATCTGGAGGAGGGCAAACCACCGGTCCAGGCGTCACTTGAAGGCGCGCGCGAAATCATCGGTCCGGTCATCTCCATGACCATCACGCTGGCGGCGGTGTATGCGCCGATCGGCTTCATCGGCGGTCTCACCGGCGCGCTGTTCCGCGAATTCGCCTTCACGCTCGCAGGCTCCGTGATCGTGTCGGGCGTCATCGCGCTGACGCTGTCGCCGATGATGTGCTCGGTGCTGCTGAAGCAGGAGGAGCCGGGCTGGTTTGCCAAGAAGGTGGACCGGGTGTTCGGCGCGGTGACGCGCTGGTATGGCCGTCAGCTCGACCGTTCGCTCGACTACCGGCCGATCACCGCGCTGTTCGCGGTGGTCATCCTCGGTCTCGTCGGCTTCATGTATGTGAACACATCCAAGGAGCTGGCGCCGGAGGAAGATCAGGGCATCCTGTTTGCCATCACGAAGGGGCCGAAATACGCCAATATCGACTACTCCGATTATTACGGAGAGAAGATGGACAAGGCGTTCGCGCAGTTCCCGGAGACCGATCTGCGCTTCATCATCAACGGCATCAACGGTCCGAATAACGGTATCGCCGGCATGCTGCTGAAGCCGTGGGACGAGCGTAAGCGCTCCACCAACCAGCTCAAGCAGCCCGTGCAGAACGAGCTCAGCAAGATCGAGGGCGTCAATGCCTTCGCGTTCAACCTGCCGGCGCTTCCGGGCGGTCCTGGCGGCCTGCCGATCCAGATGGTGATCAACACCGTCGGCAGCTTCCAGTCCGTTTATGAGGAGATGGTGAAGCTGAAGGCCGAAGCGCAGAAGAGCGGTCTGTTCATCGTCTCGGACAGCGATCTCGACTTCAACCAGCCGGTGGTGCGCGTCAGCGTCGATCGGTCGAAGGCGAATGATCTCGGTGTCACCATGCAGAGCCTCGGCAATACGCTCGCGGTGCTGCTCGGCGGTAACTATATCAACCGCTTCAACCTCGAAGGTCGCTCCTATCAGGTGATCCCGCAGGTGCCGCGCGGCATGCGTATCTCGCAGGATTCGCTGGCCAACTACTATGTGCCGACCGCCACGGGCCAGCAGGTTCCGCTATCGACACTGGTGAAGGTGGAAACCGGCACCAATCCGAACGCGCTGTCGCATTTCAACCAGCTGAACTCGGCGACCTTCCAGGCCGTGCCGATGCCGGGCGTCACCGTTGGTCAGGCGGTGGACTTCCTGGAGGCAGCTGCCAAGAAACTGCCGGCTGGCTTCAACCACGACTATCTGGCTGACTCGCGCCAGTATGTGCAGGAAGGCAACCAGCTCGCGGTGGCGTTCGGCTTCGCGCTGATCATCATCTTCCTGGTGCTGGCGGCGCAGTTCGAGTCGATCCGCGATCCGCTGGTGATCATGATCTCGGTGCCGATGGCCATTTCGGGAGCGCTGATCCCGCTGTTCTTCGGCATGGCGACGATCAACATCTACACCCAGGTGGGCCTGCTGACGCTGGTCGGCCTGATCTCGAAGCACGGCATCCTGATGGTGGAGTTCGCCAACGAGCTCCAGCTCAAGGAAGGTCTCGATCGCCGCTCCGCGATCGAGATGGCCGCCCGCGTGCGTCTGCGTCCGATCCTGATGACGACCGCGGCGATGGTCACCGGCCTGCTGCCGCTGCTCACCGCGTCGGGCGCGGGTGCTGCCAGCCGCTTCTCCATCGGCCTCGTGGTCGTGGCGGGCATGATGATCGGCACGCTGTTCACGCTGTTCGTGCTGCCCGCGGTCTATGTGGCCATCGCTACCGACCACCGCGCCGGCAAGGAAAGCCAGCGCGCCAAGGAGATCGCCGATTTCGATCTCAAGCATGCAAAGACGACGTGACGCATCGGGCCTTGCGGCGCTGAGCTTGCAGGCTTAGATGGATTGAGGTTGGATGGCGGATCGACAAAATCGATCCGCCATTTGCGTTTTGAGGCGGACGCCCCCGGAGGAGCCCCCTCGATGACGCGCGATTTCACGCCCGGCAATTATCGTTACATTCCCGCACTGTTTCAGTATTCGAGCGGCGCTGCAGCATTGCCTGGCTACGAGGTCGAACGCGTCCGCTTCGATAGGTGGTTGCCGTTGGCCGAAGGCTTTGCGCGCATCGCCGACTATATTCGCGCAGCAGGTCGTCCACTCACATCGTTCTGCGCCTGCGAATTGCGCTCGCCGGGCGTTGTCGATGAAGCCGGTTTTCGCAAGTTCAACGAACATTATGTGAAGACGCTTGCGGAGTGGGGCATCTTCGACGGCACCAATAATCCCGTCGCGCGCAGCAATGTCTGTCTCGAAATCGATCCGCCGAGCGAACCGTCGTTCTACGCGTTTTCCTTCGTGCGGGAATCGAAGGGCGCGGGACCAAGCTTCGTCATCGCAGGCGGCGCGGAAGCGCGCGGTGGTGCTGGCACATATCCCGAGCGCATCGTGCGCTACCGCGAAACGTCGGCGGATGCCTTGCGCGAGAAAGCGCGCATGACGATGAACACGATGGAAGAGCGTCTCAGCGCTTTCGGCTTCAGCTGGAAGGATACGACGGTGACACAGGTCTATACGGTGCAGGATTTCCACCCGGTCGTGGCGGATGAACTCGTGAAACGCGGTGCCGCACGCCAAGGCATGACTTGGCACTTCGCACGGCCGCCCGTGGTCGATCTCGAATTCGAAATGGATACACGCCGCGTAATGCGGGAGATCGTGATTTAACTCCCATGTCATCCCCGCGAAAGCGGGGATCCATACACGCTGTCGAGATAATGAAAACACGGCAGGCTATGGCATTCCAATTAGCTCTGCGGAGGTTATGGATCCCCGCTTTCGCGGGGATGACAGACTAAGCGGCGCGCGGTGAGGCACTGAGATGCGCGGCGACAATGCGAAGATCCGCGACAAAATTCGCATATTCGCGCAGCCGCGCATCTTCGTCCGGCAGGCGCAGCAGATAGGACGGATGCACGGTCACAAGCACGCGCGTGCCATCCTCCAGATCAATCACGCGGCCGCGCGTCTTGCCGACCGGCACGATCTTGCCGAACACGCTCTGCGCAGCCGTCGCGCCCATCGCGACGACAAGCTCCGGCTGCACCAACGCCTTCTCGCGTTCATACCAAGGACGGCACGCCTTAATTTCCGGCGTTGCGGGCTTCTGATGCAGCCGGAATTTGCCGCGCGGCACAAATTTGAAATGCTTCACCGCATTGGTCACATAGACCTTGTCTCTGACGATGCCGGCTTCCTTCAGTGCCTTGTCGAGCATCTGTCCGGCCGGCCCGACAAATGGCTTGCCGGCAAGGTCTTCCTTGTCGCCGGGCTGTTCGCCGACCATCATCACCGAAGCCTGTTTCGGCCCTTCGCCGAACACGGTCTGGGTGGCATCCTTCCAAAGCGCGCAGGCGCGGCAATCGGCAGCTTCGTCGCGCAATGCGGTGAGGCTGTTGTCGTTTGAATGCTCATCCGATGCGGTGTGTGATCGCGGCACGATGTCCTCGCGGCGCTGCGGCTTCTTCGGCTCCAGCGCTTCCGCGGCAATCATCTCGCCTGTGACACGTTCCGCCTTTTCGATCAGCGGCTTGATCAGCGCCGCTTCGGGCAGGTTGCGCCAGTATTTCTTCGGCATCTCCTTCTGCATCGCCATGGTCTTCAGACGCGCGGGATTGAAGATATTGGCGTAATAGGTCAGCCAAACCTCTTCGAGCCGGTCGCTCGACGGCGCCATGGATTTATCTACGCCCGGCGAGAACGACACTTTGTGTCCGTCCCAATGCGCGCACAGATCCGGCGTCAGGATCGACCAGGACATGTCGGCAAAGCGCCGCGCGAAAAACGGCGCGCTGAGTTCGACGATGTGATGCTCCGGCTCGAACCACGCCACGAAATGCGCCTTGGCATCGCGGCCGATTTCGCGGAAGCGCACGAAGGCATGCATCTTGTGCTCGTCGCGGCGGATCGCCTTGGCCATGCTCTCAAGTTTGGCGGTGTCCGCATCGGTCGCCAGTTGCAGCAGATCGTGATTGCTGCGCAGCCGCCACAGCATGCGATAGAGCAGGGCAAAGCGCTGGGGATCGCGATGCAGGATCACGGATTTTGCGAGATCGACGAACTGCGCCGGCACATTGAAGGTGCCGCGGATGTCTTCGAGCGGTGCGCTCTGTGTTGCGGGCAATAGTTCGGGCTCATTGCCGCCGGCGACGAGCCAGGTCACATCCGCAGGCGCAACGGCATTCATCGCCAGCAGACGTGCCGCCTTGCGCCAGCCATCGAAATCGGTCTCGCCATCGAGGATGATGGTGTGCATGTCAATACACTCTCGTCTTCAACAATCTCACCACAAACTCTCCCGTCATCCTGAGGTGCCGCGCAACGCGCGGCCTCGAAGGACGGCCGCGGGCTCTGACTGCGCCAAACACCATCCTTCGAGGCTCGCCAGTGCTCGCACCTCAGGATGACGGCGGAGGATGTGGGGCGCGCTTAAAAGGCGAATCCCAGTTGCTTCGCCTTCGGCTTGAACCGCTCCGCCAGATTGGCGCCATCGAGCAGCGCCGTTGCCGGTCGGTGATCAGGAAGAACGATGAACGGCAGCGCCTTGTTCCGTGGGATATGCAGCGCTGCGAGGTCGCCGACGCGGATCGCCGAAATCCGCCGCGTCTCGATGATCCGCTGCACAGCCCGCGCGCCAAAACCGGGCACGCGCAACAGATCCTCGCGGCTGGCGCGGTTGATGTCGAGCGGGAAACGGTCGCGATGGCGCAGCGCCCAGGCGAGTTTCGGATCCATGTCCAGCGACAGCATGCCGTTATCGCCAGCCACGATCTCGTCGGCATCGAAGCCATAGAAACGCATCAGCCAGTCGGCCTGATAGAGCCGATGCTCGCGCATCAAGGGCGGCGCGCGCAACGGCAAGGAACGGCTGGCATCGGGGATCGGACTGAAGGCCGAGTAATAGACGCGCTTCAGATTGTAGGAGCCATAGAGATTGGCCGAGGTCTTGATGATGGTCGCGTCATTGGCGCTGTCGGCGCCGACGATCATCTGCGTGCTTTGGCCGGCCGGCGCAAAGCGCGGCGCCGTGCGGCCGCGCGGCGTCGGCTTGGCGCCCTCGCGGGCTTCATCCAGCTTGAGACGCAAACGTCCCATGGTGCGGCGGATCGCGCGCACGTCCTTTTCCGGCGCCAGTTGCTTCAGGCTGCCTTCATCCGGCACTTCGATATTGATCGAAAGCCGATCCGCATATTTGCCAGCCTCGGTAATCAATGCCTCATCGGCTTCGGGAATGGTCTTCAAATGGATGTAGCCGCGAAAGTGATGTTCCTCGCGCAATTTTCGCGCGACGGCGACCACTTGCTCCATCGTGTAATCGGCGCTGCGGATGATGCCCGATGAGAGAAACAGCCCCTCGATATAATTGCGCCGATAGAAATCCAGCGTGAGCTGCACCACTTCATCCACGGTGAAGCGTGCCCGCGTCACATTGCTGGAGGCGCGGTTGACGCAATAGAGGCAATCGTAATTGCAGGCATTGGTCAGCAGGATCTTCAGCAGCGAGATGCAGCGGCCGTCCGGCGCATAGGAATGACAGATGCCCATGCCTGCATCGGTCGAGCCCATGCCCTTGCCGTCGCGGGAATCCCGTTTCTCGGTGCCGCTTGATGCGCATGAAGCGTCATATTTGGCGGCATCCGCGAGGATCTCCAGCTTGCGCTTCACGTCCATGTCAGTCCCTTCCAATACCGCTGCGAAAATATGGGTCGCTGTCCCGATTGACTCAGCCGAGCCTCTCGTCGTTATATAGAACACATCATGAACAAATGAGCCAGTAACGGGTTCATTGGAAACCCATCACTGGCAAAGATTTTGAGGAGCGGCGCATGACCGGCGCACGCACGGACACGCTTGCGCGCTTGCGCGGCAGCATAGAGCGCATCGAAGGGCATGAAGATACCACGCGCCTCGATCGCGTGGCGCTGGGCCATGCCGGGGCGGATGAAGTGCTGCAGGGCGGCCTTATCCGCGGAACCCTGCATGAAGTCTTCGCGCTGGAGACACGGCAGATCGGCGCCGCGACGGGCTTCGTTGCCGGCATGGCGCAGCGCCTGAGCAGGGCTAAGCCGCTGCTGTGGATCCGGCAGGATTTCGTTGCCCGCGAAGGCGGTGCGCTGGCGATGAGCGGGCTGAAGGAACTCGGCCTCGATCCGCGCGGCATCGTGCTGGTCGCGGCGGCCGATCATGAGATGGCGCTGCGCGTCGGCGCCGATGCGCTGGCCTGCGATGCGCTCGGCACCGTCATCCTCGATCTGTGGGGCGAGGTGCGCGCCTTCGATCTGGTCGCCAGCCGCAAATATACGCTGGCCGCACAAAACTCCGGCGTCTCTTGCGTGATGCTGCGGACGTCTGCCTTGCCGATGGTCAGCACAGCCGAGACGCGCTGGGTGGTGCAGGCCGCGCGTTCGCCGCCGACAGCGCCATGGGAAGCCTGGGGCGCACCGGTCCTCGACGTCAATCTCGTTCGCAATCGCCATGGCCAGACCGGCCGATGGATCATGGAATGGAAATGTGATGAGTGCCTTTTCCGTGACACCGAGTCTGAAGCAGGGAAGACGCATTCTCAGCCTGTGGCTACCGCGCCTGCCGACCGACCGCATCAAGCGCCAGCGCGCCCGCAGCGGCGCGTTGCACGACGCGCATAGATCGCTGATCGTAGCCGCGAAGGAAAACAATGCCTGGCAGATCACCGCGCTGAACGATGCGGCGGCAAAGCTCGGCCTCGAGATCGGCATGCCGCTCGCCAATGCGCGCGCGGTCTGTCCCGATATCGATGTCTGCGATGCCGATCCCGTCGCGGACACGGAATTGCTGAATGCCATCGCCGACTGGTGCGATCGTTTTACGCCGCTTGTGGCGCTCGATGCGCCACATGGATTGTTTCTCGACATCACCGGCTGCACACATCTGTTCGGCGGTGAGGCGGCGTTGATGGAGCAGCTCTGCGCCACGCTGACAAAGCAGGGTTTCATCGTCAGTGCCGCGATTGCCGGCACGTCAGTCTGCGCGCGCACGCTCAGCCGCCACAAGCATGGCCGCATCATAGCAGCCGGTGATGAAGCGAAGGCTGTAAAACCGCTGCCGCTTTATCCGCTTGGCGCGGATGATGCGATCATGCGTGGCTTGCGGCGTGCGGGCCTCAAGACCATCGGTGATGTCGCAGCGCGCGGCCGCGCCGAGATCACCGCACGTTTTGGTGCGGCTTTCACCGCCTTGCTGGAAGCAGCACTCGGGCAGGGCGACAGCCCGATCTCTCCGCGAAAACCGCTGCCGGATTACATCGTCGAAAAGCGCTTTCCCGAACCCATCGCCACTGATGCGGTGATCACCACGACGCTGACGTCATTGGCCGGCATGCTGATCGCCGCGATGGACAAGCAGGGCAAAGGCGCGCGCCTGCTTGAAGCAGCTTTCTTTCGCACAGATGGCGTGGTGCGCGTGATCACAGCCCAAACAGGGCAGGCGGTGAGCCGGGTCGAGGTCGTCGATCGCCTGTTTCGCGAACGCCTCGATGCCATCGCCGATCCCCTCGATCCCGGCTTCGGCTTCGACATGATCCGGCTGTCCGCCAGCCACACCGAAGTGGTGGTACAGCAGCAAAGCGATCTCGACAGCCGTGCGCGGGACAATGACGAGGTGATCGGTCTCGTCGATCGTCTCTCGGCACGGATCGGCCCGCGCCGTGTGTTCGTGCATCTGCCGGTCGATACGCATATCCCGGAGCGGGAAGCGGGTCCGATGCCGGCGCAATGGGGACTGATCGAAGCCTCATTGGCGCCATGGCCGCTCCGCATCATCGGCGAACCGCCGCTGCGACCGCTGCGCCTGTTCGAAAGGCCCGAGCCGATTGATGTCGCGCTCGCCGAATTTCCCGACAAGCCGCCGCATGCCTTCACATGGCGGCGGATCAACCGCATCGTGCGCCGTGCTGAAGGCCCTGAGCGTATCGCGATGGAATGGTGGCGCTCGCAGGAGCCACAGCCGACCCGCGATTACTTTCGTATCGAGGACGATATCGGGCAGCGGCTATGGATTTTTCGCGATGGTCTCTATGGCGAAATCCTGGATAAAGAGGAGAAGCGCGTCGATCCGAAATGGTTCGTGCACGGGATGTTCGCATGACCATTCCAGCCTATGCCGAACTCGGCATCACCACCAATTTCTCGTTCCTGCATGGCGGCTCGCATCCGCAAAATTATGTGCAACAGGCGAGTGAGATCGGTTTACCGATCATCGGCATCGCCGATCACAATACGCTGGCTGGCGTGGTGCGCGCCTATGATGAACTGGGCAACAAGGATATCCCGCATCCGCCGAGGCTGCTGATCGGTGCGCGTCTCGTCTTCATCGACGGCACGCCCGATATCGTCGTCTATCCCCGGAATCGCGACGCCTATGGGCGGCTATGCCAATTGCTCAGCCGTGGAAAGCTGAAGGCGGATAAAGGCGGCTGCCATCTCACGCTTGCCGATCTCGTCGATTTTGCTGAAGGACAACTCTGCATCCTTTCTTTGCCGCACCGCTTCGACAAAGTGACTGCGCTCAAAACGCTAGATCATCTGACACGAGCATGTCCCGACAATGTATGGATCGCCGCCAGCTTTTGGCATCATGGCGACGACAAGCGCCGCCTCGCACGGCTTGAACGCATTGCAGGCACGGCCCGCGTGCCGCTGATCGCGACCAACGAGGTTCTTTATCACGCCTATAGCCAGCGACCGCTGCAGGATGTTCTGACCTGCATTCGTGAGAAGACGACCATCGACAAGGTCGGCCGCCGGCTGCAGGCCAATGCCGAACGTCATCTCAAATCGGCAATTGAGATGGCGCGGCTGTTTCGTGATTATCCGGATGCGATCGCCGAAACGATCAGATTTTCGGAGCGCATCACCTTCACGCTCGGTCAGTTACAATACCAGTATCCCGATGAGCCCGTGCCGCTGGGAAAGACGGCGCAAGGTCATCTCGAAGACCTGACATGGGAAGGCTATCGCCGGCATTTTCCTAATACGGTCGATGGGAAGCTGGAAGCGACCTTACATAAGGAGCTCGCGCTGATCAGAGAGCTCGCATACGCACATTACTTTCTGACGGTGCACGACATCGTCCAATATGCACGCAGCCAGAATATTCTGTGTCAGGGCCGCGGCTCGGCAGCGAATTCCGCGGTCTGCTACATGCTCGACATCACCTCGGTGAATCCCGCCGAGGTCGATCTCCTGTTCGAACGCTTCATCTCCAAGGAGCGCCTGGAGCCGCCGGATATCGATGTCGATTTCGAACACGTCCGGCGCGAGGAAGTGTTGCAATATGTGTATCGCCGATACGGTCGTCACCGCGCGGCGATCATCGCCACCGTCATTCACTATCGCCCACGTTCTGCGATCCGCGATGTCGGCAAGGCGCTCGGCTTGACGGAGGACGTCACGTCATCTCTCGCGGACACCGTATGGGGAAGCTGGGGCAAGGGCCTCAACGAGATGCAGGTGAAACAGGCCGGTCTCGATCCCAGCAATCCCGCCATCATGCAAGCCGTAGCCCTTGCCATACAGCTCATCGAATTTCCGCGCCACCTGTCGCAGCATGTCGGCGGTTATGTGCTGACGCAGGACAATCTCGACACCTATGTGCCGATCGGCAATGCGGCGATGGATGACCGCACCTTCATCGAATGGGACAAGGACGATGTCGATACGATGAAGATGATGAAGGTCGACGTGCTCGCGCTGGGCATGCTGACCTGTATCCGCCGCTGTTTCGAACTTATTTTTCGCCACAAGGGGCGGCGGTACGAACTGAAGGATATCAAGGCGGAAGCAGATGATGCGCCTTCAGTATTCGCGATGCTCCAGCGTGGCGAATCTTTAGGCGTATTTCAAGTCGAGAGTCGAGCGCAAATGAATATGCTGCCGCGGCTTAAGCCGAAGACTTTCTATGACCTTGTCATCGAAGTTGCCATCGTGCGGCCCGGCCCGATACAGGGCAACATGGTGCATCCTTATCTAAAGCGAAGGGAGATGCGCGAAGAGGATATCGAATATCCATACCCAAAAGGCGGTGACAAAGACGAGCTCAAGAATGTCTTGAAAAAGACCCGGGGTGTTCCGCTGTTTCAGGAACAGGCGATGCGTATCGCCATCGAAGCAGCGAAGTTCACGTCAGAAGAAGCCAACGGCTTGCGACGCGCTATGGCGACATTTCGTAATGTCGGGACCATCGGAAATTTCGAAAATAAGATGGTCAATCAGATGATTAATCGCGGATATGATCCGGTTTTTGCCAAGAGCTGTTTTGATCAGATCAAGGGTTTCGGTAGCTACGGATTTCCGGAAAGCCATGCGGCTTCCTTTGCGCAACTTGTCTATGTGTCCTCATGGTTGAAGTGCTTTCATCCCGACGTGTTCTGCTGCGGCCTTCTGAACTCGCAGCCGATGGGTTTCTATGCGCCGTCGCAGATCGTGCAGGATGCGCAGAAAAATTGGGTGACGGTGCATCCGATTGATGTCTCGTACAGCCATTCGCAAAACACGCTCGAAGACATCGGAGGCAAATATCACGCCGTCCGCCTCGGTTTCCGCCAGATCGATGGTTTCAAATGGGCTGATGCTGATGAGGAGCGACTGAGGCAGAGCAAGACGAATCCGCCGTCTCCTTCCGAAGATTGGGGCGTCCGCATTGTCTCCGCGCGTGAGAAGCGCGCCTTTACCTCGCTGGAAGATTTTGCCCGCGATACCGGCCTGCCGAAACGCGCGCTGATCATGTTGGCCGATGCCGATGCGTTCCGCTCTATCGGCCTCGATCGCCGTGCCGCGCTGTGGACCGTGCGGCGCTTGCCGGATGATGTGGCGTTGCCGCTGTTCGAGGCGGCGACTGCGCGCGAGCAGCCCGATGAAAACGCGGCGCCGCTGCCGCAGATGCCGCGCGCCGAGGAGGTTGTCGCGGATTACCAGACCTTGCGCCTGTCGCTCAAAGGCCATCCGATGGAATTCTTGCGTGCGATGTTTGCCGCCGAGAAGGTCATGACCTGTGCGGCGGTCTCTGCGTCTCCCAACAACACGCCGGCACGCTGCGCCGGTGTCGTGCTGGTGCGGCAGCGGCCGGGCAGCGCCAAGGGCGTGATCTTCATGACGCTGGAGGACGAAACCGGCATCGCCAATGTGGTGGTGTGGCCGAAGGTGATGGAGACGTTTCGCAAGGAGGTGATGGGGGCGCGGCTGATCTGGGTCGAAGGCCGGATCCAGAGCAGCAAGGAGAGAGTGGTTCATCTCGTCGCCGAGCGGCTGGTGGATCGCAGCCATGAACTGCAGCGCCTGTCGGACAATCTTGCTGCGCGCCCGGCGATACCGCTTGGCCCGATTCTGGCCGAACCACTCAATGACGATCGCCGCGAACATCCCGACAATCCCGCCCAGCGCATCCGCCATCCGCGCGATGTCCGCATACTGCCGCGCTCGCGCGACTTTCACTGAGGTCGTTCAGCAACCGTTCAGCCATTGACCTGCATCATGCATTCACGGTCTGCTGCAGCGAGTCAGCCACCGTCTCTCAGGTCAGACAACGATGCAGACGCCGCGCGACATGCTTGCCGAGCTGTGGACCGATCTGGGCGGTGATCGCACCGCGCTGGATCGCGTCGTGCTGACCGGCGACGAGCCCGCGCTGCCGTCGTCGTTCCGCACCGGTGCCGCTGCACAGGTGTCCATCGCAGCAGCGGGTCTCGCGGCTACCGAGATCTGGCGCGCCCGCAGCGGACAGGCGCAATCTGTCAGCGTCGATATGCGCCACGCCGTCGTCGAATGCCGCAGCGAGCGCTATCTGCGCTGCGATGGCCATCCGCCGCCGCCTGCATGGGATGCGATTGCCGGTGTCTACAAGACCGGCGACGGGCGCTTCGTTCGCCTGCACACCAATTTCCCGCATCATCGTGACGCCGTCTGCCAGGTGCTGTCCTGCGCAGCCGAGCGCGACGCCGTGCAGGCTGCGCTGATGCAGTGGAAGGGCGCGGCGTTCGAAACCGCGGTCTATGCAGCCGGCGGCGTTGTCGCGCTGATGCGCAGCCACGATGAATGGATGGCACTGCCGCAGTCGCAGGCGATCGCCGAACTGCCTCTGGTCGAGATCACCAAGATCGGCGACGCCGCGCCAAAACCGTGGCCTGCCGGCGATCGTCCGCTTGCCGGCTTGCGCGTGCTAGATCTGTCGCGCGTCATTGCAGGTCCCGTCGCTGGCCGCACGCTGGCGGCGCATGGCGCCGAGGTCATGCTGGTCTCCAGCCCGAAGCTGCCGGCGATCCCGTGGCTCACCATCGACACCGGCCGCGGCAAGCGCTCATGCTTTGCAGATCTTGACACTGATGAGGGCAGGGATGCGTTGCGCGGTCTGCTCGCAGACGCCGATATCTTTTCACAGGGCTATCGTCCGCACTCCCTCGCCAAGCGCGGCTTCGCGCCGGACGACGCTGCGCGTGCAAGTCCCGGCATCATCTATGTCTCGCTGTGCGCCTATGGTCGCAGCGGTCATTGGGCGCAGCGTCGCGGCTTCGATTCACTGGTCCAATGCGCTACAGGCTTCAATCATGCAGAAGGGCAGGCGGCCGGCGTCGCAGATTCGCAAGAATTGGCCCCAAAGGAATTGCCGGCACAGATGCTCGATCACGCCACCGGATATCTCATGGCCTTCGGCGCCATGATGGCAAAACTCCGTCAGGCGCGTGAGGGCGGCAGCTGGCACGTTCAGGTTTCGCTGGCCCGCACCGGCAAGTGGCTGTGGGATATGGGCCGCCTTGAAAACGGCTTGAATGCGCCGGATATCGGTGGTGACGCCGTAGCCTCATTTGTTGAGGATATGCCGTCGGGCTTTGGTGTCCTGTCGGCTATTCGTCATGCGGCCGTGTTAGGCGGCACTCCGGCATATTGGGCCCGCCCAGCGATGCCACTCGGGGCTCACCCACCGGTATGGGGGTCCGCTATATGACGCTGATCTTAAGAGTATTGAAAATTTAACCGAAAATGCGGGTCTGACCTGCGTTTTTTGATTGTCTCCACGTCCATATGCGCACTAATAGCGCGCGCATTGGGACAAAACGCCGCGGCATAAGCGGACTCGTATTCAAGGGCTCGGCAGGTGACGAACGTGAACCAGGGATCTTCGAAATTCAGCCGCAAGCAGCTGGTCATCAGCGCCTGTGCGGCCGTTATTCTCGTCGGCGGCGGCTATGCCTATACGCAGATGACCGCGACGCCCCAGAAGCATTCCGACGTCTCCAGCCAGTCGCGCAAGAACCCGCAGCGCTACACGCCAAGCGCGACCGAATGGGCGAGCCTGACCATCGAGCCAGTGACGGTGAAGTCGTTCCGGTCGGAATCGGTCACCGAGGGCAAGATCGCCGTCGATGAAGAAAAATCCACGCCGATCTTCTCGCCCTATGCAGGCCGTGTCACCAAACTGCTCGCCAAGCCGGGCGATCAGGTCGTCAAGGGGCAGCCGCTCTTCGTGGTCGAGGCGGCCGACACTGTCGGCGCGCAGAATGATTTCGTCGCGGCCGTCACGGCGCTCAACAAGGCGAAATCGCAGCTCGATCTCGCCGTGATCCAGGACAAGCGCGCCAAGGATCTGTTCGAAGGCAAGGCCGTGCCGCTGAAGGATTTTCAGCAGGCGCAGGCGACCCTGTTGCAAACGCAGAACGATTTCCGCACCGCCGAGACCGCGCTCGAAGCCTCGCGCAATCGTCTGCGCATTCTCGGCCTCACGGAAGATGCGATCACCGCCTTCCAGGAGAAGGGCCGCATCAATCCGGAAACGACCGTGTTCTCGCCACTCGCCGGCACCGTGGTTCAGCGCAAGGTCGGTCCCGGCCAGTTCATCAGCGCCGGCGCCAGCGATCCCGTCTTCGTGATCGGCGATCTCTCCACCGTCTGGCTCAATGCCTATGTGCGCGAGACCGAAGCAGCCTCTGTGCAGGTCGGCCAGGAAATGACCTTCACCGCGCTGGCGCTGCCCGGCCGCGTCATGACCGGCAAGATCGACTATGTCGCCACCGCGCTCGATCCCGCGACGCGTCGCCTGCAGGTGCGCGCCACGCTGAATAACGGCAACGGCCTGCTGAAGCCGGAAATGTTCACCACGGTGACGATCTATGCACCGGGCGAACAGCCGACTGTCGGCGTGCCCAAGACCGCGCTCATCTATGAAGGCGATCAGGTCCGCGTCTGGGTCGCCAATGACGACAAGACCATCGAGCTGCGCACCATCAAGACCGGCATGACCAATGCGGGCCTGGTGGAAGTGTTCGGCAACCTCCGGCCGGGTGAGAAGATCGTCACCCGCGGAAGTCTGTTCATCGATCGCGTCGCTTCCGCTAGCTAAGTTCCAGCTCGGCTTCTCTGAAAGGTCCGATCTGGATGGATCGTCTCGTCTCTATTGCTGTCGACCGTCGCTTCCTGATGGTTGGCATGTTTCTCGCTGTGTTCATCGGCGGCATCTTCGCCTTTCAGCAGCTGAACATCGAAGCCTATCCAGATCCGACGCCGCCGATGGTGAACATCGTGACGCAATCTCCCGGCCTCTCGGCCGAGGAGATCGAGCGTTACATCACCATCCCGATCGAGACCCAGGTCGCCGGCATCAAGAACCTGAAGACGATCCGCACGATCTCGCTTTACGGTCTGTCGGACGTCAAACTGCAATTCTCATTCGACTACACGTATGATGAAGCGCTGCAGCAGGTGCTGAACCGGCTGGCGCAGCTCGGCCCGCTACCGAACAATGCGCAGCCCGGCATTTCGCCGCTCTCGCCGGTTGGCGAAATCTTCCGCTATCGCCTCGTCGGCCCGCCGAATTACAGCGTGCTCGATCTGAAGACACTGCAGGACTGGGTCTTGCAGCGTCGTTTCCGCGCGGTGCCAGGTGTCATCGACGTCGTCGGTTGGGGCGGCAAGACCAAGACCTATGAAATCCAGGTCGATTTCAACAAGCTCGTCGCTTATGGCCTGACACTGCCGCAGATGCTGACCGCGGTGGGCAATGCCAACATCAATGTCGGCGGCAACACCGTCAATATCGGCCCGCAATCGGCCGTGGTGCGCGGCGTCGGCCTGATCCGCTCGATCGACGACATTTCCAACACGATGATCTCGCAGACAGGTGGCAATCCGGTGCTGATCCGTGATGTCGCCACCGTCACGGTGGGGGAGAAGCCGCGGCTCGGCATTGCCGGTCTCAACAATGATGACGACATCGTCCAGGGCATCGTGATGATGCGGCGTGGCGAGAAGAGTTCACCGACCATCGCCAATGTTGAAAAAGCGGTGCGCGCCATCAACAACGGCAGTGTGCTGCCGCCCGGTGTGCGGATCGAACGCATCTATGACCGCAAGGACCTCATCGACATCACCACCCATACGGTGCTGCACAATATGGTGGTCGGTATTCTGCTGATCGTCTTCCTGCAGTGGCTGTTCCTCGGCAATCTGCGCAGCGCCCTGATCGTCGGGGCCACGATTCCGTTCGCGCTGTTCTTCGCCGTCATCATTCTGGTCGCGCGAGGGGAGTCGGCGAATCTGTTGTCGGTGGGCGCCATCGACTTCGGCCTGATCGTCGACGGCACCGTGATCATGGTGGAGGCGATCTTCAGGCGACTGACGCAGACGACGCCGCTATCGGATGCCGAGAAGAGTCACATATCCCCGAGACGATCATGGGGATGAAGAAACACGGCATCCTCAGTGCGTCCGCAGACGTATCGCGCTCGATCTTCTTCGCTGCGGCAATCATTATCGCGGCCTTCCTGCCGCTGTTCACGCTGTCGGGCGTCGAAGGTAACATCTTCGGGCCGATGGCGCGTACCTACGCTTACGCGCTGGCCGGCGGCCTGATCGCGACCTTCACCATTACGCCTGCGCTGTCGGCGCTGATCCTGCCTGCGCATGTGCAGGAAACCGAGACCTGGATCGTCCGCAAGCTGCATCATCTCTATGTGCCGGTGCTGGGCTGGGCGGTGAAGAGCCGCACCATGGTCATGGGTATCGCCGCTGCACTGCTGGTGGCCACCGCGATCATGATCCGGTTGCTCGGTCTCGAATTCCTGCCGAAGCTGGAAGAAGGCAATATGTGGATCCGCGCCACGCTGCCGCCAACCATCTCGCTGCAGGAGGGCAACACTTACGTCAACGAGATGCGCCGCTTCATCCGCGAGCAGCCCGAAGTGGAATCGGTGGTGTCGCAGCATGGTCGTCCCGATGACGGCACCGACGCGGCTGGTCTGTTCAATGCCGAGTTCTTCACGCCGTTGAAGCCCGTTGCCCAATGGCCGACGACGAAGGACAAGGACGAGCTGACGGCGCGGCTGCTTAAGGATTTGCAGGTCAAATTTCCCGGCGTTGAATTCAACTTCTCGCAATATCTGCAGGACAACGTCTCTGAAGCCGTGTCCGGCGTGAAGGGCGAGAATTCGATCAAGCTCTATGGCAGCGATCTGGAGACGCTGACCAAGACGGCGAACGAGATCAAGGATGTGTTGTCCACCGTACAGGGCGTGACGGACCTCGCGGTGTTCACTTCGCTCGGCCAGCCGACCATCCAGATCGATATCGATCGCGCCAAGGCCGCGCGTTATGGCCTGGCGCCTGGCGACATCAATGCCACCATCAAGGTGGCGATCGGTGGCGACAGTGCGGGCGATCTCTATGAGGGCGGCAGCGATCGTCACTTCCCGATCGTGGTGCGCCTTGCGCCGGAATTCCGCCGCAGCGCCGAGGCGATCCAGAACCTGCGTATCGGCGCGCCCGGACCGAACGGCACCATCACGCAGATTCCGCTCAGCGAGGTCGCCTCCATCAACCTGATCTCCGGCGCGGCTTACATCTATCGCGAGAACCAGGAACGCTATCTGCCGATCAAGTTCTCGGTGCGTGAACGCGATCTCGGCAGCGCGATCCAGGAAGCGCATGAGAAGGTCAATGCGTTGGTGAAACTGCCGCCGGGCTCGCGCACCGAATGGGTCGGTGAATTCGGCAATCTGCAGGATGCCATCAAGCGCCTGTCCATCGTGGTGCCCATCAGCCTGCTGCTGATCGGCGTGCTGCTGTGGTTCAATTTCGGCTCTATGGCCGACACATTGCTCGCCATGAGCGTGATCCCGATGGCGGTGTTCGGCGGTGTGCTCGGCCTGTTCCTGTTCGGCATTCCGTTCAGCGTGTCGGCCGCCATCGGCTTCATCGCGCTGTTCGGCATCGCCGTGATGGACGGCATTCTGATCATCTCGCAATACAACCAGCTCATCGACGAGGGCATGGAGCGCATCAAGGCGGTCATCAAGACCGGCGAGCTGCAGCTGCGTCCGGTGCTCATGACCTGTATTGTGGCAGGCGTCGGCCTGCTGCCGGCTGCGCTGTCGGAGGGCGTCGGCTCGCAGGTTCAGAAGCCGCTGGCCGTTGTCGTGGTCATGGGCATGATGCTGGCACCGCTGGTCATCCTCATCACGTTACCGGTGCTGATGACCTTCTTTGCCAAGCGGCCGAAGCGGGCATAAGGCGCGCAATAAAGCTGGGCCGCGCTGGATCGAAAGTGCGGCTCGCTTGTTAGAACCGTCATGCCGGGTTCCATTCTGTTGGAAGACCGCGACGGGTGTTTCTTTGTCAAAGTCTCAGGACGTGGCATTCTCCCGCTTATTGCCTGCGCGGATTGCCGCTTTAGAGAGACTTGATGCTCACCACGTCCGATCCCGTCGATCTCACCAATTGCGACCGCGAGCCGATCCATATTCCCGGCAGCATCCAACCTCACGGCTGCCTGCTGGCCTGCGACGGTTCGGTGGGCATGGTGCGGCGCCATTCGACCAATGCCGGCGCCATGCTCGGGGTCACCGGCGAGATCAATGACCGTCGCCTCGATGATCTGATCGGCGAAAAGCCGGCACACGACATTCGCAACGCCATCGCCAAATGGGGCAGCCAGCAGCGCGCAGGCCTGCTGATCGACTTCAAGGTCGCCCATACGAAAACGTCCTTCAATGTCGCCGTGCATCGGCATCAGGGCGTCAATATCGTCGAATTCGAACCGGTCGATCCCATCGAGGCGACGCCACCGCTGGAGCTGTCGCGCCTCCTGATCGGCCGCATCGGCCAGTGCAACGATCTCGACGTGCTGTTCGACAATGCCTCGCGCCTGCTGCGGGGTGCGCTCGGCTATGATCGCGTGATGGTCTACCAGTTCGCCCATGACGGCTCCGGTCGCGTGATCAGCGAAGCCAAGCGCGGCGATCTCGAGAGCTTTCACGGCCAGCATTTTCCCGCCAGCGACATCCCGCAACAGGCGCGCATTCTCTATGTGCAGAACACCGTCCGCATCGTCTCGGATTCGTCAGGTGCGCGCGTCGCTATCGTGCCGGAACACGATATGTCGGGTGAGCCGCTCGATCTGTCCTTCGCTCACTTGCGCAGCGTGTCGCCGATCCATTGCGAATATCTCCGCAACATGGGCGTCGGCGCCTCCATGTCGATCTCCATCATTCTCGATGGCGCGCTGTGGGGGCTGATTGCATGCCATCATTACGCACCCCGCGTGCTGTCGATGGAGAAGCGTGTCGCCGCCGAGATGTTCGGCGAGTTCTTCTCGATGCAGTTGGCGTCGCTGATCCAGAAGCGGAAGCTCGCTGCCAGTGAACGCGCACGGCGTTACCTCGATCAGCTCCTTCACAATGTCTCGCATCACGGCAATGTCGAGGATCTGCTCAAGAACAATATCCGCGACTTCCGCGAGCTGATGCCGTGCGACGGTGTTGGCATCTTTTTCAACGATACATGGACGGGCTTTGGCAAGGTGCCGCCGCCCGATGCCATTCCCGCGCTGATGGCGCTGGTGAACTCAGCCGCCGAGGGACGCGTCTGGGCCACCAGCGCCTTGTCGGATCGCCTGCCGGAAGCCGAGGATTACAGTGCGCTGGTGGCCGGCGTGCTGGCCGTGCCGCTCTCGCAACTGCCGCGCGATTACCTCATGTTCTTCCGCAGCGAAGTCGCGCAGACCGTGAACTGGGCGGGCGATCCCAACAAGACCTATGAGACCGGCCCGCTCGGCGATCGCCTGACGCCGCGCAAGAGTTTCGAGATCTGGAAGGAGACGGTCGAGCTGCAGTCCGAGCCATGGCTGCAAAGCGAGCGCGATACTGCAGAAGCGACGCGTGCCGCGTTGGTGGAAGTGGTGTTGCGCCACAACGAGCTCCTGGCTGATGAGCGCCACAAGGCCGATCTTCGCCAGAAGATGCTCAATGAAGAGCTCAATCATCGCGTCAAGAATATCCTGGCGCTGATCAAGTCGCTGGTCTCGCATCCGGTGGAAGAGGGACGCAGCATTGAGGATTACGTCGCCTCGCTGAAAGGCCGCATCCAGGCGCTATCGCTGGCGCATGATCAGGTCATCCGCGGCGCGGGTGGCGGCGCGCTGAAAAGCCTGGTCGATGCGGAACTGTCGCCCTATCGCGAGGCGGTGAAGGAGATCGAGGTCGCTGGTCCCGATGTCATGCTCGATGCCCGTGCCTTCTCGGTGCTGGCGCTGGTGTTGCACGAGCTTGCGACCAATGCGGCCAAATATGGTGCGCTGTCGGTGGGGCTCGGACGCTTGTCGCTGACATGGCAGCGCCTCGATAGCGGCGATTGTGAAATTCGCTGGCTGGAAAACGATGGTCCGCTGGTAACCCCGCCATCGAAGCCCGGCTTCGGCTCGACGCTGATCGGCCGCAGCATTCCCTATGATCTCGGCGGTGAGAGCGATGTGGATTACGCGCCGGCCGGCACGCGCGTGCGCCTGTTGATCCCGGCACGCTTCGTCACCTGGCCGGCGCCGCTGGCGACTCGCACGCGTCAGGCCAAGCGCAGTGACGACAGGCCGGTCGCTTCGATGCGTGGGCTCGACGTCTTGATGGTTGAGGACCAGCTGCTGATCGCCATGGATGTCGAAACCATGCTGGCCGGCGAGGGCGCCGCACGGGTGGAGACGGCGGCGTCAGCCAAGGAGGCGCTTGCGATCCTCGGATCGTTCAAGCCCGATGTTGCGATCCTCGACGTCAATCTCGGTACGGGAACGTCGATGCCGGTGGCGCATATGCTGAGCGAGCTCGGCGTGCCCTTCGTGTTCGCGACAGGCTACGGCGAGACCAGCCTCATTCCGGCAGCGCTGGATGCCGTGCCGGTGATCCGCAAGCCGTATGACCTAACGTCGTTGGTGACAGCGCTCGGCGTCGCGATGGCACGTAGCCGTCGGGTGGATTAGCCCTACTTGCCGTCTGGCGTACGCAGACCGTGCCAGGCGTCGCGTACCTGATGATAATGCACTTCCGGCAGATAGTCCGGCGTCTTCAGGCTGAGCGTCTTGACGTCGAGCCGGCCGACTGCGCTCAGCAGCGAGTAGGACGCGATCACGCGGTCGCGCTGCGCGCCGATCAGGCGTGCTTTGGCTGAAATCAGATCCTGCTGCGAGTTCAGCACTTCCACCGTGGTGCGCTGGCCACCGGCAGCCTCGCGGCGCACGCCCTGCAGCGCCACGTCGGCGGCGCGCACTTCGGCCTCGGCGGCACTGACGGCCGTCTTGGCGCCTTCGTTCGAGACCCACGCGCCAACCGCCGCGGTGCGCGCCTGGTTGCGGACCTGTTCGAGCACGAGGCGGCTCACGGTCGAGAGCTGCTTGGCCTGTCGGGTCTGCGAGGCACCGAGGCCGCCATCATAGATCGGCGCATTCAGCGTGCCGACGATGGAAGCCTGATCCTGTCCATAGGTGCCCAGCGTCGAATCGTTCTGGCTCGATTTACTGGCATTGCCCTGCAGCGTGATGGTTGGCAGCAGGCTGCTCTCCGCCACCTTGATGCTGGTCGTGGCGACGTCCACATCGAAGCCGGCGGCCAGCACGGCCGGATGCGCCTTGAAGGCCTGGCCGATGGCGTCGTCGCGATTGCGTGGCAGCAACCTGTCGACGGGCTCGGCGGGGGAAAGGCGGGCCGGCATCACGCCGACCACCTGCGCATACATCGCCTGGCTGATGGACAACGCGACTTCGGAGGCGTTCAGATCGGCCTGGCCGCGGGCGAGGCGTGCTTCGGCCTGCGAGGTATCGGTCGGCGTTACGTCGCCGGCATTCAGGCGCTTTTTCGCAATATCGAGCGTCTCGCGGAGCGCGGCGACGTTGGAACGTTGCGCCTCCACCAGCGACTGGTTCGCCAGCACGTTCATATAGGCGATGACCGCATCGAGCAGCACGCCCTGGCCGACATTGCGCAGGGCTTCGCGGCCCGACTGCACCTGGAACTCGGCGACACGCACGCTGTTGGCTGTCTTGTTGCCGTTATAAAGCGTCTGCGTGACGGTGACGCCGATCACCCATGGCTTCAGCGTCGCGCCGACGATGGTGTTATCGACTTGAAGATTGCGGACCGATTGCAGGCCGACGCTGAGCGTCGCGTTGACCTGCGGGCGATAGCCCGCCATGGCCTGCGGCACATTCTCGTCGGTCGCGCGTTGCCGCGCGCGCTCGCTGTTGAGTTGCGGATTGGTCTGATAGGCCTTGGTCATCGCGTCCAGGACGGTTTCGGCGCGCGCATCGCCCACGGCGAAGATGCTGCAGCCGATCAATCCCAAAGCCGTTCCCGTACGCAGCACGTTGCGTGCGACGCGGCCCATTCTTACGCGATGACTCGTCATTTTGTCCCAAAGCGATCTTCGGATATCCGCCCCCGCTGACATCCACTCATATGTTTAGAGGGCGTTGCCAGCAGTGGCAAACCTTCCGGCGAAGAACCTCCGGGCTTTCACGCGTTCCCCACAGGGCTTTTTGAAGCCCCGATCCGTTCGATTGATCAACAACCTAGCGGGATCGGACAGGCGATGGAATGCGACGATCAGCCCGTTCAGTTCTCACGTGCCTGTTGCATGATGGGCACATCTCTGGTGACTCGCGGGGCGGTACCTTTTTCCGGTATGCCGCGTTTTCGAGATGCCTTCAAACTCTTCAACCGGGGTCCGAATGCCGAAGATTTTTAGCGATCCCGAGGCGGTCGTCGAAGACATTGTGCGCGATGTCGGCACCACGCTGGTGGTCGGACTGCCGCTCGGTCTCGGCAAAGCCAATCACATCATCAATGCGCTGTATCGGCGCGCCGTGGCCGATCGGAATATCAATCTCACCTTCTTCTCGGCGCTGACGCTGGAAAAGCCGCGGCCGTCAAACGAGCTCGAGAAGCGCTTCATTGGCCCGGTCATCGATCGCCTGTTCGGTGGTTATCCCGACCTCGACTACGCAAACGCCATCCGCAAGCACGAGCTGCCGTCGAATATCCAGGTCAACGAGTTCTTCTTTCTTGCGGGTAAGTGGCTTCGCGTCGCGGATGCCCAGCAGAATTACATTTCCGCGAACTACACCCACGCCGCTTGCTATCTGATGGCGCGCGGGTTGAATGTCATCACGCAGCTCGTCTCAAAGCGCGTCGTCGATGGCGCCGCGCGTTACAGCCTGAGTTGCAACACCGACACGACGCTCGACCTGATGCGTGCACGAGCCGAAGGTCGCGCGTCATTCAAGCTGATCGGTCAGATAAACTCCGAACTGCCTTACATGCCGGGGCAGGGCGATCTTGCCGGCGATGAATTCCATGCGGTGCTGGAAAGCCCGGACGTTGAGTTTCCGCTGTTTGCACCGCCATCGGAGCCCGTCAGCGATACCAAATATGCAATCGGCCTGCACGCCGCGGGCCTGATCCGCGATGGCGGCTCGCTGCAGATCGGCATCGGCCAGATCGGCGATGCGCTGGCGCAGGGACTGATTGCGCGCCATCGTGATAACGATGCATTCAAGGCGACGGTGCAGCGGCTTGCACCGGGCATTGCCGTGCGAAGCGAGCCATTCGAGAAGGGGCTCTACGGTGTCAGTGAAATGCTGTTCGAGGCATTTCTTGGTCTGATCGAGGCGGGCGTTCTGAAGCGCGAAGTGGATGGCACGATTTTGCACGCGGCTTTCTTCCTCGGCCCGAAAGCATTTTACCGGTCCTTGCGCGAGATGCCGCCGGAACGTCTGGCGAAAATTCAGATGATGCCGGTGTCGTTTACCAACGAGCTCTATGGCGACGAAGCCGGCAAGCGACGCGCGCGCGTCGATGCGCATTTCGTCAACAATACGATGATGGCGACGTTGATGGGCGCCGCGGTCTCCGATGGTCTTGAGGACGGGCAGGTCATCAGCGGCGTCGGCGGCCAGTACAACTTCGTCGCGCAGGCTTTTTCGCTGGAAGGTGCACGTTCGATCCTCACGCTGGAAGCGACACGGCCGGGCAAGGCTCCGTCATCGAATATCCGCTGGTCATACGGGCACCAAACCATCCCGCGCCATTTGCGCGATATGTTCGTCACCGAATATGGCGTCGCCGATCTGCGCGGCAAATCCGATGCGGATACGATCGCGGCCATGCTGGCGATTGCCGACTCGCGTTTCCAGCCGGAGCTGATGCATCAGGCAAAGGATGCGGGCAAGCTGCAGAAAAATTTTGAGATCGCTCCTGCGCATCGCGACAACACACCTGAGCGGATTGCCTCGGCACTGAAGCCCGCACGCGATGCCGGTCTGTTGCCGCTGTTTCCGTTCAGCAGTGATTTCACGGATGTCGAGCAGCGCCTGATTCCGGCGCTGCAGATATTGAGCGCGGCGGTGAAGACGCCGACGACTCTCGCCGGACTGTTCTGGGAGGGGCTCACGTCATCGCCAAGCGCGCATGACGAAACCGGTCTCGCACGCCTGAAACTCGATAGGCCCGCCACCATGCGGGAGCGGGCCTATCGATTGTTGGTGGCGGCAGCGTTGAAGCGCAGCGCGCTTAACGGTTCTTGTTCACCGGCTTGCGCTTCTCGATGAAGGCCGCCATGCCTTCGCTGCGGTCTTCCAAAGCGAAGGTCGCGTGGAATAGGTCGCGCTCGACCTTGAGGCCTTCGGCGAGCGAGGTTTCCAGCGAGCGGTTGACGGCGCTCTTGGCCATGGACGCCACCGGGCGCGACATGCCGGCGATCTTCTCGGCCATGGCGATCGCTTCTTCCATCAACTTGTCAGCAGGTACAATGCGGCTGACGAGGCCGGAGCGTTCGGCTTCCGCCGCATCCATCATGCGGCCGGTGAGGCAGAGATCCATGGCCTTGGACTTGCCGATGGCGCGGGTGAGGCGCTGGGTGCCGCCGATGCCGGGAATGGTGCCGAGGGTGATTTCGGGTTGGCCGAATTTGGCGGTGTCCGAGCAGATCATGATGTCGCACATCATTGCAAGCTCGCAGCCGCCACCCAGCGCATAGCCTGACACGGCCGCGATCGTCGGCTTGGTGCAGGTGGCGACACGGTCGCCGCCGATCTGGGTGAAATCCTGCGAGAACATATCGATGAAGCCCTTCGGCTGCATCTCCTTGATGTCAGCGCCGGCGGCAAAGGCTTTCTCGCTGCCGGTGACGATGATGCAGCCGACGGCATCATCCGCTTCGAGATCGTCGATCGCCACCTTGATCTCGCTGAACACGCCGAAGGACAATGCATTGAGCATCTTCGGACGGTTCAGGGTCACGATGCCGACGGCGCCTTTGCGCTCGACGAGAATGTGTTCGAAGCTACTCATGTTTCATCCCAAGGGTCTGTTGATTGCGGCCACCGGAGCCGGCGACCGTGCGCAATCTGCCCGCTCAGGGGATGCGGTTCAAGCGATAAACATCCGGGCTGCCGAGGCCACCGTGAGCAATCCGCCAAGGGCAATGAACACCTTGCCGATCAGCGAGGTCTGCTCCCACGGCCTGTTATTTTCCACGGTCGTTGCTGCCGGCGCCGGCGAGGCAGGGGCGTCGATGGTGGCCTTGGCCAGCGTGAGCGGCGGCTTGTCTTCAGCCGCGCGGTCCAGCTCGTTGAGCTGATCGGAGGCCATAACTTCGGTCCCGTGTGTGGCGTCGTCGGGAGCAGCTGTCGCATGTGGCTCGGGTTGCGCGCCCATCTGGCTCAGCACGGTTCCGGCCTGGGCGGACATGTTGTAGGTGTCGGTGGGTTTGGCGTCATTGGCCCACTGCGCATTCGCATTGGCGACAGAGGGGGCATGCTGTCGTCCTGTGTGGGCTTGAGGTCGTCCGCCTTGGCTTCTCGCTTGGCGGTCTCTTCCTTGGCCGGCTTTTTGGCCTTGGCTTGCCGCTCGGCCTTGCGGGATTTGCTGGCGGACTTTTTCGGATGCAGGCGAACCGGGGCGTCGGATGTGGCCGTGACACCGGTGGCGGTGCCGACGGCAGCGGGCTGTTCCTGAGCTGTCGTCTGCGCGGCGGCTTCGCCAGCCGATAACAGCGACGCCGATGCCCAAAATCCCGCCGCGATGATCCATGCGGCGTGTCCGGTCTTCAATCTCATCATGGTCTCCCCAAAGATACCCGCCCCTACAGCGCCAAAGGAAACTGCGCAGGTGACCACATGGGGGCAAAAAAGGGGAATCTTCGCGCCAGTTTTTGCCATGTTCGGGCGAAAGCCGTTTTCAGCGCTGGGATGACGCATGGCAAAGGTGTTATGAGCCGCAAAGCCTGATCCGAAACCTTGCCCGGGCGAGCCCGCATGGTCACGGTTCTGTGATCTCACCGCGGCGGATGTAACACTCTGATCCCACCGCCGAAATGCCTTCAGGAGCGCGTGTGCGCGGACGTGACGACGAATGGACCGATCTGATGCGGTCGGCCAATGCAGGGGATGGCGCTGCCTATCACCGCCTGCTGAAGTCCGTCACGCCGGTGCTGCGTGCAGGGGCAAGACAGGGCCTGGCGCGTGCCGGCCAGTCGCCCGATCAGGCCGAGGATATCGTGCAGGACATTTTGCTGGCGGTGCATCTGAAGCGGCAGACCTGGGACGCCAACGCGCCGTTCGCGCCCTGGCTGTTCGCGATCGCGCGCAACAAGCTGATCGACGCTCTGCGCAAGCGCGGCAGGCGCATCTTCGTCGATATCGACGATTTTTCGGAGACGCTGGCGAGCGAGCCGCCGGCCGAGCCGTTGCCGTCCGTAGATATCGCGAGCCATCTCGATGATCTCACGCCGCGTCAACGCGATGTGTTGCAGTCGATCGCCGTCGAGAACGCCTCGATCAGGCAGACGGCCGAAAAACTGTCGATGACCGAAGGCAATGTGCGCGTCACTTTGCATCGCGGGCTTGCAAGCCTTGCGGCCAAGCTGCGGGAGGAATGAGCATGGATACCGACCGTTTGATCTTGGCGCTCGCTGCCGACCTTGATCACCGCCCGCAACCGGTGCGCATCCAGCTCGCGAAAGCATTGCTCGTCGCACTGCCTGTGACGGCTGCGATGATGTTGGTCACGATCGGCTTGCGACCGGACTTCATGGCGGCGATGCGCAATCCGTTCTTCGATCTCAAATTCGTGGTGACGCTGGCTCTCGCCATTCCCGCCATCGTTATCAGCCTGCATCTGTCGCGTCCGGAAGCGTCGCTTGGCCGTTGGGTCTGGCTGCTATTGCTATCACCGTTCATTCTCGTCGCTGCCATCATTGCCGAGATGGCGATGCCGCAACGTGCGCCCATGATGGCGCGCATGATGGGCCGCAGCGCCATGCTCTGCAGCCTGTCGATCCCGGTGCTCTCGCTGCCTATTCTCGGCGCGACGCTGTTTGCCCTGCGTCAGGGCGCGCCGTCACGTCCGGTGCTCGCAGGTGCGCTTGCAGGGCTGATGTCGTCCGGTCTTGCTGCCGCGATCTATGCGGCCCACTGCGCGGATGACTCGCCGCTCTTCGTTGCAGTCTGGTATACGCTCGCGAACATCGCGGTGACCGCGGTGGGGGCAGTCCTGGGCGCGCGGGTGCTTCGCTATTGACGTGACACCGTCAGCCGCGTTCCATCTGGATAAAGCTTTCACCAATTTCGCATGGTCCGGGTATCGCATCGTTACCCAACGAGGCCGTAGGTAACCATATCCCTGCAACAACCAGCTTTGCTGCTCGTTCTCGCTGCACGTCTGACTCAGCGTGGAGCGTTCCTCATGACGACCCTTCTGAACGGAAGCGACAATAACCGGCTTGCCGAAGTACTGGCCGGATCGGCTGCACTGTTATCCGCAACCAGTGCCGATGCAGCGTCTCAATTGCCCCTCAATGCCTTGCTCGGCGAGGACACGATATCGGCCGATGCGACGATCGATGACACCGCAACAGCGGGCGCCCATGCGCAACTGGATCCGATCCAGCTCGACCTCGCCGCAGACGCGAGCGCTGACACATCTGCCCCCGATATGGCCAATCTCCTCGGCCTCGGTGACATCATCGCGCTGCAACCAGATACGCAGCTCGACCTGGCGCATCTCACCGAACCTGTCGCGGACACCGTGCAGAATGTCGTCGGCGATCTGCATCTGCTTGGCGACCAGGGCGACCTCATCCAGCTTCCCGTCGATCTCGCGCAACAGCTTACCGACACGGTCGTGCAGGGCGCCGGAAGCCTCGTGTCCTCGGCCGCAGGTGGAAACGCTGATCCCGTGACCGGCTTGCTCGGCACCCCGCTGGGACTGCTGAATGGCGGGCTGCTCAATGGAGGCCTCGGCGATACGATCGAACATGTCGGCGAGACCGTGGGGTCGCTCGTTCATTCGCTCGATGATTTGCTTGGCAATACCGGCTTGCTGGATCCGGTCGCCGATCTCGTCACTGGATTGACGGGGAGCCTGAATGAGCTGCCGATCCTCGGAAATCTGCTCGGCGGTGCATCCGGCGACAACGGAGGAGCGCAGGGAGGGCTGCTCGGCGGCATCCTCGACATTCCCAATCTCGGCGGTGCCGGCACCGACGCACTCACTGGAACGCTGCTCGGGCCGCATGGTCTTGTCGGCGGTCTGCTCGGAGGCGAGCTGTTCGGCGGCGAAGCAGCCTCCGACGCATCGGCTTCTGCTCATGCCGCAGCGCCGCTCGATCTCGTTGCTGGCCTCACCGATGTCCTCACCGGCGATCATGGCATTCTCGATCTGCACGGTGCTCATATCATCTAACGAGATCGCGGGGGAGGCGCGGCATGCCCACGCCTCCTTCGTCAAGTCGCTGAGAACATCCCCCATCACCCGGTGCGTTTGCCGAGAGGATGTCGATGAGTGGTCCGCGTTTCAATTTTTCCGTATTGCCAACTCCCGTTCGCACTGCCCTTGGTGAGACACGCATCGCGCTGATTGCCGTCGCCAGCGCGAGCTTCATCGTCAATCTCCTGATGCTGGTCGGCCCGCTATTCATGCTGCAGGTCTATGACCGGGTGCTGCCGAGCCGCAGCATATCGACGCTGGTCGGGCTGTTGCTGATCGCTGTTGTGTTGCTGCACATCCAGGCTATCGTGGACATCGTGCGCAGTCGCCTGCTGGCGCGCATGAGCGAGGCGTTCGACCTGTCGATCCGCGCCGCGGTATTCGACAGCGTGCAGCATGCGGCCTTGAGCAAACCCGGGACGGACGGCCTGCAGAATGTCCGCGACCTCGATACGGTGCGCGGCTTCATGTCCGGCAGTGGCCTGATCGCCGCCTGTGATCTGCCATGGACGCCGCTCTATATCCTCGTCTGTACGCTGTTTCATCCGTGGATGGGGTTTGCGGTCGCCTGTGGCGCCATCCTGCTCGGCGCCATTACCTGGGCGTCCGAGACGTTTACGCGTGCACCGACCCAGGCGTTGGTGGGGCTCGCTTCGGCGCGGCGGACCATCGGCGAGACGGCGTTCAACCACGCTGAAGTCGTGCATGCGCTCGGCATGAAGCGGCGGATGCGCGATCTCTGGAGCGAGCGAACCGGTGATTTTCTCGATGGCCAGCGGGCGGCATCGGACCTCACCGGCAGTTTCGGCAGCGCGTCACGGCTGCTGCGGATGTTGTTGCAGTCGGGCGTGCTTGCGCTTGGTGCGTGGCTCGTCATCAATCAGCAGGCGACGCCCGGCGTGATGCTGGCGGCGACCATCCTGTCCATCCGCGCCCTTGCACCGATCGAACTGGCTATCGCCAATTGGCGCGGGTTTATCGCGGCCCGTGCCAGTTTCGAGCGCCTCAGTGACAGCCTCGCAGCGCTCCCCATCAAGCCAAAGACCGTCGATCTGCCCAAACCGACGCGTCAACTGCGCGTCAATTCCGTCAGCCTCACCGTGCCGCGTGCGGAAGCACTGATCTTGCACGACATCAGCTTCGCCCTTCAGGCAGGAAGTGCGGTCGCAGTGGTGGGGCCGAGTGGCTCCGGCAAATCGACGCTGGCGCGGGCGCTGGTCGGCGTGGTGCCGCCGGTTCGCGGCGTGATTCGCATCGATGGTGCGGCGCTGGCGCAGTGGGATCAACTGGCGCTTGGTGCATCGACGGGATTCTTGCCGCAGGACGTCGCGTTGTTTCGCGGCACCGTTGCGCAGAATATCTCGCGTTTCGCCGCCGAGAAAGATGCGGAGCGCCTGCTGTCCGCAGCGCAGCAGGCCGGCGTCCATGATCTCATTTTGCGGCTGCCGAACGGTTACGAGACCGAGGTCGGCGAGGGCGGAATGATGTTGTCAGGCGGACAGCGCCAGCGGATCGCACTGGCACGAGCGCTCTATGGTGACCCATTCATGGTGGTGCTGGACGAGCCGAACTCCAATCTCGACAGCGAAGGTGAGCGCGCGCTGGTGAAGGCCATTTCAGGCATCCGCGCACGCGGCGGGATCGTCATTGTCGTCGCGCATCGGCCTGCATTGCTGGCGGCTGTGGATCACATGCTGGTGCTGAATGAGGGCAGGCAGCAGGCTTTCGGCAAGACCGATGCAGTGCTGCCGATGCTGACCGCGAAGCCGGTCGTTGCATCTCAGGATGTCGCTCCGGCGTCTGCGTCCAAGCGCGGCAGCAAGAAACAGGCGGTGGCCGAATGACAAGGGATGTGGCGAACAACAAGCGATCGATCCAGCATCACATGATGGCGGTGGGCTGCGCCGCGATTGTCTTGATCGGCAGCATGGGGGTCATGGGCGCCGCGACCGACATGTCGGGTGCGGTCATTTCGTCGGGCTCGCTGGTGGTCGAGTCCAGCGTCAAGAAAGTGCAGCATCCCGCAGGCGGCGTGGTGAAGAACCTGCTGGTGACCGAAGGCGCGAAGGTCAGCAGCGGCGATCTCCTGATCCGCCTGGATGAAACAGTCGCGCAGGCCAATCTCTCGGCCGTCACCAAAAGCCTGTGGGAGCTCGAAGCGCGGCGTGCGCGGCTGCAGAGCGAACGAGACGGGCTGACGGAGATCAGTTTTCCCGATGAATTGACGTCGCTGCCGCCAGATTCACCGGCGCAGTCCATCGTGTCGGGTGAGCGCCGTTTCTTCCAGCTCCGGCATGATGCGGCGGAGGGGCAGAAACATCAGTTGAAAGAACAGGTCTCCCAACTGAAGGAGCAGATCGTCGGGCTGGAGGATCAGCTGACGGCGAAGAAGCAGGAGACTGAATTGCTGAGCAAGGAGCTGGTCGGCGTCGAGCAGCTCTGGGAGCAGCGGCTTGTCTCGATCACGCGTCTCGTGACCCTGCAGCGCGATTCCGCGCGGCTGCTTGGCGAGAAGGGGCAGCTCACCGCATCGATCGCGCAGGCGAAGGGAAAGATCTCCGAGACGGAATTGAAGATCCTGCAGATCGATCAGGATTTCCGCAGCGACGTGGCCAAGGAGCTCGCCGACGTTCGCGCCAAATATGCGGAGACATTCGAGAAGAAGGTCACGGCGCGTGACCAGGCCGAAAAACTGGAAATCCGCGCGCCGCAGACAGGCGTGGTTCACGACCTCAACATTCATACCGAGGGCGGAGTGATCGCCGCGGGCGAGACGGTGATGACCATCGTGCCTGATGCCGATAGCTTGATCGTGGAGACCCGCGTGCCCCCGCAAGACATCGACCAGGTCAAGCTCGGTCAGTCCGCGGTGCTGCGTTTCACCAATTTCAATCAGCGGACCACCCCGGAGATCGATGGCCAGGTTTTGCGGATCGGTGCCGACGTCTCACGCGAGGACAAGGCCGGCCCGACCTATTTCGTGGTTCGTATCGCGATCGGGCAGGACCAGATCAAGAAGTTCGGTGGCGTCAAACTGATGCCCGGCATGCCGGTCGAGGTCTTCATCAGCACGGCGGAACGGACATTGCTGTCATATCTGATGAAGCCCATGGCCGATCAGATGCATCGTGCATTCCGCGAAAAATGAGGATTACGCCGACGCGCTGGCCGGCGATCGCCCGGTGGCTCCCTGAGCGATGTCACCATTCAATTCACGCGTATAGTCTCTGAAATCGACTTCCAGCGTATAGCGCGCCGAGTTCAGCCAGGTGCTGATCTTCTTCTGATGGAAGTCGCGCACTTCGAGCGCCATGTCACCCGGGCTCGGCAGTTCGACGCGGCCGCTCAGCACGGCGGCGATCCAGCGGGCCTGAACTTCGACCAGCGGAATGGTCGGCCCGATTGGCTGCACGAGGCCGGCGAAAAAGAGGCCGGGCTGTGTCGGTGGCGCCATGCGGCGATAGAGATCGACCATGCCGCCGCCTTCCGGTACGGCAAAGATTTCGGGAGCCAGGAAGGGGAAAGTGGTCTTGTAGCCGGTGGCATAGATGATGGCGTCGTAATCCGCGCGCGTCTCATCGGCGAAGACAACGGCATTGCCGTCGAGCGCGACCACATTCGGCTTCACGTCGATCCAGCCATGACCGATATAGGGCAACAGCTCCTGGCTCAACGTCGCGTGTTCGCGCCACATCGGATGTTTCGGTCGGGGGAGACCAAACCGGGTCTGATCGCCGACCGCCAGATAGATCAGCCGCGCCATGATCTTCCGCGTCAGCAGCGTGGGAAGCTTCAGCTTGCGCCCGAAGAAGGCCGACCAGCGATCGATCGGAATGCCCATCATATATTTCGGCATCACATAGGCGCCGGTGCGGGTCGATAGAGTCACCGTTTTCGCGCGCTTGCAGAGATCGACCGCAATATCGACGGCGGAATTGCCGATGCCGACCACCAGCACCCGTTTGTCGTCGAATGGCTGCGCGGTGCGATACTGGCTGGAGTGGATGGCGGTACCCTCGAAATGACCTGGAAAGGCCGGCCAACGCGGGTCCCAGAGATGGCCATTCGCGACGATCACGGACCGATAGGTGCGAACGCCATCGCCAGTGCTGACGCGCCAGCCTTCGTCGGCTTTCTCAACGGAGGTGACCTCGCAATTGAAGCGGGTGCGCGACCGCGCGCCGAAGCGGTCGGCATAAGCTTCGAGATAAGCAAGCAGTTGCTGATGCGACAGAAAGTCCGGTTTGTCGTCGCCGATGGGAAAGTCGGAATAGCCGAGATTATTGCGGCTGGTGTCGATATGCAGGCTGCGATAGGCGCAGGACAGGCCATTGTCATTGCCGTAGCGCCACATGCCGCCGATGTCGGAGCCTTTTTCGTAGATATCGAAGCTCAGGCCTTTGTCATGAAGGGCTTTCGCCACGGCGATGCCGGAGGAGCCCGCGCCGATGATGCAGATATCCGAAGCAGTCTCGATCATGCAGTGGAGGTCTCTCTACCCGAATGTCGCTGATAGCTGAGAATGATCTCGTCGAAGGTCTTGTCGGCCGTCACACCGATGGAAGGTGCGCGTGTCGAAATAAAGCCTTTCGGCCAGCCATCGACAATCTTTTTCAGCTCGGCGTCGGGTTCGAAAGTCACCTGCGGCGTTGTGTCCGTGACAATCGTCAATGCGGTGACGATGTCTTCCATGCTGACCGTCAATGCTGGCTGGTTCAGCGCCCGTTTGCCACGCAATGCGGTCGAATCTGTATCATGCAGCGTGATGAGATTGCGCACCACCGTGTCCACGGAGACGACAGGGACCTTGGTGTCCGGTCGTAACGGACAGACGGACGGCTGGCCTGCGACGCTGTCGCGCACGAGGCCGGCAATGCGATCCGAGACCGACTGTGTCGGCGGACCGGGATGCACGAGCACGATCGGGAGACGAAGGGCGCGGGCATCGATCAGGCCGAGGCGGGTGGCATCGGCCAGCATCAGCTCGGCGATGGCCTTATGCGTGCCATAGGTGGTCTGCGGCCGCTGCAGATGATCGTCGTCGACATTGTCCGGGAGCAGGCCGCCGAACACGGCAATCGAACTCGGGAAGATCAGGCGCGGTGGCGCGGTGCGGTTGCCGACGGTCTCGATCATGTCGGCCAGCGACAAGACGTTGACCGCAAGTGCTGCGGCCGGGTCGGCTTCGGCGGCGCTGGTCAGGACGGCCGCGAGATGAAAAACGCTGTGCGGCTTCCATGCGGCGATCCGCATGCGCGTTTCGCGATCGGCAATGCTGGCCTGCATGGATGTAATGCGCGGGTCGGAGATGTCCGGCAAATGCGTATCGAGCAGAAGGATCTCGTCGATTTTCTCCGAGACACCTTTGGCGTTTTTCAGCGAGCCTGCCTGAAGCAACGCTGCCGTGAGCGTCGTTCCGATAAAACCACCGGCGCCGGTAATCAGGATGCGCATGAATTCCGCCCCGTTGTTGACGAGCCTGTGCAGCGTGGACCGCTGCGACGATGCCATCACTATCAACCCGTTGGCGGTGAAGTCGATGCCTGCTGGTGGAATGGCAGATCAGCGCAATTGGTGTTGCGGTCATCGGCTGCAATGATGCAGGCGGCTGAGGATCGCCGCGGCAAACGCGCGCTTACGCTGCCGGCGGCGAAGATGTGGCCTGCTGCATACGATGAAAGCGCAGCACTTGCTGCGCCGTCGAAGGGCGCAACCTTTCATAGGTGTCGCGATCGGTCGCGCTATCCGATATCGGCAGCCCCGACAGCGCCTCGCGCATATTGATGATCGCCTTCACCGTCTCCCATGAAAAATTCGCAACCTTCGACAGAATGAGGATGCCCTCATTGCTGGATTCCACCATCATGGTCTCTGCGACCGAAACGGGAATGTGGGCAAGGCAGGCGATGGCCGCATTCGCCTCGTCGAATTTCTTGTTCAAGGCGAATTTCAGCACCTCGTTTTCGTCGAGGCGCCCATCCTTGAACAGCAGGCGTACCAGTTCGTGCGAGATAATCGCTTCCTCGCTCATTGTTGCCCGCGCCGACCTTGCGCGTGTGGTCGCCTGCTGAACCGCAAGTGAAACCTCGGCCGCCAGTTTCGGGTTGGCGGTGGCCAGACGCGTACGGACCGAGCTCGATGCTCTGGCGATCAGATTGAGCAGATGGTGCCGCGGGATCGATGGCCGCAGTGCGACGCAGGTGGCGATCTCGTCATTGCCGTCTGCGCGCTGCACCAGTCTGGTATAGCCTTGCTCCGAAAACGCGGCGCCCTGGTTGTTCACGGTGCTCTTGACGACGTCGTCATTGCCGCGCTCGACGAGGATATCGGTCACTGCGCCGCTCAGAACCTTTCGCGTCGAGATGGCGAGCAGATGCCCCTGGCTCTTGGTGCGCGCATTCTCGATGAGGGAGTTTTCGTCGAGTTGGTCCGATTGTGACAGCACAGGCGCGGCGACCTCGATCAGGTCGTCGAAGGCGAGCGTTCGGATGACCTGGGGCGGGGCGCCGGCAACGGGACCGAGGCGCTCTGCAAGAAGCGTTTTGGCGCATCCTTCGAGCTGCTCGATCAGGCATTGAAAGACATCATCGAACACGGCGATCTGCTCAGCAGAATACTCGACCGAATGATCGACAAAAAGATCGGTGACCTTGCGCAGTGTTTCCACGCGGCGTGCCACATTGCCATGGGCGAGCGCCGCCTGGAGTTCATCGAGCAAATTGGTCGATAGCGTGGACCTGGGAGACATAACTCTTTCCTGGAGCAATCAATTGACCGCCATTCTCGGCGGTTGGTCGTGAGGCAAAATCAGGCGGCGGCAATGCGGTTACGTCCGCTCTCCTTTGCTGCGTAGAGTGCGCTGTCCGCACGTGCAAGCATAGATTCGGCGGCTTCGTCGGGGCGGTGTGTCGCAACTCCTGCCGAGATGGTGACAGTCAGGCCGCCCGAGAACGCGCTCCAGTCGAGCGTCTCGATGATTGAACGCAGACGTTCCAGCATGCGAACGGCTTGATCGTGAGGGGTGTCCGGCAGGATCAGCAAAAATTCCTCACCGCCAAAGCGGCCGAATTTATCGATGCTGCGGATGTTCGCGAAAATGGTGATGGCGAATGTCCGGAGCACCTCGTCGCCGGTCAGGTGTCCGAACCTGTCATTGATACGCTTGAACCAGTCGAGGTCGATGAGTGCGACGGTGCAGGGCGACGCACCGCCTTGCGTGCGCGCGATGTCGCCTTCGAGCAGTTGCATGATGCTGCGTCGATTGAGGGCGCCGGTGAGATCGTCGAGTTCGGCAAGTTCTTCGATCCGCTTGTAAGCGCCTTCGAGTTCGACGCCCCTGCGATACAGATTGTCGCGCATCCGGCTCGCAAAGATATTGATGAACATGCCGCGACCGATGGTGACGGCGAAGGTCAGCAGCGTTCCCACGCGCTCGAGCAGTGTCGTTGCTGGCACGGCGAGCGGCAGATCTGCGACCAGGTAGAGTGCGGCGACGCTGCCCGTCATCAGGATGCAGGCCACAAGGCCCTGGAGCGGAGACGCGCGGAAGGCGATCACATTGGCGATGAGAAAGAACGCACTGAGAAAGACAATACCGACTTCGGGCGCCAGATAGATGAAGCCCAGCATCATGGCGCAGGTCACCGCCGTATAAGGGGCGGCGAAGAAGTGGTCCTTCCAGCGGTCGCTCAGGCCGCTCTCGGAGATGGCGATGAAGACTGCGAGCTTGACGGCAGCGCAAGTGGTAAACATGCCCACGATGGCAAATGACGTGCTTCCCGCGGCTGCGAACAACAGCAGCAGAGCGATGTTGATGACGTGACTGGCTGCGGCCAGCAGCATCACCTGACGGCGGCGCGCCAGGCGTCGCTTCAGCATCGCGGACGCCGTCTCGCCTTCGACGGCTTCGAAATCGCCGTTGACCGGATCGTAGGATGAGCTCGCGATGGCCGACATTGATCCACATTCTGGTTTCAACAGTGGAACTCTATGCCGCAAGCCTTTCTGTTTGGTATCTATTGCCTCGGGGGAACCCGGCTATGTCACCTGAAATGCAGGATAATTTGCCGTATCGGGATGCCGGTGAGGGCTTTGACGGGGGTAAAAGAACCCCGGCCGGAATGCGGCCGGGGCGAGTTTCACTTGATGTAGCGGATACCCGCCGCCTCAAGATACGATCCGGGCACGATGAGGTGTCACATACCGGCCTTGCATCCCGTGCGGGTTTCTCGATCAGGCTGACGACTTGGTAAGCTTTCCCGGTGAATCGTGCAGACACACTCGGAAACGACCAAGCATTATGGTACCCGTTTTGAGCCTCCATGGGACCGGGAGAGCCAGCTTGCACCTTTCCCAGGGCGCAATGGCCTATTCCGCAACTTTTTGAGAAGATTTTGCCCTTGCCAGTCGAACCTCTTACGATTTCAGCCCGACCAACTTTGCGAGACGGACAGTGAGCGCGACCCAGGCAACATCAGACGAAACCCTGATCGGCCGGATTGCGCTAGGCGACCGTCTCGCGATGCAGGTGCTTTACGGGCGGCACCACGTCCGGGTGTTTCGCTTCGGCCTCCGGCTGGTGCGGAACGAACAGATTGCGGAGGACCTTATCAGCGAGGTGTTCCTGGATGTGTGGCGCCAGGCCGGAAAGTTCGAGGGGCGTTCGGCCGTCTCGACCTGGTTGCTGGCCATTACGCGGTTCAAGGCGCTCTCCGCATTACGGAAGCGCAAGGATGCCGAGCTGGACGACGAAACCGCCAATGCGATCGAGGATACGTCCGACGATCCTGAGGTGACGATCCAGAAAAAGGACAAGGGTGACGCGTTGCGAAGGTGTTTGACGTCGCTTTCGCCGGACCACCGGGAGATCGTCGATCTCGTCTACTACCACGAGAAATCGGTGGAAGAGGTGGCGGAGATTGTCGGGATTCCCGAGAACACTGTGAAGACGCGTTTGTTTTATGCACGGAAGAAATTGGCCGAACTGCTGAAGGCAGCCGGCGTGGAGCGAGGCTGGCCATGATGGCAATGAGCAATAAGGTGCCGGAGCAGGAGCCGGGCGAGATCGAGGCCTTGCTGCCTTGGCACGCCGCAGGCACGCTCAACGCCCGCGACGCCCGCCGCGTCGAGGAGGCGCTGGCCCATGATTCCGATCTGGCCCGCCAATATGCCGTGATCCGTGAGGAATATGCCGAGACGATTTCTCTGAACGAGAGCCTGGGCGCGCCGTCGTCGCGCGCCATGCAGAAGTTGTTCGCGGCCATCGATGCCGAGCCGGCTCGCAAGGACACGTCGAAATCGGTGGGCTTCGGATCGCGCCTTTCGAGCTTCTTCGGCTCGCTGACGCCGCGCACGCTGATGGCCGGCACCGCGATCGGCTGTCTCGCCATCATGCTGCAGGCCGGCGTGATCGGCAGCATCGTCATGCAACGCGATGGCAGCGGCTTCCGTCCGCTCAGCCAGGAGTCGGCTCCGATGGCTGCGCCGACCGCGGCCCCGAGTGCCGCGCCAGCGCGCGAGAGCGCCCCTGCTGGAGATGCGCGCATCGTTCGCGGCCTGAATTCCTCAGCCGTAGCGCCCGCGCCATCCGCCGGTGCAGTCTCGGCGCCAGTGGCCGCTGCTGCGCGTGACGGCGCGACACGTCTGTTCGTGCGCTTCGCACCAACCGCGCGGGTGTCCGACATCACGGCCTTGCTCGATGCCTATCAGGGAACGATCGTTGGCAATGACAAGGACGGACTGTTCCGACTTCAGTTCGGCAGCCAGGTCATGACCAAGGACCAGATCGCAGGCCTGATCCGTCGTCTCGAAAACGAGAAGATCGTGAGCATGGCGGTGCCGGCGCAGTAAGCGTCGCCGGCGGCTGGTGCGATCCGGCCGCCGATTTACATCTCATCCCGTTGAACGTTTTGCGGCTTGGGCGGACTCATGAATGTGGGAGCGGCAAGTCCCTCCCCAGAGACCGACCCGGCGGATGCGCCCAACACATCGCCAGGTATGGCCAGACCCGTCCGGTTGTCCCCCCGGGCGGGTCTTCTCGTTTCAGGAACGTGCTATCGCATCCTCTGTGATTGTTCCGCGCATTTTTGCGGCGCAGTCATTCGTTGCGCCTGCTTGACGCAACAAGCACAGGTTTGACGGGGCTTTCCTCATCGGTGCGACAACAAAGTGTCTAATTCCGAACACATTCTGGTAGACGTCTGACACTTTTCCACAGATTGTAGACATGTACCGGTGAGTGATTCTGTTGCGTCGAGTCCGTTTTCCCTCCTGCGGACATGCACATGTCACTGCACTCTTCTTTGTCTTCCCATTCGCTCTCTTCCGCGTCATCGCATTACGGTGACCTCAAGACCCGCCAGATCGCCGAGCGCTGGTCTGTGCTGGCCGAGAAGCGGCTGAGCCACCTCACCGAATTGTTCGAAACCGGGCGCTGGCGCCGGTTTCACAATGAGATCGATTTTCTCGAAAACATCGCCGAGGCCAAGGATGCCGTCGAACGCTGGCGGGCCATGGCCAATGGGCAGTTCGTCTCGCCGGTGATCCGCGATGTGCCGCAGGTTCTGCAGCCCGTAGCGGCTGTGGAGATGGCGGTGCTCGAAGAACATCTGGCGCCGCGCGAGCCGGAGCGGGTGCTTCCGCATCTCGTGGCCGTCAACGACGCGCCGGAGATTCCAGCGCCGGTGCTCGAGCCGCGCAACCGCGATGTCGCCCAGGCCGGTCCGATCGCCGACTGGCCGGTGGCTGTCGATCTCGACGCCATCCGCGATCGCTATCCGATGCTGCGCGCCGCGATGTGACGGTGCGTCAGCGCACGGTGTTTCCTGATAGCGCGATCTGCTGAAAACTCTGCGCGCCCTTGGCCGTCAGATCCGGGGTTGTCGGCTTGGCATGATCGAGCCCGACCACGGCGCCGCGTGCGGCACCCGAGATCATGTTGTTGCTGACCAGCGCCGTTCCCGCGCCGGGCATCACGGACACGCCGATGCCGACAAACGAATTGCGTACCACATTGCCGGTGATCGCGACGTCACGGAGATAGCGCCCCCAGCCGGCGATGATGCCGACACCCGGTGCGTTCTCGACGACATTGCCGCTCACCGTCGCGTCCGCCTCGACATAGATGCCAACGCCTGCTTCGTCATCCGGGATCGTGCCGGCCGGCCGTCGCGGAATGAGGTTGCGGATGACATTGCCTTGCACGACGGCGATGCGTCCGCCTTCGTTGAAGTTGCAGACCGAGACACCGAAGGCCGCCCCATCCACGGTGTTGTTGGCGATCACCGCGCCCTCGAAAGAGAATTCCGAATACAGCGCGACCTCGCGCACCTGCGACACGTTGTTGCCGGTGATGTGGATGTTCGACGCCGAATTGCCGCGCACCGCAGAGTAATCGCAATTCTTGATACGATTGCCGGAGACGATCACATTGCCGGCGCGAAATGCATTGATCGCATTGCCATACTGGCCGGAGCCGCCGGGACCGGCCTTGATGTCCTCGATGCGGTTGTCGATCACCTGCGTGCCGTCGTCGCCCAGCGCGCTGCGCAGGATTTCGATGCCGTTGCTGCGCGTATTGCTGATCGTGTTCTGCGCGACCAGCAGGCCCTTGCCATCGAAGGAGACGATCGCGGTGGTGGCGATGTCGCCAAATGTATTGCCGCGAATGGCGCCGGCGCATTGTTCGAGCCAGATGCCGGCATTGCCGCTTTTCACGATGATGCAATCATCGATCCGGATCTCATTGCTTTGCGTAAACTGGACCAGCCCGCGGCGTGGCGGCAGCGTGGCATAGTTGCCGTCGAGCGTGAGACCGCTGAGGCCCACATAATCGGCGCCTTCGCCGGACAGCAGCGGCCCGCCGCCGAGCGATGTCAGCACGGTGGCGCCGCGAATGCCGACCAGCTGCGTGCCGCGCGCGAGCTTCAGCGGTCCGCTGCGATAATTGCCGGGCGGCAGCACAAGCGGCGCCTGCAAGCGCGCGGCGTCGTCGATGGCGCGTTGCAGATAGCGGGTCTGGTCGTCCTGCGTGTTGGAGCGCACGCCATATTGCGTGACGTCGCGTCCGAGTGCCGAGGGCAGGGGCGCTGCATCGGCGCGCGATGCGATGAGAGCACCCGCGGCGCCGAGTGCGTAGGCATTCAACAGGTTGCGGCGGTCGGTGATCATGGCGCTGGTCCGGTGAAGGGGATCGGGCGCGGTTATTCTATGCGATCGCCGCGATGCGTGAGATGATGTCGCGGGCTAGGGTTAATAAGGGAGGCCACTTCTCCCTCCCCGGAGCGAAGCGACTGGGGAGGGTGGATTGAAGCGAGCGTTCAGCGAGCTTCGAGACGGGTGGGGTGTCTCTCCAAACGCCGACGTCACGTGGGATAGACCCCACCCCGGCCTCCGCTTCGCTCGGCCGACCCTCTCCACTGCGCCGCTGCGCGGCTTGAGGGAGGGAGGCCACGCGCTCTTGCGCGTCACTGCTTCGCCTCTCAACGTCCCTTCAGCAGTAGCTGGAAATCCTTTTCGGCCTGGGCGTCGCGTTCGTTCTTTTCGGGGCACTCGCCGGGCTCGGCCTGGCAGGGGCGGATCTCGTAATCGTTGTCGAGCATGCGGCGCGGGGCGGGCTGGCCGTCTTTGCTTTCCACATCGGTGACGAGGCCGCTGTCGGAGGCGAGCTTCCAGACATCGGCTTCGGTCGGATACGACTTGCTCAGCTTGGCATCGTCGCAGAACAGGGCATAGGGCATCGGATTGCTCCGGGCATGACGGTTGAATAACGTCCGACGCGACGGCGGGTTCGCACCCGAGGCCGGCGGCATTTCAATGGCATTGCAGCTTTGCGCCATGGCCATGGGCCATAAGCGCAGACGTTCAGCTCACCGCTTTGTGAGACGTGAACAGGCGGCCCTTTTCCGCCAGCAGCACAACCGCAAAGGCGATGAGCGTGCAGGCGAACAGGCCGGTCGTGAACGGCAACAGCGTGCCGTCATAGTGCTGGCCGATGAACGCGCCGATGGCGATGCCAAGCAGCGTGGTCAGCGTGCCGTAAAGCGAAGAGGCGGTGCCGGCGATATGGCCTTGCGGCTCCATCGCCAGCGCCGTGAAATTCGAGAACATCAGGCCGAAGGCGAACATCATCAGCATCGAGAGCGCGATGAAAAGCGGGAGCGGCAGGAAGCCGATCACCGCGGCCAGCAGCATCACAGCACCGACGACGACAAAGCCGACGAGCGCCGCATGAGAGAGCGCGCGCATGCCGTAGCGATGCACCACGCGGGCATTGAAGAAGCCGGCGATGGCGATGCCAAAGGCGATGGAGGCAAAGGCAAGCGGGAAATAGTGACCGAGATGGTAGATCTCGGTGAACACCTGCTGCGACGTGAAGACGAACGCAAACAGCGCGCCCTGCAACGTGCCGGCGGCAATGCCATAGCCGATGGTCTGCCGATGGCTGATGGTCTGGTGATAGGCGAACAGCACATCGCGAATGGCCAGCGAGCGACGCTTGGCGACAGGCAGCGTTTCCGGCAGGCGCCAGGCGCTCCAGATCAGCGCCAGAAGGCCATAGACGATCAGCACGACGAAAATGCCGCGCCATTCGGTGAGCAGCATCAAGGCCTGGCCGAAGGACGGGGCAACCACCGGCACCGAGATGAACACCATCATTGTCAGCGACATCACGCCGGCCATGCGGCCGCCGGAATAACAGTCGCGCACGATGGACACCACGATCACCCGCGTCGCAGCGGTGCCGATGCCCTGCAACAGGCGCGCCAGCAATAGCGTTTCGAAGGACGGCGCGAACAAGGCCAGCACGCTGGCCACGCAATAGACGCCCATGCCGGCGAGCAGGATCGGACGGCGGCCGAAACGATCCGACAGCGGTCCGATGACAAACTGCGCCGCGCCGAAACCGAGCAGGAAGACCGACAACACCGCCTGAAGCTGATTGCCATCGGCAATTTTGAAGGCGTGGCCCAGATGCGGCAGCGCCGGCAGCATGATGTCCATGGCAAGCGGATTCAGCGCCATGATCGCGGCGATCATGGCGACGAATTCGGCAAAACGCATGGGGAGGTGCGCCGGTGAGGCCACCGGAGCGTCGGCATTGATATCGGTCACGAAGCATTCCCTGGAAGATGGCAGCCATTTGAGCGCGGATGTTGCGCTGCACAAGGCGGGTTTTGGCATGGCTGCATCGCGATAGGCGGCGCGAGAACGGTATTCACCCGCCAAATGCTCAGGAAACAGGCGTTTCCTGCTCGCGCTGGACGACCTCGCGCCGTCGGCTGCGCGCAAGGCGGGCGAATTCCAGCAGGATGGCCTCACCGGCATCGGTGAGCTCGTCAGTGGTCATGCGTTGCGGCGTGGTATCGATGGCCGTGAGCGGCACATGGATGAACGCCGCCAATGACGGGCCGCCAGCGGTACGCGTGGCCTCAATGGCGCGCCAGGACAGGTAGTTGCACAGATAGCGCCCGGCATCGCGGGAGGGGCGCACATCAACGCCGGTGAGGCGCGCGGCCTGCAGCAGGCGCGCGGTGTGCGGGCCGAACATCTGCGCGGCGGCGCCAGGCACAATGAAGCCGCGACGCACCGGCGTGCCATCGGCATCGGGCCACAGCATCGAGACGGCGTTGCGGGCGCGGGTTTCGATGCGCAGATGCGGCGTGCGCGTGGCGAGGCCGAAGCAGAGCAATGCATCCGGCCGATGGCGGGCGATCAGTGCCGGGAGCTCGCGATCGACGGTGGCGTAAGTGACGTCGAAAATATGCGGGATGCGGATGACATCGGCGAAAGCGGGACGCCGCAGTGTCGCAAGTTTCTGCACCAGCGGCATGGTCGGATTGACCGGCGCGCCGGGGAAGGGGCCGAAGCCGGTGATGAGGATGCGGGGAGCGCTCATCGAAGCGCTCGCGATCGTAGGATGGGTAGAGCGCAGGCGCGGCGCGCCGGAGCGAAACCCATCACCCCACGCGCATGAGGTGATGGGTTTCGCTTCGCTCTACCCATCCTACGCATCCTCAATCCTTCAGCAGATCCACGATGGTCTCCGCAGCCACGGCCGGCGTCATCTTGCCATCGGCGACATCGCGCTCGGCCTGCTTGACCTTGCCGCGAATGACGGGATCGCTGCGCAGGCGCGCCTTCAGGCGATCCTCCAGCATGGTCCACATCCACTTCACCTGCTGGTCGCGCCGGCGTGCTGCGAAATCGCCGGAGGCATTCATCGCCGTGCGATGCGCGACGACCTTTTCCCACAACTCGGCGATGCCGGTCTTGGCCAGCGCGGAATAGGTGACGACGGGCGGATGCCAGTGCTCCGAACGCGGCGCCAGGATATGCAGCGCACCGCGATAGTCGCCGGCGGTGATATTGGCGCGCTTGAGATTGTCGCCGTCGGCCTTATTGATGGCGATCATGTCGGCGAGTTCGATCAGGCCCTTCTTGATGCCCTGCAACTCGTCGCCGCCGCCGGGCAGCATCAGCGCCAGAAAAAAATCGGTCATGTCGCAGACCGCGGTCTCGGACTGGCCAATGCCGACGGTTTCCACCAGCACCACATCGAAGCCCGCGGCCTCGCACAGCAACATCGCCTCGCGGGTTTTCGCTGCGACGCCGCCCAGCGTGCCGGAAGAGGGCGAGGGACGAATGAACGCATCGGGATGCGCGGAGAGATCATTCATCCGCGTCTTGTCGCCGAGGATCGATCCGCCGGTGCGTGCGGACGAGGGATCGACCGCCAGCACGGCCACCTTGTGGCCCCTGTCGATCAGATACATGCCGAGCACGTCGATGGTGGTCGACTTCCCGACGCCGGGCGAGCCGGTGATCCCCACGCGAAACGCTTCGCCGGTGGCGGGCAACAATTGCTGCACAAGCTCGCGCGCCGCGGCCTGATGATCGGCGCGGCGGCTTTCCACCAGCGTGATCGCGCGCGCCAGCGCCGCACGGGAGCCGGCACGCAGGTCGCGCGCGAGCGTATCGATATCGATGGGCTTGGCGCTGCTCACTTAGACTTACTCACTTGGGCTTGTCGCCTGTATCAGGTGGCTGCGTGCCACCGAAGATCGCGGCGCCTTCCGCGGAGAGATAGGGTTTCAGCACCTCCCACGGAACGAAGGCCGTGTAGCCACCTTCGGCATAGGCGCCGACGGCATAGGGCGGATAAAGGAATGTGAGACCCGAGCTTTTCCCGACGGTCGTTGATGGCGCCAGCGCGATCGCACCAATCTTGAGCAGCTTCGGCTCCAGCGCATCGACGAGGCTCATGTCGGGCTGATCCGGATCGCGCTTCTTCTTCTCGACCTTGAGATCGGCCACCACGGCATTGCGGATCGCCGTCATCGCCGGGCCATCATCGGCAAGCTCGGTGAAGAACGGGCGGATGCTGATCATCTTCCCGGTCTGCTTGTCCCACAGCAGCGTATCGCTGCCATGATTGGGATGCGCGCCGCCGGTGTAGCTGAACTCGCTGCGGATGATGCTGGCATAGCGGTTCACCACCAGCGCATCTTGCGTATAGCCGCGCTCCGCACTCCACGGCCGGTTGCGGATATCCGCCGGCAGGTCGGTCATGTCCTTGCGCTGTTCGACCAGCTCCTTGAGCGTCTTCGACGCCCAGCTCTTGCCGGCCGTGGTCAGATATTTCAGCAGCGGCGCATCGGCCCTGATCGCATCGTCAAACGAGACGGTGACCTCGGTGTATTTCGCCTTGAGCGCAATGTCGGGCTTGCGATCGGCGGCGAGGGCAGATGTGAGCGTCAGCAACGCGGCTGCGACGCAGATGGCGGACGAGACGAGGCGGATCATTCGCTGAGGCGGCTTTCGACGAAGGCTTTGAGGGGCGGGATGTGATGCTGAAGGATATCCCAGACGGCTTCCACTTGCACCAAGTGGTAGCCGTGTTTGAGGACATTGCCGAAATCGTTCATGGCACGCCACCTTTCGCAGACTGTTTGATCTCCTCTGGCAAGCGCAAAGCTGCCTCGCAGATGATTCCGAGAAAACGCTCTGTTGCGCCCCGTATGATTTCGTCTTCGGCGAATTGACCGATATCCATGCCGTGCGTTGCGCGGCTGATCTTCGCGATATGGACCAGAATATCCCGCAAGCGATCTTCGGGGCGGGCGGCATCAAAACACCTCGATCAGATCATCCGCCATGCGTTCCCGGATGCGCGGCGTGAGTTCGCTGTCCGTCATGACATGCGGCCATACCCCGATCTCGTCCTCGATCATATTCATGACCTTAGACCACCTAAAAAACGGCGGACCTTCACGGTAAGGTGGATATTCAACCAGGATATCTAGATCGCTGTCCGGCCGCGCATCGTCACGCGCGCGCGAGCCGAACACCGCCAGTCGCGTCACCCCCTCGGCCTTGATGGCAGGCGCAAGCGCTCGCAGTTTTGCGAGGATCGTTTCCAGCGGGATGTCGATCACGTCGGTCATGGCAGCAGATTAGCATTCTGGGCGGCGATTTGCAGCGAGAAACGCGCCAGAGGAGGTCTCAAGCGGGAAGAATGTCGATATCGAGCCGAATGGCAACGCGCCGCATGGCCTTGTCCAGTGACGCGAGAGCCGCGCCTGTTTCCAGCGCGAGCGTGACATAGGCGGCATCGTAAGTCGTCAATCCATATGCCTCGGCAAAGGCAATCAGTTCTGTCAAATGGTGGGCTTGCCTTGGCGGATCGATGCGGATGTCGAGATCCTGAATGTCGTTCGACAGTCGAGCGATGCCAGCCATATCTATGCGTTTGTGTCGAAACGCCGTCAGCAGAGCATTGCCGACTTCTGTTGGCCAATGAGCCGGAACGATTGCTTGATGTATTGCAAGCGCTGCGTTTAATTCGAGCGCTGGTGCGCCGGGCTCGTTAAGGAGCCAGGCGACGGTCACCGAGGCGTCGAGGACGATCAACGGCGCCCCTCATTGATCCACCCTTTGATTTCGTCATGTGTCGCGCCGACCTTGAGTTCACGCGCCATCTTCTGAAGATTTGCGATTGCCTGCTTCCGCTTTTCGATCTGTTCGGGCGTCAGCTCGCCGTTCACGACCGAGCGTTGTTCGGGAACCAGCCGCGCGACCGCAACGCCGTCGCGTGTGATGATCACCTCGTCGCCCGTGGTCTCCATTTCAGCGACCATTTGAGCGAGCTGCGAATCCTCTCCCGAAATCGCGACATGCTTTGTCATGCATCACTCCGCTGCCTGGCTATGCCCCAGTCTTGCATTCAGCTTGTGGATCAGTTCTTCCGCGGCTTCCGAGATCACCGTGCCCGGCGGGAAGATCGCTTCGGCGCCGGCCTTGTAGAGTTCCTCATAGTCCTGCGGTGGCACGACGCCGCCGATGATGATCATGATGTCTTCGCGGCCCTGCTTTTTCAGCGCTTCCTTCAATTCCGGCACGGCGGTGAGATGCGCGGCGGCGAGCGAGGAGAGGCCGAGAATGTGGACGTCGTTCTCGACGGCCTGGCGGGCGGCTTCATCGGCGGTGGCGAATAGCGGCCCGATATCGACGTCGAAGCCGACATCGGCGAAGGCGGAGGCAATCACCTTCTGGCCGCGGTCATGGCCGTCCTGGCCGATCTTGGCCACGAGGATACGCGGGCGGCGGCCTTCGGCATCCTCAAAAGTATCGATCAGCGCCTGAACCTTGGCGACATTGTCGTTCATGCTGGAGGCTTCCCGCTTGTAGACGCCGGTGATGGACTTGATCTCGGCGCGGTGGCGGCCGAACACCTTTTCCATCGCGTCCGAGATTTCGCCGACAGTGGCCTTGGCGCGGGCCGCGTCGATGGCCAGCGCAAGGAGGTTGCCACTGCCGTCCTGCGCGCTGCGCGTCAGCGCATTGATGGCGGCGTCCACATCGGCCTGGTTGCGCTCGCCGCGTAGGCGCTTGAGCTTGTCGATCTGCAGGCGGCGGACATTGGAGTTATCGACCTTGAGGACGTCGATGGGCGTCTCGCTCTCGGGCTTGTATTTGTTGACGCCGATCACCGCCTGACGGCCGGCATCGATGCGGGCCTGGGTCTTGGCCGACGCTTCCTCGATGCGCAGCTTGGGCACGCCGGCCTCGATGGCCTTGGCCATGCCGCCGAGCGCCTCGACTTCCTGGATATGGCCCCAGGCCTTCACGGCGAGGTCATGGGTCAGGCGTTCAACATAATAGGAGCCGCCCCACGGATCGATGATGCGGGTGGTGCCGGTTTCCTGCTGGATGAACAACTGCGTGTTGCGCGCGATGCGGGCGGAGAAGTCCGTTGGTAGCGCCAGCGCCTCGTCGAGCGCATTGGTGTGCAGCGACTGGGTGTGGCCTTGCGTCGCCGCCATCGCCTCGACGGTGGTGCGCATCACATTGTTGAACACGTCCTGCGCCGTCAGCGACCAGCCGGAGGTCTGGCTGTGGGTGCGCAAGCTGAGCGACTTCGGATCCTTCGGATTGAACTGGGTCAGCAGCTTCGCCCAGAGCAGGCGGGCGGCGCGCATCTTGGCGACTTCCATGAAGAAGTTCATGCCGATCGCCCAGAAGAACGACAGCCGCGGCGCGAATTTATCGACATCGATGCCCGCGGCCATGCCGGCGCGCAGATATTCGACGCCGTCGGCCAGCGTATAAGCGAGTTCGAGATCCTGCGTCGCGCCGGCCTCCTGCATGTGATAGCCGGAGATCGAGATCGAATTGTATTTCGGCATCCGTTGCGAGGTGTAGGCGAAGATGTCGGAGATGATCCGCATCGAGGGCGCCGGCGGATAGATATAGGTGTTGCGCACCATGAACTCTTTCAGAATGTCGTTCTGAATCGTTCCGGTCAGTTTCTCCGGCGGCACGCCTTGCTCTTCGGCGGCGGCGACATAGAGCGCGAGGATCGGCAGCACCGCGCCATTCATGGTCATCGACACGCTCATCTGGTCGAGCGGGATGCCGGCGAACAGCGTGCGCATGTCGTAGATCGAGTCGATCGCAACACCGGCCATGCCGACGTCGCCGGCGACGCGCGGATGATCGCTGTCATAGCCGCGATGGGTGGCGAGATCGAAGGCGACCGATAGTCCTTTCTGGCCGGCGGCGAGGTTACGGCGATAGAAGGCGTTGCTGTCTTCCGCCGTGGAGAAGCCCGCATATTGGCGGATCGTCCAAGGCTGGTTGACATACATGGTCGGGTAGGGGCCGCGCAGGAACGGCGCTGCACCGGGCCAGGTGTTGAGGAAGTCGATGCCTTTGACATCGGCCTCGCCATAGGCCGGATTGACCAGGATGCCTTCCGGCGTCAGCCAGGGCTCGGCGCGGCCCGCGGGCGCGCTGGGCGCGATGGTGGCGAAGGCGATATTGGTGAAGTCGGGGATCTTGGTCATTTCCATCCAGCCTTATCGGTCGTCATTGCGAGCGCAGCGAAGCAATCCAGTCTTCGCTTGAGGCTCTCTGGGTTGCTTCGTCGCCCTGCGGGCTCCTCGCAATGACGGTTGCTGTTGTTGCGTTTCATCTCAGTCATGATCCGGATGCTGATAGCTGAACACGCTCGCCATCTTGTCCGGGCCGTAATTCTGCGCCGTCGTCTTGCTCGGCAGGTTCGACACATTGCCGACCCAGCCGAGACGGCTTTCGCTGCCGAATTGTTTCGTCGGGACCACGCGGTCGGGACGGTCGAACGCGCCGGTCATGATCTCGATATTCGGGCCGTCGATGCGGCGATAGCTCAGCGGCGTGCCGCATTTGGCGCAGAAGTCGCGTTCTGCGATCGACGAGGACTTGAACGCCGATGGCGTGCCGCGGGTCCATGCGAAATTGTCGTTCGGAATATCGGCAAGCGAGGCGAAGGGCGAGCCGGTGGCTTTCTGGCACATGCGGCAATGGCAGATGCTGACACGTGTCGGCGCAGCGCTCACCGCAAAGCGGATCGCGCCGCATTGGCAGCCGCCGGTCAGCATGGGTTTGCTCGCCGCCTGCGTCATCGCTCACTCCATCCGGGTGTAGGCTTGCACCAGCATCGCCAGTGCATCGCCGCCGGCGACGATGAAATCCTGCACGCCGGCCCCGCGCAAGTCGGTCTCCAGCTCGCCGGGACGGCCTGCCAGATAGATATGCGTGGCGCCGGCCTTTTGCAGGGCCTGCGCGGCCGCTGCGGCATGGGCCGGATATTGCTTGTCCGAGGAACAGATGCAGGCGAGCGCAGCGCCGGAAACCTTGAAGGCATCGGCGAGGGCCGCGGGATCCGTGAAGCCGTTGGTATCGATCGCTTCGATGCCGCCGGTCTCGAAGAAGCTCTTGGCGAACGTGGCGCGCGCGGTGAAATCCGCGGGCGTCCCGAGATTGGCCAGGAACACCTGCGGCCGCGCGCCCTTGCGGGCGAGGAGGTGATCGGATTTGTCGCGTAGCGTCTCGAAAGGCTGCGCAAGACGGATCGGCTCCAGCGCGGGAAACTTAATCTTGTCCTTGCCATAGGGCTTGCCGGGAATCGGCTTGACCTTGAGCACGGTGGCGCGGGTCTCGTGCAGATTGGGAAATTCGCTGGCGCCGGTGAGCACGTCGCGGCGCTTGGCGACGGCGGCCTGCCGCGCCTTGCGGGTGGCGGCGACTTTCGGCTGGATCAGGTTGTTGCCGAGTGCATGGAAGATGCCGCTGGCCTTTTCGATCTCCTGGAATTGCACCCAGGCGGCATCGCAGAGTTCACGCGTCAGCGTCTCGATGCCGCCGGCACCGGCGGCGGGATCGGTGACCTTGGCGAGGTTGGACTCTTCCAGCAGCACGAGCTGGGTGTTGCGCGCGATGCGGCGGGCGCCGGAGTCAGGCAGGCCGAGCGCCAGCGTATGCGGCAGCACGGTGATCGAATTGGCGCTGGCGAGGCCGGCCGAGAAGGTCGCCATGGTGGCGCGCAGCATGTTCACCGCGGCGTCGCGCTGGGTCAGCATGCGCCATGCGGTCTCAGCAGCGATGAACAGCGGCTTCGGTGTCAACCCGCAGCTCTCCTCGACGCGCGCCCAGAGCAGGCGCAGCGCGCGGAATTTCGCCATGGTCATAAACTGGTCGGCATCGGCTGCGAGACGCGCATAGACCATGCCGCGTGCAGTCTCGAGCGGGATGTTATGCTCTTCCAGCGCGCGCAGGTAAGCGAGCATGGTGGCGAGCGTGTAGCTGAGCTCCTGGACTTCCGAGCCGCCGGCATCGTGAATGATGCGGCCATCGGCGACGGCGAACGGGCCCTTGAAACCTTGTTCCGCGAGCTTCTTGATGGTGTCGGTGACGGCCGGCGCCATCTCCCACCAGTTATAGGCTGACGTCCCCCAGACGGCGGTGGCGCCGATGGGATCGATGCCGAAGCGGATGTCACATTGGGCGGCGTCGATGCCTTTGGCTTTGATGTAGTCCGCGAGCCAAGTGACGGCCATGCGCGATTGCGGGCCAGCCTGCAATTCGATGCCGATCCCTGCGTCGAGATAGATGCCGTCGAACACGGTCGCGATGGTCTCTTCGGACGCGACAAGACCGAAGCCACGGGCGCCATTGGCGCCTTCGAACACCAGCGTCAGGCCGGTGGCGCCGTTTTCGAGATCGTGCAGGGCCTGTCGGTTCGACTTCGCGGCATCGGGATGATCGATGCGCTGCATGACCTGCCAGGGGGCTGCGGCCGCACGGCCAGCGATCGGCGCGGCATTGGGCGCGCGCTCATAGATCGGCTGGATGGCGATGCCGTCATAGGTCTTGCCGATCAGCTTCTCGAACGGGGCGCCTTTCAGCACGCCATCGACGAGCTTGCGCCAGTCGTCATGGGTCGCAGGCGCAAAATCGGCGGCCAGCCTGAGGTCATCAGTCGTAGTCGACATAGGAAACGGTTCACTCCCGGCATGAGTTCGTATTTGGCCGGAAAATGCCATGGGACGAAGGGGTTGCCAATGGCTGTTACAGCATGGCGCTGCGCGCTTTTGGGGCGCGGAATTTCCAGATTTGGCTCGGTTCCCTCTCCCCGCATCTTGCGCGGGGAGAGGGTGGCCGCGCGTAGCGCGGTCGGGTGAGGGCGGGGCAGGCGAGTAGTGCCAATCTGGTTGGAGCGGGGCGCTTGGTGCGATTCGCGAGGATGTGAATGAGGATAGCGCAGCGTGCCGCCCCTCACCCGCCGCGAAGACGCGGCGACCTCTCCCCGCGCAAGATGCGGGGAGAGGTTCGGAGAGACCTGCGCTCAATTCAGATCCGGCAACCTCACGATGCCATCGGTCGAGAGCTTCGCCAGATGCTCGGTCACGGTCTTGCCGGCGATCACGCGGTCCGGGGCGATCTCGGCGAGGGGCACCAGCACGAAGGCGCGCTGGGTGGCGCCGGGATGCGGCAGCATCAGTTCCGGCTTCAGCATCACCACGTCGTCATAGGCGATCATGTCGAGATCGAGCGGGCGGGGGCCCCAATGGCCCTCGGCGGCGCGGTTGCGGCCGAATTTGTGTTCAATTTTATGCAGCGTGAAGAGCAGCGCGTGCGGATCGAGATCGGTATCAATTTCGATCGCCGCATTGATGAAATTGTCCTGCGGGATGTCGCCGACCGGCGGCGTCTCGTAATCCGATGAGCGCGCGACGAGGCCGGCCTGAGTCATGCCGCAGATATTGCTGACGGCCTTGCGGAAAGTGGTGCGGACATCGCCGACATTGCCGCCGAGCGCGATCAGGACGCTGGCCATCCTTTATGCTCGCGAACGGCGCAGCACCACGCCGACATCGTCGAAGATCGCAGCGATGGGGGCATGCGGCTTGTGCACGGTGATCTTCACTGAGCTGATCTTGGCGAATTTTGCGAGAATGGCGTCCGCAACGGCGCCGGCGGCGCGTTCCAGCAGCTTGTAATTGACATCCTTGAACGCAGCGATCGCGGTGGCGACCACATCGGCATAGGACACCGTGTCGGAAAGGCGATCGCTGCGCGAGGCGAGGCCGATATCGGCATCGAGTTCGAGATCGATGATGAAGCGTTGGCCGACGACGCCCTCGTAATCGAGTACGCCGTGATGGGCATGCACCGAGAGGCCCTTGATGAAGATCATGTCGGTCATCGGAATTCCTCGATGGCGGCTGCGACGCGCAGCGCCTGGATGGTCTCGGCCACGTCATGCGCGCGGATGATCTTCGCGCCGCGCTGAACGGCGATCAAGTGGGCGGCGAGCGAGCCGCCGAGCCGCTGTTGCGGTTCGGACGGCACGATGGTGGAGATGAATTTCTTTCTGGATGCGCCGACCAGCACGGGCAGGCCGAAGTGCGCGAGTTCGCCGCCGCGCGCCAGCGCAATCAGATTCTGCTCCGGAGTCTTGCCGAAGCCGATGCCGGGATCGAGGATGAGGTGGCTTTCGGAAATGCCGGCCTTCGCGGCGATCTCCAGCGTGCGGGCGAAGAAGCCGATGATGTCGGCCATGATGTCAACCGATGGATCGACGTCATCGCGATTATGCATGACGACGACGGGCACGCCGTGTTCGGCGACCACGCGCGCCATGTCGGGATCGCGCTGCAGGCCCCAGACGTCATTGGCGATGGCGACGCCGGCTGCAAGCGCGCGGGCGGTGACCGAGGCCTTCATGCTGTCGATGGACAGCGGCACGCCGAGCGCGACGACATCGGGCAGCACCGGCGCGAGGCGCTGCCATTCCTCGTCCGCCGAGACCGGCTGCGATCCGTAGGGACGGGTTGACTCCGCGCCGATATCGATGATGTCGGCGCCGGCGGCGATCATGGCGCGGGCATGGGCCAGCGCCCGCTCCGGGACGTTGAAATTACCGCCGTCGGAGAAGGAATCCGGGGTGACGTTCAGGATACCCATCACAGCCGGCACCGGCCGCGCCAGCAGGGCGGCAAGGACAGTCGGCGTGGTGGCGGCAGGCGCGATCATGCGGTCGCTTTGCGCGCGGGCGGGGAGGGAGTCAAGGTGGGGTGGGGGCGTAGGGCGGATTAGCGAAGCGTAATCCGCCGGCCGACTTCACTGTTGAAACTCCGCGGCGGATTACGGCTGCGCCTAATCCGCCCTTGTAATAGCCCGACCTGTTATTGTGAGGCCATTCCGAGAGGAATGCTCTGCCGCGGAGTGCAATCCGCGGCAGAGCGCTGGCGATCGGATCGTATCCGCCCTGAGTCGTCTGAGACTGTCTCGTAGCGGGATCGCGCCAGCACCTTCATCGGACCCGGATGGTTGCCGGAACTCAAGGTTCGCTTTCACAAGGCAGGGTCGAGGAAGATGACACAGACTATCACACAGGTGGCCGGTATCGATACGGCCAAGCACAAGCTCGATATCGCGCTGCACGGCCAGTCAAAGCGATGGCAGATCGAGAATTGCGTCAGTGGATGGCGGGATCTGGCGTCACGCCTCGCCGGAGCTGGCGTCAACAAGGTCGGAATCGAAGCCACCGGCGGCTACGAAAGCGGCGTCGTTGCCTATTTGCGGGGAGCCGGCTTTGTGGTTCTGCTGCTGCAACCGCTACAGGTGAAAAACTTTGCAAAGTCACGGCTACGCCGCGCCAAAAATGACGCTCTCGATGCCGAACTGATCGCCGCTTACACCGCGCAGGCCGAGCCGCGCGATATTGCGCCGGACGCCAGACTGACGGGATTAGCGGGCCAACTCACCTTTGTTGAGCAGACTGAGGAGGACATCGCCCGTCTCAAAATCCGCCTCGAGCATATTGGCGAGCCACAGCAGCGACGTCTTTATCTTCGCGACATTGCGCGTTTGCAGGCGCGGCGCCGGGCCGAACTCAAGCGGATTGCTGCTCTGCTGCGCCAGCATGATGATCTGGCGCGGCGCCTCGCCTTGGTGCTTAGCATTCCCGGTATCGGCGAACGCACCGCGCTTGCCATCGTCATCCGCATGCCTGAGCTCGGCCAGATCAGCCGCGAGGAAGCTGCAGCTTTGGCTGGCCTTGCGCCGTTTGATAACGACAGCGGCAAGCACCGTGGCCAACGCCATATTGCCGGCGGGCGCGATCGGCTGCGCCGGTCGCTGTACGCGGCCGCTTTGCCGGCTTCATTCCGGTGGAATGCGGCTCTGATCGACCTCTACCGACGATTGATGGCCCGTGGGAAAGCCCACCAGGCCGCACTCATCGCCTGTGCCAGGAAGCTCATCGTCTACGCTAACACCGTCGTCCAGCGCGGAACTCCGTGGATCAAAAGTCCCGCGCTTTAATGGTTGCTACGGCACAGTCTCAATACGAAATCTTCAGCGGCAGCTGCCGGGCCTTTTCGATCAGGTCGCCGACGGATTTTTCCGACGGCAGCACGCGCACCAGTTTGCGGGTCTCGTTGGCCTCGCGCATCGCCTGAGCGAGGCGGGCGGGGTTGCGGTGCTTGAGCTCGCGCACCGTGGAGACGCCGGAGGCACGCAGCAGTTCGGCCTTTGCGGCGCCCATGCCGGGGATGCGGAGATAGTCGGCGAGATTGGCCCATTCCAGCAATTGCTGTTCGGTGAAACCGGTCTTGGCCGAGAGCTCCTTCCGGCATTTGGCGGAATGAGCGGCCTCCAGCAGACTCTCCATGGTGCGGATGCCTGCTTTCTTCAGCCGGGTCGCGGCGAAAGCCGTGAGACCTTCGATCTCGGAAATAGAATAAGCCATGATACTCGAATGTTCGAAGAGAAGGTGCTTGACGCTTTGAAGATGGCCGGCAGGTCAGGCGAACTGACTGAGGCCGGGCGTGCCCGCGATGATCTGGTCCATCGCATCGGCGCCGACCTTGTCGCGGCCGAACTTGAACAGTTCCCGGGCGACGCTCTGGATCTCGCCCATGCCGAGACCCATGCCCATCAGCTTGCTGCCGAGTGCCATCAGGCCGCCGCCCATCAAGCTGAAGCCGCCGCCTTCATTGGCTGCAATAGCAGCCTCGGCGCCGGGAATATTTGCGATCAGAGCATTGACAGGTTCGGGAGGGGCTTCGCGCTTGAGGAATTCGAGGATGCTGCCAACGGCTTTTTCAGCCACGGCTTCATCGATGCCGACCTTTGCGGTCAGCGCTTTGATCAATTCATCCATGATGCCCCGCCACACCGGTTGAACCAGTGCCCTTCGTTTGAAAAATCATCTTGTGCCGGTGTGATTCGAATTACAAGCACACGCGGCCATTCGAAGTGCGATTCAACGTGATCGCGCGTCGAGTGTTGCAGCAATGCAATCGCAAACGTGAAAATCTGGTCAATTGTTCGCGCTCGCGAGAGCGCTCCACTCTGGAAATATTTCAAAGGGGTTTGGCACGCGCTGTTGTTCCTTGACCATCGGACATCGTGACGCGCATGCGCTGGCCTTCGTTCCGCAACATACGGTAAGATCATGAAGCGCCGCGAATATTCTTCGCAATTTTTTGATGCGCGATAGGCGATCCCAGAGGCGATCAGATGGCCAAGACAACTGCAACTGCCACCGCAGCTCCGATATCGGGCGATACGGACAAACAGATTTTCATCGGCAAAGGCGAGCAGCCGGCATGGCTGACGCTGGCGCTCGGCAATCGCCATGGTCTCGTCACCGGCGCGACGGGAACAGGCAAGACGGTCTCGCTGCAGGTGATGGCGGAAGGCTTTGCCCGCGCAGGTGTTCCCGTTTTTGCCTCGGATATCAAAGGCGATTTGTCGGGCATCGCCGAAGTCGGCGAGGGCAAGGACTTCATCCTGAAGCGCGCGCAGGAAATGGGGCTCACATTCCAGCCCGATCAGTTCTCGACCGTGTTCTGGGACGTGTTCGGCGAGCAGGGACACCCGGTGCGTGCCACCGTCTCTGAGATGGGGCCACTGCTGCTGGCGCGGCTGCTCGATCTCAATGACGTGCAGGAGGGCGTGCTCAACGTCGCCTTCCGCGTCGCCGATGAAAACGGCCTGACGCTGCTCGACATGAAGGACCTGCGCTCGCTGCTCGACGCCATCGTGCCGAAGGCCGTGAAGAAGGACGAGTTCGATCCGCTCGCGGAGATCCGTGCCTCGGCATCGAGCTTCGGCAATGTGTCGAAGGCCACCGTGGGTACTATCCAGCGGCAATTGCTCGTGCTGGAGAACCAGGGTGGTGAAAAATTCTTCGGCGAGCCCGCGCTGGAGTTGAAGGATTTCATCCGCACCGACCGCGACGGGCGCGGCATGGTCAACATCCTCGTCGCCGACAAGCTGATGGCCAGCCCGCGCCTTTATGCGACCTTCCTGCTGTGGCTGCTGTCCGAACTGTTCGAGGAACTGCCGGAAGTCGGCGATCTGCCGAAGCCGAAACTGGTGTTCTTCTTTGACGAGGCGCATTTGCTGTTCAACGATGCTCCGAAAGCCCTCATGGACAAGATCGAGCAGGTGGTCCGCCTCATCCGATCGAAGGGCGTCGGCGTTTATTTTGTCACCCAGAACCCGATCGACGTGCCCGATCGCGTCCTCGCGCAGCTCGGCAACCGCGTGCAGCACGCCTTGCGTGCCTTCACTCCGCGCGACCAGAAGGCGGTCGCCGCCGCGGCCGAAACGTTCCGCGCCAATCCCAAGCTCGATACGGCGAAGGCCATCACCGAACTCGGCAAGGGCGAGGCGCTGGTGTCGTTCCTCGAAGGGAATGGCACGCCGTCCATCGTCGAGCGCGTGATGGTGCGCCCGCCGGTGGCGCGGATCGGGCCGATCACGCCGGATGAGCGCAAGGCGATCATCAATGCCAGCCCGGTGAAGGGCAAATACGACACCGCAGTGGATTCCGAGTCCGCCTATGAGATTCTGCAGAAGCGCATTGCGGGCACGGCCGCGACGCCGGCCGATGCCGGTCAGGCAAATGGCGGCGGCGGGGGCTTCCTCGGTACGCTCGGCGGCATCATCGGCAGCATCTTCGGCACCGGCACGCGGCGCGGCCGGCTGACCACCGGGCAGGTGATCGCACGCAGCGTCACCCGCACGGTCACCAACAAGGTGGTCGGCGGCATCGTCGCCAATGTCGGCAAGCAGATCGGCGGCTCGCTCGGCAGCACCATCGGCCGCGAGATCGTGCGCGGCACGCTCGGCGGCATCATGAAGCGCTGATCCCGTCATTGATCATACAGTCTGAACGTCTGGTTTGAAGGAAGTCGTCATGTCCGCATCCTCGCAACTCAATGCCGTCCTCGCGCATGTCGATGGCGATTTCGATCAGGCGCTGGAGCGGCTGTTCACGCTGTTGCGCATCAAGTCGATCTCCGCCGATCCCGCTTTTGCGGATGACTGCAGGAAGGCGGCGGAGCATCTCGCCGGCGAGATCGCAGCGCTCGGCTTCAAGGCCGAGGTGCGGCCGACCGCGGGCCATCCGGCCATCGTTGCCACGGCGAACGGCAATACGGGCAACCGCCCGCATGTGCTGTTCTACGGCCACTACGACGTGCAGCCGGTCGATCCGCTGGAGCTGTGGCATCGCCCGCCCTTCGAGCCGGTGGTGACCAAGCATGCCGATGGCCGCGACATCATCGTCGCGCGCGGCGCGCAGGATGATAAGGGGCAGCTTTCCACCTTCGTCGAGGCCTGCCGGGCCTGGGTGAAGGTGACGGGATCGCTGCCCATCGATCTCACCATCTGCATCGAGGGCGAGGAGGAGGTTGGCTCGAAGAACTTTGTGCCGTTCCTCGAAGCCAACAAGAAAGAGCTTGCAGCGGATTTCGCCGTGGTCTGCGACACCGGCATGTGGGATCCATCGACGCCAGCCATCACCACCGCCTTGCGCGGCCTCGTCTATGAAGAGGTGAAGATCACCGCCGCCAATCGCGACCTGCATTCCGGCATCTATGGCGGTGGCGCGCGCAATCCGATCCGCGTGCTCACCAATATCCTCGGCAAGCTTCATGACGACACCGGCCGCATCACCATTCCCGGCTTCTATGATGGCGTGAAGGACCTGCCGGCGGATATCCTCAAGCAGTGGAAGGGCCTGGGCCTAACGCCGGACAGCTTCCTGAAGCCGATCGGCTTGTCGATCCCGGCCGGCGAGCAGGACCGCGAGCTGATCGAGCAGATCACCTCGCGCCCGACTTGCGATATCAACGGCATCGTCGGCGGCTATACGGGCGAGGGCTCGAAGACCGTGATCGCCTCGCATGCCTCGGCCAAGGTTTCGTTCCGCATCGTCGAAGGCCAGGACCCCGGCAAGATCCGCGATGCGTTCCGCAAATTCGTCATCGATCAGCTGCCCGGCGATTGCACGGCCGAGTTCCTCGACCACTCCAACGCGCCGGCCATCGCGCTCGACTGGAACATGAAGCCGCTCGCGGCGGCGCGCGATGCGCTGACCGAAGAATGGGGCAAGCAGGCGCTGCTGATCGGCTCCGGTGCGTCGATCCCGATCGTCGCCGACTTCAAGCGCACGCTCGGCCTGGACTCGCTGATGATCGGCTTCGGTCTCGACGACGACAACATCCATTCACCGAACGAGAAATATGACCTGCGCAGCTTCCAGAAGGGCATCCGCTCCTGGACACGCATCATCGCGGCGCTGTCGGAGGTGAAGACGTAAGCATCTGTAGGGTGGGCAAAGACGCTCTTGTGCCGTGCCTACCACACCCTGTCGTGCATGCGGTGGTGGGCACGCTTCCGCCGTCGCGCTTCGCGCTATGGCGGTCGCTTTGCCCACCCTACAATGACGCAGATCAATGGCGGGGCGCGGTTCTCCGTCTTTGCTTCAAGCAACAACAGGGAGAACGCCAATGTCCGCCAGCGAGATCGCCAATACTCATTTCACGGCCGCCATGGCCGCAGCGCAGGCGGCGGGGATCGATCAGGACGGCGTCTGCCGCGCGATGCTGGGGCTGATCGTCTCCAAATATCTGGAAAGCCGCAGCGCCGCCGACGTGCAGTCGGAGCTTCATTTCCTCGCTGATAATTGCGATCCGGATACCGATTTCGCGTTCATGCGGCCGTAGCTAACTGGCGATGTGATCTTCAGAGCGCGTTCAAGTTTGCTGATGGATCATATTCCGTTGAGGGCGCCACCCTTCACGGGCAAGGTTGGTCTGCGAGACGCCTTGATTTTTAGCTATTAATCGCTATTTTCCTGAGTGGAGGCTTTGTGGCGCGAAAGTGTTGCATTGCCTTTTTCGTTTGGCTCAGAGTTTTTCGCTCGCCGTTCTGAGGTCGTCGATATAGGCGACGCTCCACACTTCAAAGTCACTCTTCCCTTGGATGCTACGGACGGCGCGATGACGTAGTCGCTTTAATTGGGCGATATATGGCGCCAGTTCTTCGCGCGCTGGCTTTTCCATTGTCGGTAACCGAAATCCCCAAGACAGGCAGTATGCGACAAGATCCGCGATCTGAATTCCGATGGTTAGATCGCTATGCACGAAGAACGGTTCAGGGATAATAAGTTCTGCGCGATGCCTGCCGATCGCCGTTTCCTTGAAGTATTTGTGTGCCTGATCAATCAGGATGTGACTTCGGGTTTTATCGAGTTCGTCAAAAACGATGATGCCGTGTTGGGGAAACCCGGTTAGCGTCGTCTGATCCTCTAGAAAATAGAAGAATCTCTCGAAAAGATATCCGTAGTCTTTGCGAAGGCCGCCACCTGTGGTTTGAGGAGCAGCCGGATGAACGAGGCTCGCGAAGATCTTGCAATCATAGTTTTCGCAGATAGCAAAGACGTCGGTTACGTAAGAAATCTTCGCAAGCGACAATGCTTTTATGTTTCGTTCCGAGCCATGCTGCGCTCCGTTGTCCAGCACGGCTTTTGCCAAGGCAGATACCTCATTCGGGAGTATCTCAGGCAAGGTGCGTGCTTTAGCGAACGTCTTTCGCTTGAGGATTGCTTTTCCCTTTAGCTCCCTCTCTCCGTCGCTGTAACGCCGACCGAAGTTAGTCGTCTCGGCGTCGTGAAGTTCTTTCACGAGATCCCAAAGGTCTGCATCGAGAATTGCCACTCCGGCGAGGACCTCATAGGGAGATTCCCGGTGGTCTTGCCCACTCTCATCGATGAAGAGAAACCACGCCATCAACACAGGCTAGCGAGTAGGCCAAAATTATCAACTTAAAATTGTGTATATCTCAAAAGAAACGCCGCCCGGGATTGGGCGGCGTTTTGTCGTCTGCGTAGAGGTTTGTGGCCTCTCTATAGCACGTGATTTTAGGTCCGGTAAGACGGATCGCGGCGGTCGAGCTTGCGCAGCATCGGCGGCCAGACCAGCTTTTGGGAGCGCAGCTCGGCCTTGTCGGGGTTGCCGACCAGCGCCGCATTCTTGTCGATGACGATCTGCTCCACCGGATAGGCGGTGGGGCCAAGCATGCGGGTGCGGACCTGCATGGTGCAGGCGCGTTCCAGATAATACATGCGCTCGAAGGCCGAGGCGACGGAGCGGCCGACGGTCAGCGTGCCGTGATTGCGCAGCAGCATGATGTTCTTGTCGCCGAGATCCTTCTGCAGGCGGGGACGTTCGTCGTGATCGAGGGCGACGCCTTCATAGTCGTGATAGGCGAGTTCCGGGATCACCAGCTGTGCGGTCTGGTTCAGCGGCTGCAGGCCTTCCATGCAGGAGGCGACGGCGGTGCCATCCGGCGTATGCAGATGCATCACGCAGCCGGCATCCTCGCGCACTTCATGGATCGCGGAATGGATGGTGAAGCCTGCGGGGTTGATGCTGTAGTCGCTTTCGGAGAGCTGGTTGCCGTCGAGATCGACCTTCACCAGGCTCGATGCGGTGATCTCTTCGAAGATCAGGCCGTAGGGATTGATCAGGAAGTGATGCTCCGGGCCGGGCACGCGGGCAGAGATGTGGGTGTCGATGAGATCGTCCCAGCCATAGAGCGCGACCAGACGATAGGCGGCGGCCAGGTCGACGCGCTGCGCCCATTCGGCCTCGGTCATATGCTTCGGCACTTCTTTCAGATGGGCAGCTTCGGCTGGTGACATAAGTCATCTCCGGTTGGATATATCGGTGGTGGGGGCAGCCTAGTCGTGCGCCGGCAAGGCGGCAAGCCGGTGGCGATGCGCGGCAGTCATGCTTTCGGGCCCGACAGCGACGGTCGTGGCTGACGGGGACCGGATGCGGGCACGGCTTTACCAGACCGGCGCAGTGCTTTGGGCGCGTGCATGCTCTGCAGTACGTCGCCGATCACGGCAGCGGCCTTGTCGATCTCCTGTTCGTTCCAAGCGGCGAAGCCGAGGAACAGTCCCTTGCCGGTGACCGGGCCTGTGAAATGCTGCGAGAGCGCGCGTGCGGTGACGCCGGCATGCGCCAGACGCGCGACGACGTCGCGATCGTCCCAATGCGGCGCGAGATGAGCAAGCAGTTGCATGCCGCCGGCCGGCCGCTCCACGGTGAGATGATCGCCTGCATGCAGGCGCAGTGCCTGCACCAGATGGTCGCGCCTGCCGTGATAGATTCGCGTCATCCTGCGGATATGGGCGGCGAAATGCCCGTCATCGATGAAACCGGTGAGCGCATCCTGCACCGGCGCGGGGACGATCTGTCCACTTCGGCGCTGTGCGGTCTCGAACACGGCGACGAGATCGGGCGGCACGATAGCATAGCCGCTGCGGATATCGGCGAACATCGATTTCGCGAATGTGCCGACATAGAACACGCGGCCGTTGCGATCGAGGCCTTGCAGCGCCGCGACAGGGCGGCCGTCATAGTGGAATTCGCTGTCATAGTCGTCCTCAACCAGCGCGCAGCCGGTGTCGTCGGTGAATGCCAGCAGCTCCTGACGCCGGGAGACGGGCATCAGGCGACCTGTCGGATGCTGGTGCGACGGCGTCACGAAGATCAGGCGCGGACGATCGCGCCGGCCCTTGAGCGCGATGCCGCCATCATCCAGCGTGATGCCGCGCGCCGTGGCATCCGTCGCTTCCAGTGCGGCACGCGCGCCGCCATAGCCGGGGCTTTCGACCCAGCCGATGTCACCGGCATTGACGAGCATGCGCGCGATCAGTTCGAGCGACGCCTGCGCGGAGGGCATGATGATGATCTGCCGCGCCTCGGCCTTGACTCCGCGATGCGCAACGAGATGGCGGAGCAGGGCCTCGCGCAACGGTGCGCGGTTGATAGTCGGCAATCGGGTGAGCGGCCGCCGCGCAGCGCGCCGGAGATAACGTCCCCACAGATCGTGCGGAAACAACCGGGCATCGGCCAGCACGGTGGCGAGCGGCCGCGGCGGGCCTTCGATCGGGAACGGCCAGTCGGTCTTGCGTGTGCGATCGGCCCAGCGCGACAGGCGCAGCGGACGGATGCGGGTTTGCCGGACGGATTGCCCGGTGGCGAGGGTCGTGGCCGGCACCTCCGCTACGGTGGGACGGCGTCCGCGCGCAATGTTGAGATAACCCTCCATCGCGAGCTGATCGATCACGAGCGAGATCGTGTTGCGCGACACCCGAAGCCGGAGCGCGAGATCGCGGCTGGACGGCAGGCGCAGCCCGCGCGGCAATGCGCCGTTCAGGATCCGTGCGCGCAGCTCATCATAGAGTTGCCGCGTCAATGTCGTGCCGGCGGCCGGCTTGAGATCGAGCGACGCCAGGCCAACGGGAATGTCGTCCATAACTGGCCCTGTCATTTTTAACGAAATGGATCTTTGTTTGGAGCCAGTAGAGCCTAGGGTCGCCGGCCTGTCGAGAGGTTCGACAGCGACGAATGGTTGACGCGCATGACTGATCACCTGCTGACGCGCCGCACGGCACTTGTGTTGTTCTCCGTGGTCGTTGTGACGTGGGGGCTGAACTGGACCGTCACGAAATTCCTGGTCCTGAGCGTATCGCCGCTGTGGTCGAGCGCGATCCGGTCGGCGCTGGCGACAGTGACGCTGCTGGTCGTGCTGCTGGCGCGCCGGCAACTGATCGTGCCCGCGCGGGGCGACTGGCCCGTGGTCCTATCCGTGGCTACGCTACATATGGGCGCGTTCTCTGCGCTCATCGCATTCGGCCTGCAACTGGTCCCGGTCGGACGGTCCATCGTGCTCGGCTATACGACGCCGCTCTGGGTCGCGCCCGCGGCGTGGCTGTTGCTGCGTGAACCGATCACACCGGCGCGGCTGGGCGGCATCGCGCTCGGCCTTGCCGGGCTGATGGTTATGTTCAATCCGCTCGCATTCGACTGGGCCTCACGCGACGCGCTGGTCGGCAATGGATTGCTGCTGTTGGCGGCGCTGTGCTGGGCCGCGAACATCGTCTATCTGCGCCGACACCGCTGGATCGCAACGCCGTTTCAACTCGTGTTCTGGCAGGCGTTGCTGGCGAGCTTGATCCTCACGACACTGGCCTTCCTCTGCGAGGGACCACCGCCGGCCATCGTCTGGACGCGCGAGCTCGTGGCGGCATTTCTGTTCGCTGGCATCTGCGGCACGGCGCTGGCGCATTGGGCGATGGCGCTGATCAATCGCAGCCTGCCGGCCACGACGACATCGCTGGGACTGCTGGCAACGCCGGTGATGGGCGTCATTCTGTCGGCGCTGCTGCTCGGCGAGACCGTCAGTCTCGCGCTGGTCGTCGCGATGGCGCTGATCCTCGGCGGCATCGCGGTGGGCACGTTCACGGGCGGGACGCCTGCGCAGCTCAGCCGAGCCGTTCGCCGACCAGTTGTCCGATCGCCTTGAACACGGCGTCGATCTGCGCGGGCGTCGGCTTGCCGCCCCGCGTATAGGCGGCGATTACCACCGGGCGATCCGGCGCCGGCCATGCCACGGCGATGTCGCCGGCGGCGTCCTTGCCGTTGTTGCCGGTCTTGTCACCGATCTTCCAGGACGCGGGCAGGCCCGCACGCAAACGATTGGCGCCGGTCTTGCAATTCACCAGCCATTCGACGAATTGCGCGCGCGACACCGGCTGCAGCCCGTCGCCGATGGCGAGATGTTCGAGGCTCAAGGCCATGGCGCGCGGCGTCGTCGTGTTCTCGATCCTGCCAAGAGGAGTGCGATTGAGTTCAAGCTCGTAATCGTCGAGGCGCGAGGTGACGTCGCCATGTTCACGCCAGAAGGCGGTCAGAGCCTTGGGGCCGCCGATACGCGCGAGCAGCAGATTGGCGCAGGTGTTGTCGCTGATCTCGACGATCGCTTTCGCCATCTCGCCGACGGACAGCGCACCCTTGGCGAGATTCTCTTTCGCGACCGGTGCGTGCGTGATCAGATCTTTTTGCGTGTAGGGGATCATGGCATCGAGCTGATCCTTGCCGTGATCGACGCGCGACAGCACGCAGGCCGCGAGCGAGGCCTTGAACGTGCTGCACATGACGAAGCGATCGGTGTCGCGCCAGCGCAGTTCGGCGCCGCTGGTCAGGTTCCTGGCATAGACGCCGATCCGCCCACCGCTGTCGCGCTCATAGGCGAGCAAGGCGGCCGGGGCTTCTTTGGCGAAAGCCGGGGTGGCCGCGAAGGCCGATGCAGTCAGGAGAAAGGTGCGGCGATCAATCATCATGCGATCTCGCTCGCAGCCGAACGGGGAGAAATGATGGCGTTCGATGCGGACGGCATCGAACGCACAGGCGCATTACGGCGCGGGGATCGCCAGCAGGCTGGAAATGCTGCTGCCGCGAATGTCGTAGACGCGAGCGAACACGACGTCGTCGCGCTTGATTTCGGCGATCACGGGGGCGGTGAGGCCCTTGCAGTAGAATTCGCCAAGGGTCATCGCGAAGTCGGCGGCGTGGCTGTCCCATCCGATGGTGAAGTCAGGACCGAGCGCGACCTGCGCCGGGCGCTGCGGACCGCACACCGCGACCTTCCACTTGCGGCCGGCGGGGGCGTGTTCCTGCCGCTCGTCGATCTGCTCCTTCAGCGCGTCCGATGCCTGCTTCAGCGCGAGGCCCCAGTAATCGAGCATGAACAGCGCGTCGGCCTGGCGCACGGTGCCGGCGACATAATTGAAGTGCGTGTACTGATAGGGATGCAGCCGGATCATTTCGGCCATCGGCAGCATCAGGCCGAATGACAGCGCAGCCACGGCCGCGGCCTGTGCGCCACGATGATGGACGCGCAGCCAGCCCATCAGCGACGCGAAGGCGACGCCGGCCAGCACCGTCATCGGCGGGATGACGAAAATGAAATGTCGGATGCCGTTATAGAGCGCCGGGCGCTTCACCATGGCGATGATCAGCGGCAGCATCGCAGCCGCCGTCAGCATCAGCAGGATGGTCTTGCGGCGCGCCGGCACGTCCTTGCGGGCGGCGGAAAAGATCGTCAGCGCGATGCCGCCGGCCAGCAACGTGATGAGCACTTCCGGCAGCTGCAGCGCGAACAGCGTCGGCAGATAGGACCACGGCATGTCCGGCACCGAGATCATGGCGCCGTCGAACATTTCCTTCCATGGCTTCTCGAAGAAGGTGGAGAAGTAGGTCAGTGCGCGCAGCGGATTGGCGGGCTCCAGGATCGACCATGGCCAGATCAGGCCCATGATCAGATAGCCGAAGGCGAGGCCGGGCAGCAGCAGATAGACGACGTGCAGCAGGCGGCGGATGCTTTCGCGCAGGCCGTTGTTGCGCCACTCTTCGAGGAACAGCGGCGCGAAGCCGATCAGCGCATAGATCAGTGTGAGGCCGGCCAGGATGCGGCAACCGATCGAGCAGCCGGCACCGATGCCGAGGATCAACACGGTGCGCTGCGACGGATTGGGATATTCCTGCACGAGCCGGACGAGGCCGAGCATCAGCACGATCATGGCCACGGCGAAGGGCGCATCCTTCGGGTTCATGAACATGTGGCCGTAGAAGGTCGGGCACAGCGCCAGCAGCAGCAGCGTGACGAGGCCGGCGACCGGGCCGGCGATCCGGCGGCTGACGCGCCAGGTGACGGCGATGCCGATCACGCCGACAATGGCGCCGAGCAGGCGACGCGTCTCGAACAGTTCGAGCGGGATGACCTTGTGCAGCAGCGCTGCGGCCATGTCGAAACCGCCGCCATACATATAGAGATTGGCAAAGGAGAGGGCGCCGGTATCGCGGAAGCCCGATCCATACATCTTCAGCAAGAGGTCGGCATATTCGGCGTGGGTGTAGTCGTCCCAGCCGAGTCCGTAATCCCTGAAGGTGAAAGCGGCAACGATGCTGACAACAACCAGCGCCAGGATGGCGAGGTCGTCACATGTTTGGTCCACCGAGCGCCGCGCAGGCGTGTCGATGTCCGCAGTCGTAATCGATGACATGGCTATAGATAACCCGGTGCCCTACAATGGCTCAGCGTAGCGCCTTCTGAGCCTCGTTCCCCGGCATCGATATAGCGCACTTCTCTTTTGAAGTAATTGAGAATTGTGGCTGAAGTTGTCTTAACGCAAGGCAACAACGCGCCAGCACAAAAGCTTTGTGGGAAAGCCATTCGGCGGGGCAGCCGGGCGCGGGATCGGGCCGTCAAGCCAGCCAAGCAGATGGTCGGAAGCCTCTACCGCCGTTGAGATTTCCCCAAGCTATGAACGCTAAATTGCCGTTTGGTGAAGTGCGTCATATGACGCTATCTTGGTGGCGTGACGAGACTCGCGGGGTGTCCGTCCAAGAGTTCGTCCAGGAGTTTGACGACGATGACAGTGCTGCTGATTGCCGGGATCGGGGTTATCCTGGCAGGCCTTGCCGCGGTGGGTTTTGGTATTCCGGTCAAGGAATTCGGGTTTGGCAATACGCTGATCCTGACCGGGTCGGTCGGGGTGTGCACCGGCCTGATCATGATCAGCCTCGGGATCGTCGTCCGCGAAATCAAGAAACTGGTTCCGCTGCCCGGTTCGGTCGAGGCGATGCCGCGGATGCCGCGCCGCGAACTCAACCTGACGCCGCCCGTCGATGACGCCGAGGAGGACGAGGAGCCCGCGCCGCGGCCGAACCCGCTCTTCGATCGGGAGGTTCCTCCAGTTCCGCGCCCCGCAGCGCCCGACAGTGGCGCACCGCCCTGGCAGGACGACGTGCTGCGCGACCGGGAACGCCTGGCCGCTGCCGCCAGTGGCGCGTCCGAGGAGCCGAAGCGCCGCAATCTGATGTTCTCTTCCACCCGACGCGAGCGTGCGAAGGAGCAGTCCGAGGCCGCGGTGGCGCAGGCCCTGCAGCTCGATCTCGATGCGCCCGAGCCGACGCCGGCGGCGGACGAGACGCGGGCGCGCGAGCCCGGCAATTTCGATAATGCGTGGCCGCAAAGCGATCGCCCGCGCACCGACCGTCCGCAACCGGATCGTCCGCGTTTCTCCGATGCGATCCGCCAGGCGGCGCGTGCGTCGACGACCCACGAGGCCGATCATCTGCCGGATCTCAACGACATTCCTGACCGCGAGCCGCCCGCGGCTGCACCGCCGGAACGGCCGGCAGGCGTCACCGTGCTGAAATCCGGCGTGGTCGATGGCATGGCCTATTCGCTGTATTCGGACGGCTCGATCGAGGCGCAGATGCCGGAGGGGCTGATGCGCTTCGCCTCCATCGACGACCTGCGCGAGCATCTCGACAACCGCAACTGATCAGGCTGCAGCCAATCCCCTATGCATGCGTGCGTTCAACTTGCCGCTTAAATAGTTCGGGAGCGCAATACGGTCATATTGCGTGACTAACCGGGCCGGCATCATACTCGCCAAGTATAGCGCCGCTCCCATTCCCGAAAGATCGCACGCATGACCGACACCGCCGGCAAGAGTTTCATCGACCTGACGGCAACGATCGTGTCGGCCTATGTGGCCAACAATCCGATGCCGGCGGCGGAATTGCCGGCTTTGATCAACCAGGTGCATGGCGCGCTGGTGCGGGTGTCGAACGGGGCGCCGGCGGTGACAACCAGCGAGCCGGCCAAGCCCGCGGTCTCGGTCAAGAAGTCGATGACCGCCGAATATCTGGTTTGTCTCGAAGACGGCAAACGCTTCAAGTCGCTGAAGCGGCATTTGCGGACCCAGTATGGCATGACCCCGGAGCAGTATCGCGAGAAGTGGGGCCTGCCGGCCGACTATCCCATGGTCGCGCCCAATTATGCGGTGGCACGCTCGCAGCTGGCCAAGAAGATGGGCCTCGGCCAGCAGCGCAAACGCCGCGGCAAATAGATACCTGGGTTCCACTTTCCGGAATGAATGTGGAACAAATCGGGACGAAAAGTTGACCGCTGTGAAGGCGAGCGCAGTCCTTGCGGGCGTGGCTGCCGCTATCCACAAATAGGAAAATCGTCAAAAATAGCGCTTGCGGAATCCGGTGAGGCATGTGTTTATTCTCCTATAAGGAGAACAAAATGAGAACAGCAGGAAGCCGCCGAGAGACACCGGATCCGATCAATCCGCATCGCGCGCGTCATCTGTCGCTGCAAGCGCGCAATGTGCTCACCGACGAGGGCGTGGCCAGCGTTCTGGTCAATGATGGCGAGAGCCCGCTGGCCTGGCTGGCGCGGCGCAAGGGCCGCGATGGCCGCAGCATGATCTCGCCGCAGCAATTTATCGCCGGCGAGAAGCTGCGCGCCGATTTCACCCGCGGCAACATGGCCCCGCGCGTTACCGCCAACTGGTCCGCACCGACCGGAGGCCGGCCGCGGGGCTCCGGCCTCAGTCCAGGCGACATGACCGATGTCATGATCACATCGCGGCAGAAGGTCGGGCAGGCGCTCGATGCCTGCGGTCCCGAATTCTCGGGGCTGCTGATGGATGTCTGCTGCTTCCTGCGCGGCCTCGAGGATATCGAGCGTGAACGGAGCTGGCCGGCGCGCTCGGCCAAGGTCGTGCTGCAGCTCGGGCTCGACCGGCTCGCGCGGCATTACGGCCTTGCGGACGAGGCCAAAGGCAGGTCGGCGAAGCTGCGGACCTGGCTCGCGGAGGATGCGGCGTTCGAGGTTTAGCCCGCGGTTTCCAGCGTCGCGCGGGCGTCGTTGCGGATGCGCTCGACCATCGAGCGCAACCCGTTCGAGCGCTGCGGGGTGAGGTGGTCGCGAAAACCGAGTTCGTCGAATACGGCGATGGCGTCGGTGGCCAGAATGTCCTTCGGCGTGCGATCGGAATAGAGCGACAGCAGGATCGCGATCAGGCCGCGGACGATATGGGCGTCGCTGTCGCCGAGATAGCTCAGCACCGGCGCACCGGTGTCGCTTTGCGCGACCTTGCGCGAGAGCCAGACCTGGCTGGCGCAGCCATTGACCTTGTTGGCGGCCGAATGCTCGTCGTCCGGCATCGGCGCAAGCGTGCGGCCGAGCTCGATGACATAGCGATAGCGGTCGTCCCAGTCTTCGAGCAGCTCGAAATTGGCGCGGATGTCGTCGATGGTCGTGGTCATGGAAACCTTGATGCAATGATCGGCCCTATATAGGGACGAACAGCATCAAATGCGACCGTATTCCGGGCATTTGTCGCCGGGAACCGGCTGACATTACGGGGCGGGCGGTGCGTCGGGCGAATGCCATTCCACCGCGAGATCGTCCTGGGTGAGCGTATTCGGCTGCACCATGGCGACATCGCCTTGCTCGCTGCCTTCGCCGCCAATCGAGCCGGTGGTGTCGGGCTTTTTCTCGGTGATGATCTGATAGACCTTGCGCGCGCCTTCCTTGGCGCGTTCGCCGATAAAGGCCGCGGCATTGCCGCCGACCTCGCAAGCCTGCGGCTGGCGCTTGCAGAACTGGCTCATATCCGATGCGGCAGCGGTCGCAGCAGAGATCGCGTCGGAAGCGCCGACCTGTGGCGCCGCCTTGTCGGCCTCGGGCGTGTGATCCCGCGGCAGCAGCACGAGCACCAGCCCGATCCAGAATGCCATGCGCAGCAGGAAGAACATGAAAACCCCGTTGGTCTCTTTCGAACGCGTGCGATCGATCGCAGTCAATACCGAAGCTAGGCAGCGTCGATAAACTTGAAGTATTTGCGAAGCGATTAATTCGACGAAAATTGACGCGATTGCAGATGGCGTAAATTTTCCATTGATGCGCGGCCGATGACGCCGATGCATGTGGATCGCGGGGCTTTCGAAGCCGTGTCCATACTTTCGAAACCATATGCGCGCCGGTGAAAGTTTCCGTTCACCATCATGCTCGAAGAAAAATGCGAAAACACCGTTCAAATCAGCATTTGCGCGTTAGGCACGGTCCGGCCCGCGATCGCTTTAGTGTTCGTTTAATGTCGCTCTGACAGGTTGGCGCAACAACAAAGGAGGCGTTTCGACGCGTCTGTCACGACGAGTATGTCGAAGCGAAACGAGTGCCAGTATTGAACATCATTCGCGACTGTCTTGATGCGATGCTGCACCCTTCAGCGCGCTATGATGCGTTGACCAGTGCGCGGCACCGCGCCTTCATGGCACCGCGTCTGATCGGTAGTCTCGCAGCCTTCGCGGCGTTTCCCGTCTATCTGGCGATGCGCGGCGCGCCGACGGCCATCGAGGTCGCGGCATTTGCGTGGCTGATCGCGCCGATCCTGTTGTCCTATTTCCTGTCGCGGACCGGCCGCTACGAAAACGCGCAGCTGATGTCGTCGGTCGCGCTCGCAAGCCTCGTGATGATGGTGGCCATCTCCACCGGCGGTATCGCGTCCTTCGCCGCGATCTGGCTCGTGGTGGTTCCCATCGAGGCCGCGTTGTCGGCGTCGCGCCGCGTCGTCGCATTCGCCTCCATGCTGGCGCTCGCCTGCGTCGGTCTACTGGCGGCGCTGACCGGGCTCGCCTGGCTGCCGGCCTCCGAAGCGGCTGTCGCCAGCCATGCCATCTTCATGACCTTCGGCATCGCATCCGCCACGCTTTATGCAGCCGGTCTCGCCTTCGGCGCGGAATCGCTCGGCCGCACCAGTGTGTCGCTGCTCAATGTCGAGGAAAACCGCTATCGCCTGCTGGCCCGGCACATGAGCGACGTGATCTCGCGTCACCGTCCGAACGGCACCGTGCAGTTCATCTCGCCGGCCGCCGAAGCGCTGGTGGGCGTGCAGCCGCAGCGTCTGCTCGGCCATGGCCTGTTCGATCGCGTCCATGTTGCCGATCGTCCGGCCTATCTCACCGCATTGTCCGATGCGGCGCGGGGCGGTGAGGCGCGCAGCGTCGAATTCCGGCTGCGCCGCGACGGCGCGCGCAACGAGCGTGCCGCTGCCGATTTCATCTGGGTCGAGATGCGATGCCAGCCGCTCGAGGCGGCCGACGATCGCACCGTGCCGGCCAATGCCGAGACCGAAGTGGTGGCCGTGCTGCGTGACGTCACCGATCGCAAGCTGCAGCAGGATGCGCTGGAAGAAGCGCGGATCGTCGCCGAGCGCGCCGATGCTTCGAAGACAAGATTCTTGGCCACCATGAGCCATGAACTGCGCACGCCGCTGAATGCCATTATCGGCTTCTCAGACATGATGGCGCAGGAAGACGTGCTGATGCTGGACGCTGCCAAGCGCCAGGAATATGCGCGGCTGATCAATGATTCCGGCCTGCATCTGTTGTCGGTGGTGAATGGCATCCTCGATATGTCGAAGATCGAGTCCGGCAGTTTCGAACTGGCGCCCGAGCCGTTCGCACCGCGCTCGGTGCTGATCAATTGCTGCAATCTGCTGGCGCTGAAGGCGAGCGACAACGGCGTCGACCTGATCACCGATGCGCCGAAGGACCTGCCCGAAGTGAACGGCGATCCGCGCGCGTTCCGTCAGATCCTGCTCAATCTCGTCTCCAACGCCATCAAGTTCACCGAGCGCGGCGGCAGCGTCACCGTCACCGCCGGCGTCGAAGCGGCGCGTCTGATCGTGCGCGTGCGTGACACTGGTGTCGGCATCGCGGCCGACGATCTCGCGCGGATCGGCGATCCGTTCTTCCAGGCCGGCCAGACCTATCATCAGCGCCGCCACGAAGGCACCGGCCTCGGCCTCTCGATCGTCAAGAGTTTGGTCGGGCTGCATGGCGGCGAGATGCAGGTGCAGAGCCGCGTCGGCGAGGGGACCACGGTCACCATCGCACTGCCGCTCGACTATGCGCCGCCGGTGGCCGCACCGAGCAACATCACGACATTGACGCCCGCGCCGCGTAGCGCGCCGCCCGAGACCCTCGATCAGGTGAAGAAGAGTGCCTAAAGCAAGTTCCAAATCCGCCAAGTCCAAGCGCGCCCGTGCTGTCGTCGTCGATGAGCCGGCCGAGCGCGGGCTGTTCATGCGCATGTTGCTGCACAGCCCGAAGGACATGGTGGCAGGGCTGATCGCATTCTCCGCGGTGAGTGCGATCATTGCCAATGCGATCTTCCTGCAGAAAGGCCATCATCCGTCGCCGATGTTCGGCAGCAGCACGGTGGTGGCGTTTCCGGCGCCGACACCGACAATGAATCCGCTGCCGAAGCCGCGCCCGAGCGATGCGACGCTGACCTCGATGGATACCAGGCTCGACACGCGCATGCTGGATTCCCGGCCTGTGAATGCAGCCAGCGAAGCCAAGCCATCGGTGGTGGCGAAACCTGCCGAGCAGCGCAGTGGCGATCCGATGGGCAATCTCGTCAAGGCGACGGCTGCGCCTGCGCCGACTACGGCCTCGGTGGCGCGGCCGCCGGCAGCGATCCCGCATGCCGGCAAGGTCGATCCGCTCGGCGATCTCATCACCAATACCCGCCGCGTTGCCGCCGTGCAGCGCGCGCTCACCGAATTCGGCTATGGTCAGTTGAAGCCCACCGGCAATGTCGGCTCCGATACCGCGGCCGCGATCCAGCGCTTCGAACGCGAACGCAAGCTGCCGGTGACCGGGCAGATGTCCGATCGCATGGTGCGCGAGCTCGCCGCCGTCACCGGCCGCGCGATCGACTAGCGCCGGCCGACCGGCTGGCCTATCGTTTCCATCATGAGCCGTTTGAAATCATCCATATGGGTGGCCGCCTATCTGCGCCGCTGCCAGACCGAAGGCGTGTTCGGTGCGGTACGTCGTCGTGGTGCGGAGGAGGCGGGAGCGGTGTTCATCAAGCTGGCGCTGCTCGACGGCACCGCCATGCTGTTCACGCCGGCACCGCAATCCGCCTATGACGACAGCCGTCCGAGCGATCGCGTGTTCGCGCCATCGCCGCCGCAGCCGGTGGAAGAGCAGAAGGTCGAGGAGCGGCTGCAGAAAGAGATCAACTTCGATCCCGATCTCTGGATCGTCGAGATCGAGGACAGAGCCGGCCGGCACTTTCTGGATCTGGTGAAGGCCTAGCTTCCCGACGTATTGCGGATGCGTGTGATGTCGATGCCGGGCTGCACGCTCGGGCGCGACGACGGCATGGCGGGGCGGGCGCGCTGGCGCTCGTCGTCATACAGAGTCGGGCGGAATTTCGCACGCGTGGCTGCGAGATGTGCGCCGCGCCAGGCGGCCACCATGATCAGTGCCGCGCGCTCGGTCAGCACGTCATACATGCGCGACAGCCGATAGACATTGTTCACCGACGCGCCGAATTCCGGATTGAGGAACAGCAGCACGCGCTGAAAGATCGCGCTCGACATGCCAAGCGCCTTGGCGCAGCAGGCAAGCGCCTCGCCGCCGGGATCGTTCACCACCTGATCGGCGATCGCGATGGGCAGCATCAGGGCTTCGCTGATCTCGCGCGCGAAGTTTTCGCGATCTTCGGCGAAGGCCGCCATTTCGAGAATGTGCATGGCACGCGCAGCACGCGACTGCGGAATGCGGGCCGAGGGCTGCAGCGGCGTGTCGGCGAGATTGTGCAGCATTTTCGCGCGTTCGGCGGCATTGGCGGCGAAGAACAGGTTGCTGATTTCCGCGGCGTCCTGCGGCTGCATCGTGCGGTTGACGATGCGCGACGGCGGCGGTGCGGGCTGCTGCAATGTCGGCGCGGCCGGCGCTTCCGGCGCGATGGCAGGCGCCAGCGGCAACGGCTTGTCCGAGGTGTTCGGGCGCAATGCGAGCTGGTCGAGGATCACGCGCGGCGTGTTCGGATAGATCGACAGCCGGCCACGCACGGCGGCGCGGGTGGCGTCATCGACCTGCTCGATCAGACGCGAGGTCAGTTCGACGAACTGTTTCTCTTCGTCGGCGGAATGGGTGGGCGACTGCACATAGAGATCGGTCAGCACGCGCAGCAATGTCGGACGGATATCGACGCCTTCACGGCGCGATAATGTCATCAGGCCATCGAAGCCCGGAAACATCGGAGGAGAGGTCATGATCGGTACGCTGACAGAGGCTGCTTTGCCTCAAATTACGACCGACGAATTAATATCCGTTTAACCATGGGCCGGCGGCAGCAACGGATGTCGCGGGCGATGCGAATGCGCAGCGCTCGCGCGGTTCTGTGCAATCTACGAAATGAAAACGTAGCGGTGCGGACACACCGTTAAAGAAATCTCGAATGCGTGACATTTCACATCACATCGAAATAAATAGGTAACTTGGTATGGCAATATCGCCCTCAGCGTGTCTCCCGTTCGATTCTGTTCTGCAACGGGAGGTGTTTGGCCTCGATGCGCAGGGGGCCGCGGTCGCGAATGTCCCGCCTGCGTCAGACTGTGTCATTGCCGATGTCGCGTCCCGTTCAACGAATGATCATTCCCACGTCGCGACTGCTGAAGCGCGCGCTGCTTGCCGGCACGGCGCTGACGGCGGTGGTGCTCGGCTGGCAGCCGGCGATGGCGGCGTGTCCGGACGGTTTTGATGCCACCGGAAAAACCGGAGGCATCGGCTGCGGCGCCACCGGTGCGGGCGGGGCCGGAGGCCGCCCGTATAACGTTGGTAGCGCAGGGGGTGGTGGGGTCACGGCTTCCGGTGCGGGAAGTGGCGGTGGCGGCGGCGCCAGTTTTGAGAACGCAGGGCAAACGGGGACCGCCGATGGCGGTGCGGGGGCGGACGAAGGCGGTGGCCTCGGCGGCGGCGGCGGCGGCGGCGGTGGCGGCGTTGCGCAATCGATGACGACAGGCGGGCTCATCGCGTCGCCGCTCACCGGTGGTCTTGGAGGTGCGGGCGGCGCTGGAGACGATTTCGGGCGTGGCGGTGGCGGCGGCGGCGGAGGCGGTGGTGGCGGAGCCGGTGCCGTTCTTGGCGGCAGCGGCCAGGCTTATGAAGTCGATGCGACGGTCACGGGCGGCGGCGGCGGCGCGGGCGGAGCCGGCGGGCAATCGAGTGGAAATGCTTCGGCCGGTTATGGTGGCGATGGTGGCTCCGGCGCATTCGGCATCGGGGTATCGGATGCATCGCTGACCCTGCGCGCCGCTGTGATCGGCGGCGCTGGTGGCGCCGGTGGTGTCGGCGGGCGTGCACTGAACTGGTCGGCGGGGACCGGCGGCGCAGGAGGCGCGGGTGGCGCGGGCCTGACGGCGACGGGCACTGCGGCGCTTCTGCAGTCCAGCATCATTGGCGGTGCTGGCGGTGTTGGTGGCGCAGGAGGAGCGGTCGACGGCAACTCCGCAGGTTGGGGCGGGGCGGGCGGAGCGGGGGCGACGGGGGCTATCATCTCCGGGGCAGCCTGACGCTGGACACCGCAGGCGCGTTCGTGCGCGGCGGGGCCGGAGGCGTTGGCGGGGCAGGCGCCTATGGCGGCATTGCGGGGAGAAGTGGCCGCGGTGGCGCCGGCGGTGCAGGGGGCGTGGGCGTCCATCTCGACGCCGGGGCAGCGCTGGTCGTCGGCGCATCGATGTCGGTCCTCGGCGGCGCAGGTGGCCTCGGCGGCGCAGGTGCCGGGGGCGAGTCGGCCGGTGCAGCCGGTCTCGGCGGTGCCGGCATCACGGCCAGCAACGCGACGATCACGCTCGCCGGCACCGTTGCCGGCGGCCTGTCCGCCGCTGGCGTGCGCGCCAATGCCATCACCTTCTCCGGCACGAACAATCGGCTCGAACTGCTGTCCGGCTACACGATCGACGGCAATGTGCAGGGCGCCGGCGCGACGACGCTGGCGCTCGGCGGTTCGGTCGCGAGCTCATTCGACATGTCGCAGATGAACGGCACCGGCACCCAATTCAACGGCATCTCCACGCTGAGCAAGGAGGGCAGCGGCACCTTGACGCTGAGCGGCACATCGTCCCCGACGAATGCCATCGCATGGAGCGTGTCCGGTGGCACGCTCGATCTCAACGGCACGTCACAATCGACGACGGGCCTGACCCTGACCGATGGCACGCTGACCAACGGCACGCTCAGCGGCACCATCACGTCGAATAACGCGGCGATCTCCGACCTCCGGGGCACAGCCGCACTGAATGTCGTCGGCAACGGCAGCATAACGACGATCAGCGGAACGAACACCTATACAGGCGTAACGTCCGTTCTTGATTGGCGCACTACATTGCGTGCGACCTCTGCCAATGCATTTAGCGCCGCCAGCGAGATCACGGTGGGCGACAGTGCGACGCTCGATCTCGGCGGTTTCGCGCAGAAGATCGACAGCGTCGTTCTGGAGCAATTTTCCTCTCTGAAGGATGGATCGCTGAGCGGCGCGATTCTCGCGAAAGGCGCGGACATTACGAACCTGTCCGGCGATGCGACGCTGACCGTGGAGGGAGGGGGCACCACATCCTTCCATGGGAGCAACACCTATACGGGCGCGACGGTGCTCCAAAACAGTGGTGCAATATTCTTGTCCCAGGACAATGTGCTGAGCGCGGATAGCGAGACCACGATCCACGATGGGGCATATCTCGATTTCGGCGATACCAAGCAGACGATCAACAAGATCAATCTGGCTGGGGACTGTTGTGGAGGGGCGTGCTCACCGGTGCGACCGAGTCAACTGGCGGCAGAGTATGGGATATTTCCGGTACAGCGTCGCTCAAGACCTTGTCCGGCACGACGGTGCTCAGAAACAACAGCTATAGCGGAGCGACGACTGTCGCAGGCGGAACGCTCACGGCCGACAGGGATAATGCGTTCAGTAAAACAAGCGCGACCACGGTCAGCACCGGCGGCACGATCGACCTCGGTAGCTACGCGCAGGTCATCGACAGCGTGACGCTGGACGGCGGCATGCTGAAGAACGGCACGCTCACGGGCACGATTGCGTCCAAAGGCGGGGCTGTGTCCGATCTCGCAGGCACGACGTCGCTGACACTCAGCAGCGGCACGACGACGATTTCCGGCGCCAACGCCTATACCGGCGCGACGACGGTGAATGGCGGTGTCCTTGCCGTGACCGGCACGCTCGGCAGCAGCGCCGTCACCGTCAATTCCGGCGGCGCATTGCAAGGCAGCGGCACGATCACCCAGTCGGTTTCGATCGCCAGTGGCGGCGCGCTGACCGGCAGCGCAGGCGCGACACTGACCATGGGCGCGCTGACCCTGTCATCGGGCTCGGCCATCGATATAGATTTCGGGGCAACGCCCGCGAGCGGCGCGCTGTTCGATGTCACCGGCACGCTCACGCTCGATGGCACGCTCAACATCACCAACACCGGTGCATTCGGCGTCGGCGTGTATCGCATGTTCAACTACGGCACGCTGGTCAATAACGGCCTCACGATCGGCAACTTGCCCTCAGGGACGGACGCGAATGCGCTGACGCTGCGCACCGGTGGCGGCCAGGTCAATCTCGTCAATGCATCGGGCCTCGATCTGCAGTTCTGGAACGGGCCAGCGTCGGCGGGGCCGGGCAGCGGCACGGTTAATGGCGGCAGCGGGACGTGGAGCCTGAATGGAGGTAACTGGAGCGATGCGTCGGGTACATTCAATGGAAATATGAATCCGTCGCCCGGCTTCGCCGTCTTCGAAGGCAATCCAGGCACGGTCACGGTGGACAATTCCGCCGGACAGATTGTCAGCGCCGGCATGCAATTCGTTACCAGTGGCTATGAGGTCATCGGTGATGCGATCGAACTGGGTGATCCGTTGACGACCATCCGCGTCGGTGACGGCACCACTGCAAGCGCGAGCACCACTGCAATCATGGGATCTGCGCTGATCGGATCAGGCGGCCTGCAGAAAACGGATTTCGGCACGCTCATTCTGACTGGCGCCAACAGCTATAGCGGTGAGACACGGATCGAAGGCGGCACGCTACAGGCCGGCGCTGTCAACACATTCAGCCAGGGCAGCCTGACCACAGTCGCAACCGGCGGCACGCTCGATCTCGGCGGCTTCGTGCAGACGATCAATTCCGTCACGCTCGCCGGTGGCGCGCTGGGCAATGGCACGCTGACCGGCGCGATCTCGTCATCGGGCGGCTCGGTCTTCGATCTCGCCGGTACCGCGTCGCTTGATTTGACCGGCGGCACGACGACCCTGACAGGGAACAACACTTTCACGGGTGCGATTACGATCGGTAGCGGCGCGACGCTGGCGGGCGGCTCGATCAACGCGTTCAACGCCGCGACCGCGCTCACGGCGGGCACCGGCGCCACGATCGATCTCGGCGGTTTTGCGCAGGCGATCAACAGCATCACGCTGTCCGGCGGCACGTTGACGAATGGCGTACTGACCGGCGATATCTCATCGTCGGGCGGAACGATTTCAAATCTGTCCGGCACAGCGTCGCTGGCGACGTCATCCGGTACGACCACACTGTCGGGCGCCAATGCCTTTACCGGTTACACCACTGTGTCTGGCGGAACGCTGACGGCGAGCAATGATCAAGCATTCAGCGCGGCTAGTCAGATCGTCGTGACGTCGGGAGTCGTGGATCTCGGCGGATTTGCGCAGACGATCAACGAGATCAGCTTGTCCAATGGAACGCTGAAGAGCGGATCGCTGGCGGGCGCCATCTCGTCATTGAACGGGACGATATCAGACATTTCGGGCACGGCGTCGCTGACGGTTGCAAGCAGCCCGCTCGCCGACGCCTTGACAACATTGTCGGGCAGCAACGCCTATACCGGCGCGACCGTCGTCAAGAGTGGAACGCTCACGGCGACATCCGCCAATGCGTTCAGCGCTGCAAGCGCGACGACAGTCGAAGCTGGGGGACGCTGAATCTCGGAGGTCTCGCACAGACGATCAATCGTGTCACTCTTACCGGTGGCACGCTGAGCAATGGCGCGCTGACAGGCGAGATCACGTCCGAAGGCGGCTCCGTGTCGGGCTTGTCAGGCACGGCGTCGCTGGAGGTGACATCGGGCACGACGACTCTGTCCGGGACCAACATCTATACGGGGGCTACACTCGTCACCAGCGGCACGCTGATCGGCACGGCGAATGCATTCAGCGCAGATAGTGAGACGACGGTGGCCGCCGACGGCACGCTGGATCTCGGCGGCTTCGCGCAGAACATCGCCAAGGTCAATCTTGCCGGCGGCTATCTGCAATACGGCACGCTCACGGGCGCCATCACGTCCACCGGCGGCATCATGATCGATATCGGGGGGATCGCATCGTTCACCTTAAACAGCGGCGACGCGATGCTGCGCGGCGCCAACACATTCACCGGCGACACGACCCTGAATGGTGGCACGCTGCGGGTCGGCAATGATTATACGCTCAGCCAGGGCAGCCTCACCACCGTCAATAGTGGTGCGGTACTGGATCTCGGCGCGACATTGCAGGCAGTCGATAAACTGGTTCTTGCCGGCGGTACGCTGAAGAACGGCGCGCTCGCGGGGGACATTTTCTCGGAAGGCGGCATCATCGCAAATATGTCCGGCGCGGCATCGCTGACGACCACGGCGGGCCTGACGACGCTCTCCGGCTCCATCGACTATACAGGCGCGACCAATGTGAACGGCGGTCGTCTCGCGGTGAACACCACGTTGCTGACATCGGCGCTGACGGTGAACACCGGCGGCGAGATCGGCGGCAACGGCACGGTCGGCAATCTGACCATCAATGGCGGCACGCTGGCGCCGGGCAACTCCATCGGCACGCTGACGGTGCAGGGCAGCCTCACCCTCGATGCGGCGTCGCATTACATGGTCGAAGTGTCACCGACCAATGCGGATCGCGTCAATGTGACGGATATCGCCAAGCTCGGCAACGCCACCGTGAACGCGCATTTTGCGCCCGGCAGCTATATCGCGAAGACCTACACCATCCTCAATGCGGCCGGCGGTATCGATGGCAAATTCGGTGCGCAGGTGAACACCGATCTGCCGAGCAGTTTCAATTCGACGCTCGGTTATGATGGCAACAATGTCTATCTGTATCTCGCGCTCAACTACGATCCGCCGACATTCGGCGGCGGACTGTCGGGCAACCAGCGCCATGTCGCCAATGCGCTGGTCGGATATTACGACGCGACCGGCGGCATTCCGCTTGCCTTCGGCGCGCTGACGCCGATGGGGCTGACGCAGGTCTCCGGCGAAACCGCGACGGGCGCGCAGCAGACGACCTTCGACGCCATGAGCCAGTTCATGGGCGTCATGACCGATCCGTTCACCGCAGGCCGCAATATGGCCGGGCAGGGGGCTGCGGCCTTCGCGGAAGACGACGCGATGGCCTATGCGCCGCGCGGCCGCGATATCCGCGATGCGCTTGCGATGGCAACGAAGGCGGCGCCTGTGGTGCCGGCCTTCGAAGGATACTGGAATGTCTGGGCCGCGGGCGTTGGCGGCACGCGATCGACGGATGGCCATGCGCTGACCGGATCTAACACCACCACCTCGCGCATTGCCGGCTCTGTAGTCGGTGCTGACTATCGTATCGCGCCCAACACCATCGCGGGCTTGTCGATGGCCGGCGGCGGCACCAGTTTCTCGGTGGCCAATGGCGGCTCGGGCAGCACGGACCTGTTCCAGGCCGGCGCCTTCCTGCGCCATCATGTCGGTTCGGCCTATGTCACCGCAGCGGCAGCCTATGGCTGGCAGAACATCTCGACCGATCGCATCATGACGGCCGCAGGTTCAGATCGCCTGCACGCGCAATTCACTGCGCATGCCTATTCGGGCCGTGTCGAACTCGGCAACCGTCTCGTGATGCCGTGGATCGGCGGATTTGGTCTTACGCCATTCGCTGCGGCGCAGGTGACGGCGCTCGATTTGCCCGCCTATGCGGAGCAGGCAGCCGGCGCATCGCTGTTTACGCTTGACTATGCGGCGAAGACGGCCATCAGCACGCGCACCGAGCTCGGCCTGCGCGGCGACAAGTCGTTCGCGATGCAGGATGCGATCCTCACGCTGCGCGGACGCGCCGCCTGGGCGCATGACTTCAACCGTGATCGCAGCGTGGCCGCGGCATTCCAGTCATTGCCGGGGGCGAGTTTCGTCGTGAACGGTGCGCAGCAGGCGGCGAACACCGCACTGACATCGGCTTCGGCGGAGATTGCCTTCAGCAATGGCATCTCGCTATCCGCGACATTCGACGGCGAATTCTCCGACGTCACGCAGAGCTATGCGGGGAAGGGCGTGGTGCGCTACGCGTGGTGATGAATCACGCGCGCGCCTGGACGTCGTAATAGAGCGGCATCTCGCTGGGGAGGATCGCCTGTTCGGCGCGGCGACCCATGAAATAGACGCCGCCCGCCGCATCGGCGCGGGCGCGGGATTTGCCGAAGCGATCGAGAAAGCGCAGCCAGAAGAACGGCAGCGTCACGATGCGGGACATCTTGTCGCCGGCGCCGAGCGTGCGCGAGAAATAGCGGATCGACCACAGCAAGGCGACGCCCGCGCCGGTGACGGCACCGGCCTCGACCTCGGCAAAGTGGCGAAACAGCCAGCGATGGCCGCTGCGGGTGAAGCGCGAGAAATCATAGGCGCGCTCATGCACCTGCTGCATGAACGGCGTCTCGGCATAGACCAGCCCCTTGGGCTTCAGCACGCGATGAATCTCCGCCGCCACCGTCGCGGGCTCCAGCACATGTTCGAGCACGGCCTGAATCCAGACGCCGTCGAAGGTCGCATCATGGAAGGGAAGGCGATGCGCATCGGCGACCAGCGCGGTGTTCTCCGAGGAGAACACGTCGCTGCCGACCACTTCGATGTCGGGATCATTGTAGAGACTGTCGGCGCCGGAGCCGACAGTCGCGCCACCGACCACCAGCACCACCGGTCGCGCCGAATCCTTCTTCAACAGCGCGACGAACTTCTCGCAATTACTGGCGGCGACGGGATTGCCGCCGAAGGTGAAGCGATGCAGGCGCGAGCCGAGCGAGCGGCCGGCCACGTCGCGCGTCATCACCGATCCATGCGCTTCGCGATAGCTCTCGCGCGCGAATACGCTGGCCTCGAAATCGATCAGCACCGGCTGGCCATCCACCATCGGGAAGCCCGCTGTTGAATAATCGCAGCTATAGTTCACGCAGGACGGCTTGGCGTGGATATCCGAAATCGGCGAGCCGCAACGCGGACATCGCATCCGCTCCTTCCAGTTCGTGGAGAGAGGGAGGTCGTCTACGCTGTGCAGTGTTGCGCTCATTGTGCGTTGTCGTCCTGCATGTCCGGTTGGTTGAGTCTATGCGGGGACGCACCAATCCGTTCCCCGAAGGTAGTTTCAGACAAGAATGCGGCGACATCTCGTTAAAGTCTTCAGGGTGCGGTTAAGGACTCGTTAACCATAAGGGCCCCTAATGCAGCGGCATCGTTCGTGCGGAGACGATGCGAGAGGCGGAGACAATGGGCAGCATCATCAAGTTCCCGGCAGAAGCGGCAATGCGACGGCTGGGCACGGATATGGCTCCTCAGCTTCGCAAGACATCTGCACAGATTTTGATTCTTCCGGTGATCCGCATCGAGCGTCACATCGATGACAGCTGCGGCGATCAAGGCCCGGAAGAAGGCACAGCACCGAACCGTCGCCGCAAGCGCCGCGCGCGCTCCTGATCGCGGAACCCGATTGATGCCATCGATGCGCACACCGAACCGCACAGGGCTTCGGCAACTGACGCCGTTTCTTGCGGTTGTCACATTGCTGGGCACGACGCTTGGCGGATGTGCCGGCGGCGATCTCGGCCGCACGCGCAACAATGCCGTCACCGACGACATGCATCGCTGGCTCGGCAAGGAAGCCACCGGCAGCGTCGGGCAGGCGCCATCCCAGTTCCAGCTCACCGATCTTGAACGCCAGATGCGCGATCAGGCCTATCCGTTGATCGAGCCGCCGCATTCGCGGCCGCTATGGAAGAGCGTGTTCGGCGACTACAAGACGATCGAAGCGCCGTGGCGTCAGAATGTGGTGTTCGATCGCAGCGCTTACGGCAAATTGCTGATCGACGAGCCGCATCGTTCGCACTCCTCGCGCTATGCCGTGCTGATGGACGATGTGCGCAACGACATCATTCGGTTTGAATCCTTCTATGGCACGGCCAGCCGCGTGGTCGAACTCGACCACAAGCGCGGCGCGAGCCTGAAACTGGTGTCCGGGCTAGAGCGCAGCGAACGTCTCGACGCCACCGCGCGCATGGACGAGAATGCGCTCATCGTGCAGTGGGTCGAGCAGTGTCTGCAGCGGCGCGTGTCATCCTACAAATGGGCACTGGAGCGGCTGGTGATCCATGCACCGGACGGTGTTGCAGCCAGTGCCGACATGCTGATCAACGAACTCGCGGCGCAGACCACCGTGGCCGCCGGCTCCATCGTGCCGGCACGCCCAGGCAAGGCGCTCCGCGTCGGCGGATAAAACTCTGTCGTTGAAACTCCGTGGCGGATTACGCTTCGCTAATCCGTCCTACGGCCGGTGCGCTTGCATTTTCATCCGCGCTTTTGCCTTCGTCGCTCTCCACGCGTTGCCCGAGAATCTGTCGGCCACCTTTGCGGGAGAAGGGTTGCATGATCTGCCCGATGAAATCCGGCGCCACCTTGCCGCTGATGCCGAGGCGATCCGGCGAGGCCTTGTCGGGATTGAGATAGGTGCCGAACACATGGTCCCAGATCATGACGTTCTCGCCGTAATTGCTGTTGCCTTCCTTGAGCGTCTTCGAATGATGCCAGCGATGTAGCTTCGGCGTCGCGAAGACGGGATCGAACAGCGCTGTGCGCGTCTCCACATTGCAATGGGTGAGGAGGCCGGTGATCGCTGTCACCGCACCGACCCACAGGAACACCTGCAGCGGAGCGTCGAGCAGGTAGAGCGGGCCCTGGCTGAGGACGACCTTGATCAGCGTATCGATCACATGGAAGCGGCCGGTATTCACCACCCAGAGCCTGATGACGCTGTGATGCAGCGCATGGAAGCGCCACAGAAACAGATTCTCATGCGCGATCCGGTGCGACCAGTAGAGGCCGAATTCGGCAATCACCACGGCCAGCACGACCTGTGCGATCAACGGCCAGTCGCTGGGCCATAGATGCGAGGCATGGTCGTCGGTGCGGGTGAGCGTCGCCACCGCCATCGGCACGATAGACGTCGCGGCGACGGCGAGTTGTGCAGCGCCTTTGGTCAGCAGCGTGTGGCCGATATCGTTGAGGGTTTCGCCGTCATGGTCCAGCCACTCGGCGCGATGCGGCATCACGCGTTCGAGCAGGATGATCGACAAGAACAGCGTGACATAGACGAGGTTGAACCACAGGATCGGCTGATCGCTGGCGAAAGCGAGCCAGGCGCCGGCCAGCGCGCCGAAATACAGCAGCGGCCACCATAGGAAAGACAGCAGGTATGCCGGGGATGTGTATGATGCCGCTTGATGATGCATGGATATCCGCCGCAGTCGATTCGCCGTGTCGATGATCGACCGGCAGCATCGCTGCGGCAGATGGCAGGCAGATTAGGCGAGGCCGGAGCTTAGATGTTTTCCATGCGCGGAAACGTCACGGGCGCCGATCGGTAGCCTGGATGGAGCGAAGCGCAATCCAGGGACTGGCGTTTCCGCTATCTCTGCTGTCCCCGGATTGCGCTTCGCTTCATCCGGGCTGCGAAATCAGCGCTTGCCCTTGATGGGCGCAGCTGGCGGATCGGTCTGCACGCGGCAGTTCGATGCGGCGAGTGAGGCTTGCGCCTGCGTCATCAGGCCGGGCTCGGCGGCGAGGGCCTTGAGCACGATCAGGCCGGTCTCGGTCGGCGAGTCGATGATGAGGCGGTCGGCGGCGGTGACGTCTTCTTCTTCCGGCAAGGCTTCATGCTGCGCCTCGGTCATCAGGTCGAGCTCGATGACGCGGCGGCCGGCGGAGCGGTCGTTGATGGCGTAATAGGCGACGTCGCTGCGCGTATAGAACGACACCGACGTGTAGGACTGGCTCACCGGCACCGTCAGCTTGATCGGGCCTTTGGAGAGATCGTAGCGGCACACGGCCATGGCGAAGGCCGGGTCCATGAATGGCAGCAGCGCATTCGACGGATTGGTCTGCGCCAACGGCGTCACCGCGTTTTCCTTGGAGACGGCGGCAATACGCGAATAGGCGTCCTGGGTGGCGATACGCGGCAGCGCCAGCACGCTGACGAGATGCACAACGCCGCCGAGCAGCACACCACCGACAATAGCGAACAGCAGCCGGATCATGGGCAGCCCACCGTCGCGATGGCGGGCATCGGCGCGTCCTTCTGGCTGCGCGTGGCGATCCCTACCGGCGTATCGTAGAGCCGCAAGGCGAGCACGTAGCGATCGATGGCGCTGGTCGGCAGCCAGTTGCCGGCGCGCGAGCGTGCAGCGATGCGCACCTCGAAGGCGCCATCGGCGCTGCGCACCACTTCCTGGCTGGTGAAGCCGTAGCGCTCCAGCGTATTGGCGACGAGGCGACCTTTGGTGTCGTAGAGCGTCAGCGTCCAGAAGCGGGCCGGCGGCGTGACGCCGCTGACGATCACATCGCAGCGGCCGTCGAGCGGCTTGTTGTTGTCGTCGGTCGCCGCGGTGAAGGTGATGCCGTCGCCGGTGCCGATGGGCAATTCGCCGGAGCGGGCGACGCTGGCGCGCGCATAGGGGTCGATGTCGTTGCTGCCGCTGCGCGGGCGCGCGGTCCACGAGCCGATGGTCAGCGTGCCCAGATCGATGCCGCGCGTGGCGGTGGTCCAGGTCAGGCCGAGGCCAACGCCGGCTGCAATCGCCAGCGTCAGGAGCGCGAGAATGATCAGCCGCACGTCGCCACCGTCATGTTCAGCACATCAGTTCTTGCGGGTCGGGGCAGGAGCGGGCTTCGCGGGCGCGTCAGTCGTGGCCGACGCATAGTTTTCCGGGAAGGCGAGCATCGTGGAAGCCGCGGGCTTCGGCGCATTCTCGTTCGACGAGGTGCGGCCGACCGACTTGCCGGCATCGTCGAGCATCTTCTCGACGCGCAGCAGGATGTCGGCGCCACGACGCGTGAGGACGGGCGGCGGGCCGGGCTTGCTGTCCTGCGCGTTGGCGGCAAGCGCCGCAGCGGCTGCAGCGGCGGGATTGCGCGTGCCCATGCCGACGCCCGGCAATTCGCGGATCTCGATGCCCTGATGCGCGGCAAGCATGATATCGCGCCAGGTCTGCGCGGGCAGCGAGCCGCCGGTCATGCGGTTAGTCGGCGAATAGTCGTCATTCCCGTACCAGACGGCGGCAGCGAAGTTGCCGGTGTAGCCGGCGAACCAGGCGTCGCGATACGCATTGGTCGTGCCGGTCTTGCCGGCGGTGGGAATGCCGTCGAGTGCTGCGCGGCGTGCCGTGCCTTCGCTCACCACATGGCTCATCATCTCGGCCATGTCGGCAGCGACGGAAGCGGGGATCGCCTGGGTCGGCTTCGGTCCGTCGCGGTCATAGCGCCAGACCAGATCGCCGGCGCCGGTGCGCACTTCCAGCACCGCATGCGGCGACACCGCACGGCCCTTGTTGGGGAAGGTGACATAAGCGGTGGCGTGTTCGACCACCGAGACTTCGGTGGAGCCGATCGGCAGCGACGGCGTGTCGAGCAGCGGCGCCTTGATGCCGAACTTGCGCGCGACTTCGACGATCTTGGCGCGACCGGCCTTCGGGCTGCCCTTGCCGAGCGCAATGGAGATTTTCACCGGCACCACATTGATCGATCGCGTGATCGCCTGCGTCAGCGTGACATTGCCGGAATAGGAGTGGCCGTAATTCTGCGGGCACCAATTGCCGATGCAAACGGGGCCGTCGAGGATCACCGATTTCGGCGTATAGCCGTTCAGCAGCGCTGCCGTATAGACATAGGGCTTGAACGACGAGCCGGGCTGGCGCATCGCGTCCACCGCGCGGTTGAACTGGCTGGCGCCATAATCGCGGCCGCCCACCATGGCGCGGATGCCGCCATCGAGATCGGCCAGCACGGCGGCGGCCTGCGTCGCGTGATAGTCGCGGCCGAACTGGCGCAGCTGGTTTTCGACCGTCGTTTCCGCGGCGCGCTGCACATTCATGTCGATGGCAGTACGGACGACGAAGACGCGCTCGACATAGGATTTGGGGAACGTGTTGACGAGGCGGCGCATCTCGTCGAATGCCCAGTCGAGATAGTAGTTCGGCGACACTTCCTGGCGGCGATCCACCGCGATGGCGGGATTGCGGCGGGCGCCGAACACCTGGCCTTCGGTCATGAAGCCGGCATCGACGAGATTGTCGAGCACCTGATTGGCGCGGGCACGCGCGGCGGGCAGGTTGATATGCGGCGCATATTTGGTCGGCGCCTTGAACAGGCCGGCCAGCATTGCGGCTTCCGCCAGCGTCACGTCGCGCGCCGACTTGTTGAAGTAGAAATGCGCGGCGCCGTCGACGCCGAACGTGCCGCCGCCCATATAGGCGCGGTCCAGATAGAGTTTCAGAATCTCGTTCTTGGTCAGGCGCGTCTCGAGCCAGATGGCGAGGAACGCTTCATTGACCTTGCGCTCGATGGTGCGCTCATTGGTCAGGAACAGGTTTTTCGCAAGCTGCTGCGAGATCGACGAGCCCCCCTGGCGCACGCCGCCGGCCTGCGCATTGGTGACGAGCGCGCGCGCGGTGCCGGCAATATCGATGCCGAAATGATCGTAGAAGCGGCGGTCCTCGGTGGCGAGCGTCGCCTTGATCAGATTGTCCGGGAAGTCTTCCAGCGGAATCGAGTCATTGTGCTTGATGCCGCGGCTGCCGATCGGATTGCCGTAGCGGTCGAGGAAGGTGACGGCGAGGTCCGACTTCTTCAGCCAGTCTTCATCCGCGGTTTCGCGGAACGCCGGCTGTGCGAGGGCGAGCATCAGGACGAGGCCACCTAGGCCGAGGGTGGCGGCTTCGGACAGCGGCTCGATGAATAGCCAGCGCTTCCAGCTGCCCACATGGAAGCGATCCATGAAGGTGGAATAGCGTTCCCACAATTCGCGGGTGCCGCGGCCGGAGGAGAACAGGCCGGAGTCGATACGCGCGTCGAGGTCCAGCAGGAAATGCCGGAATTTGGTGATCCACTTCGACGGGTCGATCTTCGGCACGGTGGCCCTTGGGTTCTTGTCAGTGCTGGCGCGTGAGCCGGCGTCTCATACGGTAATCAATATGGCATCCCGGCGGCAGTATGGCGGCGCGGGAGACTCGTCCGACTTGTAGCCGAGCAGGGGCGATAAACCAATGGTATCGCGGAACAATTGCGCGTCAGGGCTAACGTGGCCTCGGGTTTTTCCCGCCTTTGCGCGGCCGGTGTTACGATGTTGCTTGCAGGAGCACCTCGGGTGCTCCTAGAAGGCGTTTTCGCCCCCAAGACTGGACCTGTTCAAATCGTATGATCGCACGCCCCCCACGTCGCTCCGAGCAGGAGGGAATGTTCTGGAAAACCAAGGCTTTGGAGGACATGTCCGACGCCGAGTGGGAGAGCCTGTGCGACGGCTGCGGGCGCTGCTGCCTGAACAAGCTGGAAGACGAAGATACCGGGCGGATCTATTACACCCACGTCTCCTGCAAGCTACTCGATGCCAATCTATGTGCTTGCAAAGACTATCCAAATCGCTCCGACCAGGTGCCCGATTGCGTTCGCCTGACGCCGGAGAATGTCCGCTCGCTGAGCTGGCTGCCGCTGAGCTGCGGCTACAAGCTCGCGGCTGAGAAGCGTGACCTCTATTGGTGGCATCCGCTGATTTCCGGCAGTTCCGAGACCGTGCATGAGGCCGGCGTTTCGGTCCGCGGCCGCGTCGAGGCCAGCGAGGAGACGGTGCCCGATGAGGAACTCGAGAATCACATCGTCTCGTGGCCGGCGCAGTTGCCTCGCCGGGCCAAGCTGAAGAAGCGACCGGTGGAATGACCCCGGCGCCGAAGCTGTCGCTCATTGTGATCACGAAGAACGAGGAAGCGTCGATCGGGCGCTGTCTCGCCTCGGTGGATTTCGCCGACGAGATCATCGTGGTCGATAGCGGCAGCACCGACCGCACGGTGGCGATTGCGGAATCCCTTGGCGCGAAGGTTGTCGCGACACCGGACTGGCCGGGCTTCGGGCCGCAAAAGGCGCGGGCGCTCGATCTGGCGCGGGGCGCATGGGTGCTGTCGCTCGATGCGGATGAATGGATCGAGCCGCAATATCTTGCGGCGCTGAAGGCTGCGATCGCCGATCCCGATCCGCCGGCGGCCTACAGGACGTCCCGCCGCTCGCGTTTCTGCGGGACGGTGATCCGTCATAGCGGCTGGTCGCCGGATTACGTCATCAGGCTGTTTCGCCGCGGCCATGCGCGCTTCTCCGACGATCTCGTGCATGAGCGGCTGATTGTCGAAGGCGTGGTGCGCCCGACACCGTTCAAGATCGATCACGACTCCATCACGTCCTGGGACGACGCCGAAGACAAGATTGTGCGCTATGCGACAGCCGGGGCAGAACAGATGTTCGCGCGCGGTCGCCGCGGCTCGCAGCTGCAGGCGGTGCTGCATGGCGGTGCCGCGTTCCTGAAAACCTTCGTGTTCCGCGCCGGTTTTCTCGACGGTCATGCGGGTCTCGGTGTCGCCAACTACAATCGGCGCTACGTCTATGAGAAATGGCGCCGGCTATCCGAGCTCGGCCGCGCGCGCTGATCACGCCTTCGCGAGCGACTGCCCGCGGCGGGACGCTCCCATGCAATGAAACAACTGTCGCGTGACTGCGGGGAGGCATAGATTTCTCGCAGTGTTCGGGCGCGCGCTGTTTTTGTGCCGCCGACAGCGTGATTTTTCCCGAGATTTTCCGTTGCATCGAAGTCTTCATGAACAAGATTGAACGCCAGAGTCGCGGTGCGCCCGACGACCAGCCATTGTCCGACGACATTCTGTCCGATGAAATTGCCGAAGAACTGTCGCGCATTCCGACCGAAACCATCGACCTCACGCATGCGCCGCCGCCGGTTACGCCCGCGCCGCTGACGCAGGCCGAAATCCGCACCATCCTGATCAGCCTGCTGCTGGCGATGTTCCTGGCGGCGCTTGACCAGACCATCGTTGCCTCGGCGCTGCCCACCATCGGTCGGCAATTCGACGACGTCTCCAACCTGTCCTGGGTGATCACCGCCTATCTGCTGGCCTCCACCGCCGTGGCGCCGGTGTTCGGTACGCTCAGCGACATCTATGGTCGCCGCGCCACGATCATCGCCGCGATGGCGTTGTTTCTGGTCGGCTCGGTGCTGTGCGCGCTGGCGCCGAACATGATCACGCTCATCATCGCCCGCGCGTTGCAGGGCCTCGGCGGCGGCGGCATCCTTCCCATCGTGCAGACCATCATTTCCGACGTCGTCTCGCCGAAGGAGCGCGGCCAGTATCAGGCCTATTTCAGCAGCGTCTGGGTCGCGGCCGGTATCGGCGGCCCGATCCTCGGCGGCGTATTCGCCGAACATCTGCACTGGTCGATGATCTTCTGGATCAACATCCCGCTCGGTATCGGCGCGCTCGCTCTGATGCTGCCGAACATGAAGAAGATTCCGGTCTTCCATCGTCGCCGCAAGGTCGACTGGCTCGGCGGCATCATGCTGATGGTCTCGGCCGTCGCCTTCATGCTGGCGCTGACCTGGGGCGGCACGCGCTTTTCGTGGATGTCGCCAACCATCATCGCGCTGCTCGGCTCTGCCGTCGCCATCGGCTTCGCGTTCGTCTGGCATGCGATGCATACCGAGCAGCCGTTCCTGCCGCTGTCGCTGATCGGCGGACGCGTGGTGCCCTATGCGATGGCCGCCGGGGCTGCTGCATGGGCGCGATGCTCGGACTCACCGTGCATATGCCGCTCTACTACGAGGTGGTCTACGGACTGACCGCCGCCGAAGCCGGACTCGCGCTGATCCCGATCGCTGCGGTGTCGGTGCTGGGCGCGCTGATCGCCGGCCGCACCATGGCCAGAGCGGTGCACTACAAGCGGATCGCCATTTTCGGCACCTCGGTCGCCGCCGTGATGGGGCTGGCCATCGCATTGCTGACGCCGCTGCCGCTGTGGCAGTTGCTCACCATGCTCGGCATTCTCGCCATCGGCCTTGGCATGATCTTCCCGGTCAGCCTGGTCTCGATCCAGAACGCGGTGCCGCGACCGCAGGTCGGCACGGTCACCGGCGCGATGAACTTCTTCCGTGCGCTGGTGTCGTCCTTCACGGTGGCGGCTTTCACCACGGTGCTGCTGATGGCGCTGGGGCCGAACCTGACCATCGCGGGCGAACACGCCCAGGCGACGCAGGCGATCGCGCGGCACGACATGGTCGAGGCCTTCCGCTACGTATTCGAATCTGCCGCGGCCATGCTGGCGCTGGCTGCGTTTTTCCTTGTGCTGATGGAAGAACGCCCGCTGGCTGGGCCGGCGAAAGAAGTGGCGAGCGTGGTGGCGGAATAGGCGGTTCATTCGACCGTCGCGTTTCCCCGCTATCCCTGCAAGCATTGTTTAACCGCGATCGCTTGCAATCGCAGGTCGTGCTTGCCTGCAGTCCGACTGTTATTTACGACGGCTGATCGGGGAGTATCAGCATGCAGTCATCCGGCTTGATCCGTCTGATCGGTGCTTGTGCGGCATCTTTTGCCGTGATGTCTGCTTATGGGACGGCATTCGCACAACGCTCTGCGGTGCAAATGCATGAATCCTTGTTGCAGCCGCCGCAGGCGGGGGCGTCTCTACAGCAATATCTTGCGGGACTTCGCTCCAGCTTCGATCTGGCCGATGCGGATAGCGACGAGCAATTGACTGCGCATGATGTCGATCTGCATGCAACGATCGAGGCGGCGCAGGTCCGGTCCCACTCGCTGGGAATCATGCGCTACGATCTTGATGGCGACGGCTTTGTTACCGAGGACGAAATCCGCCGCGGTGCGCGCTATGAGTCCCGCACGATCCTGAATGCACCGTCTGCCAATGCGCACGACAAGAATGCGGCCGCTGCAAATCTAGCAAGGATGGTCGACACCAAAGTTCGGCAGACGCTGGCACTGGACGTGGACAAGGACGGCAAGATCAGTTTTTCCGAGGCGACAAAACCGCTCGAGCGCCGCGGGCAAGGCTGGCTGTTGTCCAACCGGGTCAAACGTTTCCTGGAAACCGATACGGGATCGCCCAAAACCGTGTCATGGGCTGAGTTCGAGGCTGCGGGGCAGGACCTGTTTCGCAGCATCGACGATGACAAGGACGGGACGATCTCGCGGCAGGAATATGTTGACTACAGCACGCGCGCCGAGCGTGCGGGTTGCGAAATGCCGAAGGCGTCTGCGAATGCGAAGGTCATGCTGCTGAGCGCCTACGAGACGGAAGCGCTGTCGAGCGTGACGCTAGGCGCGCAGGAGACCGTGGTGCATGCCGGCCGAGTCATCGTCGAGCCCGGCACTGAGCCGCTTTATGTGGTGATCCCGACCTATGCAGCGACCATCTGGCAATTTTCCGGAGCCACCGACCGCATCGAGCGCGTGGTGCTGACGAGCGCGTTGACCGGGCCGAATGGTGGCCCGCCGGGCAAACGACCGCTGGTCGGAGCGACGGGATTGAGTCGCGATCGCCTGACTTTCTTCGACCGTTCGAACTGCCTCAACTATTTCTATGAAATGCCGACAAGCGGTTCGTTGCAGGCCTCGGGCACAGTGCGCGTCGCGGCCGGTAAAGCGGCAGAGACGACGGTGGCGGTTTATGAGGTCGCTGCGTTTTCCATTCCGTCGGGCAAGGTTGCCTCGGCACGTAAACGAGCAGCCGACAAATACCCTACTTTCGAACTCACTGCGGCCGGGCCGCAAAGCAGTGTCATCGCGCAAGCACCCGCAAGCGATGCCAAAAATGAACTCAACCGGTTTCTCCGGGCGGTGTGATCGAGATCGATGCGACAGCGGTGGTTGGTAGCGAAAAGGCTGAGAATTACGAGGTGCTGCCGCAGCAGGCTGGGCTGGTTCAATTGCTGCAGACGGGCGCTCTGACGCAGAACCGTCGCGGCGAATATATCGTAAATCGCAAAACTCGTTTTCCGGCGGGGCTCGGCGGCGCGCACTCCGTGACGTTTCTGGTGATGAATGGGGTGCCTTACCCTGACGGTGACCCCGGTCATTCATGCGTGGTCGTCGAGGAAAGCGGGATCAAGAAGGGCGCTACCTGCAGCAACTGATCGGTGCGCTGGCCCCGGCGCAGATAGTTACCACATCATTAATTCATAATTGATGCTGTTCATGAACTTGACCGCAACTTCTCGCCTGTACCGTGCAACCATTGCTGGGGACGGTGACGGAAGAATTTCGGCATCGAAGCGAGGAGGCAGAAGTGCTGCGTTTGATTTCGAACTTTGCAAAAGATGATTCCGGTGCGACCGCCATCGAATATGCGCTGATCGCCTGCGGCATCAGCCTCGCCATCATTGCCACCGTGCAGGGGCTCGGCTCCACGCTCAATGGCCGCTACGCTGCCGTGAATACGTCGCTGAAATAGGAAAGGGAAGGGCGGCCTGGTCCCCGTACTGCCCGGGATATTGCCACCGTTGCCTTGCTGTCATCGCGGTGCATTCGCACAAGACGTGGCTGTCTTGCTGGAACGCAATGTCGTGAATGTCCTATTCGTGGCGATGACACTGCCTATATGATCTTGCGCGGGCATTTGCCCGCGCATTTTCATATGGGGCAATGATCATGACTTTGCATCTGCGACTGGCCGCACTGGCTGGCCTGGCCTCCGCAGCTTTTCTGTTGGCTGCACCTTCGCCGGTACTCGCTGACGGCGCGCAATATTGCATCGCGCAGAGCGGCACCAACGGTTCCGGCACCTATGTAGGCAATTGCATTTATTCCACATATGAGCAATGCATCGCCGCGTCGGTCGGATCGCGCGGCAACTGCGTTGGCAATGTGGAATATCGCGGCGGTTCTGCCGCATCGCCAACGCCGCGCGGCCGTCGTATGCGGTGATCTACATCATCTAGGGACTGACATGATATCCAGCCGTTTCTTCATGGCCGCCGCATTGGCGTCGGCGATTGTCGCACCGATGACAGCCGATGCGCGGCCTGCCAAAGGCGCGCGCTCCAATATTCCGCCGTTCTGCGTGCTCATCACTGGACCACGCGGCTTCCCACTGCCGCAGATCTGCGAGTTCTTCGATTATAGGCAATGCCTGCAGGCGGCAGCCGACATGCGCGGCAATTGCGTGATCAATATCGATTATCCCGACAAGATCACCAGCGCGCCCGGCGCCAACTGGTCGCAGCCGCCGCAGCGTCCAACACGCTGACGCTGCGCAAGAAACCCGGATTGGTGACTAATTTCTTATTCTAGGATTTATAGCCTTGACAGCGTTGCGCTGTGGAGGTAGGTTTACTGCATGCTCCAGAATTGGGTTCGCAACACGCGGGATATTCGCATGAAGGCCCTGCAGCGGAGCTTGTTTTCGATCATCAGTGCTCGCCTTGATACCGGAACATCGTTTCCGATGATGCGTTGCTTTTTCAGCAGGATGCGTTTGGCACCTGTGAATGAGGTGCCTTGATGCACCCGGGCGATCGATCTCGATATGTCGCCCGAGCGAAGCGAGGACGCGATGGCAACCCAAGAAAACGAACAGATTACTGAAACGGCAACCGAGGCGCGCCAGGCCGAACCCGGCCCGTCGGTGCTGGCCCTGTTGTCCATCAGTACCGGTCTCGCCGTCCTCATCCTTGCCGTGGTGTGGTTCGTTTTTTTCCGCACGTAATCGCCTGGCATTGATGCAGTCTTCGACGGCGTGACGTCACCGCGACGCTTTAGGCGTCGCAAAGTGAGTTGCACACATGGCTCGAAAATCGAAAGTCCGCACGGTGCAGAAGCCGGCGCGGGCCGTTGCTGCGTGTGACGTCAGAACACGCAAGACTGCGACGAGTGAGACGGCACGACAGAAGCGGGGTGACCTTAAAAGCACCGCCGATACTGAGCAAAAGAGAAAGGTTGCTGTCGGCGTCAAACGTTCGCAACGAGTCCGCGCCGCGAAGCCAGCCGCGATTTCATGCGGGGCCGAGTCGCCGGACTTATCTGTGTTGAAGGGTGACATTGCTGTGCCGGTTGCGGTGGCTTCGCTGCCCAAACGCAAACATCTGGCATCGCGCTTGCAACTCATCAATCGTCTTGCCGACGTGATCGCGCGCCGACTGGATGCCATCGACGGGATTACGGCGGGTGCCGGCTGCAATATGGCCGACGGCGAGCGCCAGGCGCGCACCATCGCGATGTTGGTGCGTGTGCTCAATGAATTGAAGAAAGAGCAGGGCGGTGACAAGCGAGGTCCTGATTACAATGCCGACCGGCCGCGTGACCTCGACGAACTCCGTGAGCGACTTTCTCACCGTCTGGCAGAACGCATCGATGGACGATCGACGCTTCCTGTGGTCGACCATGCCGGCGGCGGAGATCCGGTTTCTGGCTGACCGTTGGGATGTATTTGCCCACGACCATCAGATACCTCCGGAGCGGACAGCCAGTGGCGAGGCGTGGCTGACCTGGCTCCTGATCGGCGGCCGCGGTGCCGGCAAGACGCGGGCCGGAGCCGAATGGATTCGCGCGCAGGCCTTGGGACTACCACCGCTGGCCGACCGCAAGGCCGGCCGTATCGCGCTGGTGGGCGAGACCGAACACGATGTCCGCGAAGTCATGATCGAGGGCGTGTCGGGCATTCTGAGCGTGCATCAGCGTGGCGAGCGACCGGTGTGGACGCCGTCGCGACGACGGCTGCAATGGCACAATGGCGCTATTGCAGAGGTGTTTTCGGCAGAGGATCCGGACAGCCTGCGCGGGCCGCAATTCCACTGCGCGTGGTCCGACGAGATGGCGAAGTGGCGACAGGCCGAGGCGGCATTCGACATGCTGCAATTCGGGCTGAGATTAGGCGACCATCCACGCCAGATCATCACCACGACGCCACGGCCAGGCGCGTTGCTAAAACGCCTGATGGCGGATCCCGGCACGGTGATCACGCACGCGGCGACGCTGGCGAATGCCTATCACCTCGCGCCGAACTTTCTGCAGAACGTGCTGCGCCGCTATGCCGGCACGCGGCTGGGGCGACAGGAGCTGAACGGCGAGATCATTGATGACCGGCCGGACGCCTTGTGGTCGCGGACGTTGCTCGAACAATGTCGCGTCTCCGGCGCGCCGTCGCTGCAGCGTATTGTCGTGGCCGTCGATCCGCCGGCCACATCGGGCAAGCGGGCCGATGCATGCGGCATCGTCGCAGCGGGGATTGCAGAGAGCGGCGCGGTCTACGTCCTGGCCGACGAGAGCGTGGCGCATGCCACGCCGACGATGTGGGCCAACAAGGCGATTGCACTGTGGCGGCGGCTGCAGGCCGATGCGCTGGTCGTGGAGGTCAATCAGGGCGGCGACATGGTGCGCACCGTGATCAACGAGATCGATGCCGGCGTGCCGGTAACGTCGGTGCGCGCCAACCGTAATAAGTGGCTGCGTGCCGAGCCTGTAGCGACATTGTACGAACAAGGACGCGTCAGGCATGTCGGAGGCTTCGCCGAACTCGAAGACGAGATGTGCGACTTTGCGAGCACGGGATTGTCTTCTGGGAAATCGCCGGATCGGCTGGATGCACTGGTCTGGGCTGTCGCATCGCTGGCGCTGAACCGGCCGGGCGACGGGCCGCGGATACGAATGCTGTAAGCGGAGCATACCGATGTTCTCACGCCTGAAAGCCTATCTCGCGCCGCCGGAGAGCAAGGTGTCGCGCGCGGCGAAATTTCTCGCATACCAGTGTGAGGGAGGGCGCGGTGGACGGCCAGGGATTACGCGTCGCTGGCGCGCGAGGGATATATGGCGAATGCCGTCGTGCATCGCGCCGTCCGGCTGATCGCGGAGAATGCGGCGGCGTGCCGTTTCATCGTGTTCGACGGCGCCGATGAAAGCGAGGCGCATCCGCTGCTGCAACTGTTGACGCGGCCCAATCCGCGCCAGGACGGCAGCGTGTTCTTCGAGACGCTCTACGCGCATCTGCTGCTCGCCGGCAATGCCTATCTCGAAGCGGTGACGCTGGACGATGCCGTGCGCGAACTCTATGCGCTGCGGCCCGACCGCATGAAGCTGATCGCCGGCCATGACGGCTGGGCCGACGCCTACGACTACAATGTCAACGGCCGCAGCGTGCGGTTCGACCAGACCGCCACCCGCGTGCCGCCGATCCTGCATTTGACCTTCTTCCATCCGCTCGACGATCACTATGGCCTCGCGCCCATCGATGCGGCGGCGACCGCGCTCGACACGCACAACGCCTCGGCGAAATGGAACAAGGCGCTGCTCGACAATGCCGCGCGGCCCTCCGGCGCGCTGGTCTATGCCGGCGCGGAGGGATCGGTGCTCAACGATGCGCAATTCGATCGCCTCAAGCGCGAGCTCGAGGGCAATTATCAGGGCGCGGTCAATGCGGGCCGGCCGCTGTTGCTGGAAGGCGGGCTCGACTGGAAGCCGATGGCGCTGACGCCGAAGGACATGGATTTCCTTGAAGCGCGCCATACCGCGGCGCGCGAGATCGCCTTGGCCTTCGGCGTGCCGCCGATGCTGCTCGGTATTCCCGGCGACAACACATTCGCCAATTTCCAGGAAGCCAATCGCATGTTCTTCCGCCAGACCGTGCTGCCGCTGGCCGCGCGCACCGGCGATGCACTGGTGCAATGGCTGGCGCCCGAATATGGCGACGGCATCCGCGTCGAGATCGACACCGATCGCATCGACGCATTGGCCGCCGATCGCGTTGCGTTATGGGAGCGCGTCAATGCCGCGGAATTTTTGACGCTGAACGAAAAACGCGCGGCGGTGGGCTATGCGCCGGTGCAGGGCGGGGACCGCCTAATGTGACGAGGACGGCTCGCGCCTGGCACGATCCGCCTTGTCATCGAGCGACAGCGGCAGGCCGAGCGCGGCGGCGCGTTCGCGGCGGTCGCTGGCATTGAACGCGCTTTCCTCCAGCTCGAACTTGTCGAGCTCGCGCGCAATGATCTCCTGGATCGTGTGTGTGGTGTGCGGGGTGTCGATCTCGGCCATGGCAGTTTCCGTGAGGCACGTCCTGATCGGGCGTTGCGCACAATGTGACACAGCGTGTGATCCGCAGCTTGCGCTGCATCAAGCTCAGCCCGTCGTTTCGGCATGGCTGCGTTTCGCTGTTGTGACAGGACGATGACGACATTGATGACGGGGCCTCCGGTGGAAGTGAACCAGTCATCAGGATAGAGTCATGTGATGCCGCTGACCTATGTCATTCCCGATCTGCACGGCCGCCGCGACCTGCTGGATCTCGCACTGGCGCGCATCGTTGCGCATGCCATGGACGCGCCGGCGACATTGGTCGTGCTCGGTGATTTCGTCGACAAGGGGCCGGACTCGCGCGGTGTGATCGCGCGGCTGCGGACGGGGCTGCCGGCCTCGTGGCGCGTGGTGACGCTGAAAGGCAATCACGATGCCTTGATGGTGGCGGCGCTGCGCGGCGACATTGCCATTACCGACTGGCTGGAAAAGGGCGGCGACGCTGCGCTGATGTCCTATGGCGGTGATGCCGCCGATGTGCCGGTGCATGACGTGGACTGGCTCGATGGCCGGCCGCTGTTTCACGAGGATGCGCACCGGGTCTATGTGCATGCCGGCGTCGAACCGGCCTTGCCGCTGCGTGCGCAAGATGTGTGGACGCTGCTGACCAAGCGCTATGCCGATGACGACGACAGCGGGCTCGGCGGCAAACATGTGGTGCATGGCCATGACCGCCATCCCGACGGGCCGCTGCTGCTGGCGAACCGCAGCAATCTCGACACCAATGCCTGGAAGACCGGGCGGCTGGCGATCGGCGTGTTCGACGACCATGTGCCGGGCGGGCCGGTGGAGGTCATTACGGTGACGGCGCCGCCGGCTGTGTGACGCCGCCGGCGCGGCCCTCTCTTGTTTCAAGGCCAACCGATGAATGAATTGATCCGCACCTTCAACGAGCGGGGTGATCTCGCGCATCTGGCGCTGTTCCTGTGGGCGTCGGTGGCGAGTCTCGCCGCGCTGTTCGCGCTGCGCGAGCTGGCCGGTGCGTCGCGCCGCTTCGACGAATTCGTCCGCCAGCTGGCGCTGTTCAATCGCCGTGTCGGGCGGCGCAAATGCGGCGCGGACAATGATGGCCAAAGCGATCGCGAATGATCGCGCTTCCCAGGAGTGCGATGATGGACAGGTTGCATGACGTGCTGCGCGCGATCCGGCCGGAGACCAAGGCGGCGAAGGATCATCTGAGCGTGTTTCGCGAATTTCTCGCCCATCTCGACCAGCTGCAACGCCAGCCGCCCGGCGCGAATGCGCCGATGCGGCGCAAGGCCGTGCGGCAAAAGGCGTAGCTCTTTTCCCTCCCTCAAGCGGCGAAGCCGCGCAGCGGGGAGGGTGGATCGCAGCGAGCGTTCAGCGAGCTGCGAGACGGGTGGGGTGTGTCCGCAAGCGACATCACTTGTGGAAGCACCCCACCCGTCTTCGCTCTGCGAGCTTCGCCGTGGCTCGCCCTGACCCTCCGCACTGCGCACAGCTTCGCTGTGCTGGAGGGAGGGGACACTGCTGACCAAGCTTAATCACACACCCCTCATCCCCGAGGTCGCCATGCTTGCGCCCACGCCTGATCCCGCGCGTCTGGCGCTGACGCCGGATGGCCTCATCGAGGGCTATGCCTCGCTGTTCGGCGCCATCGACCAGGCGCGCGACATGGTGATGCCCGGCGCCTTCAAACTGACGCTGCAGCAGCGCGGCGTCCGGCGCATTCCAATGCTGTTCCAGCACGATCCCTCAGAGCCCGTGGGTATCTGGCTGGAGCTGCGCGAAGACATGCGCGGGCTGTGGGCGCGCGGAAAGCTGATCCCCGAAGTGACGCGGGCGCGCGAACTCTATGCGCTGCTCAAGGCCGGCGCCGTGGACGGGCTGTCGATCGGCTATCGCACCCGGCGCGGTGCGATCGATCCGAAGACGCGGATCCGCCGGCTGCACGAGGTCGATCTCTGGGAGATCTCGCTGGTGACATTCCCGCTGCTCGACGGCGCTCGCGTCGATGCCGTGAAGCAGACGCGCCTGCGCAGCGCCGCGGAGCGCGAATGGCAGCAATTAATGGGTCCAGGTGGCGGCGCGGACGCACCGCCGCCGCCTGCAAGGCGCGGGAGAGTGGTGGCGTGTTCACTGCACTCCCGCGCCGCTCGAAAACAGGCGCTGCGCGGCATCGGCCGCGCCACTGCGCTCTTCTCACCAATCACCCCATCTCAACCCACGGAGACGACATCATGAATTTCGATCTCACCGACGCTGCCCCCGAACACAAGGCTGGCTTTTCGGCCGGCTTCGCCACGCCGCGTGAAAGCTATGACGAACTTCGCCAGACCTTCGAGGACTTCAAGGCCGCCAATGACGAGCGCCTGGCGGAGATCGAGCACAAACGCAGTGACGTGTTGCTGGAGCAGAAAGTGGACCGCATCAATGCGGCGCTGGATGCGCAGCAGCGGCGGCTGGATGCCGTGGTGCTACGGGCGGCGCGGCCGGTGATGGCGGCGGAGCCCGGCAGCAAGCCGGCGGTGAGCGAGCACAAATCGGCCTTCGACGCCTATGTGCGCTCGGGCGCCAGCGAGGGCCTGCGCGCCATCGAGACCAAGGCGATGTCCGTGGGCTCGAACCCCGACGGCGGCTATCTGGTGCCGGTGGAGCTGGACACGGTGATTGCCGAACGGCTGGCGGCGATTTCACCGATCCGCAGCATTGCCGGCGTGCGCACCATTTCCGGCAGCGTCTACAAGAAGCCGTTCATGACCTCGGGCCCGGCCACCGGCTGGGTCGGCGAGACCGCAGCGCGGCCGCAGACCGCATCTCCGACGCTGGATGCGCTGTCGTTTCCGGCCATGGAGCTTTACGCGATGCCGGCCGCCACGGCGACACTGCTGGATGACGCCGCGGTCAATCTCGACGAGTGGCTGGCCAGCGAGATCGATCAGGTCTTTGCCGAGCAGGAGGGCATCGCCTTCGTCAATGGCGACGGCGTCAACAAGCCGAAGGGCTTTCTAAACTACACGACGGTGGCCAATGCCGCATGGACCTGGGGCAATCTCGGCCATATCGCCACCGGCGTCGCGGGCGCCTTCGCGGCCTCCAATCCGTCGGACAGCCTGGTCGATCTGATCTATGCGCTGAAGGCCGGCTATCGGCAGAACGCGACCTTCGTGATGAACCGCCGCACGCAGGCCTTGATCCGCAAGTTCAAGGACACCACCGGCGTCTATATCTGGCAGCCGCCGGCCACCGCCTCCAGCCGCGCCAGCCTGATCGGCTTCCCGCTCGCGGATACCGAGGACATGCCGGATGTCGGAGCAAATTCGCTGTCCATCGCCTTCGGCGATTTCAAGCGCGGCTATCTGATCGTGGACCGCCAGGGCGTGCGCGTGCTGCGCGATCCCTATAGCTCTAAGCCCTATGTGCTGTTCTACACCACAAAGCGGGTGGGCGGCGGCGTGCAGGACTTTGATGCGATCAAGCTGCTGAAGTTTGCGGTGAGCTGACGAGCTCAATGACTTCCGGGGGATGGGGGGCAGGCTCGCTTGCGCTCTGTCCCCGGTTGGTCGTCGCGGCGCTTCGGATCACGCGCTGCCACATCATGTGGCGGTTCAGCCACTCCTGGTAGTGTTTCTTTAAGCTGCCATTCATCCGGCTATTGATAGAATCCGGACGAACGCATAGAAACAGCCTCTGTGGAACAAATAGAGTACCAGCGCGATTGCCAATTGTGGGGCGCCGACTTTCGCAGCGTGATTGAGGGCTCTCGATATGTCCATTCCCGGATATAAGGTTCGCAAGGCTGCCCAGGTCGCTGCATTTTTTGCCAGCAAGTCGGGCGGCAAGATCAACGTGCTGAAGCTCGCAAAGCTGCTTTATCTCGCTGATCGTGAATTCCTCGATCGCTATGATATGCCGATCCTGTTCGACAAACTTGTGTCCATGCCGCACGGTCCTGTGACGTCGATGACGTATAACTACGTCAATGGCTATGAGGTGGACCGGGGCGGGTGGTCTGAATTCGTCAATGATCGGGCGGACTATCAGCTTGGCCTCGCGCGGCCCGACATTACCATCGATGATCTGGATGAGCTTTCCAAGGCAGAGCTGCGTGTGCTGGATGCGATCTGGGAAAAGTTTGGCGGTATGAAGCCGTTCGAATTGCGCGACTATACGCATCAGCACTGTCCGGAGTGGGAAGACCCCAACGGATCTTCGACGCCGATCCCTTATCAGCGCGTCCTGAAATTTCTCGGCAAGGAGAACAGTCAAGACATCGAGAGCGAAATTGAAGCGCTTCGGTCTCTCGACGAGTCTCTGGCCCATGCTCGATGAATGGGTGCCATCCAAAAAGAAGTGCATCTTGATTCCATCGGGAACGCATGATGATCCCGATCGGCACCATTTGTTCGTTATTCTAACGGAAGCCTGCGAACAAGGGTTTCACCTTGCGGTGTCGCTGAGTTCGGTTAAGGCGGGCGTCAAACACGATCCGACATGTGTGCTGGATGCCGGCTGTCATGACTTCGTAACGGCGCAGAGCTTTGTCATGTACGGCAAGATCGAGAAGCTGCGATCAGCCCATATCTCGAAATGCGTGGCCGGCTGGACATATAAGCCACGGGGCGAAATGCCGGACGAGCAGTTTACGAGAATTTGCGACGGGGTAGAGGCTTCAGATTTTACGCCTGGATGGGCCAGGCACTACTTCAAGAAGAATGCCTGACCCCGACAAGGCGGAAATTGCGTATGCATCAACTCACGCACGGGTACATGCAATAGCGAACGCCACTATTTATCTGTAGCTGTCGTCGATCTCGCCGCTGACGACGTCTATTTGCCCCAGATGCAGGCGCTTGGTGCAGATGTTCACATACATAACTTTTTCACGGTGGATCGCGGGACGTGTGGGTGTTCCGCGACGCGTGTCGCTGGAACCCCCTATGTGCTTCCGCACGACCATGCGTGTCAGTGGCGGGGGCAGGACTTCAACGCGATCAAACTGCTGAAGTTTGCGGTGAGCTAGGCGACGCAGTCGCAACAGGTTGTTGCGGTCGAGATTGTCTGGTGGGACACCCAAGTGGCGTTCCACCAGGAGGCTGTTAGGAAACATGATGCCCTCACCATCCTACGCCAAACGTGCGATGCGCGGTTTCACGCCGGAGGCGGTTTTGCATTTGCGGCACCGTTACGAAGAAACCGACGAGAAGGTCTCATCCATCGCAGCCGACTTCGGTGTTCATGCCAAAACAATCAATACGCTGGCGCACAAGGAAGGCTGGAAACTGCGTAAGGATCGGCCGCCTCGCGATTTGCCGCCGGCGATCAGGCTGACCATGGAAGCCAATCAGGCAATCGGTGGGACCAAGCTGGCCGATACGCAGCCCGTACTTGACGAAATCACCGCTGCGGCTGAAGCGCCTGCTGTCTCTTCCGCCATCGCGTCGCGTCTTGAAGCGGCGCTCGAAAAAGAACTGCGCAAGCTGGAGGCCCTTCGCAGCGAGTTCGGGCCTGTGACGCATCGCTCGATCGAGGCGGAGCGCATTGCGCGGACACTGGCCACGCTGACGGAGGTGCTGTTCAAGGTTCGCCGGCTGCGCGAGCCGGCGCAGGGCGGAGTGTTGACCGATGACGATCTGCCAACCGATATCGACGGATTCCGTCGCGCGCTTGCGGAGCGCATGGACGCGTTTGTCCGCAGCCGGGATGACGGAGGCGTTCCTGCAGACGCAGGCGGCACGGACACTGCTACGGCTTGATCAGGATTTTGCAGCCTTCGCGCATTCGCATCAGGAGCATGCTGCCATCGGCAATAATGGCGGGCCATGGACCACCTGGCTCATGCTCGGTGGGCGCGGCGCCGGCAAGACGCGGACGGGCGCCGAATGGGTGCGCGCGCTGGTGCATGGCACGCCGCCCTATGCCACCCGTCCCCATGGGCGCATCGCGCTGGTGGGCGAGACAATGCATGACGCCCGCGCGGTGATGCTGGAGGGCGAGTCTGGATTGCTACGCATATGTCCGCATGCGGAGCGACCGACATGGATCGCTTCGCGAAAACGGCTGGAATGGCCGAATGGCGCCATCGGCGAAGTGTTTTCGGCCGAAGAACCGGCGGCGCTGCGTGGGCCGCAATTCGAGGCCGCGTGGTGTGATGAATTGGCGAAGTGGCGCTATGCGGAAGCGACCTTCGATATGCTGCAATTCGGGCTGCGGCTTGGGAGACACCCGCGGCAGTTGATCACCACGACACCGCGGCCGCTGCCGCTGATCAAGCGGTTGCTGGCAGATCCTCGCACGCGGGTGACGCGGGCGCCGACATCGGCGAACAAGGATTATCTGTCGCCTGCCTTCTTTGAAGCGGTGGTTGGCCGCTATGCCGGCACGCGGATGGGGCGGCAGGAGCTGGATGGCGAACTGATTGAGGACCGGCCGGATGCATTGTGGTCGCGGGCGGTGATCGAGGCATGTCGCGTGATCGAGCCGCCCGCGCTGTCAAAGATCGTGGTGGCGATCGATCCGCCCGGCACCTCGCGCAAGGGCGCGGATGCCTGCGGCCTCGTCGTGACAGGGCGCTCCGAGAGCGGTTGGTTCTATGTACTGGAAGATGCCTCGGCGGCGGGGCTGTCGCCATCGGCCTGGGCGAACAAGGCGATGGCGCTGTATCGCCGCTACAACGCCAACAATATCGTCGCCGAAGTGAATATGGGCGGCGAGATGGTGCGCGCGGTGCTGCGCGAGGTGGACCACACCGTGCCGATCAAGGAAGTGCATGCCACGCGCGGCAAATATATGCGCGCCGAGCCGGTGGCGGCGCTTTATGAACAGGGCAAGGTGAAGCATGTCGGCTGCTTCCCCGATCTCGAAGACGAGATGTGCGACTTCGGAGTCGAGGGGCTGTCCAGTGGTCGGTCACCGGATCGGCTGGATGCCATGGTTTGGGGGATTACGTCGCTGATGACGGGGCCGACGTTTGGTGGGCCTAGGATCAGGCTGCTTTGACCAATTAATCTTGACGTTTAAGGTGGTGATGTTGTAGTAAATCAATTATAGATTGCTGACTTTATCAATGACGGTCATTTTAAAAAGGTCGCGATTTGGAGAGGTACGATGGCGTGCTCTCGACATCGGTTTTCAACTCTTCTGCCCGTCTTAGCGATTTTGGGTGCCAGTTCTTTGGAGCAGGTGTCCGCGCAATCGGGATCGATCGATCTGCCAAGTAAGATGCCGGGAATCCCGTCAGCGGCGCCCAATCCTCGAAACAGTTCGGGCGGAAGTGCGATGCCGAGCTATCCTAGTCCGGCTCCTGTAGTGCCGCAGATCGCAATGCCGCCAGCGTCTGGAATGGCATTGCCGCCTCAACCGCCTCTGTCGCTTCAGAGCCAGCCGGTCACTCAGCAGGGAAGCGTTGCGCCCACGTGCGTAACGAATTTTGGTTACTGTTATATGGCGATACCGATAGCGGTCGGAGCAGCTTGCTTTTGTCCGACGCCAAACGGGCCGTTGCCAGGTCTGGCCCAGTAGTCATGAAAGCTCGATCATGGCTGGCGGCTGTTTGGGCAGCGGCGCTTGTGTTTCCCGTGCTTCTTACGCTCGGGCTGGTTCCTGTTTTAAAGAGCTGGCAACCTACCGTTCCCGCTCAAATCGATGTAGCTTCCCGCGCCTCAAATTGTCGAACCGAGACTATCAAACAACTAGGCATCGAGAAGCCCAATTTCGATCTTCTCGGGCAGATATCCTGGCACTGCTACACGCAGGTTCGCGGAGAAGCGATACTTGTGGATTTCAATATCAGGCGACTAGCGCTGGTCAATCAGCAGATCGATGGTGCCGTCATTCTTTGGATGGTGGTCGCTATCACAATTTCCGGAATCGCCTTAGCCGCCTTGCAGCTTCTTGCAGCGTTTCGGCTGGCATCCGGAGGAAAAGGGGAGCTCGCGCAGTCTCAAGAGCTGACTCTTGAGCAGAATAAGATTTCCGTGAAGTCGTCGGTTACCGGCTTGATGATTTTTGCGATGTCGTTTGCATTTTTTATGGTCTACGTCGCGTGGGTTTACACCAGCAAAGAGTTGAAGCAGGAAGCTCCTAGCGAACAGAGCGACACACAGAGAGCGAACGCGAAAACGCCGTTGCCGTTTCTCGGTCTTGGTGGAACAGCCGTAACGCCTCCGGCGAAACCCACAGAAGACCCAACACCTGGTGCGACCCCGACAAAATAGCTACGAAAGCGCTGCTCGAGCTTAGCGATTGGCGGAGCTCACCCCTTCAACACAAACCTCTTCCGCAATTCCACCGCGACATCATCCGCCATCTTCTGCGCATAGGTCGCGTGTTTCGGTGCGGTGATGACCATGGGGCGCCAGCCGAGCAGGGGATCCGGGCGCACGGAGACATAGACGCCGCCGACCACGATGCGCTGGGCGATCATCTCTTCGAGTTCGGCTTCGGTCTTTTCGTCTTTGGCCACGTGGCTTCCCCGCTGCTGGTGAAAGCTACTCTCTGATGTGGTGATGCGTTTCGGCGTTGCACGTTCACAAACCGGCGAGGCCGCGGTCATCCGTTCGCAGGTATCGTCGCGCGCGCAGGCTTACGCCGGGGCTCAGCAGTATCCGTAGAGACCGCAGCCATAGGGCGCCCGCGACGAAATCGGGCCGAGGTCGAAGATGTTGCCGGGCTTGGTGCCATAATAGGAGCGGTAATAATAGGAATTCGGCTTGCCGTAATAGCCGTGCACGATCGAGGGGACATAGACTTCGGGCGCATAGGTGACGATCGGTTCCTCGACCGGCTTTTCCGTCTTCGCCACGACGACGCGGCGGCCCTTGGCCACGGGCTCGGCGAACAGGGCGCCGATGCGGCTCTGGCCCGCGAGATCGGCGGCGTCTGCCGTGGTCGCGGCGGCGAGGAACAGGATGAGGGCGAGGCTGCGCATGATTCGTCAAGGATAGCGGAGAAGGTTTCACGAATGTTAACGATGGGCGCTCAGCTGTAGGGTGGGCATAGCGGAGCGTGCCCACCTTCACGCGCGCGACATTTGAAGGTGGGCACGGCAAAAACGCCTTTGCCCACCCTACAAATTCACACCCCAGGCCTTCGCGGTCTGCACGATCCAGTCGCGATAGAGCGTCAGCGGTGTCACGCCGGTAAGGCCGCCGCAGCCGGCGGCGCTCTTTGCACCTGTGGACCAGGAGATGACGCCGATCACGATAGTGCGGCCGTTCTGCTGTTGCAGCACCGGGCCGCCGCTGTCGCCGGTGCAGGCGCCCAATCCCGGGCGTTCGTTATTGGTGGCGGGATCGAGCAGGCGGATCTGCAATTTGCCGGGATGGCTGGTGGAGACGAGCTGCGCCGAGCGCACGGTGCCGCCGCTCTTGCCATCGCCGCGCGCGGCCACGCCGATGCCGGCGATTGTGTAGCTCTGGCCGGCCTGGAACGGCTCGGTGGGAATGCCGAGCGGCAGCGTGGTCCGGCCGGGCAGCGGATCGCTCAGCTGCAGCAGCGCGACATCGGCGCTGGCGCGATGCGCCTTGATGCCCTGGGCATTGAACCCGGGATGATCGGCGACGCGTTTCACGGCCAGCAATTGCGGCTGCCGGTCGGCATCATATTGCACGATCTTGTAGCTGGCGCCGGGCGTCACGCAATGCGCGGCGGAGAGCACCAGCGTCGGCGCGATCAAGGTGCCGGAACAGAAATTGCCGCGCGAGCCGACAATGGTGATCACCGCGCGGCCGAGCGCGCTCTGATCCCGTTCGGCGCCGCCGACCAGCGCCTGCGCGGGCGAAATAAACGCTGAAGCAATCAGCGATGACGTGAGCGCTGCCATGGCCAGCGCGCGACCTGTCTGAATCATGGCGGGATGTCACCGCCGCGCCACCCCGATGTCAATGCACCGATTTGTCCCATCACATATGCCGAGGGCCGCATGGCTGCGATTCTGCTGACACCGCCAGCGCAGGAGCCGCTGACGCTGGACGAGGCGAAGTCGTTTATCCGCGTCGAACATGCGGATGACGATGCCGTCATCACCGCATTGATTGCGGCGGCGCGCGTTCATGTGGAGGCGATGACACGGCGCGCGCTGCTGGCGCAGACCTGGCGCTTCGTGCTGGACGCATGGCCGCGCGACGGACGCTTTGCGCCGCGGATCGGGCCGCTGCGTGCGCTTTTGGCGGCGCAGGTGTTCGACGCTGATGGTACGGCGCATGCGATCGATGGCGAGATGTTCGTCGTCGATAGCGCGGCGAACGTGATTGCGGCGCCATGTTTCGCGCTGCCGGTGCCCGGCCGCGCGCAAGCGGGGATCGCGCTCGATGTGGCGTGTGGCTATGGCGCCGATGCCTCTGACGTGCCGGCGGATCTGCGCCACGCCATCCGGCTGCTGCTGGCGCATTGGTACGATCATCGCGTGGCCACGGCGGATGGGGCGATGGTGCCCGCGGGCGTCGGCGCGCTGGTGGCGCCGTATCGGATGCTGGCGCTATGACAGATCCCGGCCGCATGAAGACGCGTCTCGTCATCGAGGCGCCCGTGGAGAGCGATGACGGGCAGGGTGGCGTGCTGCGCGGCTATGTGCCGGTCGCCACCGTGTGGGCCGCCGTGATGCCGGACAGCGTGCAGCATGGCGTCGAGGCCGATGCGGATGGCGCGGTGGTGCGGCTGCGCATCGTGCTGCGCAGTGGGCACGCGCTGTCGCTGCGGCATCGCCTGGTCGATGGCGACAGGATCTATCGCATCACGGCGCTGCGCGACAGCGCGGATCGCCGCTTCACCGAACTGCATGTGGACTATCGGATCACCTGACACCGGGAGGGGATCATGCCTGCTGCCCATGTCGCGCTGCGCGCGGCCATTCATGCGGCGCTGAAAGCCGATACGGCGCTCATCGCCGCGCTCGGCGGCGCGCATGTGCATGACGAGGTGCCGCGCGATGCGGCCTTTCCCTATGTGACGCTCGGCGACGGTGGGATCAGCGACATCTCCACCGATGACGGCGATGTGCAGGAGCATCGGCTGGAGCTGCATGCGTGGTCGCGGCAGGGCGGCCACAAGGAGGCGCATGTGATCGCCGGCGCGCTGCTGGCGGCACTCGATGATGCGCCGCTGACGCCTTCCGGCCATCGGCTCGTCAATCTGCGATTTGCGGTGGCCGACATCCGCCGCGAGCGTGACGGCCGCACCTATCACGCGGTGGTGCGGTTTCGCGCGGTCACCGAACCCTTGAGCTGACGGAGCGCAACATGGCGGCACAGAAGGGCAAGGATCTGCTGCTCAAGATCCATAACGGCACCACCTATGTGACGGTGGCCGGGCTGCGCAGCCGGCGCATCGCGTTCAATGCGGAGCTGGTCGATATCACCCATGCGGAGTCCGTCGATCGCTGGCGTGAATTGCTGGCGGGTGCCGGTGTGCGCCGCGCTTCGCTGTCCGGCCGCGGGCTGTTCAAGGACGGCGCATCGGATGCGCTGGTGCGGCAGCAGTTCTTCGACGGGGTCATCGGCAACTGCCAGGTCGCGGTGCCGGATTTCGGCACCATCACCGGCCTGTTCCAGATCGCCAGCCTGGAATTCGCCGGCGAGCACAATGGCGAGGTGACGTTCGACATCGCGCTGGAGTCGGCGGGGTCGCTGACTTTCGTGGCGGCGTGAGGCGATGCGCATGGCGAACCGACATCGCGGCGAAATCGCCGCAGAGATTGGCGGGCGGACACGCGTGCTGGTGCTGACGCTGGGTGCGCTGGCGGAGCTGGAAGCTGCGTTCGGCAGCGGCGATCTCGTCGCATTGGCCGAGCGTTTTGGAGCGGGCCGGCTGTCGGCGCGTGATCTCATCCGCATCATCGGCGCCGGGTTGCGCGGTGCCGGCGAAGCCATCGGGGATGACGAGGTGGCGGCGATGACCGCGGCCGGCGGCGCCGCGGGCTTTGTCGGCATCGCGGCGGAGCTGATCGCCGCGAGTTTCGGGGAGCAGGCGCCATGACGCCATTTCCGTGGGACCGCGCGATGCAGTTCGGCTTCGGCGTGCTGCGGCTGTCGCCAGATGCGTTCTGGCGCATGACGCCGCGCGAACTCGCCGCAGCAATGATCGCGGTGCAGGGGCCGGTGCCGGTCGCGATTGACCGTGCAGGGCTCGACGCCTTGATGCAGCAGTTTCCCGATCACGAGGGCGCCGATGAGCGAGACGGATAAATTCGAGACGGGGGTGGCCGATATGGACGGGCTCACGGCAGCCGCGAATGGTTTTGCGGCGACGATGACGCGGGCCTTCGGCCATTCGGTCAAGGCATTTGCCGCGGGCGGGGTAATCGGCACGCCGACCTATTTTCCGATCGCGGGGGGCACGGGCCTGGCCGGAGAGGCCGGGCCAGAGGCGATCATGCCGCTGCAGCGCGGCGCCGATGGCAGTCTTGGTGTGGCCGCGCAAAGCGGTGGCAACACGATCCATGTGCAGATCGCGACACCCGATGCCGCAAGCTTTCGCAGGTCGGAGACCTATGTCACCGGCCAGATCGCCCGTGCGGTGGCGCGCGGGCAGCGCAATCTGTAGCGGAGCATTCCCATGTCAGGCTTTCATGAGGTGCTGTTTCCGCTCGATATCGCGCTGAAGAGCGCGGGTGGGCCGGAGCGGCGCACCGAGATCGTGTCATTCGGCTCCGGCCGCGAAGAACGCAATGCGCGCTGGGCGCATTCGCGGCGGCGCTATGATGCGGGCTACGGCATCAAGACGCTGACGGCGCTGCGCAGCGCCGTCGCGTTTTTCGAGGAGCGACGCGGGCGGCTCCATGGCTTTCGCTGGCGCGACCGCCTCGATCAGATCTCGGGCATCGCGGGGATCACGCCGCTGGACCAGGGCATCGGGACCGGCGATGGCGCGCGGAAAGCGTTTCAGCTGGTGAAGACCTATGGCAGCGCCTTCGCGCCATATCCGCGGCCGATCACCAAGCCGGTGACAGGCAGTGTACGCGTTGCGGTGAACGGCCACGAACTGTCGTCGAGTGCATTCAGCTGCGATATGACCACCGGGCTGGTGACGCTGGTCGCTGCACCTGCGACCGGCGCTGCGGTGACCGCGGGCTTTCAGTTCGACGTGCCCGTGCGTTTCGACACCGACTATCTCGAAGTCGATCTCTCCGCCTTTGCGGCCGGCGCGATCCCGAAAATCCCGGTGGTGGAGATCCGCCCATGAGGACGATCCCCGAAGCGTTGCAGATGAGGCTTGCAACGGGCGTCACGACAATGGCGCAGGCGTGGAAACTGACGCGGCGCGATGGCGTCGTGGCGGGATTCACTGATCACGATGATGATCTTGTCTTCGACAGCGTCACCTTTCGCGCCGGCACGGGCTTCGCGGCGTCTGAAGCGAGCAGCCGTTTCGACCTGTCGGTGGAGGGCGGCGACATCGCGGGCGCGTTCGATAGCGACGGGTTGAACGCGGATGATCTCGCGGCCGGCCGCTATGATGCGGCGGAGATCGAAACCTGGCTGGTGGACTGGAGCGATGTCACGTTGCGTGTCCTCACCGCGCGAAGCCTGCTCGGCGAGGTCAAGCGCGAGGGCATCGCCTTCGTTGCGGAGCTGCGTGGCATGGCTGATTTATTGTCGCAGGAAAGCGGGCGGCTGTTCACAGCGACATGCGGCGCCGATCTCGGTGATGGCCGCTGCCGTGTGGTGTTGTCCAATCCATTGCTTGCGGGGGAAGGCACCGTGACGGCGTTGTCGAGCTCGTCGACCTTCGTGGTTGCAGGGCTCGCCAGTTTCGATAGCGGGCTGTTCACGTCGGGCCGCTTGCGCTGGAGCAGCGGCGGCAATGCCGGCCTGGCCACCGAGGTCAAGCAGCATCGCGTTGAAGACGACGAGGTCGTGTTGCGGCTGTGGCAGACGATGCCGGAGCCGGTCGAGATCGGCGATGCCTTCACTATCACCGCCGGCTGCGACAAGACGCTGGCGACCTGCCGCGATCGCTTCGCCAATGTCGCGAATTTTCGCGGCTTCCCGCATATCCCCGGCAATGATTTCATCCTGAGCTATCCGCTTCCGGGCGCGCTGTCCGACGGCAGCGGCGGTTCGCTGTTCGGCGCAGCGTAGGCAATCAATCGCCCGCAGACAGCATGGCCGGCGCGGGCTCGTGCGCGACATCGGCGATCTTGAGAATGGCGAAGCCGTGGGCAGTGAGGAAACAGACGGTAACGATCAGGTAGAACAGGTGGCGCAACGGCATCGACGACGATCTCCGGACGAGGTGACTCGTGGGACCATTGCGGGATCCGCTCGCGCGATCGTCGTTCGATCGATGGAGGCGGCATCACATCCGCGTGCAATGTGTGGTCAGGCAATCAGCGGCGTGCTGTAGCCGGCAAACAGTTTGACGAGATCGGCCTGCCGCGTCGCACCGGTCTTTTCGAACAACCGGCCGAGATGCGTCTTGATGGTGGTTTCGGCCACGCCGAGTGCTGCGGCCACATCGGGCACGCCACCGACCTCGACGATGGCGAGCAGCACGCGCAATTCGGATGGTGTCAGCTTGAAGGCCTTGCTGATTACTTCCGGCGGCGATGCGACGGAGAGCTCGGCCTTGCGCACGAACAAAGCTGCAGCGGCGCTGCGCGTCAGGCCGGCGTCGCGGCGGGCACCCGATGTCAGCGGGAGGAGGTGGGCGAGATAGCGCGTTTCGTCCTGGCCCATGAGCGGGACCGCAATGCCGCGGGTGCCGAGTGCCTCATCGCCTTGGGCCGCAGCGGCATAGGCATCGCGCAAGGTGCGGTCTGCCTGACCGTCGGCGGCAACGAGACGCCCCGATACGGCACGCAGGATATCGGCGCTGTCGAGCAAAGCATGTCCGGCCGCATTGGCGTGAACGATACGGCCCTGCGAGCTGACGAGAAACAGGCCGACGCTCAGCCCGTCGAGCGTATCGGCCAGCGTGGCCGCTTCGCTCGTCTTCAGATCGAAAATGCGGCCGATCATGACGGCGCGGCGAATATGCGGTGCCAGCAGTCGCAGCCGGTGGCGCGCGGCATCATCTGCGACGCCGTCGCGGACATGGCGGAAGACGCCGAACATGGCGACATTGGTCACCGATTTGTCGAGCACCGTGCTGAGGCAATCCACCAGCCCCTGTGGCTGCGCCCATTCGCGATAGAATCGGGTCTCGGTGAAATCGCTGAAAGGCAGGACATCCTCGATGCCGATGGGTTCATCGACCTCGGCAAAGAATTGCCCGGTGGTGGTGGGATCGAAAGCGACATATTTGCTGAAGTAGGAGTCCTGATATTCCTGCGCGATTCCGATGACGTGATGGGCGTGGCCGGACGGCAGCGCTGCATTCTTGGTGTAGAGACTGGCGCCAATGCCGCCGACGAACTGCATGGCCTTTTCGATCACGCCGGTCCACGACGATGAATCGAGGACGGTGTCATACACGCACCCGATCAGGTCGCTGAGATCCTGACTGCTGTCGCCGAGTTCAGGCGACATGAGACGAGCGGCGATGGGCCAGAGCGAAGTCACGGGCATGGTCCCTGGATAGCTGCCTGGATATCGCGACCGGTCGCGATGTTGCGACATCACATGACGTCGCTGCAGCAAGTGTCCGGACGATAGGGGGCTTCGCGCTGCGCGTCGTGGCTGGACACGCAAAAAGTGTAGTTGTGTGTATAAAATATTTCCCGGTGTGGATGGGGAATAATTCGTCCGGCGTGGACATCTGCATCTTCTCAGGTCTGATAAAAATTGGCCCGATAACAAAATGACGGCGCTGCGGGCGCCGTCATTTTGAATTGAATGCGAAACTGTTGCCGTTTCAGTCTTTGCGCAGGAATGCGTAGTCGGCGGAGTAGGGGACGTTGAGCAGCTGGCCCGCCTCCTCACATCGGCCACTTGCAACGCCGCCTGAGGTGTTGATGCGCTGGATGACATCGACATGCGCAAGCTTGCCGTCGCCGCGATTGACGGTGACAGCGAGCTTCAGCCACTGGATATCGCCAGCGGTCTTGCCCGGCGCACGCCCCACCGGTTTGGCCGCGACGATGCTTCCATCACTCAGTTCCCAGCGCGGTCCGGCATAGTGACGGCCGACCGTGAGACCATCGGCGAACAGGCTCGCCGTCGGTTCGCGAAACACCCAGGACAGTTGCTTGTCGGCGTCGGCCGTGCATTCGTAAATCTGCGTGCCTTCGGCATGATAGATCGCGACGATGGTAGCGTCGGGCTCGGCGATGCTTTGCGGCACCTGTGCAGACGCAGTGGCGGATAGCGCGATCAGCGGGGCCACAACCGCAAGGCTTGTTCGGATCATAGGCATGTTCATGTTTATGTTCATGGGGGATCTCCTGTGCATCATTCGGCAATGGCTTCGCCGGAGCCACCGAGCTCCGCCGGAAAATCTTTCAGCTTCGGCAGGCCGTCCTTCATCGGCAGCACGGTCTCGGCATAGTTCACATGCACGACCGGCTCGAAATGCAGGGTCGGGATCGTCGCCGTGAAAACATCGACCAGGCCGAAGGGCGGATGATTGGTCATCAGGTGGCCGCCGCATTTGGCGCAATATTGCCGCTGGCTGAGCTCGCCTTTCTGGAATGTCGCGATGTGTTCCGCACCGGAGGTGACGCGCACGGCAGATGGTTGCCACAGGCTGAAAGCGTTCACCGGTCCGCCCGACCAGGAACGACACGAACTGCAGTGACAATAGCCCATGGCTTCGGGCGCACCGCTGACCTCGATCTCCACTGCACCACAAAAGCACTTGCCGTTATGCGTCATCGTTCTCGTTTCCTTTGATTTGATCGCCATGGCTCTCGTCATGGGCGAGAGCGGCGGGCGCTTCGCTAGCAGAGGGTGGAAAGACGTGGCGTCCTTCGATCGGACGAGACGGCATCACGAGATATGTCGGCGCAGATGACGTAATGCGCAGGACGCGACACCGCAGGAAAGCGATGATGGACCTTCTCACGCGCGCCGCGGTGGTTGACGAGGCGCGAAGCTGGATCGGCACGCCGTATCGTCATCAGGCATCGGTGAAAGGCATCGGCTGCGATTGCCTGGGACTAATTCGCGGCGTCTGGCGCAACTGCCTGGGCGAGGAACCGGAAGTGCCGCCGCCTTACGCGCCGGACTGGGCCGAAGCGCGCAGCGAAGAAACGCTGGCGCGCGCGGCGCATCGGCATCTCGTCGCGATCGATCCCGCTGCGTTCGAGGCCGGCGACGTGCTGCTGTTTCGATGGCGCACTGGCTGCGTGGCGAAACACGCGGCTATCGCGAGTGGGGACGCCACCATGATCCACGCCCATGACGGCGCCGCGGTATGCGAAGTCGCACTCGCGCCGTGGTGGCGACGGCGGCTGGCTTTTGCATTTCGATTTCCCAAAACCGCTGAAACGACTTGTTTCCGTCCGGCACGCAAAGGTAGCGTCCGGTAGCGATACACCCTTCCTCGCCTTCTGCAAGTATTGTTGACATGTGTCAACGGTGTCTTATGATTGGAGTACGTCCGTGGTCAGGCCGACCCATACCAGCAAGGAGGTCGAGGCAGCCATTTGCCATGCGGAATCCATGGGGTGGCGGTTTCGGAAAATGGGTCATTGGGGCCGGTTGTTTTGTGAACACGCGGACCGGGACGGATGCGCACAGCAGGTGAACGGAACGCCGAGAAATGCCGAAAACCATGCGAAGCAGATTCGACGGGCCGTCGAGCGATGCCCGCACCAGCGCGAGCGGGGGCAAACATGAAGACATTTGAATTCAGCATCGTGGCGTCCGGCGTCGATCCCGCAGCTGAGGATTTCGGTGATCGTTTCTACGATGCCGGATGCGATGACGCGCTGGTGGCGTTCCAGAAGGGGCACACGATCATCGACTTTGCCCGCGAGGCGGATTCGCTGGCGCATGCCATTGCGTCCGCGGTCGAGAACGTGGTCGCTGCTGGCGCTGTCGTCGATCGGATCGAGCCCGATCCGTTGGTGAACTTGTCAGACATTGCCGGGCGTACTGCACTGACGCGCGCTGCCATCTCAAAATATGCAAATGCCGTGGGGGCAAAGCGCTTTCCCGCGCCGGTCGCACGCGTGACGTCTGATACGCCTTTATGGGACTGGGCCGAAGTGGCCGGCTGGATGGTTTCGTATAAGGGACTTCCTGCTGACACCGCGGTCGAAGCAGGTGTGGTGAAAGAAGCGAACCGTGCGATCGAGCGTGGAGAGAAGCATCTTCGCAAGCGCCTGCTGGAGCGGGCTGAGCGTGATCGTGCGATGTTTGCAAAGAAGGCTGGTTGAACGCAGCGTCCTTGTGCTGAATGCCAGATACGGATGACTGCAGAGCCCCGGCGTGCCGGGGCTCTTTGCATTTCCGCGAGACCATACAGGTAGCTTCATGTCCACGCTCGCGCTCACAACGGCTGGCGGCGCCATCGGCGGGATGTTCGGGCCGCTGGGATGGCTGATCGGCGACATCGCCGGTGCGAAGCTCGGCGGCATGATCGACAAGGCGCTGTCCGGATCGGGCGCCGGCCGCGATGGACCCCGGCTTGGCAGCCTCGATGTGATGGCCTCGTCCGAAGGCGCGCCGATCCCGCGCGTCTATGGTCGTGCGCGGTTGGCCGGGCAGGTGATCTGGGCGACGCAGCTCGAGGAAATCGCGGGCACCGACGAAAGTGCATCGGGCGGCAAGGGATTTGGCGGTGCCATCGACGGCCCGGAGACCTACAGCTACTTCGCGAATGTCGCCATCGGCCTGTGCGAAGGTGTGATCGGCCGCGTGGCGCGTGTCTGGGCCGATGGCAAGCCGTTGGATCTCGACGGCCTCAATTTTCGCGTTTATCGCGGCACCGAGGATCAGCCGCCGGACGCGTTGATCGTCGCCAAGGAAGGCGCCGGTCATGCGCCGGCCTATCGCGGCCTCGCTTATGTGGTGTTCGAACGGCTGCCGCTGGCGAATTTCGGCAATCGCATTCCGCAACTGTCATTCGAGATCGTCAGGCCGATCGGCCTGCTGGAGCAGATGACGCGGGCGGTGACGCTGATCCCCGGCACCACGGAATTCGGCTATGCGACGTCCGCAGTGGTGCAGGTGCTCGGGCCCGGACAGGCGGCGCCTGAGAACCGGCACATCGCATCGGCACGATCCGATGTGGTGGCGGCGCTCGACGACCTGCAGGGCATGTGTCCAAACCTCGAGCGTGTTGCCATTGTGGTGGCCTGGTTCGGCTCCGATCTGCGCGCCGGCGAGTGTCGGGTGCAGCCTGGTGTCGATAGTGCGGGCAAACTCACCGACCCGTTGCTGTGGTCGGTCAATGGTGTGGCGCGCGCGCTTGCTTACGTGGTGTCGCAATCCGGCGGCCGGCCGGCCTTCGGCGGCACGCCCTCCGATGACAGCGTGCTGCAGCTGATCGCGGAGCTGAAAGCGCGCGGATTGAAGGTGACGCTCTATCCATTCGTCATGATGGATATCGCTGCGGGCAATGCACTGCCGGACCCATGGACCGGAGCCGCATCGCAACCGGCCTATCCATGGCGCGGGCGGATCACCTGCGATCCCGCCCCGGGTGTTGCCGGGTCGCCGCAGGGGACTGCAACTGCAGCGACGCAGGTGAACGCGTTCTTCAGTGGCGGCGTGTGGAATTATCGCCGCATGGTGCTGCACTATGCGCAGCTCGTCATGGCAGCGGGTGGTATCGATGCATTCCTGATCGGCTCGGAATTGCGCGGACTGACGCATGTGCGATCGGGCGCGGGTGTCTATCCCGCAGTGACGCAACTCGCTGCATTGGCATCGGATGTGAAGGCCATTGTCGGCGGCGGCACGGTGGTCACCTATGGCGCCGATTGGACCGAATATGGTGCCGATGTGGTGACATCGGACGCGTCGGAGGTGCGCTTTCCGCTCGATGTGCTCTGGGCATCGCCATCCGTGGATGCGGTGGGCATCGATTATTACGCGCCGCTGTCCGACTGGCGCGACGGCGCCTTTCATCTCGATCGTGCGCAGGCGAGTTCGATTTATGACCGCGCCTATCTGCGCGGCAATGTCGACGGCGGCGAGACCTTTGACTGGTACTATGCCGATGACGAGGGGCGGGCCGCGCAGGCGCGCCTGCCGCTCACCGATGGTCTCGGCAAGCCATGGATGTTTCGCCTCAAGGATCTGTGGGGCTGGTGGGCGAATGAACATCACCCGCGTGTCGGCGGCGTCGAGGTCGGCGCGAGTGCGTGGGTGCCGAAGAGCAAGCCGATCTGGCTCACCGAAGTGGGTTGTCCTGCGGTGGACAAGGGTGCCAATCAGCCGAGCGTGTTTCCCGATCCGAAATCGTCGGAGAATTCTGCGCCATATTTCTCCAACGGCGCGCGCGATGACCTGATGCAGCGGCGCTATCTGGAGGCGCTGCTGTCGGCCTTCGATCCCGCTTTCGGCGCGAGCGATGCGCTCAATCCGGTGTCGCCAATCTATGGCGGGCGGATGATCGATGTGTCCGCCATCCATCTGTGGAGCTGGGATTCCCGGCCATATCCGGTGTTTCCGGCGGCGCAGGATGTGTGGAGCGACGGCGCCAACTGGCATACCGGCCATTGGCTCAACGGCCGGCTCGGCGGCGCGCCGCTGGATGCGCTGGTGGAACGGCTGGCCAGTGATAGCGGCGTGACCGGCATCGATGCCCGCGCGCTGCGTGGCGGCTGCGACGGCTATGTGGTCGATCGGCCGATGACGCCGCGCGCGATGATCGAGCCGCTTGCGGTAGCCTATGCGTTCAACGCGACGGCGGCAGATGGCGTGCTGCGCTTCGTACCGCGCGGCGGCGATGTCGTGGCCGAGTTTTCTGAAGACGATCTCGTCGCACCGGAGCAAGGGGCGCTGGCGCAGGTGGTGCGCGCGCAGGAGACCGAACTGCCGTTGCAAGTCGGTATCGGCTTTTCCGATGCGCTGGCCGATTATCGCCGCGCGGCGGTGACCTCGCGAAAGCTGACCGGCGGAGCCCATCGTCTGCTGCAGGCCGATCTCGCCGTCATCACCAGCGATGCGGCGGCGACGCAGCGCGCGGACGTCTGGCTGCAGGATCTCTGGGCCGGACGCGAGCGCGCCGAATTTGCGCTTGGCAAGGTGACGCTCAAGCTGGCGCCAGGCGATGTGGTGGCGCTGACATTGGACGCGCGGCGGCGGCTTTTCGAGATCGACGGCATCGTGGACACCGATGCGCGACAGGTGACGGCCCGCAGCATCGATCCCGACCTGTTCGACGTACCGCTCCCGATGCCGACGATCCGGGCGCCGGCGATGCCGGCGGCGCTCGGGCCGGTGCAGGTGGTGGCGCTCAATCTGCCGGTGATCGACAGTGGCAATCCCGATGTACTCACGCGCCTCGCGGTGTTTGCCAATCCCTGGCCGGGTGGTGTCACGATCTGGCAGTCGAAGGACGATGCGAGTTTCCAGGTTGCGGCGAGCGCGACCTTGCCGGCGGTGATCGGCGAGACGATCGATCCGTTGCCTGCAGGGCCGGCGGCGCGCTGGGATCACGCGTCGGTGGTCCGCGTGAGGCTCTCGGGCGGCGCGCTGACATCGCTGTCGGATGCGCGGGTGCTGGGTGGCGGCAATGCAGCGGCGGTGCAGAATGGCGATGGACGATGGGAGATCCTGCAATTCGCGCAGGCCGAACTCGTGGATCAACGGACCTATCGCCTGTCGCGCCTGTTGCGCGGGCAGTGCGGCTCCGAACAGGCGATGGCGCCCCTGTTGCCGGCGGGCTCCCGGTTCGTCCTGCTCGACGGCAGCCTCGTGCCCATCGCCAGCGGACTGGATGCACTGGACCGGCCGCTGTCGCTGCGGCTCGTCGGCCGCGGGCGCAGCACCGACGATCCCAGTGCGATTGCGGTGACGGTGGTGCCGGACCGCACCGCGCTGCTGCCGCTGGCGCCGGTTCATGTCACGGCCAAGCGCAAAAGCGACGGCGTGCATGTCAGCTGGATCCGCCGCACGCGGATCGACGGCGATGGCTGGGCCGGCGAGGTGCCGCTCGGCGAGGATGCCGAGCACTATCGGCTCGAGATCATGGCCGACGACGTCGTCATGCGCAGCATCACCTGCACGACACCGCAGGTGCTTTATGCGGCAGCCGACGAACTCGCCGATTTCGGCACGCCGCAAGCGAGCCTGCATCTTCGCGTGGCGCAAGTGTCATGCACCGTCGGCGCAGGCTGGGCGACTGATATCACGATTTCAATTTGATCGTCATTGCGAGGAGCCGAAGGCGACGAAGCAATCCAGTTCTTCCTTCGTGCGGGCTCTGGATTGCTTCGTCGCAAGGGCTCCTCGCAATGACTGCTGAGAGAGCGAGCATGTTATGACCGATACTCCCAATCTCCGACTGCCTTATATCGATGCCGGGCAGGCGCAGAAGCATGTCACGCATAACGAGGCGCTGCGCATTCTTGATTCCGCCGTGCAGGCGGCTGTCACCGACATGACGCATAGCGCGCCGCCGATTACGCCGTATAACGGCGAGCGCTATGTGGTCGCGGCCAGCGCGACCGGCGACTGGGTAGGGCACGAGACCGAGATCGCCTGCTGGCAGGACGGTGCCTGGAAATTTCTTGCCCCGCAGCAGGGGTGGACCATCTGGTCGGTAGCGGATGGCGGGCTGAAAGTATTCACAGGCACCGCCTGGCGCGACGTGCTCGATCAGGCCGCGCATCTCGGCATCAACACCACGGCCGATGCGACCAATCGCCTGAGCATCAAGTCGAATGCGGTTTTGCTCTCGCATGATGACGTCACACCAGGCACGGGCGATGTCCGCATGGTGCTGAACAAGTCTGCGGCCGCGAAGGATGCAGCGCTGGTGCTGCAAACCGGTTTCTCCGCGCGTGCGCTGCTCGGAACGCTCGGCAGCGACGATCTTGCCGTCAAGGTGTCTGCGGACGGTTCGACCTTCAAGGATGCGCTGACCATCGATCGCGCCAGCGGGCAGGTCAGTCTCGCCCAGTCGGCGAAATTCTCCGCCTATCTCAACTTCGACAAATACTGTGCCGCGAACAGCTGGACCAAAGTGCAGTTCAACAATGCGCGTCACAATGATTTCAACACGTTCGATGCTGCCAACAATCAGTTCGTCGCGCCGGTCGCGGGTTACTATGCGCTCGGCTATCGCGTGTTGTTCAAGGCCAATGCAGCGCTGCCGGCCTCCATGACTGCGACGCTGTACAAGAACGGCGTCGAGCTGGTCGATGATGCGCGCATGCAGACATCGTCTGCGCTGGTGAACAACCGCTCGTCGCTATCCGCCAATGTCGTGCTCAAGCTCGCTGCGGGCGACGCCATCGCTGTCTGGGCCATCATGGAAACCAATGATGGCTACGTCGCTGCCGCGCAGAACAGCTTTTACGGTTATCGCATTCCCTGATCAGGCTGAACGGCGCGCCCATCTCCGTCCCTCATGGTGAGGAGGCGCGATAGCGCCGTCTCGAACCATGAGATAGCGCGCTCGGAGCGTGCCGCCATCCTTCGAGACGCCGCTACGCGGCTCCTCAGGATGAGGGGTGAGTATGTCGTGGCTTCCCGCATTCGATGTAACCAGAGGACAGCATCATGCATCTCGATGAAGCCACCTTGCGGCGCCTGTGGCCGCGGGGCGATAGTCGCGTGCCCCGATTGATCGCGGGCATCGTGCAATCGTCGGACCAGGTATTCGCACGCTACGGCATCGTCACGCCGCAACTGGTCGCGCATGTGATGGCGCAGATCAGCCACGAATGCGGGGCAGGGCGCGACATCGTCGAGAACCTGAACTACACCGCCGGCCGCATGATGCAGGTCTGGCCGTCGCGGTTTCCGACGCTGGCGAGTGCACAGCCTTACGCGGGCAATCCGCGGGCGCTCGCCAACAAGGTCTATAACGGCCGCATGGGCAATCGCGCGGGCTCGGACGACGGCTGGAATTTCCGCGGCCGCGGCGGCGCGCAGACCACCGGCCGCGAAGGCTATGCGCGGGTGAAGACAGCCACCGGGCTGGACGTGATCGAACAGCCGGAGCTGCTGATTGATCCCCGACACTTCCTCGATTGCGCGGTGTCCGATTTCATCAATTGCGGCTGTCTGCCGTTCGCCAAAGCGGATGATGTGGTCGGCGTGACCCGGCGATTGAACGGCGGCGCCATCGGGCTGGCGGAGCGCAAGGTGTGGCTGGCGAGATGGAAAGCAGCGTTGCGGGACATGCCGGCGCCCACCGCGCCCGTCGTCGCGTCGCCGCCGCTCGCGCCGCGTTCGGCGCCGTCCACCGTCGCATCGATACTCGCCGCGGTGATCGCGGCCTTCCGGAGGGCATGAGCATGGAATGGGGCGATCTTGCAAAGCAGGTGATCACGCTGGGGGCGCCGATGCTCGGCACGGCGCTGGGCGGACCGCTCGGCGGCGTCGCAGGCGAAATCCTGGCCAAGACCATCGGCTCGGTGACGCTGACACCGGCCGGCGTGCAGGCGGCCCTGCCATCCGCCGATCCGACCAGGCTTGCCGAGGCCGAAGCGCGCTGGGCGGAGATGATCCGTGCCGAGGCGGAGACGCAGCGCGCGGCGATCAGCGAGACCCAGGCGACGATCCGGGCCGAGATCGCCAGCGACGATCCCCTGCAGCGCTGGTGGCGGCCGGCCTATGCGCTGGAATTGACGGTGGAATGCGCCGCGCTCTGGGCCGTCCTGATGCACGAGTTCTGGACCGGGGATATCCAGACCATCAATGCGCTGGTCAATGCTACGGCGCTGCTGGTGACCTATTGGGGGTTCCGGTTCGGCGTGCTAGGCGTCTATATCAGCGGCCGTACCCGCGAAAAGGTCAGCGCGGTCACCGGGCAGGATGCGCCCGGCATGATCGAAAAGCTGGTCAAGACTGTCCTCCTCAAAGAGGGCGTGAAGAAAAAGTAATATCGGCGGTCGGCCGGTATTCATTTGGCGTTCACCCGCCGGGGGCTCCACTCGGGCGTGTGAACGTGGAGAACTGCCTTGCGTCTGCTCGTCGTCGAAGATGATCCCGATCTCAACCGTCAGCTCACCACGGCGCTGACCGACGCCGGCTATGTGGTCGACCGCGCCTTCGATGGCGAGGAGGGGCACTTTCTCGGCGACAGCGAACCTTATGACGCCGTCGTGCTCGATATCGGCCTGCCGAAGATGGATGGCATTTCGGTGCTGGAAGCCTGGCGGCGCAATCATCGCGTGATGCCGGTGCTGATCCTCACCGCGCGCGATCGCTGGAGCGACAAGGTGCAAGGCTTCGACGCTGGCGCCGACGACTATGTGGCGAAGCCGTTTCATCTCGAGGAAGTGCTGGCCCGCATCCGCGCGCTGCTGCGCCGCTCGACCGGTCATGCGCAGTCGGAACTGTCCTGCGGCCCGGTGGTGCTGGATACCCGCACCGGCCGCGTCAGCGTGTCCGGCAATCCGATCAAGATGACGAGCCACGAATACCGGCTGCTATCCTATCTGATGCATCACACCGGCCGCGTGATCTCGCGTACCGAACTGGTGGAGCATCTCTACGATCAGGATTTCGACCGCGACTCGAACACGATCGAAGTGTTCGTCGGCCGCATCCGCAAGAAGCTCGGCGTCGATATTATCCAGACCGTGCGTGGCCTCGGCTATCTCCTGACGCCGCCGCAAGCGCCGACGTGATGGCGATGCCTCTTCTCTTCACCTCTCCCACCGGGGAGAGGTCGGATTGCGAAGCAATCCGGGTGAGGGGCTACACGCCGACGGAGTGTGTGGCTCCCCTCACCCTAACCCTCTCCCCGGAGGGGAGAGGGAATCTACGGCGCTTGCCTATCGCTTCGCGTTCATCTCATCGGGGCACATCGTGAAGCGTCCGCATTCGCTCGCCACCCGCCTGTTCGTGACGGCGACCGCCTGGGTGGTGGTGATCCTGCTCATCACCGGCATCATCCTGTCCTCGGTCTATCGCGGCGCCACTGAGCGCGCCTTCGATCGCCGGCTCAATCTGTATCTGCGCACGCTGGTGGCCGAGGTTGCATCGCCACCCGATCCCGCCGAACAGCAGCAGACGCCGTCGCTCGGCGAGCCGCTGTTCGAATTGCCGCTGTCCGGCTGGTATTGGGAAATCGCGCCGACCGATGGCGACAAGACCGAGATCCGCGCCTCGCGCTCGCTGTGGGACAAGAAGCTGCCGAAACTCGAGGATCAGGGCGCCGAACTCACCGCATCGGGCGTGCGGCTCGGCTATGTGGATGGGCCGGAAGGGCAGCATCTGCGGCTGGTCGAGCGTCCCGTCGATCTCGGCGCCGACGGCAAATTCCGCATCAGCGTCGCCGGTGACGCCACGGAGATCACCGAGGAGACGCGCGCGTTCGACTATTATCTCGGCGGCACCTTTGCGGCGCTGTCGATCGTGCTGGTGCTGACGACGCTGTTCCAGGTTCGTTTCGGTCTGGTGCCGCTGAAGCGGCTTTCCGAAGCGATTTCCGATATCAGGTCCGGCCGCACCGAACGGCTGGAGGGCAACTATCCCGCCGAGCTTGCACCGCTGGCGCGCGAGATGAACGCGCTGCTCGATGCCAACCGCGCCATCGTGGAGCGCGCGCGGACCCATGTCGGCAATCTCGCGCATGCGATCAAGACGCCGCTGTCGGTGATCGTCAACGAGGCCAACACCACCCGGCAGAATGGCAGCGCCACCGATCCGCTGGCGAGCAAGGTGCTGGAGCAGGCCGATGTGATGCGCGACCAGCTCACGCATCATCTCGAACGCGCCCGCATCGCCGCCCGCGTGACCATCATCGGCACCGTCACCGATGTCACGCCAGCGCTGGAAGCGCTGTGCCGGACCATGGAGAAGATCCATCGCGGCTGCGACATCGAACTGAAGGCCGACGGCGACGCGAAATTCCGCGGCGAGAAGCAGGACCTCGAAGAGATGGTCGGCAATCTCGTCGATAATGCCTGCAAATGGGCCGAGCACCATGTCACCATTGTGGTCGAGATCGAGCGGATGGGGGCGCATGATCCGTCGCCGAAACTGCGCATCGTGGTCGATGATGACGGCAAGGGACTGTCCGACGCCGAGCGCGCCCAGGTGGCGCGCCGCGGCCAGCGCCTCGACGAAACCAAGCCGGGCTCCGGCCTCGGCCTGTCCATCGTGGTCGATCTCGCCGCGCTTTATGGTGGCGGCCTGACGCTCGGCCAGGCGCCGATCGGCGGGCTGCGGGCGGAACTCGTCCTGCCCGCGGTCTAGCTGCTCCGGTTCCCGCGCTGCGCCCTGATCCCGCCTGAATTATCCCGTTCGTAACGTCTTTGCGTTTCTCTGCTCACCTGTTTTGCGTTTGAGGCCCGGGTTGATGTTCAAGTTCAAGGCCCTTTGTGTTGTCGCGCTGGCATTGGCGCTGGGCGGCTGTGACATGACGACGTCGGATGGCGGCATGAGCCTTGGCACCGACACCCTGGCGCGGGCCTATAGCAGCACCAAATCCGCCGTCGGCCTGTCCGAGGAAAACGCGGCCGCGGCCGTGACCAATGCCGCATTCGGCGGCCTGATCGGCACCAAGATCGGCGCCCAACTCAATGACGAGGACCGCCGGCTCGCCTATGAGGCGCAACTGGTGGCGCTGGACCGCGGCGCGCCGGGAGCACCGGTGCCGTGGCGGAACGTGGAATCCGGGCGCTACGGCAATATTGTTGCCGGTCCGCTTTACAGCCAGAAGGGCCTGCAGTGCCGTGGTTTCTCGCACACGATCACGGTCAGCGGCGACATCAAGTCGACCCGCGGCACCGCCTGCAAGAGCCCGGAAGGCGCCTGGGCCGCGGCAGCCTGAGCCGGTTCCTCAACCGGTTCTTAACGCAGCTCGTGTTACACAATCCGGTGGTCGCTGGCGGTCTTGAACCCGTCGGCAAACCCTGATTTCTGGGCTGCATGAACAAGACCTCCATCGATCGACTTCGGGACTATCTCGCGCAACTGCCACCGCAGTCGCAGATGCTTCTGATGCGCGAGTATGAGCGGGCGATCGAGCGGGGCGAGGACATCAAAGTCGCCCATTTCGTGCTCGAGCAGCTGCGCGGGGTCGTGCGTGGCCATGAGGACGCGGTGCGGCCGCGGGTCGAGGACCCGTCGCGCCTGGTGTTCAAGTCGCTGGAACCGTTCCTCATCGATGGCAATCATTTGCAGCGCCCCGGCCAGGTTCGCCGCGCCTCGCTGTTGCCGATCTGGCAATGGCTGGAGCGCGACGTCCCGGATGCGACCCGCGAGTTTGAAGACACCATCGCTGCCGCGGGCGACAATGCCGCCGCGGTGGAGCGGGCGGTCAAGAAATTCCAGCAGGCGGCAGCCGCCGCGATTGCGCATGTGGTGTCGGGAGCAGGCGGCAGCCGTTCGGCGCGCATCGGCCCGACCCATGCGGTCGAGGACCTGCCGTCCATCGGCGCGCTGCTCAAGGCCCGCGAGCAGCTCGATGCCTTCGCCGGCAAGCTGCCGGGCGTGCTGCGCAGCTTCGGCGACTCCCAGATTGCCTCGGTCAATAGCGGCCTCAACGTGCCGAGCCTGACCACGCCGCAGGTGCTGCCATTCGCGCTGTCGCTGATCATGCAGCGGCTGACATCGCCGTGGCAGATCATCCGCATCGCGGTGAAGATCGCATCCTCCGATGACGAGATCCGCGTCGCCGCGACGCCGTACGGCGTGGCCGTGACCATGGCGCTGGCGGATGTCCATGCCGTGGCCATGAGCCTGCGTCAGGACATCAAGCGCGGCATGCTCGATCGTGCGCCGGAACATCTCAAGAGCGCCCATGACGGCGTGCGCGGCTTGCGCACCGAACTCGACATGCGCAACGACTCCACATGGGGCCGCCAGATGGCGTCGATCCGTGTCGAGATTTCGAGCACGGTGCAGTCGGAAATCGAGAGCGTGCCGGGCCGTGTCCGCCGCCTGCTGCGCCAGCGCCCGGACAAGGAAATCGCCCCGACCGCGAGCATCGATCCGGCCGAGGTCGAGGAAGTCGTGGCGCTGATCAATTTCGTCGCGGTGTGCCGGACCTATGCCAGCGAACTCGCGATCAACGAGGTGACGCTGCGCACCTATTCCGACCTGCAGCAATATGTCGAGAAGTCCACCGAAGCGCTGGTGCAGTCGCTGCGCGCGGGCGAGCCCCGCGTGCGCAATTATCGCCAGATGCAGGCGAAAGCGGCGATCCGTTTCTGCCAGGTGCTGTTCGGGCAGGAATATGCGGCGCTGATGACCCGTGCCGCCGAGCAGGCCATGGTCGTCGTCGAGCGCAAGCCAAAGCGGGCAGGCTGATTATCTCTCCCTACGGCGGAGACGCCGAATAGTTTTGATTCCTGCGAAAAATATAGTTCGCGTATGCAGCAGGGCGACCGACCGGCGCTTTGTCGACGAAATGTGTTCGTCGTTTCCAGAGCCGATGTCTATTTCCACAGGCCAAGGGCTCAGCTGCGAGTCAGATTGTCGCATCATTTGTGGCGACGATCCCGCAAAGTTGACGACAATTTTCCAAGAATGTGACCGCAACAGTTCGCCAAATATGCGGTTGGGCCTGCAATGGCGGTCGGGTCGCGGCCGTCATTTTTGAAACCAAGGTGAGCTCAACTCACAGAGAAGGATTCAATTATGGCTGACGATATTCAGTTCACGAACGATTCCAACGATTTTGGTACGACGATCGGCACCAGCCCGGCGCTCGGCTTCCAGGCCTCCGACATCCTGCACTCGTCCAACAGCGATGGCGGCGATGGCGATTCATCGAGCTTTACCGGCATTGGCGATATCGGCCTCGGCCTTTCCGCGCCGACGCTGATCGGTGTGTCATCGTCCAGCGACAGCCAGGATTACAGCAGCTCCGACAACAATGACGGCGGGCTGCTCGGCGGCCTTCTCTAAGGCTGCGATCTCAGGGCTCATTTAGCCCGCAAGTGGTGGCCGGTCGCCTCGCGCGTACCGGCCGCTGCTCCAAACGTTCTGTTTTCCATTTCAGTGATCGCATTTGAAGGGGCTTGCCGTGGCCGAGGATCATCAACGCGACGAGCTTGCCGAAGCGCTGAGATCGGTGCGGCGTCACTTCGTGATGGCTGCAATCTTTTCGGGTTGCGTCAATCTGCTGTATCTCAGTTCGCCGCTTTACCTGATGCAGGTCTATAATCGCGTTCTCGTCAATGAGAACATCACGACGCTCGTTCTTCTGACCGTCATTCTGATCGTCGCGCTCGCGACCATGGGGGCGCTTGATGCTCTCCGCGCGCAGATCCTGATCCGTCTCGGCATCATTCTCGACGGGCGCTTGTCCGGTCGGGTATTCGACGCCCTGATCGCGCGGTCCGCGAAGCAAGGCTATTCCAAAGGCGCTCAGCAGCTGCGCGAACTCGACGACTTCCGGGCTTTCATCACCGGTCCCGGCATTTATTTCGCGTTCGATCTTCCCTGGATCCCGGTCTATCTGCTGATCCTGTTTCTCATTCATCCCGTGCTTGGGACGGTTGCGACGGTCGGCGCGTTGATCCTGCTCGGGCTTGCTTATTTCAACGAGATCATCACCAGCCGCCCGATGCGGTCGGCGCAGGAGTCGTCCAAGGCGTCGTTCGTGTTCACCGAGAATGTGCTGCGGCATGCGGATGTGATTGTGGCCATGGGCATGAAACAGTCGGTGGCCCAGCACTGGAGCCGGAGTCGTGGCCAGATGGTGCGCGAGCAGGCCTTTGCAAGCGATCGCAATGCGGCGGTGTCTTCGGGCATCCGCTTTGCGCGCCTGCTGCTGCAGTCGCTGATGCTTGGCACTGGCGCGTGGCTTGCCATCGATCACAGCATCATGCCGGCAACAATTTTTGCCGCGAGTATCATTCTCGGTCGGGCTTTGGTGCCGGTCGAGCAGGGCGTCGCAACTGCCAAGCAGTTTAACGCTGCGCGTGAGGGCTATCGCCGCGTTCGCGAACTGTTGAGCGCGTTTCCGCGCGAGCCGGTGCGGACGATCGTTCCGGTGACCGAGCATGCAGTGGTCGCGGACAGCATCGACTACCGATTGCCTGAACGGAAGCAGCCGGTGTTGCAGGATGTTTCGTTCGAGATCGATAAGGGCCATGCCATCGGCATCGTCGGGCCAAGCGGATCCGGTAAAAGCACATTGGCGCGGATGCTGATCGGCGCGATCACGCCGTCCGGCGGCGCGCTCAAGCTCGGTGGGCTCGATTACGCGCAGTGGGACAAGGCCGAGTTTGGTCGTTTGGTCGGCTATCTGCCGCAGGATGTCGGACTGTTCGCGGGCACGGTGCGGGAGAACATCGCACGCTTCGGTGAGGTGACGACGGCGGAGATTATCGAGGCCGCTAAACGCGCCGGCATTCACAACATGATCCTCGAATTACCGAACCAGTACGACACGCGGCTCGGCCCAGGTGGCGTCGGCCTGTCCGGTGGGCAGCGGCAGCGACTCGGCCTCGCGCGCGCATTGCTTGGCAAACCAAAGTTGCTCGTACTCGATGAGCCCAACGCCAATCTCGATACGGTGGGCGAGGTCGCACTGAAAGATGCGCTGCTGGCACTCAAGGAGCAGGGCACGACCATTGTCGTGATCACGCATCGCACGACTGTGCTTGAAGTCGTCGACAGCATGATGGTGCTGCGGGCGGGGCGGATCGAACTGGTGGGCCCGCCGACCGTAGTGTTCGACCATCTCAAGGCCATGTCCAGTGCGCCGCAGAACAGGGTGGCGTGATGAATAATACCGAGCACAGCAGGCCGAAGGCCCAGACCAGCATCAGCAATCCGATGCGCCCGGCCATGTGGGGTGGCGGCGTCATTGTTCTGTTCCTGACATTCTTGACGATCTGGGGACTCACCGCGCCGGTGTCCGGCGCTGCGGTCGCCGAAGGCAGCCTGCAGGTCAAAGGCCAGCGGCAATCGGTGCAGCATCCCTATGGCGGCGTCGTCGAGAAGCTGAATGTTGTGGATGGCCAGGAGGTCAAGAAGGGCGAACTGCTGATCCAGCTCACTGATCACGAGCCACGCGCGCGCCTCGATGTCTTGCGTGCCGAACGGATCACGTTACTGGCGCAGGAGGCGCGTCTGGTGGCCGAGCGCGACCATCAAACCGATCCGGATTTCGACAAGCGGCTGGCGGTGTTTTCGCAGCATGCCAATGCCGTGCAGGCGATTGCCAGCGAACGGGCTGTGCTCGGTGCGCGGCAACGACAATTCGACACCCAGAAAAATATGCTGGAGTCGAAAATCTCGCAGCTCAGCGAGCAGACGTCTGGCCTGCAAGCGCAGGTGGATGGCCTGAAAAAGCAGAGCGAATTGCTGGAAGAAGAAGCGCAGGGCGCACGGCAACTGCTTGCATCCGGGTTCACGCCCAAAACACGCGTGCTGGCGCTCGATCGCACCGCCGCGCAATTGGACGGCGAGCGTGGATCGAAGCAGGCAGAGGCTGCGTCGCTGCAGCAGGCAATCGGTGAGGCAAAACTCGGCCTTGCCAAGCTCGAACGCGAGCGCGTCACGGAAATCACGAACGACCTCCGTCAGGTCTCGTCGAGCCTTGCAGAGAATGGCCCGAAGCTTGAAGCGGCAAGCGATGTTCTCAACCGCACCGCCATCACGGCGCCGTCGTCAGGCACTGTCGTCGGACTGTCGGTGTTTACCGAAGGCGGCGTCATCCAGCCGGGCGCCAAATTGATGGATGTGGTGCCGCAGGACGATCCGTTGATCGTCGATGCCCGGCTGCAATTGACGGATATCGGCGATGTCCGTCGTGCGCAGCCCGCGGATGTCCGGCTCACCAGCGTGCCGCGCAACGAACGTCCGCAGATCCGCGGCGAGATCATGACGGTCTCCGCCGACAAGCTCACCGACGACAAGACAGGCAAGGGCTATTACGCAGTGCGCGTCAAGCTGAACGACGATGACGTCAGAGCGTCGAAGATCGCACTCCAGCCCGGCATGCCGACGGAGATCATCGTCACCACCCGGCCGCGAACGCTGGTCGGCTATCTCATCGGTCCGCTGACTGACGAGATCAGCGGTGCGTTCCGCGAGAAATAAAGGTGTCCCATGACCCAACAGAAAACATCGAAAGCTGAAGCCCGCCGCGAGCGCAATTCGGAAGCCAACCATCTCGGCATGGATACCACAGCGGCAGGTATGGCCGCGGGCGGATTGGGTCTCGCATTGCTGCATCATCAGACGTCTGAAGCTAAGGCCACGACCACGGACGGGCGCAACTCCGCAGATGTCACCCCGGCTGCAATCGATAGATCCGCTAACGGCCAGCCGGATCGGCCCAGTGACGAGGCTACGGCGACGCATGATCATCGAACGGAGTTTGCACCATCGGGCTCCGACCTGGATGCAGGTCACCGCGATGATCCGGGCTCGCAGATGGACTCGAGGGATACGGGTTCGCTTGGCAGCGAACATCATGATCGAGATGCTCGTCTGCAGGACGACACGAACTCAGCTCTCGAGACGCCGAGCGGCTCGCCGTTCGCGATTGGCTCGGTATCGGTCGATCATTCGGAGCCCGGTCACGCCGCGACCAGTGGATTGCAAAATCTGCTGTCGGGGGCATCGTCCGCCATCGCTGACATCACGCATGGGCTGGAGCAGAGGCTGGACGCGATGACGTCCGCGACCAGCCAGGCGCTCGATGCCTCACTGAGCGCAGTCACCAGTCAGGTGTTGTCACTGACGTCGCATATCGGCGATCTCGTTGCCGGTCCTGGGGAGCAATTGTCGCAAACCGCGAATGTGGCGACAGGGCTTGCCGGCGAACTCGTCGGTCCCGCCACCTCAACGGCAGCGGCGGTCGTCGATCCTATTTTCCACCAAGCGTTCGGTCCGGCAAATGACATCCATACCCTTGCGGGGGAGGTCATCGACACGAGCGGTCTGGCGAGTTTCGGCTCGACCATACACGACGCCCCGATGGCATTTCTCGGACAGTCCTATACCGATGTCGCCGATCACACGGTCCATGGCCTGCAGGGACTGACCCACGGGCTGGTTTAAGCCGGCCATTCGGCGACGGCCTTTCGGCTTGAGCTGCAAATTTCCGCCATCGAATGACGGGAATGTCCGGCAGGTTTCGTCGCATCCACATCCATCCTTGATCCAAAGCAATCTCCCGCCCGGCGCAATGGCATAAAAGTCAATTGCGCGGGGGTGGTGGCCATGGTGTAACCGGCTCAGCGTCGTTTAGATCGACTCAAGGGTATGCTGGAACCCATTGATGGCATTGTGGTTTGTCTTCGCATTGATGACGGCTGCGGCGACTTTCGCCGTGTTGTTGCCGCTTGGCCGGAAAAGCGCCGAGGCTGGCGGCACCGACGTCGCCGTCTATAAGGATCAACTCGCCGAGGTCGGACGCGATGTCGCAGCCGGGCTGATCGGGCCGGCCGAGGCCGAGGCTGCGCGGGTCGAGATCGGACGGCGCCTGCTGGCGGCCGCCGAAGCCGATGGCAAGAGCGTTGCGGGCAGTGCGCCCGGCATGCGCAAGGCGGTGTCGCTGGTGGCGCTGATCGGGCTGCCGCTGATTGCCATTGGCGCCTATCTGCCGCTGGGCTCGCCTGACATGCCCGACATGCCGCTGGCATCGCGCCAGCAAAACACCAATCCCAATCAGTCCGTGGTGAGCCTGATCGCGCAGGTCGAGGCGCATCTCGAAAAGAACCCGACCGATGCGCGCGGCTGGACCGTGCTGGCGCCGGTGCTGGCGCGGATCGGCCGCCATGACGAGGCGGTGCGTGCCTATCGCAACATCATCACCTATGGCGGCGACAGCGCTGCCAGCCGCGCCGATCTCGGCGAGGCGCTGACCATGGCGGCCAATGGCGTGATCACCGCCGATGCCAAGGCGGAATTCGATCGCGCCGTGGCGCAGGACGCCGATGAAGTGAAGGCGCGCTATTTCCTCGGCCTCGCGGCGGAGCAGGATGGCCGCGGCACCGACGCGGCCGCGATCTGGCGCGCGATGCTGGAGAAGGGCCCCGCGGATGCGCCGTGGCGCCCGGTGGTCACCGCTGCGCTCACCCGTGTCGGCGGCAAGGGCCCTAACTTGGGACCGAATCTGCCGGCGCTGTCGCAGGAGACGGTGGCGGCGACCGAAGGCATGGCCACCGACGATCGCAACGCGATGATCCAGGGCATGGTCGATCGCCTGGCCACACGATTGAAGCAGGACGGCAGCGATGTCGAAGGCTGGGTGCGGCTGGTGCGCGCCTATCTCGTGCTCGGCGATCGCGACAAGGCAAAGAGCGCGCTTGCCGATGCAAGGCAGGCGGTCGGCAGCGATGCCGAGCGACTGCGTAAACTGAATGACGGCCTGAAAGAGACTGGGCTGGATGGATAACGCATGATGCCGAAAAGTGTGCAACGGTTTTCGGACGACATCATGCGCCTTGAAGGTGCATCATGACACGCAAGCAGCGGCGATTGACGATGATATCAGGTGCGCTCGCGATCCTGGCGATCGCGGCTGGCCTCGTGCTGAACGCCATGCGCGATTCCATCGTGTTCTTCTCGACCCCGACCATGGCGGCGGAAAAGCAGATCCCCGCCGGCAAGCGTTTCCGCCTCGGCGGCATGGTCGAAGCGGGCTCGCTGGTGCGCGGCGAAAATCTCGCGGTCAGTTTCAAGGTCTCCGACGGCGGCGCGACATTGCCGGTGAACTACAAGGGCATTCTTCCGGATCTGTTTCGTGAAGGGCAGGGCGTCGTGACCGAGGGCGCGCTGGATGCCAATGGCGTGTTCAAGGCCGATACGGTTCTCGCCAAACATGACGAAACCTATATGCCGAAGGAAGTCGCCGACGCGCTGAAGAAGCAAGGGCGCTGGAAGGAAGGCGAGGGCGGCAAGCCCGTGGTCTCGCAAGACACGACCAGTGCCAACACGACCGGCGGCAAGCCGAGTGTGACGCAATGATCGCCGAAGCCGGACATTATGCGCTGATCCTGGCGCTCGCATTGGCCTTGATTCAGTCGACCGTGCCGGTGGCCGGTGCGAAGCTGCGCGACGTGGCGCTGATGAATGTGGCGCGCTCCACCGCCATGGCGCAGTTCATGTTCGCCGGCCTGTCATTCCTGGCGCTGACGACGCTTTACGTGACGTCGGATTTCTCCGTCGCCAACGTGTTCCAGAATTCGCACTCGGCAAAGCCGCTGCTCTATAAGATCACCGGCGTGTGGGGGAACCACGAAGGCTCGATGCTGCTGTGGGTGGCGATCCTCGCTTTCTTCGGCGCGCTGGTCGCAAGCTTCGGCAACAATCTGCCGCTGTCGCTGCGCGCGCTCGTGCTGGCCGTGCAGGGCTGGATCGCCGCCGCGTTCTATCTGTTCATCCTGGCGACCTCGAATCCGTTCACGCGGATGGCGCAGGCGCCGCTGGAAGGGCGCGACCTCAATCCGGTGTTGCAGGATATCGGCCTCGCCGTGCATCCGCCGATGCTCTATCTCGGCTATGTCGGCTTCTCTGTCGCCTTCTCCTTCGCCGTCGCGGCGCTGATCGAAGGCCGCATCGATGCGGCCTGGGCGCGCTGGGTGCGGCCATGGACGCTGGTGGCGTGGATCTTCCTCACCCTCGGCATCGCGATGGGCTCTTATTGGGCCTATTACGAACTCGGCTGGGGCGGCTGGTGGTTCTGGGATCCCGTCGAGAACGCCTCGCTGATGCCGTGGCTGTCCGGCACCGCGCTGCTGCATTCCGCCATCGTGATGGAGAAGCGCAACGCGCTGAAGGTCTGGACAATTCTGCTCGCAATCCTGACCTTCTCGCTGTCGCTGCTCGGCACCTTCCTGGTGCGCTCGGGTGTGCTGACCTCGGTGCACGCCTTCGCCACCGATCCGTCACGCGGCGTATTCATTCTGGTCATTCTCTGCCTGTTCATCGGCGGCAGCCTGACGCTGTATCTGTGGCGTGCCTCGTCGCTAAAGCAGGGCGGCCTGTTCGCGCCGATCTCGCGCGAGGGCGCGCTGGTGCTGAACAATCTGTTCCTCACCACCGCCTGTGCCACCGTGTTCGTCGGCACGCTGTATCCGCTGGCGCTGGAAATGCTGACCGGCGACAAGATCTCGGTGGGAGCGCCGTTCTTCAATCTCACATTCGGTCCGCTGTTCGTGCCGCTATTGATCGCGGTGCCGTTCGGCCCGATGCTGGCCTGGAAGCGCGGCGACATCCGCGGCGTGGCGCAGCGATTGCTCGCCGCCGGCGTCGCGGCGCTGCTCACCATTGCGATGGTCTGGGCATGGACAACCGGCGGAGCCGCATTGGCGCCGCTGGCGATCGGCCTCGCGGTGTTCGTCGTGCTCGGCGCCATCATCGATATTGCCGAGCGCATCATGCTGTTCCGGCTGCCGCTGGCGGTGTCGCTTCGGCGCGCGGTCGGCCTGCCGCGTGCGGCATGGGGCACGGCCTTCGCGCATGCCGGTCTCGGCATCGCACTGATCGGCATCGTCTGCGAGACGACGTGGAATACCGAATATATCGGCACGCTGAAGCCGAATGACGTGGCGAAGCTCGCCGGCTATGAGCTGACGCTGAAAGAAGTGACGCAACGGCAGGGGCCGAATTTCCGCGAAAGCATCGCGCGTTTCCGCATCACGCGCGGCGGCGACGAGATCGGCGAGATGGTGCCATCGAAGCGCAATTTCTCGGCACGCCAGATGGCGACGACCGAGGCCGCCTTGCTGTCGCGCGGCGCGAGCCAGCTCTATATCTCGCTCGGCGACGACACCACCGATGGCGCCGTCGCGGTGCGGATGTATCACAAGCCGCTGGTGCTCATGATCTGGTGGGGGCCGGTGCTGATGGCGCTGGGCGGTGTATTCTCGCTGTCGGATCGCCGCTTGCGGGTGGGCGCGCCGAAGCCGGCAAAGGCATCGCGTGCGCTGCAGGCGGCGGAGTAAGGCGATGCGGCGGATTGCGGCCGGCCTGCTGGCATTGACCCTTGTGATCGGTGCGCCCGCTTATGCGGTGCAGCCGGACGAGGTGATGCAGGATCCTGCGCAGGAAGCGCGTGCGCGCAGCCTTTCCAAGGAGCTGCGCTGCATGGTCTGCCAGAACCAGTCCATCGACGATTCCGATGCGCCGCTGGCGCGCGACCTGCGTCTGCTGGTGCGCGAGCGCATCGCCACCGGCGAGAGCGACAAGCAGGTGATGGATTTTCTGGTGGCGCGCTATGGCGAATTCGTGCTGCTCAAGCCGCGGCTCGAAGGGCACACGCTGCTGCTGTGGCTGCTGACGCCGCTGGTGCTGCTGTCGGGCGCGGGAGCCCTGTGGTGGCACAACCGCCGCCGCAACAGGCGCGCCGCCGGTGATGCCGGCGTGGCGCTCACGGCCGACGAAGAGGCGCGGATCGAGCGGCTGCTGCAGGCGCAGGACAAGTCCAACTAAAGAAAGTTGTGCCAGCGTGCATGTTCGTGGCGGGATGTGTAGTTGATTTATATCAATTGATCTTTTGCCCGTTATTTCATGAGTTCTTGAGGATTTTCTGAAACCTTCGCGGTCGCTTCAATTGTCATTCTGCGTGGGCGATCCGATGTTTTCCGACAGCAATCTCACGATCCGTTTTCTGGTCGTCGCCGTGGTCGCCGCGCTGCTGGTGCTGCTTGGCATCGGCGGCGGCACAGGCTTCATCGCCGTGCTGTATCTTAATAGCGAGATCACGAAGCTGTCGTCGGAATTCGCGGCCTTGAGCGGCCCAGGTCGTGACAATGCGATGCAGATCTATCACCAGGCGCAGGCGGCGTTTTCCTATTTCCTGATGGCTTGCGCCGCGATCGGCGTGCTGGCCTCGATCGTCTGTGTCACGACTTATTTCGTCGTTCGTAATGGCATCATGGGGCCGCTGGCGGCGATCGTGCATGCGATGCGGGAAGTGGCGAACCAGAACTACAGCACCTTCATTCCCGGATCCGGAAAGTCCAACGAAGTCGGCCTGCTGGCGGCGGCGCTCGACGTGTTCAAGACCAACGGCATCGAGCGCCAGCGTCTGACCGCGCAGGAGCTGGACGACGCCAAGCACAAAGGCGAGCGCGCCGTTTATCTCGACGAGAAGATCCAGCGCTTCAATGCGCAGGTGACCAATGTGGTCAACACGGTCGCACGCTCGGCGACATCGCTGCAGGGCAATGCCGAGACCTTGTCCCAGGCTGCCAATGACACGACGGCGAAGGCGAATGCCGTTGCCAATGCCGCCAGCCAGGCCTCCAGCAGCGTGCAGACGGTGGCGAGCTCGACGGAGGAAATGACCACCTCGATCGGCACCATCAGCCGCCGCGTCACCGATGCCACCCACCGGGCCGAAGGCGTGGCCGCGCAGGCGCGCAAGAGCCGCGATACGATCCACACGCTGTCGGAAGCGGCGGACAAGATCGGCGCGGTGGTGCAGCTGGTGCAGGCGATCGCGTCGCAGACCAATCTCTTGGCGCTCAATGCGACCATCGAAGCGGCGCGGGCAGGCGAAGCCGGCAAGGGCTTTGCGGTGGTCGCTTCCGAGGTGAAGAGCCTCGCGCATCAGACCAGCCAGGCCACCGAGGAAATCTCGCAGCAGGTCGCCAATATCCAAGGCATCACCAGCGAGACCCGCGGCGCCATCGACGGCATTTCCAACACAATCGCCGAGATCAGCGAGATAATGACCGGCATCGAGATCGACACCGCCCAGCAGCGCAACGCCACGCAGGACATCGCCCGCAGCGTTCAGGACGCCGCGCGCGGCACACTCGATGTTTCCAACCATATCGAGCTGATCTCATCGACCTCATCCGAGACCGGCCGCATGGCCAGCAACGCCCGCGATGCCGCCGTCGACTTGTCCCGCCAGGCCGAGACCCTGAAGCGCGAGGTCGATGGGTTTATTGCGAGTGTGAAGGCGATGTGAGGGATTTCTGGCGTTTCCGGCACTCAGGAACCCTCAGGTTAGATCTCCCGCGTCACCCCGCCGCACCTATCCCCGCCAAATTACAAAACCTTAATCCCCCTGCCAGCGCGCGGTAAGGTTCGGGCTGCCATCTTCGGATCACACAAGGCGCCTTGCCCCCCACGCCGTGCTCTGGAGATTTCTTCGATGTCCGACCGTCCCACCGATTTTTTCACGCTCCCGTCCTACAAGGCGCCGCGCCGTTCGCTGCTGTCCCTGCGCAAGGTTGCGCTGATGGCCTCCGTCGTCGCCGGCCTCGGCGTTGCCGCCTACGGCATTTCGCCGTCGAAGGACGGCATCGCTTTCACCACCGCCGCGCATGCGCAGGTGGACAAGCAGGTCAAGGCGCAGGCCGCGCAGCCGATGGGCTTTGCCGATATCGTCGAGCGCGTGAAGCCGTCGGTCATTTCGGTCAAGGTCAACATGAAAGAGAAGACCGCGGCGAAGGACGACGACAACAGCGACTCGCCGTTCCAGCCGGGTTCGCCGATGGAGCGCTTCTTCAAGCGCTTCGGCGAGAACGGCGTGCCGCCCGGCATGCGCGGTGGTCCCGGTCAGCGCGGCGGCCGTGGCGTCGTCAGCGGGCAGGGCTCCGGCTTCTTCATCTCGGCTGACGGCTATGCCGTGACCAACAACCACGTGGTCGATGGCGCCGACAAGGTCGAGGTCAATACCGACGACGGCAAGACCTATTCCGCCAAGGTGATCGGCACCGATCCGCGCACCGATCTCGCGCTGATCAAGGTTGATGGCCGCACCGATTTCCCGTTCGCCAAGCTCGCCGATGGTAAGCCGCGCATCGGTGACTGGGTGCTGGCGGTCGGCAATCCGTTCGGCCTCGGCGGCACGGTGACCTCGGGCATCGTCTCGGCGTCCGGCCGCGACATCGGCAACGGCCCGTATGACGATTTCATCCAGATCGACGCAGCGGTGAACAAGGGCAATTCCGGCGGTCCGGCCTTCGACGTCTCCGGTGAAGTGATGGGCGTCAACACCGCCATCTATTCGCCTTCGGGCGGCAGTGTCGGCATCGCCTTCTCGATCCCGGCGTCGACCGTGAAGCAGGTGGTCGCGCAGCTCAAGGACAAGGGCTCGGTCTCGCGTGGCTGGATCGGCGTCCAGATCCAGCCGGTGACGCAGGATATCGCCGACAGTCTCGGCCTGAAGAAAGCGGAAGGCGCATTGGTCGCCGAGCCGCAGGCGGATGGTCCGGCGGCGAAGGCCGGCATCAAGTCGGGTGACGTCATCACGCAAGTGAATGGCCAGCCGGTGAAGGATGCCCGCGAACTCGCCCGCACCATTGGCGGCTTCGCGCCGGGCAATACGGTGAAGCTGAACGTGCTGTCGAAGGGTGAGGACAAGGTTCTGTCCATGACCCTCGGCCAGTTGCCGAACACGGTCGAAGCCAAGGCTGCGATCGATGGTGACAGCGGCAACTCCGCACGCGGCTCCGACGTGCCGAAGCTTGGCCTCACGGTCTCGCCGGCGTCGAGCGTGGCCGGTGCCGGCAAGGAAGGCGTCGTGGTCACCGGCGTCGATCCGAAGTCGGCGGCTGCCGAGCGTGGCTTTAAGGAAGGCGACGTCATTCTCGAAGTCGCCGGCAAGAATGTCACGACGCCGGGCGAAGTGCGCGAGGCCATCGTCGCAGCCCATGCCGACAAGAAGAACAGCGTGTTGATCCGGGTTCGCTCGGGTGGTTCGTCCAAGTTCGTCGCGGTGCCGCTCGCCAAGGGCTGAGCATCGCGCTGAGACGGAGAGTGTCGCCGGCATAGTCGCCCCCGCTGACGGCTCTTTCCAGGGAGCGAGCCACAAACTCGCTCCCACTGCTTCCTTCCGGAGGATGTGCCCCCTTCCGTCGGAAGGCCTGTGGGCGATGAGGTTTCCCCCAAGCCTCATCGCCCATCCCCATTCCGGGTGAAAGCCCTTGAGGCGAGTGACGATCCACCGCCTTGCATGAGAGCCGAGTGCACGCCATGGTGACCGAAGTTCAACCGATCCACAGCGACGCTGTTCAGTCCAGAGCCGTTCCCGCAATGCGCCTGCTCATCATCGAAGACGACCGCGAATCCGCCGACTATCTGGTCAAGGCCTTTCGCGAGGTCGGCCACATCGCCGATCACGCCAGCGATGGCGAAGAAGGTTTTGCGCTCGCCGATAGCGGCGATTACGACGTGCTCGTGGTCGATCGCATGCTGCCGAAGCGCGATGGCCTGTCGGTGATCGGCGGGCTGCGCGACAAGGGCAACCGCACGCCAGCGCTGATCCTCTCCGCACTCGGCCAGGTCGATGATCGCATCAAGGGCCTGCGCGCCGGCGGCGACGACTATCTGCCAAAACCCTATTCATTCGCCGAACTGCTCGCGCGCGTCGAAGTGCTGTCGCGCCGCCAGGGCGGGCCAGCCGAGGAGACGAGCTATCGCGTCGGCGATCTCGAACTCGATCGCCTCTCGCACGGCGTCACCCGCGGTGGCCAGGAGCTGATCCTGCAGCCGCGCGAATTTCGCTTGCTCGAATATCTGATGAAGCATGCGGGGCAGGTGGTGACGCGCACCATGCTGCTCGAGAATGTGTGGGACTATCACTTTGATCCGCAGACCAATGTGATCGATGTCCATATCTCGCGCCTGCGCTCGAAGATCGACAAGGGCTTCGATCGCCCGCTTCTGCACACGATCCGCGGCGCCGGCTACATGGTGCGCGACGGCGTGAAGTGAACGCGGGCCGGTAGCCCGCATCAAGCGTAGCGCAATGCAGGGACCGGCGTTTCAACCATCTCGCTTGTCCCCGGATTGCGCTTCGCTCCATCCGGGCTACGATCAGCGCTTCAACCAATCGTCGAGCTTGGTGGGGGCGAGCCGCGCCGAAGGGCTTTGCGGTGTCAGCGACTTGTCGGTGAGTTGAACGCCGAAATAGCGCGCATGCACATCGGCGATGACGGCGCGCTTGTCGCCCTTGCGTGCCAGCAGGTTGCGCGCCAGCGCATCGAGCGGAAACGGTTCGGGACCTGCGAGCTCGATCGTCTCGTTTTGCGGCGTGCTGACGACCAATTCGGAAAGGGCTGCGACCACGTCATCGGCGGCGATCGGCTGAATCAGTGCCGGCGACAGGCGAATGACATCGCCATCCGCGCCGGCCTGGATGATCAGATCGAGGAACTCGAAGAACTGGGTGGCTTGAACGATGGTGTAAGGCAGGCCGCTAGCCTTGATCAGGTCCTGCTGGACCTTCTTGGCCCGCATATAGCCATTGTCGGCCATGCCGTCGGTGCCGACGATGGACAGAGCCAGATAGTGGCCCACACCATGTGCGCGGGCGGCGGCGACCAGGTTCTGTGTCGAGGTCTGGAAGAAGGCCAGCACGGCTGCATCCTCCCAGGATGGTGCGTTCGACACATCGACCACGACATCCGCGCCATTCATGGCTTCCGCCAGCCCCTCGCGCGTGATGGTGTTCACGCCGGACGACGGCGAGGCGGCGACCATCTGATGGCCCTGCGCCTGCAATGCCTTGACGAGCCTGGATCCGATTTGTCCGGATCCGCCGATAACGACAATTTTCATCTTCTCGCTCCTTTGCATCCGATGCCATGACGCGACGGACAGCATGTCGCAGACGCGGTTCCCTTGCTTTGCGGGCGGCTTGGTTTTCTCTTGAGTTTGCCCTGCCGGATCGTCCAGAAAGGGTCGGGCAAGCATCGGGGGACGCTGTGCGATATGAGTTTGATGGCTTCGTTCTCGACCCTGACCGCCGCGAATTACGGCGTGACGGCGAGACACTGGCCGTCGCTCCGCTCGTGTTCGATTTGTTGCTGTATTTCCTGCGCCATCGCGAGCGCGTGATCAGCAAGGACGACCTGTTCGATGCGGTCTGGGAAGGGCGGATCGTGTCGGAATCGACGCTGGCCAGCCACATCAATGCGGTCAGGAAGGCGATCGGCGACAGCGGCTCCGAGCAGCGGCTGTTGCGGACCATGGCGCGCAAGGGATTTCGGTTCGTCGGCGATGTCGCCGAGATCGATATGGTTCAGGCACCCGCCGTGTTGTCGTCGGTGCAAGCCGGAGAGGTGTCCAATCCGGCGCTGCCGGACCGCCCCTCCATCGCGGTGCTGCCGTTTTTGAATCTCAGCGGCGATCCGCAGCAGGACTATTTCGTCGATGGCATCGTGGAGGACATCATCCTCGCTTTGTCACGTAGCCGCTGGTTGTTCGTCATCGCCCGCAATTCAAGCTTCACCTATAAAGGCCGTGCCGTCGATGTGCGGCAGGTCGGGCGCGAGCTCGGCGTGCGCTATGTGCTCGAAGGCAGCGTGCGGCGCGTCGCCAATCGCGTGCGGATCACCGGGCAGCTCATCGATACCACGTCCGGCATGCATCTGTGGGGCGAGCGCTTCGAAAGCGTGGTCGATGATATTTTCGAGCTGCAAGACCAGATCACCGCGAGCGTGGTCGGCGCCATTGCGCCGCAAGTGGAGTTCGCCGAGATCGAGCGCGCCAAGCGCAAGCCGACCGAGAGCCTCGATGCCTATGACTACTATCTGCGCGGGCTGACGAAGTTTCACCTATCGACGCGCGAAGGCATCGATGAGGCGCTGCCGAAATTCTACAAGGCCATCGAACGCGATCCCGATTTCGCCGCGGCTTATGGCATGGCGGCGGGATGCTTCTACTGGCGCAAGATGAACCGCTGGCTCGATGACCGCGCGGCCGACGGTGCCGAGGCGGCGCGTCTTTGCGAGCGGGCGGTTGCGCTCGGCCGCAACGATGCGGTGGCGCTGACGCGGGGCGGTCATGCATGGCCGCATTTTGGCGGCGATCTCCATACATGCGTGGCCTATGTGGACCGCGCGCTGGTGCTCAATCCCAATCTCTCCACGACCTGGTATCTCGGCGGCTATCAGCGGGTGTCGCTTGGCGAGCATGACGATGCCATCGCCTATTTCTCGCGCGCGATGCGGCTCAGCCCGCGCGATCCCGAGACGTTCCAGATGCATACCGGCATCGCCATGTCGCATCTCTATTCGCGGCGTTTCGACGCCGCGCTGGCCTCATTGCAGCAGGCGGGGCAGGAGCTGCCGAACATCCTGCGGGTCGCAGCCTTCCAGGCCATGGCCCATGCGCTGGCCGGACAGCTCGATGAGGCGCGCGAGGCGATGGGCCATGTCCGCCGGCTCGATCCGAGCCTCAATCTCGGCAATATCGACGATTGGCTTCTGGTGCGGCGACCGCAGGATTTTGCGCTGGCATCGGAGGGCCTGCGGCTGGCCGGAATGCCGGAATAGCAGCGCAAACGGGCGACGCGCCCGCGAGGTTACGAAGACATAATCTTGCGGCCCTGTATGTAGCGTGCGGTGCCTGATACAACGGATGCCTCACTTCCGCCCGGGGCGGATACATCCAGTCAGAGACGTTTCGTGACGGCCATCGGCAAATTGTTTCGCACCACCGCATTTCGGCTGACGCTCGCATATCTGCTGATATTTGCGGTGTTCGCCGCGGCCTTGCTCGGCTATTTCGCCTGGAACGCGAACCGGCTGATCAACGACCAGATCACCACCACGGTCGATGCCGAGATGAGCGAGCTCAGCGAGCTCTATCAGCGCCGCGGCCTGCGCGGGATCGTGTTTGCGATCGAGAACCGGGCATTGCGGCCGGGTGCCAATCTCTATCTCATCACGTCCCCGACAGGACAGTCGGTCGCCGGCAATGTGTCGTCGCTGGCGCCGGGCGTCATCGAGAAGACCGGCTGGTCGGAGACGCCGTATCGGCGGCTCGATGACCCCGACTCGCCGAACCATCGTGCGCTGGTGAAAGTGGAGCAGCTCTCCAGCGGTTTTCGCCTGCTGATCGGCCACGATTTGGAAGAGCGGAGGCGGTTGTTCGACATTGTCGGCGATGCCGCGAAGTGGTCGGTGCTGATCGTCTTCGTGCTCGGGCTCGGCGGTGGCATTTTCGTGTCGCGCCGTGTGTTGCGCAAGATCGACGCGATCACCGGCACCACCCAGCGCATCATGGCCGGCGACCTGTCCGGTCGGTTGCCGGTCGGCCGCAGCGGCGATGAACTCGACCGTCTGGCGGAAAATCTCAACATCATGCTGGAGCGGATCGAGGCGCTGATGAGCGGCCTCAAGGAAGTCTCCGACAATATCGCGCATGACCTGAAGACGCCGCTGACACGGCTGCGCAACCGCGCGGAAGAGGCGCTGGCGCGGGCCGGCAACGAGGCGGAATATCGTGCCGCGCTAGAGCGGACCATCGAGGAATCCGACGGGCTGATCCGCACCTTCAACGCCTTGCTGATGATCGCCCGTGCGGAGTCTGGTCAGGCGCGCGGCAATATGGATGATTTCGACGCCGCTGATGTCGCCGCAGGCATCCAGGAGCTCTACGAGCCGCTGGCGGAGGACGACGAGCTGACGCTGAAGGTGGTGACGTCGCCGGCGCCGGTGCATGGCAATCGCGAGCTGATCAGCCAGGCGCTCGCCAATCTCGTCGAAAACGCCATCAAATATGGCAAGCCGGTGTCGGCGGACGGCGCTGCTGCCGCGGAAATCGTGATCGATGCGCGGCGCGAGGGCGATCAGGTGCTGCTCAGCGTCTCCGATCACGGCGCGGGCATCCCGGAAGCCGATCGCAAGCATGCCGTTCAGCGTTTCGTGCGGCTGGAAGCGAGCCGGACGCTGCCGGGCTCGGGCCTTGGTCTCAGCCTCGCATCGGCGGTGGCGACGCTGCATGGCGGTGAATTACGGCTGGATGACAATGCACCGGGCCTGCGCGTGACCCTGGTATTACCGGCTGCAACCGGCGAGGCCCTTGCGGCCCAAAGCGGGAATGTGCCACAGAAGTAGGCATGATTTCTGCCGCAACAGGCGAGGGCCAACCGGTATTGGCCGCTCGATTCGTGAGCGGGCCGCAGCTGTTCGATGCCGCCGAGGCCGAACGTCGCTTTGCCGGGTGGCTCACGGATATCACGCCCGATCAGGCCAGCGCTTTGCAGGCCATGGTCGATCAGTATCCGCATGCCAGGTCGATCCTGTTCGGCATCGCCGAGGCGTCCCCATATCTGTTCGATCTGATCCGCGCCGATGCCGACCGCACGCTGCGCCTGCTGCGTGGCGATCCCGACACCGCGTTTGATCGACTGATTGCGCAGGCCAGTGATCTGGTGGCCGCGGCATCGAGCGAAGCCGACGTGATGCATGCGCTGCGCCGGCTGAAATCCGAGGCGGCGCTGATGACCGCGCTGTGCGATATCGGCGGTGTCTGGCCGGTGATGCGGGTAACGCGGGCGCTCACCGATCTCGCGATCACCTCCGTGCAATCCGCGATCCGCTTCCTGCTGACCCAGGAGGCGGCGCGCGGCCGCATCCTGCCGCCGGATCCGGCAAAGCCGGAAGAGGGCAGCGGGCTCATCGTCTTCGCGATGGGCAAGATGGGCGCGGGCGAGCTGAATTATTCCAGCGATATCGACCTGATCGTATTTTTCGAGCTGGAAGACCATACGCTGGCCGAGGATGTCGAGCCGAACACGTTCTTCGTGCGGGTGGCGCAGGGCATGTCGCGCCTGCTGCAGCAGCGCACCGGCGATGGCTATGTTTTCCGCGTCGATCTCCGTCTGCGGCCGGATCCGGCCTCGACACCGGTTGCGGTATCGACCCTCTCTGCGCTGCATTACTACGAGCGCGAGGGGCGCACCTGGGAACGCGCCGCCATGATCAAGGCGCTGCCTTGCGCCGGCGATGCCAAGGCCGGCGAGCGGATGCTTGCCGATATCGCGCCCTTCGTCTGGCGCAAGCACCTCGATTTCGCAGCACTTGCCGATGTCCATGACATGAAGCGGCAGATGCAGACTTATCGCGGGCAAAGCGAGATTTCGGTCGAAGGCCACAACGTCAAGGTCGGCCGCGGCGGCATTCGCGAGATCGAGTTCTTCGCGCAGACCCAGCAATTGATCGCGGGCGGACGGCATCCCGAGCTGCGCGTGCGGCCGACGCTGGAGGCGCTTGGCATCCTCACGGACAGCAAGTGGATCACCGCTGACGTTCGCGACGAGCTGACGGTCGCCTATGAATTCCTGCGGCGGGTCGAACACCGGCTGCAGATGATCGCGGACGAGCAGACCCACGCGCTGCCGGACGAAGTGGATGCCGTCGAGCGCTTCGCACGATTCTTCGGCTATGACAGCCGCGAGGCGTTTGCGCGCGATCTGCTGATGCACCTGAACTGCGTGCAAGGGCATTACGCCCGGCTGTTCGAAGGCGATGCGACGGACGACACGCATCTGCCGGCCGTCGACTACAAGGCTGGAGCCGCCGATCAGCGCCTGCTCGAGCATCTCGGCAAGCTCGGCTTCCGCAAGCCGGCGATGGTGGCGCAGACGGTCCAGCACTGGATGACGGATGACTACCGCGCGCTGCGTATCGACAGCACGCGTCAGGCCTTTCTCGAATTCGTGCCGGCTTTGATCGTCGGGCTGGCGAATGCGGAAGATCCCGACAGTGCCGTAAACTCTTTCGATCGCTTCCTGGAGGCGCTACAGCGCGGCGGCCGGCTGATTTCGCTACTCAGCCAGAATCGCGATCTCGTGGCGCTCGTGGCCCTCGTGCTGGGTGCTGCGCCGCGTCTGGCCGACATGCTGGCGCGGCAGCCGCAGCTGGTGGATGGCCTGATCGATCCGCGCTTCTTCGGCGCCATGCCGGATCGCGGCGAGTTGTCGTTGCGGCTCGCAGCCACGCTCGAAGATGCGAATTCCTACGAGGAGTTTCTCGATCGCCTGCGCCTGTTCGGCCAGGAAAGCCTGTTCCTGATCGGCACGCGCATCCTGTCCGGGACGGTGACGGCGCCGCAGGCGAGCACCGCCTTTGCCGATGTGGCCGAAGGCATCGCGCAGACGCTGCACGGTCTCGTGCTCGATCAGTTCGTGACCCAGCATGGGCGCGTCAAGGATCAGGAGACGGCGATCGTCGCCATGGGGCGGCTCGGCAGCCGCGAAATGACGGCGTCGTCCGATCTCGATCTGATCCTGATCTACGATTTCGATCATGATGCGCCGGATTCCGACGGGGCGCGCTCGCTGCATGGTGCGCAATATTTCGCGCGGCTGACGCAGCGCCTGATCAGCGCATTCACGACGCGAACGAATTACGGCGTGTTGTATGAAGTCGATATGCGGCTGCGTCCGTCGGGCCGCTCCGGCCCGCTGGCATCACGCATCGACTCCTTCGCCGAATATCAGGAAACCGAAGCCTGGACCTGGGAGCATATGGCGCTGACGCGTGCGCGTGTGATCTCGGCATCGCCCGCGTTTCGCGACAAGGTCGAGGCGGTCATCCGCGACGTGCTGACGCGGCCGCGCGATCACACCATCATCGCCAATGACGTCGCCGAGATGCGCCAGGCCATCGCCGAAGAAAAGGGCGAGGACGATCTCTGGGATCTGAAATATGCCGCCGGCGGCATCGTCGATATCGAGTTCATCGCACAACATCTGCAACTCGTTCACGCCGCCGAACATCCCGACATCCTCAGCGTCAATACGCAACAGGTGCTGGAAAAGGCGACCAAGCTTGGCATCCTGCCCAGCGAGAGTTTTGACGTGTTAAGGCGTGCGTTCCGTCTCTATCATGACCTCACGCAGATCCTGCGCCTGTGCGTGAGCGAGGGCTTCAAGCCGGAGACAGCAGGGGCCGACCTGCTGCGCATGCTCGCGCGTGTGAGCAACGAGCCGGACTTCTCGTCACTGGAAGCGCGGGTCCGCGAGATGCAGCTCGATGTGCGGCAAGTGTTCCGCAGGGTTGTCGAGGGACACGCATAGTCAAGACCGCCGCGACGATGTCGCGGCGGTCTTTGCATTCGTCGGTGTCGAACTTACTGCTCCGGCTTGACCTTGCCGACCTCCACCACCGTCTTCCAGCGATCGAGCTCCTTTTCCAGGAATCCCTGAAACTCCGCACCCGAATTTGCAACGACCTCGAAGCCGTTGTCGTTCAGCTTCTTCTTCAGGTCGGCCGAGGTAAGGGCGCCGGTGATGGATTTTTCCAGTTTGCTCTTCACGTCGGCTGGAAGTCCTTTGGGGGCGACGAAGGCCTGCCACGAATAGATGTTGAGGTCGTTGATCCCGAGCTCTTTCAAGGTCGGTGTATCCGGGAATGTATCGGAACGCGTGTCGCTGGTGACGGCCAGCAGTTTCACTTTGCCGGAGCGTATGTAATTGGCGACGGCGCCGAGATTCTGGAACGAGACATCCACATGGCTGCCGATCAGGTCCGTGTGCGCCTGCGAGCCGCCTTTATACGGCGTATGGATGCCGGTGGTCCCTGTCTTCTGCCAGAACAGCACGGCCGAGAGATGATCGGACGAGCCGACGCCCGAAGAGGCGAAGGTGACCTTGTCCGGGTTCTTCTTCAGATAGTCGGTGAATTCCTTCACGTTGCTGGCCGGGAAATCCGGCCGGGTGATCAGCACATTGGGATTGCGCACCGCCACCGAGAGAAGGTCGAAATCCTTCATCGGGTGATAGCCCGGCTCCTTGTACAGCACGGGATTGATGGCGATGACGCCGATCGATCCCACCATCAGCGTATAGCCATCCGGCTTGGAGCGGGCGAGCTGGCTCGCCCCGATCGAGCCATTGGCGCCGGCCTTGTTCTCGATAACGAATGACTGGCCGAAGGTCTCCTGCATCTTCTGCGTCGTCATGCGCGCGACATTGTCGCTCGCGCCACCGGGCGTGAACGGCACGATCACGGTCACGGCTTTTGCGGGGTAATCCTGGGCGGCTGCGTGTGCTGACCATGTCAGGCAGAGTGCAGCGATGACGAGGCGGCTCATCTTCATAGTGTTTCCTCCGTTGATGGCGTGTGTCAGGCAGCATCTTCGTGCCGCTCTCACGTCGTGGTCGCTTTGTCCTTTCGTCGCGCGCCGGCCATCGCTTACGCGATGGGGCGCAGAGCTCTTCTCAGCTTGATGAATGTCCCAACCGGGAAGGGAGAGGGGCACGCCGATCGCAGAGTTCTGCAATCTAGAGTATAGACCTGCCTTGGTGCATCCAAGCGGCTATTTCGACGCGGCGGTCGGGGATTGTCGGTGTCGGGTAGGCGGCGGTGGCTAGGCGGCTTCGGACACCGGGAGGGCGCATTCCCGGGCTTCCAGCGGCAGCGAAATGCAGACCACGGTGCCGACATTGAGCTTGGAGCGCAGCTTCATCGAGCCGCCATGCAAGGTGGTGAGCGACTTGGCGATGGCGAGGCCGAGGCCGGAGCCGTGATAGGTCTTGGTGAGCTGGCTCTCGACCTGCTCGAACGGACGGCCGAGGCGCTTGAGGGAATGCGGCGAGATGCCGATGCCGTTGTCCGCGATCATCAGGGCAACGGAATTCTGCATCACGCAGCTGCGCACCGTGACGCGGCCGCCGTCCGGCGTGAACTTCACCGCGTTGGATAGAAGGTTGACGAGGATCTGCTTGATGGCGCGGCGGTCGGCCACGACCTGAACGTCGGCCGCGATCTCCGCGGTCAGTTCGAGCGCCTTGGCCTCGGCGCGGCCGGAGACGACGCGGAGCGATTCCGACAGGATCTGGTCGAGGTCGAGCGGCTCGAGATCGAGCTTCATGCGGCCGGCCTCGATCTTCGACATGTCGAGAATGTCGTTGATCACTTCGAGCAGATAATGACCGCTGGTCAGGATGTCGTGGCAATATTCGGCATATTTTTCCGAGCCGAGATGGCCGAACATGCCTGATCCCATGATCTCGGAGAAGCCGATGATGGCATTGAGCGGCGTGCGCAGCTCGTGGCTCATATTGGCCAGGAATTTCGATTTCGTTGCATTGGCTTCTTCGGCGCGTGTTTTTTCGACAGAGTATTTCTGCGCGAGGTCTGCGAGTTCGAGCGCCTGTTTCTCGAGTGCGGCCTGCGAGTGCTTGAGATCGATGACGGTGGCGCGCAGGCGCAGGTCGTTGTCGACGAGTTTCTGCTCGTGCTCCTTGATGCGCGTGATGTCGGTGCCGACAGACACGTAGCCGCCATCCTTGGTGCGGCGCTCGCTGATATGCAGCCAGTTGCCGTTCTCGATTTGCGCTTCGAAGGTGCGGGCGCCGGGTTCGGTAGGGCCGGCTTCGGCGAGGCGCGAACGCACTTCCGGCATGCTGCCGACTTCAAGCACGGTCTCATACGGCGTGCCCGGACGAACCGCCGACTCCGGCAGTTTGTGCAGGCGCTGGAAGTGGGAATTGCAGAGCACGAGGCGGTCGTCGGCATCCCACAGCACGAAGGCCTCGGGAATGGTCTCGATGGCGTCGCGCAGGCGGACGTCGGCTTCGACCGTCTTCTGCGCGAGGCTCTTCTGTTCGGTGACGTCGATGGCGATGCCGATCAGATGCTGGCTGCTGTCGCTCTGGCCCTGCACCAATTCGCAGCGCAGTTGCAGCCAGATCCAGTGGCCGTCGCTGTGCTGCATGCGGAAGGTCTGATCGATGTGGTCGAGCTTTTCGGAGACGAGCTGATCGGCGATCTCGAACAGGTTGATGTCCTCCGGCCGCACCAGCGCGTTGACTTCACCGAAGGTGAGGAGGTCGCTGCGGCTGTCGAGGCCGAGCATCGTGAACATCGATTGCGACCAGAAGATGCGGCCGCGCGACAGGTCCCAGTCCCACAGGCCGCAGCGGCCGCGGTTCAGCGCGGTGTCGATGCGTCCACGCACGGCGTCGTTGATGGCATCGCCCTCGCGGGCCCGCGTCGATTGCCAGTGGAATGCAAAGCCGAGAATCAGCACCACGAAACCGGTGGTGGCGGAGAGGGTGATCGACAGCGCGGAGTCGGAGCGCCAGATCGGCTCGTTGTTCTCCTGCACCACGATGATCTGGCCGGGCAGCGCCTTGATGATGCGGCGGGTCGCCAGCGCCTGGGTGCCGTCGGGCAATGCGACATCGAAGACGTCGGTGCGCTGGCTCTGCGCCGACATGTTCTGCGTCGCGCTCAGGACATCGAGCACGCGGCGATCACTGGCCTGCGGCAGGTCGATGGGCACGCGCGCCAGAATGCTCTGGTCGGCACCGAGCACTATGACATGGCGGCCGGGCGCAATGGCCCATGCGGGAAGGAGACTCGGCAACAGTGCCTGCAGGCGTTCGATCGCGGCCGGGCGATCCTGGCGGACGGCGCCGTTGCGTTCGAGCCGTTCCGACAGCAGGTCGGAGAGCGAAGCGAGGTCGCGCTTGATCGATGCCTGCTTCTGCCGGCTGTGATCGACCACCTGCACGAAGGCGCCGAAGAAGATGGTGATGAGGAATGCGATGATGAGCGTCGGGACAGCACGACGGAGCGCGGGCTCTGCGATCAGTAGCCGGTGATAGGCCGGCTTTGCCATCGACTGCGCCAATCCTTTAATCGAATCGGATTGGACGCATGCGTTGTCCGCATGCGCACGCGACATACTTTGCCCCTCTGGAGAATTTGAATGTCGACCGAACCCAAACGCCCCGCCACTTCGAATCGACAAAGCTATATGAATCCACTTTGCCCACAGTGTCGAGAGTCAACGAAACGTTAACGTGAAATAAATGCTATCCAATGGAAACTCAGTGCGTGTTCGGACTCAAAAACGAGTCCGAAACGCGAACGCCGCGCAGGTCATGCGCGGCGTTTTGTCGTTCTGTGTAGCCTGCATGGAGCGAAGCGTCATGCAGGAACAGCAGATGAATTGAAGCGCCGGTCCCCGGATTGCGCTTCGCTCCATCCGGGCTACGCCACTACAGCGTCACCACGATCTTGCCGAGATGCTTGTTGGCTTCCATGTGATCGAACGCCGTTCCGATATCCGCGAACGGATACACCTTGTCGATCGGCAGCTTCAGCTTGCCGCTTTCGACCGCCGGCCAGATATCGGCACGCACGGCACTGAAGATATCGCGAATCTCCTGCATCGACCGCGTGCGGAAGGTGACGCCGATATAGCTGATGCGCCGCGCCGCATGCAGATCGAAATTGAAATCCGCATGCGTCCCGCCGAGGCGGCCGACATTGACGATGCGGCCGAGCACTTTCGTCGCTTTCAGATTCTGATTGGCGACGGGGCCGGAAATCTGGTCGATGATCAGATCGACGCCGTTGCCGCCGGTGGCCTTCAGCACCTCATCGACCCAGCCGGCATCCTTCGAATCCACCGCGAGATCGGCGCCGAACTCGCCGAGCCGGCCGCGGCGTGCGGCATGGGTGGACGAGCCGATCACCGGCTTTGCGCCTTTGAGCTTGGCGATCTGCAAGGCCATCAAGCCGACGCCGGAACTGGCGCCCTGGATCAGCACGGATTGGCCGGCCTGCAAACCGCCGACCGTGACCAGCGCATTGTGCATCGTCGAGAGCGCGACGGGCAGGGTGCAGGCGGTGTCAAAACCCATGCCGGGCGGGATGTGGAACAGGCGGCCGTGATCGGTCACCGTATATTCCGCAAAGGCCGCGCCGCCCGAGCCCATCACGCGCTCGCCGACCGTGAAACCCTTGGCGTCCGGGCCGAGCTCGGCAATCTCGCCGGCCCATTCCATGCCGAGCACGGTGCCGATGCCGCCGGCCGCGCCATGGGCTTGGCCCTTGGTCATGCCGAGATCGGCGCGGTTGAGGCCGCAGGCCTTCACTTCGATCAGCACCTGCGTGCCCGTGGGTTTTGGCGCGGCGATCTCGACGATCTCCGCGCCCTTTTCCGTAAAGACATAAGCCTTCATGGCGGGCTTACTCCGCCTCCGCAGCCTGGCGCTGGCCGCCCGACATCATTGCATCGAGGCGACCGCGAATGATGGTCTCGGCCTCATGCATGATGCGCGACACCAGCTCCTGGCACGACGGGATGTCGTGGATCAGGCCCTGGACCTGGCCGGCCGACCAGATGCCGTCCTCGCTGTCACCGGTGGAATAGACCAGCTTGCCGCGGGCGCCGGCGACGAGGTCCTTGATCTGCTCGAAGGTCGCGCCTTCCTTCTCCATCGCCACCACCTGCTGGCTCACCGTGTTCTTGGCGACGCGCGAGGTGTTGCGCATGGTGCGGAAGATCAGGTCGGTGGCGCGCTCGTCATTGGCGACGATGCGCTCCTTCACCAGCTGATGGATCGGGCTTTCCTTCGTGCACATGAAGCGCGTGCCCATATTGATCCCTCGGCGCCGAGCGCGAGTGCCGCCACGAGGCCGCGGCCATCGCCAAAACCGCCGGACGCGATCATCGGGATCTTGATCTTGTTGGCGGCGGCCGGGATCAGGATCAGGCCGGGGGTGTCGTCCTCGCCCGGATGCCCGGCGCATTCAAAGCCGTCGATGGAGATGGCGTCCACGCCCATGCGCTCGGCGGAGAGCGCGTGGCGCACGCTGGTGCATTTGTGGATCACCTTGATGCCGTGCTTGCGGAATTCGTCCACATGCTCCTGCGGCTTGTTGCCGGCGGTCTCCACCACCTTGATCCCGGCCTCGATGATGGCCTGGCGATATTCCGCATAGGGCGGCGGCTTGATGGTCGGCAGGATCGTCAGGTTTACGCCGAAGGGCTTGTCGGTGAGGTCGCGAGTGCGCGCGATTTCGCGGGTGAGGTCTTCCGGCGTCGGCTGGGTGAGGGCGGTGATCAGGCCGAGCGCGCCGGCATTGGCGACGCCGGCGACCAGCTCGGCGCGGCCGACCCATTGCATGCCGCCCTGGACGATCGGGTGCTCGACGCCGACGAGTTCGGTGAAGCGTGTCTTGATCATGATGGGTCCTTTTTTGTTTCCCCGCGGCGCATCGGCCGCCGTTCTGGTTCTTGCTGTTCGGGCGGGAGGATGCCGGTGGCGCGGGGCAAAGTCTACCGCCCGGGAGCATGGCCCCATGCATCCGGGAGCGGTGGGCGCAGTCCACGCGTTCGCGATTTGCCCCATATGGGCGGCCGGCTTCCGTCTGACGGAGACCTGTCGGTCGTGTGCAGAAAAAGCTTCGGGCTGTGAAATGAACCATTCGGCAGGGTTCCGGGACACATCAAGCGACGCGACCGGCGTCAGTCCAGGGGACATATTTCATGAAGACTTCGCAGAAAGCTTTCGTGGCCATCGCCGGTCTGGCGATGTGCACCTTTGCGATGGCCGCACCGGCCTTCGCGCAATCCGCCTTCGCGGGCATGCATGGCGCATGGTCGGGGTCGGGCACGATCTCGCTCTCCGACGGATCGAAGGAGCGGCTGCGCTGCCGCGCCAGCTACCGTGTTTCTGCGGGCGACAGCTCGCTGCAACAGTCGCTGCGCTGCGCCAGCGACAGCTACAAGTTCGAGCTGAGCAGCGACGTGGTGAGCGAGGGCGGCCGTGTCTCCGGCTCGTGGAGCGAGACCTCCCGCGGTGTCAGCGGCAGCCTGCAGGGCCGCGCCAGCGGCGGACGCATTAATGTCGTCGCCGACTCGCCGGTTTTCACCGCGAATATCGTGCTGACGACAACGGGCAACAAACAATCGGTAACGATCACGTCGCAGGGCGATATTCGTCAGGTGTCGATTGCGATGGTGAAGAGCTGATCGCAGCCGTAGGGCGGATACGCGTAGCGTAATCCGTCGGCCGATTGCTTAACTGAAACTCCGCGGCGGATTACGCCTTCGGCTAATCCGCCCTACGGCTGCGAACGTTCAATACAATCCCGCCACGCGCCCGCGCTGGGCCACGAGCGCCAGTACGGAATCGATGGCGGGTGTCGGGATGCCGGTGAGGCGGCCCATTTCCTGCACCACGGTCACCAGCGGATCGATCTCCAGCGGCCGGCCGCGTTCGAGATCCTGCAGCATCGATGTCTTGTGCGCGCCGACCTTTCGCGCGCCCTCGATGCGGCGCTCCACATCGACGCGAAAGCCGATGCCGAAGCTTTCGGCGATGGCCTGGGTCTCCAGCATCATCGCCTTCGAGAGTGCGCGCGTGCCGCGATCGGTGCAGATGACGTCGAGCGTGGCATGGGTGAGGGCGCTGATCGGATTGAAGCAGACATTGCCCCACAGCTTCAGCCAGATCTCGTCACGGATGCGGTCGAGGATCGGCGCCTTCAACCCCGCGCGCTCGAACATCGCGGCGAGGCGCTCGACATCCGCGGTGCGTTCGCCCGAGGGCTCACCGAGCGGAAACTTGTCGCCATAGACATGGCGGATCACACCGGGCGCCTCGATCTCGGTGGCGGGATAGACGATGCAGCCGATGGCCCGGTGTGCGCCGAGTTCATTCCATTGCCGGCCGCCGGGATCGACGCTTTCCAGCGCCGTGCCTTCATAGCGATTGCCGTGGCGGTGGAAGTACCAATACGGGATGCCATTGACCGCGGTGACAAGGCGCGTGTGCGGGCCGAGCAGCGGCTGCATCGTCTCGATCACCCCGGTGATCGAATGCGCCTTGAGGCAGATGATGACAAAATCCTGTTCGCCGAGATCGGCGGGATCGTCAGTGCAGGGGATATGCACCACGCGCTCCTCATCGCCGATCAGCAGCCTGAGGCCGTTGGCGCGCATCGACGCAAGATGGGCACCGCGGGCGACGAGGCTGACATCGGCGCCAGCGCGTGCGAGCTGTACGCCGAGATAGCCGCCGATGGCGCCGGCGCCGTAAATGCAAATCTTCATGCGATGTCTCCGGAGCAGGCGTTGCGGAGAAATGACAAAGGAGATTGCGTCGCGGACCGCGTGCGGTCCGCGTTGATGAGCTCAGCTGTAGGGCGGATTAGGCGAAGCCGTAATCCGCCGGCCGAGTTAATAGTTGAAACTCCGCGGCGGATTACGGCTGCGCCTAATCCGCCCTTGTAATAGCCCGACCTGTTATTGTGAGGCCATTCCGAGAGGAATGCTCTGCCGCGGAGTGCAATCCGCGGCAGAGCGCTGGCGATCGGATCGTATCCGCCCTGAGTCGTCTGAGACTGTCTCGTAGCGGGATCGCGCCAGCACCTTCATCGGACCCGGATGGTTGCCGGAACTCAAGGTTCGCTTTCACAAGGCAGGGTCGAGGAAGATGACACAGACTATCACACAGGTGGCCGGTATCGATACGGCCAAGCACAAGCTCGATATCGCGCTGCACGGCCAGTCAAAGCGATGGCAGATCGAGAATTGCGTCAGTGGATGGCGGGATCTGGCGTCACGCCTCGCCGGAGCTGGCGTCAACAAGGTCGGAATCGAAGCCACCGGCGGCTACGAAAGCGGCGTCGTTGCCTATTTGCGGGGAGCCGGCTTTGTGGTTCTGCTGCTGCAACCGCTACAGGTGAAAAACTTTGCAAAGTCACGGCTACGCCGCGCCAAAAATGACGCTCTCGATGCCGAACTGATCGCCGCTTACACCGCGCAGGCCGAGCCGCGCGATATTGCGCCGGACGCCAGACTGACGGGATTAGCGGGCCAACTCACCTTTGTTGAGCAGACTGAGGAGGACATCGCCCGTCTCAAAATCCGCCTCGAGCATATTGGCGAGCCACAGCAGCGACGTCTTTATCTTCGCGACATTGCGCGTTTGCAGGCGCGGCGCCGGGCCGAACTCAAGCGGATTGCTGCTCTGCTGCGCCAGCATGATGATCTGGCGCGGCGCCTCGCCTTGGTGCTTAGCATTCCCGGTATCGGCGAACGCACCGCGCTTGCCATCGTCATCCGCATGCCTGAGCTCGGCCAGATCAGCCGCGAGGAAGCTGCAGCTTTGGCTGGCCTTGCGCCGTTTGATAACGACAGCGGCAAGCACCGTGGCCAACGCCATATTGCCGGCGGGCGCGATCGGCTGCGCCGGTCGCTGTACGCGGCCGCTTTGCCGGCTTCATTCCGGTGGAATGCGGCTCTGATCGACCTCTACCGACGATTGATGGCCCGTGGGAAAGCCCACCAGGCCGCACTCATCGCCTGTGCCAGGAAGCTCATCGTCTACGCTAACACCGTCGTCCAGCGCGGAACTCCGTGGATCAAAAGTCCCGCGCTTTAATGGTTGCTACGGTCATGCCACGTGAAGCTGCGGCGCGTCCTCGTGATCGAGCGCGCGGCTGATATCGCGGATGCTGATCACGCCGACCAAAGTGTAGTCGTCGATCACCGGGACATGGCGAATGTGATGCCGGTTCATCAGGCGGCGCACATGTTCAAGCGTGTCGGTGGAGGTGCAGGAGATCAGCTGCTGCACCGAGATCATCTCCGACACCTTGCGATTGACGCCGGCGGCGCCGTGTTCGGCAATGGCGCGGACGACGTCGCGTTCGGAAAACATGCCGACCGCAGTGTTGCCCTCGGTGCGGCAGACATCCTTCACGACCAGGGCGCTGATATTGCCGGTTCTGAGAAGCTGGGCGGCGATGGCAACGGTTTCATTCATACGGACCGTGGCGATACGGGTGCTCTTACGACGCAGAACGTCTCCGACTTGCATGGCAACCTCCCTCGAGTTGTCGCTCGAATTATCCCTTGGCTGACCGGCTAAGGATCGAGCTCGCGACAACAAGATTGGTATATGGTATGCCAGTTGTCAACGCATGAAATAGCCGGGATATGCGGTAAAATAGGCCAATAAGGCTGACATTTTGACGAAGGGATAGAGCTGTGATCCTTCTTGGTATGCCAGTCTAGCGGCCGGGAAGGCGCGCGCCAGCGAACATCTTGTCTGGCCATCAACTAAGAAAAAATGCGCTCATTCTTGCGAATGAGCGCATTTGGTTGGCTGTCGAACGGCGTTGTGAAGATCAGCCCATTGCCTTCGCGACGACGACCTTGCGCCATGGCTTAAGCACCGCGATCGCGAGCAGCGAGGCAAGGATGTTGGCGCCTGCGGCGATCAGGAACACGTTATCCCAATTGCCCGACGACTGCTGCATGTAGTTCGCGACCGGCACCAGAAGTGCTGCCGTGCCCTTGGCGGTGTAGAGCAGGCCGGCATTGGTGGTCGCGAATTTGGAGCCGAACGTGTCCGTGCAGGTCGATGGGAAGAGTGAATAGATTTCACCCCAGGCGAAGAATACGAAACCCGACAGCAGCACGAACCAGAGCGGATCCTGGCCCCACATATACAGCGCCCAGATGCCGAGGCCTTCCATGCCGAAGGCGATGAACATCGTGTTCTCGCGGCCGATCATGTCGGAGATCCAGCCGAAGAACGGGCGCGTCAGGCCGTTGAGCACGCGGTCAATGGTGGCGGCGAAGGTGACGGCCGTCATCGTCATGGCCATCAGCGTCACCGGCACATTGTCGATCTTCCAGTCGGCGGCGATGGGCTTCAGATTGGCGGTGACCATCAGGCCGCCGGCGCCGACGATGACGAACATGAAATACATCAGCCAGAAAATGGGATGGCGGATGACTTCGGTCGGCGCGTAGTTGCGGCGCGTCTGGATGATGTTGGCATTGGCGACGACGGAGGGGACCTGACCGGCCTTCGGCGCGAACAGGAAGAAGGCGAGGATCACGATGATGATGCCCTGGCCCAGACCGAAATAAAGGAAGGTGGTCTGGAAGCCGGAGTCCTTGATCATCGCCTGGATGGGCGCCACCGTGAGCGCAGAGCCTGCACCAAAGCCCGCAGCCGTGATGCCGGCGGCAAGGCCGCGTTTGTCCGGAAACCACTTCAGCGCATTGCCGACACAGGTGCCGTAGACGCCGCCAGCGCCGATGCCGGCGATGATCATGCCGAGATAGAAACCGTTGAGCGTTTCCGCCTTTGCGTTGATGGCCCAGCCGAGGCCGCAGAGGATGCCGCCGACGAGCACGACGATCTTCGGACCGTATTTGTCGACGAACCAGCCCTCGACCGGTACTAGCCAAGTCTCGAACAGCACGAACAGCGTAAAGGCCCACTGGATCGAGGCGCGGTCCCAGCCGAACTTCTTCTGGATGTCGGGGACGAAGAACGTCCAGCCATATTGGTAGTTGGCGATCATCACCATCGCGCCGACACCGATGGCCAATTGAGTCCAGCGATAGGCATCGCTGACGCGCGCGGCAGTGGGCGCCGCTCCGTGAACTGCATCAGTCATACTTCCTCCTAATGCGCTGTTCTATTGCGTGTTCGACAGCTGCAGTCGTGAGCTTGGTATATGATATGCCAATTCACAAGCGAAATCTTGACAGTTTGTCGCAGCTAGTTTCGCATAGCTGAATGTTGTGCTGCACAAGGATCGGCAGTGCGTTGATAGCAAAAAGCCGGCGGAGACATCCGCCGGCTTTTGTTTTTGAACAGTTATTTGAACTCTCGTTACGCTGTTGCAGTGCGACCGCGCATCCGCGTCAGGCCGTTGGAGATCACCGACCAGAACAGGGCAATCAGACCAAGGACCATGATGGTCGAGACCAGCGGGTTGGAGAAGAAAATCCCGAGCGAACCCTGCGAGCCGAGCAGGGACTGCCGGAAGGCTTCTTCGGCCTTGTCGCCGAGCACGATGGCCAGCACCAGCGGCGCCAGCGGATAGTTGCACTTCTTCAGCGCGTAGCCGATCACGCCGAACACCAGCATCATCACCACGTCGAAAGTGGAGTTATGCACGGAGTAGGCGCCGATCGCACACAGCACGAGGATCAGCGGCGCGATGATGCTGAAGGGGACGCGCAGGATCGCGGCGAAGATCGGCACGCAAGTCAGCACGATGATCAAGCCGACGAGATTGCCGAGATACATCGAGGCGATCAGGCCCCAGACGAACTCCTTCTGCTCGACGAACAGCATCGGGCCGGGCTGCAGACCCCAGATCAGAAGGCCTCCGAGCAGCACGGCTGCGGTGGGCGAGCCGGGGACGCCGAGCGACAGCATCGGCAGCAGCGCCGAGGTGCCGGCGGCATGCGCTGCGGTCTCCGGCGCGATGACGCCTTCGATCTCACCCTTGCCGAAGTTCTTGCCGTTCTTCGAGACGCGCTTGGCGATGCCGTAGCTCATGAAGGAGGCCGGCGTTGCGCCTGCGGGCGTGACGCCCATCCAGCAGCCGATGATGCAGGAGCGCAGCGACGTCATCCAGTATTGCGGTAGGCTCATCCAGGTGCGCAGCACGACGCGAAGATCGATCTTCGCCTTGCCGCCGCGGAAGTTGAGACCTTCTTCCATGGTCAGGAAGATTTCGCCGAGACCGAACAGGCCGATGACTGCGATCAGGAAGTCAAAACCGTTCAGCATTTCGGTGAAGCCGAAAGTGAGGCGGAGCTGGCCGGTGATGGAGTCTAGGCCGACAGCGGCAAGCGCAAAGCCGATCATCATGGCGGCGATAGTCTTGAAGGGCGGCTCCTTGCTCAGGCCGACGAAGCTACAGAAGGCCAGGAAATAGACCGCGAATTTCTCCGCGGGCCCGAAGCGTAAGGCGAAGCCTGCGACCAACGGCGCCACCAGCGTGATCATGATGACGGCGAACAGCGCGCCGACGAAAGACGAGGTGAATGCGGCGGTGAGAGACTCAGCAGCCTTGCCCTGCTGGGCCATGGGATAGCCGTCGAATGTGGTGGCGACCGACCATGGCTCGCCGGGGATGTTGAACAGGATCGAGGTGATCGCACCTCCGAACAATGCGCCCCAATAGATACAGGACAGCATGATGATGGCCGAGGTCGGCGGCATGCTGAAGGTGAGGGGGAGCAGGATCGCGACACCATTGGCGCCACCGAGACCGGGCAACACACCGATGATCACGCCGAGCACGATGCCAAGGACCATCACCGCAATATTGAAGGGCTGCAGCGCGACCGCAAAGCCGTGGAATAGATTGACGAGTTCTTCCATGTCGAAAAGTCCTTGAAGACAACTGACAGATGCGGAATTCCAAGGCCGTCATTGCGAGGAGCGTAGCGACGAAGCAATCCAGAAGACCGAGTGAAGAAAGGACTGGATTGCTTCGCTCCGCTCGCAATGACGGAGGTGATGTTGTGTTTTACAGGCCAAGCCATTCTTCGATCGGCCCCTTGGGGAGCGGAACGAGGAACCAGCGTTCGAAAATGAGATAGGTGACAACAGGCATGCCGAGCGAAATCGCAGCGATGATCGGCCAGTTGTATTTGCCGAGCCAGCGCATGAACCAGGCGATGAAGATCATCGATGCCAGATAGAGCCCGATGAAAGGCATGGCCGCCACATAGATGCCGGTGGGAATGATGACGCTGAACACCTGACGGAGTTGGCCCCATTCGGCGAAGATCGGGCCGTCTTCCTCTCGCAGCGTGTTGAAGAGATTGATGAGGCTGGAGATGATGATGAACAGGCCGATATAGAACGGGAAGAAGCCGGCCTTCGGTCCTTCGGCGCCCCAATTGATGCCGGCCTTGACGCTGCCATAGACGACGAGGCCGCCGAGCAGACCGATGATAGTGGTGACCCCGGCCTCGACGGCTTTATGAGTCGGACCTGTGGTGTGGGAATTCTGCGTGGTCATGAGACGTCCATTTCGAACTTGCGGATCGGGCTGGGAGCCGCCGGCTCAGTGACGTGAGCCGGCGCAACATGTGCGTCTTGAGTTCGGCGCGGGCTCAGTTGCTCGCGAGGAAGCCTGCGTCCTTCATCAGCGTCTCGTGACGCTTCTCTTCCGTGCCGACCCAGCCGGCATATTCGCCGCCGGTCATGAAGGTGGTGTTGAAAGCACCGCTCTTCATCAGGTCCTGCCACTCAGGCGTCGCGCGAACCTTCTTGAACAGCTCGACATAATACTCGACCTGATCCTTGGTGGCCTTGGGCGACATGAAGATGCCGCGCAACATCACATATTCGATGTCGAGGCCCTGGGATTTGCAGGTCGGAATATCCTTCCAGGCCTTGCCGTCTGCGACCGGCTCGTCATAGGCCATCACCTTGCTGTCGAACACGCAGAGCGGACGCACCTTGCCGCCGCGCCACTGGGCGACGGCCTCGATGGGATTGTTGACGGTGGAATCGACGTGCTGGCCGACGAGCTGTACCGCGACTTCACCGCCGCCCTTGTACGGGATGTAGGTGAATTTGCTGCCGATCGCCTTTTCCATGGCGACGGTGATGATCTGGTCTTCCTGCTTCGATCCGGTGCCGCCCATCTTCATCGTGCCCGGAGGCGCGGCCTTCACGGCCTCGATATATTCCTTCACCGTCTTGTAGGGCTTGTCGGCATTCACCCACAGCACGAACTCGTCGAGCGCCAGCATGGCGACCGGGGTCATGTCCTTCCAGTTGAAGGGGATGCCGGTGGCGAGCGGTGTCGTGAACAGGTTCGACAGGGTGATGATGATCTTGTGCGGATTGTTGTTGGCGGTTTTCACATCGAGAAAACCTTCACCGCCGGCGCCGCCCGACTTGTTGATGACGACGAGGGGCTGCTTCATCAGATTGTGCTTGGTGATGATGCCCTGGATGGTGCGCGCCATCTGGTCGGCGCCGCCGCCGGTGCCTGCCGGCACGATGAATTCCACCGGCCTGACTGGCTCCCATGCCGCCGAAGCGGGTAGACTCGTCCCCAAGGCAAGAATGGACGCCGCGGCGGCCAGCGTGAGACATGAAGCCAAGCGTCTTGTGGCAAAGCGTTTCATTGTTTCTCTCCCATTCGTTTTGATGCGTCGGTCGTTCGCCGACTTGTCATCGTCAGTGCAAAGGCGTCAGTGCGTGGTCGATGGTCCTTCGAGTTTCCAATTGGCTGGCTGGCGAACAGGACCTTGCGCGCGCCACATGCGCACGTCAGACTGTTGAGCCGGAATGGCTCGCCTGCAGATTGGGTGGGTGGGTTTGGATCGCTGTCTCATAGCGCATACGGCGTCGCGTACCCGCTGAGGGCCGCTCGGCCTTTGTCCTCCCCCGGTATGCCTTCTATTCAAACCTGAAGCATTACCGTTGACGCAGTTTGGTATGCGATATGCCAGACAGCAAGCGATTAGAGCCGTTAAAAGCAGGGGATGCCAATATGTCGCAGGGAGCGGGAGCTTTCGCTGCAATGCAACCTTGAGGGCAAAAAAGAGGCCCCGGAAATCCGGGGCCAGTTCGGGAGGAACGCAAGAAGTCAGAGCGGGCCGAAGCCCGCAAAACTCGAAAATCAGAGGCCGAAACGCGGCAGGTCGCCGTTCCTGATAGAGATCTTTGCGCTGGCCATCAGCGCACGATCGATCGAGGCGAGCAGGCGGCCGAACAGGCTGGAATTGGCGCTGATGACGATCGAAGCAGTCTTAGACATCGGTATTCCCTTCCAGATGGCGCCACGCGCCGTGTTCTGATCTGGGGTTAATCTACGTATACCAGATGCCACGGACCAGTCGTTTGTTTGCATAGCAGCAAGAAAATTTTGCAACGCAAAATTGAACGATTGGAATTTCTTATCGAAGCTCCGCTCTGGACCCCCGGTCGTCATTGCGAGGAGCAGTTGCGACGAAGCAATCCAGTCTCCCGGTCCCTGCCGCTCTGGATTGCCGCGTCGCTTCGCTCCTCGCAATGACGCGGAGAGGCCAACGAAAGAAGGCCGCCCATTGGGCGGCCTTTCGCATTTCTTTGATGTCGGCTTCGTTACTCGGCAGCGACCTTGCGCGGCGGATCCAGTGCGCCGCTGTCGTGGATCTCGGCGACCTGGTGATCGCTGAAGCCAAGCACCTGCTTGAGGATTTCGTCGGTGTGTTCGCCGAGCAGGGGCGAACGTTCGACCTTGGTCGGCGAGTCCGACAGCTTGATCGGATTGCCGACCGACAGATATTCGCCGCGCTCGGGATGATCGACCTTGACCATGGTGCCGGTGGCGTAGAGCGACTTGTCCTCGGCGATTTCCTTCATGGACAGGATCGGACCGCAGGGGATGTCGTCCTTGTTGAGGATTTCCATCGCCTCGAACTTGGTCTTGGTCATCGTCCACTGTTCGATGCGGGCGAAGATCTCGTTGAGGCGGGGCAGGCGGACGGCCGGCTTCGCATAGTTCGGGTCGGTCTTCCAGCCGGGCTCGCCGATGACGTCGCAGATCTTCTCCCACACCGGCGCCTGGGTGATGAAGTAGATATAGGCGTTGGGATCCTGCTCCCAGCCCTTACACTTCAGGATGCGGCCCGGCTGACCGCCGCCCGAGTCGTTGCCGGCGCGCGGCACGGCATCGCCGAACGGAACGCCTTCGCCGAACTGGCTGTATTCCTTGAGCGGGCCATGGGCGAGGCGCTGCTGGTCGCGCATTTTTACGCGCGACAGGTTCAACACACCGTCCTGCATCGCAGCGGTGACCTTCTGGCCCTTGCCGGTCTGCGTGCGCTGATACAGCGCGGTGACGATGCCGAGCGCAAGATGCAGGCCGGTGCCGCTGTCGCCGATCTGCGCGCCGGTGACGAGCGGCAGGCCGTCGCGGAAGCCGGTGGTGGAGGCGGCGCCGCCGGTGCACTGTGCGACGTTCTCATAGACCTTGCAGTCTTCGTAGGGGCCGGGACCGAAACCCTTGATCGAGGCGACGATCATCTTCGGGTTGATCTCCTGGATCTTTTCGAACGGGAAACCCATGCGATCGAGCACGCCCGGTCCGAAGTTCTCGACCAGCACGTCGCACTGCTTCATCAGTGCGGTGAGCACTTCCTTGCCCTTCGGATTCTTGGTGTCGAGGGTGATGGAGCGCTTGTTGTGGTTCAGCATGGTGAAATACAGGCTGTCCACATTCGGGATGTCCTGCAGCTGGCCGCGGGTGATGTCACCGACGCCGGGTCGCTCGACCTTGATCACATCGGCGCCAAACCAGGCGAGAAGCTGCGTGCAGGTCGGGCCCGATTGCACATGGGTGAAGTCGAGAATGCGAACGCCTTTGAGCGCCTGTGTCATTGCTATGCTCCCGTACTATTTTTTGCCGGCTCGGCACTTGGAGATTGATACTTGGAGAAAATGAGCGGGGTCTCGCGACCCCGCGTGTTCAGAATTACTTCTTCTTGCTGAGAACGCTTTGCGGATTGAGGTTGCCGATGCGGCCGCTTTCGCTGCCGGCGGCCGGATCAATCACCGCGTTGATGAGCGTCGGCTTGCCGGAATCCATCGCCTCGTTCACGGCGCGCTTGAGCTCGTCGGGCGAAGTCGCGTTCACGCCGACGCCGCCGAAGGCTTGCATCATCATGTCGTAGCGCGAGCCCTTGACGAAGACGGTGGGGGCGACGTCCGGGCCACCGGTCGGATTGACGTCGGTGCCGCGATAGATGCCGTCATTGTTGAAGACGACGATGCAGACCGGCAGATTGTAGCGGCAGATGGTTTCGACCTCCATGCCGCTGAAGCCGAAGGCGCTGTCGCCTTCGATGGCCAGCACCGGCTTGCCGGTCTCGACGGCGGCGGCGATGCAATAGCCCATGCCGATGCCCATGATGCCCCAGGTGCCGACATCGATGCGCTTGCGCGGCTTGTACATATCGACGATGCCGCGGGCGAGATCGAGCGTGTTGGCGCCTTCATTGACCAGCATCGCATCCGGACGCTCGGCAATGATAGTGCGGAGAACGCCCAGCGCGCCGTGGTAGTCCATCGGCGAGTTGTTGTTGCGCAGCTTCGGCGCCATTTTCGCGATGTTGTCATCGCGCTTGGTGATGACCGCAGAGGTCCAGTCGGCCGATGCCTTCGTCCAGCCCTTGCCCATGCCATCGAGCAGGGCCGCCACGCAGGAGCCGATATCGCCGACCACGGGTGCCACGATCTCGACGTTGGAATCCATTTCCTTCGGCTCGATGTCGATCTGGATGAACTTCTTGGGCGCATCGCCCCAGGCCTTGCCCTTGCCATGCGACAGCAGCCAGTTGAGGCGCGCGCCGATCAGCATGACGACGTCCGAGTCCTTCAACACGGTGGAGCGTGCAGCACCGGCGCATTGCGGATGCGTGTCGGGGAGGAGGCCCTTGGCCATGCTCATGGGCAGGAAGGGAATGCCTGAGGTTTCCACCAGCGCCTTCACGGCCTCATCGGCCTGCGCGTAAGCAGCGCCCTTGCCGAGAATGATCAGCGGCTTCTTCGCAGACTTCAGCACGTCTAGCGCGCGCTTGATGCTGTCCGGGGCAGGGATCTGCGCCGGTGCGGCATCGATCACCTTGACCAGCGACTTCTTGCCGGCGTCGGCATTCATCACCTGGCCGAACAGCTTTGCGGGCAGATCGAGATAGACGCCGCCGGGACGGCCCGACACCGCCGCGCGGATGGCGCGGGCGAGGCCGATGCCGATATCCTGCGCATGCAGCACGCGGAACGCGGCTTTGCACAGCGGCTTGGCGATCGCGAGCTGGTCCATTTCCTCATAGTCGCCCTGCTGCAGGTCGACGATCTCACGCTCGGACGAGCCGGAGATCAGGATCATCGGGAAACAGTTGGTGGTGGCGTGGGCCAGGGCAGTGAGGCCGTTCAGGAAGCCCGGCGCCGACACGGTGAGGCACACGCCCGGCTTCTTGGTGAGATAGCCGGCGATGGATGCGGCATAGCCGGCAGCCTGTTCGTGGCGGAAGGAGAGAACACGAATGCCTTCAGCCTGCGCCATGCGGCCGAAGTCGGTGATCGGAATGCCGGGGACGCCGTAGATCGTGTTGAGGCCGTTCAGCTTGAGTGCATCGATGATCAGATGGAAGCCATCTGTCAGTTCCTGTTCGTTTGAGGTGTCGATGCTGTGAACTGCGGACATTCCGCTCTCCCCTGACGTTTCTGAACTCGTATGGTTGTTGGACTTTGTCGCGCGGCGTGCCGCGCGACGGCGTTACGTGAATAGTTCTCTAAGTAAAAAGCTCCTGGCCATGCGCCTCGACATAGGAGGCGAGGCCCAGCGTGTGATCACGTGCGAGCTTCTCCGCGCGCTCGGTGTCGCGTTCCTCGAGCGCCTCGATGATGGCGAGATGCTCGGGCAGGGAGGTCGCGGTACGGTCGACCCGGCCGATGGTGAGCTGGCGATAGCCGCGCACATGCAGCAGGATGTCATTGGTCATATCGATCAGGACCGGGCTTTCGCTGAGCGACAGCACTGCCTGGTGAAAGGCGATGTTCGCCTTTGAATATTCTTCGACATGATCCTGCGGCAGGCGGTCCTTGCCGAAATCCTTGAAGAAGTCGCGCAGCGCCGAGATGTCTTTCTTGCGTGCCGTCGTGGTGATCAGGCGCGCGGCCATGCTTTCCAGCGCCGCCCAGGCGCGGATCATGTCGACAATCTCGTTCTTGGTCTTGCGCACCACGACGATGCCGCGGCGTGGCACGGTTTTGACGAAACCGTCCTGTTCCAGCATTGCGATGGCTTCGCGGATCGGCGTGCGGCTGACGCCGAGACGTTCGGAGAGGGCGCGCTCGTCGAGCATCACCGGATCCGGCGTCGTATAGATGTCCATCTTAAGAATGGCTTCTTTCAAGGCTTCATAGGCCTTGGTCTTGAAGCTGGTCTCGGGTGCGATCCGTACGATCGCAAGATCGGCATCGGACATAATGGACGGCGCCTTGGTTGGTTTTCGCGTGGGCATGAATCATCTCCGGTCGAAGATGTCGTACCACAGAAACAACGTCCAGAATTTTTGGCATGCCAGATGCCAGCGTGTCAAGCTGACCGCGATTTCAGCATTTTTGCGCTGCAACGCGCCTTGACTTTCAAGTTTCTGGCATACCAAATGCCATCAATTCGTCCGCGTCAAGAAACGCAATGGGAGAAGGCCATGTCTCAATCGAATCTCGCCGTCAAAGCTGCGCCCGCCTCGGCAAAGGACGCCGTGCGAAAAGTGCTCGACGCCGTCAAGGCGGACAAGCGCACCAGTTTGACGGCGCCGGAAGGCAAGCTCGTCTGCGACGCCTATGGCATTCCCGTTCCGAAAGAGGGCGTTGCGACCTCGGCGGCCGACGCTGCGAAGCTTGCCGGCGGCATGGGCTTTCCGGTTGTCATGAAGATCGTCTCGCCGGACATTCTCCACAAGACCGAAGCGGGTGGTGTCATCGTCGGCGTCAAGACGGCGGAAGACGCGCAGAAGGCCTATGACACCATTCTGGCCAATGCGAAGAAGTACAAATCCGATGCGAAGATCGAGGGTGTCCAGGTTCAGCAGATGCTGATGGGCGGCACCGAAGTGATCATCGGCTCGATCACCGACGGTTCGTTCGGCAAGCTGGTGGCTTTCGGTCTCGGCGGCGTGCTGGTCGAAGTTCTGAAGGATGTGACATTCCGTCTTGCGCCCGCGACCAATGAGGATGCGCTGTCGATGCTCGATGGCATCCAGGCGGCCGAGATGCTGCACGGCGTGCGCGGTGGCGATCCCGCCAATCGCGAGGCGCTGGCCGACATTATCGTCAAGGTCTCGCAGCTCGTCTCCGATTTCCCTGAGATGGTCGAGCTCGATCTCAATCCGGTGTTCGCCACCAAGAAGGATGCGATCGCGGCTGACGTCCGCATCGTCGTTGATTTCGACTACAAGCCGCGTCCGGCGCCGCGCCCGACCGCTGAAATCGTCACTGCCATGAACCGCATAATGCAGCCCAAGGCCGTCGCCGTGATCGGCGCTTCGGCGGAGGACGGCAAGATCGGTAACTCCGTGATGAAGAACCTGATCAATGGCGGCTACAAGGGGCAGATCTATCCGATCCATCCCAAGGCCGACGAGATCATGGGCCTCAAGGCCTATAAGAGCGTCAAGGATGTCGCGGGCGAGATCGATACCGCAGTGTTCGCGATCCCCGCGAAATTCGTCGCCGCTGCGCTCACCGAATGCGGCGAGAAGAAAATTCCGGGTGCGGTGCTGATCCCGTCGGGCTTCGCCGAAGCTGGCGCGCCTGAGCTGCAGGAAGAGATCGTCGCCGTCGGCAAGAAATACGATATCCGCCTGATGGGGCCGAATATCTACGGCTTCTACTATACGCCATCGAATCTCTGCGCGACCTTCTGCACCGCTTACGACGTGAAGGGCTCGGCGGCGCTGTCGTCGCAGTCCGGTGGCATCGGCATGGCGATCATCGGCTTCTCGCGTTCGGCCAAGATGGGCGTGTCGGCCATCGTCGGCCTCGGCAACAAGTCGGATATCGACGAGGACGATCTGCTCGCCTTCTTCGAACAGGATCCGAACACCACGATCATCGCGCAGCATTGCGAAGACCTGAAGGATGGCCGTGCCTTCGCGGAAGCCGCCAAACGCGTCTCCAAGAAGAAGCCGGTTGTCGTGCTCAAGGCGGGCCGTACCTCGGCCGGCGCCAAGGCGGCCTCGTCGCATACCGGCGCGCTTGCCGGCAATGACAAGATCTATGAGGACGTGCTGAAGCAATCGGGTGTCATCCGCGCCCGCTCGCTGCGCCAGCTGCTCGAATTCGCCCGCGGCATTCCGGTGCTGCCGACGCCGAAGGGCGAGAACGTGCTGATCATCACCGGTGCCGGTGGTTCGGGCGTGCTGCTGTCGGACTCGGTTGTCGATAACGGCCTGTCGCTGATGGCGATGCCGCCGGATCTGGATGCCGCATTCCGCAAGTTCATCCCGCCCTTCGGTGCTGCCGGCAATCCCGTCGACATCACCGGCGGCGAACCTCCGATCACCTATGTGAATACGGTGAAGCTCGGCCTCGAGGATGAGCGCATCCATTCGCTGATCCTCGGCTACTGGCACACGATCGTGACGCCGCCGATGGTGTTCGCGAAGAACATGGTCGAGATCAAGAACGAGATGAAGAAGAAGGGCATCGACAAGCCCATCGTCGCTTCGCTCGCAGGCGATATCGAAGTGGAAGAGGCCGCGGAATATCTCTACCAGAATGGTATTCCGGCTTACGCCTATTCGACGGAGCTTCCGGTGGAAGTGCTCGGCGCCAAATACAAGTGGGCGCGCGGGGCGGGGCTGCTGTAAGGCTCGTTTTGTAGCGATCAAAAAGAAACGCCGCTCGGGAAACCGGGCGGCGTTTTCTTTGTGAGAAGCCGTAGCCCGGATGGAGCGCAGCGCAATCCGGGGACCGGCGTTTCAACTAACTCTGCTGTTCCCGGATTACGCTTCCCTTCATCCGGGCTACAAGGCAGCGCTTGCGGCGGCCTACACAATAACCTTCTGCTCAGCCACGCCCTCGCGGCCAAAAATCTTCAGGTAACGATCGATCTCTTCCTTGCTGCCGCCGGTGGTCTTGGCCGGGTTGTCCGACAGTTTTACCGCCGGCCGGCCATTGGCTGCCGTGATCTTGCAGACGAGGCTGATGGGATCGAGCGTATCCAGCCCGCGCGGATGCGCGCCGCGGAAATCGTTCGTCGCCATGGTGCCCCAGCCGAAGCTTTCGCGGATACGGCCACGGAAGCGTTGATGCAGGTCGATCATCAGATCGACTTCCAGCCCGTCCGAGAACATCGCGCGCTTCTTGCGCGGATCCTCGCCACGCATGGCGTACCAGGCGATGACTTCCTCGCCGGCGGCGACCGGCTCCTTGCTATCCATGCGCATGCCCGTCCATTTCGACGCCCAGGCGGGCGCATCGCGCAGGAACTGGGTCATGCCAAACGTGTCGGGCAGGATGATCAGCAGCTCGCCGTCATAGACCTCCTGCCATTTGGCCAGCACGTCATATTGCGCGGTCTTCAGCGCTTCATCGCTGTCGGCCAAACAGCCGAACACCATGGGCAGTTCATGCGAATTGGTGCCGATGGCCTCGAAGGAATGCTTGAAGGCGAGCAGGGCATTCGAGGTACCGACAAAGCTGCGGCCCAGCTCGTTGGCCATCGCATCGGTCACCCATTCCTGCCAGAGGAACCCGTGGCGGCGGCGGGTGCCGAATTCGGCTAGCCGCATGTCGGGATAGGACTTGAGCTTTTTGATCTTGTTCCAGATCTTGGTCTTGGTCTGGGCGTAAAGAATATCGAGTTCGAACTTGTCCAGCGTCGCCATGGCGATACGCGAGCGCAGCTCGCTGACGATGGCGAGAGCGTAGATCTCCCACATGGTCACTGCGGCCCAGTCGCCTTCGAAGGTCAGGACATATTGGCCATCGACGACTTCGAGGTGGTAGTCCGGCAGCCGGAAGGTGCGGAGATATTCGATATATTCGGGGCGGAAGATGTCGCGGCGGCCATAGAAGCGGTTGCCGGCCAGCCAGATCAGTTCGTTCTCGCGGAAGGTGAGGGTGCGGGCGTGATCAAGCTGCGCGCGAAGCACCGCCTCCGGGATGATCTCGGCAAGCCGTACGGTCTTGGTGCGGTTGATCAGGCTGAAGGTGACCGGAACCTTCGGATAGAGCATCCAGACGAACTGGTGCATCAGGAATTTGTAGAAATCCGTGTCCAGCAGCGACCGGATGATCGGGTCGAGCCGGTAATTGTGGTTATGGACCCGGGTGGCGAAATCCATCATGGCAACGCCACTCCCCAAAACATGCCTGTCACGGCACTTATCCTTGCGCGGCCGGCCGCGCCGATGGCGGAGCCTGAGCGGCTAATCAATGGAAACTGGCGTATCCGCGAGCCAAAAGGATGTCAACGCAATGGCTGAATCCGGAATCCGTGATTGATCAGCGGCTTTTCAGCCGTCATTGTGAGGAGCTCTTTGCGACGAAGCGTTCCAGTCCTTCTCGCTTGCGGCTTTCTGGATTGCTTCGTCGCTACGCTCCTCGCAATGACGGGAAGAGGTTCAGCGTTTCAGGCGCTCGTCCGGGGCATTCATCTGCAATGTATTCTGGATCGCCGACCGCAGCGTGGCGTGATCGCTGCGGTCCCAGTCCTTCATCCGGATATCGGCGAGCAGAGCCGCTGACTTGCCGAACACGACGATGCGGTCGCCGACCGACATGGCTTCTTCCAACTGATGCGTGATCAAGATCGCGGTCGAGCGGAATTCGCGCGCGAGATCGATGAAGGTCTGGCGCAGGTCATTGGCTGTGACTTCGTCGAGCGCGCTGAAGGATTCATCGGCGAGGAGGATTTCCGGCTGCACGGCAAAGGCCCGCGCGATGGCCACGCGCTGGCGCATACCGCCGGAGAGTTCGCGCGGATAGGCATTGGCAAAATTCGCAAGGCCGAGCCGGTTCAGCCAGAACATGGCGCGCTCCTGCTGGACGTCATCAGCGATGCCGATCAACTCCAGAGGAAGTTTTACGTTGTCGATGGCCGAGCGCCACGGAAACAGCCGGTCCTGCTGGAAGATCGTCGCGATCTTGCCGCGGAAGTCGTTGAAGTCGTCATAGGGCATCTTCGCGCCGATGGTGATGCTGCCCGAGGTGGGGTGTTCGAGGCCGATCAAGAGATCGAACAGCGTCGATTTTCCGCAGCCGGTCTTGCCGACGATGGCAACCAGTTCACCCGGCGCGATGCGCAGCGTGAGCTGATCGATGGCGACGATGGTTTCGCCCGTCGTCGTCTGGCGAAACACCTTTCGCAATCCTGCGATCTCGATGGGAGCCGATGCGCCGGTCATGCCCGCCACCTCAGTACACGGGTCTCGAACTGAACGATCAGCGCTTCGAGCAGGAACAGCAGCACGACCAGTACCAGCGTCCAGGCGAAGACGTCGGCGACGGAGAACAGCTCCTGTGCGACTGACAGGCGATGGCCGATGCCGGTGACGGCACCGACGAGTTCGGCGATGGTGACGACGCGGATGGCGAGGCTGAGCGTGATCTTCCAGCTGGTGAGGATGCCAGGCGTGATCGCCGGTAGCATCAGTTTATAGAAGAACTGGAATGGCGTCGGACGGAAGGAGCGGATCATCTGCTTCAGGTCGCGCGACACCTCGCGCATATTGTCGAGCGCATCCACGGTGAAGACCGGCGCGCAGACAACAACCAGCACGAAGATGATGCGGAATTCGACGCCCTTGAACCAGAGCACCGCGAACAGGATCCAGGACACGACGGGCACCGCCATCAGGATGCGGACCATCGGCCGCAGATAGCGCTCGACGCTGTCGGACAGATACATCAGCACGGCCACAAAGATGCCGATGATGAAAGAGACGAACAGCGCCAGCAACACGCGGCCGAGCGTGACTGCGACATCGATGGGCGTGATCTTCATGAGGCTTTCCCCGATCCGGCCAAGACCGGGGATCGCGAAGGCCGGGATGCCGAGCGACGGCGCCAGATAGGACATGCCCTGCCAGACCGCGGCGAAGAGCATGATCGAGATGATCGTCTCGCGCGGCAGGCTGGGCATCATCGACTTGCGACGCGGTTCCTCGAACGGCGTCGGGGTGCGTGCCTCGTCAGGGGGCATAGATGATCGCGTCGTCAGGCAGTTTTGGATGGAAGCCCGCGGCGACCGCGCGCTCGAACGTATCCCAGATGCTCTTCTTTTCAGCGGGATCCCAGGCTGGCTTGGCGTCAAACACCCAGCGCTTGGCATGGACGGCTTCCTTCAGGATCCCCGGCGGCAGCTTCACCGTTTCGACGGCGATCTTGTCGGCGCCATCGGGATCGGTCTGCAGATATTTCGTGACATCCGCGAGCGCCGCGACGAATTGCTTCGGTGCATTGGCGTTCTTCTTGATGCTGTCTTCGCGCATGGCATAGACGAGCTCCCAACCCGTGACGCCCGCCATCTCCTTCCAGGCATCATTGGCGTTGAAGATGATCTTCAGGCCGGCGTCCTCTTTCATCATCATGGTGGCGATCGGCTCGATGATCATCGCAGCATCGACGCGCGCAGCTGCGAGCTGGGCACGGGCGACGGCGAAGTTCGCATTCACCAGCGTCATGTCCTTGGTGAGGTCGATGCCCTTGGACTTTGCGTAGATCGACAGGATCTGGAATTGCCCGCTGCCCATATCGGCCGCGAGCTGCTTGCCCTTGAGGTCAGCAAGCGACTTGACCGCGGGATCCTTGCTGATGATCACGAGGTCGGCCAGCGTCGCGCCGGTGGCGACGATGCGCAGCGGCACGCCTTCGAGGCGGAGCTTCTGGAAATAGGTGGGGCCGCCGATCAGCGTGTCGATCTCGCCGGTGGCGAGGCCTGCATAATAAGCGGAGAAAGACGGATAGGTCTGCACTTCGGCTTCGAAACCATTCTTGGTATCGAATTTCTGCGCCTTCATGATGTTGACGATGATTGGTGCAAAGACTGGAAGCGTCAGGCTGCCGACGCGAATTTTCGGCAGTGCCTGCGCCGATGAAATTGTGATCTGTGTCGTGCCTAGCAGTGTAGCAGCGGTGCCCAAGGCAAAGGCGCGTCGTGAAAGTCCGGTCATAAACATCTCCCTCGAAATGGCGGCAAACGTTGTGGCGGTCAGCTTTTCGATCACTTTCATGCGGCAGTGCGGCATTCGTTTGTAAGCAAACGATATGCCAAAATTACATTCACTGAATCCTCTTGCTCACTTCAACTAACGCTACTAGCATTTTGTATGTGCGCAAATGAAATCTGCTTTTGGCTTTGCAGGAGGCGAACATGCCGCACCTCACGACGCCGGACGGAACGAAGCTCTATTATGAGGAGGTCGGCACCGGGAGTCCTGTGATTTTCGTGCATGAATATGCCGGCGATTATCGCACCTGGGAGCCGCAGCTCCGTTACTTCTCGCGCTCCTATCGCTGCGTCACCTATAGCCAGCGCGGCTATCCGCCATCGGATGTGCCGACAGATCCCGCCAAATACGGACAGGACATCGCGCGCAACGACGTGATCGCGCTGATGGATGGGCTGGGTATCGACAAGGCGCATGTCGTCGGTCACTCCATGGGCGCGTCAACAGCTCTGCATGTCGGCATTCATTTTCCCGACCGCTGTCTGTCGGTCACGGCGGCGAGCTGCGGCTATGGGTCAAGCCCCGATCCCGCCTTTGTCGAGCAGGGGCGAGCGGCGTCGCGCGAAACCGCAAAGATGTTCGAGACGGTGGATTGGCCGGAAGCGGCGGCGCGTTATGCCGACGGTGCGACGCGGCAGACGCATAAGAACAAGGACCCGCGCGGTTTTGCGGAATTCGCAAGAATGCTGGCAGATCACTCGCCGATCGGCCATGCGCTCACCATGCGCGAGCTACAGGCCAAACGGCCGATGCTGTGGGAGATGAAGCCGCAGCTGGAAAAATTCACGCCGCCGCTGCTCATCATCGTCGGCGACGAGGACGACTGGTGCCTCGATCCCAGCATCTTCCTGAAGCGCACGGTGCCGACGGCGGGCTTGCTGGTGCTGCCGCGCGCGGGTCACACGATCACTAGCGAGGAGCCCGCGGCTTTCAATGCCGCACTGGCGGAGCTTTTCCCGGCGGCCGAAAGCGGTCGCTGGATGTCACACCGGCCGGCGGTCTGATCCGATGGCAGCGCCCGGCGATATCAGCATCGATATTGCAGACGGCATCGCAACGCTGCGGCTCGCCAATTCTGCGCGTCGCAATGCGATCTCCACGGTCATGTGGAACAAGATCGCCGCCTTCGCACAGGAGGTGGCGACGCGCGGGGATGTCCGCGTCGTCATCATCCGCGGCGAGGGCGAGGACATGTTCTCGGCCGGCGCCGACATCTCCGATTTCGCGACGGCGCGGTCAGGCGAGGGCAATGCAAGGGCTTACGACGACCTCGTCGAAAACACCTGCCGCGCCATCGAGGCGATCCCGCAGCCGACTATCGGCGTGATCTTTGGCGGCTGCATGGGTGCCGGTTCGTCAGTCGCCGCAAGCTGCGACATGCGGATCGCTGCTTCCGACGCGTTCTTCGCCGTGCCGGCCGCGAGGCTTGGCCTTGGTTATGATCCGCGCGGGATCACGCGTTTCATCCGCGTGTTCGGCGCTGGCGCCACGCGGCAGGTGCTGTTCACAGCGGATCGGTTGCCGTCATCCCGCGCTTACGAGCTCGGTGCCGTGCATATGCTGGCGCCGAAAGCCGAGGTAACGGCGCTCGCCGCAGCGCTTGCACAGAAGATCGCGGGTAATGCGCCGCTGACGATCAAGGCTGCAAAAGCCGCGATCCGTGCACTTGCCACCAATGATGCCGATCTCATGGCCGAGGCCGAGCGTTTCTACGCTGCCGCCGACGCCAGCGCCGACTACGCCGAAGGCCGGTTGGCCTTCGCCGAGAAGCGGCCCCCGTGCTTTACCGGGAGCTGACACGACCGACCACTCGATTTCCTCTCTTCCAACCCAGAAGGACGATCTCATGGACCTCCAACTCAAAGGCAAATGCGCTCTCATCACCGGTGGCAGCGAGGGTATCGGCAAGGGCATTGCGATGACGCTCGCGAAGGAGGGTGTCAATGTCGCTATCTGCGCCCGCCGCAAGGAGCCGCTGGAGAAGACGGCGGAAGAGATCAAGAGCGCGACTGGCGTCACCGTGGTCGCCATCCCGGCCGACCTGACCAAGGATGCCGACGCCAAGAATTTCGTCGAAACCGCACATAAGAAGCTCGGCGCCATCGACCTGATGATCAACAATGCCGGTTCGGCGCCGGGCGGCGTGATCGAGACGCTCACGGAAGCCGACTGGGAACAGGCGCTGCAGCTCAAATTCATGGGCTATGTGCGCTGCCTGCGCTACGCGCTGCCGATCATGGTCAAGCAGGGCGGCGGCCGCGTGGTCAATCTGATCGGTAATGACGGCGTCAAACCCTCTTACTGGGAAATCGCGCCGGGCGCGGCCAATGCCGCTGGACAGAACATGACCCTGTCGCTGGCCGGCCAATATGGTCGCCATAACATCTCGTTCTGCGCCGTGAACCCCGGACCGGTGCGCACCGAGCGCTGGGCGGGCCTCGTCGGCGCCATGTCGCGCGACATGAAGATTTCCTATGAGGATGCGGACAAGCTCGCGCCGGCTTCTATCCCGCTCGGCCGTATTGCCGAGGTGGAGGAGGTCGCCAATCTCGTGGTGATGCTGGCATCGCCGCTGGTTCAGATGGCGAACGGCACCATGATCGAGATCGATGGCGGCCAGGACAAGGCGCTGATGGATCGCTTCCGCGACCGGTAGTCGCGGCACACGCACGCGGCGAGATTGATTTCGTCGCCGCGTGCTGCTTTGTGTGTGCCTTCGACTCACGCGCGGCCTGCCGCGCATGATCAAAACTTCAGCGACATGCCGGGCGTGTTGCTGTAAGTGCAGCCTTGACAAGAAAATAGGTGCGCCGGACTATTTGCGTGCAAACTAATTCACGCTTCAGCCGACGAGACCTCCAAGACCAGATATTCAACGATATCAATCTGACGCAATCGCTGATCACACAGATGTGGATCATAACGGGAGTTCGATCATGATCACGGCTCGTGCACTCGGTTCACTCGCTTTCGCTGGCGCAGTGGCGCTCACCTTCGGTCGGGCTGCCTCGGCGCAGGACACGATCAAGATCGGCGAGCTCAACAGCTACAAGACGCAGACGGCCTTCCTTGATCCCTACAAGAAGGGATGGGAGCTTGCGATCGAAGAGATCAATGCCAAGGGCGGCGTGCTCGGCAAGAAGCTCGAAGTGATCTCGCGCGATGACGGCTCGTCGCCGGGCGATGCGGTGCGGGTCGCCGAAGAGCTGGTGACGCGTGAAGGCGTCAACATTCTCGCCGGTACGTTTCTATCGAATACCGGCCTCGCGGTCACCGAATTCGCCGGCAAGAAGAAGGTATTCTTCCTCGCCGCCGAGCCGCTGACCGACAAGATCACCTGGCAGAACGGCAATCGCTACACGTTCCGCCTGCGCGCGACGACCTATATGCAGGTCGCTATGCTGGTGCCGGAAGCGCTGGCGGCGAAGAAGAAGCGTTGGGCGTTGGTCTATCCGAATTACGAATATGGACAGGCGGCTGCTGCGACCTTCAAGGAGATGATGAAGGCCAAGCAGCCCGATATCGAATTCGTCACCGAACAGGCGCCGCCGCTCGGCAAGGTCGATGCCGGCGCTGTCGTGCAGGCGATCGACGACGCCAAGCCGGATGCTATCTTCAACGTACTGTTCGGCGCCGACTTCGCCAAGTTGGTGCGAGAGGGTGGCACGCGCGGCGTGTTCAAGGATCGCACGGTGGTGAGCGTGCTGTCCGGCGAGCCGGAATATCTCGATCCGGTGAAGGAAGAAGCGCCGGTCGGCTGGATCGTGACCGGCTATCCCTGGGACAAGATCAAGATTCCCGAGCACGCGACCTTCCTGGCAGCCTATCAGAAGAAATATAACGACTATCCGCGCCTCGGCTCGATCGTCGGCTACGCCACCATGAAGTCGCTTGCTGCAGGCATCGCCAAGGCGGGATCGACGGATACCGAGAAACTGATCACGGCGTTCCGTGGCCTCGATGTCGTCGGTCCGTTCGGACCGTTCACCTATCGCGCCAGCGATCATCAGGCGACGGCGGGCGCCTTTGTCGGCAAGATCGCGCTGGAGAACGGCAAGGGCACGATGACCGACATCAAATATGTCGATGGCGCCACCGTGCTGCCCAGCGATGCCGAAGTGAAGAAGCTTCGTCCGGCTGCTGAGTAAGGCAATCAGCGCGATGGTCCGCTCCGATGTCGTCCCCGCGAAAGCGGGACCCATAACCTCCGAAGATATGGTTGGAGCGAGACTGGGGCGGTCTACGGAGCGCCGCCGTGTGTGGCGGTGGTTATGGATCCCCGCTCCGCGCACGCCTTCGGCGTGCTAGGCGGGGATGACAGCGGTGTGTTGATTGCTGGCGTCGTCCTTCCCGCCATGCGGCGAGCAAGTCTGCAATGAATCTGAATGCGTTCGTATTCCAGGCGATCAATGGGCTGTCGGCGGCATCGGGCCTCTTCCTGGTCGCCGTCGGCCTGTCGCTGATCTTTGGCGTCACCCGGATCGTCAATATCGCCCACGGGTCCCTCTATATGCTGGGGACCTATATCGCCTATAGCCTCGCCACCAAGCTCGGCGGCGCGCTCGGCTTCTGGGGCGGCATCGTGCTGACCGCCATCCTGGTCGGCATTCTCGGAGCCATCATCGAGGTTCTGCTGCTCCGGCGCATCTATCGCGCACCCGAGCTGTTCCAGTTGCTTGCGACATTCGCCCTCGTTCTCGTCTTCAACGATGCGGCGCTGTGGATCTGGGGGCCGGAAGATCTGCTCGGCCCGCGCGCGCCAGGGCTGAAGGGCTCCATCGAAATTCTCGGACGGCGGCTGCCGACTTACGACATCTTCCTGATCGTGGTCGGACCTGTGGTGCTGTTGCTGCTGCACATGGCGCTGTCCAGGACACGCTTCGGCCGCCTGATGCGGGCGGCGACGCAGGACCGTGAAATGGTCGGCGCGCTCGGCGTCAATCAGGCGATGCTGTTCACCGGTGTGTTTGCCCTCGGCGCGATGCTGGCCGGTCTCGGCGGAGCGCTGCAGATCGCCCGTGAGCCCGCGACATTGACGACGGACCTCAACGTGATTGGCGACGCCTTCGTGGTGGTCGTCGTCGGCGGTATGGGCTCGATCACCGGTGCCTATGTCGCGGCTGTGCTGATCGCCGAAGTGAAGGCGCTGTGCATCGCGCTTGGCGTGATCGATTTCGGCGGGTTCACCGTCAATTTCTCCAAGATGACGCTGGTCGCCGAATTCCTCGTGATGGCCATCGTCCTGATCGTTCGCCCCTATGGCCTGCTCGGTCGTGAACAGGGCGTGGTGCGCAGCGTCGCCGAGCCCGAGGAGCCGATGCGTCCCGCGACGACGGCCGTGAAGATCGGCAGCATGGTCGTATTGTTCGTGCTGATCTGTATGCCGCTCATTGCCAAGAACTCGCCTTATACGCTGGTGCTGGGCATCGACGTATTGATCGCCGTTCTGTTTGCCACCAGCCTGCATTTCATCATGGGGCCGGGCGGCATGCATTCGTTCGGCCATGCCGCCTATTTCGGGCTTGGCGCCTATGGTGCCGCGTTGCTGGTGAAATGGTTCGCCGCGCCCATGGGCATCGCGCTTCTGTCGGCGCCATTGGTCGCGCTGGTTGGTGCGTTGTTGTTCGGCTGGTTTGCCGTGCGCCTGTCCGGCGTCTATCTCGCGATGCTGACACTGGCTTTTGCGCAGATCGTCTGGGCCGCCGTGTTCCAGTGGGAAACACTCACCGGCGGCTCCAATGGCGTCCTCGGTGTCTGGCCATCCGCGCCGTTCGAGAGCCGGCCAGCCTTCTATTATCTCACGCTGGCGCTGGCGGCGCTTGGCGTGTTCCTGATCAGGCGATTCCTGTTCTCGCCCTTCGGCTACGCCATGCGGGCAGGGCGCGACTCGCCCTTGCGTGCCGAGGCGATCGGCCTCGACGTCAAACGCATCCACTGGCTGGCCTTCGCCATCGCTGGATGTATCTGCGGCGTCGCCGGTGGGTTGTTTGCCTTCGCCAAGGGATCGATCTCGCCGGAAACGATCGCCGTCGGCCGATCCATCGATGGCCTTGTGATGGTGTTGCTCGGCGGCCTGCAGACATTGACCGGCCCTGTCGTCGGCGCCTCCGTCTTTGCCGTGCTTCAGGACAGCATCATGCGCTCCACCGAATATTGGCGCGCGCTGCTGGGCGGCGTCATCCTGCTGCTGGTGCTGGCATTCCCGGCGGGTATCGTCGGCGGCCTGTCAAAACTGTTCGTGCGACGGAAGGCGGCGTCATGAGCGACCTCAGCATCCGTCAGCTCTCGAAGTCGTTCGGCGGCGTGCGCGCGGTCAATGACGTGTCGTTTGAGATCAAGCGCGGCGAATTCCTCGCATTGATCGGGCCGAATGGCGCCGGCAAGTCCACCTGCTTCAATATGATCAATGGCCAGTTGCCGCCGGATGCGGGCGAGATCTGGTTCGAGGGCAACAAGCTGAATGGCCGCAAGCCGCGCGACATCTGGCGGCTCGGCATCGGCCGCACATTCCAGGTCGCGGCCACGTTCAACTCGATGACCGTGGTCGAGAATGTGCAGATGGCGCTGCTGTCGCACGCCAACCAGATCTATCGGCTGTGGCAGCCGGCGCGCGCTCAGCATCGCGAGCGCGCACTCGAACTGCTCGCCCAGGTCGGCATGCAGGATGCCGCCGACCGGCCGAGCCGCGAACTCGCCTATGGCGACGTCAAACGCGTCGAACTCGCTATTGCGCTCGCCAATGATCCGCGGCTGCTGCTGATGGACGAGCCCACCGCCGGCATGGCGCCGAAGGAACGCAATGACCTGATCGCACTGGTGAAGCGTCTGGTGATCGAGCGAGGCATTTCGGTGCTGTTCACCGAACATTCGATGGATGTCGTCTTCGCCTTTGCCGACCGCATCATCGTGCTGGCGCGCGGCAAGCTGATTGCGGATGGCGATGCCAGGTCGATCCGCGACAATCCGCAGGTGCAGGAAGTCTATTTCGGCACCGGTAAGACGTTTCGAGCGGAGGCGCGGGCATGAGCACGCCGATGCTGACAGTGGAGGGGCTGCGCGCCTCCTATGGCGCTGCGCAGATCCTCTACAATCTCGGGCTCGAAGTCGGTCGCGGCGAGGTTGTGGCGCTGATGGGCCGCAATGGTGCCGGCAAGACAACGACCATGAAGGCCGTCATGGGCCTGATGGCGCAGTCGACCGGCAAGGTCAGTTTTGATGGCCACGACATCTCGGGCCGCCAGCCCTATGAGATCGCGCGGCTCGGTCTCGGCTTCGTCCCGGAAGATCGCCGTATTTTCTCCGATCTCACAGTGCTGGAAAATCTCGATATCGGCCGCCAGCCGCCGCGCACATTTAGCGATGGCGTTGCTGCGCCGGTCTGGACCGAACAGAAGCTGCTCGCTCTGTTTCCCAATCTCGGCGAAATGCCGAACCGGCCGGGCGGACGCATGAGCGGCGGCGAGCAGCAGATGCTCACGGTCGCGCGTACGCTGATGGGCAATCCGCTGCTGATCCTGCTCGATGAGCCCTCCGAGGGCGTTGCACCCGTGATCGTGGAGATGATGGCCAACACCATTGTCGAACTCAAGAAGGCCGGCGTTTCGATCCTGCTGTCTGAGCAGAATGTCCATTTCGCCGAGCTAGTGTCCGATCGCGCCTATGTGCTCGAGAAAGGTCAAATTCGATGGAATGGGACCATGGCGGAGCTGGCGGAAAACGTCGAACTCCAGCGGGCTTATCTCACCGTCTAGCGATCAAAACTTGGCCTGTTCCTCTCGCTGCGGATCGTTCATAACTGAGATCAGAGAGCGGGATCGTGGTGATGCAGAAGTCGGGCAAAGTGAAGTCGCAAGCGGGCACCGAAGCGCCAGGCGGCTATGAGCTCGATGCCCAGGTCGGCTTTCTGCTTCGCGTCGCCATGCAGCGGCACACCTCGATCTTCATGTCGCACATGGTCGATGAGCTGACCCAGACGCAATTCGCCGTCATGGCGAAGCTGCATGAAGTCGGTCCGAGTTCGCAGAACCATCTCGGCCGTCTGGTCTATCTCGATGCCGCCACCATCAAGGGGGTGGTCGATCGTCTCGGGCTGCGCGGCTTCGTCGCCACCGGCGCCGATCCCAATGATCGCCGCCGTCGCGCGGTGTCATTGACGGAGAAGGGGAGCCGCGTCGTGGAGGCCGCGATCCGGGTCGCCGCTGATGTCACCACCAAGACGTTGCGCCCGCTGACCGTGGATGAGCAGCGGACGCTGACGCGGCTGTTGAAGAAGATTACCTAAGCAATCCCGTTGATCAATTCTCTCACCCGCTGCGGCGACACCGGCAACCGTGTGATCGCGCCGGGTTGACCGAGTGCATCATCGATCGCTGCAGCAATTGCAGCTCCCACGGCATTGGCGCCGCCTTCGCCGGCGCCCTTCAGCCCCATCGGATTGAGCGGGCTCGGCGCATCCTCGGTGATGATGACGTCCACTTGCGGTACTTCGCGAGCCGTCGGCATCAGGTAATCCGCAAAGGTCACCGCCAGCGGCTCACCGCGGTCGTCATAGCTGAACTCCTCATACAGCGCGCCGCCAAGACCCTGCGCGACGCCGCCGACGATCTGGCCGTCGATCAGCATCGGGTTGATGGCCTTGCCGATGTCGTAGGCGACCAGATAGCGCTCCACCGTGACGCCACCGGTATCGCGCGCCAGCGACACCACGGCGACGTGGACGCCATAAGGATAGGTCATGTGCTTCGACTCGAACGAGGCTTCGGCGAACAGGCCGGGCTCCTTGTCGCCCACGAGATTGCTGCCGGGCTCCAGCGCCTTGGCGATCTCGGCGAGCGACATCGAGGGACCCGTGCTGCCGTCGAGGCGCACGATCTCGCCATTGATGATGTCTAGCTGATCTGCCGGCAGCTGCATCAGCTCCGACGCTGCAGCGAGCGCATTGTCACGCAGCTTCAACGCCGCCTGTCGCGTCGCTTCGCCGGTCATCACCGAAACGCGCGAAGCGAAAGCGCCGAGGCCGCGCGCGATGCGGTCGGTCTGACCATGGATGACGCTGATCGCATCATAACCCGCGCCGAGCTTCTCGGCACAGATTTGCGCGATGACTGTCTCGACACCCTGGCCGACGGAAGCCGCGCCGGTGACGACTTCGATCTTGCCGTCGATCCCCACCGTGATGCGCACATCGTCAAAGGGGCCGAGCCCGCTTTTCTCCACAAACATGCCGATGCCGGCGCCAACGAGCTCGCCGGCCTTGCGCCGCTCATCGATCTGGGCCAGCAGCGTTGACCACCCGATGCCGTCCAGCGCCTTGTCGAGCAGTTTTGCGTAGTCGCCGGAATCCAGCACGATATCGGTGCCCAGCGTCTCCAGCGCGCGTGTCACCGGCATCTCGCTGACCGGGATCAGGTTGCGACGACGCACCTCGACGCCATCGATCCCGACCTTCGCAGCGACCGCATCGAGCAGACGCTCGCGTACAAAAGTGCTTTCGTAGCGGCCGGGCGCGCGATAGGTGCCGCCGGGCGTCTTGTTGGTGAGGCGGATATGCCCGCGGGCGCGATAGGCGGGAATGCGATAAGGGCCGGGCAGCATCGCTGCGGCGAGGTCAGGCACGGTGGCGGCATGCGTGCGCATATAGCCGCCCTGATCGTGAAAGAACTCGTCGTCGATGGCGAGAATGTTGCCGTTGATGTCGATGGCGGCGCGGATGTGATGCGTCTGCTGCCGTGAGTGATTGGCCGCGATCAGATGCTCGCGGCGATCCTCGATCCATTTGACCGGACGGCCAAGGCGCAATGCGGCGAGGCAGACCAGCACGTCTTCGGGATACATCTCACCGCGAATGCCGAAGCCGCCGCCGACATGGCCTTCAAAGAGATTGGTATTGGCCGCCGTTCGACCGAACATCTTTGCAAGCTGATCGCGGTTCCAGTGCGGGACTTTCGCGGCGCCGTACATCTCCAGCATGTCTGTCTCGGCGATGTAGCGTCCGATGGCCCCGCGCGTTTCCATGGGAACGCCGGAATGCCGGCCGATGGACAGCGTGAGTTCGACGGTCGCATGCGCGCCGGCGAAGGCGGCGTCCACATCGCCATAGTTCTTCTCGATCAGCGCCGTCTCCGTCGGCAGCCCATCGCGGAATTCCCCAACCTCGCCATCGGCATGCAAGATGACCGGCAATTCCTCGATCTCGACATCGACATGCTCGGCGGCGTCCTCGGCGAGGTAAGGATCTTCGGCAAACACCACGGCGACGGGATCGCCGACATAGCGCACCTTGTCTTTCGCCAAAATGGTCTGGCGATAGGCGGCGAGCTGTTCGAGGCGCGTGAGGCGGAAGTCGATGGGCGGGATATCCGCCACGTCCTTAAAACTCCATGCCGCCACGACACCGGGGATTGCAAGGGCAGGGGCGAGATCGACCGAGACGATGCGGCCATGGGCATAGGTCGAGCGGACCACGCGCATATAGATCTGATCTGGAAAATTGATGTCAGCGGCGAACCTGCCTTGCCCGCGCAGCAGCGGCCCGTCTTCCTTGCGAAGAACGGATTTGCCAACCAGCACGGGTTTGGCAGGCGCGCTCACGACTGACGCATCTCGATGGCTGCGGCGCGCACGGCCTTGATGATGTTCTGATAGCCGGTGCAGCGGCACAGGTTCGATGACAGCACATCGACGAGGTCGTGGTCGGAAATATCCAGCTCGCGCTCCAGCACGCCGACCGCGAGCATCAGGAAGCCGGGCGTGCAGAAGCCGCATTGCAGGCCGTGGTTCTCCATGAAGGCGCGCTGCATCACATGCATCTCGTCGCCCCGGGCTAGGCCTTCCACGGTGCGGATCTGCTTGCCGTCCGCCTGCTGTGCGAACATCAGGCAGGAGCGGACCGGCTCGCCATTCACCAGCACGGTGCAGGCGCCGCAGACGCCATGCTCGCAGCCGATATGGGTGCCGGTCTGGCCGCATTCCTCGCGGATCGCATCCGCTAGCGTGCGGCGCGCTTCGACGCGGATCGCATGCGCCTTGCCGTTGATGGTGAGGGTGATGTCGCTCTTGTCGGTCATGGCAGTTTCCCGCTGTTGCGGAGGGCGGCGCGGATGCGTTGTGGTGTCGCCGGCATTTCGTCGATGGAGACGTCGAAGGGCTTCAGCGCGTCATTGATGGCGGAGATCACCGCCGCCGGCGCGCCGATGGCGCCGCCTTCGCCGAGGCCTTTGGCTTTGGTGATCGTATTGCCGGTCAGCGTCTCGATATGATGCAGCTCGATCTCCGGAATCTCACGCGCGGTCGGCGGCAGGAAGTCTGCCAGCGTGGAGGTCATGATGTTTCCGGTCTCGTCATAGATGATCTCTTCGAGCAGTGCATTGCCGATGCCTTGGGCGACGCCGCCATGCACCTGACCATCGGCGATCATCGGATTGATGATCAGCCCGGCATCTTCGGCGACGAGGAATTTTTCGAGTGTGACATTGCCGGTCTCGATATCCACGTCGACCACGGCAACATGGCAGGCATTGGAAAAAGTGCCGGAGGGGTCGTAGGTCGCGTTCTCCGACAGGCCCGGCTCGATCTCGCCTTTAAAGATATGCGTCTGATGATAGGCCGCGCGCGCCATCGAGGCGATGGTGACGGAACGATCCGTTCCGATCACATGCGCTGCGCCCGCTTCGAGCTTGATATCCTCCGGCGATGCCTCCAGCAGATGGCTCGCCATCTTCAGCAGTTTTGCGCGGATCTTCTGTGCGGCCATCAGGCTGGCGCCACCGGACAGCACGAGGGAGCGGCTGGCAAATGTCCCCCAGCCATAGGGCGAGCGATCGGTGTCGCCATGCACGACCTTGATGAACTGGGGATCGACGCCGATTTCGTCCGCGATGATCTGTGCGAGCGACGTGCGCAGGCCCTGACCGTGTGGCGACGAGCCGATACGCGCCTCGACGAAGCCCGAGGGATCGACGGTGAGGATCACGGTCTCGAAGCCGGGCGTGATCTCCATGCCGCGTGCGGCAAAGGCCGGGCTGCCATAGCCGGTGCGCTCGGAGAAAGTCGCAAAACCGATGCCGAGATAGCGGCCTTGCAGACGCGCGGCTTCCTGCCGCTTGCGAAAGGCACCGAGGCCGATGGCTTTGATCGCCATCTCCATGGTCTCGCGATAGGTGCCGTCGTCGAAGACAAGGCCGGTCGCTGACGTATAGGGAAATGTGTCGATCAGGTTGCGGCGGCGCAGTTCGGTCGGCTCGATGCCGAAGGCGCCGGCGGCCTTGTCCATCAGCCGTTCCAGCACGAAGGTGATCACCGGCCGCGACACGCCGCGATAGGGCGCCATCGGGCACGTATTGGTCATCACGCCGCGCGAGCGGCAGTCGTAGGCGCGGACATCGTAGGGGCCGGGGAGTTCGGCCAGCGCCATCAATGGTTCGACACCGCAGGTGGTGGGGAAGCAGGAATAGGCGCCGATATTGGCGACGATATCGCCGCGCAGGGCCAGCAGCTTTCCGTTGCCGTCGAAGGCGCCTTCGAGTTCGACATATTGATCGCGGCTATGAAAGCTCGCGATCAGGTTTTCGCGGCGATCTTCCGTCCAGGCCACCGAACTGCGCAGATGCCGGGCCAGCCATACCAGCAGCACATATTCAGGGGCCAGCGACATTTTTTGCCCGAAGCCGCCGCCGACATCGGGCGCGATCACGCGCAACTCGGATTCCGGAATGCCGAGGATGTCGCACACGGCGGTCCGCGTTAGATGCGGCATTTGCGTTGTGCAGGTCAGCGTCACACGCTCTGTGAGGGGATCATAGACCGCATGTCCGGCACGCGCTTCCATCGGCGTCGCGTTCTGCCGGCGCGAGCGCGCCTCGACTCTCACGATGCGGTCGGCAGACACCCACGCATCCTCGAATTTCGGCGTGGCGATATGGCCTTCGACGATGACATTGTGCTGCGTGCCGGCATGGACACGCGGCGCATCGTCGGCGAGCGCGACGCGCGCATCGGTGAGCGGCATCGTTTCGGTGATCGCGACATTCACCTCGTCGGCGAAGTCCTCAGCTTGATCCTTGCTCGGCGCGTAGACGGCGGCGATGCATTCGCCCGTAAAACGCACGACACTATCGGCCAGGATCGGCTGCCCGATCGGCACATAGTTGAACTTGCTGAGCATCGGCTTGATCGGCTTCAGGCCCTTCAGGTCCGACGCCGTCACCATGCCGATGCCGTCCGGCGCGTCGATGCTGTCGATGGTCCCCGCCGCCACATGGCTGCGGACGAAGCGCACCCAATGGGCGGCCGGCAGATCAGCGGTGAAGCGTCCGCGGCCCGAGACGAGCGCAGGGTCTTCCAGTCGTCGGATCGAGCGCCCGACCCATGTCGTGCCCGATCCCTTCGTATGTTCCGTCTTTGCGTGCACGGTCATTGCTGCGCATGTTCGAGCGCACGCCGCGTCACGGCGCGGACGAGATCGCGGCGATAGTCGGCAGTGGTCTGGATATCCTCCATGGGATCGACGGCGAGCGCGGCCGCTTCGCCGGCTGCAACGAAAAGCCGGGGCGAGGGCGCCTGTCCGTTCAATGTATCTTCGGCTTCGGCAATACGCCGTGCATGATCTTCGGCGCCGCCGATGCCGACGTGGGCGTCGATGATCTTGCCATCGACCAGACGATAGGTGACCAGTGCTGCCGACATCGCGAAATCACCCGCGCGGCGGCTGAATTCGTAGAAGCCGAACTTCGTATCAGCAGGCAGCAGCGGCAGTCGTGCCTCGGCGAGAAACTCGTCTTCCTGCAGCGCCGTCGTCATGATGCCTTCGAGGAATTCGTCGATCGGCACGATGCGTTCGCCACGTACGCTTTTCACCAACAGCTCTGCGCCGAGCGTTGCCGAGACGAGGCACCATTCCGACGAGGGATCGGCGTGCGCAAGGCTGCCGCAAAAGGTGCCGCGCATCCGGATCGGATAATGCGCGATATGGCGCGACACATAAGCGAGCAGGGTGCCGAGCGGTCCGTCGATCACCGGTTTGTGGAATGCGCCATGGCGCACGCATGCGCCGATCGAGAGATATTCGCCATCCACAGCGAGGCGATCGAGCCCTTCGACCTCATTGATATCGATCAGATGCGCCGGCCGCGCCATGCGGAATGCCATGATCGGCACGAGGCTTTGTCCGCCCGCGAGAATGCGTCCGTCCTGCGGCGCATATTCGGCCAGGGCATTCACGACTTCGTCCACCGTGCGGGGGACGTGGCGTGTAAACGACGCCGGTTTCATCCGATCAACCCCCATAAGGAGCGTTCAAAATCGCTTGTATGCTAACAATCGCCGCCGCCCTGTCAATCACGGCGCGTGCTGCAAATCCATGCGTTTGTCGCCCGTCATTTGATCATTGCGACGCCGTTGATTTGCTGCAGTGCATCCGACAATGGCTTGCGCAAGAGCGGCACACTCGTCATCGATATCCACTATGGTTGCATTCGGAATGCAGCGTACGACAACCATGTCCTGGGGGAGGATGTCATGAGTGACGTCGGCAATTCCGATCAGCAATTGGCGCAGGCACCGCGTCTCGAATGCGACATCGTCATGGCCGGTGGCGTGACGAGCGGGATCATTTATCCAGGCGCCGCAGCGATGATCGCGCGACGCTATACGTTTCGTTCGATTGGCGGCACATCGGTGGGCGCCATTGCAGCAGCCGTGACGGCAGCCGCCGAATACGGACGCCTGACAGGCGCCAATCCCACATCATTTGACGAACTCGCGCGCGTTCCGAAGAGCCTGGGCGAACAGGCATCCGATGGTCATTCGCGGCTGTTTCATTTGTTCACGCCGGAAGCGCCGACGCGTCCGCTGCTCGCATTGGTGATGCCGTTGTTCGGGCAGGGTAGCTTTCTGAAGCGGCTGGGCCGCGTGGTTTTTGAAAGCGTCACGACCAACCCGCTGATCGGCATTCCGTTTGCCGTGATGCTGTTGGCTGGCGCTGCCGCCAGTGTGTCGCTGTTCATCCACGGCCATTGCCTCCTCGGTCTTGTCGCCATCGTGATGACGCTGGCATCGCTGGTCGTCACATGGGGCGCGGCGGTTGGTCTTCTGCTCGCCTTTCGCTGGTTGCCCGCATGGCGGAAGAACGGCTTTGGCATCTGCACGGGGCTGGCAACGCCGGCCGCGCAACCGGGGCAAACCGGGCAGCAGGCCTATGCCGGGTTGACCGAATGGATCCATGCCAATGTCCAGCGAGCTGCGGGACGCGGCATTGCCGATCGGCCGGTGACCTTCGGTGATTTGTGGTCGGCGCCACTGGCACCCGGCGCAACCGTGACAGAGGCCGACCCCGCCAAGCCGCGCACCATCGAGCTCTCGATGATCGCCAGCGATATTAGCCGCAATCGCACGGTGCAGCTGCCCTTCATCGAAACGCCGTCACCGCTCTATGTCGAGGTCGAGACGCTGAAACGTTACTTCCCGGAATCCGTCTGCGCATGGATGGTCGCCCAAGAGGGCCCGCGCGACAGCCGGATCGATACGGATCGTATCGTGGTCCGGCTGCCGCCGCCGCAGGATCTGCCGGTCGTGTTCGGCGCGCGTCTGTCGCTCAGCTTCCCGGTCCTGTTGTCTGCCATTCCGTTGATGACGCTCGATTTCGCCAAGGCGCGAAAAGGTCGTTCGAAAATCCCGCTGCGCCACGTCTGGTTTTCGGATGGCGGCCTGACGTCGAATTTTCCGATCCACTTCTTCGACAGTCCAATCCCCACCCGTCCGACCTTCTGCTTCAACCTTGTCGACTACGACGCCGCCGTTGAAAATGTGGACGTGCCCGATGACGAGGCTGATGCCGACGAGGGGACAAGCAACAGCGATATCGATGCGAGCAAGGCCATCGCCGAGCCGCGCGCGGATAAACGTCGTGCAGCGGATGCGACCTCGACGACCGATCAGGAGCCGCCGACCGGTCACGCGGTCTGGGACTATGTATCGATGCCCAAGGGCAACAAGGTCGTGCCGGCGCTTTTCACCGCATTCGACCGGGCGCCGGGTGCCGGTATCGGTTCGTTCTTTTCAGCGCTGCTGAATACGGCGCGTTTTTGGAGCGACAACCAGCTTCTGATGGCGCCGGGTGTCCGCGATCGCGTGGTCAATATTGCCCTGCGTGAAAACGAGGGTGGGCTCAATCTCGATATGCCCGCATCCGTGATTTCCGATCTGGATTTCCGCGGGCGCGCGGCAGGACTGCTCATCTCGGCACGCTTCGATCCGGAACGGGAGACAGATCCCGAAACTGGCTCGCCGAACGAAGAGATGTTCACCAATCACCGATGGGTGCGCTATCGTAATTTCATGGCGTCCTTCGAAGACCTGTCGCGACGGTTTGCCCGTTCCCGACGTTCGTCGGACGACGCAGCGCAGGCGCGCGGCAAGCCGTCGATCACGCGCATCATCGATGGCGATGATGGCGGGAAGATCGGGTATCCGGCGCCACGCGAAGCCAGGCCTTATTATGTGAGCGTGACAAAGGATCTGGAGACGCTTGCCCTCTCGATGGCGGAGCAGACCCGCCGGAATGCGAATGCGACTTTCGATCTGCCGAGACACGGCTCGGAGAGGACCAAAGGCGGTTCGGCGCCATGGCCGACCATGCGAAGTCGTTTGCGTCCGAGCATCGACAATGATCCGCGGTCGGGAGCTGCCGATCTGCCGGATCCGCTCTAGGTCATCCGTCCTGCAGCCAAGGACACGTCAGGCCGAGGGTGGATCGCGGTCGATGGCGAAATCGTCGAGCAGCGGTGACCGCTGTCCGGCGATGAGGTCGCCGAGCAATTGCGCTGCCATATAGCTGAACGTAATCCCGTTGCCGCCATATCCATAAGCGGCGAACAGGTTGGGATGACCGGGCACGGGGCCGATCAGCGGAAGCCCGTCGCGCGTAGTGTCGAACGTGCCGGCCCAGCGATGGGTGATCGTCAAATCCGCGCGGGGCCACAGCGCCGCCAGTCGTTGCTGGAGACGGGCCGCTTTGGCGGGGATCTCGGCATCACGCGCATCCGGCTCGATCACCGTGTTGCTGTCCTCGCCGCCGATAATGATACGGCCCGCGCGCGTGGTGCGCGCATAGAGATAATCCTTGCTGTCTTCCCAGATCAGCACACCGTCGCGCCACAGCCGGTCGGGTTGCGGAGCGGTCGCGATGGCCCAGCTTGACGACGGTGATTGCACGGTCGTCTCCACGATGTCGGGCATCACATAGCCGGTCGCCAGGATCACATGACGCGCCTCGATCATCCGCCCTTCGGACGTGGAGACACCGACGCTCTGCGAAGCACTATCGTAGCAGACAGTTTCCGCTTCGAAGAACCGTGCGCCGCGGCCACGCGCGACATTCAGCAGTCCGATTGCCATCTGCATCGGATCGCAATCAGCGGAGTTGGGCGAGACGATAGCCCCGGCACGCGTGATCGCGTAGGCGCCGAGTAGCGCGCGATGATCGAGGAACGTGCCGGGCAGCCCCGCGCGTGTCCGCAGGATATTCTCGGTGATGAGCCCGCTCGCATCCTCGCCGGCGGCAAGATAGAGCGATGACTTTGCCCTGAAGTCGCAGGGCAATGCGAGATCGCGCACAAGAGCCTGCAATCCGCTGACGGCTTCGAAGCTGGCGCGATAGGCGCGCACAGCGCGTTCGAAACCGTAGAACCCGGTCAGCTCACTCAGCGAACGATCGATTTCCCACAGCAACATCGACGTACTCGCCGCCGTGCTGCCATGACCCGGCAATTCGCGGTCCACCAGCACCACGTCAAGCCCTTGTCGCGTCAGGCGCTCGGCCATCAATGCGCCGGTAATCCCGCATCCGACGATCAGCGCGTCGCAACGGATGTCTTCGGCGAGCGGGTGGCGCTGGGGCGGGGGAGATTGGCGAACCAAGGCGAGCGGCCGCCGTGAAGGTCGTCCTGGTCGGTCGTGTCGGGATCAAGATCGGGAATCGGAACACCTAAGGTGGGACATTGCGATAAGGCCCCTGACAATGTCGGAGCGCGGGTTCCGTTCCGCTGGCCCGCTCGCCCCGCGGAATCCGGCGAGTCTGCCGGGGCGAATGCGACTGGATATCCGTCCCGATCCTCCGGTGCGGCCTGAAAAGCTATTGCATTCAAATGGTTGTGCCCCCACTTGGCATGGTCGGGGTGACCGGATTAAAGAGACGCCATATCGAAACAGCGTCTGGCGTCCCGACCTCGCCGGAGCCTTCCGGGGCTCCCGTTGCTTCGTCGTTTCAACTGCTCCCCGAAGGACGCCGTGCCCGTGAAGACCGCCATTCCCGCCCCGCAGCTCTCTCTCCCGAAAGACAAGATCAAGATCCTGCTGCTCGAAGGCGTCAACGACAGCGCCGTCGAGCTGATCGACGCGGCCGGCTACACCAATGTGACGCGCCTGACCAAGGCGTTGGGCGGCAGTGAGCTGAAGGAAGCGCTCAAGGGCGTTCATCTGCTCGGCATCCGGTCGCGGACCCAGATCACGCAGGACGTGCTGGACGCCGCCGACCGACTGATCGCCATCGGCTGCTTCAGCGTCGGCACCAATCAAGTCGATCTCGATGCCGCGCGTCGCAGTGGCATTCCCGTCTTCAACGCGCCTTTCTCCAACACCCGGAGCGTCGCCGAACTGGTGATCGGCGAGATCGTGATGCTGCTGCGCCGGATCATCGACCGCTCCGTCTCCGCGCATCGCGGCGGCTGGGACAAGTCTGCCGTCGATAGCCACGAGGTGCGCGGCAAGACGCTCGGCATTGTCGGCTACGGCAATATCGGCTCGCAGCTCTCCAACCTCGCCGAAGCGCTCGGCATGAAAGTGATCTTCTACGATCACACCGACCGCCTGCGTCACGGCAATACCGAGCCGGTGGCCACGTTGCAGGATCTGATGGCGCAAAGCGATGTGGTCAGCATGCATGTGCCGGAGACCGCGGCGACACAGGGCATGATCGGCGCAACCGAGATCGGGTGGATGAAGAAGGGCGCCTATTTCATCAACAACAGCCGCGGCACGGTGGTCGATCTCGCGGCGCTGGCCGAAGCGCTGCGCACGGGCAAACTGCGCGGTGCGGCGGTGGACGTGTTTCCGGTGGAGCCGAGCTCCAACCAGGAGAAATTCGTCTCGCCACTGCAGGGCCTCACCAATGTGATCCTCACCCCGCATGTGGGCGGCTCGACGGAGGAGGCACAGGAGCGCATCGGCGCCGAAGTCGCGCGAAAGCTGATCGACTACAGCGACAGTGGCGCAACCGTCGGCGCGGTGAATTTCCCGCAGGTGCAACTGCCGGCGCGTCCGTTGGGCACGCGATTCATCCAGGTCCAGCGCAACGTGCCGGGCATGCTCGGTCGCCTCAACGAGGTACTGGCACGACACTCGGTCAACATCGCCGCGCAATATTACGAGACCAACAACGATGTCGGCTATGTCGTGCTCGACGCCGATGCATCGGCCGCCGACAGCCAGCGCGTACTCGAGGATATCCGCGCACTCGACGGCACGATCCGCGCGCGCCTGCTGTATGAATATAAAGATTAAGCCGCACGCGCGCTGCCGCGGGCAGGGACCAAGCATTTGACCTATCCGAGCTACAGATTTTCTGTCGCGCCTATGATGGACTGGACTGACCGGCACTGTCGCGTCTTCCATCGCCTGCTGACGCGGCGTGCGCTGCTCTATACGGAGATGGTCACGACGCCGGCGATCATTCACGGTGATCGCAAGCGCCTTCTCGGTTTCGATGCGAGCGAGCATCCGGTGGCGCTGCAGCTCGGCGGTTCGGATCCGGAGAAGCTTGCCGAAGCCGCAAGGATCGGCGCCGATTTTGGTTATGACGAGATCAACATCAATGTCGGCTGTCCGTCGGACCGTGTGAAGGAAGGCCGCTTCGGCGCCTGCCTGATGGCGGAGCCCGATCTTGTCGCGCGCTGTGTGGCTGCAATGAAGGCTGCAGTCGATGTGCCGGTGACGGTGAAGTGCCGTATCGGCGTTGACGATCAGGATCCGGAAGTCGCGCTCGATGCGCTGGCGCAGGCGGTGGTGGCCGCGGGTGCGGATGGTCTTGTCGTCCATGCCCGCAAGGCGTGGCTCAATGGCCTGTCGCCGAAAGAGAACCGCACCATTCCGCCGCTGAACTATGACCGCGTCTATCGGCTGAAGGCGGCGATGCCGGACGTCCCGATTGCCATCAATGGCGGCATTCCTGATGTCGCATCAGCGAAAGCGCATCTGGCGCATGTCGATGGCGCGATGCTTGGTCGTGCGGCCTATCAGGAGCCATGGCGTCTGCTCGCGGTCGATCCCGAAATCTTCGGCGAACCCGCGCCGCATGCGACGATGAAGGACGCGATGGAGGCGATGATGCCCTACATCGCGGATCAGCTCGCGCAGGGGACGCGCCTGCATTCGATCACCCGACATTTCGTCGGCGCTTTCCATGCCGTCCGTGGGGCGCGCGCGTTCCGGCGGCATCTGGCCGAAAACGGCGTGAAGCATGGTGCCGGTATCGACGTGCTGCGTGAGGCGATCTCGCTCGTCGATGACGAGCCGGATGTGTCGGAAGCGGCGTAAGTTTCAGGGATAGCCGCGCAGCATCAGCTTGTCGGGGCGCACTTCCCAGCTTTCCAGCCGATCGAGGAAGCTCATGCCGAGCAGGTTGGTCTTCATCTGGCCGCGCTGCACGATGAGAGCGGGCACCGATCGCTCGACGAGCTTGCCGACGGCGAGGCGATCCAGCGTCAGCCGTGCCGCCTTGGTGCGGCCGGAGACGGTTTCCACATCGATATTGTAGTTCAGCAGCTCGATGGGCAGGCCGATGCTTTTCGCGGTCTCGTAGGACAGGACTACCGATGTCGCGCCGGTGTCGATGATCATCGGCGCGGTGACGCCGTTGATCTTGGCCTGCAGCGCGAATTCACCGCCATTGCCGCGTGGGACATCCACGAGACGCAGCGGCGGCGGAACTTGTTTGCGCAGGATGTCGGAGACGATCGTTCCGGCTTTGCTGATCTGCTTGGGATCGCCATAGGCGAGGGCTGCGCCGGCGGTGGCGACGATCACGGTGACCAGCAGGAAGACGCGCGTCATGCGGCTCTCCCGGTGATCAGGTCATTCAGGGCGTCACGGGCTTCCGCTTGGCCGCGTAGGTCGAGGGCGGGGCGAAGCCGGCGTCGATCATGCGGGTTTCCAGCGTCGCCATGATGCTCAGGCGTTCCGCGCTCTCCATGCGGCCCCAGCGCGCGATCTCCTGCAGCGTCCGCCCGCATCCGAGGCAGAGCTTGGCTTTGGGATCGATCACACAGATGGCGAGGCACGGCGTTTCTTTGTTCATGGAGCGATATAGAGGCGGTTCGCCGCCGATGTGCAAGCCGCGAAGCGTCTTGTTCGCGCATGATCTGGTCCGAAAACCGCTGAACACCTTTCGGGATCATGCGCTACAACCCGGTTCCCGCATTCATGATCGGCTTGTTGCGCGGACGGCGCTTTTCGTCGGTGATCTCGTAGTCCGGCTGCAGCGGCGGCGAGTCCTCCGTCACCGGTGCCAGTGCGGACATCACGCGCTCCGGCGGGAAGGTGATGATCACCTCGGTGCCGATGCGCAGCTTCGATTTCAGGGTGAAGGTGCCGCCATGCATGTCGATCAGGCTCTTGGCGATCGGCAGGCCGAGACCAGCGCCTTGCTCGGCCGATTTGATGGAATTGGAGCCTTGACCGAACGAGGCCAGCACGATCGGGATCTCGTCTTCCGCGATCCCCGAGCCCGTGTCCTTGCACGACAGATACTGACCGCCGGACGCTGTCCAGCCGACCTTGAGCCAGATCTCGCCGCCCTGCGGCGTGAACTTGATGGCGTTGGACAACAGGTTGAGCACGATCTGACGGCAGGCGCGCTCGTCGCCCCAGATGCGCGGCATGCCGTGCTCGAACACTTCGTGAATGGTGATGCCGCGGCTGGTGGCGCGCAGCTTCAGGAGATGGTGGCAGTCGGCCACGACATGCTCCAGCGAGACTGCTTCTTCGTTGAGCTCGTAACGGCCGGCCTCGATGCGCGAGAGGTCGAGGATTTCATTGATGAGGTTGAGGAGGTGGACACCGGAATTGTGGATGTCCGCCGAATAGTCCTTGTAGACAGCGACGGCATGGGCGCCGAAGATTTCGCTCTTCATCACTTCCGAGAAGCCGAGAATGGCATTCAGCGGCGTGCGCAGTTCGTGGCTCATCTGGGCGAGGAAGCGCGACTTGGCGACATTCGCTGCTTCGGCGCGATGGCGCGCCTCATCCGAGATCGCCTTGGCCTGTTCGAGTTCGCCGATCAGCGCATCCTTCTCGGCGCGCGCTTCCAATGCCGCCAGCGTCGTCGAATGCAGGCGCTGCGCCAGCAGGATGAAGTAGCCCTCCGCAGCAACGGCGAGTGCTGCGAGGACATAGTTGTCGAAGGTGCCGCGCAACACGAAGCTCAGCGCAACGCCGAAGGTCACGGGCGCGGTGGCGGCGATGGCTGCGATCGGCAGGCTTGATGCGAGCATGCTCGAGACCGCCACCACCAGCAGCATCAGGAACATCATCAGCGAATTGGAGACGACGTCCGCACCGGTCGGATGCACCAGGATGGTGGTCCATGCCAGTCCGTACAGCAGATCGAGCGCCATGAAGCGCGTGCGCCATTTGCGCGTCGCATTCGGAGCGGGCGGTTCGGCCAGATAGCGATTGCAGGCACGCAGGATCACGGCGTGGATGCACAGCATGCCGCAGGCCCAGGCGGCAGCGGGCAGCGGCTGCAGCCAGGCGCCGAACACGAGTCCGGTGCCGACCACCAGCAGCGTCACCACCAGCGAGGCGGAGAGGCGGGTCTGGGCGTATTGGCGAAGCAATTCGCGGTCGAAGGCGGGGCGGGTGCCGGAGGTCGAGGTCAGGCGGTCGCGGGCCTCGCGCACGCGCTGCTGAGCCGCCCGCCGGTTACGTGCCGGTGCAGCGACGGGCTCTTCAGCCGGAAGCTGGACGACCTCGGGCCTGGCGGCGGGCTCACTCATCACGCTTACACAAATCCTGCACGCAACTGCGGGCGGTTTTCACAGATCGTTATCTGTGCCGCACAATCCTTAAAGGGCGCCTTAAAGAACGCGGCAATCCGGTTAATTTACAGTGAAAACGAAAGCGGCCGGGGAAGCGCGATACGCTTCGCCCGGCCGCGGATTTAGTCGCGTTTTGAAGAGCTTACTTCTCCAGACGCGCGAGCAGCGCAGACGTATCCCAGCGCTTGCCGCCGATCTTTTCCACTTCCGAGTAGAAGTTATCGACCAGTGCGGTGACGGGCAGGCTGGCGCCGTTGCGGCGGGCTTCGGCGAGGCAGATCGACAGGTCCTTGCGCATCCATTCGACGGCAAAGCCGAAGTCGAACTTGCCGTCATTCATGGTCTTGTGGCGGTTCTCCATCTGCCATGACTGGGCGGCGCCCTTGGAGATCACCTCGACCACCGAATTGACGTCCAGCCCCGCCTTCTTCGCAAAATGGATGCCTTCCGACAGCGCCTCGACGAGGCCGGCGATGCAGATCTGGTTGACCATCTTGGTCAGCTGGCCAGAGCCGGCGGGGCCGAGCAGCTTCTGCATCTTGGCATAGGCGGCGATGATCGGATCGACCTTGGCATAGACCGAGGCCTCGCCGCCGCACATCACGGTGAGGGCGCCGTTCTCGGCGCCGGCCTGGCCACCGGAGACGGGGGCATCGATGAAGTGGAAGCCGGCCTTGGTGGCGGCGGCGTCGAGCTCACGGGCAACTTCAGCCGAGGCGGTGGTGTGATCGACAAAAATCTTGCCCTTGCCCATGCCGGAGAAGGCGCCGTCCGGGCCGGTGGTCACCGAGCGCAGGTCGTCGTCATTGCCCACGCAGGCCATGACGAAATCCTGGCCTTCGGCAGCAGCCTTGGGGGTCGGGGCAGACTTGCCGCCGAATTTCTCCACCCATGCTTTCGATTTGGCCGCGTTGCGGTTGTAGACGGTGACCTCGTGGCCGCCTTTGGTGGCGAGATGACCGGCCATGGGGAAGCCCATGACGCCGAGACCGATGAAAGCAACTTTGGCCATATCCGAACCCTTTGGATGTTGCCGGCTGTGCCGCCGGCTATCGACTGTGGGGAGTTGGTGCCCGCGCAGGCGGCGGGAACACGAAGAGGCCGCAGCATAGTCGTTGGGCGGGAAGCGGCAAAGCCCCGTGGTTGCGGGCATGCCACTTTGTGTGCGCCGCGAGAAGGGCGCGGCACGGGATTGCGCCGGCGCAAATCCCGCCGCAATCGTGACCGAAACGCCATGGACATGGCGCGCAGGTGCTCTATCTGTGCGGTTGGGATTTGCCCAACGGGAGACAGCATTTGAGCGTTTCGAAACAACAGGTTCTGGATGGCCTTGCCAAAGTGGCGTCGCCGCGTGGCGTGCCGCTGGTGCATGCCAATGTGTTGTCCGAAATCGCTGTCGCGGACGGCAAGGTGATGTTCTCCATCAATGTGGATGCCGCCGAGGCACGGGCCTGGGAAAGTGTGCGTGCGCAGGCCGAAGCCGCGGTGCGCGCCATTCCCGGTGTCACGGGCGCAATGGTGGCGCTGACGGCGGAACGGAAGCCCGGCTCGGCGCCAGCAACGCCGCATCGTCATGGTCCCGGCGGCCATTCCCATGGCGTACAGCCGGTTTCGGCGCATCGGCCGCATCAGCCGCCTGGCGCGCCATCCGCGATGAGCAAGCAGGCCGAAGTTCCCGGCGTGAAGGCTGTCATCGCGGTGGCCTCGGGCAAGGGTGGCGTCGGCAAGTCCACCACCTCGCTGAACGTGGCGCTGGGCTTGCGCGATCTCGGCCTCAAGGTCGGCTTGCTCGATGCCGACATCTACGGCCCCTCGGTGCCGCGCCTGACCGGCATCAACGAGAAGCCGGTGCTCGACGACGACAAGAAGATGATCCCGATCGAGCGCTTCGGCCTCTCGATCATGTCGATCGGCTTCCTGGTCGAGGAGGAAACCGCGATGATCTGGCGCGGGCCGATGGTGATGTCGGCGATCACCCAGATGCTGCGCGATGTCGCCTGGGGGCAGCTGGACGTCCTCGTCGTTGATATGCCGCCCGGCACCGGCGATGCCCAGCTGACGTTGGCGCAGAATGTGCCCCTGAAAGGCGCCGTGATCGTTTCGACCCCGCAGGACCTGGCGTTGATCGATGCGCGTCGGGGTCTTGCCATGTTCACCAAGGTCAATGTCCCCGTCCTGGGGATTGTCGAGAATATGAGCTACTTCCAGTGCCCGGAATGCGGCACCCGGTCGGATATTTTCGGCCATGGCGGTGCCCGCCATGAGGCCGAGCGGCTGGGGGTCCCGTTCCTCGGCGAGGTGCCGCTCCATATGTCCATTCGCGCGATGTCGGATGCAGGCACGCCCGTGGTGGTCAGCGAGCCGAATGGCCCCCATGCGGCCATTTACCGGAGGATCGGCGAACAGGTCCGGGACGGCCTGAAAGCCGTTTTGGCCTGATGGCGCTGCGCCCGCGAAGCGGGCGCGGAATGCCGCATAGAACTTTCGTCCAATCGGGCGAACTACGACACTCGTCTCATTTTCCGCCGCTTCATAACCGTGTTACATCACCCGCGACCAAGAGCATCTTCGGTTGAATCGCGCAGTGATCGCGCCGTCGAAAAGCTCGAAGGATTTTTGGGGAAACGCTTTCAAAAGGAGAGCTTGAATGAAGCGTCGTGAGTTTTTGAAGGTCTCGGCAGCCGGTGCTGCAGCGACCGCCGCCGTGGCCTCGCCGGCCATCGCGCAGTCGATGCCGGAAGTGAAGTGGCGCCTGGCGTCCTCATTCCCGAAGTCGCTCGACACCATCTATGGCGGCGCCGAGATGATGGCCAAGCAGGTCTCGGAAATGACCGACGGCAAATTCCAGATCCAGGTCTTCGCGGCCGGTGAACTGGTGCCGGGCCTGCAGGCGCTCGATGCCACCTCGAACGGCACTGTCGAAATGTGCCACACGGTGTCCTACTACTATGTGGGCAAGGACCCGACCTTCGCGATCTATGCGTCGGTCCCGTTCGGCCTCAACGCCCGCCAGCAGAATTCCTGGTGGTATCAGGGCGGCGGTGAGCAGCTCGGCAACGAGTTCTACAAGAAGTTCGGCGTCATCGGTCATCCCTGCGGCAACACCGGCACCCAAATGGGCGGTTGGTTCCGCAAGGAGATCAAGACCGTTGCCGACCTCAACGGCCTGAAGATGCGCATCGGCGGTATCGCTGGTCAGGTATTGCAGAAGGTCGGCGTGGTGCCGCAGCAGCTCGCTGGCGGTGACATCTATCCGTCGCTGGAAAAGGGCACCATCGACGCGGCCGAGTGGGTCGGTCCGTATGACGACCAGAAGCTCGGCTTCCAGAAGGTCGCGAAGTACTACTACTATCCCGGCTTCTGGGAAGGCGGCCCGACGGTCCACGCATTCACCAATCTCGACAAGTTCAATTCGCTGCCGAAGAACTATCAGGCGATTCTTGCGAATGCCTGTGCAAACGCCAATAGCTGGATGGCTGCGCGCTACGACATGCAGAACCCGCAGGCGCTGAAGCAGCTGGTGGCATCCGGCACGCAGCTGCGTCCGTTCACCAATGAAGTGCTCGATGCCTGCTTGAAGGCAACCAACGAGCTCTGGGCTGACATCTCGTCGAAGAACCCCGACTTCAAGAAGTCGATCGACGCGATGCAGGCCTATCGGTCGGACGAATATCTGTGGTGGCAGGTTGCAGAATATACCTACGACAGCTTCATGATCCGCTCGCGTACGCGCGGCTGATCCAGGTCAACAAACCGCATCGAGAAGCCCGGTTTCCGCGAGGAAGCCGGGCTTTTTCGTGCAAATTCACTTGGATTTCAGTTCGTGATTGCTCCATCATCGCACCACGCCTCCGACAGAGAGGCGCGGAAATTTGAGGGAGGACTTCATGAAGCGTCGTCAGTTTATTCGCATGGCCGGGCTCGGCGCCGCGGGCGCAGCCACCGTGGCATCACCCGCCATCGCGCAGTCGATGCCGGAAATCCGTTGGCGACTGACATCGAGCTTCCCGAAATCCCTCGATACGATCTACGGCGCCACTGATCTGTTCGCAAAAGCTGTCGCCGAAGCGACGGACAATAAATTCCAGATCCAGGTGTTCGCAGCGGGCGAAATCGTGCCCGCGCTGCAGGCACTGGATGCGGCATCGAACGGCACGGTCGAGATGGCGCAGACCGCCGGCTATTACTATGTCGGCAAGGATCCAACTTTTGCGATCGGCACATCGATGCCATTCGGCCTGAACAGCCGCATGCAGACGGCGTGGTTGCATTCGGGCGGCGGCGCCGAACTCTTCAACGACTTCCTGAAAAACTACAATCTGATCGCTTTCGCCGCCGGCAATACCGGCTGCCAGATGGGCGGTTGGTTCCGCAAGGAGATCAAGGAAGTCGCCGATCTCAACGGGCTGAAGATGCGCATCGGCGGCATCGCCGGCAATGTCCTTGCGAAGATCGGCGTCGTGCCGCAGCAGGTCGGCGCAGGCGATATCTACGCGTCGCTGGAAAAGGGCACGGTGGATGCCGCAGAGTTCGTCGGGCCTTATGACGACGAGAAGCTCGGCTTCCAGAAGGTCGCGAAATACTACTATTACCCCGGTTTCTGGGATGGCGGCCCGACCATCCATCACATGGTCAATATCGCGAAATGGGAGCAGCTGCCTCCGGCCTACAAGTCCTTGATCAAGACCGCATCGTCGATGGCAAATGAAGCGATGCAGGCGCGTTACGACGCGTTCAATCCGCCTGCGATCAAGCGGCTTGTTGCGGGTGGCACGCAACTGCGCGCATTCTCACCGGCGATCCTCGATGCGTCGCTCAAGGCGGCCAACGATCTGTATGCGGAAATCGCGGCGAAGAATCCGAATTTCAAGAAGCTCTACGACCACATGGTGGCGTTCCGCGCGGATCAGTATGCGTGGTGGCAGGTCGCGGAATTTTCCTACGACAACTACATGATCCGTTCGCGCCCGCGCGGGTGAGGGCGGCTAAAGCCAGTCCGGAAGCCGGCCTCTGCGAGGTGGCCGGCTTTTTGGTCGATCGAGATCTCAGTCTAGGGCGTGCTGTGGCCGCTCAGAGCCGTCCAGGGATTCAGCAGGCGGACGCCCATCGGCGAGAAATCAGCGACGTTGCGTGTCACCACCGTCATGTCGTGCACGAGCGCGGTCGCAGCGATCCAGGCGTCGCGATCCGGCCTGGGATCGGGGCAATGCAGCTGCGCGCATTGAAACGCAACGTCTGAATCGATTGGCAGCGTCCGAACCGAGAATTGTGGTCGCACGTCTGTTTCCATCCATATGCGTAAGCGATTGCCTTGCAGGATGTCTCGACGTGCGATCCTGAGAATGCCGGTTTCGATTTCCATCAGCGTGATCGGCGAGACATAGCAATCAGCGGGATCGACCGTTGCGAACCATGCGGCAACGCCTGGTGCGACGCGGCCATCGCTGATCTTGCGCAGTTCCGAGACGACATTCGTGTCGAGAAGGAACATGGGCTGTGCCGGCAAGCATTAGTCGAATTCAGGAATTCGTGGCGGCGTCTTCGGGCGTTCAAGCTCGCTGTCCAGATCGATATCCGACAAGTTCGGGGCCGCTAATGCCTCAGGGAGAGTCAGGTCGCCGCTTTTCAAACGACGATAGGCGTCGATGCTGAGCAAGACGTGTCGGGGCTCACCCTGATCCGTAATGAAGACAGGCCCATCCGACGCCGCCTCTGTGGCACGATCGGGGGCTCGTGCAAACTCATTCCGTGTCAGCGTCGTCATCTGCAGCAAGCCTCATTCATTCTGACCAGCCAGACCGGGCAAACACTACCCCAATCCGGCCGCCCGATCAAATATTGCCAGCTACTACTTCGGCTGCCCGAAGTCCGGCATCGCCGGCATCTCAATCTGCGGGATTTCGATCTTCACGTTGGACGTGTCGATCACCGTGTTGTCGATCCAGTAGGTCACGAGGCCCGGCCACATGATCACGATGATCACCAGCAGGATCTGCATGCCCACCCACGGGATGGCGCCCAGATAGATGTCGCGGCTCTTCACTTCCGGCGGCGCGATGCCGCGCAGATAGAACAGCGCGAAGCCGAACGGCGGATGCATGAACGAGGTCTGCATGTTCACGCAGAGCAACACGCCGAACCAGACCAGATCGATGCCGAGCTTGGCAGCGACCGGCGCCAGCAGCGGGATGATGATGAAGGCGATCTCGAAGAAGTCGAGGAAGAACGCCAGGAAGAACACGAAGATGTTCACGAAGACGAGGAAGCCCACTGCGCCGCCGGGCAGGCCCGTGAGCAGGTGCTCGATCCAGTGCGAACCATCCATGCCCTGAAAGACGAGGCTGAAGCAGGTCGAGCCGATCAGGATGAACACCACCATCGAGGTGAGGCGCATGGTCGAGGTCATGGCCTGTTCGACCAGCGGCCAGGTGAGGCGGCGATGGATGGCGGCCAGCACGATCGCACCGACGGCGCCCATGGCGCCGGCTTCGGTCGGTGTGGCGAGGCCGAGACCGATAGTGCCGAGCACCAGGAAGATCAGCACCAGCGACGGGATCATGCCCCACAGCACGCGGCTGATCAGCTTCCAGCCCATCGGCTCGCGTGCATGCTCCGGAATCGGCGGCATCGAGGTCGGGCGCAGGATCGACATGATCACGATGAACAGCAGGAAGATCACGACCTGCAGGATCGAAGGGCCGATGGCGCCGAGATACATATCGCCCACCGAGCGGCCGAGCTGGTCGGCCAGCACGATCAGCACCAGCGACGGCGGGATCAGCTGGGTGATGGTGCCGGATGCGGCGATCACGCCAGTGGCGAGCTTCATGTCGTAGCCGTAGCGCATCATGATCGGCAGCGAGATCACGCCCATGGCGATCACCGATGCGGCGACGGTGCCGGTGATGGCGCCGAGCACGGCGCCGACCAGGATGACTGCGTAAGCAAGGCCGCCGGGGATTTTTCCGAACAGTTGGCCGGTGCCTTCGAGCAGGTCTTCAGCAAGGCCGCAGCGCTCGAGGATGGCGCCCATGAAGGTGAAGAACGGGATCGACAGCAACAGGTCGTTCGAGATCGTGCCGTAGAAACGAAACGGCAGCGCCTGCAGGAATGACGGATCGAAATGTCCGGAGAAAATGCCCAGAATTCCGAAGAACAGGCCGACAGCGGCGAGCGAGAAGGCGACCGGGAAGCCGAACACCATGAAGCAGATCATGGTGCCAAACATCAGCGGAGGAAACACGCCGTAGGAGAACATCGGTGGTCCTGACTATCGATTATCTGGTCGCAACGCGAAGGGCTGAAAAAGCAAACGCCGCTATTGCAGCGGCGCTTCGTAATGGGTGTCGATCTTGACGAGGCCGGCGAGGGCGGCGATGCGCTTGATCAGTTCGGCGACGCCCTGCAGCACCAGCAGCGCGAAGCCGACCGGCAGTACAAGCTTCACCGGCCACAAGATCAGGCCGCCGGCATTGCTGGAATATTCCTGCGAATTCCATGAATTCAGGAAGAACGGCGTCGTCATGTAAGTGAGATAAATCATCGCCGGCAGCAGGAAGACGCACAGGCCGATAATATCGATCCACAGCCGCGCCCGATCGGAGACGGCGGAGTAGAGCAGATCGACGCGCACATGCTCGTTAAGACGCAGCGTCTGCGAAGCGCCGAAGAACACGATGCCCGCGAACATGTACCACTGGATCTCGAGCCAGCCATTCGACGAGTAATGAAAGAGATAGCGGATCGTGGCATTGCCGGCGCTGATAAGGCAGGCAAACAGCACGAGCCACTTGGCGACGAAGCCGAAGGCGTCGCTGAGCCGATCAATGGCATTCGTGAATTTGAGTACGTCCACGGTTTCCCCCGAAACTCGCCCGAAAGGCCGCGGATCACGTCTTTCTCACTGAGAAAGCGGAGCTTTTTCCGCTGGGCGACCAAAATTTTCGGCACCATTTCAGCGCGTCATGCAATCGTCAATCAGAAATTGAGGATTGCGCGCAGGCCATTGGTCGGGGGTCTCGAAGAGGGTACGGCGGTGCGCCGATCAACCGCCGGTTACGCTCATATGCCGGCTGACGCTCGGGCGATTGTTGCGACGATCGATGATGAAATCATGGCCCTTCGGCTTGGTGCCGATGGCCCGATCGATGGTCGCATTCAGGAGGTCGTTGTCGGTCGATGCGCGCAGCGGCTTGCGCAGGTCGGACGCATCCTCGTGACCGAGGCAGGTATGGATCGTGCCGGTGCAGGTGATGCGGACGCGGTTGCAGCTTTCGCAGAAATTATGGGTCATCGGCGTGATGAACCCAAGCTTGCCACCGGTTTCGGCCACGCGGACATAACGGGCAGGGCCGCCGGTATCATCCGAAAGGTCGGTCAGCGTGTAATTGTTGGCGAGGCGCGAGCGCAGCAGGGATAGCGGCACATATTGGTCGATCCGGCCCTCGCCGATATCGCCCATGGGCATCACCTCGATCAGCGTCAGTGCCATGTCGCGGCCATGGGCCCATTCCATGAGCGCCGGAATCTCATCTTCGTTGAGGTTCTTCAGCGCGACGGCGTTGATCTTGACGGCGATGCCGGCAGCCTGTGCAGCATCGATGCCGGCCATCACCTTGGAGATGTCGCCCCAGCGCGTGATGGTCTTGAACTTGGTGGCGTCGAGCGTGTCCAGCGAGACGTTGATCCGCTTCACGCCGCAATCGGCGAGTTCATCGGCATATTTGGAAAGCAGCGAGCCATTGGTCGTAAGCGTCAGTTCCTTCAGCGCCCCCGTCTTCAGGTGCCGCGACAGGGAGCGCACGAGACCCATCACATTCCGGCGGACCAAAGGCTCGCCGCCGGTGAGTCGTAGTTTCGTCACGCCCCTAGCGATGAAGGCGGAGCAGAGGCGGTCGAGTTCTTCCAGCGTCAGCAGATCGGCTTTCGGCAGGAACGTCATGTCTTCCGACATGCAATAAAAGCAGCGCAGATCGCAGCGATCGGTGACCGAGACGCGCAGATAGCTGATCCGCCGGCCGAAGGGATCGGTCATGGCAGAGGAAGTCTGTGCAGGAATGAGATCGGTGACCGACATTCAAACGCCTTGCTGCATGCAACAAGCGACGCGCCCGCCGCTCGTCATAATCTAATCATGCAGTTGGCCCGGCACAATTGCGTCAGCGCAATTGTGCCGGCGGTTTGAGGTCCGATTTTATCGGGGATTTGGAAACGGCGAGCCGGCGGCGGCGGCCGGAGCTTCCGCGGGCGCTGCTGCCGGGGCGGCAGCACGTTTGGCGGCCTTGCGCGCCTTTCGCGCCGGCACTGCCGGCTGCAATTCGACGGCAACCGGGCTCGGATCGACGACAGTGCGCGCAGGCGAAGCGAATTCGGCCGGGAAGCGCGTGACGGTCACAGGCACCGTGGCAGGCTGGAACTTGGGCAGCGTGAAGGTCACGCTGAAATCGCCCTCGGTCACGATGGGCAGTGAGCAGGGGGTCGTACAGGCGGGGCCGACCGACGTCTTCGCCTCAGCGCCCGGAGGCGTCGATTCGAACTGGACGGTAATCGGTTCGGGTGCCGACTTGAAGGCATCCATGGAGAACGAGGAGCAGCCAGCGAGGCTTAGGCCCGCCGCCGTCAACACCAATACTCGACGCATCGTAAAATCCGTTATCTTTGCAGCTTGCCGCAGTCCCCATCGCAACCATAGGAGCGTGGGTCCGATGACGCAACCAGCCGGCGCGCGATAGTTAACTGATGGTTAATTCGGTTTCGGAGTGTTCCGAATAAGCCAGTCAAATGAGCATCGTAGCGTCACTTGCCGGGAACCAGTCGCTCAACCGTTGCGGGCAGGTCGCGGAAATGATCGATGACTACATCCGGCTTCAGCTCCGCGATCGGGGTGTCCGTATAGCCGAACGTCACGCCAATTACAGGCACATTGGCGCGGCGGGCCACGCCGACATCCGGCCCGGCATCGCCGACCATCACCACCGCCGACATCTCGCCGCCGGCCTGGGCGACGGTCTGCTGCAGGATCACGGGATCGGGCTTCGAGACGCCAAAAGTGTCGGCGCCGCAGATGGCCGCGAATCGGGCGGTGAGGCCCAGCTTTTCCAGCAGCCGTTTCGATAGCCATTCCAGCTTGTTGGTACAGACTGCGAAGCGGTATCCTTTTGCTTCCAGCACGTCGAGCGCTGCGATCAAGCCGTCGAAAGGGCGCGATTCATCGGCGATATGTTCGGCGTAATAGTCGATGAAATCGCCAGTCAGCTTGGTCACTTCCGCCGGTGTCATCTCGCGGCCCTCGACCTCCAGCCCGCGCTCGATCAGCTTCCGCGCGCCCTGGCCGATCATCTTGCGCGCCGATTCCAGTGGTACGGGCGCAAGACCTTCGCGGGCCAGTACGTGGTTGAGGGCGCTGATCAGATCAGGGGCGGTATCGACGAGGGTGCCGTCGAGGTCGAAAACGACGAGGGGGCTTTGGTCATGGGGGATCGCTACCGGTCCGGAAGCGATCCCGCAAGGGGGCATAGCCCCGCGGATCGCTCCCGTTATGGCCAGATATGGCAAGTCTGTATTCCCTGGGAATGCACGCCTTGCACCCTGTTCCTGCCCCCAAACGTCGCTAGATATGCCGCGCCTCCCGCTGACACGGGGCGATGCCAATAAGGACTGCCGCTGCGATGAATATGGACGAGCTGAAACGACAGGCTGCCGCCAAGGCGCTGGAACACGTGCAGGGTGGCATGAAGCTCGGCCTTGGCACTGGCTCGACCGCCAAGCACTTCGTCGATCTGCTCGGTGAGCGCGTGAAAGGCGGCCTCAAGATCATCGGCGTGCCGACCTCGGAAGCGACCCGCATCCAGGCTGAAGCCTGTGGCGTGCCGCTGACTACGCTCGACGAGATTGACCACCTCGACCTGACCGTGGACGGCGCCGATGAGGCCGATCCCGATCTCAACCTCATCAAGGGCGGCGGCGGTGCGTTGCTGCGCGAGAAGATCGTCGCGGCGGCCTCCGACCGCATGATCGTGATTGCCGACGACAGCAAATGGGTGCCGAAGCTCGGCCGTTTTCCGCTGCCCATTGAAGTGATCCCGTTCGGTCTCGGCGCCACGCGCCGCGCTATCGAAAGCGTGTTCGCGCAATGTGGGCTGACGGGCGAAATGGTCGTTCGTCCCGGCAAGGACGGCCATGCTTTCGTCACCGATGGCGGCCACTGGATTCTGGATGCCAAGCTCGGAACCATTACGGATGCACCGCGCCTTGGGACGCTGCTCGGTGCCATTCCCGGCGTCGTCGAACATGGACTGTTTATCGGCCTGGCGAACACGATCGTGCTCGCTGGTTCGGATGGAATTCGCGTCGTTGAGCGGCCCTAAGGCTGCGATCTCAAGGAGACTGTCATGAAGACCCTGTCGAAAATGCTGCTGTCCGCTGGCCTCGTGTTTGGCGTCGCGGCCGTCACTTTGCCGGCCTCTGCACAGGCGCCGGCTCCCGCCGCCGAGCGGCCGATCAAGCCGGCATCGCCGGCCGCCATCGGCTACGCCAAGGAAATCCTGCAGATGAAGAATGCGAGCGCCATGTATGCGAACGCCATTCCGAACATGGTCCAGCGCGTCAAGGATTCGCTGATGCAGAGCAATCTGAATTACCAGAAGGATCTCAACGAGGTCGCTGTCGTCGTTGCGCAAGCGAATGCCGGCCGCGACAAGGAGATCGGCGAGCAGATGGCGAAGATCTATGCCAGCGACTTCACCGAAGCCGAGCTGAAGGATCTCGCGGCGTTCTACAAGTCGCCGCTCGGCCAGAAGCTGCTGCAGATGGAGCCGCAGTCGATCTCGGCCAGCGTGAACTACATGCAGCAGTGGGCGCAGCAGTTTGCCGAGCAAGTGAACGGCCAGTTCCGCGCCGAAATGCGCAAGCGCGGCAAGGAAATTTAATGGTGGCAGCCTCTTCACCTCTCCCCACCGGGGAGAGGTCGGCGTGTAGCGCCGGGTGAGGGGGCTTTTAACGTCGGAGTGTAGGGTACCCCTCACCCGATCGGCTTCGCCGCTCGACCTCTCCCCGGAGAGGAGAGGTGAAAGAGTACTCGATCGCAGTTCGGAGTAATTCATGTCCAGCAAGTCTGACTTCGACGTCGATCTCTTCGTCATCGGTGGTGGATCAGGCGGCGTACGCGCCGCCCGCATCGCTGCCGGCTACGGCGCCAGCGTCATGGTCGCCGAGGAATATCGCTTCGGCGGCACCTGCGTGATCCGCGGCTGCGTGCCGAAGAAGCTGATGGTCTATGCCTCGCATGTGTCGCGCGAGATCGACGATGCCCGGGGCTTCGGATGGACCATTCCGACTGCCACATTCGACTGGCCGACCTTCATCGCGGCAAAGGACAAGGAAATCGCGCGGCTCGAAGGCATTTACACCACCAATGTGGAGAAGCCCGGCGCGAAGACCGCCAAAGCGCGCGCGGTGTTCGAGGATCCGCATACGCTGAAACTCAGCAATGGCGAGACGGTCCGCGCAAAGAACATCCTGATCGCGACTGGTGGCACGCCGAGCCATGGGCCGGACATTCCCGGCATCGAGCATGTCATCTCGTCGAACGAGGTCTTTCATCTGCCGGAGATGCCGAAGCGCATCGTCATTCAGGGCGGTGGCTATATCGCGCTGGAATTCGCCTGCATTTTCGCCGGCCTTGGCTCCGCCGTCACCGTGGTCTATCGCGGCGACAACATTCTCCGCGGCTTCGATGAAGATGTCCGAGCCCATGTCCGCAAGGAGATGGAGAAGCAGGGCATCACCATCCTGACCGGCTGTACCGTGAAGGCCGTGGACAAGAACCGCCACGACTTCTGCGCCCATCTGTCGGATGGTGCGAGCATCTCTGCGGATCAGGTCCTGTTCGCCATCGGTCGCCACGCGAATACGAAAGGGCTCGGTCTGGAAAAGGCAGGCGTGCATTTCAAGCACAGCGACGGCTCAATCCTCGTCAACGAATTCTCGCAGACCAATGTCCCGCATATCTATGCGGTAGGCGACGTCACCAATCGCGTGAACCTTACGCCGGTGGCGATCCGCGAGGGCCACGCCTTTGCCGATACCGTGTTCGGCGGCAAAACCGTGAAGGTCGATCACTCGAATATTCCGACGGCGGTGTTCACCCAGCCGGAAGTCGGCACTGTCGGCATGACCGAGCAGGAAGCGCGCGCCAAGTTCAGTCACGTCGATATCTACAAGACCGATTTCCGCGGCATCAAATCCACCATCTCCGGCAGCGACAGCCGCGTGTTGATGAAGCTGATCGTCGATGGATCGACCGATGTGGTGGTCGGCTGTCATCTCGTCGGCCCCGAGGCCGCGGAGCTGATCCAGATCCTCGGCATCTGCATCAAGCTGAAAGCAACCAAGGCTGATTTCGACGCCACCGTGGCGGTGCATCCGAGTGCGGCGGAAGAGCTGGTGACCATGCGCACGCCAACCGCGCGTTACGTGCGCGAGGCGGCGGAGTAATAGTCGGCCGACCGTAGCCTGCAACTCTTAGCTGTCGTCGTGTCTATGCTTTCTGAAGCGCCGCAGCCGCAGACGATGCGAGCAGGAATAGTCGGTGCGGGGTCGCCGGAAAAGCGTGGAAACCGAACGTTTCGTAGAAGGCCGCTGCAGGCGCGTCCTTGGCGTCGACGATGATGGCGAACACCGCCAAGGATCGCGCCGCACCGAGGATACGGTGAATGGCATCGGCCAAAAGCAACTCGCCGATCCCCTGACCGCGGACGCGGATATCGCGTGCCAGACGACCGATCAGTGCAGCGGGGATCGCGTCGTAGCGCGGGAGCTTGCTGGACAGTTCGGCAGGAAGATCCGCGAGCGCGAGGGTGAAGCTGCTTAGGCTGTAAAACCCGATGACTTCGTTTGTGTCATCAGTGGCCACGAAGACCCGGGCAATATTGCGGCGTTCGTCCTGGCTTGCCCGCTGCCGGAACCAGGCATCGATATCGGGCTGTCCTGAATTGAACTCGCTGCGCTGGTGTTGCTTGTCGAGCGGGGCGATCGCGTAGCGCAATGGTCAGCCCATGATGTCGTGATGTCTGCGCAGTGCCGCTACCAACTTGGCAGTAGGCTCCGGACGACTGGCAACGGCATCGAGGAACGCATCGCGGTCTGCGCCTGTCAGCACCATACGCTGGTGTTCGTCGAGTACACGCCGGGCACCTTCATAAGCAAGATCGCCCGCGGTTAGGCCGCTCACGCTCATGGCGCGCTGGATCAGCTCTTTGGCTGATGCAGCAACGCGCAGCTCGATGCGCTCCTTCTTGAGTTCGCGCTTTGTTGTCTTTGGTGTCGAGGCGGGCATGAGCGTTCCTTCTGCAGAAACGTACGGTAAAACCCCGTGCCCGTCAAATGAGCCGCCGTTTGTTCGGTTACTCTTCCATCTGCAGCCATTCCGCCGCCCCGCGCCACAGCGTGTCGCGATGCTCCGGGCGGAAGAAACCGAAATGTCCGATCTTGTCGCTGCCGGCCTCGATCGGTCGGATTGAATCGATATCCGGCTTGATCGAGGTAAAACCTGCGCACAGCATCTCCACGGCCGCACGCGTCGCCCATGGATCATCGGTGAAGCTCAGTGCGCGCAGCGCGCCGCGATAGCGGGGGAAATTCACGAGTGCGCGCAGCTTGCGGTCGTCGAAGAAGTAGTTGTCGCTGGTGACCCATTTAGCCCATTCGAGGAATACGTTCTTCGGCAGGTCGAGGCCGAGCCCGATCTTGCCGGGCGCATAGCCCATCACCTGTGCCAGTGATGGTCCGATGAATTTCATCAGCGCGTAGATGCGGTAGTTCTCCGGCGGCGTCATCAGCCGCCATGTGCCTGCCTGCGCGGCCACCAGCAGTGCGCGCGACACTTCGGCATTGTTCGGGATCAGCCCCAGCGCCTGGCCGCCGAAGGAATGGCCGACAAAGCCGAGCGGCAGCTTGTAGCGCTCGCGCATCCAGTCCACCGCGGCCACCACATCGAGCGCCGCCCAATCGGTCATGGAGGCCCGGAAGCCGCGCAGCGAGGTCGTGCCCTTGGGCCGGGAATCGCCGGTGCCGCGATAGTCGTAAGTGAGGACGGCACAACCGCGGGACGCCAGATAGCTGGCAAAACCCTTGTAGATTTTCCGTGGTACGGCGGTGGCGGAGTTGATCAGCACCGCATGCGTCCTGACGCCACGGGGCAGATACAGCGTTGCCCCCAGCGAAAATCCGTCAGCGGCCACAATCGTGATGTCGTCGGAAAATGCGTCGTCAGGAGACGCGTCCGGCAGTCTCATCCTTTAGTTCCCCAGCTAGCATGCGCAGCAAATGCGAATTCGATTGTTCGTGCAAGGGCTTGGGGCGCATGATCGGACGCGGGGAGGCTGGATTTCCAACTGGCGGAGCCCATATGACCCATGTATAACGCGACCTCCGTCGCCACCTAAGGCGCGGTTTTCAGGAGACAATTTCATGTCCGAGCGGTGGACACCCGAGAGCTGGCGGGGCAAGCCCGTCATGCAGATGCCGGAATATCCGGATGCGAAGGCCCTAGGCGACGTCGAGGCGCAACTCGCCACGTTTCCGCCGCTGGTTTTTGCGGGTGAGGCCCGTAACCTGAAGAAGCAGCTCGCCCGAGTGGCCAACGGCGAGGCTTTCCTCCTGCAGGGCGGCGATTGCGCCGAAAGCTTCGCCGAGCATGGCGCGAACAATATTCGCGACTTCTTCCGCGCCTTCCTGCAGATGTCGGTCGTGCTCACTTATGCTGGCGCACTGCCGGTGGTGAAGGTCGGCCGCATCGCCGGCCAGTTCGCCAAGCCGCGTTCGTCGCCGATCGAGAAGGCGAACGGGCAGGAGCTGCCGAGCTATCGCGGTGACATCATCAACGACATCGCCTTCACGGCGGAATCGCGCGTGCCGGATCCGCAGCGCCAGCTGATGGCCTATCGCCAGTCGGCCGCGACGCTGAACCTGCTGCGCGCCTTCGCATCGGGTGGCTTTGCCAATCTCGGCAGCGTGCATCAGTGGATGCTCGGCTTCCTCAAGGATTCGCAGCAGTCGCGCCGTTACAAGGAACTGGCGGACCGTATCTCCGACGCGCTGAACTTCATGCGCGCCTGCGGACTCGATCTCGAGGCTCATCCGGAGCTGCGTTCGACGGATTTCTACACCAGCCATGAAGCGCTGCTGCTCGGCTATGAGCAGGCCTTCACCCGCGTGGATTCCACGACGGGCGATTGGTACGCGACCTCCGGCCACATGCTGTGGATCGGCGATCGCACGCGCCAGCTCGACCATGCGCATGTGGAATATTTCCGCGGCATCAAGAATCCGATCGGCCTTAAGTGCGGTCCGTCGCTCAAGTCGGATGAGCTGCTGAAGCTGATCGACATCCTGAACCCGGACAACGAGCCCGGCCGCCTGACCCTGATCAACCGCTTCGGCCATGAGAAGGTCGGCGAGCATTTGCCGGGCTTCGTTCGCGCGGTGCAGAAGGAAGGTCGCAAGGTGGTGTGGTCGTGTGATCCGATGCATGGCAACACGATCACGTCGAATTCGGGCTACAAGACTCGCCCATTCGACCGCATCCTGTCCGAGGTGAAGTCGTTCTTCCAGATCCACCAGGCCGAAGGCACCCATGCCGGCGGCGTGCATCTGGAAATGACCGGCCAGAACGTCACCGAATGCACCGGCGGCGCCCGCGCGATCACCGACGAGGACCTCAACGACCGCTATCACACCGTCTGCGATCCCCGCCTGAACGCCGAGCAGTCCATCGACATGGCGTTCCTGATCGCCGAGCTGCTCAAGACCTCGCGCACGGGCAAGGAGCAGCCGCTTCCGGTTGCGTCGGGCCTGTAAGTGGCGGGCCTTTAGGTGGCGGCCTTTAGATGAATCGGCTCTGGCGAGCCACCATCAACTCCTGGAATGGTCTCCGCTCCGGCTTTACGTCGGAGCGGGCCATTCGCGAGGAGATAGTTGCGCTTGTCCTGTCACTGCCGCTGGCTTTCCTGATAGGCACCACCATGGCCCGCCGCATCGAGATGATCGCGGTGGTGATGCTTGTCCTCACGGTCGAGCTGCTCAACACCGCTATCGAGAAACTGGCCGACCGGGTCACGATGGAGCACGATTCACAGATTGGTCGTGTGAAGGATCTAGGCTCCGCCGCTGTCGCCATCGCGCTTCTCATCGCCGGCATGGTGTGGCTGTTCGCGCTGGGTGAGCGGGTGGGGATGTTTTGATACTCGGTGGCGCGACGGCGCTCCGTTCACCTCCCCCGGTGCGAAGCGAAGCTTCGCTAGAGGGGGGAGGTCGCCGCGTCTTCGCGGCGGGAGAGGGGGAGCCACACACTCCGATGTCATGTGTGGCGCCCCCTCTCCCTAACCCTCCCCCGGTTGGGGGAGGGGACGCAGCGGAGCTCGTTGCGACATGTGAGCGATACATTGTCAGTGGTTGCGAACCACCAGCCCAGAGGCTTCAATATCCCCATGACAAATACCCGCTTCACCATCACGCTGGCCCAGCTCAATCCGACCGTGGGCGACATCGCCGGCAATGCCGAGAAAGCACGCAAGGCGCGCGCTCAGGCAAAAGCCGACAGTGCCGATGTCGTCGTGCTGCCCGAACTCTTCATTGCCGGCTATCCGCCGGAAGACCTCGTGCTCAAGCCGGCTTTCCAGATGGCCTGCCGGGCCGAGGTGGAGGCGCTTGCCCGCGAGACCGCCGATGGTGGCCCGGCGATGCTGGTCGGCACGCCCTGGGTCGATGGCGGCAAACTCTACAATGCCTGCGCGCTGCTCGATGGCGGCCGCATTGCGGCGATCCGCTTCAAGGTGAACCTTCCCAATTACGGCGTGTTCGACGAGAAGCGCGTGTTCGCCCGCGGCTCGGTGTCCGGGCCCGTCACCATTCGCGGCCTGCGCGTCGGCGTGCCGATCTGCGAAGACACCTGGATGGAAGAGTCCGCCGACTATGAGGACGTGGTCGAGACGCTGACCGAGACCGGCGCCGAAATCCTGATCGTGCCGAATGGCTCGCCCTATGCCCGCGGCAAGAATGATCTGCGTTTGTCCGTGCAGGTCGCGCGCGTCACCGAGAGTCATCTGCCTCTGGTCTATCTCAATCAGGTCGGCGGCCAGGACGAACTGGTGTTCGACGGCGCATCGTTCGTTTTGAACGGCGACCGCTCGCTCGCCGTGCAGCTGCCGTCCTTCACTGAGAACATCACCACCATCACGTTTGAGAAGACGAACGACGTCTGGCGCTGCAGCGGCCCGATCGCAAAACTGCCCAAGGGAGACGAGGGCGACTATGCCGCCTGCGTGCTCGGCCTGCGCGACTACGTCAACAAGAACGGTTTCCCCGGCGTGCTGATGGGCATTTCCGGCGGCATCGATAGCGCGCTGTGCGCAGCGATCGCAGTCGATGCGCTCGGTGCCGATCGCGTGCGTGGCATCATGCTTCCATTCCGTTACACGGCGCAGGTGTCGCTCGACGATGCCGACAAGCTCGCGAAGGCGTTCGGCTTCCGGTACGAGATACTGCCTATCGCTGATGCTGTGAACGGTTTTGAGAAGATCCTCGCCGAGACCTTTAAGGGCTATGAGCGCGATATCACCGAAGAGAACCTGCAGGCCCGAACCCGCGGCACGCTGTTGATGGCGGTGTCGAACAAGACTGGCGCCATGGTCGTGACGACCGGCAACAAGTCGGAAATGTCGGTGGGCTATGCCACGCTCTATGGCGACATGAATGGCGGCTTCAATCCGATCAAGGATCTCTACAAGACCCAGGTGTTCCGCATCTCGACGCTGCGCAACTCATGGAAGCCCGAAGGCGCTATGGGCCCGGATGGCGAGGTGATCCCGAACAACATCATCATCCGACCGCCGACCGCGGAGCTGCGCGAAAACCAGACCGACCAGGACTCGCTGCCGCCTTACGAGATCCTCGACGCCATCCTCGAACGCCTCGTCGAACGCGAGCAGCCGTTGTCCGAGATCGTTGCCGATGGTTTCGAGAAGGACGTGGTGACGCGCATCGATCGGCTGTTGAACATCGCCGAATACAAGCGTCGTCAGGCCGCGCCGGGCGTGAAGGTCACGCGCAAGAACTTTGGCCGCGACCGTCGCTATCCCATCACCAACCGTTTTCGCGATCTGGCCCAGCCACTGCCGAAGCCGGACGAAGATCTTATCACGCGACCGGGCAAGGGGACGAGCGAAGCTTTCGAATAGCGCCGCAGCCGTAGGGCGGATGAGCGAAGCGTAATCCGCCGGCCGAGCTCATAACTGAAACTCCGCGGCGGATTACTGCTTCGCCTGATCCGTCCTACGGCTGATGGAGGACACCCCATGTCGCGTGCAGCTTCTGTCGGCGCGTTCGCCATCGTACCGAGCAACGATCTCAAGATCGCCGTCGCATTCTGGGAGCGGCTGGGTTTCGCACGCGCAGGCGGCGAGGGTGACTATGTCATCATGGCCGGATGGAATTGCGAGGTGCATGTGACGCAAGCGGGCGATGGTCCGTGGCGCGTGCCGGAAGCCAATCCCTTCGGCGTGTTCATTCGCACGCCCGATGTCGATGCCATCGCCGCACGGGTTGATGATCTGATCATCCGTCCCGGCGGCATCCTGCGCCACCGCGAATGGGGCATGTATGAAGTCGGCATCAACGGTCCCGATGGCCTGCTGGTCCGGATCGGATGGCCGTCGGATTTGATGAAAGCGGAGTAGTCAGCCGCCCTGTGCGATCACGCTATCCCACCACACCGGCTTTGCGGAGTTGGGCAATGTCGTCGGCGCTGCGTCCGATGCCGGCCAGCACCTCATCCGTATGCGCACCGAGCGCCGGACCCTGCCACTTCACTTCGCCCGGCGTTTCCGAAAGCTTTGGCGAAATGCCGGGCATCTTCACTTCAGTGCCGCCCGGCAGCGTGGCCGGCAGTATCATGTCGCGTGCGATGAAATGCGGATCGCTGACGATATCGGCCACCGAATAGATGCGGCCTGACGGCACATCCGCAGCTTCCAGTGCGTCGAGCACGGCGTCCATGCCGAGCGTGCCGGTCCAGTCCGAGATCGCCTGATCGATCATGGCCGTCTGCGGCACGCGACCATCATTATGGGCGAGGGCTGGATCGTTTGCGAGATCGGGGCGCCCGATCACATTCATCAAGCGCTTGAAGATCGCATTGCTGTTGCCGGCGATGACGGCATATTGGCCGTCCGCGGTCTCATAGGTGTTGGACGGCGTGATGCCCGGCAACGAGCCGCCCGAGCGCGTGCGGATCTGTCCGTCCAGCGCATATTCCGGCACCGTGCTTTCCATCATGTTGAACACGCTCTCATAGAGCGAGACATCGACGATCTGTCCGCCGCCTTGTCCGGTCTTCACGCGGAGCAGCGACATCAACGCGCCCATCACGCCATGCAGCGAGGCGAGGCTGTCGCCGATGGAAACGCCGACGCGGGCGGGCGGCGCATCGGGGCTGCCGGTGGTGTAGCGCAGCCCGCCCATCGCTTCACCGATGGCGCCGAAGCCGGATTTGTCACGATAGGGGCCGGTCTGGCCGAAGCCTGAAATGCGCACCAGCGTCAGGTTGGGATTGAGCTTTGACAGCACGTCCCAGCCGAGCCCGAGCTTCTCCATGCCGCCGGGCTTGAAATTCTCGATGACGACATCGGCGGAGGCCGCGAGATCGCGCGCGATCGCAAGGCCCTCAGGAGACTTCAGATCGAGTGCGATCGACTTCTTGTTGCGCGACTGCAGATACCACCACACCGACGTGCCTTGATGCAGCTTGCGCCAGGTGCGCAGGGGATCGCCCGATCCGGGTTGTTCGATCTTGATGACCTCGGCGCCGAATTCCGCGAACAGCCTCGCTGCGAAGGGCGCTGCGATCAAGGTACCGAATTCGACGACGCGAATGCCCGCGAGTGGTCCGCTCACTTTTGTATCCCCCAACGTTATTTTCGTAGAGCGGATTAGCCGAAGGCGTAATCCGCCGGCCGAATTCAAAATTGAAACTCCGCGGCGGATGACGGCTTCGCCTCATCCGCCCTACGGCAAAGCACTACTGCTTCGTATTGTTCGGCAGGAATTGTGGGCCGACCTGACGGATCTGGCCGGGATTGCCGGGCGCTGCAGGTTGCGCCGGTGTCGCGGCGGGAGCTGCCTGCGCAGGCGCCGCGTTCTTCTTCAGCGCAGCCGGCGTGCCCTTCTGCGGCTGCGACATCTGCTTGGCGCGTTCCTCGGTGACGATGACGTCGCCGGCGGCCTGCGCCGCGGCCTTGTCATCGATGTTCTTCAGCGCGTCGGACCAGGTCTGACCCTGCGCCTTGCACGAGCAGGACGGGTTGAATTCGGTGCGATACTTGAACGCATTCGGCGATGACGAGTAGGGCTGGCCCGAGATCGAGACCGCGGCATTCATGTCTTCGCCGGGATTGCGATAGGTGTAGAGATTGGCGTCCGAGGCCGGGCACTGCGCCTTGCAGGCGCGCTCGTCATCGGCGAAGCGCGCCGGGATCGTGGTGAAGGAAATCGGGAAATAGAAGCCGTCGCAGGTACGCACGCAGACGGTGCGGAACGTGCCCTGCGGCACCGCGCTCATCATGTCGCCGCCCGACGGGATATCGCCGGGGCTGGATTCATTGTTGCCGAACAGATTGCTGAGAAAGCCGCCGGGGCCGGAATTCTGCTGCTGCTGGCGTGCAGCAGCAGCATATTGCGGGCCGCAATTGTTCTGCGCGAGTGCCAGCAACACCGAGCGGCGCTGGCTGTCGCGATCCGAACTGCCGGGCGTGCCCACGCGCAGGCGCTCGAGGCTCGTGGTCATCTGATCGAGATTGCCACGCATCTGCTGGATCTGGTTGTTCACCGGGCCGCATTGCGCGGACTGGCCGGAAAACAGCGAGAAGAAGCCCGAGGAGTCGCAGCCCATGCGCCGGGCCTGCTGGGTGACGCGATCGAGCTCGCTTTGCTGGCGGCTGACGGAGTCTTCGTAGCGACGGATCTGGTCGGCGCGCGCGGGATCGAGGCCGTTGCCGCGATCAATGCTGCTCAGTTGCGCTTCGAGACGTCCGCACATCGGATTGGCGGATTGCTGCTGCTGCGCCTGGCCGGGCGGATAGACCTGTGCGGGGTAGGGCGGCGCGCCTTGGGCGACAGCGTCGCCATTCGATGCGGTGACGCCGACCAATGCGGCGCAGATGATGGCCCAGCGGGAAAGAGTGGCAGTCACAGGTTCAGACATCCGGTCAATGAACGAGACAATCGGCAGGTCGCAGCGAGACAGCATGATCCCGGTCGCGACCCGCGCCGTCATTGCCATACATAGGCGATGAAAATGCGGCACGAACACCGTTTCCATAGCCGCTTCCGGCCGTGGGGTCACGCCGATTCAGGTGCCCCACGATGGCCGCAGGCGCGACGCGTGGATGCCGCACCAACTACGCGCAAAAATAGTGGTTCAAGCGTCAGCGCTGGCAGGTAATGGCGATGAATTCGTCGCATTTGCCGCCCTGGCACAGGCCGCCCTGCGACGAGACGGAGCCGGTCACTTCATCGGGATCGACCCGGCGATAGGAGACTGCCTGCGTGAATGAGCGCGTCTTGCAATAAGACAAAGCCGCGTGCGCCCCGCATTTCTCGCCCTTGGCGAGGCACTGGTCGATGCCATAGCCGTCGGACTGGTTGGCGACGATGAAGACACGGGAATCGGCGAACGCGGCCGAAGATGCGACCGCGACAAAAGCGGCGGTCAGAACAGCTGAAATGACTTTCATAACCCACCAAGTGAATGAGGAACTCGCCCTCACTCGATAAACTCTAATGGTTAACAAGGGTTAACCACGGTGGCGGGGTAGGCAGCGAATAAGGCTGAAATGTGCCGGGCGCGAGCGTTTTCAGGGGAGGATGCGGTTGCATGGCGCCGCTTGACGCGCTCGGGGCCTGCCGCATGGTGCCGCCATGAGCGGTTTCCTCGCCATTTGTACCATTTGCCGCGAGATTACGAGCTAGCGATTCGCTGGCTGAGGCCGTCTTTTCTCATTCCAGAGATACCCAGACGCCCGGCCGACCAGCCGATGGATGTTCCATGGAACTGCGCCTTTACGATACCCTGACCCGCGAGAAACGGGTCTTCACGCCGATCTATGCCGACAATGTGCGGCTGTATGTCTGCGGCCCCACGGTCTACGACTTCGCCCATATCGGCAATGCGCGGCCGGTCATCGTCTTCGATGTGCTGTTCCGCCTGCTGCGTCACGTCTATGGCGAGAGCCACGTCACTTATGTGCGCAACATCACGGACGTCGACGACAAGATCAACAATCGCGCGCTCCGCGATTATCCCGGCCTGCCGCTGAACGAGGCGATCCGCAAGGTCACCGAGAAGACTGCCGATCAATTCCAGGCCGACGTGAAGGCGCTCGGTTGCTTGCCGCCGACGCATCAGCCGCGCGCGACCGAATTCGTGCTGCCGCGGCCGGACGGCAAGTCCGACATGGTGACGCTGATCAAGGAGTTGATCGCGCGCGGCCATGCCTATGAAGCGGCAGGCGAAGTGCTGTTCGATACGCAATCGATGCCGGATTACGGTGCACTGTCGGGCCGCAAGCTGGAAGACCAGCAGGCCGGCGCGCGCGTCGCCGTCGATGCGCACAAGAAGCATCCGACCGATTTCGTGCTATGGAAGCAGTCGTCACCCGAAGAGCCCGGCTGGGACAGTCCGTGGGCCGGGGGCGGCCCGGCTGGCATATCGAATGCTCGGCCATGTCGGCGGCTTATCTCGGCGCCACTTTCGACATTCACGGCGGTGGTCTCGACCTCATCTTCCCGCATCATGAAAACGAGATCGCCCAGTCGCGTTGCGCCCATGGCACGCATGCGATGGCGAATTACTGGATGCATAACGGCTTCCTGCAGGTCGAAGGCGAGAAGATGTCGAAGAGCCTCGGCAACTTTTTCACCATCCGCGACTTGCTGAATGACTGGCCGGGCGAAGTTCTGCGCCTGAACATGCTGAAAACTCACTATCGTTCGCCAATCGACTGGACTGTTAAAGGTTTGGAAGAGGCGCAGGTTCGTCTCAGCAACTGGGCGGAGTTCGCGGCCGAAAGAGTTGGCGATACTTTAAATAAGAAGCTCTTCGACACCGCAGTTAAGCATCTGATGGATGATCTGAACGTTCAGCCGGTTTTGCATACGCTGGATGAGACGGTCAAAAAGCCAAAGCCATCCGACCGCGATAGATACACGGTCTTTCGAATTCTCAAACTTTTAGGTTTTTCGGGTGGGAAGAATCACGTTTCCCAACTTGCAAGCCATCTCAATGGCGCACTCGCGCAACTAGCTTTCATTTCCCCTAATGAATGGCGAAATTTGGCGGTGGAGATATTGAGGCAGCCCGACCTGAAGAATGGTAGGGCTCGTCCGGCCGCAAGAGTGATTGCAGCTCTGCTAGCTCTTCAAGAACGCACCCCGGAGTTAGTGAGGCTTATCGAGCCAGCCAAGCCATCGCCGCGAGTGTTTGAGCTGTTCGAGCTAGCTATGAATCGTTCGGAAGTGGAAGAGGACGAGCTGACAATAGCTGCGAAAAAACTTGTGGCGCTCAGAAGTGAAGCTCGAGCCAATAGAGATTTCGCTGAATCTGATCGTTTGCGAGATGAGCTTGCAGCTATGGGAATCTCCATCAAAGATGGCAAAGACGCTGAGGGCAAACCCATCACCACATGGGAGATCGCGCGATGAGCCGTCCTGACACGCCGTTTCCAAAGCACTGGAAATATTACATCGTCCTGAAATGGGCCTTGATCGTCGGCGCCATCGCGCTGGCATTGAAGCTCGTGGGTTATTGGTGAGTGTGATGGCTAGCCAAAACGCCAAGCCTGGCCTGCGTCCGTTCCTGCCTGAAGACACCGCGATTGCTGCGGCAATCTATGTGGCGTCGATCGCGGAATTGACCGGTGACGATTACAGCGAAGGGCAGCAGGAAGCCTGGGCGCAAGCCGGCGATGACGAGGAGAAATTCGGCAAGCGTCTCGCATCGCAGCTGACGCTGATCGCGACGCTCGACGCCATTCCGGTCGGCTTCGCGTCGCTGAAGGGCGCCGATCACATCGATCTGCTCTATGTGCATCCAAATGCGGTGCTGAAGGGCGTTGCCTCCACATTGATCGATGCGCTGGAGAAGCTCGCCGGTGCGCGTGGTGCGACAGCACTCACCGTGGATGCCAGCGACACAGCGCTCGAATTCTTCATGAAGCGCGGCTATGTGGCGACCCAGCGCAACAGCGTGCCGCTGCATGACGAGTGGCTTGCGAATACGACGATGAAGAAGGCGCTGGGCGCAGGTTCGTAGCCTGCATGGAGCGTAGCGCAATGCAGGGACCAGCGAGAATGTCGAAGCGCTTGTCCCCGGATTTCGCTTCGCTCCATCCGGGCTACGCCTACAGCCGCGTCGCCACGTCCGGTGCCAACTTCTTGCCTTCGTCCGGAGCCTTGGCAGCAGCCGAGCGAAGTTTCGGCAGGATGTCCTCGGCGCGGTCGGCGGTCAGCACCTCCAGCGGCAGGGTCGGCCGGATGAAAGCGGTGCTGCGCATATGCGTCAGCAAGGTCAGCAGCGGCTCCCAGAAATTGTCGATATTGGCCAGCAGGATCGGCTTGCTATGCCGGCCGAGCTGCTGCCAGGTGAGCTGTTCGACCAGTTCTTCCAGCGTGCCGATACCGCCGGGCAGGGCAACGAACGCATCCGAGCGTTCGAACATCAGCCGTTTGCGCTCATGCATGTCATGGGTGACGATCAGCTCCTGGGCGCCGACCAGTGCGTTCTCCCGCTTGGTCAGGAATTCCGGGATGATGCCGGTGACGTGGCCGCCATGGTCCAGAACCGACTTCGCAACTGCACCCATCAGGCCGATGGAGCCGCCGCCATAGACGAGGCCGATACCGTTCTCGGCCATGGTCTTGCCAAGCGCGATCGCTGATTCGACGAAAAGGGGATTGGTGCCGGGGCCGGAGCCGCAATAGACGCAGATCGTTTTAAGTGTGCTCATGATTTGGCATGTGGCATTGCCCCATGACACGGTCAAGACGCGCCTGATCGCATGGCGGGAAATTGATCCCGGGAACACGCTACCGGCCGGAAAACTATTCTCCGCAGAGGTGCGACAATCCGCCAAAGCTCCTATATGAGCATTATGAGAATGACGTTTTCCTGCGCGGCCCGGCGCCGCTGCTTGCTTGTTGTCGGGCGCGATTGATGGCTGAGACCAATCCCAAACAGACGAATGGCGAGACGCCGGCGAAAGCGCTGGAGCAGGCCACATTGGTCGGCACCCTCGCGCATCTGTGGCCCTATATCTGGCCGGGCGACCGTGCCGACCTGAAGCGCCGCGTCGTCTGGTCGATGGTGCTGCTGCTGGTCGCGAAGGTCGCAACGCTGATCGTACCCTTCACCTTCAAATGGGCGACCGATGCGCTGAGCGGCACCGGTTCGGCGCCGGTCGCGCCGTCGAACTGGATGCTGTGGCTGATTGCGTCGCCGATCGCGATGACGGCGAGCTATGGTCTTGTGCGCGTCCTGATGGCCGTGTTCACGCAATGGCGCGACGGCATCTTTGCCAGCGTCGCCATGCATGCGGTGCGCAAGCTCGCTTATCTCACTTTCGTGCACATGCACGAGCTGTCGCTGCGCTTCCATCTCGAACGCAAGACCGGCGGCCTGACGCGCGTGCTCGAACGCGGGCGCGAAGGCATCGAGGTCATCGTCCGCATGGTGATCCTGCAGGCGATCCCCACGGTGGTCGAGCTGGCGCTGGTGATGGCGGTGCTGGTCTGGCAATTCGACTGGCGCTATGCCGCTGTGGTCGCGCTGACCATCGCCATATACTGCTACTTCACCTATGTCGCGACCGAGTGGCGGATCGAGATCCGCCGCAAGATGAACGAGTCCGACACCGAGGCGAATACCAAGGCGATCGACTCGCTGCTCAATTACGAGACGGTGAAGTATTTCAGCGCCGAAGCGCGCGAGGCGGAGCGCTATGACCGCTCGGTCGCGCGTTTCGAGCGCGCCAGCGTGAAGACCTATACGTCGCTGGCCGTGCTCAATGCCGGGCAGGCGGTGATCTTCACCATCGGCCTGACGCTGACCATGATCATGTGCGCCGTCGGCATTCGCAACGGCACCCACACCGTGGGCGATTTCGTCATGGTCAATGCCATGATGATCCAGCTCTATCAGCCGCTCAATCTCGTCGGCATGATGTATCGCGAGATCAAGCAGGCGATCATCGATATCGAAAAGCTGTTCGGCGTGCTCCATCGCGATACCGAGGTGAAGGACCGTCCGGGTTCGAAGCCGCTGTCCGTCGCCTCCGGCGCGATCCGCTTCGACGATGTGCGTTTCGCCTATGATCCGGATCGGCCGATCCTGAAGGGGCTGAGCTTCGAGGTGCCCGCCGGCAAGACGGTGGCCGTGGTCGGGCCGTCCGGTGCGGGAAAATCCACCATCTCGCGGCTGCTGTTCCGGCTGTACGACGTCTCAGGCGGACGCATCACCGTCGATGGGCAGGACATTCGCGACGTCACGCAATCGTCGTTGCGCTCGGCGATCGGCATGGTGCCGCAGGACACGGTGCTGTTCAACGACACCATCCGCTACAACATCCGCTACGGCCGCTGGGATGCCAGTGATGCCGAGGTCGAGGACGCCGCCCGCATGGCCCAGATCGACCCGTTCATCCGCATGGCCCCAAAGGCTACGACACCGAAGTCGGCGAGCGCGGGTTGAAGCTGTCCGGTGGCGAAAAACAGCGTGTGGCGATTGCGCGCACGGTGCTGAAGGCGCCGCCGATCCTGCTGCTGGACGAGGCGACATCCGCGCTCGACAGCCACACCGAACAGGAAATCCAGGACGCGCTGGAGAAGGTGTCCAAGGGGCGCACCTCGCTGGTGATCGCGCATCGGCTCTCTACCATTGTCGGCGCCGACGAGATCATCGTGCTGGAGCAGGGCCGTATCGCCGAACGCGGCACCCATGCGCAGCTGCTTGTCGCCGATGGCCTTTACGCCAGCATGTGGAACCGGCAGCGCGAGGCGGAAGCGGCGCGCGAGAAGCTGGCGCAGATCGGCGAGGATAATGTCACCGCCCCGAACCGCCGGCCACCCCCGGTCGCGGAGGAGGGGGGCGAAGAGGCCGTCACCCGGCCTGACGCTGCGGAATAGTTCTTTCCCCTCGCCACCGCGCAGCGTAGCTGCGTGGGGGAGAGGGTGGATCGACCGCGATAGCGGTCGAGACGGGAGAGGGGGATGTCGCGGGAGCAAGCCAAAGCCTTGCGCAAGGACATGACGGATGCCGAACGGCGTCTGTGGTATCTCCTGCGCGCGCATCGCTTCCAGGGATTCAAGTTCAAACGTCAGGTGCCGGTCGGGCCGTTCGTCATCGATTTCGCCTGCATGGGGCTCAAGGTGCTGATCGAGGTCGATGGTGGGCAGCATGCCGAGAACGAGGCCGATCTCCGGCGGACGAAATGGCTCGAAAGTCGAGGGTTTCGCGTTTTGCGGTTCTGGAATAATGAGGTGCTCAAGAATACGGGCGCGGTGCTGGAAGAGATTCTAAGCGCTGTGACTGTAGACAGCCCCTCTCCCGGCGCGCCGCTTCGCGGGCGCCACCCTCTCCCGCATGCGGGAGAGGGGAAAAAAGAACAGTGAGCCCATGTCCATCGCCAATTCCATCCGTGGCCAGATTCCGCCGATCCATCGGGAAGGCTATCCGTTCATCGGCATTTTCGCGCTGGCGAGCCTGGTGTTGTTCTGGATCTGGACCCCGCTCGGCTGGATCGGAACCGGTCTCACGGTCTGGTGCGCGCTGTTCTTCCGCGACCCCGTCCGCGTCACCCCGATCCGCGAGGGCGTGGTTGTGTCGCCGGCAGACGGCAAGGTTTCGATGGTGCAGCCGGTTCTGCCGCCGGCCGAGCTCGGCCTGGGCGACCAGCCGCTGCTGCGCATTTCGGTGTTCATGAGCGTGTTCAATGTCCATGTGAACCGCAGCCCCGTGGCTGGCCGGATCGAGCGCATCGCCTATCGGCCGGGCAAGTTCATCAATGCCGAGCTGGACAAGGCCAGCGAGGACAATGAGCGCAATTCGCTGGTCATCTCGACCCCCGGCGGCCGGATCGGCGTGGTGCAGATCGCCGGCCTCGTGGCCCGTCGCATCGTGTCCTTCGTGCGCGAGGGCCAGGTGCTGGGCGCCGGCGAGCGTTTCGGCCTGATCCGTTTCGGGTCCCGCCTCGATATCTATCTTCCCGAGGGCAGCAAGGCCCTGGTCGCGGTCGGCCAGACCGCCATTGCCGGCGAAACCGTGCTGGCGGATTTCAGCATCGGCGACGGTGGACGGACCTACCGGGTCGATTAACCGCGCCAACGGGCTTCCAGGCGTGTCTGGAGGCCCGACGGGCGGCATCATGGCGGAGCGGGGTAGGCTCTGCTAAGGGTGAACCATGCAAATGCCAGATCAATCCCAGACCCCCGACACTCGCCGACGCCGGTTCCGCACCATCCCGATCCGGATGCTGGTGCCGAATTTGATCACGCTGCTGGCGATCTGCGCCGGCCTCACGGCCATCCGGCTGTCCACCGAAGGGCGGATGGAACTCGCGGTGGCCGCCATCGTGTTTGCCGCGGTACTGGACGGCGTCGATGGCCGCATCGCCCGCATGATCAAGGGCCAGTCGAAATTCGGCGCCGAGCTCGACAGCCTCGCTGATTTCGTCAATTTCGGCGTGGCGCCGGGCCTGATCCTGTATTTCTGGCAGCTTCACGATCTCAGCAATGTCGGCTGGATCGCCTCGATGGTGTTCGCCATCGCAGGCTCCCTGCGTCTGGCGCGATTCAACGCGACCATGGACGATCCGGACAAGCCGGCCTTTGCGGCTAATTTCTTCACCGGCATGCCGGCGCCGCTGGGCGCCATCACTGTCATGCTGCCGGTGTATCTGTCGTTCCTGGACGTGCCGAAGCCGCCGGCGGTGGTCACCACGGCCTATGTGCTGGTGATCGCGTTCCTGATGGTGTCGCGCCTGCCGGTGTTCTCCGGCAAGGCCGTGAACATGCGGGTGCCGCGCGAGCTGGTGCTACTGATCTCGGCCTCGGTGGTGCTCTTCGTGGCGCTGTTGATCGGCTATCCCTGGCACATGCTGTCGCTGATATCGGTCTTCTATCTCGCCACCCTGCCATTCGGCTGGAAGTCGTATCGGCAGCATGAGCGCGCATTGGCGGCGCAGACGGCCGCCAGCGAGCAGCCGGTGGGGGCGTCGCCGCCACCCGAGGATCGGCCAACGCCTTTGCCCTGATCGGCAACCCAGAACATCCGGCAACGACCGGAGCAAAAATCAAAAAGGGAGAAAACAACGTGACCAAGCCCGAACCGCTGCTGCCTGAATCCGTGCTCGAAGCGCTCCGCCGCATCGATACGCCGACCATCTGCAATGCGCTGGAGCTGGTGGCGCCCGAGCGTCGTCTGATCGGTTACACGACGCGCCCGCTGGTTTGCCCGTTTCCCGATCTGCCGCCGATCGTGGGCTATGCGCGCACCGCGACCATTCGCGCCACAACGGCGTCGGGTCTGCCTGCCGCCGAGCAGAAGAAGCGCCGGCTGGACTATTACGAATATGTCGGCAGTGGCCCCGGACCGCAGATCAGCGTGATCCAGGACATCGACGGTCCCGATGCCGGCTATGGCGCGTTCTGGGGCGAAGTGAATAGCGCGATCCACAAGGCGCTCGGTTGCCTCGGCGTCATCACCGACGGTTCGATCCGCGATATCCCGCAATGGGCGGAAGGATTTCAGGCGCTGGCCGGCTCGCTCGGCCCGTCGCATGCGCATGTGCATGTCACCGATTTCGGCAAGGAAGTGCGCGTCGCCGGTATGACGGTCGCGTCCGGCGATCTCATCCATGCCGACAGCCATGGTGCCGTGGTCATACCGCCTGACGTGGCCGCGAAGCTGCCTGAAGCAGCGGAATTGTGTGCGCGCCGTGAAGAGCCGATCCTCGCGGTGGCGCGTGATCCCGGATTCTCCATGGCCAAGCTGCGTGACGCGATGGCCAAGGCGGCCGAAATTCACTGAAGCAAACCGATATCGACGAGCGAAATGCGGAGACGGAAACGTCTCCGCATTTTTCGTTCCAGCGCCGGTTTGTCGCGTTAATTGCTGGTTAATGCGTGGTGAACGGTAACCCGTCCTTAATCGCCGTATCGTTAAGTGGCACCGTGCGCTGCATTGTGAGCGCGCCGCCGTCCAGGACGGGCGTTGGTCGATACGCGTTGGCGTCGGAGTTGTTATGGATATTACAACACTGCTGGGTTTTGTCGCCGGCGTAATCGTGATGGTGACGCTCGTCCTGATGGGCGGCAGCTTCAGCATGTTTTACGACATCCACGCCGTCATCATCATCTTCGGCGGGTCGTTCGCAGCAACCCTTATCCGCTTCCCGCTCTCCTCGATTCTTCACGGCATGCCGCTCGGCGCCAAATTCGCATTCACGCTGAGCCGCCTGAATGCCCGCGACCTCGTCGACGAACTCGCCCGCATCGCCGAGATCGCGCGCAAGCAGGGGCCTGTCGGTCTCGAAAAAGTCGAGACCAATGACGCCTTCCTCGCCAAGGGCATTCGCTTCGTGGCCGACGGCTACGACCTCGAATTCATCCGCGACAATCTCGAGCGCGACCGCGACAACTTCCTCATGCATCTCGACGAAGGTTCGAAGATCTATCGCGCCATCGGCGACTGCGCCCCGGCCTTCGGCATGATCGGTACGCTGATCGGCATGGTGCAGATGTTCTCGAACATGTCGGACCCCTCGAAGCTCGGCCCGTTCATGGCGGTGGCGCTGCTGGCGACGCTGTATGGCGCCATCGTCGGCAACCTCATCTGTCTGCCCATCGCCGACAAGCTGCACGTCAAGGTGCTCGACGAGGAGACGAACCGCACGCTGATCATCGACGGCATCCTGATGATCCGTGACAGCAAGAGCCCGGCGCTGGTGCGCGAAATGCTGCTGGCCTATCTGCCCGAGAAGCATCGCCACGAAGAGGGTGAGCCGGTCCCGGCATAATCGTCCAGGGATCTGCGGAGTAGCGGCAGATGGCCAAGAAAAAACGCGGCGAGGCACATGGTGGTCACGGCTGGTTCGTGACCTTCGCCGATTTGATGGCGCTGCTGCTCAGCTATTTCGTGATGCTCGTCGCGTTCTCGAGCCCGGACGGCGCGAAGCTCAAGGTCGTTGCCGGTTCGGTGCGCGAAGCCTTCGGTGTGCAGAGTGACTCGCGCTATTCCGGCGTCATCGAGTCGGATGGTCTGCCGACGCGCGGCATGACCAAGAACAAGGATCACGTCTCGCCGCAGGACGCGTCCAACATCACGAGTCCCGACGAAAAAACAGCAACGGCGCGGCCCTCCGGCGCCAAGCTGAAGATGGATCGCGAATTCGCGCTGGCCTCGGCATCCCTTCGCCAAGCACTGCAGGACATGCCGGAGATCAACGAGATCTCGAAGAACATCATGTTCGAAGAGACCAAGCAGGGACTCAATCTCGAAATCATCGATCAGAACGGCCGTTCGATGTTCGCCGATGGCTCCAAGGTGCCGTATGAGCGGACGCGGCAACTGCTGCAGAAGCTCGCGGTTCCTCTGAAGGCGACGCCGCTTCGGGTTGCGATCGTCGGTCACACCGCGGCCGGCTTCGTGCCGGCGCGGACCGACTACGATGCATTCGATCTGTCGTCGGATCGTGCCAATGTCGTCCGGCAAATTCTGGAGCGCGAAGGGCTGCCGTCGTCGCATATCTTCTCGGTATCGGGGAAGGCGGATGCCCAACCGCTGTTTCCCGACGATCCGACCATGGCGGCCAACCGGCGCGTGACCATCACGCTGATGCGGGAAGATCCGCCGCTGCCGCCAAACCTCAAGCCGTAATGCTCAAATCACAAAGCTAGGCCTGGTTCGTCAAAGACGGACCTTAGCCTAGTCAAATCCTTTTTTTGCTGCTCCACGCCCATTTTACGAGGGGCGGGGAGAGGCATATGGCCGTGGGATCGGCTAGGCTGGCGGTTGACTGGCAATGTCCGGCGCGCCATAGCGGGCGCCGGATTGTCCTAAGGCGTCACGAGCAGCATGGCTGTCACGGAAACAACAGGCGAAGGTACGACCGAAGCTCCGGCGCATGCCAGTTTCTGGTCGCTCATGGTCGGCAGCATCGGTGTCGTGTTTGGCGACATCGGAACCTCGCCACTCTACGCATTTCGCGAAGCGGTACATGGCGCCACCCATGGCGGACCGGCGACGCCGGTCGTCGTGCTCGGCGTGTTGTCACTGATCCTGTGGGCGCTGTTTATCGTCGTCACGGTGAAATATGTGCTGTTCCTGCTGCGCGCCGACAACAATGGCGAGGGCGGAACACTGTCGCTGATGGCGCTGGGCCAGCGCGCGCTTGGCCGCCAGAGCTGGGTGCTGCTGGCGCTCGGCGTGCTCGGCGCCTCGATGTTCATCGGCGATTCCATGATCACGCCGGCGATCTCGGTGCTGTCGGCGGTGGAAGGCCTCAAGCTGAAGGCGCCGGCACTCGAGCATTACGTCGTGCCGATCACGATCATGATCCTCGTCCTGCTGTTCTCGGTGCAGCGCATCGGCACCGGCAAGGTCGCATCCGCCTTCGGGCCGGTGATGATCACGTGGTTCACGGCGCTGGCGCTGATGGGCGCGTCGCACATCTCCGACGATCCCACCGTCCTCTATGCGATCAATCCGTATTACGCCGTCCAGTTCATGATGAGCCATGGCGTCGTCGGCCTGGTCACGCTGGGGGCCGTGTTCCTCGCGGTCACCGGCGGTGAAGCGCTCTATGCCGATCTCGGTCACTTCGGTCGCCGGCCGATCCAGTACGGATGGTTCTTCTTCGTCCTGCCGGCGCTGCTGATCAATTATTTCGGGCAGGGCGCACTGGTGCTCTCGAACCCGGCGACCATCGAAAACCCGTTTTATCTGATGGCCCCGGAATCGATGCTGGTTCCGCTGATCGTGCTGGCAACGGCAGCCACCGTGATCGCCAGCCAGGCCGTCATCACCGGCGCCTATTCGCTGGTGCGCCAGGCCGTGCAACTCGGCCTGTTGCCACGTTTCGAGGTGGTGTTTACCTCCGAGACCCATGCCGGTCAGATCTATCTGCCGCGCGTCAATCGCCTGCTGCTGATCGGCGTGGTGTTGCTGGTCCTGTTGTTCAAGTCGTCCAGCGGCCTCGCCTCCGCCTATGGCATCGCCGTGTCCACCACCATGGTGGTCGATGGCATCATGGGTTTTGTGGTGATCTGGAAGCTGTGGAACTGGAAGGCCGCGACCGCTTTCGCATTGATCGCGCCGCTGGTCTTCGTCGATCTCGCATTCCTTAGCGCCAACCTGCTCAAGCTGCTGGAAGGCGGCTGGGTGCCGTTGCTGTTCGGCCTGCTGATGGCCGGCATGATCTGGACCTGGCGCCGTGGCGCGGCCATCCTCATCCTCAAGACCCGTCGCACCGAAGTGCCGCTGCGCGACCTCATCAAGAGCCTCGAGAAGCGTCCGCCGCATATCGTCAAGGGCACCGCGGTGTTCCTCACCAGCGACCCCGAATTCGTGCCCACAGCGCTGCTGCATAACCTCAAGCACAACAAGGTGCTGCACGAGCACAATGTGATCCTGACCATCGAGACCGCGCAGACGCCGAAGGTCGATGTCTCCGAACGGGTGCGGATGGAGAACATCAGCGACAAGTTCTCGATGGTGCGATTGCGCTTCGGCTTCATGGAGCAGCCCAACGTCCCCAAGGCCCTCGTGATCGCGCGAAAACTTGGCTGGCAGTTCGACATCATGGCGACGTCGTTCTTCGTGTCGCGGCGCTCGCTGAAGCCATCGGCGCAATCGGGCATGCCGCTGTGGCAGGACCATATCTTCATCGCGCTCAGCCGCTCAGCTAATGACGCCACCGATTATTTCCAGATCCCGACCGGCCGGGTGGTGGAAGTAGGTACTCAGGTGACGATCTAGCGCGTCGCCTTTGTCATTCCCGGTTCCCCGATTTGCGCTAGACTGGCTGCGACCATCGGAGCCGGGAACGGCCTCGCTGCCCCGCTGTTCATAACAGTCCCGCGAATACGCCTGAGGCCAATCCCATGACGAGTGAAAATGCCACCCCCGCCGCCGATGCGCCGGTGGATAACGGTCATGGCCATACGACAGCTACGCTCGGTTCGCTCATCGTCGGCAGCATCGGCGTCGTCTATGGCGATATCGGCACCAGCCCGCTCTACGCCTTCCGCGAAGCGCTGGTGGCCGCCGGCGGCCATCGGGCACCCGGCGTGGGCCATGCGGAGATTCTCGGCGTTCTCTCGCTGATCGTGTGGGCGCTGATCATCGTCGTGACGATCAAATATGTCGTCATCCTGCTGCGCGCCGACAACAATGGCGAGGGCGGCACGCTGGCGCTGATGGCGCTGGCGCATCGCGCGGTGGGCGGCAACGGCACCGTGGTGATCATGCTCGGCATCATCGGCGCGGCGCTGTTCTATGGTGACGCGGTGATCACGCCAGCGGTCTCGGTGCTGTCAGCCATCGAAGGCACCAAGCTCGTCACCAAGGCGTTCGAGCCCTATGTGGTGCCCATCACCATCGTGTTGCTGGTGGCGATCTTTGCGGTGCAGTCGCACGGCACGGCGAAGGTCGCGATCTTCTTCGGGCCGATCATGTGCCTGTGGTTCTTCGTGATCGCGATCGCCGCTGTGCCGCAGATCATCCAGCATCCCGGCGTGCTGGCCGCCTTCAACCCCAGTCATGCCGTCTACTTCATGTTCCACCACGGCATCATCGCCTTCGTGACATTGGGTGCCGTGTTTCTCGCGGTGACCGGCGCCGAGGCGCTCTATGCGGATCTCGGCCATTTCGGCAAACGGCCGATCCAGCTCGCCTGGTTGTTTCTCGTGTTGCCGTCACTGACCATCAACTATTTCGGCCAGGCAGCACTGGTGCTGCGCGATCCCACCGCGCTGGAAAATCCGTTCTATCTGATGTTTCCGGATTGGGCGCTGATCCCGATGGTGGCGCTCGCGGCCACAGCCACGGTGATCGCCAGCCAGGCGGTCATCACCGGTGCTTATTCACTGACGCGGCAGGCGATCCAGCTCGGCCTGTTGCCGCGCTTCGAGATCCGCCACACGTCGGAGAGCCATTCCGGCCAGATCTACATCCCACGCGTCAACACGCTGCTGCTGATCGCCGTGATCGTGCTGGTGGTGATGTTCAAGTCGTCGAGCTCGCTGGCCTCGGCCTATGGCATCTCGGTCACCGGCACCATGGTCGTCACCTCGCTGATGGCCTTCGTGCTGATCTGGAAGGGCTGGAAGTGGTCGCCGATCCTGGCGGGTGCTTTGATCCTGCCGTTCCTGCTGATCGATCTCACCTTCCTCACGGCGAACCTGCTGAAAGTGTTCGACGGCGGCTGGGTGCCGCTGGCGGCGGGCGGCGTGATCGTCATGCTGATGTATACGTGGCGCCGCGGCAGCCGGCTGCTGTTCGAGAAATCGCGAAAGCTGGAATTCCCGCTGGCCGATCTTGTCGCCATGCTGGAGAAGAAGCCGCCGCAGCGCGTGAAAGGCACGGCGGTGTTTCTCACCAGCGATCCCGTCAGCGCGCCGACGGCGCTGATGCATAGTCTGAAACACTACAAAGTGCTGCACGAGAAGAACGTTATTCTCACCATCGAGACGGCGCCGACGCCGAAAGTGGATATTTCCGAGCGCGTGCGGATGGAGGAGATCAGCGAGACCTTCTCGAAGATCACGCTGCGCTTCGGCTTCATGGAGTCGCCGAATGTGCCGAAGGCATTGGCGATCGCGCGGAAAACCGGTTGGCAGTTCGACATCATGTCGACCTCCTTCTTCCTGTCGCGGAGGGCGCTGAAGCCCGCCGCGCATTCCGGCATGCCGCGCTGGCAGGACCATCTCTTCATCGGCCTCAGCCGCACCGCCAATGATGCCACCGACTATTTCCAGATCCCGACGGGCAGGGTGGTGGAAGTGGGCACGCAGGTGACGATCTGATTGGACACCAGGCGTCACGGCCGTCATTGCGAGGAGCGGTTGCGACGAAGCAATCCAGCCTTCGGTTGCGGCCTTCTGGATTGCTTCGTCGCTGCGCTCCTCGCAATGACGGGGACTTGATTTCTGGCCTCCGAAGCGCGAGTTTGGCCCTCGAAAACAGGGGCCGATCCGGCCCCTTCTGATTTGCTCCGGACGCCGGGGTGCAGGAGGTTTGTGGTGGCAGAAGTTCAGGATTTGACCCCCGAGGACGTCGCGCAGGGCATCAAGGACGGCAAGTATCTGCTGGTCGATGTGCGCGAGCCCAACGAGGTCGAAGTCGAAGCCTATCCGGATTCCGTCGTCGTGCCGCTCTCGACATTCGATCCCGCCGCGATCCCCGATCCAGCCGGCAAGGAGGTCGTGTTCGCATGCCGCTCCGGCAAGCGCTCGGTGACCGCCTCGCTCGCGGCGCAGGAAGCCGGGCTGCCTTACAACAAGCATCTCGCTGGTGGCATCATCGGCTGGAAGGCCGCGGGCCTGCCGACGAAAGCCTGATCACTCGATGAACAAGATCTTCTCCGAGCTGCCCGTCACCGTCTTCGAGGCGATGTCGCAGCTCTCGCGCGACAACAACGCCATCAATCTCGGCCAGGGCTTTCCCGATCATCCCGGTCCCGACGATATTCGTCAGGCTGCGGCGGATGCTGTCGTCAACGGATACAACCAGTATCCGTCCATGATGGGCATCCCGGAGCTGCGCCAGGCCATCGCCACGCATTATCAGCACTGGCACAAGCTCACGCTCGATCCGATGACCGAAGTGATGGTGACCTCGGGCGGCACGGAGGCGCTGACCTCGTCGATCATGTCGGTGGTGCAGCCCGGCGACGAAGTGGTGGTGTTTCAGCCGGCCTATGACAGCTATCTGCCGATCATCCGCCAGTGCGGCGGCATCCCGCGTCTCGTCTCGCTGAAGCCGCCGCATTGGCGCCTGACGGAAGAGGACCTGCGCGCCGTCTTCAACCACAAGACCCGCGCGGTGCTGTTCAACTCGCCGCTCAATCCCGCCGCCGTCGTCTATCCGCGTGAGGATCTCGAACTGCTGGCGAAGTTCTGTCAGGAGTTCGACACGATCGCTATTTGTGATGAGGTGTGGGAGCACGTGACGTTCGACGGTCACGAGCACATCCCGCTGATCACGATCCCGGGCATGCGCGACCGCACCATCAAGGTCGGCTCGGCGGGCAAGATTTTCTCGCTCACCGGCTGGAAGATCGGTTTTGTCTGCGCGGCGCCACATCTGCTCCGCGTCTGCGCCAAGGTGCATCAGTTCCTGACATTCACCACGGCGCCGAACCTGCAGGTGGCCGTAGCCTATGGCCTCGGCAAGTCCGACGAATACTTCAAGTCCATGCGCGCCGATCTCGCACGCAGCCGCGATCGTCTGGCGGCAGGGCTGGAGCGCATCGGTTTCCCGGTGATCAAGTCGCAGGGCACATATTTCCTCACGGTGGACCTGTCGCCACTTGGTCTCAACGAGACCGACGAGGACTTCTGCAAGCGCATCGTCACGCAATACAAGGTGGCGGGCATTCCGGTGTCGGCCTTCTATGAGCAGGACAAGGTGACCTCGGTGGTGCGCTTCTGCTTCGCCAAGAACGACGCCACGCTCGATGCTGCACTAGAGCGGCTGTCGGACGCGGTGCATCGGCGTTAAAGGAATCGATCATGCGCAAGGCGAGACTGGCATTTGCGGCTGCGGCCGCATTGATACTGGCCTCGCCCGCGCAGGCGCAGCAGCGTGTGATCAATTTCTACAACTGGTCGAACTATATGGCGCCGGGAGTCCTTGAGGACTTCACGAAAGAGACCGGCATCAAGGTCGTCTACGACACGTTCGACGCCAATGAGACGCTGGAGACGCGTCTGCTCGCCGGAAAGTCCGGCTATGATGTGGTCGTGCCCACTGCTTACTTCCTGCAGCGTCAGATCAAGGCGAAAGTTTTTCAGCCGCTCGACAAGAGTAAGCTGCCGAACCTCGCCAATGCATGGCCGGAAGTGACAAAGCGGCTCGCGACCTATGATGCCGACAACGCCCATGCGGCCAACTTCATGTGGGGCACCACCGGCATCGGCTACAACGTCAAGCAGGTCGCGAAAATCCTCGGACCGGATGCGAAGATCGACAGCTGGGACATCGTGTTCAAGCCGGAGAACCTCGCAAAATTCAAGGATTGCGGCGTCCACATGCTGGATAGCGCCGACGACATTCTGCCAGCCGCGTTGAACTATCTCGGCCTCGATCCGAATTCGACCAAGGCTCCCGATCTGGAGAAGGCGGCGGATGTACTCGCCAAAATTCGTCCGAGCGTGCGCAAATTTCACTCCTCCGAATATCTGAACGGCCTCGCCACCGGCGAGATTTGCCTCGTGATGGGCTGGTCCGGCGACATCATCCAGGCACGTGCGCGGGCGGCGGAGGCGAAAAACGGCGTCGAGATCGGTTACGCGATCCCGAAAGAGGGCGCGCAGATGTTCTTCGACAACTTTGCCATTCCGGCGGATGCGAAGAACGTCGCCGAGGCCTATGAGCTGATCAACTATCTCTACCGACCGGACGTCGCAGCGAAGAACTCGAACTATCTCGGCTATGCCAACGGCAATCTCGCCAGCCAGAAGCTGGTGGATGCGAAGATCATCGGCGACAAGACAATTTATCCGGACGAGGCGATGCTGGCGAAGTTGTTCATCATCACGGCGCGCGATCCGGCGACACAGCGGGTCATCAACCGGCTGTGGACGAAGGTGAAGACGGGGAAGTGAGGCTCTCGTAGCCCGGGTGGAGCGAAGCGTAACCCGGGGACAGCAGAACCATTTGAAACGCGGGCCCCGGATTGCGCTGCGCTCCATCCGGGCTACGCCCTCGGAGCTACCGCCACCTTCTGTGCAGCCACAGCCACTGATCCGGATATTCCCTGATCCAGCCTTCCAGCACCGACGTCACCGCTTGCATGGTGCCGGCGATATCCACCTTGCCGTCGGCCGTGCGCACCGGCTTCACTTCCTCGGATAGCTCGATGCGGAAGCGATGGTTCGGCAGGCGGATCACGCGCACGCCATGGATCGGGCAATCCACCTGACGCAGCAGGCGCGGCAGCATTGGATTGGCGCGTGTCTTGCGGCCGAAGAAATCCACCTCGGCGCCCTTGGTGAACCACTGATCCACTAGCATGGCCACATGCTTGCCCTCGTCGAGCGCATGCGCGAGTTTGACCGGCGCATCGTGGCTGGCGGCAATCAGGTTGCCCATGCTGACCGCACGGATGCTCTTGATGGCGCGATCGGCAGCCGCAATGTTCGGTGGGCGATACAGCACCGCCGTGTCGAGCCCATGCGCGACCGCGGCGAGGGCAGGGATCTCCCAATTGCCGAGATGGCTCGCAAAGATGAGCGCCGGCTTGCCGTCATCGCGGAGCGCATCGAAAATCTCGCCGGTGCGCTTGGAGAATTCCACATTGCTCGGCTTGCCGGGATTGGTGACGTCGTAATCCCAGATGCGATCGAGATGCGCGAACTCGGCGCCCATCCGTCCCATATTGTCCCACACGCCGGTGACGATGCGGTTGATCTCTTCCGGCGACTTTTCGGGAAACGCAGCGACGAGATTCGCGCGCGCGATCTTGTCCTCGCGCAACAGCGGCCCGATCCGGCGGGTGATCTTGCCGAACAGGTTGGCGGTCTTGACCGGATCGAAATAGCGCGTGGTGCGCAGCAGGCCGATGGTCAGCGCGCCGACGGCGGCTTCGCCTGCCGGCTTCAGGGCGTCGCGGATGCGCGCCTTGGTGCGAAGCAGCAGGCGGAGCATCAGAAGTGGACGATGATCTTGCCGAACACCTGACGCGTCTCCATGCGCTTCAAGGCGGTGGCGACATCGTCGAACGGCACTTCGGTATCGATCACGGGCAGCATGCCGTCAGCCATCTTGTCGAGGCTCTCGGAGATGTTGCGCATCGAGGCGCCGAACGAGCCGAAGATGCGATATTGCTGCTGGAACAGCTGCATCAGGTTGATTGTCGTCGATGGACCCGAGGTCGAGCCGCAGGTGACCAGACGGCCGCCGCGCTTCATCACCAGCAGCGAGCCGTTGAACGTGTCGGCGCCGACATGCTCGAACACGACATCGACGCCCTTCTTCTTGGTGATTTTTCGCGTTTCGCCTTCGAAACGGTCCTTGCGATAATTGATCACGTAGTCCGCGCCGAGCTTCTTCACGCCCTCGAACTTGCTGTCGTCACCCACGGTGGTGATGACGGTGCAGCCGATCTTCTTGGCCATCATGATGGCGACGGTGCCGATACCGGAGCCGCCGGCATGGACGAGGATGGTTTCGCCCGGCTGCAGCTTGGCATTGTCGAACAGCATGTGCTGCACGGTGGAGAAGGCGATCGGCGCGCAGGCGATGTCGCGGAAGCTCAGGCTGTCCGGTGCGGGGATCACGAGGCGCGCCGGCATGTTCATCAGCTCGCGCGCAAAACCGTCGATATGGAAGCCGTAGAGGCCGCCGACGTTCTCGCAGAAATTATCGCGGCCCTCTTGGCATGCCTTGCAGTGGCCGCAGGTCAGCGCGCCATACATGGCGACCTTCTGGCCCGGCTTGAAATTGGTGACGCCTTCGCCGACGGCTGCGATCTCGCCCGACGCTTCGGCGCCGATGGTGATCGGCAGCTTGCGCTTGGCGAACGCCATGCCGCGATAGCCCCAAACGTCGATATGATTGAGGCCGACCGCCTTGACGCGGATCTGCACTTCGCCGGCTGCGGGCGGCGGGGGCGGGGAACGTCGGCGGTGATGAGCTCGCGTTCAGCAGCAAGATTGAGCGCACGCATATGCCGCGTCTCCGGGTCTAAGATGTTGATTTCTGAGGCTTGCGTATCGCCGGTTAACGCCTGAAGGTCAACCGGCGAGCTCCGCTATACCGGCTCGCCGGTGAGGATCAGCGAGGCATTTTGCCCGCCGAATCCGAACGAATTCGACATCACGGCGGTGACCTTGGCGTCGCGGGCGGTGTTGGGAACCACATCGAACGGAATCGTCGGGTCCGGAACGTCGTAATTGATGGTCGGCGGAATGCGCTGATGTTCAATCGTCAGCAGCGAGAACACCGCCTCGACGGCGCCGGCGGCCGACAGGGTGTGACCCACCATCGACTTGTTCGACGACACCGGAACGGTCTTGGCGAGTTCACCGAACACGGTGGAGATCCCCAGATATTCCATCTTGTCGTTTTCCGGCGTGCCGGTGCCGTGGGCATTGATGTAGTCGATCTGGTCCACGGTCATGCCGGCATCGATCAGGCCGTTCTTGACGCAGCCGATGATCGGCTTGCCGTCCGGGCTTGAGCGGGTGCGGTGGAAATTGTCGGCGAGTTCGCCGCAGCCGGCGACGATGCCGAGGATCTTTGCGCCGCGCGCCTTTGCCGATTCCAGGCTCTCCAGCACCAGCGCGCCGGCGCCTTCGGCCATCACAAAGCCTTCGCGGTTCTTCGCGAACGGGCGCGAAGCCTTCGAGGGCGTTTCGTTATTGGTAGAGAGAGCCGACAGCAGCGAGAAGCGGATCAGCGCTTCCGGATTGACTGAACCATCGGTGCCGACGCACAGCGCCGCATCGGCTTCGCCGCGACGGATGGCTTCGACGCCGAGCTGGATCGCAGTCGCGCCCGATGCGCAGGCGGTGGAGAGCGAGATCGGCGAGCCCTTGGTGCCGAATGTATCGGCGAGCGAGTCGGCCACCGAGCCGAACAGGAAGCGGCGGTGATATTCGGTGAAGCCGCCGGAGCCGGCGGTGCGCAGCAGCGTGTCGTAATTGATGTCGGTGTTGGCGCCGGCAGCCTTGGCGAGCGCCTGGCGCTGCGGCCATTCCACTTCGACCGGCGCGACGGCGAGAAACAGCGGGCCGGGGAAGTCACCCTTGGCGCCGATGCCGGCCTGGGCGATCGCTTCTTCCGCAACGAGTTCGCCGAGCTTCTCGCCGAGATCGGTGGAGGAGAACGGATCGACGTTCAGGAAGTCCACGGTGCCGGCCATCGTCGTCTTCATGCCCTCGATGGGGAAGCGCGTGATGGTGCGGATGCCGGATTCGCCGGCGGTCAGCTTCTTCCAGTTGTCTTGCTTGCCGGCGCCGAGCGAAGTCGCAACGCCCATGCCGGTGACGACGACGATCGGTCGGCCGAATTTATCGCGGGTTGCTGACATCTTTTCTCCGTCGCCTTTGCAGGCCTCTCAAACTTAAATCTTCTCGACCAGCGCCATGCCTTCGCCGCGCCAGTGGCCGGTCCCGATCACGACAATCTGGGAGGGCGCCTTCGACATTTCAATCTCGGTGCCCGTGGAATCGTTGGGCGCATAGAGCGCGCCGCGCGACAGCGACAATGCCGCGAGGCCGATGCCGAGCGGAAACTGCGTCTCCACCGCATGGCCGAACGACGAGCCCGTCGCGCGCACCGGCACATCCGCATGCTTCTTGAGGAAGCTCAGTTCTTCCGAGGTCGCAGGCTCTGCACCGGTCGCACCGGTGATGACTGCCGTGTCCGCATCGCTGGCGCCGACGGCGGTCCACAGCTTGTCGAGCGAGACGGTGACTTCGCCGCCGTCCTTGCGACGTACACGATCGGCCACCACGGTCTTCAGCCGTGCAAACGGTTTTGCGCCACGCGCTTCCGCATGGGCCTTCGACTCGATGACGAGGAAGGCGCCGCCGGAGCCGAGCGCGAAGCCGCTCTTGTCCTTGCGATCCCACACCGACGAATGCTTGTCGCGCAGGTTGAAGTTGTCGAATTCGTACAGCAGCAGCATGTCCTTGCGCTCGCCATTATGGCCGGCGCCGACAAGGGCGATGTCGCTCTGGCCATCGGCGATACGCGCAAGCGCGATACGCACCGCATCCACGCCCGCGGCTTCCTCACCCATGAAGGTGCGGGACGAACCGGTGACGCCATGCACGATGGCGATATTGCCGGCAAGCAGGTTAGAGAGCTGTGCGAGAAAGAGAGTAGGGCGAAGATCGTTGAGCAGCTTCTCGTTCAGATAGCTCGGCGTCGCTGCGCCATGGGCTTCCGAATTGAGGATGCTGGAATCGACAGTGAGATCGCGCTCGCCGCCACCGGCCGCGACGATCATGTCCATCTTCGACAGGATGTCCTTGTTGCCCTTCACGCCGGCGGAATCGAGCGCAAGACCGGCCGCATAGGTGCCGATGCGCTGCCAGGCTTCCATCTGGCGCTGATCCTTCTTGGGGATCTGGGTGTCGTAGCCCACGGGGGACAGGGGGTGCACGACATAGGGCGCGAAGGTCGTCTCATCGACATTCACGCGCTTCTGATTGAGCGCATCCCAATGCGCATCGGGACCTTCGCCGAGCGACGACACGATACCGATGCCGGTGATCCATGCTTCGACCGGTTCGGATACGACGGGACGTGTTTCAGCCATTGAGCAGTGCCTCGACCGTGAGCGATTCCGCGCTGCCGGAGAGGCCGGCAGCGCGGTCGATCAGGTAAAAATATGCGCGGTTCATGCCGGGCGTCAGGCGCCCTTGGCAGCAACCAGTTCGTCGATACGCGCGCTGAGGTTCTTCAGAACGAAATACTGTTCGGTGGTCGCCTTGCCGTCGTTGACTTCCTGGGTCCACTTCTCGAGCGGCAGTTTGATCCCGAACGCCTTGTCGATGGCGAAGGCGATATCCAGGAAGTCGAGGCTGTCGATCCCGAGATCGTCGATGGCGTGGCTTTCCGGCGTGATCGTGTCGCGCGGGATGTCGCAGGTTTCCGCGATGATGGTAGCGACCTGATCGAATGTGGAGGACATTACTAAGCCTTTGATATATTGAAGATAAATTTCGTCCTGCGCGCGCAAAGGCCAAGCTTCGCACCGGAAGGTCCGGTCCGCCGCAGGGAGTCGTTTGCCCGTATATCGGAGCAGGCGCGCCAGTTCAATGCAGTTGAGCAGTTGCTCACCAACGCGTTGTGGGCGGCGGAAAGGGCCTGGACGGGCCTAAATGTGCGGTGTGGCGATACGGGCGCAGTCCCGCCGGCCCATCAGCACGCAATCCTGGGTCTTCCGGAGGTCCGCAATCGTGATGGCCAGCCAGATACCGGCGCCAACCAGCAAGGCGGTGAAGGCGACAGCCGCGCTGTTGGCCAGCATCCGGTGCCGGAAGTCGTCCGGCTCGTTTGCGGACGCCGTATAGCGAGACAGATCGCCGGCCGGATTTAATGCCGTGCGGGATTCAGGCGCCGTCGGATGCTGGGGCAGTGTCTCCGACGTCCGCGGGACAAAGCGAAGCACGCGGTGCTCGTCATCTTCGCGAATGATCGGCTGCTGGGTCTTCATGATCCGTCGTCTGCGACATCGATGAATAACGATAGCATGGTGAGGTGCCGCTGACTCAGTAAAAGCTGCATGGCGGGAATGCCGTGATCCCTTTGATGACGTGGAACTGATCGCGACGTGAGCAGCAGCCGTGTCATGATCAGGCGGAAAATGCACGCTGACGGAGTGTCTCATGTCGAATGTCCGCGAACCCATCCTGCAGCCTGTGCCGATCCTGTCGCTGCGCCCGACGCAGATGACAGTGGGCATGCGCGAGGTGAAAGAGAAACGGAAGCGCTGGCGTGACCACAAGTCGAAGCGCAAACAGGCCGAACTGCTCGGCGAGCATATGATCCCGGTGGTGCTCGGTCCGGACAAACGACATTATGTCGTCGATCACCACCATCTCGCGCGTGCGCTGCATGATGAGGGCGTCAAGGATGTGCTCGTCACCGTGATCGCCGATCTCACGATGGTGGATCAGAAGGCGTTCTGGAGCGTGCTCGACCATCGCCGCTGGGCCTATCCCTATGATGCCAAAGGGGAGCGGCGGCAATTCAAGGATATCCCGAAATCGGTCACCGGCCTGAAAGACGATCCGTTCCGCAGTCTGGCTGGCGAGATCCGCCGGGCCGGTGGCTATGCCAAGGACACCACGCCGTTCAGCGAATTCCTGTGGGCCGATCTGTTTCGGCGCCGGCTGTCGCGCAAGGATGTCGAAAGCGATTTCGCCAGTGCCGTCGAAAAGGCGCTGGCCCTCGCCAAGAGCAAGGATGCGATCTATTTGCCCGGCTGGTGCGGCCCGGCATCGGACGGCTGAGGCGCATCCATGGGCTCGGATGTCGGATCGCCCTTGCCGCCGAAGGCGCGGTGCAATGCGCGCTCGATCTTGCCGCCGAGCAGCAGCACCGCGAAGGTGATCGCAAGCGAGACGATCACCAGCCGCCAGTGCCCGGCGCCGCACATGATGCCGATGCAGGCGGTGAGCCAGACGCATGCTGCGCTGGTGAGGCCCCGAATGCGGAAATGCTTCTCGGCATGGAAGATCACGCCGGCGCCGAGAAAGCCGATGCCCGTGACAATGCCTTGCACGATCCGGCTGCCGGCATCGGTGAAGCCACCCTGATGCAGGGGATCGGCGAGCGTCGTCAGCATCGCTGTCGCAAGGCTGACGAGAGCGAGCGTGCGTACGCCCACGGGCTTGCCATGCAGATCGCGATTGAGACCGACGGCACCGCCGGCAAGGGCCGCGATGCCCAGGCGCAGGATGATCTCCGACCAGTCGAGCACGATATGATCTCTGCTAGCGCAGCGGCTTCTTCAGCAGCGAGAAGCGATCGGGATCGAGGCCGAGCGAGGGCTGCAGCATCGGCGCGTCCATGGTGCGTGTCGGCGCCGCCAGTGGGCGTTCGATGAAGCCGGGATCGTTCGGTACGTCGCGGCTCGTGGTCGCGCCGCGCCAGCGCTCCAGCACGGCACCGACGAAATGCATGTCGTGGCCGGCGGCGACCGATGGCACCGTCGAGATCGCGGATTCCGAGCGCGGCAGCTGATGCGGCGGCACTTCCTTGAAGCGCAGACGCGTCGGCAGTGCGACGCCTTCGCCGAAGGCGAGCACTTCGCGGGTGCCGAGCGAGGGCACGAAAGAGAGCAGGTTGGCGGCCGCATCCGACACCGCCGAGCGCAGCAGCGCCTGGTCGCGGTCATTGGCCAGACGCATCGCGAACAACGTGTTGCACTGTGAAATGATGGTGGCGTCGAGTTCGGCGGGACGCTGGGTCACGAGGCCGAGATAGACGCCGTATTTGCGGCCTTCCTTGGCGATGCGCGACACCGCCTTGCGGGTCGGACCGAAGCCGATATTGCGGTCGGCGGAGGCGTAGCGATGCGCTTCCTCGCAGACGAACAGCAGCGGCGACACACCGTCGCTCCACAGGCCGAAATCGAACGCCATGCGGCACAGCACCGACACCACGGAATCCACGACTTCCGCGGGGAAGCCTGCGAGCTGCATGATGGTCATCGGCTTGCCATTGGCGGGCAGGCGGAACAGATGGCTGATCACTTCAGCCATGGTGTCGCCGCCGACATTGGCGTTGTCGAACATGAAGGCGTAGCGCGGATCGTTCTTCACGGCCTCGATGCGCGAGATCAGCTTGTGATACTGGATGCGCGATGAGCGGTTCTCCAGCTTGCCCATGCGCTCGTCGATCAGCGAGATCATATCGACCAGGCGATACGGGACCGGCGTGTCCACCGTATAGCCGATGGTCTTCGGATCGATGCGCTTGAGGCCGATACGGTCGGCATTCTGGTATTGCGTATAGACGCCCTTGGCGATCGGGATCACTTCCGAGAGAATTTCCAGCTCTTCGGGCACGCCGGGGCGGCCGGCGAACAGCACATCGACGATCTCTTCGAAATTGAACAGCCAGAACGGCAGTTTCAGATTTCGCGGATTGAGCACCAGCGCCTTGTCGCCGAAGCAGCGCCCATATTCATTGTGCACATCGAGCAGGAAAATGCGCAGGTTCGGCCGTGCGCGCAGGATCTCGTTGAGCAGCAGCGAAACACCCGACGACTTGCCGACGCCGGTCGAACCGAGCACGGCGAAATGCTTGCTCAGCATTTCCTCGACATCGACATAGGCGATCACCGAGCGATCCTGCTGCAGCGTGCCGACATTGATCTGGTCAGAACCGGACGGCGCATAGACGGTGCGCAGCTCGTTCTGGGTGATCAGATCGACGGTGTCGCCGATGGTCGGATAATTGGTGACGCCGCGCTGGAATTTGGGGTGTTCCGGCGTGCCGATGATCTCGCCGAGCAGGTCCACCGATGCGCTCGCCACATAATGCTCCGAGCTCTGCATGTTCTCGGACGAGACTTCGGTGATCATGGCAATGATCGTCGAGCTGGCGCAGCGAATGCTGACGAAACGGCCGACGGTGCCGCGCATCTCCGATGGGCTCATCGGATTGACGGCAAGAAGGCCGACGCGCGCCAGCGAACCGCGCACGGAGATGATGCGCCCGAACGACGCTGTTGAAGTCAGATGGTTCATTGACGAATTCGCATTCTGCGCCCCGATTTTGGGCAGACTATGGGGCACAGGCGCTGGAGAAACTGTTAAGGCGCGCTGACGAAGCCTGCGACCGAAAGGGCAGGTGGTTGCATCCGGTTGCCATTCGGCGGGAATCGCGGTTCCAGCATACCGGTTGTTCGCCTGGTGGTTGCGTGCATTCACCAAGCCTTAACCGCTTCGCCAGTTGCCACGAGGTAGCGCACCCAAGACCAGCGGACAGAAAAGCTCGTGCGCGGCGATCGACCTTGCCGTAACGCTTCAACGATCACTGGGTGATCGGTGTTTCTATCTAAATTTATGATTTTTCGACGTTTTTCCTGCCTGAACTGGCTGGGGAACCTGGATTCGAACCAAGACAAACAGAGTCAGAGTCTGTTGTGCTACCGTTACACCATTCCCCAAGCGATCCAGAGCTGCTGTCGAAGCGCCGTCTGGAATCGGTCGGACGAGAACGTCATCTCGTTGCGCGCCTTCTAGCCCGTCCTCAGGACAAAGCGCAAGGGCTTCGCTGACGATGACGGTGTGTTTGAACGGTGGAGACTCCGCTGGGGAAAACGCTGCACGCGGGACGTTGAGACTTTTTTCTTTGGACAGCCCACCAATGTCCCGCGTGAAACAGCTGAGGCACGATACGCTCGTTGGTCCGGGCGGCATCGTTCGCATGCGATCCACACGTGATGCTCCCTGCATCGGTGTCCTTCTTTTGCCCTCAGCCTGTGAGACGCGCGGGCGACGGAAGCAGGCTGAAAGTGCTGAATTATTCACGCTGATGAATTGCGTTGTCCACACGAGTCGTCGTCGACAAGGACGTTCTGACAATCCGTGCGTTTAATCTTCGAGCGAAGATCTCATTTGATGTGTGGCAGATGGTCGCCTGTGCTGCGGCTCTCGCGCGCAGCTTGGGGGTGTAGAGATGTCGAAGCGTCGCATGATTGGCGTCGTGCGCGATGATGGATTTCGTTCTACGGGAGAAGTGTTTCCGGAGATATCGAACAATATCGATCGACACTTGAACGCGGGTTCCGCCGCAATGTGTAGATGCAATGCTCCAAAGCGCTCTCTCGCTATCGTAAAACGATTCTAAACGCGCTTTGTTGTCCGCGCAGCTTCACCTTCCTAGTCAGTCGCCTCTGATTCACTGAGGGGCGTTCGTGACCTACTTCAAGACCTGTAAGAGCCGTTTGTATGCTGGCGTGGCGACTGGCGTTGTCACGCTGTGCCTGAGCGGCGTGAGTTCCTCCGAAGCCGATGCGCAGACCGCGTCGTCGCAAACGTTGCCGCCGATCGCGGTCGATGCACCTCAGCAGCGCGCACGCACATCGACCGTGCGCACGCGTACCGCGCCTCAGCGCGTCACCCGCGTGGCGCCGCGTCAGCAGACCGAACAGCCGGTTGCACCGACCACCACGATGGGAACCACGCGCACGATCGGCACGCCGGCGCCCGCTTATGCCGGTGGCCAGGTCGCGACCGGCGGCACGCTGGGCCTGCTCGGTAGCACGAGCGTGATGAACACGCCGTTCAGCACGGTGAACTACACATCGGAGCTGATCGAGAACCAGCAGGGGCGTACTGCAGCCGATACGCTGATCAATGACGCATCCGTACGTACGACGACGGGCGGCAACGGTTTCGACGACACGTTCCAGATTCGCGGCTTCCAGGTTGGTTCGGGCGATGTCGGTCTCAACGGCCTTTACGGACTGGTATCCTCCAGCCGCGTGCCCTCGCAGATCATCGAGCGGATCGAACTGCTCAAGGGGCCGGGCGCCTTGATCAACGGCATGGCCCCCGGCAGCAGCGTCGGCGGCGGCATCAACATCGCGACCAAGCGTGCCGGCGAAGTGCCGTTCTCGCGCCTGACGCCGTTCTTCATGAGCGCCGGCAATTACGGTATGCATCTGGAGACGAGCCAGCGCTTCGGCGCGAACAAGGAGTGGGGTGTCCGCTTCAACGGCGTCGGCCGCAACGGCGAAGCCTCGGTGGATGGCGGCAACTGGCGCGCCGGCCTCGGCGCATTGTCGCTCGATTATCGTGGCGAACGTTTCCGCTGGACGCTGGATGCGATTTCGCAGAACGACGATACGAAGAACTTCCGTCCGCAGATGACCGTCCAGGCAACCGTGCCGTTCATTCCGGCGCCGCCGGATGCGCGCAGCAACTGGTATCCGGGCACGATGCTGACGCAGCGTGACAACACGATCGCATCGAGCTTCGAATACGATCTGGCCGACGCCGTGACGGCCTATGCCGGGATCGGCTATCGCGAGGGCAAGAACGAACAGATCTTCCCGGATTCGCGCGTGGGTGGCCCCACCGGCATGGATGCGCTCGGCAATTTCCGGGTCGGCAATGGCTACTACGATTCCTATAGCAAGACGCTGAGCGGCAATGTCGGTCTGCGGTCGCGCTTCAATACGGGCTTCATCGGCCATTCGGTCAATGTCGGCTTCAGTGGCTTCCAGCAGGAGAATGGCAACTCCTCGTCGGTCAATCCTGCAGCCCAGGCCATCTCGTCGAATATCTACAACCCGCTGCCGCTGCCGATGATCACCGTCCCGCGTCTGACGCCAGGAAAGGCCAGCGACATCACGCGCACGAGCGTGGCCATCGCGGACACCATGTCCTTCCTGAATGACATGTTCCTGGTGACCGTCGGCGTGCGCCATCAGATGGTGAAGCAGGACGCGTTCAATCCGGTCTCTGGTGTCCCGGGGGCGAGCTACGATTCCGGTGCAACGACGCCGCTTGCCGGTGTCGTGTTCAAGCCATGGCACAACGTGTCGCTCTATGCGAACTACGCTGAAGGCCTGAGCCAGGGGCAGGTCGTCCCCGGTGGCGCGCCCAACAACTACACCAATGCGGGTGCCGTGCTCGCGCCCTTCAAGTCGAAGCAGCAGGAAGCCGGCGTCAAGGTCGATTGGGGCACCATCACGACAACGGCTGCGGTGTTCCAGATCACACGCCCGGCGACGCAGACGACCCCGGCTGGCGAACTCTCCTATAACGGCGAGCAGCGCAACCGTGGTCTCGAGCTGAACGCTTACGGCCTGGTGATGCCCGGCCTGCGCGGCCTGGTCAGCGCGACTTTCCTGAAGCCTGAACTGACCAATCCGACCAATCCGCTGGAGCGCGGCAATGATGCGGCCGGCGTGCCGGACAAGACGTTCTCGGCGGGCCTCGATTGGGACACGCCGTGGGTCTATGGTCTCTCGCTCAACGGGCGCGTGATCTATACCGGCCAGTCCTATCTCACCAGCGCCAACCTGCCGAACCAGCGCTTCTCGGACTGGACCCGCCTGGATATCGGTGCGCGCTACACGACGACGGCGATCACCGGCAAGCCAGTCACGATCCGCGCGAATATCGAGAACGTCACCGGCGAGAATTACTGGCTGACCACCGGCAACTTCGTCACGGTCGGTTCGCCGCGCACTTATGTCGTGTCGGCAGCATTCGATTTCTGATCGTCTGCAGCCATGAGCGGGACGCGCCGGCAATCGGACGCGCCCCGATCATGTCACGTTCACATCCGCCGGGGCCGCATGCGGTCCCGGCGCTTGTTGTTTCTGCCTGATCCATTGTTTCCAGAGGTCTCCATCATGATGAAGCTGTCCATTTCCGCCGTTGCTTTGCTCGCGACTGTCGCGTCCGCGCAGGCGCATCAGATCTGGATCGAGCAGGCCGAGGGGCAGAACGCGATCATTCGCTTCGGCGAATTCGGTGAGAATCTGCGCGAGGCATCGCCGGGTCTGCTCGACAAGTTCGGCAAGCCGACGGGTACGCTGATTTCCGCCAAGGGCGAACAGAAGTCGGATGCGACGAAGACCGCAAATGGCTTCACGCTGCCGTTCAAGGCTGCATCCGGTGACGGTATCGTCGCTGAGGATGCCAGCTATCCGCTCTATACGTGGAAGCAGCAGGGCAAGGACACCACCAACTGGTTCTATCCGGCAGCACGCCTCATCACTGGCTTCGCCGAACAGAAGCCGAAGCTGATCCTCGATCTCGTGCCGACCGGCCGTGATGGCGAGTTCAAGCTGTTCTTCAAGGAACAGCCCAAGGCCAAGACCAAGGTGACGCTGGTGACGGAGTCCGGCTGGTCGAAGGAAGCGACCACCGACGAGCAGGGCCTCGTGAAGTTCGACATGCCCTGGAAGGGGACATATGTGGCCGAAGTCAGCTTCACCGACCGTACTGCGGGCGAACGCGCTGGTGCCAATGGTGCAGAGAAGTATGACGGCGTGAGCTATGCGACCGCCGTGACTTACGTGAACGCCAGCGGCCTTGCGCCCATTCCTGCAGGCCCGGCGGCCACACCGGGCAAATGAACGCGTTCGTCAACCGGGTCTGCGCAACGGGGCCGCTCATCTCGCGCATCGTCGCTGCGTTGTTCGGCGGCTATGCGATTGCCGCGCTTGCCAGCGTCGCCGTGCTTGCTTTGCCCATGAGCAAGCCTCAGGCGGTGCTCACCGGCATGTTGACGAGCTTTGCGATTTATGCGGGGGCGGTGATCTGGGTGTTTGCCGTGCGCAGTGCGCTGAAGGCGTGGATCGGTTTGATCGTGGTGGCAGTGCCGCTCGCGCTGGCGGCGTGGCCGGTGTCGTGAGGATGAAGGCGCGCGTGAAGACAGTCTCCGAGGAACAAGCGGCCGGACGCGGTATCCGCCAGAGCATGTCCGACCTGCACACCTGGGTCGGCCTGCTGCTGGGCTGGGTGCTCTACGCCATGTTCCTCACCGGCACGGTGTCCTATTTCAAGGACGAGATCTCGCAATGGACGCGGCCAGAACTGGCGCGCCTCGTTGAAGTGCCGGATCAGGCCGTGGTGGCGCAGCAGATCGCCGATGAACTCGCCAATGTCGCGCCCGGCACGTCGCAGTGGAGCATGCGCCTTCCCGATTCACGCAACAACAGCGTCTACGCGTTCTGGCGCGCGCCCCGCACAGCCGGCCAGCGTGGTTTCGGTGAAGCGCAGTTCGATCCGACCACCGGCGCGAAGGTCACGTCGCGCGACACGCAGGGCGGCGAGTTCTTCTATCGCTTTCATTTCCAGTTTCACTACATGCCGGTGGTGTGGGGCAGGTGGCTTGCCGGCATCGCGGCCATGTTCATGCTGGTCGCCATCGTCAGCGGCGTCATCACGCACAAAAAGATCTTCGTCGACTTCTTCACCTTCCGCTGGGGCAAGGGCCAGCGCTCGTGGCTCGATGCCCACAACGCACTGTCGGTGTTCGGTCTGCCGTTCCATATCATGATCACCTATACGGGCCTCGTGACCCTGATGGCGCTCTACATGCCGTGGGGCGAGCGCGCGGCCTTCAATAACCCGGCCGAACGCCAGCAACTCCAGTCCGAACTCAGTGCCTTCACGCCGGCCGGCAAACCGAGCGGACAGAAAGTGCCGCTAGCGTCGGTGGAGGACATGGTGCGGCAAGCGCAGGAGCGCTGGGGGCGCGACAACGTCGGCCGCGTCAACGTCGTCAATCCCGGCGATTCCACCGCACGCGTGGCGGTGACGCGCGGCGATCCCGGGCGTGTCTCCATGAGCCCGCAATATATGGAATTCGACGGCACCACCGGCAAACTGCTCTCGGTGCGCGATCATGTCGGTGCAGCCGCCGAGACGCGTGGCGTTCTCTACGCGCTTCATCTCGGGCGCTTCAGCGACACTGTGACAAGGTGGCTCTATTTCCTCGTCAGCTTTGCAGGAACCGCCATGGTCGGCACCGGGCTGGTGATGTGGACCGTCAAGCGACGGCAGCGATTGCCTGATCCCGAACGTCCTTATTTCGGCTTCCGGGTGGTGGAGCGGCTGAACATCGCGAGCATCGCTGGTCTGTCCATCGCCATGACGGGCTTCCTGTGGGCCAATCGGCTGCTGCCAACCCAGCTGCAGGGGCGCGCCAATTGGGAAATCGATGCGTTTTTCATCATATGGGCGCTCACCTTGCTCCATGCGCTGGTGCGTCCGGCGCGAGCGGCCTGGATCGAGCAGCTCTGGGCAGCGTCGGTGCTGCTGTTCCTGCTGCCGGTCCTCAATGCGCTGACCACCGCACGCCCGTTCTGGCATAGCCTTGCCGAAGGCGACTGGATCTTCGTCGGCATCGACGTCACGTGCTGGGTTCTCGCCTGGCTGCATGCCGTGCTCGCCATCCGCACGGGGCGGCGGACCGCCGCGTCTCATGCGAAGCGCAAGGCCTGCCGGCAACCGTCGATGACCGTCGCATCGAACGAGAGCGCAGTATGAGCCATCTGTTCGCACTCATGCTCTGTGTGGCCGGCTTTGCATCCCTGGCATTGGCCACGCATCGCCAGCAGCGCGATGTGTTCAAGAGGGCGCTGCGGCCGGCCATGACATACGCGCTGCGTACCGTGGGCTCCTGTGCGCTGCTGCTGGCGCTCGGCGTTCTCGTGGCGCAGGCTGGTTGGGGGCTTGGACTCGTGATGTTCAGCGGCCATACCAGCCTTGCGGCAGGCGTCGTGCTGGTGGCGTTGATCGCGCGGATGCGAATGAGCAGCCCGTCCGCACGCCGATCGAATTGATATTCATCAATCCGTAGGTCCCCGCAGGGGCAAATTGTTGGTCAGATTGCCGCAGTCTTTACCGGCAATTTACAAAATACCTACAATTTGCACGGGTGGAATCAGACGACGAAAACGCCGCTGGTTTCGCGTCTGCCGCCGTGCACCCGCATTTCAGCTGACCTCATCATTGCTCAACACACGCCGCAGTTTGCGGACCAACGGCCGAAAGCCGAGGGACCCTTTGCCATGCTTGCCAGCCTGTCCATCAGAGCCAAGATTTCCATCGTCGTCACATTTCTTTTGCTGGCTATGGCCGGGCTCGGTGTGCTCGCGCTCAGCAAGATGCGCTCTATCAATGCGAACACGACCGATATCGCGACCAACTGGCTGCCGAGCATGAAGGCGCTCGGCCAGCTCCGCGCCGGCACCATTACTTATCGCAACGTCATCCGCCAGCACATGCTGCAAGAGGTCCTGGAAGACAAGCTCGCGAACGAGAAGACGGCCGAGACGGTCATCGCGAGCAATGACGCCATTCGCGCGCGTTATGAAAAAATGATCAGTTCGCCGCAGGAGCGCGCGCTTTACGACGAATGGACGCGTGCATGGGACGCCTACAGGAAGGGCACGATCGAGGTCATGGCGCTGTCGCGCAAGGCCGCCGGCCAGATGCCGCGTGAGGCCATTGAGCTGAATACCAAGACCGTCAATCCGCTTGGTCTCAAGGCGGATGAGTTGCTCAACAAGGACATCGACCTGAACGACAAGGGGTCCGAGGTCGCGGGTGCCGATGCGGCTGCGAGCTATGACAGTGCCATTATGCTGGTCATCAGCATCATCGGTATTGCCGCCATCTTTGGCGTCGCCGTCAGCATCTATCTGGTGCGTGACGTCTCGGCGGGCATCGCATCGATCGTGAAGCCGATGCAGGCGCTCGGCGACGGCGATCTCACCGCGCATGTGCCGCATCAGGGCATGAAGACCGAAATGGGCACGATGGGCGATGCGCTGCAGGTGTTCAAGCAGGCGCTGATCGACAAGCGCGCCGCCGATCAGGCTGCTGCTGCCGATGCCGAAGCCAAGATCGAGCGCGGTCGCCGGGTCGATGGCATCACGCGCGACTTTGAAGCCATGATCGGTGAGATCGTCGAGACGGTGTCCTCGGCCTCGACCGAGCTCGAAGCGTCGGCAGGCACGCTGACCGCCACTGCCGAGCGTTCGCAGGAGCTGACCACGTCGGTTGCAGCCGCGTCCGAACAGGCCTCGACCAATGTGCAATCGGTCGCGTCGGCCACCGAGGAAATGGCGTCGTCGGTCAACGAGATCAGCCGTCAGGTTCAGGAGTCGTCAAACATCGCCAATCAGGCCGTCGATCAGGCGCGCAAGACCAATGACCGCGTCAGCGAACTCGCCAATGCGGCCGCGCGCATCGGTGACGTCGTCGAACTCATCAACAATATCGCTGGCCAGACCAACCTGCTGGCGCTGAACGCCACCATCGAGGCGGCGCGTGCCGGCGAAGCCGGTCGCGGCTTCGCGGTCGTCGCATCGGAAGTGAAGGCGCTGGCCGAGCAGACCGCGAAGGCTACCGGCGAGATCTCGACGCAGATTTCCGGCATTCAGGCCGCGACGCAGGAGTCCGTCGGCGCCATCAAGGAGATCGGCGACACCATCGGCCGCATGTCCGAGATCGCCTCGACCATCGCTTCGGCCGTGGAAGAGCAGGGCGCTGCGACGCAGGAGATTTCGCGCAATGTCCAGCAGGCCGCGCAGGGCACCATGCAGGTGTCGGCGAACATCACCGATGTCCAGCGCGGCGCCAGCGAGACCGGTTCGGCGTCGTCGCAGGTGCTGTCGGCCGCGCAGTCGCTGTCGTCCGACAGCACGCGCCTGAAGGTGGAAGTCAGCAACTTCCTCAATGCGGTGCGCGCTGCCTGACGCAGGCGACATCGTTGATTAAAGAGGCCGGTGCGAAAGCGCCGGCCTTTTTCATGCGCCGATGCGCGACCAACCGTCGCGTTCACGAAGCGAACAATTTTTGTTCCGAAGAGTTTTCGGATACCTTTGAGGCCAAGCTATTGCACGGCTTCTTAACTTCCGTGCCGCTAAGCAGAACGCACGGGTGAAGGTCTCCGATTCGATGGGACCGTGGCCCCTGTCGGTCAGGTGCCGACGACGCGTTTAGCGTCTCATTTCAAAAACGAAACCCTCTTCAAGCTGACGCCAACGATCCCTGATCGAAGGAATGATGACTCATGTTCTCTCGCCTCTCCATTCGTAACAAGATTGCGATTGTTATTTCTCTGCTGCTGATCGGCATGTCCGGTATGGGAATTCTTGCCATCTACAAGATGGGCTACATCTATTCGAAGACAGTAGAGATCAAGAGCAGCTGGCTGCCGAGCGTGCGCGCACTCGGTCTTATGCGTACGGGGGCGGTAAATTATCGCAGCGTGCTACGCGGGCATCTTCTGTCGGAGACGGCCGACGCGAAGGCCGCTGCCGAAACGCGGCTGCAGGCACAGGACGATCTCACCACCAAAACTCGTCAGACATACGAGAAATTGATTACCTCTGCTGAAGAGCGCGCGATCTATGATGAGTGGGCGCGGGAGTGGGGCACCTATATGAAGGTGGCGCAAGAGGTGCTCGCGCAGTCGCGCGCGACTACGCCGGGCGTATTCCCGCGGGAGCCGAACAGTTTGAACGACACCAAGGCCGTTCCGCAGGGACAGAAGGCGGATGCACTGCTGACGCGCCTCATCGATCTGAACAATAGAGGCGCCGACAAGGCGGGCACGGACGCTGAGGATGACTACAGCACGGCCTTTGCGACCATCGCCGTCATTCTCGGACTCTCGGCCATTTTCGGCATCGGCATCGGTATCTATCTGGTACGCGACGTGTCGTCGGGTATCGCCTCCATCGTGAAGCCGATGCAGTCGCTCGGCGCCGGCGATCTCACCGCGGTGGTGCCGCATCAGGGCATGAAGACCGAGATCGGCACCATGGGCGACGCCCTGCAGGTGTTCAAGCAGGCGCTGATCGACAAGCGCGCCGCCGATGAAGCCGCCGCCGTCGATGCCGAAGCCAAGATCGAGCGCGGCCGCCGCGTCGACAACATCACCCGCGAATTCGAAGCCATGATCGGCGAGATCGTGGAGACCGTGTCGTCGGCATCGACCGAACTCGAAGCATCGGCGGGAACGTTGACGGCAACGGCCGAACGCTCGCAGGAACTGACCACGTCGGTGGCGGCAGCGTCGGAAGAAGCATCCACCAATGTGCAGTCGGTCGCCTCTGCCACGGAAGAGATGGCGTCGTCGGTGAACGAGATCAGCCGCCAGGTGCAGGATTCCGCGGCAATCGCCGGCCAGGCCGTCGAGCAGGCCCGCGTCACCAATGATCGTGTCAGCCAGCTTGCCAGCGCAGCCGCCCGCATCGGCGATGTCGTCGAGCTCATCAACAACATCGCCGGCCAGACAAACCTGCTGGCGCTCAACGCCACCATCGAAGCGGCCCGCGCAGGCGATGCCGGCAAGGGCTTCGCGGTGGTCGCATCGGAAGTGAAGGCGCTCGCCGAGCAGACCGCCAAGGCCACCGGCGAAATCTCGACGCAGATTTCCGGCATCCAGGCGGCGACGCAGGAGTCGGTCGGTGCGATCAAGGAGATCGGTGACACCATCGGCCGCATGTCGGAGATTGCTTCGACCATCGCCTCTGCGGTGGAAGAGCAGGGCGCCGCGACGCAGGAAATCTCGCGCAACGTCCAGCAGGCGGCACAGGGCACCATGCAGGTGTCGGCCAACATCACCGATGTCCAGCGCGGCGCCAGCGAGACTGGATCTGCCTCGACCCAGGTGCTTTCGGCCGCACAGTCGCTGTCGTCGGATAGTACGCGCCTGAAGGTGGAAGTCAGCAGGTTCCTGAACGCAGTCAGGGCTGCCTGACGCACGGAACCATCAACTTGTAAAAGCCGGCATGAAATTGCCGGCTTTTCTGCAAGCGCAGCGTGCATTCACGGTGCGGCATCTAGATATTGGCGATCTCTTAGTGATTTGCTGCCAGCGTGCACATTCGTTGTGCGCAGTTGGCTTTCATTGCGACCAATTCCTTTCAGACTGCGCGCTCGCGTGCGGTGCTGTGATAGCAGAGACGATGGCAGACGATATCGCATCAGGCGGCCGCGTGACCTTCGGGCGCGGTTACAATGTCTGGATCATGGGGATCGATGGTACCTGGCGGCGCAACTGTGTGCTGACAGCCGTTTCGATGCATGATGCCGAACTGACGCTGGAAAGCTCCATCGAGGGGCTCAATCTGAAGGAATTCTTCCTGTTGCTGTCCTCGACAGGGCTGGCCTATCGGCGCTGCGAGCTCGTCAAGGTGAACGGCGCGCAGATCGATATCCGCTTCCTCAATACCAAGGGCACCACGAAGAAGAAGTCGTCCACGCGCGACGACAGCGACATGGTGAGCGCCTGAGCGCTATTCGGCGGCCTGCTTCGCCAGTTCATGTGGGGAAGTTTCCCGCGCCGCGGTGCCGCCACCGCGGCCCCAGCCAGATATCACGCCGGACAGCCGGTCGAGATACACATAGACCACCGGCGTCGTGAACAGGGTCAGCATCTGGCTGACGATGAGCCCGCCGACCATCGCATAGCCCAATGGCTGACGGATTTCCGAGCCCGTGCCGGTGCCGAGCATCAGCGGCACACCGCCGAGAAGGGCCGCCATGGTCGTCATCATGATCGGGCGGAACCGCAGGAGCGCTGCCTTGCGGATCGCGGCTTCCGGTTCGAGATGCTCGTCGCGCTCGGCGGCGATGGCGAAATCCACCAGCATGATGCCGTTCTTCTTCACGATGCCGATCAGCAGAATGATGCCGATCAGCGCGATCAGGCTGAAATCGAATCCGAACGCCATCAGGATCGCGAGTGCACCCACGCCAGCTGAGGGCAAAGTGGAGAGAATGGTCAGCGGGTGGATATAGCTCTCATAGAGAATGCCGAGGATCAGATAGACCACGACCAATGCTGCGAGGATCAGTAGCGGCACAGTGGACAGCGACTGCTGGAATGCCTGCGCGGTGCCCTGGAAACTGCCGCGGAGTGTCGCCGGCGCGCCGATCTCCTGCATCGCGACCTGCACGGCATCGGTGGCCTGGCCGAGTGCAACGCCTTGGGCCAGGTTGAAGCTGATGGTGATGGCCGGGAACTGGCCCTGATGGCTGATCGACAGCGGCCGCACCGGCACCGTCGTCCATTTCGCGAAAGCGGAGAGGGGCACCTGGTCGCCGGTGGTGGGCGACTTGATGTAGATCTTGTCCAGCGTGTCGAGCTTGCCCTGCAGCTCAGGGAGGATTTCCAGGATGACATGGTAGCTGTTGAGCTGGGTGAAAAACTGCGCCACCTGCCGCTGGCCGAAGGCGTCATACAGCGTGTCGTCTATCAGTTGCGGCTGGATGCCGAAGCGTGAGGCGGCGTCGCGATCGATGCTCAGTGTCAGCGTCGTGCCCTTGGTCTGCTGGTCGGTGGCGACGTCGCGCAGCTCAGTCAGCGTCTGCATCTTGGCGAGGATTTTCGGCGCCCATTCGTTCAGCTCGGTGAGGTTGGCGTCTTGCAACGTGTATTCGAACTGCGTGCGGGTGGCGCGGCCGCCGAGCCGGACATCCTGCGCTGCCTGCATGAACAGCCGCGCGCCTTCGACCTTCTCCAGCTGTGGTCGCAGCCGCGCGATGATCTGCTGTGCGGTTGCAGAGCGTTCGTCGCGCGGTTTCAGCGTGATGAACATGCGGCCTGTATTGAGCGCGCCGCTATTGCCGCCGATCGCCATGGCGACGGTGGCGACATCGGGATCGGCCTGCACGATCTTGCCGAGCTCCTCCTGATGCTTGCGCATATCGGCAAAGGAAATGTCCTGCGCGGCTTCCGAGGACGCGGTGATCAGGCCGGTGTCCTGCTGCGGGAAGAAGCCTTTCGGGATGATGACGAACAGATAGACCGACAGCGCCACGGTGGCGAAGAACACCATCAACGTGGTCAGGCGCCAGCGCAGCACGAGATCAAGCCCGCGCTCATAGGCGCGCAGCAGGGCGTCGAACATGTTTTCGCTGACCTGATAGAAGCGGCCGTGTTTGGCATGCTTCTCGTCGCGCAGGAAACGCGAGGCCATCATCGGCGTCAGCGTCAGCGACACCACCAGCGAGACGACGATCGCCATGGTCAGCGTGATGGCGAATTCACGGAACAGGCGGCCGATGATGCCGCCCATCAGCAGCAGCGGGATCAGCACCGCCACCAGCGAGATCGAGATCGAGACGATCGTGAAACCGATCTCGCCGGCGCCCGTCATAGCCGCCGCCATCGGCGTTTCGCCTTCCTCGATATAGCGCGTGATGTTTTCCAGCATCACGATGGCATCGTCCACCACGAAGCCAACCGAGATTGTCAGAGCCATCAGTGAGAGATTGTCGAGCGTATAGCCGAACACCCACATCAGCGCGCAGGCGCCGAGCAGCGCCAGCGGCACGGTGATACTCGGAATGACGGTCGCCCAGACATTGCGCAGGAAGACGAAGATCACCATCACCACCAGCGCGATGGTGAGCATCAGGGTGAATTGTACGTCCTGCACGGCGGCGCGGATTGTCTGCGTGCGGTCGCTCAGCACCTTGATCTCGACCGTGGGCGGGATTGCGGCAACGAGGCGCGGCAGCTCCGCCTTGATCTTGTCCACGGTGTCGATGACGTTGGCGCCGGGTTGCTTGAAAATGACGAGGAATACGCCGCGCTTGCCATTCGCCCAGGCAGCCTGCTTGGCGTCCTCGGGGCCGGTCACGGCATGGCCGATATCGCGCACGCGCAGAGGCCCGCCATTGCGATAGGCGATGATGACGTCGTTCCAGTCCTTCGACTCCGGCAGCTGGTCGTTGGCATAGATCGTGTAGCTGCGCGTTGCGCCGTCGATATTGCCTTTGGGGCTGTCCACCGTCGTCACGGCGAGCTGGGTGCGGATGTCCTCGAGTCCGAGCCCCTTGGCGACGAGTTTGGCGGGATCGATCTGCACACGGATTGCCGGCTTCTGTTGGCCGCCGATGGTCACCTGCGCAACGCCGGTGATCTGGCTGATCTGCTGCGCAAGCTGTGCATCGACGCTGTCGCTGACAGTGGTGATGGGGAGCGTGTCCGATGTCGCCGACAGCAGCATGATCGGCGAATCCGCCGGATTGACCTTGCGATAGGTCGGCGGCGAAGGAAGGCTCTTCGGCAATTGCCCACTGGCGGCATTGATGGCGGCCTGCACGTCATTGGCGGCACCGTCGATGGAGCGGTTGAGATCGAACTGGATCGTCACCGCCGCCGTGCCGAGCGAACTTGTCGAGGTCATCTGCGCGACGCCAGGGATCTGCGCGAACTGGCGTTCCAGCGGCTGCGCCACCGAGGTCGCCATCGTCTCCGGGCTTGCGCCCGGCAGTGTGGCGGAGACCTGCACGGTTGGGAAGTCCACCTGCGGCAGCGGCGCAACCGGGAGCAGGGGATAGGCGACGAGGCCGACAAACAGGATGCCGGCCATCAGCAGCGATGTCGCGATGGGATAGCGGATGAACGGCGATGAAATGCCCCCGTTCATGGCCTATTGCCCCTTCGCGGCGTCGGCCGACGTCACCGCAGCGGCCACCACCGAGCCGGGCTGCACCTTGTATTGCCCGGCGACGATGACGCGGTCGCCGGGCGCGAGCCCGTCCTCGATCACCGTGCGCCCGTCGATGGAGCGGCCGACCTTGATCTTGCGCACCTCGGCCTTGCTGTCGGCGCCGACCGCGAAGGCATAGAGCCCGTCGATGCCGTGCTGGACGGCGTCGTCGGGCACGACAGTCGCATTTTGCAAGGTGGTGACGAGCAGGCGCGTCGAGATCGACAGGCCCGGCCACAGCACATGGTCCTTGTTGTCGAACACCGCCTTCAGCCGGATGGTGCCGCTGGTCGTATCGACGGTGTTGTTGACCACCGACAGCGTGCCCTTCGACAGCAGCCGTTTGCCGTCGCTCGTATAGGCATCGACCTCGAGCGGATGCGCGGCGAGTTGCGCGTTGATATCGACCAGATGCTGCTCCGGCGCCGTGAAGATCACGGCGATCGGTTCGATCTGCGCGATGGTGACGATGCCGGTCTGCGTGGAGGCGTTGACGATGTTGCCCTGATCGACCTGGCGGAAACCGACCACGCCCGCGATCGGCGCCTTCACCGTCGTATAGTCGAGTTGCGTCTGCGCATTGGCGATGGCGCCATCATCCGACGCGATCTGGGCGGTGAGCTGCTGCACGGTGGAGCGCTGGGTGTCGGTCTGCTGCTTGGTCGCGAACTCGCCGAGTTTGGTGTAGCGCTGCAGGTCGAGATTAGCATTGGCGAGATTGGCTTCGTCCTGCTGCTTCTTTGCCTTCGCCTGATCCAGCGCGGCCTGGAAGGGCCGGGGATCGATCTGCGCCAGCAGGTCGCCCTCTTTGACGATCTGTCCTTCGGTGAAAGCGATCCGGTCGATTTGGCCATCGACCCGCGTGCGCACCACGACGGTATTGAAGCCCTGCACGGTGCCAAGGCCGGTCAGGTAGATCGGAAAGTCGCTGCTGTCGACGCGGGCAATCTTCACGGGGACTGGCGCCGGACCATGTGGTCTGTCGCTTTGTTGCTCGCCCGCGTGACCGTGATACCGCCACGCAGCGGTGCCTCCGCCGATGAGGACGGCCAGCAGTAAAATGCCGGTCCAGCGGAGATGGGCGCGCGTCATCATGGCTTGTTCTCTCAGGCTCGGGCGTTATCCGGCCAGTTAAAAACCGCAACTCAAGGTGTAAACACACGAGCGCTTGAGAACGCCCATCATTGCCAAAACTTCATGTTTACAAGTGTTTCTGCGTAGCGGAGCAACGTCAGCGTTCACGCTCATCGGTTGGGCGCGATCCCAGATAGCCCGGTGCTGATCGACCATCTTGAACGAACCGATGGTGCCGGCGGGCAGGTTCACGCGATCGTGGACCCTACCGGGGTGGGCGCTCTAGTTTAGAATCGTTTTGATCTGGAGCGATTCAAGCGGGACGCGACGGATTGACGTGAGCAAATCGGCGTCGATGGCGTTAAGAAACCATATCGCTTCGCAGTCGCGAGATCGCCGCAATGGCGCGACATTCCGCAGCAACCCTTCAATCGTACTGAATACAGATGATCTCCGTCCCTTTCTCATACGCAGCCATGACTGCGCTCGCCGATCGTTCGATTGCGCATGGCGGTCTTGATGGAGAGAGAAAACGCGCGGTAGATGCAGCGCCTGGATCGCAAGTCGTGCCGCCCGTGACATCAGCCATGCGCTTCGCATCTTTTGTCGCCGGATCGGGCGTGATACGGAATGTGCACCCGCGAAGCAGGTCATCGATCTCCACGGCGCGTTTCAATGCAGTTGAACCGTTGCGGAGCAGGCGCATTCAACACGGCCGGTTTGGCCGACACCTGTCAAAATCCCGTTGCTACTGGGCCGAGGTATAAGCTTGTTTAGAACTGTTCTTAAATTGCTGGCTGTGCTGGCAGCGGTCTGGTTTGCATCGCCACTCATCGCGCAGCAGGCGACGCCGCCTGCCGCCCCGACCGCCACCGCGCCGGCCAATGTCGCGCCGCCATCCACACCGCCGGTCGTGCAGGCACCATCAGCGACAGTGCCGGCACCCGCCGCTGTCGACGCGGCCGCCGCGAAGCCGGCCGCTGCCGCAGCGACACCGACGGTGCTGCCGGCCGTCCACGATCTGTCGCCATGGGCGATGTTCATGGGCGCCGATATCATCGTGCAGTCGGTGATGGTCGGCCTCGCGCTGGCATCGGTCCTCACCTGGACTGTCGGCATCTTCAAATTCATGGAGCTGACTTGGGCGACCAACCGCCTGAAGAGCGCGCTACGCAAGATCGGTGAAGCACGTTCGCTGTCGGAAGCGCAGCTCGCGCTCGGCGATAAGGGCACGGTGCTGTCGCGCCTGCTTGCCGCGGCGTTGCGGGAAGGGCGGATGTCTGCCGGCATTTCGAGCGACGAGGGCATCAAGGAACGCGCAGCGTCGAGTTTTAGCGAAATCGTACGTGCCGAAGGCCGCAAGGTCCGCTCGGGCATGAGCATCCTGGCGACCATCGGCGCCATCTCACCCTTCGTCGGCCTGTTCGGCACCGTCTGGGGCATCATGAACAGCTTCATCGGCATCTCAAAGGCGCAGACCACGAACCTTGCAGTGGTCGCGCCCGGTATCGCCGAAGCGCTGCTCGCCACCGCCATCGGCCTCGTGGCGGCCATTCCGGCGGTGATCATCTACAATCACTTCGCGCGGGTGACGCGCGGCTATATGGAGATCGTCGCGCGTGCACAGGGCGCGTCCGGCCGTCTGTTGTCGCGCGATCTCGATCGCACCCATTCCAGTGCACATGTCCGTGCGGCGGCTGAATAACCATGGGCGTATCGCTTTCCGAAGGCTCCGATGACGATGATGATTTTGGTGACAACCATGACATCAACGTCACGCCATTCATCGACGTCATCCTGGTTCTTCTGATCATCTTCATGGTCGCAGCGCCGCTGTCGACGGTGGATCTTCCCATCAATCTGCCATCTTCCACCGTGACGCCGCAGAAGAAGCCGGACAAGCCGACCTATGTGAGCATCAAGCCGGACCTCGCGGTGGCAATCGGCGAGGATCTGGTCAAGCGTGTCGATCTCGTCAGCCGGCTCGATGCCATGGGCGACGGCAACAAGGATCGGCCGATCTTCCTGCGCGTCGATCGCGCCGTGCCTTACGGCGAGTTCTTCGACGTGATGGAGCGATTGCGCGCGGGTGGCTACCAGAAGACCAAGCTTGTGGCGCTCGAAGGCGTTCCTGAAGGCGCTGCTGCGGCCGCTCCTGCTCCTGCTGCCACGAATCCCTGAGGTCGCGTTTCTCGATGTCTGAGCTCGATCGAACAACATCCTGGCGGCTATGGGTGGTCGCGGCGGTTCTCGCCGTGACGCTGCATGCCGGCGGCATCGCAGCCGCAGTGTTCGAGATGCAGAAGGAAGAAGAGGCGGACGGCCTCGGCGCCAATGCCATCGAAGTCGGCATGGAGATGGTGTCGCCCGACGTCGAGCAGACCGATCTGCCACAGGGGCCGGACTCCGAAGCCTCCGCCGCATCGCCGGCCGTGCAGGAGCAGAAGGCCGTCGAGAAGGAAAGCGATCTTCCCAAGGAGACGCCAAACGAGAGCGAAGAGCCCGACATCGTCGTCACCGAGAACAAGGCCAACAAGCCGGAAGAAGAGACGCCTGAAAAGGCCCAGAAGCAGCAGCAGGCCTCGCAGGAATCCGTCGCATCGGAAGCCGCCGCCCAGCAGAAGCTCGACGACGCCAAGACCGGCGAGAAGGCCCAGGTCGTCAATACCGGCATGGGCACCGACAAGAAGCGTCTCTCCGCGGTCTGGGCCAAGCAGCTCAGCGCCTATCTCGAAAAGAACAAGCGCTATCCCGCCGAGCGCCAGCAGAAGACGGCCGAGGTTCTGGTCAATTTCGAGATCAACCGCGTCGGCAAGGTGCTGGCCGTGAATGTCGTCAAGGGCTCCGGCGATTCCGCCTTCGACGATGCCGCCGTCGCCATGGTCCGCCGCTCCGACCCGCTACCGCCCCCGCCGCCCTTGATCGCCGATGACGGGCTGAGCTTCACGGTGCCGGTGATCTTCCGCGTGAAGAAGGGGTAGCTGTAGAGTGGGCAAAGCATCGCGTGCCCACTTTGCGGTCTCTCCATTTGGTGAGGGCAGAGCTTCGCTCGGTCCATTCTACCGCATTCCGATCCGCACCAAGGCAAATTGGTCTTGCTCTTGATGTAATCCATGGATTACATTTGACCTGTGATCGAGGTTCGCGAAACACCTGAGTTCACCCGGTGGCTGGCCGCTTTGAAAGATCAGCGCGCCGTCCTTCATGTCGTTCGCCGGATCGCTCGTGTCGCTGCAGGCAATTTCGGAGACGTGAAGTCAGTGGGTGGTGTCGTGTCCGAGCTGCGGATCGACTACGGCCCCGGATATCGCGTCTACTTTACGCGACGCGGCGCGGTGATCGTCGTTCTGCTTTGTGGCGGCGACAAGCGCACGCAGAGTCGGGATATCAAACGCGCAGCCGAGATCGCCGGTCAGTTGGAGGATTGAAGACATGAAAACCGGCAAGCTGAAAAAGTTCGACGCCGCCGAGCATTTGACGACGCCGGAGGCGCGCGCCGAATATCTGAGCATCGTTCTGGCCGATGGCGATCCTGCCGAAGTCCGCGATGCTCTCAACATCGTTGCCCGTGCACAGGGCATGAGTGAGGTCGCGCGTGCCGCTGGTGTGACCCGAGAAGGGCTTTACAAGACGCTCGGGGAGACTGGCAATCCGGAGTTCGCGACGATCCTGAAAGTCATCGGCGCGTTAGGAATCCGCCTTTCAGCGCACGCGGTCGACGCAAAGTAGGTGTTGTAGTCGTAGGGTAGGCACACTGCGCTTTGCCCACCCTACAGTAGATCAATACGTCGCGCGGCCGCCCGAGATATCGAACACCGCGCCCGTCGAAAACGCGCAGTCCTCCGATGCCAGCCACGCGGCCATCGCTGCCAGTTCCTGCACCAGCACGAAACGGGCCTTCGGAATCTTCGACAGCATGAAATTGATGTGCTGTTCGGTCATCTGATCGAAGATCGCCGTCTTCGCGGCCGCAGGCGTGATGGCGTTCACATTGATCTCGGTATTGGCCAGCTCCTTGCCAAGCGACTTGGTCAGCGCGATCAGGCCTGCCTTCGAGGCGGAGTAGTGCGAGGCGTTGGGGTTGCCTTCCTTGCCGGCGATGGAGGCGATGTTGACGATGCGGCCGTAACCGTTCTTCTGCATCACCGGCACCACGGCCTTGCAGCACAGGAAGGGGCCATCGAGATTGATGCGCATCACACGACGCCAGTCGTCGTAGTCGATCTCCCACACCGGCTTGTTGAAGCCGGTAATGCCGGCATTGTTGACCAAGATATCGATCTTGCCGAGCGCCTTCACCGTGGCATCGCGGGCAGCTTCGATGGCAACGAAGTCGGTGACATCCACCTTGAGCGCCGTGACATCCGGGCCGATGTCCTTCGCGGTTTTTTCAGCGAGCGCGATGTCCTGATCCCAGATCGCCACCTTGGCGCCGGAGGCGACGAACCGTTCGGTGATGGCGCGGCCAAAGCCCTGGGCGCCGCCGGTGACCACGGCGCAGCGGCCGGAGAGGTCGATCTTGTTCATGGTGCGATGTCCTTTTCTCTGTCTCTCATGGTGAGGAGGCGCGTAGCGCCGTCTCGAACCATGAGTTGGCTTGGCTCCGAGTATGTGGCCATCCTTCGAGACGCGACCTGCGGTCGCTCCTCAGGATGAGGGGGCGGAGTGTGCTGTCCGCCCCGAGTAGTTGCTACAGCGTCCAGCCGCCGTCGATGATGTGGGCGACGCCGGTGGTGAAGGCGCTTTCGTCGCTGGCGAGATAGAGCGCGAGACTGGCGATCTCGTCCGCGGTGCCGAGCCGGCCCATGGGCTGCCGGCTCACGAACAGTTCGCGGCCATTGGGGCCGGCAGCGGCGGCGCGATCCAGCATCGAGGGCGTTTCGATGGTGCCGGGGCAGATGGCGTTACAGCGGATGCCCTTGGTGATGTAGTCCACCGCAACCGCACGAGTGAGGGCGGCGACGGCGGCCTTTGTGGCGCCATAGACATAGCGGTTCGGCGCAGCCTTAAAGACGCCGGCGGCCGAGGAGATGTTGACGATCGCGCCGTGGCCGCGGGCGAGCATGCCGGGCAGGAAGGCGCGGATGGTCCGGTGCATCGACTTGACGTTCAGGTCGAAGGAAAAATCCCAGTCGGTATCGGAGCAGTTCAGCGCATCGCCGTGATGCACGAAGCCGGCGGCATTGAGCAGGATGTCGATATCGCCGACCTTCTTGGCCATGGCTTCGACGGCGGCGGTGTCGCGCACGTCGAGCTTTGCTGTTTCAGCGACGCCGTCTTTGGTGAGCAGGGCCACGCCTTTTTCATCGAGATCGGTGGCGATGACGGTCGCGCCTTCGCGCGCGAAAGCGAGCGCGCAGGCGCGGCCAATGCCGACAGCGCCTGCCGTGACGAAGGCGCGCTTGCCTTTGAGGCGGTTGGACATGGGTGGTCTCCCTGGGGTCGTTTTTTGATTGCGGTATTTAGTTCGTCATGGCCGGGCGTGTCCCGGCCATCCACGTCTTGGACTTTTAGCAAAGAAGGCGTGGGTGCCCGGGACAAGCCCGGGCATGACGGTGTGCAAGTCTGCTAGTGATTATGCCGTGCCGTTCCCACGGTGCCGGCAATATCCCGATAACGCGTGGCAAGCTCCAAGCAGGCACCCGTCGATTGCTGGCCGACAGTGTTGCGATAAAGCTCCTGCCACGGTGTCTGATGCGCCGGGTAAGCAAAACCGCCCTTGGCCATCAGCTCGGCACGGCGGCGCTTCAGCTCCTCGTCGGAGATCAGGATATTGGCACTGCCCTTGTTGAGGTCGATGCGCACCATGTCGCCGGTCTGCAGGATGGCGAGACCGCCATTGGCGGCAGCTTCCGGCGAGGCATTGAGGATCGACGGCGAGCCCGATGTGCCGGATTGCCGGCCATCGCCAATGCAGGGCAGCGAGGTGATGCCGCGTTTGATCAAAGCCGCGGGCGGCTGCATGTTCACCACTTCGGCGCCACCGGGATAACCGATCGGGCCGGTGCCGCGCACGAACAGGATGCAGCGCTCGTCGATGTTCAGCGATTCATCGTCGATGCGGTCGTGATAATCCTCCGGCCCCTCGAACACGATAGCGCGGCCCTCGAAAGCATTGAGGTCTTTCGGATTGATCAGGTAGCGGTCGCGAAACTCCTTGGAGATCACCGAGGTCTTCATGATCGCGGAATCGAAGAGATTGCCGCGCAACACGAGGAATCCGGCGTCGGCGACCAGAGGCTTGTCATAGGTCCAGATCACATCCTTGTCAGGCGCAGGCGCGGTGGCGCAGTTCTCGCCCATGGTCTTGCCATTGACGGTGACGGCGTCCTCATGAATGCGTTTGTGCTTCATCAATTCGCGTACCACCGAGGGTACGCCGCCGGCGCGGTGATATTCCTCGCCGAGATAGAAGCCGGCCGGCTGCATGTTCACCAGCAACGGCACATCATGGCCGACTTTCTGCCAGTCATCGATATCGAGCTCGACACCGATATGGCGGGCGAGGGCGTTGATATGGATCGGCGCATTGGTGGAGCCGCCGATGGCCGAATTGACCACGATGCAATTCTCGAACGCTTTTCGCGTGAGAATGTCCGAGGGCTTGAGGTCTTCCCACACCATATCGACGATGCGCTGGCCGGTTTCATAGGCAATCTGGCCGCGTTCGCGATAGGGCGCGGGAATTGCCGCGCAGCCGGGCAGCGACATGCCGAGCGCTTCAGCCAGCGAATTCATGGTCGAGGCCGTGCCCATGGTGTTGCAGTGGCCGACCGACGGCGCCGATGACGCCACCAGCGTCATGAACTCCTCGTAGTCGATCTCGCCCGCGGCGAGACGCTCGCGCGACTTCCACACCACGGTGCCGGAGCCGGTGCGCTGGCCGTCGTGCCAGCCATTCAGCATCGGTCCGCCCGACAGCACGATGGCCGGCAGATTGACGGTCGCCGCAGCCATCAGGCAGGCCGGCGTGGTCTTGTCGCAGCCGGTGGTGAGCACGACGCCGTCGAGCGGATAGCCGAACAGCACTTCGACGAGGCCGAGATAAGCGAGATTGCGATCGAGCGCGGCAGTCGGTCGCTTGCCGGTCTCCTGAATCGGATGCACCGGGAATTCCATCACCAGGCCGCCGGCCGCGGTGATGCCTTCGCGCACGCGCTTCGCCAGTTCGAGATGATGGCGATTGCATGGCGACAGGTCGTTGCCGGTCTGCGCAATGCCGATGATCGGCTTGCCCGATTGTAGTTCGTGGCGCGTCAGGCCGTAATTCAGATAGCGCTCAAGATAGAGTGCCGTCATTCCGGGATTATGGGGATCGTTGAACCATTCGCTCGAACGAAGTTTGCGCCTGGTTGAAGTGGTCCCCGCAGTCGGCGTGGACGAAGTCGGCTTGCTCATCATTTCTCCCGCAGCGCACACTTATGTGATGGTGCGTCGTCTCTTTTGATTGGTCACGAATGTTTGCACGGCTTCCGATGCTTCGCAATGTTTGCATCTGCCGGAATTTTCTACGACTATGATCCAACAACATCCCGCCAGAAATCTGGTAGGATGTCTGACAAGTAAGAACAGGCGCCCCGGCAAATCGGAGGGTGTTGTCCCGAACGGGGACTTTTGGGAGGGAAGTGCATGGCGTCCGTGCAGATTCACGACGTGCGTAAGTCTTTTGGCGGCTTTGAAGTTCTTCACGGCGTATCCGTTCCCATCGAGGACGGCGAATTCGTGGTGCTGGTCGGCCCATCGGGTTGCGGTAAATCCACATTGCTGCGCATGCTCGCAGGTCTGGAAAAGATCACATCCGGCACGATTTCCATCGGCGACCGCGTCGTCAACGACGTGCAGCCGAAAGAGCGCGACATCGCGATGGTGTTCCAGAATTACGCGCTCTATCCGCATATGACGGTTGCCCAGAATATGGGCTTTTCCCTTAAGCTGCGCGGCGCCAAGCAGAGCGAGATCGACGAGAAGGTCAATCGCGCCGCCGATATTCTCGATCTGCGCCGGCTGCTCGAACGTTATCCCCGACAATTGTCGGGTGGCCAGCGGCAGCGCGTCGCCATGGGCCGCGCCATCGTGCGCGATCCCCAGGTGTTCCTGTTCGACGAGCCGCTGTCGAATCTCGATGCGAAACTGCGCGTCGCCATGCGCGCCGAGATCAAGGAGCTGCATCAGCGGCTCAAGACCACGACCGTCTATGTGACCCACGACCAGATCGAGGCCATGACCATGGCCGACAAGATCGTCGTCATGCAGGATGGCATTGTCGAGCAGATGGGCGCGCCGCTCGAATTGTATGACCATCCCGAGAACAAGTTCGTGGCCGGATTCATCGGTTCGCCGGCGATGAACTTTCTCGAGGGACATTGAAGGTGAATGGCGGCCAGCCATGGGTCGAGACCGCCAATGGCGCCAAGCTGCCGATCACGGCCGCGCCTGCAGCCGGCAATGACAAGTCCGTGACCTATGGCATCCGCCCCGAACATCTCGAATTCGCCGATGACGGCATCGAGGCCGAGGTGATCGTGGTCGAGCCGATGGGCTCGGAGACGCAGGTGGTGGCGCGCATCGGCACCCAGGACATCATCGCGATCTTCCGCGATCGTCGCCCGGTTGCGCCCGGCGACAAGATTCATCTGAAGCCGCGCGCCAATTCGGCACATCTGTTCGACAAGGAAACCGGCAAGCGCGTCAACTGACGCGTTCTGCCGCAAAACGTTACTGAATTAATTTCAGAACATTGGTCGATCAACGAACCAATAAAACAGGGAGAAGACGCAAGATGACTGGATTTACCCCGGATCGCCGATCTCTGCTCAAAGGCGGCGCGATTACGCTCGCCGCGGCGGCGACCATGTCGGCCGATCAGCTGCTCGGCTATGCCAAAGCGTGGGCGCAGGCCTCGCAGTGGAAGCCGGAAGCCGGTGCCAAGATCAACCTGCTGCGCTGGAAGCGCTTCGTCGAAGCCGAAGACGTGGCCTTCATGAAGATCGTCGATGCCTTCCAGAAGGCCACCGGCGTCACCATCACCGTGTCGAACGAATCCTATGACGACATTCAGCCGAAGGCTTCGGTCGCGGCGAATACCGGGCAGGGCCTGGACATGGTGTGGGGCCTGTATTCGCTGCCCTTCCTGTTCCCGACCAAGTGCCTCGACGTCACCGATGTCGCCGACTATCTCGGCAAGAAGAATGGTGGCTGGGCCGAGTCCGGCAAGCAATACGGCATGTATAACGGCAAGTGGATCGGCTTGCCCGTAGCCGCCACCGGCGGTCTCGTGAACTACCGCGTCGCCGCAGCAGAAAAGGCCGGCCACAAGACCTTCCCGACCGATCTCGCCGGTTTCCAGGATCTGGTGAAGGGCCTCAACAAGAACGGCACGCCGGCCGGCATGGCGCTCGGCCACGCTTCGGGCGACGCCAATGGCTGGGTGCATTGGGCGCTGTGGGCCCATGGCGGCAAGCTGATCGACAAGGCCAACAAGGTCACGATCAATTCGCCGGAAACCGCGAAGTCACTGGAATATGTGAAGTCGCTCTATGACAACTTCATTCCCGGCACGGCGTCGTGGAACGACTCGTCGAACAACAAGGCGTTCCTCGCCGGTCAGCTGCATCTGACCACCAACGGCATCTCGGTCTATGTGACCGCGAAGAAGGAAGCGCCGCAGATCGCCGAGGACATGAACCACGCCCATCTGCCCAAGGGCGTGGACGGCAAGCTGCGCGAGCTGCATCTCGGTTTCCCCGTGCTGATCTTCACCTTCACCAAGTTCCCGAACGCCTGTAAGGCGTTTGCCGCCTTCATGATGGAGCCGGAGCAGTTCAATCCGTGGGTCGAGGCGGCGCAGGGCTATCTTTCGCCGTTCCAGCTCGCTTTCGAGAAGAACCCGATCTGGACCGCCGATCCGAAGAACACGCCGTATCGCGACGTGGCCTCCACGGCATCGACGCCTGCGGGCGAAGCGCAGATGAGCGAGAACGCGGCGGCGGCGATTGCCGACTTCGTGGTGGTCGACATGTACGCGAATTACTGTACGGGCCGTGAAGACGTGAAGACCGCGATGGCGTCCGCCGAGCGGGCTGCAAAGCGCATCTTCCGCTGAGACGGCTAGGCCGGCGCGGAGCGACCCGCGCCGGCCACTTTTCTGAAGCCGGCGGCAAGCCGGCCTGAACAATGATGGGAATGGGAATGCCGGAGATCGACTACAAGACCATCTTGCCCGAAGGCTGGAGCCGGCCGCGCGGTTTCGCGCATGCGGTGGTGTCCGGTGGCACACGCAGCGTCCGCATCTCCGGGCAGCTCGGCAAGAAGGACGGGCAGGGCGAAGTCGCCGCGTCCTCGGATTTCGGCACGCAATGGCGCTACGCCATGGAAAACCTCGTCACCGTGCTGAAGGCAGCCGGCGGCGAGCCGAAGCAGATCGTGATGCTGCGCGCCTATGTCACCGATATCGATGCGTTCAAGTCCTCCGGCGCCGCCATCGGCGAAGCCTGGGGCGTGACGCTCGGCAAGCATTTTCCGGCGATGACGCTGGTGCAGGTCTCCGCCCTGATCGATCCACACGCGCGTGTGGAGATCGAGGGCGAAGCGATCCTGCCGTAACATTTCGACTGGAGCTTATCTCGCGATGACGACGATCCAGACATCGATGCCGGTGGGGAAGGTGATCCCCAAAACCTCGGCCTGGGACCGCTTGCGGGTGAACCGCAACTGGCTGGCGCTGTGGTTCATGCTGCCGGCCGCTGCCTTCCTGCTGCTGTTTCTCGCTTACCCGCTGTTTCTCGGCGTCTGGATGAGCTTTACCGACGACCGCATCGGCCGTGGCGGTGTCTTTGTCGGGCTCGAAAATTATGAGTGGCTGAAAGACGACAGCATCTTCTGGCTCTCGGTCTTCAACACGCTGCTCTATACGATCGTGGCGTCGGCGATCAAATTCGCCGTCGGCCTCTATCTTGCACTGCTGTTGAACCGCCACATGCCGTTCAAGGCGCTGATCCGCGCGGCGGTGCTGATCCCGTTCATCGTGCCGACCGTGCTGTCCGCCATCGCCTTCTGGTGGATCTACGACTCGCAGTTCTCGATCATCTCGTGGTCGCTGATCAAGATGGGGATCATCGACAGCAACATCAATTTCCTTGGCGACAGCACCTGGGCCCGTGCCAGCGTGATCTTCGCCAATATCTGGCGCGGTGTGCCTTTCGTCGCCATCACGCTGCTGGCCGGCCTGCAGACGGTGTCGCCGTCGCTCTATGAAGCCGCGGTGCTGGACGGCGCGACGTCATGGCAGCGCTTCCGCTTCATCACCTATCCCCTGCTGACGCCGATCATCGCCGTCGTCATGACCTTCTCGGTGCTGTTCACCTTCACCGACTTCCAGCTGATCTGGGCGCTGACCCGCGGCGGTCCGGTCAACGCCACGCATCTGATGGCGACGCTGAGCTATCAGCGCGGCATCCTCTCCGGCCGTCTCGGCGAAGGCGCTGCGATCGCCACCGCCATGATCCCGTTCCTTCTGGCAGCCATCGCCATTTCCTGGTTCGGCATGCAACGCCGCAAGTGGCAGCAAGGTACTGACAATGACTGAAGCCGTCGCCGATACCGCACGCACCGCGCCACTGAAGCTGGACAAGGACGACTCGACGGAGGGCATGGCCTATCTGGAGTCGCTGCCCCAGCGCATCGTCACGCTCTACATCCCGCTCTTCATCATCGTGGTGATCCTGCTGTTCCCGTTCTACTGGATGGCGCTCACCTCGATCAAACCGGACGAGCAACTGATCGACATGGAGCGGTTCAATCCGTTCTGGGTGATCAAGCCGACCTTCAAGCACATCCAGAAACTGCTGTTCGAGACCAATTATCCGCAGTGGCTCTGGAACACGATGTATGTGGCGGCGGCGGCGACATTCCTGTCCATCGTCGCCAGCGTGCTCGCGGCCTATGCCATCGTGCGGCTGCGCTTCCGCGGCGCCGAGACCGTCGGCGCGCTGATCTTCATGGCCTATCTCGTGCCACCGTCGATCCTGTTCATCCCGCTGGCATCGGTCATCCAGGCTTACGGCCTGTTCGACTCGCCGCTGTCGCTGATCCTGGTCTATCCGACCCTCTTGATCCCGTTCTCGACCTGGCTGCTGATGGGCTATTTCAAGACCATCCCGTTCGAGCTGGAAGAGTGCGCCCTGATCGACGGCGCCTCGCGCTGGCAGATCCTGGTCAAGATCATCATTCCGCTGGCGGTGCCCGGCCTGATCTCTGCCTTCATCTTCTCCTTCACGCTGTGCTGGAACGAGTTCATCTATGCGCTGACTTTCCTGCAATCGACCCAGAACAAGACGGTGCCGGTGGCCATCGTGAACGAGTTCGTCGACGGCGACATCTACAAATGGGGCTCGCTGATGGCCGGCGCCCTGGTCGGCTCATTGCCGCTGGTGATCCTGTATGCCTTCTTTGTGGAGCATTACGTGTCGGCGATGACGGGGGCGGTGAAGGAGTAGGACGGAATAAGGTAGCCTGTCGTCCCCGCGAAAGCGGGGACCCATAGCCTCCGTCTTATCGGTTCAAGCCGGAGGAGGAGAGGCCGCAGCTTTATCCGCCAGCTCGGAGGTTATGGGTCCCCGCTTTCGCGGGGACGACAGCCGAGAGAATTGGTCGCACTCACAGCCAAGATCAAGAAAAGGAAACGCCCCTTGCACATTCTCATTCTCGGCGCCGCCGGCATGGTCGGCCGCAAGCTCACCGACAGGCTCATTGCCGATGGCCGGCTCGGCAACACAGACATCACCCGCCTGACGCTGCAGGACGTGGTGGCGCCCGCCAAGCCCAAGACATCGATCCCGACGGAAACCGTCACCTCCGATTTCTCCGATCCGAAGACGGCGCCCGCGCTTGTCGCGAGCAAGCCCGACGTCATCTTCCATCTCGCCGCCATCGTGTCGGGCGAGGCGGAGGCCGATTTCGACAAGGGCTATCGCATCAATCTCGACGGTACCCGCTATCTCATCGACGCCATCCGCGCGGTCGGGGGTGGCTACAAGCCGCGGCTGGTGTTTACCTCATCCATCGCCGTGTTCGGCGCGCCGTTCCCCGACAAGATCGGCGACGAGTTTTTCCACACGCCGCTGACCTCCTACGGCACTCAGAAGTCGATCTGCGAATTGCTGATCGCCGACTACACCCGCAAGGGTCTGCTCGATGGCATCAGCATCCGCCTGCCGACCATCTGCGTGCGGCCGGGCGCACCTAACAAGGCGGCCTCCGGCTTCTTCTCCAACATCATGCGCGAGCCATTGGTGGGCAAGGAAGCCATTTTGCCGGTGTCCGACGATGTCCGTCACTGGGTGGCGTCGCCGCGCTCGGCGACCGGCTTCCTCATGCACGCCGGCACGATGGATCTCGCCGCCATGGGTCCGCGGCGTAACTTCTCGATGCCGGGCATGTCCGTAACTGTGGGCGAGCAGATCGCGGCGCTGGAACGCGTAGCCGGCAAGAACGTCGTCGCCCGCATCAAGCGCGAGGCGGATCCGACCATTGTCGGCATCGTGTCCGGCTGGCCGCGCGATTTCGACACCGCCCGCGCGCTGAAGCTCGGCTTCACCACCGCGGAGAAGAGCTTCGACGATTTGCTCCGCATCCATATCGAGGACGAACTCGGCGGCAAATTCGTCGATTGAGGTCCTGATGCGGATCGCCAGCATCGGCGAATGCATGATCGAGCTGCGTCAGATGCCCGGCGGGCACCTGACGCGGTCTTTCGGCGGCGACACGCTCAACACTGCCGTCTATCTGGCGCGGCTCGGCGCCCGCATCGACTACATCACCGCACTCGGTGATGACCCGCTGAGCGACGAGATGATCGCCGGTTGGCAGGACGAGCGGATCGGCACCGGCCAAGTGCTGCGTCTCAAGGGCAAGCTGCCCGGCCTCTACATGATCGAGACCAATGCCGCCGGCGAACGCCGCTTCTATCACTGGCGCGATGCGTCGGCGGTGCGCGGCTTGATGAGCCTGCCGGAGACGGACGCGCTGCTGGCGTCGCTTGCAGGCTATGACATGGTCTATCTCTCCGCCATCACGCTGTCGCTATTCGATATGGCCGGGCGGGAGCGCCTGATCGCAGCGCTTCAACTCTGCCGCGACCGCGGTGTCCGCGTTGCTTTCGACACCAATTTCCGCGCCCGGGGCTGGCCCGACCTCGATCTCGCGCGCGACGCATTCGGACAGGCTTTTGCCGCATCGGATATCGTACTGGCCTCGGTGGAGGACCTCTCAGCGCTTTATCCCGACGATGGGGAAGACGCGCTGCTCGATCGCATCGATGCCGATGAGGTCGTGCTGAAACTTGCGACTCCTGCGAGTATCGTTCGCACGAACGACAAGGCGACGCGCATCGAGGCGCAGCCTGTGACGGGCACCGTTGTCGATACGACAGCGGCTGGCGATAGCTTTGCTGCAGCCTATCTTCACGCACGTCTCAGCGGCTCAGATCCTGTCGCTTCCGCGAAGGCCGGCCATCATCTCGCCGGCACCGTCGTCTGTCATCCCGGCGCGATCATCCCGCGTGAGGCAATGCCTGACATGAGAGAGTCCACATCATGACCGATATCGCCAAGCGCCAGGACAGCCTGCGCCAGACGCTGATCGCCGCCAAGGTCGTGCCCGTTCTCACCATCGAGCGCGTTTCCGATGCCGTGCCGCTCGCGCGTGCACTGGTTGCGGGTGGTGTCTGCACGCTGGAGATCACATTGCGCACGGCCGCAGCCATCGACGCTGCGAAGGCGGTCATCGCCGAGGTGCCGGATGCCATTGTCGGCATCGGCACGGTGCTGTCTGCTGCTGATTTCGAGCAGGCGCACAAGCTCGGCGCGCGTTTCACCGTCAGCCCGGGCGCGACGCCGGCTTTGCTTGAAGCCGCTGCCAAGAGCGATCTGCCTCTGCTGCCCGGCGTCGCCACCGCCTCCGAAATCATGCAGGCGCGTGAATACGGCTTTGACACATTGAAATTCTTCCCAGCCGAGCAGGCCGGCGGCCGCGCGATGCTGCGGGCATGGGGAGGGCCGTTCCCCGATCTCCGCGTGTGCCCGACCGGCGGTATCACCGAGGCGAATGCGGCAGAATGGCTCAGCGAGCCGACAGTGCTTGCAGTCGGCGGTTCCTGGATATGTCAAGCGTCATATATAAGGGCCGGGGACTGGGCCGGCATAACGGCCATGTGCCTGCGGACGATGAAAGCCCTGTCAAAACCTCTGTCACTTGGCTGAAGCCGCGCTATATCTATCGCAACTGCGAAACCGAAACCGGGAGAACGACCATGACTGCCAGCATCGTTGGTTGGGCGCATATGCCCTTCGGAAAATTCGACGCCGAGACCGTAGAGAGCATGGTGGTTCGTGTCGCCACCGAAGCCATGGCGGATGCCGGCATCAGCGCGTCCGATGTGGATGAAATCGTGCTCGGCCATTTCAATGCCGGCTTCTCGCCGCAGGATTTTACGGCCTCGCTGGTGCTGCAGGCCGATCCCGCTCTGCGCTTCAAGCCCGCCACCCGCGTCGAGAATGCCTGCGCGACTGGCTCGGCCGCCGTGCATCAGGGCATCAAGTCAATCGCGGCGGGCACCGCCAAGATCGTGCTGGTGGTCGGCGTCGAGCAGATGACGAAGACGCCCGGGCCGGAGATCGGCAAGAACCTGCTGCGCGCCTCCTATCTGATGGAAGACGGCGACACGCCGGCGGGTTTTGCCGGCGTGTTCGGCGGCATCGCGCAGAAATACTTCCAGAAATATGGCGACCAGTCAGATGCGCTGGCGATGATCGCCGCCAAGAACCACGCCAATGGCGTTCACAATCCCTATGCGCAGATGCGCAAGGATTTCGGCTTCGAATTCTGCCGTTCCGAGAGCGAGAAGAACCCGTTCGTCGCCGGTCCGCTGAAGCGCACCGATTGCTCGCTGGTGTCGGACGGCGCCGCGGCGCTGGTGCTGACCGACAGCGAGACGGCGAAGACCATGGGCAAGGCCGTCAATATCAAGGCCACCGGCCATGCGCAGGACTTCCTGCCGATGTCGAAGCGCGACATTCTCGAATTCGAAGGTTGCACGGTGGCGTGGCAGAAGGCGCTGAAGTCGGCCGGCGTCACCCTCGGTGATCTCTCTTTCGTCGAGACCCATGACTGCTTCACCGTCGCCGAACTGATCGAATATGAAGCCATGGGCCTGACGCCGCGCGGGCAGGGCGCGCGCGCCATCAAGGAAGGCTGGACCCAGAAGGACGGCAAGCTGCCGGTCAATCCGTCGGGCGGCCTCAAGGCCAAGGGTCATCCGATCGGCGCCACCGGCGTCTCCATGCATGTGCTGAGCGCGATGCAGCTGCTCGATCAGGCGCCAGAGGGCATGCAGATCAAGAACGCAAAACTCGCCGGCATCTTCAATATGGGCGGTGCTGCGGTGGCGAATTACGTCTCGATCCTCGAGCCCGCGAAGTAACGCGGGCTCTGCCGAGATGAATGTCGCACAATGGCTGGCGGCGTCGGCGCGTTTGCATCCGCAGGCGCCGGCGCTGCTGAGTGGCACCACGGTCGAGGCTGACTACGCCACGTTTGCGCAGCGTGCCGCCGCCATCGGCGCGGGGCTGGTGCGTGAATACGGCATCGCGCCCGGCGACCGCGTGGCGCTGTTCGCATCGAACTGCACGCAATATCTCGAATGCATGTATGCGGTGTGGTGGATCGGCGGCGTCGTGATACCCATCAATGCCAAGCTGCATGGCCGCGAAGCCGCATGGATCTGCGACAATGCCGGCGCACGGCTCGCCATCGTGGATGGTGACAGCCACGATGTACTCGTGGCGGTGAAGGAAGACCTGCCGACAGCGATGCAGATGCTGTCGGTGGAGAGCGAGACGTTTCACGACTTGCAGCATGGCGAGCCGACGTCACATGTGCCGCTTGCGCGCGAGGATCACGATCTCGCCTGGCTGTTCTACACCTCGGGCACCACGGGCCGGCCGAAAGGCGTGATGCTCAGCCATGGCAATCTGGTCGCCATGTCCATGTGCTATCTCGCCGATGTCGATCAGGTGCATCAGCGCGATGCCATCCTCTATGCCGCGCCGATCTCGCATGGCGCCGGCCTCTACAACTTCATCCATGTCCGCATGGCCGCGCGCCATGTGGTGCCGGAGAGCCAGGGCTTTGAGCCGGATGAAGTGCTAGATCTCGGCCGGGCGCTCGGCGATGTCGCGATGTTCGCAGCGCCGACCATGGTGCGGCGTCTGGTGGATGCGGCGAAGAAACGCGGCGAGACCGGCGAGGGCATCCGCACCATCGTCTATGGCGGCGGGCCGATGTATCTCGCCGATATCCGCGATGCCATCGCAACCATGGGGCAGCGCTTCGTGCAGATCTATGGCCAGGGTGAATCGCCGATGACGATCACCTCGCTGCCGCGCGCCTTTCACGCGGACGTCGATCATCCGCGCTATCTCGAACGGCTCGCATCCGTAGGGCCTGCGCAGAGCGTGATGTCGGTGCGCATCACCGACGCCGACAGCAAGGTGCTGCCGGTAGGCGAAACCGGTGAGGTCGAGGCCAAGGGGCCGGCTGTCATGCTCGGCTACTGGAATAACGACAAGGCCAATGCGGAAACGCTGAAGGACGGCTGGCTACGCACCGGCGATGTCGGCCGGCTGGATGCGGACGGTTTCCTCACGCTGTCCGACCGCTCCAAGGACGTCATCATTTCCGGCGGAACGAATATCTATCCGCGCGAAGTGGAGGAGGCGCTGCTGACGCATCCCGCCGTGCGGGAAGTCTCGGCGATTGGCGTCGCCGAGCCCGACTGGGGCGAGATCGTGGTCGCCTGCGTGGTGCTGGAGGATGGCGCGGCAGTCGATGACGCCGCGCTGGATGCGCATTGCCTGGCGCATATCGCGCGTTTCAAGCGGCCGAAGCGCTATGTCTATCTCGATGCATTGCCGAAGAACAATTACGGCAAGGTCCTGAAGACCGAACTGCGGGAAATGATGAAGGCGTAGCGCAGCTGCTTAACCCTCCCCTGCAGGGGGAGGGTGGATGCGCACGCAGTGCGCAGCGGGGTGGGGTGGCGGATCCGTCATGAGCGCCGTCGCCTGCGGCTCACCCCACCCCGTCGCGCGTTGCGCGCCGACCCTCCCCTGCAGGGTGTTCAGCCCGGAGACATAGCTGACACCTGTTCGGAGACATGACTGACACTTTTGCGGCGGGTCAAGTCGATGGTTGCGACCTGCCTGCTGCCAAAGAAAACGCCGTATTGGCCATCGATACCGCTCGGGCGGATGGCCAAATGTTCGCCGCGGAAAGCGCGTGGCACGCGCCATGGCTGCCCCTTGAAGCTGATCGAGGCGCCGCGCTGGGTCGATACGCTGCGGACGATGTCGCCCGGGGCGTAGACAATGTCTGCGAGCCGCTCAGGCATCGATCGCAGCGATGGCCGGCACGGCCATGCCCAAGGCCTCATGCGGGCGCTCCAGATTGTAGACGCTGCGCCATGTATCGAAGGCCCGCTGCAATTCGGTGAAGCCGTTGAAGCGACGCACGGCCAGCACTTCGGCCTTCAGCGTGCGATGGAAGCGCTCGTTCTTGCCGCGGCTCTGCGGATGCAGCGGCCGCGCATAGATCACCTCGACGCCGAGCTTGAGCAGCCAGACCCGCAAGCCGGTCCAGCGCGATTGCGAACTGTCGCCCCAGGGCGGGCCGTTATCGACGAACAATGCGTCGGGCAGTCCGTAGCGACGGAAGGTCTGCGTCAGCTGCTCCTGCACGGTCATGCGCTGCTGGTTACTGCAGGCGGCAAGACGCAGGGCATAGCGCGAGTGATCGTCGATCATGGTGAGCGGGTGGCACGGCGTGCCGTCGGCCAGCGGGATATGGCCCTTGAAATCCATCTGCCACAGCGCATTCGGGGTGTCCTTCTCGAAGCGCGTGAACGGCTGCCCCGGACCGTTCGGCGGCACGATGATGCGGCCATGGCGCTGCAGGATCGCATGTACAGTGGAAGCCGCCGGCGGCACGAGGCCGTCGCGGCTCAGGCAATGGACAATCTTGCGTGCGCCCCAGGCCGGATGGGCATCGCGAATGGCGAGCACCTGCCCCTCGATCGCTGCCGCACTGCGCCGCGGGCTGGCATGTGGCCGGCGCGAGCGATCGGCAAGCTCCGCATCGCCGCCGACATGCCGCGCCAACCATTTGTAGCCGACGTCGGGACTGATGCCGAACCGCCGACACAACTCCCGCCGGTTCGCACCGTCCTGCAGCGCCAGCCGCACGAACTCCAACCTCTGATCCATTACCGACACCTCGCACCACGGCATGGAAGCCTCCCAAAAGGAACTTCCACCCAATATGGATGTGTCAGCTATGTCTCCGAACACCTGTCAGTGATCTGTCCGGGCTGAACACAGGGGAGGGTAAGCAAACGCCCGCCATCCCGCGCATAAGGCTCCGCTCCCAGCGCCCTTGCGCCTGTAATCCCGCTGCCGTTAAACCGTTTCCCAATCACACGCTTTTCGGGAGCAAACGGCTTTGGCGGGACCACTTCACGGGATCAAGATCATCGACATGACCTCGGTGATGATGGGGCCTTATTGCACCCAGACGCTGGGTGATTACGGCGCCGATGTCATCAAGGTGGAGTCCCCCGATGGCGACGTGGTCCGCGCGATCGGGCCGATGCGAAATCCCGGCATGGGGCCGATTTTTCTCAATACCAATCGCAACAAGCGCTGCATCTGCATCGACCTGAAGAAGGAAGAGGGCCGCGAGGCGCTGCTGAAGCTGATCGCGACGGCCGATGTGCTGGTCTACAATGTCCGCCCGGCGGCGATGGTGCGTCTCAATCTCGGCTATGATGTGGTGTCGAAGATCAATCCGCGCCTGATCTATGCCGGCGTGTTCGGCTTCAGCCAGGCCGGCCCCTATGCCGCCAAGCCTGCTTATGACGACCTGATCCAGGGCGCCACTGCGCTGGCGGCGCTGAATGCCCGCATCAGCCCCGATGGCGTGCCGCGTTATGTGCCGAATGCGCTGGTCGATCGCATCGTCGGGCTCAACGCGCTCGGCGCGATCCTCGCCAGCGTCATCCATCGCGACAAGACCGGCGAGGGCCAGCGTGTCGATATTCCGATGTTCGAGACCATGGCGGGCTTCATGATGGGCGACCACATGGGCGGGCTCACTTACGATCCGCCGCTCGACAAGGGCGGCTATGGCCGTCATCTGTCGCCGGATCGCCGGCCGTACCAGACCTCCGACGGCTATATCTGCGCGATGGTCTATAACGACAAGCAGTGGAAGAGCTTTCTCAAACATGTCGGGCGCGAGCAGCTGTTCGAGGATCCGCGCTTCGCGACCTTCCCGCAGCGTATCCAGCATATCGATGCGGTGAATGCAGAGCTGTCGCGCATCTTCCTGACGCGCACGACGGCGGAATGGGCCAAGCTGCTCGACGAGGCCGATGTGCCGTCGGCGCCGATGCACACGCTCGACAGCATGATGGAGGACCCGCACATGGTGGCGACGGATTTCTTCCAGCAGGTCGAACATCCCACCGAAGGCGCGGTGCGCAACATGAAGGTGGCGGCCACCTGGTCGAAGACCCCGGTGGATCTGTCGCGTCTGGCCTCGCATCTCGGCGAGCAGAATGCGGAAGTGCTGGCCGAGGTCGGCTACACCGCGGAGCAGATTGCGAAACTTCACAGTGATGGCGTGCTCAAGCAGGCCGCCATGCCCGATACGTCGGAGCTGTGACGCAAAGACTTCTGAGACAAGGATCTTTGAGACATGGATTTCGCCCTCAATGAAAACCAGGAGTCCATCCGCGACACGATCGAGAAGATCTGTTCGCGCTTCGACGATGCCTATTGGCTGAAGAAAGACAAAGAGGGCGGTTTCCCCATCGAATTCCATAAGGCAATTGCCGATGCCGGCTATCTCGGCATCTGCATTCCCGAGGAATATGGCGGCTCCGGCCTGGGCATCACCGACGCCGCGATCATGATGCGGGCGATCTCGGAATCCGGTGCCGGCATGTCGGGCGCCTCGGCCGTGCATATGAATGTGTTCGGCCTCAATCCGGTGGTGGTGTTCGGCACGCCGGAGCAGTGCCAGCGCATGCTACCTGGCATCGTCGAGGGCCGCGAAAAATCCTGCTTCGCGGTGACCGAGCCGAATACCGGCCTCAACACCACGCAGCTCAAGACCCGCGCCGTGCGCAGGGGCGATCGCTATGTCGTCAACGGCCAGAAGGTGTGGATCTCCACCGCGCAGGTCGCCGAAAAGATTTTGCTGCTGGCGCGGACCACGCCGCTGGAGGAGGTGAAGAGCCCGACCCACGGGCTCAGCCTGTTCTACACGGACTTCGACCGTTCGAAAATCACCGTGCATGAGATCGAGAAGCTCGGTCGCAAATGCGTCGATTCCAACGAGCTGTTCTTTGCCGATTTCGAAATCCCGGTGGAGGATCGCATCGGCGAGGAAGGCCGCGGCTTCGAATACATCCTGCACGGCATGAATCCGGAGCGCATTTTGATCGCAGCGGAAGCGGTCGGGCTCGGCAAGGTCGCGCTGAAGAAAGCGTCGGCCTATGCCAAGGAGCGCAACGTGTTCAATCGCCCGATCGGACAGAACCAGGCGATCCAGCATCCGCTGGCGAAGAACTGGATGGAGCTGGAAGCAGCATGGCTGATGGTGCTGTCGGCGGGCTGGCAATACGACAACGGAATGTCGTGCGGGCCGGCGGCGAACTCCGCAAAATATCTCGCGGCCGAGGCGGGCTATCATGCCTGCGAGCAGGCGGTGATGACCCATGGCGGCTTCGGCTACGCCAAGGAATACCACGTCGAGCGTTATCTGCGGGAGTCCCTGATCCCGCGCATCGCGCCGGTCAGCCGCGAACTGATCCTGAGCTTCATCGCCGAAAAGGCGCTGGGGCTGCCGAAGTCGTATTGAGAGAGTGGAGCCGGCATGAGCTACATCACAGGCGTCGGCCTTCTCCCTTACGGCAAGCATGAGGGGTCATCGACCATCGACCTCATGTCCCGCGCCGCCGAACTCGCGCTGGCGGATGCCGGCCTCAAGCGTGCCGATATCGACGGCTTCCTCTGCGGCTATTCGACGACGATGCCGCATATCATGCTGGCCACCGTGTTCGCCGAACATTTCGGCATCACGCCATCCTATGCCCATGCGATCCAGGTCGGCGGCGCCACCGGAATGGCGATGGCAATGCTGGCGCATCAGCTGGTGGAGGGCGGCGTCGCCAAACATGTGCTGGTGGTCGGCGGCGAGAACCGGCTCACTGGCCAGAGCCGCGATGCCTCGATCCAGGCGCTGGCCCAGGTCGGCCATCCCACCTATGAAGTGCCGCTCGGCCCGACCATTCCCGCTTACTATGGCTTGGTCGCCAATCGCTACATGCACGAATATGGCGTGACGCAGGAAGACCTCGCCGAATTCGCGGTGTTGATGCGCGCGCATGCGCTGACCCATCCGGGCGCGCAGTTCCACGATCCCATCACCGTCGCCGATGTGATGGCCTCGAAAACGATCGCCACACCGCTCAAGCTGCTGGATTGCTGCCCGGTCTCCGATGGCGGCGCGGCCTTCGTGGTCAGCTATGAGCCGACCAGCGCGACGAAGATCAAGGTGCGCGGCGCCGCGCAGGCGCATACGCATCAGCACATCACGGCTGCGCCACCATTGTCAGGCCTCGGCGCCGAGATCGCCATCGGGCGCGCGAAGAAGGCGACAGGCATCGCGATCTCCGATGTCCGCTATGCCGCGATCTATGACAGCTTCACCATCACGCTGGCCATGTTGCTCGAAGACCTCGGTCTCGCCGGCCGCGGCGAGGCCGCCGGCAAAGTGCGGTCTGGCCATTTCAGCCAGCATGGTGCCATGCCGCTCAACACCCATGGCGGGCTGCTGTCATACGGCCATTGCGGCGTCGGCGGCGCCATGGCGCATCTGGTCGAGACGCATCTGCAGATGACGGGCAGGGCCGAGAACCGCCAGGTCAAGGATGCCTCCATAGCACTGCTGCATGGCGATGGTGGCGTGTTGTCTTCCCATGTCTCGATGTTCCTGGAGCGCGTGTGATGAGCCAGCTCAACCCCGCTGCCGACTGGACCACCGGCGTGGAGGCCATCAGCTTCCAATGCTGCCGTGCCTGCAACGCGATCCAGTATTTTCGTCGCAGCTTTTGCGCGGTCTGTGGTTCGACTGAGCTCGATGACAAGGTGTCAGCGGGCGAGGGCACCGTCTATGCGACGTCACTTGTTCTCCGCGCGGGCACGCCGGAAGCGCGCGAGCATGTGCCGTATAATATCGTGCTGGTGGATACGGCCGAGGGCTTTCGGATGATGGCGCATGGGCCAATGATCTGGTGATCGGCGACAAGGTGAAGGCGCGTTACGCGCAGTTCACGGGGCGGATCGTGCCGTTTTTTGAAAGAGCTTCGGGGTGAGCGGTCCTCAACCCTCCCTCAAGCGTGGCGTAGCCACGCGCAGTGGGGAGGGTCGGCCGAAGGCCGGGGTGGGGTGCCCGCGTGACGTAGAGTTTGTGGAGACACCCCACCCGTCTCGACTGCTTCGCAGTCGATCCACCCTCCCCACAGCGCGGCTGCGCCGCTTGGGGGAGGGATAAGAAAGATCAGAACGTCACCACACCCCGGATCGACTGGCCCGTCTTCATCAATTCAAACCCCTTATTGATATCGCTGAGCGGCATCACATGGGTGATCATCGGGTCGATCTGGATCTTGCCCTGCATGTACCAATCGACGATCTTCGGCACATCGGTACGCCCACGCGCGCCGCCGAAGGCGGTGCCCTTCCAGACACGTCCGGTCACCAGTTGGAACGGACGGGTCGCGATCTCCGCGCCCGACGGCGCCACGCCGATCACGATCGACTGGCCCCAGCCGCGATGGCAGGATTCCAGCGCCTGGCGCATCACGGTGACATTGCCGGTGCAGTCAAACGTGTAGTCGGCGCCGCCGATCTGGTCGGCACCGGACTTGGTCATGTCGACGAGGTGAGGGACCAGGTCCTTGCCGAGTTCCTTCGGGTTGACGAAGTGGGTCATGCCGAAGCGTTCACCCCAGGCCTTGCGGTCATTGTTGATATCGACGCCGATGATCATGTCGGCGCCGGCAAGGCGCAGGCCCTGCAGCACATTGAGGCCGATGCCGCCGAGGCCGAATACGATCGCCTTGGCGCCTTGCTCCACCTTGGCGGTGTTGAAGACGGCACCGACGCCGGTGGTGACGCCACAGCCGATATAGCAGACCTTGTCGAACGGCGCGTCCTCGCGGATCTTCGCCACCGCGATCTCAGGCAGCACGGTGTAATTGGCGAAGGTCGAGGTACCCATATAATGGTGCACCGGCTTGCCCTCGAGCCGGAAGCGCGAGGTGCCGTCGGGCATCAGGCCCTGGCCCTGGGTCGAACGGATCGCGGTGCAGAGGTTGGTCTTGCGCGACAGGCAGGACGGGCACTGGCGACACTCGGGCGTGTAGAGCGGGATGACATGGTCGCCGGGCTTCACCGAGGTGACGCCGCGGCCGACCTCGCGCACGATGCCGGCGCCTTCATGGCCGAGAATGGCGGGGAAGAGACCTTCGGGATCGGCGCCCGACAACGTGAACTCGTCGGTGTGGCAGATGCCGGTGGCCTTGATCTCCACCAGCACCTCGCCATCGCGGGGGCCATCGAGCTGGACAGTGGTGATCTCAAGCGGCTTGCCGGCGGCAATGGCAACAGCGGCGCGAACATCCATGGCGAATTCCTTACATGATCAAAGTATCAAGGTTGTGATCGCAGCCGGGCTGGCCCGCGCAATCAGCCATTGCCGCTTAGCACATCATGAGGCACTGAGCAGCCCATGAATAAAGAGACAAATGCCCTCATGGCTGCGGCGACACCCGTCGTCTTCGTGCTGCTATGGAGCACCGGCTTCATCGGCACGAAATATGTCCTCAACGGTGCGGAGCCGCTGACCTACCTGACCGCGCGCATGATCCTGGCGGCGGGTATCATGGGTCTCATCGTGGCATGGACGCGTCCGGTCTGGCCGGATCGCGCCGGCATCGGTCACAGCATCGTCGCCGGTCTCTTGGTGCAGGGCCTCTATCTCGCCGGCACCGTCTATGCCGTCGCGAACAAGGTGCCGGTCGGCCTGTCCGCATTGATCCCGGGCCTGCAGCCGATCCTCACCTCCATCCTTGCCAGTCGCTTCCTCGGCGAGCGCATCTCGCCATTGCAATGGGCGGGTTGGCGCTCGGTCTCGGTGGCGTGCTGATGATCCTGCATGGTCGCCCGATGTCGGGCGAGGCGGGGTGGGGCTGGTTCGCATCGGCGGCGTCGCTCGTCGCCATCACCATCGGCACACTCTATCAGAAGCGCTTCTGCGGCGGCATCGACTGGCGGGTCGGCAGCTTCGTGCAGCAGTTCTCGGCGATGATCATGCTGGGCATAGGCGCGTGCCTGCTCGAGACCCGCGTCATTCACTGGAGCGCCGAGTTCGTGCTGTCGCTGGCCTGGCTGGCGGTGGTGCTGTCCATCGGCACCGTCGGGTTGCTGTATTGGCTGCTGCGTCGTCAGGCGTCGAGCCAGGTGGCGAGCCTGTTCTATCTGGTGCCGGCGGTGACGGCGCTGATGGCCTTCATCCTGTTTGGCGAGAAGCTCGATGCGGTGGCCATCGCCGGTATGATCGCCTGCGGCGCGGCGGTGCTGCTGGTCAATCGCGCCAAGGCGTGAGCTCCGTGTAGCCCGGATGAAGCGGAGCGTAATCCGGGGACCGGCGAATTGCTGACGCTCTGAACCCCGGATTACGCTGCGCTTCATCCGCCCTACGGCAGCATCCAGACATGAAAAAGCCTCCGGACTTGGACCCGGAGGCTTTCACATCTGCGAGGAAGAAGGATTACTTCTTCTTGGCAGCCTTCTTGGCCTTCTTGGCAACCTTCTTGGTGGCCTTCTTGGCAGCCTTCTTCACGGTCTTCTTGGCGGCGGCCTTCTTGACGGTCTTCTTGGCAGCAGCCTTCTTGACGGTCTTCTTGGCGGCCTTCTTCACGGTCTTCTTGGCAGCTTTCTTAGCCATTGGTGGTCTCGCTTTCTTGGTTGCCTTCTTTGAAGAGGATTTCTTCGCAGAAGCTTTCTTGGTGGACTTCTTGGCCGGAGTCACTTTCTTCGCAACTTTCTTCGCGGCCTTGGTAACTGTTTCGACCACCGAGGTGGCCGCTTCTTTGGTCGCACCGGCGGCGCTGCTCAGCGCATCCGTCACTTGATCGATGATCGGAGTGTCGTCAGTCATAGCATCCCCCAGCGGTTATCGACTTGCTCACGTTAATCCGATTCGGCGATGTGTTGAAGTGCATGCGATATGCCGTCAACTACTTCGTATCGTCTTATACGCTTTTAACGCACGATCGCGACCTTCTTTGTGGTCGATGATCGGCATCGGATAGTCGCTCCCGAGTTTGATACCTGCTTCCTTCAGCTCCATCGGTGTTGCCGTCCACGGTTGATGAACGAGTTTTGCTGACAAGTTGTTAAGCTCGGGAACCCATCGACGCACATAGTCGCCATCAGGATCGAACTTCTCGCCCTGCAGGATCGGATTGAAGACGCGGAAGTAGGGCGCAGCATCGGCGCCGGAGCCCGCGACCCACTGCCAGTTGGCGGGATTGCTGCCGTTGTCCGCATCGACAAGCGTATCCCAGAACCACGCTTCGCCATGACGCCAGTCAATCAGGAGATGCTTCACGAGGAAGGATGCGACCACCATGCGCACGCGATTGTGCATCACGCCGGTGTGCCAGAGCTCGCGCATGCCGGCATCGACGATGGGATAGCCGGTCAATCCGCGCTGCCACGCCTTCAGCGCCTTGCGATCGGTCTTCCATGGGAAATCGTCGAAGGACTCCTGCAGATTGCGGGTGGCGAGATCGGGAATGTCGAACAAGAGATGACGGCAGAAGTCGCGCCAGCCGAGTTCGCTGAGGAATTTTCCGATGTCGCTTTGCAGTTTCGGATGCTCGTCCGCGGTGAATTGCGCCGCGTGCCAGATCTGCCGGGGGCTGATTTCGCCGAAGCGCAGATGCGGCGAGAGGCGCGACGTCCCGTCGCGGTCGGGGCGATCGCGATCGGCCGCGTAGCCCTGAATGTTCTTGAGGAATGCCTTCAGCAGTCTGTGCGCCGCGACTTCGCCGGGTGTCCAACTCTCGCGAAGACCTCCGGCCCAGTCTGGTTTGCTCGGTTCGAGCTTCCAGTCATCAAGCTTGTCGCTCTTCACCTTGGGCGCCGCGATCAGCTTCTTCGGCGCCGGCACGGGCTTCGCGGGGCCGCCCATCGCGAGGATGCGCTTGAAGAACGGCGTGAAGACGCGCAGACCGCGACCCTCCTTCATGCGAATGGTGTTTGGATGCGTCAGCAGGTCGCCGGCAAAGCTCTCGGTGCCGATATCGAGGTCGGCCAGCGCCTCTGTAACGTCATCGGCGATGGCGAGATGCGGTGCCTGCGCGATTTCGTTCCAGTAGACATGGCTCGCATCGATCTCGCGGGCGAGGGCGGGAATGACCTTTGCCGCGGCGCCCTGGCGCAACACCAGCGTGCCGCCGATGGCATCGATGCGCGCCGATAGCGCTCGTAGCGACTGTGCCAACCACCATCGCGTGGCGCCGCCCATCGGCCGCGCCTGCGGTGCTTTGATCTGCTTGCTGTGCTCGTCGAGCAGATAGAGACAGAGCACCGGCGCGCCGGACCTGGCTGCGGCATGAAGTGCGGGGTGATCGGATAGGCGGAGGTCGTCGCGAAACCAGACGATGATGGGTGCTTGATCGGTCATGTCATCGATCTAACACGGATGCGGCGCGATCGATCCAGTCTCTGATACCGCAACTTGCAACCTTGCAGATGCTGATGCGTATCTGTTCGTATGCACCTTTCAACGGAATGGAGACCGACGTGAAGCGCAATGTGATTCTCTATGTGGCGACCTTCATCGTCATGCTGCCGCTCGATCTTCTCTTCCTCGGCTTCATCGCCAAGGGATTCTTCCAGTCGCAGGTCGGCGACATGCTCGGTGAGGTTCGTCTCGCGCCGGCCATTCTGTTCTACTGCCTCTATATCGGCGGCATCCTGATCTTCGTCAGCGCCGCCAGCGACGCGACCTGGCGTTCGGCCTTGCTCTATGGCGCGCTGTTCGGCTTCTTCTGCTACGCGACCTTCGAGCTGACCTCGCTGTCGCTGCTCAAACACTGGACCTGGCCGGTGGTGGTCGTCGATCTCGCCTGGGGTACGTTCGTCACTGCGACTGCAGGGACGCTCGGACTGATCATCACGGATTGGCTGGCACCGAGGAGCTGACCTCTCCGCCGTCATTGCGAGAAGCGAAGCGACGAAGCAATCCAGAGTCCCAGGCGGGGAAAGAACTGGATTGCTTCGTCGCAAGGGCTCCTCGCAATGACGATCAAAACAAACAAGGCGCCGCGATCATCTCGCGGCGCCTTGTGGTTTCTGCAAGTCGTTCGCAGCGTTACTTCGGCTGCGGTACGATGCGGAGATAGGGCTTCGGCTCCTTCCAGCCGTTCGGATAGATCGTCTTCGCCTCGTCATTGGTCACCGAGCCGGCGATGATGACGTCCTGTCCCTGCTGCCAATCGGCCGGGGTGGCGACGCGATGCTTGGCGGTCATCTGCAGGCTGTCGATGACGCGCAGGATTTCCTGGAAGTTACGGCCGGTGGTCATGGGATAGACGAGGATCAGCTTGATCTTCTTGTCCGGGCCAATGACGAACACGTTGCGGACGGTCGCATTGTCGGCGGCGGTGCGGCCATCGGCGAGGCCGGGCGCGTCGGCCGGCAGCATGTTGTAGAGCTTCGACACCTTCAGCTCGGTGTCGCCGATCATCGGGAATTTCGGCTCGGCGCCCTGGGTCTCGTTGATGTCGGCGACCCACAGCGAATGCTTGTGCACGGGATCGACGGACAGGCCGATCAGCTTCACGTTCCGCTTGTCGAATTCGCCCTGCAGATGGGCGAGGGCGCCGAGCTCGGTGGTGCAGACCGGGGTGAAGTCCTTCGGATGCGAGAACAGCAGTGCCCAGCTGTCGCCGATCCAGTCATGGAATTTGATGGCGCCGTTGGTGGTGTCTGCTTCGAAATCCGGAGCAACGGAATTGATCTGGAGAGCCATGGATAAACCTCATGTCTTGGGAAGGGGCCGCGCCGAGAAGCGTGCGTCGGTTGATTATAGGTAGGCGGCTGCGAGATGGGAACCGGCTCACGAAAAGGACAAGATCCTTCTCCCTTTGATGCGCGCCAGAGCATCGCCTTTCACGCAAGGTCTCTGCGACATTATAGCCTCGGCAATATCAAGTGATGAGATGCCGCGAAGTTGCCGCGGCGGAGGCGCAATGCCGCCGGAGGTGATCGTCACATCTGATCGAACCAAGCAGCGCCCAGGCGCGACTGAATTGCAACGGTTGGGGATAAGGAAACGACCAAATCCTTGTCTTAACCGCTCGTTAATTCGCTCGTGGGATTTGCTGGGTATCCCGAAAAGTGCTGCAAACAGAAGAGTTTGAAATGTCCACCGCTGCCGTTGCCGAGGTATTCGGCGCCCTCGAACCATCCGCCATCGCTGATCGCCGCACTGCGGCAGAGGCGCTCACCGTGGTCCGCGACGGCGTGATCACCGGCGAAGGTCCCACCACAAAGGGCCGTATCCATTTCTCCCGCGCGCTCGACGCCGATGACGCCGCCTGGTGCGCGCGCATTCTCGGTGCGTCGGCGCTCGCCAGCCAGCCGGTCAGCCGCGACGAGGCCGAAGCGCTGTTCGCCATCAACGCCGCCGCGCGCGAGCGCAGCGACGAAGGCCGTTTCGACGATCTGTTTGCCAAGGCCGTCGTGCATCATGCCGCGTCCGCGTCGGGCCTGCCGGTGCCGTCGCGCGATATCGCGCTGTCGCCGGACGTGTCCATCGACAGCTGGGCCCCGACCAAGGCCGTCGGCGTGAATGTCGAGGTGCTGGAATGGATCGCATCGCAGATGCGCGCCAAGCGCGTCAGCAACGCCACCATCATGACGCTGCTCGCCGCCGTCGTCGGCGCCGCCACGCTCCCGCTCGCGCAACTGCCGGCGGTGTTCGACATCGGCATGTAAGTTGGACGACCGGACTGGATACAGAAACGGCGGGGCAGGGCTCCGCCGTTTTTGCGTTGCGTAGTTCCCGTTTTGGGAACATACTTACACGCATGAGGATCATCTCGTGGAATGTCCTTGCCGCCTATGCGCGCTCGCATCCCGAGACAGCATCCCCGCTGATGAGATGGCGGACGCTGGTTCGCGCATCGGTTTGGACGTCCATGGATGATGTTCGATCTGCTGCGCCCGCCGCGAAGGTTCTCAATGGCGAGCGTGTCAGGTTCGAGGTTGCTGGCGGCAATTTCCGCCTGATCGCCGCATTGGATTTTCACCGGCAGATGGTCTTCGTGAAATTCATCGGCACGCACGCTGAATATGACCGGATCGACGCGTTGACCGTGGCCCAATTCTAGGACTGACAGGATGGATATCCGCCTCATTCGCAACGATGACGATCACGCCGCGGCGGTGCGGGAGATCGAACGGCTGTGGGGCGCAGAGGTCGGCACTGCCGATGGTGACAAGCTCGATGTGTTGGCGATGCTCGTGGAGAAGTATGAAGAGGAGCGGTGGCCCGACGGGGACACATCGGATCCGGTTGATCTCCTGAACTACGCCATCGATGAACTCGGACATACGCAAGCGGAGCTTGCGGAACTGCTTGGATCGCGGTCGCGGGCATCGGAAGTGTTGGGGCGCCGCCGCGCGCTGACTGTTGAAATGATCCGTAAGGTCAGTGCGGCCTGGAAAATACCGGCCGAACTGCTGGTCCGCCCCATCCGGTCGGCTGCTTGACGGCATACCAGACAAAGCAGCCCAATCTGGTTTTCATCCCGCGAGGCGGACATCACCGTCTTGCGCCAAGCCCATGAGCCCATGGGCAAAATGAGGTTGCGGCATCGGCCGTTTTGGGCGAAATCCGTGTCGTGGAGAGAACGATCGGCCCAACGGAAAGATTGCGGTGACGCAGCGCCCGGTGACATCGGCATTCAAGGTTTCGCGGCCCCCCGGGCTGCGTGCCGGCGCGCGTCGCGCTTGCCGGCTGCGGATTTGTGACGACCGCCACTCCATGCCACATTGCGCTGCCGGTTTGTCCGGCCCCATCCCGCCTCAAGGTTGCAAGCAAGACAGCTCATGTTCAAAAAAATTCTGATCGCCAATCGCGGCGAGATCGCCTGCCGGGTCATCAAGACCGCCCGCAAGATGGGGATCAAGACGGTCGCCGTCTATTCCGAAGCGGACCGCGATGCGCTGCATGTGGAGATGGCGGACGAGGCCGTGTTCATCGGCCCGCCGGCGGCCGCCGAGAGTTATCTCCTGATCGAGAAGATCGTCGAGGCCTGCAAGAAGACCGGCGCCGAAGCGGTGCATCCCGGTTACGGCTTCCTGTCCGAGCGCGAGGCGTTCCCGCGCGCGCTGGAAGCGGCCGGCATCGTCTTCATCGGCCCGAACCCCGGCGCCATCGCGGCGATGGGCGACAAGATCGAATCCAAGAAGGCGGCGGCTGCCGCCAAGGTCTCCACGGTGCCCGGCCATCTCGGCGTCATCGAGGACGACAAGCATGCGGTGAAGATTGCCGACGAGATCGGCTATCCCGTGATGATCAAGGCGTCCGCCGGCGGTGGCGGCAAGGGCATGCGCATCGCGCATTCGACCGCTGAAGTCGCCGAAGGTTTCAATCTCGCCAAGGCCGAAGCCAAGGCCTCGTTCGGCGACGATCGCGTCTTCATCGAAAAGTTCATCGTCGATCCTCGCCACATCGAAATCCAGGTGCTGGGCGACAAGCATGGCAATGTGATCTATCTCGGCGAGCGTGAATGCTCGATCCAGCGCCGCAACCAGAAGGTCATCGAGGAAGCGCCGTCGCCGCTGCTCGATGAGGCCACCCGCCGCAAGATGGGCGAGCAGGCCGTGGCCCTCGCCAAGGCTGTGAATTACGACTCGGCCGGCACCGTCGAATTCGTCGCCGGGCAGGACAAGAGCTTCTACTTCCTCGAAATGAACACCCGCCTGCAGGTCGAGCATCCCGTGACGGAACTCGTCACCGGCGTCGATCTCGTCGAGCAGATGATCCGCGTTGCCGCCGGCGAGAAGCTTGCGATCGCGCAGAAGGATGTCACGCTCACCGGTTGGGCCGTCGAGTCCCGTGTCTATGCGGAAGATCCGTTCCGCAACTTCCTGCCGTCCATCGGCCGTCTGGTGAAATATCGCCCGCCGGCCGAAAGCCATGTCGAGGGCGGCGTTACCGTGCGCAACGACACCGGCGTGCAGGAGGGCGGCGAGATCTCGATCTATTACGATCCGATGATCGCCAAGCTCGTCACCCACGCGCCGTCGCGCGCTGCGGCCATCGATGCGCAGGCCAATGCGCTCGACGCCTTTTATGTCGATGGCATCCGCCACAACATCCCGTTCCTGTCGGCGCTGATGGTTCATCCGCGCTGGCGCAGCGGCAATATCTCCACCGGCTTTATCGCCGAGGAATTTCCGAACGGTTTTGCCGCCAAGGCGCCGGAAGGCGAGGTGGCCCGCCGCATCGCTGCGGTGGCTGCGGCGGTCGATGCCGTCTATGGCGAGCGCAAGCGCCAGATCTCCGGCCAGATGATCGGCCGTCCGGTGGTGCGCGCAGGCCGCCGCGCCGTCTGGCTCGAGCGTGAGGAAGTGCTGCTCGATGTCGCCCGTGACGGGGACGTCGTCACCGTGGCTTTCGTCGATGCCGATGGCAAAGCCGGCACCGCGCATCGTGTCGTGTCGTCCTGGAAGCCCGGCGTGCCGGTATGGGATGGCACCATCGACGGCCATCACGTCGCCATGCAGGTGCGCCCACAGGCGTCGGGCATCCGCATCGCGCATCAGGGCTTTGAGGTCGCGGTCAATGTCTATACCGAGGCCGAAGCCACCGCCGCGCGCCTGATGCCGATCGGCGTCAAGGCCGATACCGGCAAGAAGCTGCTCTGTCCGATGCCGGGCCTCGTGGTCTCGATTGCCGTGACCGAAGGTCAGGACGTCAAAGCCGGCGAGACGCTCGCCGTGGTGGAGGCGATGAAGATGCAGAACGTGCTGCGTGCCGAACGCGACGGCACCGTCAAGAAGATCCATGCCGCTGCTGGCGCGACGCTGGCAGTGGATGCGCTCATCCTTGAATTCGCGTGACGACGTTCCGGCAACGCCGTTACGGATTGCGGGCCATTCTGGCCGGCGATCGCTGTGTGCGTCCGGGATCGGTCTATGACGCGATCTCGGTTCGCATCGCCGAAGACCTCGGCTTCGAGGTCGGCATGTTCGGCGGATCCGCGGCATCGCTCGCCATTCTCGGCGATCCCGATATCGCGCTGATCACGCTGTCCGAGCTCACCGAGCAGATGCGACGCATGTCGCGCGCCGGCTCCCTGCCGGTGCTGGTGGATGCCGATCACGGCTACGGCAATGCGCTCAATGTTCGCCGCACGGTGGAGGAACTGGAAGCCGCCGGCGCCTGTGGCCTCACCATCGAAGATACGCTGCTGCCCGCAGCCTTCGGTGAGGCGAAGGCGCAGGTGATCTCGGCGGAAGAGGGACTCGGCAAGGTCAAGGCCGCGCTCAACGCCCGGCAGGATCCGGCACTCGTGATTGTCGGCCGCACCGGTGCAGCATCGATCACCTCGCTGGACGATGCCATCGCGCGTGCCAAATCCTATGAAGCGGCCGGCGTCGATGCGATCATGTTCACGGGCCTCAAGAACCGCGCTGAGCTGGAAGCAGCGAGCAAGGCGACAACGCTGCCCATCGTGCTCGGCACGCCCAGCGACGACATGATCGACTGGGATTTCCTCAGCGCCCAGCGCGTCCGCATCTGCATTCAGGGCCATGCCCCGATCTCGGCCGCGATGGCCGCCGTGCATGCGACGCTGAAAGCCGTGCGCGACGGCGCCGGGCCGAAGGAGTTGAAGAACCTCGCTTCGGCCGAACTGATGCAGAGCGTCACCCGCGGCGCCGAGGTGAAGCAGCGCGGTGTCGATTTCCTCGGGCTGAAAAAGTAATGCCGAACATCATCCGCCATGTGATCGTCACCGGGCGGGTGCAGGGCGTCGGCTACCGCGCCTGGACCGGCGATCAGGCGATCCTGCTTGGCCTGCAGGGCTGGGTGCGCAACCGCCGCGACGGCAGCGTCGAAGCGGTGTTTGCCGGGCCGAAGGATGCGGTCATGGAGATGATCGAACTGTGCCATCGCGGCCCCCGCCGGCGCGGGTCGATCATGTCGTGCCAAGCGACGCACTGCCCGACATGCTCAAGCTGCGCATAGGCGGCGAGACGTTCTCGCAATTGGGAACGCTCTGACCGCCGCACCGATGTCGTCAGAACCGATAATTCAGGCCGATCTTGAGTGAGTGTGCGCCGAGGGAGCTTGATGCCTCACGTTCCTTGACCACGTTGGACGCGCCGGTGTGGTTGACGTTGCCATAGATCGGTTCGTCGTAAGGCTGGCATCGGTAGTCGCTCGGGTCGATATTCGTACAATAGTCGATCACGTCGGGATCGCCGGGATATTGATCGGGCAGACTCGGCATCGGCGTCGCGCCCACCTGTTCGATGCTCGAATAGGCTCGTCCCGTTCCTGCGCGCGCATTGCGGAACTGGGCCGACTTCTTCGGGAAATGGACGTAGCCGTATTCCGCCTTGATGGACCAGCGGTCATTGATCGCATATTCCCCGCCGAAGCCGACGGTGAATCCCGTGCGTGTCATCGACAGCTGCTCGACTGCAAACAAGTTGGTGACGTTTCCGTCGGGCGCGGCCGAACCCGCGACATCGGAGCGATACTGGTCGCGCGACTGCGTTTCATGGGCGACGGCAACGCCGCCGGTGGCATAGACAAGCAGGTTGTTGTCCAGCGCATAGCCGACCCGTGCCCGCAATGTGGACAGCCAGTCGATGTCGTAATGCATCTTCGCTTCGAGATTGCCGGTACCGGCCAGTCCACCCTGGGTGATGAAAGCGGACTGCTGGCCCTTGAACAGCGATCGGCTCCAGTCCGCCTCGAGGCCGACGACCATGCGGTTGGCGAACTGGTAGTTGAAGCCGACCTGGCCGCCGAACAGCAGGCTGCGCAGATCCTGATTGGCGGATTCGGCCGGTGAGATGCCGTTCGTCGAACCGTCGAGATCGGTGGTAATGCCCTGCAGCTGCGCGGCGCCGGAGCCGACATGACCGCCGGCATAGAGACCCGTCCAGTCGGTTCGGCCTGCCGTCGCACCGCTTCGTCCGGACAGCGTGTGCCATCGTGGCAGCGGATCGGAATTGCCGAGTGTTCCGGTGAGGGTTGCATAGAAGGTGCGGCCCGGTCCGGGCTGCTGCACGAGGCCGAGCGGATCGACATAATATTGATCGAGCAGGTTCTCGACACGAATGCCGGCGGTCCAGGTCTGGTTGATCTTGTAGTCCGCGAAAGTGTCGATCAGCCAGTAGGGGCGCCAATCGACCAGCGAGATGAACTGGCCGAGCCCTTGCGACGTTGCCTGGCCATGCGCGATGGCGCGCGGGCCGATATAGGTCGCGCGTCCGCCGATGGTCAACGCATCGTCGAGCAGTTTTTGCGACACGGTGACATTGGCTGAGTATTTCGGCGGAATGAAATTGGTCGCGAAGTCGCCATAGAGCGATCGGCTGTCGCAGCTGCGCTGCCGCTGGCAATAGGCGACGTCGAGATAATAGTTCGCGCCGGCGTCGATGGTGAAGCCGTTGTTCTCATAGCGGGATGACAGTTCGAGGCCGGCAAACTTCGCCCGGTCGATGTTGAAGATCTGCATGCCCTGGGTCCCGTCGGGCAGTACGGTGAAGGCTCGGGCGATATAGTCCTTCACGTCCCAGTTGAAATACTGGAACTTGAGCATCGCCTTGTCGCCATGGGCCATCACGCCATCCTTGACGAGATTGGATCCGATTTCCCAGTTGCTGGCGCGTTCGGGGCCGACATTGGGATTGGCGGTGAGCGAGAAGGCCGACACCGACTCGGCCAGGCTCGGGAAGCGCAGCGCGTTGGAATAGTTCACATAGAACTGAGCGCCCTTGACGGGTTCGATGGTGACGCCGGCCGAGGGGCTGAATCCGTCATCCGTGCGGTTGGGCTTCACATTGATGGTGTTGATATTGGCCGGGATGGCGCGGTCGTGCGAGCGGGACATGGAATAGCGCAGGCCGCCATTCAGGGTCAGCCAGTCGACGGGATTGTAGGCGACCTTGGTGAAGGTCGCTGCCTCGTGTCGCTCGCCGTCGCGCGGTGTGAAACCGGCGTCGAGGACGGACGCATAGGGCGTCGGGTTGGTGTCCTCGCTCAGATAGGACACACCATAGGTGAGGGCGAGGGCGCGGAAACTGTCGAGCGAAAAGCGCGAGGTGTTGGTGGCGTCGGCGCCCCACATCTGGGCATCCGATCCCGTGCGATGCGTGGCAGGCAGGCTGATCGATTCCGGCGTGATGAGGCTTCTGCCGCGTCGCGGATTGCGCAGTTCCAGATAGGTCATCCACATATTGGCCTTCAGGTCGATCAGCGCGTTGTCCGACGGCTTCCACTGATAGCGCGCCGTTAGCGTATCGACCTTGGCGCCGGCCGTGTTGCCGTTCTGCTGTGCCTGGCTGCTATTGGTGGGAAGCAGCGATGCGATGAGGTCGCCCGCTTCGCTGCGGAAACCGGAATAGCCGAACTGGATCGACTTCTCGTCATCGAAGCGCAGCGTCGCTTTCGTCAGCCACGACTGCGTCTCCATCTGGGTATTGAGCACTTCCTCGCCGGGGCGATAATTCGCCAGCCCGGCATTCTCCACATAGCCGGGATAGTTCGGCCGCGGCCCGGTGTTCACCGGCTGTGCGGTCTCGCCTTTGGAGCCGGCAAAATAGTTGCCGCGCTTGCGATAGGCATAAGCGGCAAGGAGGTCGTAGCCTTCCTCGCGCACGGCCACGACGGCACTGCCTGAGCCATTGGTGGGCTCCAGGAAGCCCGGTCGGTCGAGACCGGTCGGCGATGCCGTCACGATCGGCTGGCCGCCGAAGATGTTCTGCATGTTGTAGCCGGCCACGGCGCCGGGGACAAGCGTCGCGGAGTTGGTGCCGAAGCCGCCCTTCACACGGACACCCCAGTTGTTGCCGGGCTTGATGATGTCGTCTGCCGACAGGGTGCGCATGGCAACCGATCCGGCGATGCCACGCGATGCGGCGTCCGATCCCTTCTGGATGTCGATGCCTGCGAGCAGGTCCGGATCGACGAAGGTGCGGTTCGAAACGCCCTGATAGCCTTGATACACCGAGGTCGCGTTCTCCGCGCCGTCGACGGTGGTGGCGACGCGTCCAAAACCCTGCATGCCGCGGATGTTGACGTCGATCGAACCTGCGCCGTTGCGGGATTCACCCGACATCACGCCGGGCGTTCCGCGAAACATGTCGGCGGGACTCGAGCCGCGGAAGCGTTCGATGCTTTGCTCGGAAATATGCGTGACCGGCGCCGGCGTCTGATAGGGCGCATCCGACGACGACACCCGTGCGCCCGACACTTCGATCGTGTCGAGCTGGATTTCTCCATTGGCGGCGCTGACGGCGCCGCTGGCGGAGGAAGCGTCGTTCGCGGAGATCACCACGGTGCCGGAGTCGCTGAACCGGAACTGCATGCCCGTGCCTGACAAGAGCTGCGAGAGCGCCTGGTCCGGCGTCAGTGTACCGGACACGCCGGGCGACGATCGTCCACGCGCTGCCGCCGAACTCACCGACACCTGCAATCCCGATTGCCGTCCGAACTGCGTCAGCGCGACAGCCAGGGATTGCGCGCCGATATTGAAGTTCTTCTGGGCGAGTGTTGCACTCGTCTGCTGTGCATGGACCGGAACAACCGTGCCGGACAGCACCAGCGCTGTCGTTGCAAACAGGCATCCCGCGAGCATGCCGCTTGCCGACCGATTGTTATTCACACTCATTTTCTGCAATCCCCAGCACATGCATCGGGGACATCGCCGCGCGATGATCAGCGTGTCCCTAATGAAGGGACGAAGCAGGCGGGCGTATTTTCAGAAAAGTCGTGCGCAGCTTTGACGCAGCACAGCCAGTTGCTCAGTTTCGATAGACGACCGTGAGCCAGGGGCTAATCTGGCGGACCGCGCCGCCATTCGCTTCCGCAACGGCACGCAATGCTGCGAGCGGATCGTTCAGCTTGAACACGCCGGTGACGCGCTCATGGCCTAGCCCCGCATTGAGCACGACGATCTTGCCGCGATAGTAGCGCCGGATTTCATCGATCATATCCGCGACCGTCTCATCAGTGACGATCAATGTCCCGCTGCGCCATGATCCCGCAGCATCGGCGGCGCCGGTGCCGCGTTCGATGGCGGTGCCATCGGCCACACGCGCCCAGTCGCCCGCACGCAGCACGGGCCCTGCGTCCCTGGCGTCATCGGCGCGTGCGACCGCGACGCGTCCGTGATTGACGGCAACTGCCACGCTGCTGGACTGCATGCGCACGTCGAATGCAGTGCCGAGCACGGTCGTCTCCACATCGCCGCTCACCACCGTCATCGGCCGGTTGCGATCGGGGGCGACGTCGAAATAGGCCTGCCCAGACAGCAGATGAATGCGTCGTCGCTCGGGCGCATAAGCAAGCTTGATGGCGCTGTCGGCGCCGAGATAGACGGTGCTGCCATCTTCAAGACGGATCTGGCGCGTTTCGGCGGTGCCGGTGCGATGATCGGCACTGAACCAGATCATGACCACGGGCAGATAGGCGATGCACAGGCATGCGGCGATCAGACCGATCGCGGTCGCCGTCACGCGTCGCCCGCGGGGACGCGATGCCGCCCGCATCGTTGCGCTGGCAGATTGGCGCCCGCCTTTGCGTTGTTGAGGCTTGGATTCCGACGCAGCAGGCAAGTCACCCAATGCGTCCCACGTGCGCTCGGCCTCCTGCCATGCGCGTTCGTGGGCGGGGCTTGTCGCGCGCCAGATGCGCAAGCGCTCCTGCAAGGCAGCGTCGCCCGGTTCGTCCCGACTGGCGATCAGCCAGTGCAGGGCGTCCTGCGCCAATGTCTCGTTGTCCTTGTCGCGCGGAATCGTCGTGGCTCCCCGGAATATTTCGTCGTCGCACCATGAGCTGAGACCCGATGGAACGGCGCCGTTCACTTATAGAACGAATGAGGGGACTGATCTTTCAGAATGACGCGCCGAGGTCGTCACGACCTCTTGGCGAGCGCGCGCCGGCAATGATCCAGGCCCTCATAGACGAGGGTATGGGCCAGGGCCGTGGATATTCCAAGATGCTGCGCGATGTCCTTGAGCTTCCAGCCCTCGAAACGGTGGAGTTCAAGGGCGATCCTGGTGCGCTCCGGGAGTTCGGACATGGCCTTGTAGACAAGGCCGAGGTCCTCGCGGGAGGCCAGCTGGCGCTCGAGGCCGGGCCGATCCTCGGCAATCGCTTCGGTCTCGGCCCCGTTCTCGAAGATCCGGCGCTCCAGCGACAGGCGCCGCGTCCAGTCGAGCGCGAGATTGCGGACGATGCGGCGCAGATATCTGAGCGGCTCGGCGATCGGATGTTCGATGGCCGGCGATCGCAGGCGGAGGAAGGCTTCCTGCACCACGTCCTCGCCGCGCGAGCGGTCGCCCACGATTGCCGATGCATAATCGACCAGTTCGCGACGATGCGCGAAGTACAGATCGAAATTGTCATCGACAATGCTCAACGGCCACGCCCCACCAAACGCGATCAGAAGCGCGCGACGCGCCAGCGCATGTCGGGCAAGCCATGCCATCCGAGCCGATGGCGCGTTGAACGGATCGCCTGAACGATGAAGCGATAGCCCGCGCAAATACCGATTTCAACGCCGGTAATCTGGAGCACCTCTAAGTGCTGTCTGTGGCCTGTAGGGTAGGCAAAGCGGCTTGTCCGCCAGCGCGCGAAGCGCGATGGCGGCAGCGTGCCCACCTTCACCAGCCGTGTGGGACATGGTGGGCACGTCGCTACGCTCCTTTGCCCACCCTACAGACCCCACGCCGTCACATCGGCATCGGCGTCCTGCATCTCCCCGAACACCTCACCGAATGCCTGCTTCAGCGCGACGTCCACATCCGTCATGGTCACGGGCAAACCGAGATCGACCAGGCTCGTCACGCCATAGCGGGGATCGACGACGCCGCATGGCACGATCGCATTGAAATGCGAAAGGTCCGGTTCGACATTGATGGCGATGCCGTGAAACGAGACCCAGCGCTTCAGCCGCACGCCGATGGCGGCGATCTTGTCCTCGAAGCCCGCGCCCTTGTCGGGCCGGTTCACCCAGACGCCGACGCGATCTTCGCGCCGTTCGCCTTTCACATTGAAGGCAGCGAGGGTGCGGATGATCATGTCTTCCAGTGCCGCCACATAGGCGCGCACGTCCGGCCGCCGCGCTTTCAGGTCCAGCAGCACATAGGCCACGCGCTGGCCGGGGCCGTGATAGGTGATCTGGCCACCGCGGCCGGTTTCGAATACCGGGAATCGCGCGTCGAGCAGGTCGTCGTCCTTGCCCGAGGTGCCCGACGTGTAGAGCGGGGGATGTTCGAGCAGCCAGACCAGTTCCGGCGCCTCGCCATTGGCGATGGCGGCGGCCCGCGCTTCCATGGCGGCGACGGCCTCGGGATAGGGAATCGGTGCGTTTTCGATCCGCCATTCCACGGCATGGCCGGGGGCGCCGCGCGAAAACGGTGTCAGATCGAGGGTTTGGCGGTCATTAACCATTGGCTAACCATAAGCGTGCTGATCTCGGGGACCGTTTAGCACGCATGCGTGCAGTTCCTTAACTGGTGACCGTGGGGCCGACGTGCCAACCCTCGACAAGATTTCCGTAGACATCATGGTCGTGCTCGGCACCACCTCGATGCCCGTCCATCAGGTGATGCGCCTCAGCCGCGGCGCCATCATCGAGCTCGACGCCACAGAGCAGGACGAGGTGAAGATTCTCGCCAACAATCTGCCCGTCGCGTCAGGCGCCGTGATGGTCGATCGCAACCGCATTGCGGTCGAGGTCAAGCAGATGCTGCCGCGCTCACCGGATCGGCGCTAACCGGGCGTCCATAAAATTCCCCACAGAGATGGTGAGGGAACGCGGTTCAGGCCTTGTGCCCCCATCATAGGTTTGTTACATCGGCGCCGGTCGAACCGGCCGGGCGATTTGCCCCGCCGGTCATTTCCAGCGCTCGTGGCGGAATTGGTAGACGCGCTGCCTTGAGGTGGCAGTCCGTAACAGGGTGAAGGTTCGAGTCCTTTCGAGCGCACCAGTTCCTCGTTTCTTCGGAAACGGTAGGTTATTGAAAAGGCTCCGGAAATCTCCGGAGCCTTTTTCATTTCTGGAGATTTTGTTAGTTATCGTGCTACAATCCGGGATACAAAACGTGTTACACGACCCCGGAGAGTGCATTGGTTCGGCACGATAATTTTGACCGCTTCCTAAAGATCCGTGACGGTAAATATCACTATTATAGGCGAGTTCCGCAGGCCGTTGTGAACCTCGATTCCCGCGCGCCGTTCGTGCGCCAGTCGCTGAAAACGGACGATCTCGCCAAGGCGCGGGCGAAGCGCGATATCCTCGAAGCCGCCGATAACGAATATTGGGCAGCAATGCTGTCCGGGACCGAGCAGAAGCTGGCCTGGGCGAATTACAACGCAGCCCGGAGGCGAGCGGAAGCGATGGGCTTTCGGTACATGCCGGCCGGCGAAGTGGCGGGCCTATCACTGGAAGAGATCCTAAGGCGCGTCCAAGCCATCAGCGACCCCCGCACGCCAGTTGCGACAGAGGCTGCCATTCTCGGCGGCGTGGAGCGGCCGAAGGTCAAGGTGACCGATGCCTTCAAAATCTACTGCGAAGAGATTGCGGCCATCGAGATCGCCGGCAAGAGCGAAGAACAGAAGGCTTCGTGGAAAAAGGTCAAGGGCTACGCCGTAGACGCCTTCAACGAAGTGATGGGCGAAGACAAACCGATCGAGGAGATCACCCGCGACGACGCCAAAAAATTCCACGAACACTATAAGGCGCTCATTGCGCCATCGCAGAAGGGCGCCAAGCGTATGTCGGTCTCCCTTGGCAATCGACGGGTCGGCGATATGCGCATTCTCCACGGCCGGTACTTCGAGCATATCAATGCCGAAATACCCAACCCGTTTGAGGGGCTTAACTTCCGCCAGAAGTTCAAGAAGCGCCGCATTCCATATCCGATCGAGTTTGTCGGCGACATGCTCATGAGGGGCGCGTCACTCGCTGGACTCAATGACGAGGCCCGGCACATTGCCCTGGTCTGCATCGAGACGGGCGCGCGGCCAATCGAGATTCGCTATCTGCGGGAGGAGCGAATCAAGCTTCACCATCAGGTGCCGCACATCCTCGTCGAGCCGTCATTTGACCCCGACGAGCCGCACGAGGTGAAGACTGTCTCGTCGGTCCGCCGCATTCCTCTGGTCGGGGTGGCGCTCGAAGCGATGAAGCTGCATCCAGACGGTTTCCCGCGCTACCGAGAGTCCGGTAACGCGCTGTCCCAGACCGTGAACAAATATCTGCGAGAGAACAACCTTCGGCCGACTGGCAAGGAAACGCTCTACTCGTTCCGGCACACTTTTGAGGACCGGATGAAAGAGGGGCGGGTCGATGACGAACTGCGCAAGATCCTGATGGGCCATGCGATCGACCGCGAGCAGTATGGCTCGGGCGGCTCGTTGAAGCTTTATCGCGAGGAGCTCTTGAAGATCGTCTATCCGTTTGATCGGGCCATCGTCTGACCCGGATGCGTAAAGCGGCACAACCCAGATCGATCGGATCGAGTTCGAATTCAAAGTGATTCGTTCGCATCGTTTTGAGGACTTCACGCTGAGCTCCAGTGTCGCGCAGTTCATCCGCATCGAAAATTATGTGCGAGTTTCTTCATGAACGACTGGAAGGAGTGCAGTCATCATCACGGGGGCAGCTGCCGCGCTCTGTGTCAGGCAATCCCGATCGCCACGTGCTTGCGTGTCGCTAGCGAAGCGCTAGCAGCCTACGATTTGACCCTTGGCGATCTCGCGAGATGAGCACGTAATCGGCGCAATGTTCGAGACTATCATTCAGCGACGCGAGTGATGGCAAAATCACTTCGGGCTTGTCTTATCATATTGATATTGCGCTGGAATATTCATTGTATAGCGCTTGGCTAGCGAAACGCTAGCAAGCTGCTAGCGCGATGCTATGCCAGAGACAGAGAAGAGACAGAGACAGAGACAGAGAAAGAGAAGAGACATAGACAGAGGGGATAAACCCTTCGACGCATCGATGACGCGCCGCTTGTACATGGTCGTCGAGAGCTGCCTTGTTGTTGATAAGCTCGCTTGGCGATCTGGCAACGCCACTACGATCGGTCTATGTGGGAATTGTCTCCCGCGCAGGACGTGCGGCAACCTTTTGCAAGGGTGTCGTACGTCATGAATGTTTCATTCGAGCCAAAGTATTGCGATCAAGTCATCGGTGTCGCGGCCACCGTATCCGACTCAGGTCTCAAGGGCGCAAGGCACGCTTGGAAGTTCGCTCAAGAAATTCGTTTATCGGGTGTTGAAGACGTAAGCTCGTTGGGCGACGTCGATTTTGGAGAGCGCGGCAGAGGACAGACTTTCGGCTGCGCGATTGCAGTCCGAGCACCGGGAGTTTTTCTTGCGATCAAATTGGCGCAGTCGGATCCGGCAATCAGCAATGCAGCGAATGTTACGATAGAAATTTCAGCCGCGAATTTAGGTGCCACTGAATCTCGGATATCGAAGGCGGCTGCCGAGTCAGCAGGTATCGGCGACCGGGCCTTTGCGCCACCCGGGAATTTGGTCAGCGAAGGCGTAGCAGATCAACCGCGGTCGATGAGCGACGCCCGGGCGCTACCTTCCGGGGCCGCACAGCACGAGGTGATCCGACAGGGCACCTCAACGAGGGTGATCTCTCCAATCGCATCTGCGGCCTTCTTGGGTGACCGGAATGGGGCATTCGCCAGACGACACGCATCTCGCCTAGAGCCGCCACCAGCTTCGACAATGCGCCGTCGCTTGGGCTTAATCGAGACTATCGCGTCGAGTCGGAAAACGGCCTCTCTGTCGGGCAGAGCTTATCAGTGATGGCGCGAACACCAACAATACGCGACATCGAAGCCGCGCTCGACCGACTTGCTCTGGCAATGCAGCGCGCCGGCAAGAACGGTCCAACATATTTGCCGATTTTTGATCGGCTAGAATCTGAGCTCGCTGTGATTTCTGCGACTGAGGATCGCATGGCTCGCGTTCGCAGGCGGCTCGCGAAGCCCGCGAACACTGAAGAGCGCGTTTGATCTGGCTGCGGTTGAGCAACGCAGACCGCTTTCGGTTGCTGATCGATAGTCGCGAGGAGGAGGCGTTGCAGCCCTCCTGGACTAGTTCCGCCATGTCGGCGGCAGGGCCGCGGGTATAGCTGCCAATTCCGCGTTCGCCAAGATTGCCGACGTCACGAGCTTTTGCCGACGATTAGTGCGACGAACGCCCGCAGGTCGCTCAGCATCAGGTCTGGCTCCTCCCAAGCGGCGAAGTGGCCGCCCGACGGCATGTCGCTCCAATGCACGATGTCGTAGGTCTTCTGTGCGAAGGAACGCGGCGGCGGGATGAATACGGGGTCGGGGAAGGCGGCGACGCCGGTCGGCACCTCGATGCGCGTTCCAGCGGGAAACTTGTTCGACTTTTCGAGGCGCCTGCCGTGATAGATCCATGTCGCGGTGACGACCGAGGACGGCGCGACGTAGAGCATGATGTTGGTGAGCAGCTCTTCTTCGCAGAACTTGCTCCAGATGTCCGGGCGGCCATCGGGCGCCACCGGGAGATCGGCCCACTTGCCGATCTTCTCGAGCATCCAGCCGGCCGCGCCGACGGGGCTGTCGGCCATCGCTGCGCCGAGAGTTTGCGGGCGCGTCCCCTGCTGGTGACTGTAGCCGCTCTCCAGCTCCAAGAGTTCGTCCCGTCTGGCGACGAATGCCTTTTCCGCGTCGCTCGTCGGTGCGACATCCTCCGCGTGGAGGTTGACCATGTTGAGGTGAATGCCGAGCAGCGCGTCGGGCCAGTCGTGCGCCATCCACGCGGCGATGGCGTTACCCCAATCCCCGCCCTGGATGATGAAGCGCTTCGCACCGTAAAGCTCGCCCATCAGCCCGTTCATCAACGCCGCGGCCCGACGAGGCCCGACGAGGCCGGTGATCGGCTTCGAGAAGGCGAAGCCCGGCAGTGACGGGACGACGACGTCATGACCGTCCGCCACCAGCGGCTCCAGCAGCGGCTCGAACTCGAGATACGAGCCTGGCCAGCCGTGCAGGAGTAGAAGCGGCGGCTTCGAGCCATCGTCCTTCAAATGCACGAAATGCAAGTGCTCGCCGTCGATATCCGTCATGAAATTCGGAAGCCGATTGAGGCGCCGCTCGACGGCACGCCAGTCGTAGACATCCCGCCAATAGGTGACGAGCCGCTGGAGGTCGGCGACCCCGACGCCCGATCGCCAACCTCCCGCGTCGGGAAGCTCGCTCCAGTCGTAGTCGGCAACCTTGCGCGCGATGGTCGCGAGCCGGTCGTCGGAAATCTCAATCTTATAGGGCGTCGCCATCGCCGTCTCCTCGCTCCGCTGCCGCTTGCCGCGTAACGCCCGTTGGCCGCTTGAAAGGCCGCCGCCGCGGCATCCGAATGCTTGCTGCATCCTCTCGCGTGACACAAAGTTAACTCGTCTTACCGGGCCACGCATAGCCAGCGAGCTGACGTCGCACCTTGTCCATTATGCCGGAACGCGTTCCGCTCTGCGCCGTTCACCCTTCGTCCAATCAAGACGCGTGATCGATGAAAGCCAAGCTTGTTTCCGCGGATGATGGCGTGAAGACCCATGTGGTCGTGCTGGAGACCGGCGAAGAGGCCTTCGCAGCCCTCACGACCTACGTCAATGATGCGGGTATAGCTGCGGCCTCGATCACAGCGATCGGCGCGTTTGAGCGGGCGACGGTGGCCTATTATGAATACGAGACCAGATCTTACAAGGAGATCCCCTCAAAGAGGCCAGCGAGGTACTGAGCCTGCTGGGCGATGTGGCAGTGGGGGATGATGGCAAGGCGGGCCTGCACCTGCATGCGGTGCTGGGTCTCGTCGATGGATCGGTCCGCGGCGGCCATTTCCTCAAGGGCACCGTGCGGCCGACCCTTGAAGTCATCGTGACCGAGACGCCGGCATGTCTCCGACGCAAGAAGCGTGACGATCTTGGCATCGCCCTGATCGATCTGAAGGACAGCCGCTAAGACGTGCGCGTTCCCTGGGGAACACGTCACGTTTAAAACGGTTCTACGGGCCACGAGAGAGCGAGGCGCCCGTGACACAGATTGCACAATCCCGACTTCCAATTTCCCTGACCGTCAACGGAACGCAGCACGCGTTCGAGATCGAGCCTTGGGTGACGCTGCTCGATCTACTGCGCGAGCGGCTTGCACTCACGGGCACCAAGAAGGGCTGCGACCAGGGGCAGTGCGGCGCATGCACCGTGCTGGTCGATGGACAGCGTATCAATTCGTGCCTGTCGCTCGCGGTGTCACGCGATGGCGCTGAGGTCACGACCATTGAAGGGCTGGCGCAGGAAGGCGAACTGCATCCGCTGCAGGCCGCCTTTATCGAGCGCGACGCCTTCCAGTGCGGCTATTGCACTCCGGGGCAGATCTGCTCAGCCGCGGGGCTCCTCGCAGAGGGGCATACCCACACGCGGGCCGAAATCCGTGAACATATGAGCGGCAATCTGTGCCGATGCGGCGCCTATACTAACATCGCCGACGCGATCGAGGATGTGCTGCAGCCACGCCTCGCCATGAGGGAGGCCGCAGAATGAACCGTTACGACTATGTCAGACCCGACACGATCGCAGACGCCATCGCAGCGCTGAACAACCCGGATGCCCGCGCACTGGCCGGCGGCACCAATCTCGTCGATCTCATGAAATATGACGTGGCGCAGCCAGCGCTGGTCGTCGATATCAACCGGCTGCCGCTCAAATCGATCGATATTTCCGACGGTGAAGTGCGTATCGGCGCGCTGGTCAGCAATTCGGAGCTGGCTTGGCATCCCGAGATCCGTGCCCGCTGGCCGTTGTTGTCGAGTGCAATCCTAGCGGGGGCGTCGCCGCAGCTTCGCAACGCTGCCACCACCGGCGGAAATCTGTTGCAGCGAACGCGGTGCTATTATTTCTACGATCCGTCAACGCACTGTAACAAGCGTCAGCCGGGGAGCGGTTGTTCCGCGATCGGTGGCGTCAACCGCATACACGCCATTCTAGGCGCGAGCGACCAGTGCATCGCAGTCCATCCGTCGGATATGTGCGTGGCCATGGCGGCGCTCGATGCGACAGTGAATGTTGACGGCCCAGATGGGCGACGATCGATCCCATTTTCAGACTTCCATCGCCTGCCGGGCAGTGAGCCGGACCGTGACAACACGCTGAAGCAGGGCGAGCTGATCACATCGGTCGCCATCCCGGAAGCGGACTTCGGCACCCACCACACCTATTTGAAGCTCCGTGATCGGCTGTCCTACGCTTTCGCGCTGGTTTCGGTCGCAGCGGCGATGGACATTGAAAATGGTGTGATCAAGGGGGCCAGGATTGCGCTGGGCGGCGTGGCGCACAAACCTTGGCGTGATGTTGACGCCGAGCGATCGCTGCGTGGTGAGACGGCTGAAACCCGCGTTTTCGACGCGGTGGCCCAGCGCATCCTGCATGATGCCAGAGGTCAAGGTGAGAACGATTTCAAGATCGATCTCGCTCGTCGCGCTGTCGTCCGGGCGCTCGAACAGGCAGCTGCGGGAACGCCGCAGGATCAGGCCAACAAGTCGATTCAATAAGGAAGCTGCGATGTCCGTGATCGAAAGCATGCATGTGGGACGTCCCACCAGCCGCGTCGATGGCCGATTGAAAGTGACGGGGCAGGCGCAATATGCCGCTGAATATCCGGCCGACGATCTGCTTTACGGTCATATCGTCGGCAGCACGATCGCCGCCGGGCGGATCGTCTCGATAGACCTCGCCGCGGCGCGGCGTATGCCGGGTGTCGTCGAAATCTTCACTCATGAGAACCGCGGCAAGGCGGCTTGGATGGATCGTAAATGGCGCGACGAGGTGGCGCCGCCCGGACATCCGTTCCGCCCGCTGCATTCCGATCGCATTCTGTTCGATGGCCAGCCCGTGGCGTTGGTAATCGCAGACACATTTGAGGCCGCGCGCGATGCGGCATCGGTGATTAAGGTAGCTTATGACGTAGATCCCCATTCTACCGAGCTCGAACGCAAGCGCAGCGAGGCCTACGTTCCTCCCAAGAAGCGCAGTGGAATCCCGCCGCCGCCAGATCCGCGCGGGGATGCCGAGCAGGCGTTCGCCGATGCGCCTGTGAAGATCAGCCGGGACTATCGCGTCAATCCTGAACATCACAATCCGATGGAAATGTTCGGCACGACTTGCGTCTTCGAGGGGGACGGCAAATTCACCGTCTATGACAAGACGCAGGGGCCGCAGAATACGCAGGCCTATATCACGTCGGTCTTCGGGCTGGGTAGCGACGACGTCCGCGTGGTCAATCACTACGTTGGTGGCGCCTTCGGCGCGGCCTTGCGCCCGCAGCAGCAGGTATTCTTCGCGGTAATGGCAAGCCTCGAATTGAAACGGTCCGTCCGTGTGACGCTGACGCGTGCACAGATGTTCCATATCGGCTACAGGCCTGACACTTATCAGACTGTGTCGCTGGCCGCAGGCCATGACGGCCGACTCCAGTCAATCATGCATGACGCGGTGGCGGCCACCTCGCACTATGAGGACTATCAGGAGGCCGTCGTGAACTGGTCCGGCATGATGTACCACTGCGACAACGTCAAGCTCACCTATCAACTTGCCAAGCTCGACACCGCAACACCCTGCGACATGCGCGCCCCGGGCGCCGTCATCGGCGTTGCGGCATTGGAGTGCGCGCTTGATGAATTGTCCTACGAGCTCGGCATCGATCCGCTGGAAATACGTCGCATCAATTTTGCCGAGAAGGACGAGAACACCAACAAGGAATTCACCTCGAAGGCGCTGATGGCCTGTTACCAGGAAGGCGCCGCGGCCTTCGGTTGGGAACGCCGCCAGCCGCAGCCTCGGGCGATGAAGGACGGACGCGAACTCGTCGGGTTGGGCGTTTCGACCGGTATGTGGGATGCTTTTCTGCAGAAGGCGCAGGCCAGTGCGACCCTCAAAGATGATGGTACGCTGGAAGTGGCAACCGCGGCGTCCGATATCGGGACCGGGACCTGGACGATCCTGACACAGATCGGTGCGGAGGCTTTCGGGCTGCCACTGGAGGACGTACGGGCGCGGATCGGCGAATCCGATCTGCCGATGTCTCCGGTGGAAGGCGGCTCATGGACCGCGGCCTCGAACGGCTCCGCTGTGCAGGCCGCCTGCGATGCCCTGAAGCAGTCGCTGTTTAAGCTGGCAGCCAAAATGGCGAATTCGCCATTGGCCGATGCACGCTTCGAAGACGTCGAGGTGCAAGGCCGCCGGATATTCCGCCAGGATGATCCGGCGCGCGGCTTGGCTATTGCCGAAATCATGCATGCGGCGGAGCTGAGCGAACTCACCGAGCAGGGCAAGGTGAGCCCAAGCCTGATCCAGATGATGAAATATATCAGCTACACGCATTCCGCCGTCTTTGCGGAAGTCCGCGTGGACGAGGATCTTGGCATCGTCCGCGTCACCCGTGTGGTTTGCGCCGCAGCGGCAGGTAAGATCCTCAATCCGAAGACAGCGCGTAGCCAGATTCTTGGCGGCGTGGTGATGGGGATCGGCATGGCTCTCCATGAGGAGAGCATGACCGATCATCGGCTTGGCAAGATCATGAATGCCAATTTCGGGGAATATCACATTCCCGCTCATGCCGATGTCGAGGATATCGAAGTCATCTTCGTGGACGAAAAGGATGACAAGGTCAGCCCGATCGGTGTCAAGGGGCTCGGCGAGATTGGCATCGTTGGGACAGCCGCAGCCGTCGCCAACGCAATCTATCATGCAACCGGAAAGCGCGTGCGCGATTTCCCGATCACCATCGACAAGATCCTGAACGCGCCGCAGCTATCGTAAGGAGATGCATATGAGCAAGGAAACGCCGAAGGACGATCCCCGGCAAAAGACCGATTGGGGCAGCAGCAAGCAGACCGAAGAGCCCTGGAAAGGTCCGCCGGAGAAGGATCAGTTCGATCCCAAGGAAAAACCGGATCTTGAGAAATGGAAAGACACCAACACGCATTAGGCAAGAAGCCCCCTACGGCGGGCACAGTGAGCTAAGGGAGCACAATGATGGGACAGGAAATTGTCTATGGGCTCGGCGCCTTGGTTCTATTGACGGCACTTATCTATGGTGTGCTGCAATATCGTTATCGCAACCGTGCCGCTGTACGCGCTGGCGACCAGATCGTTGAAGCGCGTTACAAAAACGACGACGTTTAGTGACAGCTCGAAGGAGCTCCTCATGACCGACCGCGAGCACGATAATATGACCGGCCTCGGTTCGTCCGAGACCTATGACGCGACCAGGCAAGGGCGACGGCAGCTGGATGACGGCAAGCCGCGTCGGAGCGAAGAGGACATGCAGCGCGCGCAGGTTGGCCCGCGCGGCGTGCTGGGACAGGAAGATCCTGCCAGAATGGTACCTCAGCGCAAAAAGAAGACGCCGACGGATGTCGATCCTGGACACACGGCCTAGCGGACGCAGGGAGTTCTGGATCAGGCAATCGCCGTTGGCTTCGGCGGATAGGCGGTCCGTGGATGACGGTCGTGCAGCGCGGTCGCCAGTGAATTTGCGATCACGCCATCGTCGCTGGCGGCAGCCTTGAACAGGAGTTCCTGCGCCTCGGCCGGGAGCTCCGGCCAGACTTTCACGGCGGCGCGTCCGAGCAGGCCGGCGATTTGCAGATCATCCATGAAAGTCGTCCATCAGGCTAGGTACGTATCGCGCATGAGATTGATCAGGTATTGACCGAAAGGCGCACTGGCACGCCCTTGGCGGCTGGCGTCTTGGATTGTCGGTCGTGATACCATAGCGGCATGAGAGGATTGGCTTCGGGATAATAGGTGCCAAGGCAACCGCTAGGCAGATCGAATGGGGTGACGACAAGGCCGTCGAGACGGCGGGCAACGCCGTCGTCCGCGTCGGAGACAAGTCCTACGCTTTGCCCGGCTTTGAGATTATGCGCGACAATGTCATCCGGGCACATCAACAAGATATCGCGCGTGCCCTCAATGCCGCGAAGGCGGTCGGAAAGACCGTAGATGGTGGTGTTGAACTGGTCATTGGAGCGCATTGTGATCAGACGAAAGCGGCCGGGACTGTCGGCGAAGCCGACGGAGGTCAGCGAAACAGGTCGGGTGAATTCGGCTTTGCCGGATTCGGTCTGCCAAACTCGGTCCCGAACTTTGTTGCCGCGATAGAAGCCACCCGGCGTGAACAGGCGCGCGTTGAAATGCTTGAACTGGTCGGGGTAGGTTTCCTCGATCAGGTCGCGAACTTTGCTGTAATCGCCGGTCCAGTCTTCCCACCTGACGGCCTGGTTAGGCAGCAGCGTCGCCTTGGCAAGTCCGGCGATAATGGCGAGCTCCGACCGTAGGGTGTCGCTGGCGGGGTTACGATGGCCGCGCGAGCCATGGATACAGCTCAGAGAGTCTTCCATGGTCACCGTCTGTACGCCAGTGTCCTGGGTGTCGATCTCCGAGCGCCCGAGGCACGGCAGCAGATAGGCGACGTGGCCGTTGATCAGGTGGCTACGATTGAGCCGGGTGGCGATCTGCACGGTGAGCCGCATGTTCGGCCACGCGGCTTCCATCTGTCCGCGTTCGGGAATGGCGCGCAAGAAGTTGCCGCCCAGCCCGATAAATGCCCGTACGCTGCCGTCGATGACGCCTTCGCAGGTTTCCACCGTATTGCGACCCTTGTCGCGCGGTGCGCTAAAGCCGAAGCGTTGCTCGAGCTGGTCAAGCGGGACGAGTTCGGGCTTCTCGGAAATGCCAACGGTGCGTTGCCCTTGCACATTGGAGTGGCCGCGCACTGGTGAAATGCCGGCGCCGGGCCTGCCGAGATTGCCGCGCAGCATGAGGAGGTTGACCAGCATGCCGATCGTGTCGGCGCCATGGTAATGCTGAGTCACCCCCATGCCATAGACACCGATGACATTCCGCGCCTTGCAATAGATGTCGGCAGCGGCAGCGAGATCGGCGCGGCTGAGCCCGGACTCGCGTTCGATGTCGTTCCACTTGGTCGCATTGGAGAGCGCGATGAAGTCATCGAAGCCTTTGGTATGCGCCGCGATGAAGTCGCGGTCGAGTAAGCCGCCGTCTGAGGTAGCGTCAGTAGCCAGCACATGTTTGACCATGCCCATGATCGCCGCGATATCGCCGCCGGGACGGACCTGAAAGTACAGACTCGACAGTTTCGTCGGAGCGCCGATGGTCATCTGTACCGGGTTCTGCGGATCGACGAATTCGATCAGTCCCTTTTCACGGACCGGATTGAAGGTGACGATTTTGCATCCACGCTCAACGGCATCTTTCAGCGTATGAAGAAAGCGCGGGCTGTTAGAGCCGGTGTTCTGACCGAAGAAGAAGATCGCGTCACAGCGCGAAAAATCGTCGAGCGTGCACGTACCGACCGGCGATCCGATCACCTTCTTCAGACCCACCGATGTGGTCTCGTGACACATGTTGGAGCTGTCAGGCAGGTTGTTGTGTCCGTACAGGCGAGCGAACAGCGCATAGAGATAGGATGTCTCCAGGCTGGTGCGGCCGGAGGCATAGAACACAGCTGACTTCGGATCGAGCCTCTTAAGCTCCTGCCCGATGGCATCGTAGGCTTCGTCCCAGGCAATCGGGACATATTTGTCGCTCGCCCCATCTAAACGCATGGGATGGGTGAGGCGTCCGGCCTGTTCGAGATCGAAATCGCTCCAGTCGCGCAATTCAGTGACAGTATGTGCGGCAAAAAATCGCTGTCGCAGCGGCGGCTCGTAAGTTCCCACAAAGTCGCCTTAGCGCCGTTCTCGCAAAACTCCAGCGGATGTGGATGTTCTGGCTTGGTCCAGGCGCAGGATACGCACATGAAGCCACCAGGCTTGTTCTGACGGGCGAGCGTCTCAAGCGCGGCGGGTGTTGCCCATTCCTTACCAAAGACGCTAACGATGCCGCGCAGCGATCCCCACCCGCCAGCGGGGCCGTCATAGGCGATTTCGTCCGGGCGCTGATCTCTTACATCGGGCCTGCTCACAGCGCGTCCTGTCGCGATGCGCCCGTGGCCGGCGCGAGCGACGGCGATGATGAAGGTTCGTGGAACGGGCAGCCATTGAAGCGCGCCCGAAATTCAGCCGAGTGGCGATAGGGCGCACGTCGGGCGCGGTTGATATTGCCGAGCGGTTGATGGGCAGCAAGGCCGGTCCAAACGCTGAAGCGCATCTCTTCATCAACAGCCTGCACCATCTCCGGCGCCCAGCTGTCCTGGGGAGCCGCGCGAATGATGGCGACGCGCTGGAACGGCGCCTCGCTCTCGTCCCAGGGGACGGTGGGATCCTCGACCGGCTGCCTGTCCGGATCACGGCAAAGTTGCACGCGAAATTCCCATGTACCGTCGATCGATTGCATCTCCCGCTGCACGGTTTCGCGGATGGCATTCGGGCGATCCGATGCATCGATGATCTTGCCGGTACGACCGGTCAATGACGACGAAACCGGCACGATGGAGAATTTTGCGATGTAGTCGCCATAGCGAAACGGCGTCGCGCTGTAATAGGTCTCGCCGAGGGGATCGACATTCGGCGCTCCCCCGAGCGAATTGATCGCAGTGCTTTCGATGCCGACGGTGCCTAGTGCTGCGCTGACGTTGCGGAGCAGGGCGGACACGGTCTGCTTGGTGCCCTCAAGCCGATCGGTAGTTTTTGCCAGCAATTTTAGATTGGTGAGAAACTTGTCGGCTGTCGGCGTCTGGAAGACCGGGCCGTTGACCATCACGAAATCCTGCGTCCTGCCATCCGCGCCGGGGAGCCTTTCGCCCGGCACCTCCAGCACTTTCACCGCAATACCTCGGGCAGGCTGATGTTGTCGGGGAGGATGTCGCCGGCATTGGTGGACAGACGCATGAAGACCTGATGGCGCCCGGGTGCTGCAAACAAGCCCTGCGCGAGTTCCGCCGAAAGTCCGTCATCGATGATCATCTCGCCAGCGAGAAAGCCGTGAGCTTTTGCGTGGACTGATCGAACCGCATGACCATAGTCACTGGACGTGCGATCAAGGATGATGTCGAAGGTGTCGATCAGGCATTGAATCACTTCCTGTTCGTCAGGCTTGATATGCTCGATATCAGCGGTAAAGAGAACGGGTGGACGTAGACTCATCGGTGTTTCCTCGGCGGGTCGGATGGCACGCGTCATGGCCATGCAACGCTGCTGATTTGAGAAGGTTTCTAGACAACACCGACTAGTGTTTGGACTGCGGCGCTTCAAATGACGAAGCCGCATGTTGATGCCGTAAGACCTCTTGCTTTGAGCAATGGTCGTCGCGGTGATCTCGCGCCGGTTTCTGGGGTTGGTACTCATTTCCTGGCGGAAAGCCGAGAATTTCAGTCGTCAGAGACCGGAGGAAATCCATGATCATCATGACAAAGCTCCATCAGCTGGCCGATCATTCTGCATCCATGCCGGGGTAGCGGGATGCCTTGAGCACTTTCGCCAGATGTGCGGCATTTGCGGCAAGCATCCGGGTGGTCTGCACAGTTTTGTCGTGGGGGCGAGTGAGGTTCGTATAGTCCACTGATCCCATTGCTTCGCCAACCCAATAGGTGCCGCCGCCGGCCGGGATCGTGAACCCGACGTCGTTCAGCGCCTGAAAGATATCGGCGTGGCAGCGATGGGCGCCATCTTCGTTGCCGACCACGGCGGCGATGGCGACCTTGCCGAAGGAGGGCATCCGGCCCCGACCGTCCGTCTCTTCAAGAAACGCATCCATCCGCTCCAGTACGCGCTTCGCGACGCTGGAAGGTTGGCCAAGCCAGATCGGCGTGCCGATGATTAGAATGTCGGCGGCAAGAATTTTGGTACGCAGCGCCGGCCATTCGTCACCTTCTCCTTCGTCCGATGTGACGCCGGGCAAGATGTTGTGATCCGCAGCACGGACGGCGGTTCCGTTGACGCCATACCGCTTCAGGGCGTCGAGCAGTTCACCAACTAGTTTGCCAGTAGACGAATTCTCGTCACCGCGCTTGAGCGTGCAGTTGAAGGCGAGAGCGGTGAAAGCAGCGACATCGTTCATGAGAGGCCTCGCGAATGGTGGCGGTCCTGCGATGACGAGTGGGCGGATCGCAATGATCCGCCCGATGTCGATCTCAGGTCTTGTCGTAGAGTTCCTGCGCCATCTTCAAGTGATGCTGCAGTGCCGGCAGAGTTTTTCCGGCCCAGTCTTTCAGGTTGGCGTTGTCGCCGCCTTTGGCGTAGCGTTCGAACAGTGAGACCGCGTCCTTGTGAGCACTCACCTGGGCAGAGCGATAATCCTTCGAGAAAGCCTCGTTTTTCGCTTCGCGCAGCTTGTCGAGCTTCTTTTTCGAGGCATCATCGAGACCTGCGGGCAAGGCGGCTTTCAGAGCCTCTGGCACGAGCTGTTTGAGTTCCGTGCTGGTCTTGGTGTGATCGGTCTCCATCTGTGCGGCGAAGGTCTTGTCTTCGGCATTACCCCGCTGGAGCGCGATCTTTGCCGCCTCGATCTCCGTCAAGTCGCTGAGCGCAACTTCTTTGATGAAGTCTTCGGTCTTCGGCGCAACGCCGAGCACTGAATTGACGCCGGTTTTCTCTCCGACGGATTGTGCCATGGCAGGCGCGCCGAGCAGGCTGATGCAGGCCAGCGCTAGGATTGTTTGTTTCATGTCGATCTCCTTAAGCGGCTTGGCTATTGACGGCCGAGATGGCGAGCTTCGACAGCGCGTCGTCGGTCTTCTTCTCCTCGGCAAGTGTCTGGTCAATGAGCTTGACCGCCTCCTTGTGACCGAGGGTCGCCGCCCAGGTCTTCAACGTGCCATAACGGGAAATCTCGTAATGCTCGACGGCCTGGGCTGCGGCCAGCAGGCCCGGATCGAGCGCCGGCGTATCGGCATACTCTTCCATGATTTCCTTGCCTTCGTCGAGGATACCCTCGATGGCATCGCATTTCTTGCCGCGCGCTGCCTTTCCGAGCGCTTCAAAAATCTGTTCGAGGCGATCGATCTGTCCCTCGGTTTCCCTGTGGTGCTTTTCGAAGGCAGCGCGGAGCTGATCTGAGTTCACCGCCTTCGCCATTTTTGGCAGTGCCTTGTAGATCTGCTTTTCGGCGTAATAGATATCTTTGAGCGTATCGAGAAAAAGGTCGTTGAGGTCTTTGTCGGCCATGACTGACATCCCGGTTGAAAGGTGGTGAAAGGGACCGTTCAACACAGAGTCGTGTTGCCTGTTCCGGGAGGATGCATCTATTTCGGACGTCGCTTTGCACAGCGTCGGCTGCAGCTTGTCACCACAGGGTGGGGAATTGGTTCGCTTCGGCCGGGTTCGATCGACAGCCTTCTCGAAATAGAGACGAGACCGAAATGCCGAACAAACATCCAACGCCCCGCCGCCCAAAGGTATCAGCAAGGCCATCATCTTTGCCGGGGTTGTTCTCGTGATGATGGCGGTTGCAGTGTTCATCGGGATGAACACGCAGCACGCGCAGACCCTTGGTGAGCAGCAGGCGGGCAATGTGAAGCCTCAGGACGCGCCAACGCACGAGAAGGATCTCGGCAAAGCACCGGCTCCGCCCAAGTAAACGCACAGAGCACAGCGTCATTGTTGAGCTCACCGGACGGGCAGATTCGTCTTCGAAGTAGAAGCACGCGCTGGGAACGGGTCAGATCGCCACCGTTGATGTCGCGATAAGAAGCCAAAAAAATCACCGCGTGGACCATCTCCGTTTTTTGTCCGGTTGGCATCCGGAACATGCACTTGGCAATGCCTTGAAGACTGAAAGGGTCAGGCGTCTCCCGGTCTGAAATTCGACCACGCTCGTTCAGATTCCGTCTGATCAAGGAACGTTGTCCCTCTCACGCGGTTGCTCGTGTTCCATGAGGAGTTCGATATGACGAAGAAGCTTGCAGACATTGCGAAGGATATGGCCGGGATCGACATCGCGATCCTTTCGACGCATACCGAAGGCGGCGAGATCGCCAACCGCCCGATGAGCAACAATGGCGACGTCGCCTATGACGGTACGTCGTTTTACTTTGCACTCCAAACGACCCGCGTGATTTCCGACATCGAGCGAGATCCGAAGGTAGCACTCGGCTTTTCCTCGGAAGCGGGGATATTTTCCAGCGGCATCTATGTTGCAGTCGAAGGCGAGGCGGATCTGATCCGGGACAAGTCCGCATTTCGAGAACACTGGAATCCGGATTTGGACAAGTGGTTCGAACAGGGAGTGGACACTCCCGGTTTGGTGCTGATCAGGGTCAAAGCCAAGCGCGTGACGTGCTGGAAAGGTCGCGAAGAATTCGAGGTGAAGGTCTAGGTCCTGGCGAGGTCATGCATACACGAGCCGCGTGTCAATGCCGGAACGGTTCGGCGCGTGGCTTATTCTATCCGGCTGAGTGCAGCTACGAAAGAACGCAGTGAGCGACATTGCCACAGAACTGGTCGAAGGCCTCGTTGAACTTGCAGCCTTGCAGGTCAAACTTGGTGATATTCTCGCCGATGCTGTGGTCCGGATTCCCAAATCGGATGACCTCGTAGCGGACACTCCCCTCGAAAGTGACCGCGAGATTTCTCAAGCGGAAATCACTGCTGCTGCACAAGCGATGTTTGCCGGGATGCTCGACGGATATGACGGTGGCTTTCAGTCATTGCTCCGTACAAATTTCCCGCAGCATCGGATTGAGGAATTGGCGCGCGCTGCGCTCGAAGCAGCGGCTGCGTGCCGTAAGGGATGAAGCCTGCGGCACCGGCCGTGTCAGTCCTCCACATATTCAATCCCGGCCATGCCCCATTTGCACCAGACCACCCTCGCGGGGCGAGGAGTTTCCGTTGGAATGAGGCGTACCCTCACCAACGGTGAGATGAAGTTGTCGCCGATAGTGACCCGGACACCATTCGCACTTACGTCGAATACAGGACGCTGCAAAACCCGTCCCGACGACAAATGCACCCATGCAAAGGTCCTTCGTCGCATCCGATGCTCGGACCGCTTCTCTTTTCGCAAGCTCATGGCATCGCGGTTACAGCGCATATGCGAATAGGAAGCTAACGTCCTCATTGCGTGCGGCGATCAAGAGATAAAAATGGAGCTAATGCAGCCGCTAAGCTTCTGCAACGATCGGTTAGACCGATTGGCTTCCCAGTGTTAGGTCTGATTTCCGACACAGGCCAGCATCCTGCCGAGAGAAATAACTCGGACCAGAGGAAGAGCGCCCCCGATTGAGGTCCCAGGCTCAAACTGACCGTTCATCTAGACGATTATCAATAAGTAAGGTGCGACCTTCGCGCCGCAATGGCCGGGAACAGTTGGCTGGAGGCACGCGTGATGATGGGCTAGGCTCATCGTATAGACCGAGTAGGGCGAGTGGGATGGGCGAGGACATTTCGGCGGCTGAGCGCAGGCTGAAAGAGCGGGAGGCCGAGCTTGCCGAGGCCCAGCGAATCGCGAAGGTCGGCGGTGTCGTGATCGATCTGGTTGGCGGCATGCACAACCGGCGGTCGCCCGAATATCTAGCGATACACGGTCTCCCGCCAGAGGCGATCAATGAAACCCATGGCGATTGGGCATCGCGTCTTCACCCAGATGATCGCGACCGCGCCGAGCGGCAGTTTTTCGACGTTTTGGAGAGCAAGGCAGATCGATATTCGTCCGAATATCGGATCATTCGGCCGAGCGATGGTGAGGTGCGATGGATAGCCGCTGAGGGCCGTATCGAGCGCGATTCGAGTGGGCGCGCGGTACGCATGGTCGGAGCGCATATCGACATCACCGAGCGCGCGATTGCCCGCGAAATGCTGCGGGAGAGCGACGAGCGCTTCAGATTGATTGCCGACAGCGCCCCTGTCCCTATCTGGGTCACCCGCTTGGATCGAACCAGAAGCTTTGCAAACCGTGCTTACGTCGAGTTTGTGGGGTACCATACGAACAAGCGCTGGCGTTCGACTGGCGCACGATCCTGCACCCCGATGATTCTGCTCGAGTTGTGAAAGAAAGCATGGCGGGCGAGGCTTCGCTCAAGCCGTTTGTCCTTGAAGCACGGTATCGCCACGCCGATGGCCAGTATCGCTGGGTTAAATCGGAGTCACAGCCGCGTTGGGACCCTGCCGGCAAGCACATCGGTTTCATTGGGGTGGCTCATGATGTCACCGCTGCGAAGCAAGCAGAGATTGATCTCCGGGCCGTCAACGATCGCTTGGAAAGCCTGGTTGTTCAACGCACCGGTCAACTTCGGAACCGGGAGTCACAGCTTCGCGCGATCTTGGAAACGACGAACCAGCATCAGGGGTTGCTCGATCTTGACGGAAAGGTGCTCTACGCCAACGCGACTGCGCTTGCTGCAGGCAATGCCCGGCTTAGTGACGTTGTTGGGCAACCGTTCTGGAACACCCTCTGGTTTCGCGAGACGCCGCTAAGCACCAAGATGGTCGAACAAGCATTTCGCGAGGCAGCAGGTGGTTCGTCGCCTCGGATGGAGCTGGAGCTGAACCTTCCGATTGGACGGCGTCATCTCGATCTTGAACTCCGACCCGTGACTGACGAGGCTGGCCGTGTCACCGCGGTGCTCGCAGAAGGGGTCGATACCACCGAGCGGCGGGTGAACGAGGAAGCGCTTCGACAAGCCCAGAAGATGGAGGCCGTCGGGCAACTTACGGGTGGTGTCGCGCATGATTTCAACAATCTTCTGACGATCATTCGCTCGGCGACCGATTTTCTCCGCCGCCGAGATCTTCCTGACGAGCGCCGCCGCGGTTATGTTGATGCGATTTCGGATACGGTCGATCGGGCATCCCGTCTCACGGCTCAACTGTTGGCGTTCGCACGGCGGCAGCCGCTGGCTCCGGTGACTTTCGATGTCGTCAGCCAGATCGAGAGTGTCGCGAGCCTTGTTCGTCCGCTCGTTGGCGCACGTGTCCGGATCGAAGTTCGGAGGCCCGCAGAGATTTTGTTTGCGCGGGCAGATATCGGTCAGTTCGAGACCGCGATGGTTAATCTCGCCGTGAATGCCCGCGACGCGATGAACGGTGAGGGACGGCTTATCATCTCGGTGGGGCATGTCAGTGCAATCCCTGAGGTGCGTGCGCAGGGGGCGCGGCCAGGCGACTTTATCGCCGTCACGATCGCGGATAGCGGCCTGGGAATACCTGAACAATATCTGCAGACCATCTTCGAGCCTTTCTTTACCACGAAGGAGGTGGGCAAAGGCACGGGCCTCGGCCTGAGCCAGGTATTCGGATTTGCCAAACAGTCAGGTGGCGACGTCGTGGTGACAAGTGTCGTCGGCGAGGGGGCGACATTTACGGTCTACCTGCCGCGCTCTGACACATCGTCGGCTACGGCCGCGATCTCCGCCGGTCATGTTGATACGGTGGGTGGGATCGGACACCGCGTATTGGTTGTCGAGGATAACCCGGAGGTCGGGACTTTCTCGACAGAGCTGTTGCAGGATCTGGGATATGCGACGGAATGGGTGAGGTCAGCGGATGATGCACTGATGTTGCTGGCAGCTGATGATCTCGCCTTCGATCTCGTTTTCTCTGATGTGATCATGCCGGGAATGAATGGTGTTGAGCTGGCGACGACCATTCGCGATCGCTATCCCGGACTGCCCGTAGTCTTGACGAGCGGCTATAGCAGCGTTCTTGCAGAGAACGCTCATGAGGGATTTGAGCTCATCCAGAAGCCATATTCAGTTGAGCTGCTTTCGCGCGTGCTGCGACGCTCAATCGGGGAAACGCGCGGCCCTTCGCGTGGCCGTCTCCGATTGCCGGAGGAGCAGCGCTAACCGGCGTGACGCAACGAGCCTAGCGAGCCAGAGATCGATTAAGTTACAGGCTTATAGCCGTTTTTCGCCCGAGCGGGCGGCACGGTAGTCGTTCAGATGCTGAATGTTCGGGCCAAACGCGGCCTCCCTCGCCAGGAGATGGTAGACCCGTGCGACCGTCCGTTGCTTGTCGCGGATACGTCCTCGCGGCAACGACCTTGCCTTTCGCGTGGCCTCAATCGCGTGAGACAGGAAGTAATCATAAGCGTCGGACATCCAGCGCCCCTCAGATGCGGGAAGTGATGAAGCCGGCGAGCAGTCCGCCGAGCGAAGCGGCCGCGGCCGTGACAACCATCCCCCAGGCGATGTCGGGAACGACTAGCGCCCACTGCCAATGCTTGAGAATGGCCATGTTGGTCAGCGCGAAGGTGGAGTAGCAGAAGAGGCCAAACAGAGCGCCGGCCGCCAGATTGGATGCCCAATTGCTGGGGGTGGCGCCATTCACGAATACGACGATTCCCGCGAGATAGAGTGCGTAGAAAAGGGCCGCTGCCGACAGCCTCGGCGTGTCGAGCATCAAGTCGCCGATTTGTGACTGATACATCTTCTTGCCGACAGTGCCGAGAAACGCGAAGTCGAGGGGAAGCAGGATGGCAAGCGTGCTCAAATAGACGATAACGTAGTGCATTGGTCCTCCGTAGCAGCTCAACCGCAGAAGACCCGACCTGTTCCGATTCCTGCCCTGGAAAGGGAACGCTGTTTGTCGCATAGCGTTGCAGGGGCGCCCGCCGGGCTGGCGGCATAACCGAGGAGGATGCAATGGGACTGTTCAGCAAAGACATCAAGACGATGGAGGACATGTTCGTCCATGGTCTTCAGGACATCTACTACGCCGAAAATCAGATTACGAAGGCGCTGCCGAAAATGATCGACCAGGCGACGAATCGTGATCTCGCCGCCGGTCTGAAGGCGCACCTCGAAGAAACTGAGAAGCAGATCGGCCGCCTGGAGCAGGTTTTCAAGAAGTTAGGCAAGGAGCCGAGCGCGACCGACTGCCCGGCCATCGACGGCATCATCAAGGAAGCCAACGAGACGGCCGGCGAGATCGCCGACAAGGCCGTCCTCGATGCCGCGATCGTCGCCAATTCCCAGGCGGTCGAGCATTACGAGATCGCACGTTACGGCACGCTGATCGCGTGGGCCGAGGAACTCGGGCACGACGATGTCGTCCGTCTGCTGACCACCAACCTCAACGAAGAGAAAGCGGCGAACACGAAGCTGAACAACATCGCTCTCCGCAAAGGCGTGAACAAGAAGGCGGTGGCGTGACCCGGCAGTCGCCGATCCGCTGCGATACACGGCGGATCGGCGTCCGGTGAGCCCATGACGTTGCAGCATCCGGTCACGCCCGACGGGCGGTATTTCGTCGTCCGCGGGCGGCTGTGGCGCCTCGCGGATCCCCGGCTGTCCAACGAGACAAAAACGGCGCTAGTCTCCGAGCTCATGGCGGCTCGTCGGGCGGTCAAGGAGGCAAGGGGACGGCATGACCGGGCGGGAGAGGCCGCAGCCCGCGAGGCCGTGGACGTCGCGAAGCGTTCACTCGGGGAGCGGGGGCCTGTCTGGTGGGACGACGGAGCGCCGGACCTGAACCGCCACATGGCGAGAAACACGCCTTACGCCGAGTGGTTTGCAGGATTGCGACGTCGCCGAAAGCCGGGACAATGAAAATCGCGACGTTCAACATCAACAACGTCAACAAGCGCCTTCCGAACCTGATCACGTGGTTGAAGTCGTCGAAGCCGGACATCGTCTGTCTGCAGGAGCTCAAGGCGGATCAAGCTGACTTTCCCGAAGTCGCCCTGCGCAAGGCAGGTTACTCGGCCGCATGGGTCGGGCAGCGGACCTGGAACGGCGTCGCCATTCTATCTCGCCGCTCGGAAATCATCGTTACTCGTCGAACGCTGCCCGGCGACGCAAAGGACGCGCAGAGCCGCTATCTGGAGGCCGTCATCGACGGGATCATCGTGGTTTGTCTCTATGCTCCCAACGGTAATCCTCGCCCGGGCCCCAAGTTCGACTATAAGCTCGCCTGGTTGAGACGGTTGAGCCGTCATGCGGTGACCCTCCGCAAGACCGGTGCGCCGATCGTGCTTGCCGGGGACTTCAATGTCGTTCCAACGCTGAATGATATCTACCCCACGAAATCGTGGGACAAGGATGCGCTCGTTCAGCCCGAGGCCCGTAAACTATTCGCGGCACTGCTCAAAAAGGGGTGGACGGATGCGCTTCGCAGGATGCATCCCGACACGACACCGTACACTTTCTGGACGTATTGGCGCGGCCGGTTCGAGCGGGACGCAGGGTTACGCATCGACCATCTACTTTTGGATCCGCAGATGGCCGGTCGTCTACAGGATGCTGGGGTAGATCGTCCGATCCGGGGAAAAGCCGATGCCAGCGATCATGCGCCCGCCTGGATCATCGTCTCGTAAGTCTGCGCTTCAGGACCGCTGCCATCCGTCGATGATCCGAACCGACGCCGAATCGTGCTCGCCATTGTAGTAGCGATCTAGGGCTTCTCTATACGGGCCGCCGCGGTCGGTGCGATCAAACAGGGTCATGGAGGACCTGAATTTTGCGTCGTCCGGCGAGCCAAAGATCTGACGCGCTGACTTTTCTCGTATGCCGAGCACGGCCTTTGTTGATTCCAGGAGCCGCATTCCAAGCAACGGATGGGCGAGATACGCCGTCGCCTCGTCCATGGACCGGATCGCATAGTGTTGCGCCATCGCGCTGTGTCCGAGACCTTCGACCTGCGGAAAAATGAACCACATCCAATGGCTCCGCTTCGCGCCGTCCTTCAACTCAGCGAGAGCAGTGGCGTAAATGGGTTGCTGCGCGATGACGTAGCGCTGCAGATCGAAGCGACCGGTTGTCTGTTGATCCAAAGTCTAAACCTCTAGAATACTGATGTGGTTCGCTTTACTCTGACTCCACAGCGATGAGTTTCCCGCCGTCCGCGTTCAGTCGCCTTAGGTAGGTCGCATGATCGACCACCTGAAACGGAAAATACAAACCCGGCGGCGTTGGCGCGTGGCCGTCGAGGCCCGTCAACCGCTCGAGGATCATGCTGACGCCGAGAGCGGTCAGAGGGGCTGCCCCGCCGGGATGAAAGACCGCGTGTCGCGTGCGCAGAGGATGGCCATCGTGATCTTCGCCGCTGAGCAAAATCATGATCTCCGTTGACTTGGGTTCGCCGCGACGACGGGAAGAGGTAATCCCCGTTGCGAGATCGAACTGCACTGTCTGTGCTCCGGTCGCCGCCGCCAGGCCCGCGACATCGATCGACGAAAAGCCGTTGGCTTCCATCTTCGTGCCGTCAATAGCCGCGAAGTCGGCTTTCGCATCATCACCGCTGCGCCACGTATATGCGCCATCGCAACGCGTCAGTGAGGCCGGCATCAAGCGTGCAAGTCGCTCGAAATCCTCCTCCACTGCAGGGCCACCTTTGTCCTCTTCATCGACTAAAGCGCCGATCTTGATCTCGTGAAGCCGCCCGAAGCTCTTGGCGGCTTCCCTCACTGCCACCGTGGTCGCGCCGACCAACCATTCGTAGCCAAGCACGATGGCCGCTGAGCCGGGGGCGAGCATATAGGTCGCAACTTCCGGGGCAATCTCGAAGATGCCCGAGGAAATCCCGAGATGGGGAATGCCGCGTCCGTGGGCGAAACGGAGGCTTGCAAGCCTTTCGTCGGAATAGAAAACTGCTACAGCACTTGGGTGTCGATTGCCAAGACCGAGGTCGTTTGCGAGTGGGTCGATCCGGACGCCCTCGGCGTTGCCAAGGGCGTCAGCCGCATCTCGACTTTTCGCTAAGTCGCGTCCACCGATCAAAAGTGGAACATCGGGATAGATCGAGCGAAGCGCTTTTGCCGTTAGCGTGCCAATGGCGCCGCTGCCGCCCGTCAATAGGATCGGATCTGTGACCTTCATTCTGTTCTCCCGTCTACGCAGGTTCGAACGAAGCAGGAAGCGTTGCGTTCGACGGTTTTCACCTATCGATCACGTCTGGACGAAGTGACGCACGGTGGCTCTCGGGCTTGCTCGACGGGAACTTAACCGGAAGAGCAAGCTTTCACGCTCGTCGTATAGCCATGCTGATCTCAGACCCGCGGAGGGGCAACATGCCGACCTATTCCGAAGATCAAATCCGGGAATACGCTCACACCCTTTGGGACAAGGCAGGCAGGCCCGACGGCAGGGATGAGGAGTTCTGGCACCAAGCGAAAAGCGAACTCGAGGCTGACGAGCCTGGCAATGAGCCTGCACCCACCGAAGAAAACCCGAAGCCCATGCCGGAGTGAGTTGCGGGCTACAACCGTTGAGCTGTTCGACAGAGATATGGCACAAGAGTTCGTGCGTGTGCGAAATGTCGCTTATCGTACATCTGTTCAGGGTGGTCACCCGCGCAAAGCATCGGTCATCGCATAACCTTGGTCGTCGCTCCCGTCTTTGAAGGCTTGGCGGAACTTTTGTTCCGGAATTGCGTTCAAAGTTTTTCAGGGGGCGTCCTCATGCAAGAAGCCATTGACCGCGTGATGCTGACATACGGCATGATCGCCAATCTCAGCCCGGAAGCGGAACGGGATTTACGTCGAGCAGTCACGTCGTATCTGGCTACCAGCGCCGAGACGGACGCCAACAGACTGGCTGTTGAGGGGCTAAGGTTTGCTCGCGAGACAGCGGGGCAATTCGCTCACTGACATGTTCGGACCCGTATCGAGCCTTTGGTCGTTCGTGACTTTCCAGTGGCGACCAAATAGTCCTTTGAGATGAGTTCGATTTTTACAGTAACGCCGCCCACGGACATCGGGATGGCTGCGGCCATTAAAAATTTCGATTGGGCAGCGACCCCGCTTTCTGCTCATGCGGACTGGCCGATTTCGCTCCGCACAGCGGTTGATCTGATGCTGTCGTCCCGCTTCGCGATGTGCGCGACTTGGGGACCAGACCAGACATTCCTCTACAACGACGCCTATGCGCCGTTCCTTGGCGCACGACATCCATCCGCGCTTGGCAGGCCGATAAACGAGGTCTGGCCGGAGATCTGGCACGAACTCAAGCCAATGATCGATCGGGTGCTTCTTGGCGAGACCGTTGCATTTGAAGATCTCCATCTGGTCATGACCCGGAATGGCTATCCGGAGGACACCTATTGGAGCTTCTCCTACAATCCGCTGCGCAACGACGCAGGCGAAATCGTCGGTATGCTCGACATCGCCGTGGATACGACGCGGAAATTCGTTGATGCCCAAAAGCTTGAGCGGGAGAGAACAAGGCTGTCCGAAAGCGAGGCCCGGCTTCGCGCATTGTTCAGCGCCACCTCTGACGTGATCTATCGGATGAGCGCGGATTGGCAGGAAATGCATCCGCTGGATGGACGCGGTTTTCTGGCGGACAACGACCAGCTTTCGGTGCGCTGGCTTGAAACCCACGTTCCGGAAGACGAGCGGCCGACGGTTCTGAGCGCCATTGCCGATGCGATCGGCAATAAAACTCCATTCTTCCTTGAACATCGGGTCCGCCGTGCCGATGGCAGCATCGGTTGGACGTCGTCACGAGCTGTTCCCATCATCGATGCCGGTGGTGAGATCGTGGAATGGTTCGGGACAGCGTCCGATGTAACCCAGGCGCACGAGGCGCGGGCATCGTTGGCTGCGAGCCGCGAGAAGCTGGAATTGGCGACGCGCTCTGCTCGCCTTGGGCAATTCGATTTCTGGCCCCAGACAGGCCGCCTCGAATGGGACGACCGCTGCCGCGAGCTGTTCGGCCTTCATCCCGGCGCCCCGGTGAGCTACGAGACAGCTTACCTTGCAGGCCTTCACCCCGAGGATCGTGCAAACGCCGACGCCGCCGTAAGCGCTGCTTTGGACCCGCATGGCGCTCGGATCTTTGATACGGAATACCGAACAATCGGGATCGAGGACGGGATCGAACGCCATATCCATGCTCGCGGAAGCGCGGTGTTCGAGGGCGATGTACCGATGCGCCTGATCGGCACGGTTCAGGATGTGACGGCCGACAGGAAGAGCCAGGCCGCGTTGCGGGAGGTGGAGCAAAGGTTGAGGCTCGCCGGCCGCGCCACGAATGATGCGGTCTGGGACTGGGATTTCCGCTCGAACCATGTGACTTGGAATGTCGCGCTGACGCATGTCTATGGTCACGACCTCGCGCATGTGGAGCCGACGGGCGAATGGTGGATCGAGCATATCCATCCCGACGACCGCGCTCGTATCGATGTGAGTATCCATGCCGTTATCGACGGCAAGGGAACCGACTGGAGCGACGAGTATCGGTTCGCCAGAGCTGACGGGACCTACGCCGACGTCCTGGACCGCGGTTATGTCTTGCGGGATGAGGGCGGCGCGCCGATCCGGATGGTGGGCGCCATGCTGGACGTCTCTGCCCGAAAAGCCGTGGAACGTCAGCTTCAGCAGGACCGGCAAAGGCTGACCGAGGAGGTCGAGGAGACTGCGGCCGAGCGCGACCGTGCGGAGGAGGCATTACGGCAGTCGCAGAAGATGGAGGCTGTCGGACAGCTGACCGGTGGCCTTGCCCACGACTTCAACAATCTGCTGACGGGCATCTCGGGTGCGCTGGAGATGATCCAGTTGCGCGTCGCCCAAGGGCGCGTCAACGAACTCGAGCGTTACTCTGTGGCCGCTCAAGGCGCTGTACGACGGGCAGCCGCGCTCACGCATCGTCTTCTGGCGTTCGCGCGGCGACAGACGCTCGATCCCAAACCGACCGACGTCAACCGATTGATGTTCGGCATCGAAGAGCTGATCCGTCGCACGGTGGGACCGCAGATCGAGGTCGAGACCGTCGGCAAGGCAGGAATCTGGACGACGCTGGTTGATCCCAATCAGCTCGAAAACGCGATTCTCAATCTGTGCATCAATGCCCGTGATGCCATGCCGGAAGGCGGCCGTATCACGATCGAAACCGCCAACAAGTGGTTGGACGAACGCGCGGCGCGGGAGCGTGATCTCGAAGCGGGGCAGTATGTCTCGATCTGCGTCACCGACACGGGGACGGGGATGAGCGAGGACGTGGCGGCGCATGCCTTCGAGCCCTTCTTCACCACAAAGCCGATGGGCGAAGGGACAGGACTCGGACTGTCGATGATCTATGGGTTCGCGCGCCAATCTGGCGGCCAGGTCCGGATTTATACAGAGGTCGGTCTGGGAACGACGATGTGCATTTATCTTCCTCGGTATCTATCAGACGGCAACGCGGTGGATGCCGGGGCAGTGGACCATGAATCCATCTTGAATTCCCTTAGGCCTTCGTTCGGCGCCGGACGCGTTATGGTGGTTGATGATGAGCCAACCGTTCGCATGCTCGTTGTCGAAGTTGCGCAGGAGCTTGGCTATGATGTGATCGAGGCGATAGACGGGCCAAGCGCGCTGAGATTGATCGAGGGAAAGCCCACTATTGACCTTCTGATCACCGACGTGGGATTGCCGGGCGGAATGAACGGCCGACAGGTTGCCGACACCATGGTCGGCATGCTTCCGGAATTGAAGGTGCTTTTCATCACTGGCTTCGCCGAAAACGCAGTCATCGGAAACGGCCAGCTTTCGCCGAACATGGCACTCGTGACCAAACCCTTTGCCATGGAAGTCCTCGCGACGAAGATCCAGGACATCATGGATGGGGTGTAGTTCAGTTTTCAGTTTCGCGCCTGCGCCCGCCCGCAGCTGATGGTCCTCCACCACGGAGCTCATGCTCTATGAGGAGATACAACGTTCAACGGATTTCTGATTCTTCGATCTTGCGGACGGCAGCTTTCGCTTCAAGCGTGCCAATGAGCTTGAGCCCGTGCTGCCGAGCGGCCTTTTTCACTGCCTCGGTCCGACGTCCGAGAGCTGCTGCTGCACGCATAGCAGTTGCTCCCTGTTCGGCAAGTTCACGCAGTCGCGCGGTATCCGCCTCGGTCCACTTTCTGCTTAAGGGGCTTCATTTCGTCCTCAACCCGGCGGTCGCAGCTCGGTCGATTCCGCCCAACGGCCACCGTTGGCTTGTGCTTCGGATAAACGAGCCGCCTTGATCAATCGCTCCCGCTCAACGCCGTGAGGCATCTTTGATGCTCGCTCACGGAGGAGCTTTGCCTGCTCAAGCAGGATTTCACGGCCGTCGATGTCTTTGAAAAGGCGTGTGATGCTCATGCGCGTTTCCCTTCCTTATAGGAGGAGGGCGGGAACGCCTGAGCGATCTCATCACCGATAATTACCAAGTGCCTTGCGATGATGGCTTGAGCAAGCGCTTAAGTCTTCGAAATGTCCAGCGACTGAAGGGTTGTAGACACCATGCCACACGCTCTCGTGTGCGTTGGAGGTAATCGGGCCCAATCAGACCGTACGGGGCTCCGGGATATGTCGCTTTGGCGACACATCGATCCTTAGTCAGTCGTCACTGGAATGAGTTCAGATAGGTCCCATGGATGCGGGCTGGCTCTGTACGGCCATTGGGTAGTACTCGATATCATCTGCCGTTACCCAAGACGCTGACAACGACGGCGGTTTGCCAGGTCGTCCGGGGACTGCGTGTGCGTCCAAGTGCGTTAAGCCTGCAATTATCGCCTACTTGAAAAAGCACCTGATCAATAATCATCCGTTGTCAGTACGCGATCTTCCAAGGTCGGGGCAATTTCTCGACGCCTGCGTTGCAGCAACGAATTGTCGCGTCATCGTAGGGCGAGAGGAGGTAGCGGAGGGTTCTCGGAGTGAACCTTTACGTTGATTGTGACGTTGCACACCAAGAAACAGAGGTGCGCTATGGCTCAAGTCAGTGAATTTTTGTCGGCGGTGCCAATCAAGACGCGTGATCTGATCAAGCCGCATCTGACCGAGGTCAAATTAGAGAGAGGGGCGACCCTCGCTCGCCCTCATTCAAAGCTTGAGATTGCCTATCTCCCGATCGACTGTGTGCTTTCGGTGGATCTTCAGATCAGCGAAGGCGCAACGTTCTGCACCGGGCTCATCGGCTCCGACGGGCTTCTCGGTGCAGGCATGTCGCTTGACGATCGCGTCTGCCTCTATGGCGTGAGTGCGATCACCGGCGGCTCAGCCTTCGTTCTAACGATGTCACGGCTAAGGGACCTCCTCCTGCAGATGCCGGAATTCCGTAAAAGGTCTTTGGCATATGAGCAGTTTTTCCTAGCGCAGGTCCAGCAAACTGCCGCATGCAGTGCTTTGCACGAGGCACCAGCACGGTTGGGATCCTGGCTTCTACGATTACAGCAACATGCGGGTAGCGAAATCAGTTTGACGCAGAACACGCTTGCTCAAATGCTTGGGGTGCGTAGGACGACCGTGACTGACGCAGCGCTTGCGCTGCAAAAGGCAGGGGCGATCGAATATCGGCGGGGCGATATTTCGATTCTTAGTGGCGAGAAAGTTCGCCAGTCTTCATGCGGGTGCGACGCGGAAATCGCGTCACATTACAGCCGGCTGTTTCAGGCCGAATTCAACGAAGAGTAGGCTTTGCCGATCCAGATGCCTCCATAAGGATGGATCATGATCTGGAACGTTTTGCGACATTGCCCGTTTCCCGGACCAGGGGAAATCAATCGATGTTGCAATGGTTGAGAAGCTTTGTGACCACGCAGGCCGGAACAGCGCCGGGGGACGATATTCCAGCGTTTGTGGACCGATCTGCATTGGCAGATTTCGTCAGGCTACTGCATGAAGCCGACCGCGATGATTATGCGGCAAACGACCCAATCAGCGCTGATCCGAATTGAGAACTTAGGCGGAGCTCGCTTCCGCGCCTCAGATAGCCGCTTCTTTTCCCTTGTTCGCATGACCGTTTTGAGAAGTTTCCGGTTCTCCGGTCACAACGCTGATGTCGCCGCTGCTTTCCAAGCAGGCGAGCCTAACATTCTTAGGATCATCAACGCCCTGCGTTCGCAGAAGGGCCATAAGCTCCTCTTCGGTGACAAGCTCTCTTCGCATATTCTTGCGCAGCATTTTGCCGTTCTCGATGAGCTTGACCTTCGACGACGTTAACAGGACTTCCAGTTTTGGGAACCGGTATGCGAGCCACTGCAGGCCGTAGCTCCAGAACATCACAGTCAGAATGAGGATGGCGGCCTCGGTGACGGATTTGTTTTCGCCCAGCGCATCGGTCGTCGATTCGACCACAAGCACAACCACGAGGATGTCCGGGATGCCGATGGCCCCCGCTTGCCGGTTCAGGAAGAAACGCAGCACGAAAAAGAGCAGGAAGTAGATAAGCGTACCGCGAAGTATGACCTCGTGGACGGAGTTTTCCGGTACGAAGATGGCATGCCAGTCGATCAAATCAACGTCCGCGACTTAGAAGGGGCGGGATCAGGCGGAGACTAGCTCAAGTGTCGGACGAACATCCGGGCGCAGATGGCGATAGGCGGCGAGATAATCCTGTGTCATCCGCTCGACGGTGAACCGTTCCTCAAACTGACGTCGGACCGCAGCACGTGGCAATCGATTGATGTTCTGAAGTGCGGAAACCGCGTCGTCCGTAGACCCGACGACGAACCCGGTCAGTCCGTCGTCGATGATTTCCGGAACGGAGCCGTTGGCGAAGGCAATCACTGGCGTTCCACATGCCATGGCTTCGATCATGACCAACCCGAAAGGCTCTGGCCAGTCGATCGGAAACAGCAGCGCAGTGGCGTTCCCGAGGAATTCTGCCTTCTGGTGCTCATTGATCTCGCCGACGAACTCGACGTTCGAATGAGCCTCGACCATCGGCCCGATGACATCGTCCCAGTATTTCCTGTCCGCCTGATCGACCTTGGCTGCCATCTTGAGAGGAATGCCCGCGCGTGCTGCGATCTCGATAGCGCGATCAGGCCGCTTTTCCGGCGAGATGCGGCCGAGGAAGGCTGCATAGCCGCACGTCGGTGCAGGATTGAACGGCAGCAAATCCTTGGGAAGACCGTGATAGATCGTCGCGAGCCAGTTGACCGGCGGCATGGGCGCGCGCTGGGCGTCCGATATCGATACCAACGGCAATTCCGGGAACGCTTTGTAGAATGGCCCAGCGTCAGGAAGGTCGAGGCGGCCATGCAATGTCGTTAGCATCCGATCGGCAAAGGGACGCATCATCGGATAGTGCAGGTAGTCGATGTGGAAATGCACGATGTCAAAATCGTCCAGCCGCCGAGAAACCTCATCAAGCATCGCGATGTGATACGGCAGCATGTCGCGGATCGTGGGGTCGAGGCGAAGGGCTGTCTTCGCGCATGGCACGAGGTCCGCGTTAGTAACGGAATCTCCGCTGGCGAAGAGTGTTACTTCGTGGCCGAGCCGCACGAGTTCCTCGGTCAGATAGGAGACGATACGTTCGGTCCCTCCGTAGAGCTTCGGAGGGCAGCTTTCGGCAAGAGGAGCAATCTGGGCGATCTTCATGACGCCGTCCGTTCTGCTGCTACATGGCTGACTGATAGAGAGATGCGTAGGCTTTGGCCGGATTCGTCCAACTGAAGGCTTGTCCCATGGCGGCCCGCCGCATGCGGTCGAGGCGATCCCTCGCGCCAAAGGTCGAGAACGCGCGACAGACGCTGCTCAGAAGTCCGTGCGAAGAGGGGCTTTCGAACAGGAAGCCAGTCTGGCCGTCGAGAATTGTCTCTGCCAGGCCGCCTGTGCGATGGCCGATGGGGAGCGATCCGAAACGCTGGGCGTACATCTGGCTGAGGCCACACGGTTCGAAGCGAGACGGCATCAGCGTAAAGTCGCTCCCTGCGAAAATGCGGCGCGCTTCCTCGTCATCGAAGCCAATTTTCACCGCAACGGATCCGGGATGGTCTATCTGAACCTGCCGCAAGGCCTGCTCGAAGCGTTCTTCGCCCTTGCCGGTAACGATGATCTGTCCGCCGGCATCGACGATCGCCTTGGCGTTCTGGATGACAAGATCGACGCCCTTTTGGTGTACGAGGCGAGCGACCAGCGCGAAGAGCGGACCACGCGATACGGCCAGGCCGAATTGCCGTCGGATTTCCCGGGCGTTCTGGGAGCGCTTGCGCCAATCCCCGGCATCGAAGTTGCGGGTCAGGGACGTGCAGGTACGCGGATCCCAGCTTTCGTCAATGCCGTTCAGGATACCCGAAAGTTCGTTCTGATCCGCTCGTTTGCGGAGGATGCCTTCGAGACCGCATCCGAACTCGGGCGTGGTAATCTCGTTCGCATATGTTTGGCTGACGGTCGTCAGATGGGAGGAGTAAACCAGACCAGCCTTCAGGAATGACAAACGGTCATAGAATTCAACGCCGTCCATGTGGAAGGCATGATCGGGGATCCCGAGGCGGGGGAGCGCATCTTGAGAGAAAACGCCCTGATAGGCGAGATTGTGGATCGTGAACACGGTCGGCAGTGGCCGATTGGACCATTCGAGATAGCCCGGGATCAGCGCACATTGCCAATCATTGGCATGGATAAGGTCTGCCGACCAATTTTTGTCCGCATCGCCGACCGCGATCTTGGTTGCGGCATATGAGAACGTCGCGAAGCGCACGTCGTTGTCGGGCCAGTCGATGCCGCGGGCATCTCCATAGGGCGTGCCCGGACGCTCGAACAACTCAGGACACATGACGACGTAATAGGGCATTCCGTCAGTGGAGTGTCCCAGTCCTATCCGGAAGGAAGGCAACCCGGCATATCCAGCACAGCGACCGACGACCTTCAGGTCATCGAGTCCACGTAGGACCTGCGGATAACCTGGCACCACGATCCGAATATCTGAAAAGGGCAAAAGGGCGCGGGGTAGGGCCGCTGACACGGCTGCAAGACCGCCTACCTGAACGAAGTCGCACGTCTCCGGAGTCGCGAAGAGGATCCTCATCGCGTATGGTCCGTACTTGAATATTTTGTCATGGAAGCCCCGAACGCCCCGAAAGGGCGAGCCGAGCCTCAAATGCGGGAAAGCGATTTTCGTTCCGCACCGCAGCGAAAAAATGCGTGGCTATACTTTCAGCGGCCGTAACCAGCCACGTCTCTCATGAGGCGCGTTCGAAGGGTTACCAAGAGAATAATTGAGCCCGATCGCGGTCCATCGCTTGGCCAAAACGACAAAAAGCCCCGCCGGGGAAAACGGGGCTCTCTGTCGGGGCGTGGGCGCTTGGGGGACCACCCACAGAAAGGAGACGCTTGGTGGTCGAAAAGGTTCGGCCTTAGTGGAAATTCTGGGCGAGCGAACGCTGCTATTTCGTGCAACGAGACGCAGCTTAGTTCTTCGCCGACAAGGCTTCCGTCAGGCGCTTGGTCAGGTCTGCTGTCCGGGCTTCGATTGGAAGCTTGAAAATGTTGTCTAAAGACAAGACAGCACGGTCGTTATCGGACGAGAGCTCCGAAATATTGCAGTCTTCAAAAGAGCAATGGGTGAAGGCAAGGTTCTCTGTCTGATCATCGATCAGAATCGTGCATTTTACGAATTCGCATTCGTCATATCTGGCGAATGCTATCCGACCACGAAAGTCCAAGGTGCGGGCTTGGAACCGCTCCGCGAAGATGATGCGCTCTTCAAGATAGGTACTCAAGCCACAAATCCTCACGGCATCGCTGCGTAACGGTAATTCTAGTTCGTGTCCATTTTGGACTACCTACATAGCGATGTCTGTCCAGTTCCGTACACATCTTCCCGCTGACTCATTCGAGGCCGCGCATCGCCGGCCGACTCAAAGTGCTCTTGGCCTTCGGCCGCCATCCTCAGCGAAAGAAGAACCCATAAACGGCGAGGACTGCCAAACCGCCGAATAAAATCCATGCGGCCAGCCCGATGGTTAACTTGCGCGCTGGTTCAGGCGTGTGGTCGGTTGCCGGCGTTTCGTGCTCGGCTACTGCGGGTTCTCTTTCGGATGACATGTTTACTCCGTGAAGTGTGATCGGCGGATGAACAATAGCTAGGGGAGCATTGTTCCTACCGGCTCGTGTCAGCTACTTTTATGCTGGAACGCATATGCGCCATTCTCGTTTTGCCTCTCCAGAACAACAATGGGAGGTTGAGAGTGATCCTCTACAAGACACAGTCGCTGATTGTTGATGACCTGAAGCCTGAGCCGAAGGCCGAGAAAAATCGCGACCTAGTGCTTGAGGAAGACGGCGACATTTGCACGCCGAAATCGGAGCCGCCGAACGAAGACGATCAACCACTTGAGTGAAATGAATAGGCCGCCCCACGAGGGCGGCCTATTTTCTTGCGAGCGCAGGGTTACTTTTCCGGGTGACCAGAGCCGGGCGGGGCAGTTTTGGGCGCCTTGCCATCTTCGACACGGCCTTCGTTGCGCAGCTCGCGGCCTTCTTGAGCCTTCTTCTTGCTCTCCGGGTCTTTGCCGTGTTCGTAAAGCTCTTCCTTCACAAACCCAGCGCCTTCCTTGATCTTGCCTTCGACACTCATGGTTCTCTCCTGTGTTGGGGACGATGAACTCGCATCATCCGGAAACGATCCCCGGGTCAGGAACTCAATTAAGAGGGAGACGTTCGATGGCAACGCACGCACTGCAAAAAGGACAAGATTAGCATGGCGACAGCAATGCTGGCCCCACAGGATTTCAGTTCACCAGCGATCTTGCTCTCAGGCGTCGTGGACTATGAGATGTACAAGGCGTTTCGTAGCCAGCTTGATGCCGCGAATGCCAGGGATTTCGTGGTGTGCGAGCTTTCAACGCTTGGAGGAGACCCCGAAGTTGCGCGCATGATGGGAGAAGATATCCGCTTCCATTCGGAAATTTCTCCAAATCGCAGGTTGGTCTTCTTGGGAAAAGCAGCGATTTATTCGGCGGGTGTCACCTTCATGAGCTTTTTCGCCCGCGAGAACAGATTTGTGACGCGGGGTAGCCGCCTCATGGTCCACGAACGCAAGTTGTCGAAGACCCTCACAATAGATGGCCCCCTGACGGCCTGCTTGGCCAGCGTCCAGGCAACGATTAATGAGATCGAGTGTTCGATCGCAATACAAAACGAGGGTTTTGCAAACCTCGTCCGCGGATCGCAGGTCGCATTGAATGAGGTGATCGCGAGAGCGCCAAGTAATTGGTATCTGGAGGCGCAAGAAGCGAAAGACCTCGGACTGATCGAGGCCGTCCTTTGAACGTGCAGGAACTTAGCACGATGCGCTTTGTTTCAAGGCAATCAACAAAGGGAGGTCCATCATGAAGAAATTTCTCTCTGTTCTTGCCGTGGCCACGATCGCTGCTGGTCTGACTGCAAGCGTCGCAGACGCCAAACCCCGGAAAGCGTCATCGAAGATGATGAGCAGCAAGGCCGGCGGCACGAATAACGCTAATTCGATGGGCGGGAAGAACAGCCCGGCCAGCTCCGCCAAAGGTTCTGCCAGTTCGGCTGGTGGTGGCGCGAAGTAACGGAAAAGGCAAGCCATGAACAAAGCAGTTTTAATCGCCGGCGCGCTGATTTTTTCGTCTGCGGCATACGCTCAAACCAGCCAAAGCACGGCGCCAACATCTCCGACCAACTCGGCGGCTCAAAGTGGCCCTTCAACGTCCACCACTGGATCTAACCCTGGTAGCGTTACAAACGGGCCCGGTGGTCCGGCCAATGCGGGTGCGGTGGGCGCTGGATCTGCCGGCGCCGGGTCAACGGCTGGCATCGGCGGTGGCACCGGAGGTTCGGGATCATCGGGCGTCGGAGGGGCCGCAGGTGGTGCAGGCGGAGGAAGCCGTTGAGCCATTGCGACTGAACAAAGTTAAGACCGAGCAAGCCCGCCTGTACGGCGGGCTTTTTTCGAGAGGGTATGGAGGGCGCCTTATTGAAGATCTACGACCCGCCTGCCACCGCCGGAAAATGCGAGCGAAATCCCGAATATCGTCTTTGAGCGTTCAGTTTGCGATCAGCGTCAAGTCCCTTAGGGAAGGGTACCAAAAGGTTTAAAGTGTTTGCAGTGTATCAATCTCCATGGCCCGCCGAGATATTCCCACACCAGCAACCCATAAGCCTGCCCATTACGAGGAAGGAACTCATCGCTAAGATCGCTGTAAAGCTTCTGTGCAGTTTCAGCGGTCACCTTGTTCTGAACGGTCACGTGCGGCGACCAACGCTGAGTATCCTGGCGCGACAATCCATCGCCGATAGCATCTTTCAGCTTGTGCCTTAGCTGCTCAAATGCGGTCGAACTGACGCTTATGGCGTTGCCAAATCCCAAGAACCTCACTGAGTCGAAAGTCAGGTCAATTTTTTGTTGGGGAAGGGCCGTTGTGAGAATGCGCTCGATTTGCTGCGGCGCTAGTCGATGGAACATCGTTAGATGTGCCGAGAGTACGTTACGACTTTGCGGGAAGTGCTTTCGGCGTAGGCCGTCCAACCAGGAAAAAATTTCGGCATCGAGTTCTGCCGTGAGGATGAATGTCGGATAAGAAGTCTGTTTCATCACTAAATGGGCAGTCCAAGTTGCTCTGCTTCTTCGTCAGTTCTCTGAAGGGACGACAAAGATACGCCGAGCAGACGTACAGGTTTTGGGAGCGGCATCGCGGTTTTCAGCAATTGAACGGCGGCGAGACCTAAATCGTCCCGGTTTCCGATCAAGGTTTCGGTGGACCGGCTTCGCGACATAATCTCAAAATCAAAGAACTTGACCTTCAGCGTAACCGTGCGGCCTCTATTGCCGGTTGCTTCACAATGTCGCCAGACCTTATCGATGAGCGGCTGTAGTGCCTCGACCATTGTGTTGAGTTCAGTCAAATCCTCGAAGAAGGTATTCTCAGCGCCGACTGATTTGCGGATCCGATTCGCCCGAACGGGCCGTTCGTCGATGCCGCGCGCGATCCAGTAGTAGTAGGTCCCCGACTTTCCGAAATGAGCCTCGAGGAAGGCTTGCGTCTGATTGCGGATGTCGAGCCCCGTCCGGATGCCGAGCGCGTTGAACTTCGTCGCGGTCGCAGGGCCGATGCCGTGGAATTTGCCGACGGCAAGGTTTTCGACGAACGCCGGGCCCATCTCTGGAGAGATGACGTACTGACCGTTGGGCTTGCGGTAATCCGAGGCGAGCTTCGCAAGAAATTTGTTGTAAGAGATCCCGGCCGAAGCGTTGAGACCAGTCTGTTGCTTGATCTTTGCGCGTATTTTGAGAGCAATATCGCGCGCTAGAGGGATATCTTGCAGGTTCTTGGTTACGTCGAGGTAAGCTTCGTCCAACGAAAGAGGTTCGATGATTGGCGTATGCTCGGCGAAAATTGCACGGATCTGCTGGCTGATCTCCTTGTAGACTTCGAAGCGTGGCTTCACGAAGATGAGATCGGGACATTGGCGCTTGGCGGTGATCGACGGCATAGCCGACCGAACGCCAAATTTGCGCGCTTCGTAGCTTGCCGCCGCCACAACCCCGCGCTCCCGCGAGCCGCCAACCGCTACGGGCTTGCCACGAAGATCCGGATTGTCCCGCTGCTCGACTGACGCGTAGAAGGCGTCCATGTCGATATGAATGATTTTACGAGACTGGGGCGAGATAGGCCCATCTTCGCTATCGGATGCTGGCATCGCTGATCATCTTGATTTCGTTACGCGGCTTTCGCGGATGGAAAGCTGAAGCCGATCAATGCGAATAGACAAGCCACGCTGAACCCGTGCATCGAGATGATAGATCGATATTCGGCCGCGCTGTAAGTTGCGAGCGGCGGCGCGACGGCGGGGTTCAGTAAGAGGTATGCGGCAAACGGCAGGGCTAGGACAGCAAGCATCACGTGTCGCTCACTGGGCCTGAACAGAAGCGCTGCAAGCAAAACGCATGGTAACAAAAAGAGCTCGACGCCGGTGTCGGCTCCGATCAATTTGACCGCAAGTACTCCGTTGGCCGTTCCGATCGTCGGTAGTAAGGCGCGGCCCATCAGCGAGTTGCGCCGGGAGAGAGCAGGTACAATCGCGAAAATCGGCATCGTGATGAGAGTGATCCACGCTGGCCAAGCAGAATGTCCGACGATGGCGTGAAGATACAAGGGATAGAACGGCTGGTTGCCAGCGATGACGAGTGCGACCGTGTTGGCGAGGGCTGCGAGCGGATCGGGATTGGCCCTGTAATCTTGCAGCGCGTTTAAAAGAGGTATTGGCACTGAAGTCCATCTTGTTTCGGTGGCCCTTCGTCAAAGCTTCGCCGGTGAAAGCCTCTATCGTTGAGGGCGACAGTCAGATCGTCATACAGCTTTGTTGGACGAACCGCGTTGCGTCAAAATAATGTCTGAACGGAATCCTCGCAGCATCTCAGAAGGTTCCTCTGATCATACCGTGTTGGCTCAACCAGACGGCGCTAAGAGGGCATTGACTCATCCGACGCATTAGAACAAATCAAGAACAATATTTCAATGGTCGGGCTGGATAGATGGAAGGAGCCGCGAACAGGGTTCTGCACGATCTCCGTGCGAAGGTGGCTCGACTGGAGAGCCCGCAACTTCGCGCGCGAACCATTTTGCCTTTCGGCGATGTGGCAATCGACGGAAAGCTGCCGGGCGGGGGGCTGGTGGTCGGCGCACTCCACGAAGTTGCAGGCGGTGGAAACGGTGCGGTTGATGGTGCTGCGGCAGCGCTGTTCGCAGCCGGCATCGCCGCTCGAACCGTGGGGCAGGTACTGTGGTGCGTAACACGACATGACTTGTTCGCCGCCGCTCTTGCTCAAGCCGGTCTCGGTCCAGACCGCGTGATTTACCTGGAGGCAGGGGACGAGAAGTCCTTGCTTTCGAGCTTCGAGGAGGGAGCGCGGCACGGATGCCTCGGGGCCGTGGTGGCAGAGGTCTCCAAACTTTCGATGACGGCGTCCCGGCGTCTCCATCTCGCGGCAGAAGCTTCCGGAACGATGGCGATCGCGGTCAGGCGGTGGCGACGTCAGACGGAGGCTGCCGACTTCGGACAGCCCACCGCATCCGCCACACGCTGGCGGGTCTCGGCGCTTCCATCCGTGCCGCTGCCGGTCCCAGGCGTTGGCCGGGCCCGATGGCTTCTTGAATTGATCCGATGCCGCGCCGGTGAAAGCGCGGATTTTTTAGTGGATGCTTGCGATGGCGAGGGTCGTCTCCGTCTATCTTCCGACCTGGCCGATCGATCGTTTACTGCGCGCGACGCGCGCTGGCGCGCCTGAACTCTCCAAGCCGATTATCCTTATTGGGCGCCATGGTGCGCAGCGGCTTGTAACGGCAGTTAACGTCGAGGCCGCGCGTCTGGGGCTTCGTTCCGGGATGCCGGCGACCAAAGCGCAGGCGCTCGTTCCAGAACTCGTCATCCATCATGCCGACCCGGACGCGGATGCAAAGGCGCTTGAGCGTTTGGCTGTGTGGGCGCTTCGCTATTCGCCGGTAGTTGCAACGGATACGCCGGACGGCCTCGTGATGGATACAGCCGGTGCCGATCATCTCCACGGCGGCGAGAGTGCAATGGTCGCTGACGTTGGCAGGCGCCTCCGTCAGGCAGGTATTACGGCCAGGGTGGCTATCTCGGACGCTTGGGGAGCATCGCATGCATTGGCGCGCTTTGCTGTCGCCGAGACGGTGATCGTCCCGCGCGGGACGGTCAGGATATCGGTCGGTCCTTTGCCGATCGCGGCGCTGCGTCTTCCCATGGACATTGTTGGTGATCTTCGCCGTCTCGGCTTCAATAGGGTGTCCGATCTATCCGCGACGCCGCGCGCACCGCTGGCATTGCGGTTCGGACCGATCGTCGGCCGGCGACTCGATCAGGCATTCGGAGATTCTGCCGAGCCCATCGACCCGCTGCGGCCCGCTGACATGATCGAGGTGCGGCGGACGTTCGTCGAACCGATTGGGGCCGCCGATACGATCGCCCGGTATATCGGCAAACTTGCCAAGGAGCTCTGCGATCGTCTGGAAGAGAAGGGGCTTGGTGTTTTGCGTGCCGATCTCGTCTGCCACCTGGTCGATAATCGCATACAAGTCGCACGGGTGGGCACCGCTAAGCCTCTGCAAGAGGTTCAGCGACTGACGCGGCTCCTGTGCGACAAGATCGAGAAGATCGATCCCGGTTTCGGCATCGAGATCCTACGGCTCGCGGCGACCCTGGTGCAGCCTATCGAAGCGAGCCAGAAGGTGTCGTCGTTGATTGAAGCGTCTGCCGCCGACGTGACCGATCTCGTCGATGTCCTCGCCAACCGGCTGGGCGAGCGATCACTATATCGTATGGCACCGGCACAGAGCGATGTGCCGGAACGATCCTTCGTACGTGTGGCCGCGACCGCGCCAGCAACGAACGCCAAATGGCCGATCGACTGGCCACGCCCGTCACGATTGCTGTCGTCACCCGAAAAGATTGAGACGGTAGCGCTGCTTCCGGACCACCCGCCGGTGAGTTTTACGTGGCGGGGCATCCGTCGGCGGGTGAGGCGGGCCGATGGCCCCGAGCGCGTTTTTGGCGAATGGTGGAAGCGAGACGCAGAGTTCGTTGCTGTGCGCGACTATTTCCGCGTCGAGGATGAGGCGGGCGAGCGTTTCTGGATCTTTCGGGCTGGAGACGGCGAGCATGCTGCGACCGGGTCTCATCATTGGTTCCTGCACGGGATCTTCGCGTGAGGGCCGGTTACGCCGAACTCCAATGCACGTCGCATTTTTCATTCCTGCGTGGCGCGAGCTCCGCCGAAGAATTGTTCGCGCAAGCGGCCCTGCTTGGCTTTGAGGCTCTTGCAGTCGCCGATCGCAACAGCTTGGCTGGCATCGTTCGGGCCCACGAAGCCGCCAAGGCAACGGGCGTGCGCCTTATCATCGGTTGTCGCCTCGACCTCGATGATGGCATGTCGATGCTCGTTTACCCGACGGACAGAAGTGCCTATTCGCGCCTTTGCCGTCTCTTGTCAGTCGGCAAGAAGCGGGGCGGAAAAGCGAAGTGCGTTCTCCAGTGGGTTGACGTTATCGATTGGAATGCCGGACTGATCGCCGTCCTCGTTCCGGACGATGCTGACGACGCCTGCATGGCGCGGCTGCGTAAGATGCGGGAGGTTTTCGCCGATCGAGCCTATGTGGCGCTCACACTTCGGCGACGGCCGAACGATCAGATGCGGATCCATGAATTGGCAACCCTCGCGCAGCGCTTTGACATCCCGACCGTCGTAACCAACGATGTTCTATTCCACGATCCAACGCGGCGGATTTTGCAGGACGTGGTTACGTGTATCCGACACGGCGTAACCATCGATGAGGCGGGATTCCGCCGTGAGCGACACGCCGACCGCTACCTGAAGCCGCCGCAAGAGATGGCGCGCTTGTTCACGCGATATCCCGAGGCGGTCGGGCGGTCGGTCGAGATCGCTAGCCGCTGCCAGTTCAGCATGGACGAGCTTGCCTATCAGTATCCGGAGGAGCGCACGATGCCGGGATTAACCCCGCAGCAGGCGCTGGAGAGACTGACATGGGAAGGCGCGGCGCACCGGTATCCCGAGGGGCTGCCGGACGAAGTGATTGGAAAGCTCGAACATGAGCTCCGCCTGATCGAACGGTTGGGATACGCGCCATATTTCTTGACGGTGAACTCGATTGTCCGTTTCGCGCGAAGTCGGGACATTCTGTGCCAGGGGCGTGGCTCGGCTGCCAATTCTGCCGTCTGTTTCGTGTTGGGCATCACCTCGATCGATCCCGGCCGCAACGACCTTTTGTTCGAGCGCTTCGTGTCAGAAGAGCGCCGGGAACCGCCGGATATCGATGTCGATTTCGAGCACGAACGCCGCGAGATCGTCATGCAGTGGGTTTTTGAGACCTATGGACGTAACCATGCAGCGCTGTGCTCGACCGTCATTCGCTATCGGGCGAAAGGCGCGCTGCGCGATGTCGGCAAAGCGCTTGGGTTGACCGAAGACCTCATCAAGATGCTGTCGTCGCAGGTCTGGGGGTGGTCGGAGGAGGGTGTCGAGCCGAAACACGCAGAGGAGCTCAACCTCAATCTGGCGGATCGGCGCTTGCGTCTCGCGCTGGACCTCGCACGCGAACTCATAGGGACGCCACGGCACCTGTCTCAGCATCCCGGTGGCTTTGTTCTGACCCACGATCGCTTGGACGAACTCGTACCGATCGAGCCGGCTGTCATGGCCGATCGGCAGGTTATCGAGTGGGATAAGGACGATATTGACTCCCTCAAGTTTATGAAAGTCGATTGTCTGGCGCTCGGCATGCTGACCTGCATGAAGCGAGCTTTTGAATTTCTGAAGGACAAAAAGGGCATTGAGCTCGACCTTGCAACGATCCCGCCGGAAGATCCTCGAACCTACGCGATGATCCGGAAGGCCGACACGCTCGGCACGTTCCAGATCGAGAGCCGCGCTCAGATGTCGATGTTGCCGCGTATGAAGCCGAGGACCTTCTATGATCTAGTGATCGAAGTCGCCATCGTCCGGCCTGGGCCGATCCAGGGCGACATGGTCCACCCTTACCTTCGCCGTCGCGAAGGCAAGGAGGAGGTGGTCTATCCAAAGCCCGAACTCGAGAAAGTGCTCGGCAAGACGCTCGGTGTGCCATTGTTCCAAGAGCAGGCGATGCGGGTCGCTATCGAGTGCGCTGGCTTTACGCCCGGGGAAGCCGATCAATTGCGACGGGCCATGGCGACGTTCAAGTTCACCGGTGGCGTCTCCAAGTTCAAGGCAAAGCTGATCGACGGCATGGTGGCCCGTGGTTACGATCAGGAATTCGCCGAGCGCACGTTTGGGCAACTCGAAGGTTTCGGATCCTACGGCTTTCCGGAAAGCCACGCGGCCTCTTTTGCGCTGATTGCCTATGCATCGTCCTGGATGAAATGCCACCATCCCGACGTGTTCTGCGCTTCGCTGCTGAATGCGCAACCGATGGGATTTTACGCGCCGGCGCAGATCGTCCGGGACGCTCGCGAGCATGGTGTCGAAATCCGTCCTGTCTGCATCAACGCATCTCGATGGGACTGCACCTTGGAGGCAGTCGATGACGATAACTTTGCTGTCCGCCTTGGTCTTCGGATGGTTCGCGGTCTGGCCAACAATGCGGCCGCGGCCATCGTCACTGCCCGGGCGGACGAACCGTTCACATCTATTGACGATCTCTGGCGTCGGAGCGGCGTGCTGATCTGGTCCCTCGTCGAGATCGCGGAAGCAGACGGCATGCGGGAGAGTTTGGGTCTCGCCAGACGTGACGCACTGTGGGGGATCAAGGCGCTCCGAGACGAACCGCTGGAGCTCTTCGCTGCAGCTGCCGAACGGGAACGTCGCGCTATCGCGGAGGTCATCGAGCCAGAGGTCACGCTACGATCCATGACCGCGGGAGGTGAGGTCGTGGAGGATTATCGGCATGTCGGACTTACCTTGCGGGCACATCCGGTCTCTTTCCTACGTGACGAACTCACTACCAAGCGCATCGTCACCTGCGCTGACGCGATGTCGGCTCGCGACAGCAAGTGGTTGACGACGGCCGGGATCGTCCTCGTCCGACAGAAACCGGGTTCGGCGAAAGGCGTCATGTTCATCACCATCGAAGATGAAAGCGGCGTGGCCAATCTTGTGATCTGGCCCTCGCTGTACGAACGCCAGCGTCGGATCATCCTCGGGGCATCGATGATCGCAGTCCAAGGGCGTATCCAGCGGGAGGGGGAGGTTGTCCACTTGGTGGCGCGGCAGTTGACCGACATGTCGGCAGATATTGCGGGCGTCAGCGAGCGCGACGAACAATTCCCGCTTCCCCATGGCCGCGGTGATGAATTCCACCACGGAGGATCGCCCGACACGCGCGGCCTTCCGCCGAAGGGGCTTCGCACGCGCGACATCTACATTCCCGATCTGCACATCGATAGGCTGCGGCTAAAGCCGAGGAACTTTCGATAGATGCGCGCTGCCTTGACATTTCCAACAAAATGAACAAAAGAGAACGTGACCTACGTCATCGATGATATCTGATTTGAATGATCCGGCTGCGCTTAGCGCTTTCGCGACTTACCTTGGCCGCGCCCGATGAGCCTCCCATCGCTACCCGTCTATTACTACCTCGATCATTTCAGGGAGATGCTGGGCTTCGTTGCGGAAACCTACGCGTCGATTCTGACCGAGGAGCACCATAATTTTTCCCGCTCTTTTGGCCGATTGTCCCGTGATGCGCAGTGTCTGCTCGTCCGGATGGTCAACCGGCGTGGTTCGGTCTTCAATCGCGAGCATTTCAAGTACGCTGAGATCTTCGACCTCCGCTCCGCGCTGGAGGAATTGAGGGGCATTGGTCACGCTCGATCGCTCGTCCCGGACGATTACGCGGCGTTCCTGTCACGACTTCCGAAGACCGAATTGTTCGCCGGGGGCAAAAGCGCGGGTTTCTCCGACATCCGCTCTTCGTGGTCGAAACCAAGGCTGGTCGAGTTCTTTGCCCAGCGCATCCCCTTCGATACTGCTGTTGAGTACTGCGACGGAGACCGGTTCGTCGTTCTTGCCGGCACCACGCCGATCGAATTCCAGCTTTATCTCTACTTCGGCAAGACTGAGGTCGATCTGAAGAACTTCGCGCTTCGCGATCTCGGTCTCATGCGGACAAACGGCGCGTCGGCTTTCAGCGCTCGCTTCGAGGACGGCGACGAGGCGAGGGCCTGTTTCTATTACAGTCAGATCCTGGACCGTACCGAAGAAAAATGCGCCAATGTCTATCGACTTTGCGCCGAAGAAATCCTCGCCGGTCCGTTCTGTCCAACGGACTACGCGGTTGAACTCCGCGGGCGCGCTGCATGCCGTGTCGGCCAATTTTTCGAGAATCTTGGGGACCTCGAGCTCGCGAACTCCCTTTATCGCGCCGGGGAGTCCGCCGACTGTCGCGAGAGGCTGGTCCGGCTCGTCTACGTGTCAGGCGACAAGATCGAAGCGGAGGCGCTTCTCACGCGGATGATCGATGATCCGTTGACGGATGAGGAGCTGACATTCGCGGCAGACTTCCATGCACGCAAATTCGGAGGCCGCCGGACGGGAGCCTGTACCGAAATGCTGCGGGCCGCGACGACGATTGCCATCGACGATGCCCATCGCGGCAATCCGGAGGCGGGCGTGGCCTCGTTCAAACGTCGTCAGGGCTATCGCGTCTTTTTCACTGAAAACAACGTCTGGCTCGCGATGTTCGGGCTCATCTTCTGGGACGAGCTGTTCGAATCCGATCAACTCAATAGCGGCTTCGACTGGGTACCGCGTTGCCTAAAGGACGGAACTTTTTTGCGTCGGTTCGAGCCGCAAATCGCAGCCAAGCTCGATGCCGTGCGATCCGGAGCGGCTCTCAACATCCTCCTTAGATCCGTCGCCGGGAAATGGGGAAGGCCGAATGGGCTATTCGCATGGGATCATGTCGATCTGGACGCCCTGCGGTGCCTACTGGCCGGTGTGGACACAGCGGGCCTCGCGAGCATCCTGGAGGCTATGTGTCGCGATTTCCGCTCGATGCGGGATGGTTTCCCGGACCTGATGCTTGTTCAGGATGGCAAAGTCTCGTTCAGCGAGGTGAAAGCAGAGGGAGACGTCATCCGACGAAATCAACTGACCCGTCTTCGGCAACTCGGCAATGCCAGAATCCCGGTAGAGATTGGTCGCGTCGCCTACAGGTTCGATCCCGATCAGGATTACGTCGTCGTGGACGTGGAGACGACCGGCGGCATGGCTTCGTTCGACCGTATCACCGAAATCGGGGCGGTTAAGATGCGTAACCACCAGATCGTCGGTGAGTGGCATTCCGTGTTGAACCCGCAGCGGGCGATACCATCCAAGATCGTCCAATTAACCGGCATCACGAACGAAATGGTGCGTGACGCTCCGCTGTTCGCGGCCGTCGCCGACAGTTTCATGCAATTCATGAGCGACGGCATCTTCGTCGCGCACAATGTGAATTTCGACTATGGGTTCATTTCGAGCGAATACGAGCGACTGGAGCGACGCTTTCGGTTTCCGAAGGTCTGCACCTGCGCCGGCATGCGCAAGACACATCCCGGGCTCGGCTCGTATGGCCTAGGAAACTTGAGCCGGACCTTTGGTCTTGATCTTGAGACCCACCATCGCGCTCTCTGCGATGCGCGCGCAGCCGCTGGCCTTTTGAATCTTATGAATGCAAAGCGGCAAAAAGATTCTCAGCTCCAAGGTTACGCGGCGTGATCAAGCCATAGCCGGAATAGTATGCCCGGAAATGGCGCAAAGCGGTCGTTCTTTTGATCGATTAGCGGAAGAAGTTATTCTCCTGCGAAGGCCCTTCCCAAACGCGTCATTTGCGTCAGTCAGGTTGAACATTGCCGCTTCTGCTCGCAAACGGTGCGCATGGCCAGGCGGTCTGGGGTGGGGCGGGCTCAAGCACGACGACGTCGGCCTATGATACCGACACGAACTGGTCTAGTCCGCCGGGTGTTGCACCGATCGCATCGGGAAGTTCGGCTCAGTTCAGCGGGGGCGGAAGCGCTAGCGTCACGATCGGATCAGGGCCGATTACACCGGACGCCTGGCTCTTCAACGGTGGCAATTACACCGTGACCGGTGCAGCCGTGAACTTCAACGGCGCCGGCACGAATTTGAGCAGCAGTGCTGGGTTCAACTCGATCTCAAACAGCATGACCGGCGCGGGGATTTCTGTTACCGGTGGCGAACTCACATTGAGCGGCACAAATGCGTTCAGTCGCGCGTACGTCGCTGGCGGGACACTCTATGCCGGCTCAATCAGCGCCTTTGGCTCAAGCGCTGAGGTTAACGTCGCGGGTGGGACGCTCGACCTTGCTGGCTTCGATCAGACCATAGGCTCGTTGAGCGGAGGCGGCACCGTCCAGCTGGGAGCGGCATCTCTGACGACTGGTGGCGATAATACGAACACGGATTTCTCCGGTCAGATCGACGGCACTGGTGGCTTGACCAAGGTCGGCAGCGGCAGGCTGACACTATCAGGCGCGAACTCTTATTCAGGCGACACCATCGCCAGCGCCGGAACGCTGGCGTTGCAGAACAATCAGGCCCTCGGATCGGGGACATTGCGGGTTGGCGATGCGCTCATCAGCTTTGGGGCGAATGTCACCATAGCAAACGCGATAAATCTGACGTCAGCCGCCGTCCAGTTTCAAGTCTTGTCAGGAAGCGCGACGCTGACTGGTACCATATCAGAGACCACGGCCTCACCGCCGTTCGGGCCGAAACCGTTTGAAAAAATCGGCGCCGGCACGCTGATCCTGACAGGTAACAACAGCTATACTGGACTCACGACGGTCACTGCGGGGGCGCTCAATATTCAGAATAGCACTGCGCTTGGTTCGACAGGCGCGGGCACGACTGTTGCTGCAGGCGCGGCTTTGCAGGTCGAAGGCAGCATCACCATCTTCACCGAAGCGCTGACATTGAACGGGATGGGCGTGGCCAATGATGGCGCGCTGCGCAATATCGCGGGCAACAACACTTATGGTGGCGCGATCACGCTTCAATCGGCGTCCCGTATCAATGCGGATGCCGGCTCGCTGACATTGAATGGTGGCCTCGCCAATGGCGGGCATGATCTCACCGTTGGTGGGGCAGGAAACGTCACGGCGAGCAGCGTCATTTCTGGTGCCGGTGGCCTCATCAAGACGGGTGCAGGCATCCTGGCTCTGGAGGCCAGCAACACCTATTCAGGCGCGACCACGGTGAATGGCGGCACGCTGCGCGCCGGGGCAACGAACGCCTTGAGCGGCGACAGCGCAATGACTGTCGCGGCCGGCACGCTTGATCTGAATAGCTTTGCCAATGCGGTCGGTTCGCTCGCCGGCGCCGGCGCGGTGTCGCTCGGTTCTGCGAGATTGACGGCGGGCAGCGACAATACGAGCACGTCGTTTGCGGGCGCGATCTCCGGCACCGGCGGCCTGACGAAGACCGGCACGGGGACGCTGACGCTCGCCACCGCGAATGCGTATACCGGGACCACGATCGTCGATGCCGGTACGCTCAGCGTCAATGGCTCCATCGCTTCGTCATCGATGACGACCGTCAATACCGGCGGCACGCTCGGCGGCAACGGCATCGTCGGCAACACCACGATCGATGGCGGGACGCTGTCGCCGGGTAACTCCATCGGTCTATTGACGGTGCAGGGCAATCTCTCGCTGACGGCGGCATCGAGCTACATGGTCGAGGTCTCGCCGACCAATGCGGATCGCGTCGATGTCATCGGCACGGCGACGCTCGGCAACGCCACGGTCAATGCCCGTTTCGCGCCCGGCAGCTACGTCGCCCGGCAATACACGATCCTGAATGCGACCCTTGGTGTCAGCGGGACCTTCGGCACGCAGGTCAACACCGACCTGCCGTCGAATTTCAGTTCGAACCTGAGTTACGATCCCAACAATGCGTATCTCAACCTGACGCTGAATTTCGATCCGAGTTTCGGCGGCAGCCTCAATCGCAACCAGCAAGCCGTTGCCAATACGCTGACGGGTTTCTTCAATCGCACCGGCGGCATTCCGCTGGTGTTCGGCGGGCTGAACGCAGCGGGCCTGACGCAAGCCGCCGGTGAACTCGGCACCGGCAGTCAGCAGACCGCATTCGATGCGATGAACCTGTTCATGGGCGTCATGAGCGATCCCTTCACGGCAGGGCGCGATGTCGCTGCAGGCGGTGCTGCGTCCTATGCGGACGACGCCATGGCCTATGCCGGCAAGCGGAGCCGGACCGATGCCTTCGCGTCGATGCATCGCAAGGCACCATCATCTGCACCGGCTTTCCAGGAACGCTGGAACGTCTGGGTCGCGGGCTTCGGAGGCTCGCGCGGCACCGATGGCAGCGCGGTCACCGGATCGAGCGACACAACGTCGCGCATCTATGGCACGGCGATCGGCGCCGATCACTGGTTCTCGCCCAACACCATTGCAGGCTTCTCGCTGGCCGGTGGCGGCACCAGTTTCTCCGTGAATAGCGGCGGCGCCGGTCGCTCCGACCTGTTCCAGGCTGGGGCCTTCGTGCGCCACGCCGTCGGTTCGGCTTACGTCACTGCGGCCGCTGCCTATGGCTGGCAGGATGTCAGCACCGAACGCGTGGTCGCTGCTGCCGGCTTCGAGCGCCTGCGCGCGCAGTTCAATGCGAACAGCTATTCCGGCCGCATCGAGGCGGGCAGTCGTGTGGTCGCATCGTGGCTGGGTGGCGTCGGCCTCGCGCCCTATGCGGCCGCGCAGGTGACCTCGTTCGACCTGCCCTCCTATGCCGAAACCGGGACCGGCGGCGCCACGACATTCGCACTCGCCTATCGCGGCAAGACCGTCACGGCGACGCGCAGCGAACTCGGCATTCGCAGTGACAAGTCGTTCGCATTGGCCGATGCCATTCTCACGCTGCGCGGCCGTGCCGCCTGGGCGCATGACTACAATACGGATCGCTCCATCGCGGCAACGTTCCAGGCGTTGCCCGGTGCAAGCTTTGCCGTGAACGGCGCCGCGCAGGCGCGCAATGCCGCGCTGACGACGGCGTCGGCAGAAATGACGTGGATGAACGGCTGGTCGGCCGCCACGACCTTCGAAGGTGAGTTTTCCGATATCGCGCGCAGCTATGCGGGTAAAGGGCTGGTGCGCTACAGCTGGTAGATGAGGCAAATTTTCGACTACGAGAGTCCAGCTCAGTTCCCAACCGAAAAGTAAGCTGCAAGAGCCGCACCGATCATTAAGCTCCACGTGGACCCGCACCAAGAGCGCCGGGCAGGCTTTCGAGTCTCGCCACCGCCAATGTCTGGTATTGGCGCAAAGCGGTCATACATGACGCGGTACACCTTCCAGGTCAGAAATCCCTTAAGGTTTGCGATCAAATGCGCCGACCGACTTGAGATTAGCGCGGACTTGGCGGACGCCGTCGAACTGCTTGCCCAACGATCTCGCTTTTTTCTGCACCGAAGCCGTTCCGCGATTGAGGGCGGCGGCGGCACGCATCAGGGTCGCGCCTTCTTTAATTAATTGAAGCAGATGTGCGATGTCATCTTCGGTCCATCTGCGAGTGATCGGCTGTTTCGGCATACTATGTTTTCGGTGGCTTCAATTCGCTAGCAAGCCAGCCCTTGGCTTGCTCCATCGGATCTGGCTCAATTATCGTCTGGACAAAGCTGCATTGCGGGCACTTGTAGGCGTGCGCCACATAGCTGCTCTTGTCAGGGGCCGAACGTGCCCACGCGGAAAGCGAGCCGCATTTTGGACAGGGCAGGGTGCGTAGGCGTGGCATGAGGCAGTACTAGGGGACTGTCGATGGCGATCCCAGTCCAGACGGGCGACATCCGAACTTTGCCTGGATGGATTGAGATGCGAGAGCGCCGAGTGCCGCTGTCTCTTCAGACAATCGTCTCTGAATGTATGACCGTTCTAAATCCGTCAGTTCGGTTCTCAGAATGCGATTGTAGCGAGCGATGTTGTTTCGATATGTACGCGTTCGGGCCAAAATCTCATCGGTCATCATCGTCACCAGACGTGTCTACGGGTTTGCCTTTTGAGTGGGCCATAGACGGCCGAGCAGTAATTTATAACTTGATCAAACGCCGTCAAGATTCAGATTTTGGTTTGCAGGACGACACCCACGGATCATTTTGACGCCTGTGATGGATTTCTGGAAAACGGCGTCCTGTGTGGAAGCGGCGAGGCACACGATCTGCCCACTTATGCAACGCGACAGCTTCTACGCCGGCTGAAATCAATGCCCGAAGTCAGACCGCGACTGGAATGTCCGCAATGACGAGCAGGCTAGAGGCAGGCTTTGCTCCGCAGAGACAATCAGTCTCGCCGCAACCAAGGCAGTCGAGAATCTCCGGCGTTAACATTCTCGTTCGGTCGGTTGTCTTGCCAGATTAAAGGCCGTTCGCTTCGGGCAATAGGAACGGAACTTCTTTGATACTCTTCTGCCAAAGCGACGATATGTTTACGCCGCTCTGGTTCGCTGATGTTCAAGTAAGCAACAATGAGCTTCAGGGCCTCGTCATCAGACGCTCGGCCAAAATTCCACATGTTCCCACTCCCACGCCCTATAATGGCGCTTCAGTGGGCCAACCGGGCAAGCGCACGGTATCCCGCCAAATCCTGTTCGCAAGTTAAAAATGTTCTGCTCGTCGAAGATGGGCGAGTGTCCGGTAGATGACTCATCTTCGCTTTGAGGTCGCAATTTCAATGAGTTTTGGTCTTCAAGCAAGCTTGCATCATTAAAGCACCGCAATGACGACCCTAGGGCGGAACACTGCGCAGCGGCGTCAGTCATTGCGACTACGGCTTTTTTAAAACTAGTGTTATTGTCTGGGCGGATTGTGCCCGACAATCCTCGCATTGGAGGCGCTCAGCCTGTTTGTCGGATCGCTTAGGGTGTGGACCGCGTCGATAAGCGATCATTCGGCCTCCGCATTTTCCGCACGTCTCGCCACTTTGGGGCGCTTGCGAGGGTCTTCACTGTTTTTCGGCCTTCGCCGCCATGCGTTCGGATTGTCTAGAGAGTCGCTCCTTGTCTATCTCAGACTGGCCAAGTTGTTTGGTTTGAGCTGCGTCCATCACGGCGATGATTGCATCTGTATGTTCAACGCCCTCTCTGACCGCAACGGCCAACCGTTTATTGGGCAGAACCAAAAGCCAGCTCATCGATCTGAACTTCTCGTGACGGTGGGGATCATCGTGCGATCAAAGTGACCATCGATGTCCCGGCTAACGCGAAACATATACAAGCAAGCAGCCCAAGGCCGATGATCGTCTTTTCAAAGTTGCACATCCGCCTTCCCCTGGTGGGTCTGCTCGCTCGAAACGCGAAACGCATTTTGAGCTGATTTGTTCCGGGGCGGGCGGGGAGATGTGCAGCCACAAAGGATTGGTCTTTGACCTGCGCTGACCGAAAGTCGGATCCAAAAGCTCGTGACCAGCGCCGTAGAGCCGTGCTGGGCTAATCGGCGAAGACTTGCAGGAATAGATCGCTTGACCAAGACATAATCCGGCCGATTTTGATCGTTAATTGAGTAACTTAGCACGCGGGATCCGAGAATTTGGAAGCCGGATCCGGGGGCGTGCGCTTATCAAAACATCCATTTTGATCCAACGGGATAGCTCGATGCCCCCAATGCCGCCCTCTGTCTCGCGCGTGGCTGCGCCTGCCTCTTCTGTCTCCACCATTCTTTCAAAGGGAGTTGGCCGTCTTGAAACCACATTGCGGCTAACCACCGCGATTCTGGCTCTGGCCGCAGGCGTCTACACCTATCTCGGCGTGCGTGAGCTTCTGAACGGGAGCCCGACGACGGTGTTCTTTGCCGCCGTGATCTATGCAGTGGCTGTTTCGGTCGGCATCTACGCCTTCTGGGTGTTCCTTATGCAGTTCATGCCGCATGTCGTCGATCGGCGTGGCCGCGGCCTGATGTTCGGCTGCATGGCGCTAGGCTCACTGATGATTGTGGCGATGTCGTCATGGCTGAATGCCTCAGCGCTGGCCGGCGCGGCGGCGATCCAGCAGCATCTTGCGATCACGGTACAGAACTATACGCGCGATCTCGACACCGCCAACAGCAACGCCATCGCGGCGCAGAGTCTGCTGCCGGACATTCAGTTGGCTTCATCGCGTTTCGCCAAACTCGCAGATGCCGAACGCACTGGATCGCTGACGGGCACCTCCGGCTCCGGCACCGTAGTGCAACTCCTGACGCAGATGTCCGGGCAGCTCGAAGGACTGGGCAATGAGGTCCAGGCGTCCGGCAAGCGCGTGTCGTCCCTGTTCGAACTCGGCGGCAAGCATCTCGCCAAGATGCGCGAACTGATTTCGGACCGCGGTCCGATCGCGACGCGTAGCGATGCCTTTGCCACGGAGTCGCTGGCGCTGATGGGCGTAATCACCAATTTGCAGCAAACCTCCGTGGCGCCAGCCGTGAAGCGCGCGGCAATCTCACTGACATCCGGCTTTATCGCGCCGGCAGCCGGTGGACGGGGTGATCTGGCCGACAGGCAAAGCGCTGTCGTCAGCAAGGTTGAGGGCTCGATCTCGGCACAAGCGAATTCGCTTGCAGAGGCCGCTGACAAGATCCTCGCACTGCCCAAGGTGGAGCCTGGGCGCTTTCAGGCCATGTCCCCGGCGGAGGCCGTGCTGCGCTATGCCAGCGATTTTATCCCGAGCTGGGCCGGCGCGATCTCTATCGATCTGATGCCGGCGGTGCTTGTGCTGATCCTTTGCGTGGTCCATGCCGCGATCCGGCGGGAAGGTGCGCCTGCCGTAGCCGCCACCGACATGACTGTCGGAGAAATGATGGCAGCGCTTCAGATGGCGCGGGACGTCGCCGCAGTGCGCGATGCAGTGCCCGAGCCGCCGTCTCCGGACGATGCCCGAGAGCGCGTGCCGGAGGCTGTGAGCGACGAGAACGTCACGGCCCTCTCCACAGCGCGACATGTGAAGTAGGCGCGCCATGGCCGATCACATGACGTTTAAGCAGCGTTTTTCGGCGTGGCTTGCCGATTACCCGGATGACGCCATCCTGCGAAAGATCTTTCAAGGCGTGGTGGCGGTGACGATCGCCGTGCTCGCGCTCGACCTCGCGGGAATGAACGGCCTGTTGAAGTCCAGCGACACCGCATCATCGCCGGCCGAGACGGCGCCCCGTCTCGACGTGCCTGCCATCTTGGCACCGTTGTTGCCGGGCAGCGACCGCCGCGGTGTGCCGATGCCGCGCGCGGACGGGGCGCTGGCAAAGCCGATGAGTTTCGAATTGGTTGGCGGCGGCCGCCTGATGGCAAGCGGGACGATCACGCCCGGCGTGTCCGAGGCTTTCGCCGCCGAGATCGCCAAGCGCGGCGACTACGTCAAGACCGTAGTGTTGAATTCGCCGGGCGGGTCAGTGTCCGACGCGCTGGCGATGGGGCGGCTCATTCGCGAAAAGCGGCTGGCGACCGAGGTCGAGGCCGGCAAACTATGCGCGTCTTCGTGTCCGCTGATGTTTGTCGGTGGCCAAGAGCGCCGCGCCGGCGAAAAGGCCGCGATCGGCGTCCATCAGGTGTTCGCCGCGAGTGCGCTCGATCCTAATGTCCATCGCGACGAGATGAGCGACGCACAGCGCATCTCGGCTCGCTGTCAGCGCTATCTGGGCGATATGGGCATCAATCTCCAGGTCTGGGTTCATGCAATGGAGACGCCGAAAGACCGGCTGTTCGTATTCAAGCCAGACGAGTTGAAGACGTTGAACGTCGTGACCTCTACGCCGGCAGTCGAGCCAAGCGAAGTGCCAGCAGCGAAAACCCGCACGTAGACAGTTAATTTGCCCCTGCATCTGTACGTTTTTCGCTTGGGTCCTTCAACGTAACCACTGGTTACGCCGAAAGCATGGAAAACTAACCGCTCGACCGGTCGAGGGATGTCTTCCAATTTTTTGATTACGTCATTGTCGAGTTTTCGGACTCTGCAGGGCGGCAATAAACCAACGAAATCAAGCACTGAACTTTGGATTCAATCAGCTACCCAACTCCCTCCAGCATGTGTACGCGGATTGAATTTTTGGACTCTACAAGAGATCTGAAATTGCATGCCAAAATGAGGTTGGCTCGGCTAAGATAGGCCCACGGGCCGAGGCTTTCCCGCGGGGTGCCGAAGGAAAAGTGCTCATGGTTTAACCTCGCCGATAAGCCTTATTCGTAGGATAGGGCGAAAGTCGTTGCTGTGCCTATAAGTCGATCATCGATCGAAAACCGATACCTGCAAATGCGACAAGCCTGGTAGGTCAGAGATCGGAGAACGTCCGGCTTGACCGCGACCTGAAGCGCTACTCTTTGCGGGCTGTTTTGCGCTGTTGGAATATGGCCGATAATGGATAAGCGATGAGATTTTATACGATGATCGACGAGCCCGGTCCGCTTGACGCAATCGAAGATTGGGAACGGTATACGGCGAAGCTGGAAGCTCTACCGGAAGATGCGTTGGAACGTGCGGTACTCCTTCCTAAAGTAAAAGAGTGGATAGGACGCATAGGGACGGGGCACCAGCGAGCTTGCATCGACAACGTAACTTGAGCGACCGAAGGTGCCACACGCGACTTCTCTCAATTCTCGATGTTCCAGATACCGGCCTACGGGCAATGTCGATCTCACTGCGCCAGCCTTGCCTTTGTCCTACTGGGTCGCAACGCTTGCAGGACAGAGAGCCGACGGTAGGAAATTCAGGCCGAGCGAGCCCCCTAGCCTTGGATCTTTACCGCAACAGCGCCCCCTGACATCGTCGAAAATCTTGTGCGCTCGGGTTACAAATAGTGATACAAATCGTGCTACAAATTGAAGTGGAAAATCGAAATATATCAATACTTTCAATATACCTACGGCTGCTACCAATCCTTTCGAGCGCACCAATTCAAAAAAACCCCGCAGCCTTAATGGCTTGCGGGGTTTTTTGTATCTAAATTCTCGTTTGCTGCGCGTTGCGGTGGCAGCGCTTTGATGCCCGGAGCCAGATCTGACTTCGAGAGACATCTTGATGTTTTGTCTGAGTTGTACATAGATATGTACAATGTGGTCGTCGATCCGATGGAGCGCGATATGGGGCATGTTTCCTACAGTGAGCTGCGCAGCAACCTGGCCTCCTACATGGACGAAGTTTGCGATGATCGGACAGCGCTGGTGGTGACACGCCAGAACGCGCGGAGCGTCGTGCTGATGTCTGAAGAGGAATATGAGGGGTTGATGGAGACGTTTCATCTCCTGAAAAGCCCGGCCAATGCCACGCGCTTGCTGCGCTCGATCGATGAGGCCAATCGGGGCGAGCTCACGCCGCGGGAGACGCTTGAGCCGCCGTCCGCTGGCAAATGAAAACGGCTTGGACCGAAGATGCCTGGGCGGATTATCTGAGTTGGCAGCAGGAGGACCAGAAAGTCCTCCAGGCCATCAATGCACTTATCAAGGACATCAAGCGTGATCCGTTTAGGGGGCTCGGGAAACCGGAGCCCCTTAAACATACGCTGCAGGGTTGGTGGTCGCGCCGGATCACAGGCGAGCACCGTCTGGTCTATCGCGTCACCGGCAAAGGCGAAACGCAGCAGCTCGATATCGTGCAGTGTCGATATCACTACTGATGGTTTGGCCGACCCAGCTTCGTCCGCCGTTCTATGCGGATGGGCTCGCTGCTCGAGGGTATCACGGGACTAACCCCGTGCCGCCATCACCAATGCGGCCAGCGCAGCCACCGCGCCGATCAGAAACGCGGTTCCATAGCCAAACAGCCCCGCCGCATATCCCACCGCCGGCGCCGTCACGCCGATCGCGAGATCGAAGAAGGCGATGAAATTCGCCACCGCGCGGCCGCGCTGTTCGATCGGGACGCGGCGGGTCGCCTCGACGCCCATGGCCGGGAAGATCAGCGAGAAGCCGAGACCGGTCACGAAGGCCCCCGCCAGCGCCACAGTAGGATTCGGCGCCAGCCAGATCATCGCCTGGCCGAGGGCCTCGACGGCGAGCGACACCATGGCGACGCGGGCGCCGCCATAGACGTCGGGCAGGTGGCTGGCGACCAGGCGCAGCGCGATGAAGCCGGTGGAGAAGGCGGTGAGGGCAAGGCCCGCGCCGGACCAGCCGCGCTCCAGATAGGCCAGCGTCATGAAGCCCGTGATGCCGGCGAACGGTATCGTCGCCAGGAACAGCACCATGCCGGACCGCCAGATCAGGCCGATCACCTTGTAGAACGGCGTGCGCTGCGCATGGCCGGTGGGCGGCACGTCGGGGATCGCATAGGCGATGCCGAGCGCGATCAGGGGTGACAGCGCCGCTGCGATGCCGACGCCGGCAAATCCCGTGGCGGCATAGAGCGCAAGGCCGATCGGCGCGCCCAGTCCGATTGCCGAATACATCGCGATGCCCTGCCACGACATCACGAGGCCGGTGCGCTGCGGGCCGAGCCGGCCGATGCACCAGCTCATGGCGCCGGTGATGAACAGGCTCTCGCCGAAGCCGAGCGCGATGCGTCCCATGATCAGCAGCGCCAGTTTGGCTTCGCCTGCCAGCGGCGCGCTCGCGGCCAGCAGATAGAACAGGCCGGCAAGGGCGGACAGAGGCAGGCCGAGCCGGATCACATAGCGGGCACCGTGATTGTCGCTGAGCGTGCCGGCGCGGTGGCGCGACAGCACCGTCACCACCGACTGGATGCCGATGGCGAAGCCGATCATGCCGGCGGAAAAGCCGAGCTGGTCGTGCATGTAGAGCGCGATCGGCGGCAGCGGCAGGCCGACGGCGAGGAAGCCGAAAAACACGATCGCAACCTGCTTGATCAGGCTGGCGCGGTCGGAGCGCGTCAGCGGCGCAGGTTTGGTGCGGAGGGGAGCGTTGGGATTCATATCGACGTGCTTTCGGGGCGGCCGGCGCGAGCCGGTCGGAGCTGAGCACGTTGAGTGACGTTAACGCTTACGGCGGGGAGGCCCCGCGAGAGGTGAGGTACGTCCTGACATATGCTTGTGTCAAGCGCGCCCGTTCTGCTGCGGTTCGATGATCGATATCAATATCGGTGAACAAATCGACCGATCGATTGCAGTTGTCGTGCTGGCTTAGTGCTCCCGTAACGATCTAGCATTAGCTGTCCCGCCGTAACCCCGGCGGCGATCGTGCAGCCTGACGGTCGACCCGGAGCCACCATGAAATATCTGAGCTATGCCTATCGCGCCGTCGCCAATTTCGCGTTCCTGGCGCTGGTCTATTTCAGCCTGAATTTCATCGGCAACTATCAGCAGCGCGCCATCGTCGCGGCGCTGGTTCTGGCCTATGCCGGCATGCGTGCGGTGTCTGCCGCGCACGGCTTCTATTTCTTCAAGGCGATCCAGAAACTGGAGCTGGAAACGCGCCGTCTCGGCGGGCTCGCCGGCGAGGGGCCGTCAGCCGTCGCCACCCGCAGGGCGCTGGTCGGCGATGTCGTGTCGCAGCGCCAGGCCGGTGAGATGAAGTCCTATATGGACCTGTTCTTCCTCGCCATCATCGCGGTGCTGTGCATCGCCAAGATCGTCACCGACTGATCGCCGGTGGTTGGCGTCGCTTAGCGCGGCGCTGCCGCCGCCGCCGTCGGCGTCAGGCCCGGCGGAATGGCGCCGGGGATCGTGCGGCGCGGCGCGCTCGCATCGATGGAGATCAGACGCGCAATGCCGTCATTCTTGGCGCTTTGCACGCCGGGCTCGTGTGCGGCGTGATGCGGCAGGCGCACCAGCACCTTGATCGGCTGCATGTGCCGCTCTGCCATCTCGAATAGCGACGGGGCGGGCACCGGCAATGCATCCACCGTGGTCGGTGCCGGCATGTTGGCGCGTGGCGGCCATGGCGCCTGCGCGGTCATCGGCGCCGCGCCGCGCGGGCGGCGGGCGCGATCGAAATTCTCGGTGAGCGACAGCAGCTGATCCGAGGCCGTGATTTCCGGCGCCGGCAGCATGTCGAGATGCGCGAAGCTGAAGCCCGGCACCTTGTGCCAGCGCGTGATGGCAACGGTCTCCGACACCGGATGCATCTGCCAGTCCTGCGGCTGCGTCGGCGTCTTCGGCTTGTCCGCCGTCGCGGCTTCCACATGCACGATGCGATAACCGCCGGCCTTGAGGTCGCGCAGGATGCCGGGCAGGGCGGCGACCGTGCGCGGCTGGATATCGTGCAGCAGCAGGATGCCTTTGCCTTTGGCCTTAATGCGCGAGATCGCGAGGTCATGCACCGTCTGCGAAGACACATGGCGCCAATCGTCGGCGGGGAAGTCGGCGCTCCAGGTCTGGATGCCGCGCGAGGCGAGATAGTCCTCGACGGCGCTGGCGCGCAAGAGGCCTGGAATCCGGAAGAACGGCGACAGCAGCGCGGGATCGCCGAGCGCCGCTGTTGTATTCGCGATGCCGTCCTCGATCTCCTTCTGCGCCTGCTCGATCGGCATCCGGTTCATGCTGAGCGGATGGTTCTCGCTATGGGTGCCCACGGTGTGGCCGAGCCTGATCAGCTTGCGTACGCCGTCGGGAAATTCCTTGGCCATGCGGCCGACGATGAAGAAGGTCGCCTTCACGCATTCGGCCGCGAGAATATCGAGGATCTGGTTCGAATATTTCGGGATCGGGCCGTCGTCGAAGGTCAGCACGACCTCCTTGTCGCGCAGTGGCAGCGTCTGCGCATATTGCATCGTGCCGATGCGTGGATGTTCGCGCGGATCGACCACGATGGTCCGCGAGGTGCCGAGCGCGTCGGGATTGTTGCAGCTGTCGGCATATGCGGGAGCGGTGGTGAGCAGCGCCAGACCCGCCAGCATGCCGAGGCACAGTTTCTGTGCCGGGCACAGCACCTGTCGTGCCCGCTTGCCAGTCTTTCCTGCTTCCATCACGCGATCCGTCAATTCCAAATGAGGCGCGCCGGAATTTACCGGCGCGGCCGTAAACGTATTGTTAAGTATGTCGGGCCCGCCCGCCGGATCGTTCGATCCATTCCTACCGGAGACTTGCCTACCGGGAGACGGGGCGGGACTGGGCGGTCGGCGGTACGATATGCACGACCTTGTAGCGGTTATCCCGCAAATAGCGCAAGAAATCGGGCAGCATCGCGGCGGTCTGGCCCTTGGTATCGTGGAAAAGAATGATGCCTTTTCCCGCCGCCTTGACGCGGCCCGTGATCAGATCGAGCTGCTGGGCGGGTGTCATCGGGTTCCAGTCGCTGGCCCAGAAATCCGCCCCGAACACCGCGATCCGGCGTGACTGCAACATGTCGAGCAGGGCCGGTGTCGATTCGAAATAGGGGAAGCGGAAGAACGGCGTGGACGGCACCGTGGTGGCCTTGCCGTTCAGCGCCATCTCGTCGGCCGCGATGCCGCGGTCGATCTGGTCGATGGCCTTGTCGTGGCTGACCTTCTTGAGGTCGGCATGCGCGAACGTGTGATGCGCGATCGTGTGGCCCTCGGCCGCCATCCGCTTCACCAGCTGCGGATGTGCCGCAGCACTCTGGCCGATCATGAAGAAGGTGGCGCGCACGCATTCCTTCGCCAGCGCCGCCAGGATCTTCGATGTCGTCGGCGGGTTGGGGCCGTCGTCGAAGGTCAGCACCACTTCGCGATCCGCGAGCGGAAGCGTCTCCGGAAAGCTCTGTGTTCCCACCCGGGGATAGGTCTTGGGATCGACGGTCATGACGCGCGCGGTGCCGAGCGCATCGGGATGCGGGCATTCATCGGCATGAACGGCGACGGTGGAGGCGATGAGCGCAGCGATGGCAAATCTCAACACGGCAATTCACTTTCCTGCGGGCGATCTCGTGCGCCCGATATTTCCGATTGCATCGGGTCTCCGACACTGGCTATTGCCTGATCCCAACGCACAAATCCCGGATGCAATAGCGCATTTTCACTGAAACCGCGCCTGCATATGTCCCTGCAATCAGGCGAGGTCCGACATGGCTGACGACGTCGAACGCGCCATGACAGACGTTGCGGACGATGCCTCCTGGCTCGACCGCATGCCGATGCGCGACACCGATGGCAATGTCCGCCCGGATTTCGTCGAGGCCATCTCGCAGGCGGTTCAGGCCGCGAATGCGGGTTTTCTCTGCGAGATCGTCGGCGAATTGCACGAGGCCGATCTCGGCGATCTCGTGCAGGCGCTGGCGCCCGACGATCGCATTCGCCTGATCGAACTAACCAAGGCCGATTTCGACTTCTCCGCGCTCAACGAGGTCGATGACGCCGTCCGCGAGGAACTGCTTGAGGAACTCGAACCGGCGACGGTCGCGGAGGGCGTGCGCGAACTCGAGGCCGACGACGCGGTCGAACTGCTGGAGGGCGTCGACGAGGACGTCCAGGACGAGATCCTGGACAAGCTGCCGCTGTCCGAGCGCGTCGCCATCGAGCGCAGCCTGACCTATCCGGAAAACTCCGCCGGCCGCCGCATGCAGACGGATTTCATCGCGGTGCAGCCGGACTGGAATGTCGGTCAGGCCATCGACTATATGCGCGAGACGCCGGACCTGCCGGATCGCTTCTACGAGATCTATTCGGTGGACAGTGACCAGCGCTGGCAAGGCGCGGTGTCGCTCGACACGCTGCTGCGCGCGCGCCGCCCGGTGCCGCTGGCCGACCTGATCGACGAGGACCGCCGCCGCGTCTCGGTGCTGGAGGATCAGGAAGAAGTCGCGCGGATGTTCGGCAAGTACAATCTGGTCGCCGCACCGGTGGTCGATCCGGACAACCGCCTGGTCGGCGTCATCACCATCGACGACGTCGTCGACGTCATCGAGGAGGAGGCCGACGAGGACCTCAAGGCGCTCGGCGGCGTCACATCCGACGAAGAACTGTCGGACAACTTCCTGACCATCGCGCGCGCCCGTTTCCTGTGGCTGCTGATCAATCTCGCCACCGCATTCCTGGCCTCGTCGGTACTTGGCCTGTTCGAGGGGCAGCTCGAACAGATGGTGGCGCTGGCCGTACTGGCGCCGATCGTCGCCAGCCAGGGCGGCAATGCCGCGACCCAGACCATGACGGTGGCGGTGCGCGCGCTGGCTACGCGCCAGCTCAATCCGCACAATGCCGTCCGTATCATCATCCGCGAAGCCATGGTCGGCCTGATGAACGGCATCGCCTTCGCGCTAATTACGGGCATCGCCGCCTATCTGTGGTTCAAGACGCCGGGCCTCGGCATTGTCATTGCGCTGGCAATGATCACCAATCTCGTCGCCGGCGCCCTTGGCGGCATCCTGATCCCGATGGCGCTGGACCGCGTGAAAGCCGATCCCGCGGTCGCATCGGGCACCTTCGTCACCACGGTCACCGACGTCGTCGGCTTCTTCGCCTTCCTCGGCATCGCAACGCTGTGGTTCGGGCTGAAGTAGAGCACTCTTCACCGCTCCTTAACGGTATTGATCGACCATCCCCCACAGATGAGGTCGAACATGCGCCTGCGATTGAAAGCTGACGGACGGATCGTCGAACTGCGCGACGGGGACGAAGTGCCGATCGTGCCGGAGATGCCGGCGGCGCCAGCCGTCGTGGCCGATCGCGGCAGCGATACCGAAGTGCGCAGCCTGCGCCGTCGCGCGCAATTGACCCAGACCGAATTCGCCGCGCGCCTCGGCGTGCCGGTCGAGACCATCCGCAACTGGGAGCAGGGCAAGCGCAGTCCGCGCGGTCCGGCGCGCGCCTTGCTCGCCGTCATCGCCCATGCGCCCGATACTGTATTCGCCGCACTCGCGCCGGCGGACGCCTGAGCGCGTCATCGACGCAAGCGTGACACCTCGAAAGGAGGGCGTCGTGCATTTCGTGGAAGCCAATGGGGCCCGCATTCCGGCGATCGGTCTCGGGACCTGGGAGTTGCGCGGCCGCGCCTGCGCCCGCACGGTCGAGCAGGCGATCAAGCTCGGTTATCGCCACATCGACACCGCACAGATCTATGACAACGAGCGCGATGTCGGCGAGGGCGTGCGCGCCTCGCATGTGGCGCGCAAGGAGATCTTCGTCACCACCAAAATCTGGACCACGCATTTCGCGCCCCACATGCTCGAACGCTCGGTGAAGGAAAGCCTGACCCGGCTGCGCATGACCGAGGTCGATCTCTTGCTGCTGCACTGGCCCAATCCGCAGGTGCCGCTGGAGGAAACGCTCGGCGCGCTCGCGCATGCCAGGCAGATGGGACTGACGAAGCATATCGGCGTGTCGAATTTCACGGTGGCGCTGATCGAGCAGGCGGTCGCGGCATGCGAGGCTCCGCTGGTCTGCGATCAGGTCGAGTATCATCCCTATCTCGACCAGACAAAGCTGCGCGCCGCCTGCGACGACAACGACCTCGCGCTGATCGCCTATAGTCCGATCGCACGCGGCAATGTGCGCGGCGACGAAACGCTGGCAGCGATCGGCAGGGCGCATGGCAAGAGCGCGGCGCAGGTCTGCCTGCGCTGGCTGCTGCAGCAGGGCGCCGCTGCCATTCCGCGCACTTCCAAGGTCGAGCGCCTATCCGAGAATATCGACGTGTTCGATTTCGTACTGTCCGATGACGAGATGGCGCGTGTGTCCGCGCTCGCGAGCCCGAACGGGCGGCTGACCAATTACGGTTTTGCGCCCGATTGGGACTAAAGCGTTTTCGAGCGAAGTGGACACCGGTTCGCGTGAAGAAAACGCGTCAGAACCGAAATACAGGCGCGGCCGGCAGTCGCCGGAAACCTCGATTTGCCGTATTGATCGCACAGACGACGGGGGCGCCTTCGCCCACCTGCATGCCCGCCAGCGGACACATCATGTTCTTCTATGCTTCCAAGATCCTCGGCTTTTTCACCCAGCCGTCCAATTTCATCGCTGCGCTTTGCGTGGTCGGATTGGCGCTGGTGCTGATGAACCGGCATCGTCTCGGCACCTGGCTGGTCACATCCGGCATCCTGTTGCTGCTGCTGTTCGGCTATTCGCCGCTGGCCAATGTGATGCTGCTGCCGCTCACCGAGCGCTTTCCGAAATGGCAGGATGACGGCCGCGCGCCCGATGGCGTCATCGTGCTCGGCGGCGCCATCGATTCAGACTCGTCGACGGCGCGTGGATCGTTGGAGATGAATGCGTCCGGCGAGCGCATCACTGCGATGCTCGAACTCGCGCATCGTTATCCGCAGGCGCGCATCGTCTTCACCGGCGGCGCCAGCAGCCTGATCGAACAGTCGCTGTCGGAAGCGCCGGTGGCCGGTGACGTACTGCGGCGTTTCGGTGTCGCCTCCGAGCGCGTGCTGCTCGAAACCGACTCCCGCACCACCGACGAGAATGCGAGCTTCACCGCCCGCATGGTGCATCCGAAACCCGGCGAACGCTGGCTGCTGGTGACCTCCGCCTGGCACATGCCGCGCTCGATCGGCGCCTTCCGCAAGGCCGGCTTCGATGTCGAGGCCTATCCGGTGGACTGGCGCACGCGCGGCTGGATCGATGCGGGCGAGACCTTCGATGCCGCCAGCCACGGTCTCGCCCGCAGCGATGTCGCGATGCATGAATGGGTGGGCCTGATCAGCTACCGTCTCGCCGGCCGCAGCAGCGAATGGCTGCCGGGGCCGAAGCGGTGATCACGCCGCCGGAACGAGTGTGATCCGTCCAGCTTCGCCACGTTTGCGGCGAGGGCGGATCGTGATCTCGATGTCTTGCTCGAACGTCGTCAGCATGCGCATCAGCCGCTCGACGGACGCCAGTTGCAATTGACCGCGTAGCAGCTTCGAGAGGTCGGGCTGCGACATGGCAATCAGTTTCGCGGCCGCCGTCTGCGTCATGTCACGCGCGGCGATCAGCCGTTTCAATTCGACAACGAGTGCTGCCTTTAGATGCAGTTCTTCGGCATCGGGCAGGCCCAGGTCGGCGAACACGTTGCCGGAGCCTCTTGTAAAAGCGGGTGAAGCTTTCTTGTTCGTCATCCGCGATCCCTGTTGTCCTTGTGAATATCCTCGGCGATGCGCAGGCGTTGCCTGATCATGTCGATATGTCGTTGCGGCGTGGCGATGCCGCTTGTCGATTTTTTCTGAAACGCGTGCAGGACGTACAAGATGCCTTCGAAACGTATCGTGTAGACCGCGCGATAGGTGTAGCCATCGTAGTTGTCACGAATTTCCAAAACCCCATTCATGCCTTTGAGTGGTTTGGCATTGTGAGGGTGAATGCCGAGCTGCGCGTCGAACAGCGCGACGCCGACGTCTCTGCGGACAGCCGCGGGGAAGGCCCGCAGATCCTTCTGGCTCGAGCCCACGAAGACGAGAGGTTTGACCCGACGCAGCGGATCGCTCACGTGTCTATGGTAATATAACCATAGGCGTGCGTCAACGAACGTAAAGGAAGGTGCAGGGGCGGTTACTCCGCCTTCGGCAGCCCCAGCCGGTAGACGCCGCGGAAATCTTCGGGATCCTCGACGGGCTTGCCCTTGCGATAGATCACCAGCTGGCCCGCCAGCGCGAGCGTCACGGCGGCGCGGCGGATCGGCGTCAGCAGCGCGTGCCAATCGCCTTCGGGGGCGATCAGGTGGGCGATCTCCGGCGCGCTCAGGCTCTTGCCGGGATCGCGGCCGAGAATGGCGAGGATGCGCTCGTCCACCGGGATCGCTTTCGGCTTCGGCTTTGGTGCCGCCGGCTTGGGTGCCGCCTTCGGCGATGTCGTGGGCTTCTTGGATGTCTTGCTGTCTGATTTGGCCATGCTCTGCCATGACCGATCGCACATCCGGACGCAAGCTGTGACATGGCGGTCATGGCGCGCGCGGGGCAGGGGCGTTAAGATCGCACCACTGGCGTCTGATGTCACAAGCGTCCCATGGAACCTCGAACTCTCATTCGCCTCGCGATCGCTGCGTCGGTGCTCGCCCATCTGGCCCTGGCTGCCGGCATCTATCTGGCCGATGCGCGCCCGATGGAGCCGCATCAGGACCATGTCAGCGTAGATCTGGTGACGCCGCAGGAACTGGCGGAGGCCGAGCAGAAGGCCGAGGAGGCCAAGTCCGAACCGGAGCCCGAGACAAAGCAGCCCGATCCAGAGAAGCCGGACTTCCGGCTGCCTGATCTGACCATCAAGCCGACGCTGGAAGAGCAGAAGACGCAGCCGGCGAGCGCCGCCGCGAAGCCGCCATCCGCGCCGCAGGAGACGCCGCCACAGCCCCAGAAGACGCCGTCACAGGCGCAGCCGTCGCCAGCACCCCAGCAGCCTCCGCCGCCGCAACAACAGGCGCAGCAGCCGCCGGCGTCCCAACCGTCACCTCCGCCGCCGGCCGCCCAGTCGCCGGCATCGCAACAGCCGCCCCAACAGCAGGCCGCTTTGCAGCCGCCGCCGGGCGCGCAGCCGCCTGCCGCACAGGTTCCGCCGCAGCCTGATCCCGACATCACCGTCAAATACGGTGTCATTCTCGGTTTGCCCGGTTTCGGCGGCGCGCCTGCCAGCGAGCAGGCCGACGTGGCGAAAGCCGACATCGCCGCCTTCCATCGCCATCTCAAAACCTGCCTGAAACTGCCGCCGAGCGTGGCGCGCAATGACGACGCCATGGTGAAGCTGCGTGCGGTGCTGTCGCCCGATGGCCGGCTCACCGCCGAGCCGACGGTGATCGAGGTGCGGCGCCCGGCCAAGGCCGCGCTGCTGCTGCAGGCGGCGAAGCAGGGGCTCGAAGCCTGCCAGCCCTATTCGATGCTGCCGGCGGACAAATACAACGAATGGCGCGTGCTCGACCTGCCATTCACGCCGCAGGATTTTGCGGGATAGCGGATCATTCACACGCGGATATCGCGCCTCTGGATCAGAGCCCGGCTTTTTCCTCGGCCAGCGTCTTTTTCACAGCCTCGATATCGTCGCCCATGGCGCGCCAGGCATTGGAGGCGAATTGCCGCCGCCAGGTCACGATCACCACCGCTGCGGTGGAGACGATGAACACCCACGGGCTGACGAACCAGCCGAGATAGCCGAGCGCGAAGAAGAAGGCGCGCTGGCCGCGGTTGAAGTGCCGTGCCGCGGCGCCGAACATCTGCGTCGTGCGCACCACATGCGATTCCGCTTCCGGCGTGTGGCGGTCGGCGGCGAACGGCATCGCGCCGAACAGGATCGCCACATAGTTGAACAGCCGATACGCCCAGGCGAATTTGAAGAACGCATAGACGAAGATCAGGATCAAGCCGAAGCACTTGATCTCCCACAGGCCCGCCGACGCATTGAAGCCGACGGGCAGGTTCGCCATGATCGGCATCACCTCATTGGTGGCGCGCAGCAGCGCCAGCGCGCCACCAATGGCGATCAGCGTGGTGGAGGCGAACCAGGCGGTGCCGTTCTGCAGCGAGGTCAGGATATGCGTATCGACGATGCGCGCCTCGCGCGACAGCATGCGGCGCATCCATACCTCGCGATAGGCATGCATCCGCGCCGACAGGCTGTTGCGGCCATATTTGCTGTGCTCCAGCGTATAGGCATAGGCCGCCCATTCCAGGATGAAGAAGCCCAGCGCAAACGCGTCGACCCAGGTATAATTCGGCATGCAGCACCCCCGAGTCTCTTAGCTCGTGTCTCAGCTTGCGGTCATGCCATCTCGCGAGCCATGCGGCAACGGTTCGCTGTGCCCAACTTGATTGCAGCGCTGCCCCGCGCATGGCATTTTGCACGCTTGGCAAGGAGCGGGTGATGTCGTTGAAGCTGGTCGTCGGTAACAAGAACTACTCGTCGTGGTCGATGCGCCCATGGGTTGCCCTCAAGGGCGCCGGCATCCCGTTCGAGGAAGTGTTCATCCCGCTCTATACGGACGCCGCCGACAAGCAGCGCATTCTGGACGTCACGCCATCCGGCAAGGTGCCGGCGCTGGTCGATGGCGACATCACCGTGTGGGATTCGCTGGCCATCATCGAATATGCCGCCGAGCGTTTTCCCGACGCGAAACTGTGGCCGCAGGAGGCGGCGCACCGCGCCCATGCGCGCGCGGTGTCGGCCGAAATGCATTCCGGCTTCATGCCGCTGCGCAACGAATGCGGCATGAACCTGCATCGCCCGGTAAAGGCGAAGGCGCTGTCGGACGATGCCAAGGCGAATATCGCGCGCATCGACGCAATCTGGTCGGACTGCCGCAAGCGCTATGGCGCTGCCGGTCCGTATCTGTTCGGCGCCTTCAGCGCGGCGGATGCGATGTTTGCGCCGGTGGTGCATCGTTTCCGCATCTACGCCATCGAGGTCTCGCCGGTCGCGCGGGCTTACATGGACACGATGCAGGCGAATCCGGCATTCCGGCAATGGACGGAGGAGGGGCTCGCCGAAACCCTCCTGATCCCGCGCTTCGAGGAAGAGTGATCGCACGGGCTGCGATCCGCTCTTGTTCTGCCGGATGTCGTCGCCATAACAACAGCATATTGCGGGTGCATGGCAGCCGCATCTTGTCCAGCCGACCTCGCGGGGATTTTTGAATGAACGCGGCGACTTCGCTCGATCACTTGTGGCGCTCGGCCTCGTTGCCGATGTGGCTCGCGCTCGCCGCCGCGGCGATTGTCGGTCTGGTCGTGCTGGTAACGATCTTGCGGGCCGAGAAGTCGGTCGCCAATGGCGTGCTGGCGCTGATCACGCTGCTTGCCATCGGTGTTGCCGCGGTGATCGCGCTGCGCGCGCCCGCGGCGGTGGAGCGTGCGGCGCCTGCTGTCGCTGTTGCGGCACCCGCGCAAGTCGCGAACACGCTGCCGGCGCTGTCATGCCTTGATGAACTCGCCGGCGAGATGGTGCTGGCCGCCTGCGAGAAATCGCTGTTCGCATCGCCCGATACGGTCGCAGCCGCCGTCGCACATGCAGCGGTATCGCTGGATCGGCTGAAAGCCCATGGTGACGTGAAGGCCGCCGACAGCGCGATGACGCCGGAACTGGCGGCCCTGCGCCGCTCGGTGGAGCGCGATCGCTATGGTCTGGTCGCCTATGTCCTGCAATCGCGCGACCGCTGCATGCCGGAAGCCTGCGCCGCCTATGCCTCGCTCGCCGATCACAAGCAGATCGCGTCGAACATGGAAGAGCGCGTCTATGAGGGGCTGGTGACGCGCTATGCGGCCGTGTGGAATGCAGCGCCGGCTGCGGCCGCCTTGACCGCCATTCCGGGCGGAGCAACCGCAGCGGCATCGGTAGCGGCATCGGTAGCGGGGCTGCCGGCATCGCTGCCCACGGGCAAGCCCACCAATGCCGAGTTCCCGTCGTCCTCGTCGATCCCGCCGATCTCGATCATGACCGATACGCCGGCACCGGCGCAGCGGTCCAATGCGCCGGCCGCGCCGCGTCCCGCAGCGAAGAAGCAGGCTGCACCGAAAGAGACCGCGCCTCCAGCGCCCCGTCCACAGGCCGCTGCCCCGGCGGCGCCCGTTCAGCTTGCGCCGGCGGCAGGGCAGGCGGATAACTGAGCGCATGCCCCTGCACCTTGTCAAACTCGCCGTCGGTTGTGAATCCATCGCCGATTTCAAAAGCTATCTGAGCGAGCGCATGCGCGCCGCCAAGGCACGCGGCGAGAAGCAGCAGCACATCCACATCACCCGCATGGTGCCGAAGCGCGATGCCGAACTGCTCGACGGCGGCTCGCTCTATTGGGTGATCCGCGGCGAGATCGCGCTGCGCGAGAAAATTCTCGCCATCGAACCGTTTCGCGACGGCGAGGGCATCAATCGCTGCCGGCTGATCATGGAGCCAAAACCCGTCACCGTCGCACCGCGCCCGCTGCGCCCGTTCCAGGGCTGGCGCTATCTCACCGACAAGGATGCGCCCCCCGATCTCGGCAAGGCCGCGGCCAGCATCGAAGCGATGCCCGAACCCATGCGCCGCGAATTGCGGGAATTGGGGTTGTTGTAGTCGGGGCAGGGTACGCGTGCGGCGGATGACGCGCGGAAGCGCGCAGTCTCCCTCCCCGGAGCGAAGCGAATGGGGAGGGTGGCGCGAAGCGCCGGGCTCGCCCCGGCGAAGCTCGAAGAGCGAAGACGGGGGGCTATCCCACGTGACGTCCTTCCGTGGGGAGAGACCCCACCCGTCTCAAAGCTCGCTGAACGCTCGCTTTGATCCACCCTCCCCAGTCGCTTCGCTCCGAGGAGGGAAAAGATCGGCGCGAAATCGTTCCTATTTCGTTCTTGACAAAATTCCCATTGCTGCTATTATCCCTCCGTCTTGTTCGCGAGGGGCGCTCTCATGAGGCGTCTTTGAGTGGGACAAGATGCGGCGCCTGCGGGTGGAGGAGGACGTATCCTTCACACTCGGGTGGTCGAGGGTAACCGTCCGGGCCCAATACGAGGCTCTGCCGCTAGCGTGGCTGGACGTGGTGCGGGCGAAGGCAGGGAAACCTGTCGGATAAATCCCTTGCGAGGGATTGCCCAGTACCCGGAAGAACGGTCCTTCGACTGAAACAACGTCGCGGTGGCGCGCCGTAAGGCGTTGCGCGGTTGCGGTTTCGCTGGCGATCCAGCGAGACGGACTGCGTCAAGTGCCACCCAAGTGCGCCTTACGGCGTGCTGCCTCCCCTCATGTCTTCGAGGGGAGAAATGCTCACACCTCGGACGCCTCAGGCGCCGCGAGAATGCGAAAGCGTGGCTGTTTGATAGGTTGAGCCAAGTCCAACACAATAAACTCTCAGCATCCGTTGTGTGCGTGTATCGAATTTGATACAGGAGGGGCGCGTGAACCCGATCAAATGCTGGGCAACAGCAAGGATGCCGTGAGAGCATTTCCCGCGGATGCGCGTTTCTCCGCCGGATATCAACTCGAGCGTCTTCAGCGCGGAGACGGGCCCGATGATTGGAAGCCGATGGCGGCCGTTGGCGCAGGCGTGCGAGAAATTCGCGTGAGGGAAGCATCCGGCGCGTTTCGTGTGATCTATCTCGCGACGATGCAGGATTGCGTGCTTGTTCTCCACGCGTTTCAGAAGAAGAGCCGCGCTACGCCGCACCGGGATATCGAGCTCGCAGCCCAGAGGCTGAAAAGATGGAAGGCCGCACAATGACGGGCAGGGCGATGAAGTCAGAGGTCTCCAGCAATGTCTGGGACGCGCTCGCTGACAATGAGCAGGAGGCCGCCAATCTAAAGGCGCGCTCGGCGCTGATGCATGCGGTTCGCAAGGCCGTCGAAAGCTGGGACATCCCGCAGGCGGAGGCTGCGCAACGGCTCGGGATGACCCGGCCGCGGCTGAACGATCTCTTGCGCGGCAAGCTGGCCAAATTCTCCCTGGATGCCTTGGTCAATATCGCAACCGCCGCGCGGCTGCGGATCGAGATCAAGGTCAGGAAGGCGGCTTGACCTCGGCCGCCTCGGCCATCAAGCCCACCAATTCCGGAAACACAGCTCTCCGCTTTTGTGAGAGCTCGCCAACCAGATTGGCAAACGTCTTTCCTGCAAGCACAAAACTCCATGCCGCTTCGACGCTCATTCCGCACTGTGAAATTTACATCCGCAGCGTGAAATGTTGTCGCTTGCCAAGCCTGTTTTGAACCTGCAGAAAAAACTGAACTGGGACGAAACACCAAGCGGAGAGACGATTGAGTATCAAGGGCAAGGCCTATATCGCGGGCATCTATGAGCATCCGACGCGGCACGCGCCGGACAAATCTCTCTGGCAACTGCATGCCGAAGTCGCCAAGGGCGCGCTCGAGGATGCGGGCCTGACGCACAAGGACGTCGATGGTCTCTTCATCGCCGGCGATGCGAATGGTGGCCTCTGGCCAATGACCGACTATCTCGGTCTCAAGCCGCGCTATGTGGATTCGACCGAAACCGGCGGCTGCTCCTACATCATCGCGCTCGGCCATGCCGCGCAGGCGATCGCGCTCGGCAAGTGCTCGGTGGCGCTGATTACGCTGGCCGGCAAGCCACGCACGATGCCGGCGACGCCGCGCGCGCAGGGCGCCGAAGCCGATTTCGAGACCGCCTATAACGCGACCACGCACAATGCCTATGGCATGGCCGCGATGCGCCACATGCACGATTACGGCACCACCTCCGAACAACTCGCCTGGATCAAGGTCGCCGCCTCGCATCACGCGCAATACAATCCGCATGCGATGCTCAAGGATGTCGTCACCGTCGAGGACGTGCTGAACTCGCCGATGATCTCCGATCCGCTGCGCCGCATGGATTGCTGCGTCGTCACCGATGGCGGCGGCGCGCTCATCGTCACCACCGAGGAAATCGCCAAGAGCCTGAAGAAGCCGCTGGTGCGCCTGATCGGCCACGGCGAAGCCATGAAGGGCCCGCGCGGCGGCAAGGATCTCGACCTCACTTATTCGGCCGGCGTGTGGTCCGGTCCGCGCGCCTTCGCGGAAGCGGGCGTGACGCCGCAGGACATGAAGTATGCGTCGATCTATGACTCGTTCACCATCACCGTGCTGATGCAGCTCGAGGATCTCGGCTTCTGCAAGAAGGGCGAGGGCGGCAAGTTCGTCGCCGACGGCAACCTGATCTCGGGCGTCGGCAAGCTGCCCTTCAACACCGATGGCGGCGGTCTGTGCAGCAACCACCCGATCAATCGCGGTGGCATGACCAAGATCCTGGAAGCCGTGCGCCAGCTGCGCGGCGAAGCCCATCCGAAGGTGCAGGTCCCCAATTGCGACCTCGCCATTGCTCACGGCACCGGCGGCCTGCTCGGCGTGCGCCATGCTGCCTCGACCGCCATTCTGGAGCGCGTGTGATTATGACTGAAGCCAAGAAGTATCCGACCCCGCAGGGCAATCCGGAAACGCAGCCGTTCTGGGATGCGGCGAAGGACGGCAAGTTCCTGATCAAGCGCTGCACCACCTGCGGCGACGCGCATTTCTTCCCGCGCTCGATCTGCCCGTTCTGCTTCTCCGACAAGACGGAGTGGGAGGAGTCATCGGGTGAAGCCGAGATCTACACCTACAGCCACATGCGCAAATCGGCGACCGGCCCTTACGTCATCGCCTATGTGACGCTGAAGGAGGGCCCGTCGATACAGACGAATATCGTCGATTGCGATCCGGCGAGATTGAAGATCGGCCAGAAGGTGAAGCTGGTGTGGAAGCCGACGGATGGCGCGCCGCTGCCATTCTTCACGCCGGCGTAAAACTCCAACTGTCGTCACCCGCGAAAGCGGGTGACCCAGTAAACACTGCAGTGTCAAAGATTACTGGATCGCCCGGTCAAGCCGGGCGATGACAGTGAGAGATCAAACAACCAACAAACAAAAAACCGGGAGCCAGCAATGCCTATCGTCTACGAAGAGCTGATGGCGATGAAGAATATCGGCCAGAAGTACAGCTGGACCGATCGCGACGTCATGCTCTACGCCTATGGCATCGGCATGGGCGCCGATCCCATGAACGAGACCGAACTCGCTTTCGTCAATGAAGGCACCTATACGCCGCGCCCTTTGAAGGTCGTGCCGACTTTCGCATCCGTCGCTGCATGGGGCTCGGGTCCCGGTGACATGAAGCTGAACCGCGTGATGGTCGTCGACGGCGAGCGCGACATCACTTTCCACAAGCCGATGCCGGTGGAAGCGAAGATCACCGCTGACTCCAGCGTGCTCGGCGTGTTCGACAAGGGCGCCGACAAGGGCGCGGTGATCCTGCACCAGACCATCCTGCGCGACGAGAAGGGCGATGCGCTCGCGACCCTCGTGGCCTCGCGCTTTGCTCGCGGCGATGGCGGTTTCGGCGGTCCGTCGGAAGGCCAGCCCGAAGCGCACAAGGTGCCGACCCGCGCGCCGGACAAGACCATCGACATCACCACGCGCCCGGATCAGGCGCTGGTCTATCGCCTCTGCGGCGATCGCAACCCGCTGCACTCGGATCCGGAATTCGCCAAGAAGGCCGGCTTCCCGCGTCCTATCCTGCACGGCATGTGCTCTTACGGCATCACCTGCCGCGGCGTGCTGCAGACCTTTGCCGACTACGATCCGTCCGCCTTCAAGCAGCACGGCGCACGCTTCTCCTCGCCGGTGTTCCCGGGCGAAACGGTGACCATGGATCTGTGGAAGGACGGCAACATCGTGTCCTTCGAAGCCAAGGTGAAGGACCGCGGCGTGACCGTGATCAAGAGCGGACGGACGGTGCTGGCGTAACCAGACACGCGATGTCATGCCCGGGCTTGACCCGGGCACCCAGCTTCGGCGTCGAGACAGGAAGATGGATGGCCGGATCAAGTCCGGCCATGACGGAGAACTAAGAAGACTAAAAACAAAACAGGGAGCAACGCCATGGGTCTTCTCGACGGCAAGGTTGCCATCATCACAGGTGCCGGCGGCGGCCTGGGTGAAGCCTACGCAAAGCTGTTCGCACGCGAGGGCGCGTCCGTGGTCGTCAACGATCTCGGCGGCCCGCGCGACGGCACCGGCTCCGATCTCTCCATGGCGCAGCAGGTGGTCGATGCGGTCACCAAAGCCGGCGGCAAGGCCATTGCCAACGGCGCCGATATCTCCACCATCGCAGGCGGCCAGTCGGTGTTCGACGACGCCATCAAGGCGTTCGGCAAGGTCGATATTCTCGTCAACAATGCCGGCATCCTACGCGACCAGAGCTTTGCAAAATCCACTGAAGAAGCCTGGGACAAGGTCGTGAAGGTGCATCTCAAGGGCACCTATTGCGTCACCAAGCCCGTCTTCAACTTCATGCGCGACCATGGCGGCGGCGTCATCGTCAACACGTCGTCCACCTCGGGCCTGATAGGCAATTTCGGCCAGAGCAATTATGGCGCTGCGAAGGGCGGCATCTGGGGGCTTTCCAATGTGCTCGCCATCGAGGGCCGCAAATACGGCATCCGCATCTGGACGCTGTCGCCGGGCGCGCTGACGCGCATGACCGCCGATCTGCCGCGCTATATCGAAAATCCCGGCGCCGCGCTCGATGCCGACGGCATCGCGCCGGCGGTGCTGTACATGGTCAGCGATCTCTCAGGCGACCAGACCGGCAAGGTGCTCGGCGTCTCCGGCCCGCGCGGCGTGCGCGAGATGAAGATGATGGAAATGGAAGGCTGGAAGCCACCATTGGACAAACCGTGGAGCGCGCAAGATATCGCGACCCATGCGGCCGAAATCTTCTTTTCGGACGAGGACAGCAAGCACGGCGCTCGCCGGTTCTAGGCGCGGCGAGGGGGCGGACAACGCCTCATTTTAGGGCTAGAGTGACGGCGATTTCAAACAGAGGCCTATGATGAAACTGACGTCCAAAGCTGCCGGTACCTTCGCCATCGCGCCGACCCCGTTTTTCGACGACGGCCGCATCGATGACAAATCCATCGACAGCCTGATCGATTTCTACGCCTCGATCGGCTGCGACGGCGTCACCGTGCTGGGCATTCTCGGTGAGGCGCCGAAGCTGGAAAGCGCGGAGTCCGAAAGCGTGGCGACCCGCTTCATCAAGCGCGCCGGCGACAGGCTGCAGATCATCGTCGGCGTCTCCGCGCCGGGCTTTGCCGCCATGCGCTCGCTGGCACTGAAGTCGATGGATGCGGGTGCTGCGGCCGTCATGATCGCCCCGCCGCCGCATCTGCGCACCGACGACCAGATCAACACCTATTTCAAGCAGGCAACAGAAGCCATCGGCGAGGACGTGCCTTGGGTGCTGCAGGACTATCCGCTGACCCTGAACGTGATCATGACGAATGCCGTGATCCGCAAGATCGTCATGGATTCCAAGTCCTGCGTGATGCTCAAGCATGAGGACTGGCCGGGGCTGGAGAAGATCACCGCGCTGCGCGGCTTCCAGAAGGACGGTTCGCTGCGTGAGCTGTCGATCCTGACCGGCAATGGCGGGACTTTCCTGGATTTCGAAATGGAGCGCGGGGCCGATGGCGCCATGACCGGCTATGCCTTCCCGGAAATGCTGATCGACGTGGTCAACCTCTCCAAGAAGGGCGAGCGCGACAAGGCGCATGACCTGTTCGACGCCCATCTGCCGCTGGTGCGCTATGAGCAGCAGCCTGGGGTGGGCCTGTCCGTTCGCAAATACGTACTGCAAAAGCGCGGCATCATCGCTTCCGCGGCACAGCGCAAGCCCGGCCCGGTGCTCTCGGCGCCGGCCAAGGCAGAGGTGGATTACCTGCTGTCGCGCGTGGCGCGCTTCGACAAGCGTGCGCGGATCGAAAATTAAAAAGACATTTGCAGGACGGGTTGTCGCGAAGCGGCACCCGTCCTACATGCCCTACAAAAAAACAGGCATCAGAGAATGCCGAGAGGGAGACCCACCCCATGCCCCCGAGCCCGGCACCGTCCGCCCCGCTTCGACGATCCTTCTGCTCCGGAAGGGCGAGACCGATCCTATCGATGTCTTCATGATGGTTCGGCATTATCAGATCGAATTCGCATCGGGCGCATTGGTGTTTCCCGGCGGCAGCGTCGATGCTGGCGATCACGAGATCGCCAAGCGGCCGGAGCTGCATGACGGCGGCGACCATCTCGATGCCGAGGCGCTGGCCTTTCGCATCGCTGCCATCCGCGAGACGTTTGAGGAAAGCCGTATCCTGCTCGCTAGGCCACACGGATCGAAAGAGCTGATCGCTGCGACCAAAGCGAGTGCGATTGCCGATCAGCATCGCGATGCGCTGAACGAAGGCAAGGTCAAGTTCGCCGATATCATTGCCGAGAACGATCTGGAACTGGCGGTCGATCTGCTCGTGCCCTATGCGCACTGGATCACGCCCGAGGGCATGAAGAAGCGTTTCGACACCTGGTTCTTTCTCGCCGAGGCGCCGCCCGAACAGGTTGGGATGCATGACGGCAAGGAGTCCACGGACTCGATCTGGCTGTCGCCACGCGAAGCGCTGGAGGGCGGTGAGTCCGGTCGCTTCACGCTGCCGTTTCCGACGACGCGCAACCTGATCAAGCTCGGCAAGCAGGGCGGCGTGGCTGCGGCACTGGACGATGCGCGGGCGAGCAAGGTCGTGAGCGTCACCCCGATCGTGACCCGCGACGGCGACAAGCGCCAGCTGCGGATTCCGATCGAGGCGGGCTATGACGGCGAAATGTTCGAACTGACCGGCGCGCCGTAGTACTTCGTCATTGCGAGCGTAGCGAAGCAATCCAGTTCTCAATCGCGGCCCTGGATTGCTTTGTCGCTTCGCTCCTCGCAATGACGGTTAGCCTGCTTTCGCCTGAACGTTCGCATTCTCCCAATAAGGGCGTCGCAATTCGCGCTTCAGCACCTTTCCGGCGCCGGAGAGCGGGAACGCCTCGCTGCGCACATCGACCGTCCGCGGGCATTTGTAGCCCGCGATGCGATCCCGGCAGAACGCGATGATCTCGGCCGCATTCACCTGCGCATCCGGCTTCGGGATCACGAAGGCATGCACGGTCTCGCCCCAATGCGGATCAGGGATGCCGATCACCGCGCATTGTGCGACGGCCGGATGCTGGGTGATCGTGTTCTCGACCTCGATGGAATAGACGTTCTCGCCGCCGGAGATGATCATGTCCTTCATGCGGTCGACGAGATAGATATAGCCTTCCTCGTCCATATAGCCGCCGTCGCCGGTATGCATCCAGCCGTCGATGACTGCCTTGGCGGTTTCTTCCGGACGTTCCCAATAGCCCATCATCACATTCTGGCCGCGTACGGCGACTTCGCCGACGGTGCCGTGCGGGACGGGCTTACGGTCATCGCCGACAATGCGTGCCTCGCAGCCGATCGCCGCGCGGCCGCAGGCGCGCAGCCGGTTCTTCGCTGCGGATGCTTCGCTGTAGTGCTGCTCCCACGGCAGATGTGTTGCCAGCGGAGACAGTTCCGTCATGCCGTAAAGCTGATGGAATTCGGCATTGGGCAGGCCCTTCATCGCGCGCTTCAATAGCGCTTCGTTGATCGGGGACGCGCCGTACATCAGCTGCTTAAGGGATGACAGGTCGTAATCCGCAAACGAGGGGTGATCGACCAGCATCTGGATCATGGTCGGCACGATCAGTGTCGCGCTGACTTTCTCGTTGGCGATTGCCTGCATCACCAATTCGGGATTGAAAGTCCGCACGATCACATTGGTGCCGCCATTGGCGAGCGACGTGAACATGGCGCCGCCATTGGCGACATGAAACATCGGGGCCGCATTGAGATAGATCGACCCGACCGGGATCAGGCCTTCGCTCATCATGTGCAGCGAGTTGCTCATGATATTGCCATGGCTCAGCATGACGCCCTTGGAGCGTCCCGTCGTGCCGCCAGTGTAGAAGATGCCGGCAAGCTCCTCGCGGCCGCGCATCGCATCAGCTACGGGCGCGCTGGTCTCGACGAGTTTATCGTAATTATGCGCCTCCTCCGGACCGGCATCGTCATCGGCATAGATCAGGGTCAGCTTGGCGTCCCTTGCCAGCTCAAGTCCCATGGCGGCGAAGGCACTGTCGACGACGATGGCGGAAGCCCGGCAATCGAGCAGGGAATCGAGGATTTCCGCCTGGCTCCAGCGTGTATTGGTGGGTACGATCACGGCGCCGGCCCAGGCGATGCCGAGATAGAGTTCGAAATAGCGATCGGAATTCTGCATCAGCACGGCCACGCGATCATTGTGCTGGATGCCGAGCTTGTGCAGGCCGCCTGCAAGCCGCGCCACGCGGTCGCCGACCTCGCGCCATGTGCGGCGGCGCTCGCCATCAATGGTGGCGATGATGCTCGGATCGGTCTGCAACACGCGGCGCAGGCCCTGGGTGATATTCATGGCATTCCCTCTCGCTATCCGGATGCTGAACGCATCTCTGCTGTGTCGCCAGTGATCATAAACACGGCGAAAACATGAGCAAGCATCGCGATGCCGTGCAGCATCCGCGGTGCAACGCAAAACTACATTTGTGCAGATTAGATGCGTTCTGATCTGTTGACGACACACGCACAGGGCGTAACAATCGCGCAGGCCCGTGAGAGGCCATTGGGAGTGAAACGCATGAGAGAACCTGCTCGCCGGGATGCTTCGACGCGTCCGAACAACAGCGACACGCTCATTTCAACAACGACAATCTCGATAACACGAACCTTCTGGCGCAGTGCTTCGCTCGCCATCGCGCTTGGCATGACGCTGGGCGGCGGCGCTGCGGTCGCGCAGACCAAAGGCTCGCCTGAGCATATCAAGTCGGCTGTGGGCGCCGTTGATAGTGCTTCGATCAAGGCCAATACGGCGACGTCGAAGGATTGGCCGACCTACGGCCTGGATTACGCCGAGACGCGCTTCAGCAAGCTCGACCAGATCAATGCGTCCAACGTCAAGGATATCGGCTTGATGTGGACCTATAGCCTGGAATCCATCCGTGGCGTCGAGGCGACGCCTCTGGTGGTGGATGGCATCATGTATGTCTCGGCGCCATGGAGCATCGTCCATGCCGTTGATACCCGCACCGGCAAGCGGTTGTGGACCTTCGATCCCGGCGTCGATCGCGAGAAGGGCTATCGTGGCTGCTGCGACGTCGTGAATCGGGGTGTCGCGCTATACAAGGGCAAGGTGTTTGTGGGCGCCTATGACGGCCGCCTGATCGCCATCGATGCCGCGTCCGGACAGAAGGTCTGGGAAAAGGACACGATCACCGATCGCAAGATGTCCTACACCATCACCGGCGCGCCGCGCGTGTTCAACGGCAAGGTGGTGATCGGCAATGGCGGCGCCGAATATGGCGTGCGCGGATACGTCACCGCCTATGATGCGGAGACCGGCGACCAGAAGTGGCGCTGGTTCACGGTGCCTGGCGACCCGTCAAAACCGTTCGAGGACGGGTCGATGGAGGCGGCCGCCAAGACGTGGGATCCCGCCGGCAAATACTGGGTCAGCGGCGGCGGCGGCACCGCCTGGGATACGATCACCTTCGATCCCGATCTCAATATGGTCTATATCGGCACCGGAAACGGCTCGCCGTGGAATCGCAACATCCGCAGCCCGGCCGGCGGCGATAATCTCTATCTCGGCTCCATCGTCGCGCTGAATGCGGAGACCGGAAAATATATCTGGCACTATCAGGAAACGCCCGGCGACAATTGGGACTACACATCGACCCAGCCGATGATCCTGGCGGACATCACGATCGATAACCAGCCGCGCAAGGTGGTGCTGCACGCGCCGAAAAACGGCTTCTTCTTCGTCATCGATCGCACCAACGGCAAATACATCTCGGCGAAGAATTTCGTCGATGTGAACTGGGCGACCGGCTACGACGCCAGTGGCCGGCCGATCGAGGTGCCGGAAGCGCGTACGCCCGACAAATCCTTCGACAGCATCCCCGGACCATTCGGTGCGCATAACTGGCATCCGATGTCGTTCAATCCGCAAACGGGTCTCGTCTATCTGCCGGCGCAGGGCGTGCCGCTGAACCTCACGGGCGAGAAGAAGTTCGTGCAGAACGATCCCGGGCCGTTCAAATATGCAGCCACAACGGGTTGGAATATCGGCTTCACGCTGAATACCGAGCCACCGAAGAACCTGCCATTCGGTCGTCTCATCGCCTGGGATCCGGTGAAGCAGAAGGAAGCCTGGCGCGCTGAATACGTTGCGCCATGGAATGGCGGCACGCTGACCACGGCCGGCAATCTTGTCTTCCAGGGCACGGCAGATGGACGCTTCGTCGCCTACAACGCCAAGACCGGCGAGAAGCTGTGGGAGACGCCGGTCGGCACGGGAGCCGTCGCGGCACCATCGACCTATGAGGTGGATGGCAAACAGTATGTCTCCATCGCGGTCGGCTGGGGCGGCGTGTTCGGCATCACCCAGCGCGCGACGGATCGGGAAGGGCCGGGCACGGTCTACACCTTCGCTGTGGGCGGCAAGGCGCCGCTGCCGGCCTTCACCAAGTACCAGATCGGCAATCTGCTGAAGGGCGTGAAATACGACCCGAAGGACGTGCCGGACGGGACGGCAATCTATGTCAGCGCCTGTGCGTCGTGCCACGGCGTGCCGGGCGTGGACAAGGGCGGCAACGTGCCTAATCTCGGCTATTCGGCGCCGGAGACCATCACCAACCTGAAGGACATCGTCTTCGGTGGACCGTTCAAGGATAAGGGCATGCCTGATTTTACCGGCAAGCTGACCGAGGCGGACCTGACGAAGATCCAGGCGTTCATTCAGGGGACCGCCGACGCGATCCGGCCCAAGTAAACCACAACAGAAACCATGCCGGGCGGTTCGTGCTCATTGCGCCGTCCGGCATGTTCCCTGACAGCTCCAAGTCGGGATATATTGGCGTGGTCTGGAGTACGGTCCATAAACCATGCCTTCTGCCTTTGCGGCGTTCTTTGACAGGGTCCGGTCGTCGTCACTGTCGATCGGCCAGTTGACCTTTGGCGGATTCCTGCTGGTGCTGACCGTGATCCTCATCACCAGCATCGCCAGTGTCGTCGCCATACGTCATATCGATGTGACATTTGCCGAGCTGCAGCGTTTGCAGACGGTGGGCGATATCGCCGAGGACATCGATCGCGGTCTCAGCAGTCTTCGCCTGGCCGCGCGCGACTACGTCACGGACCCGAGCGCGCAGCCGGAAAAGGTGTCTGAGGCGGCAGCGGCGCTTGGCGATCTCCTGAACAAGACCCGACTTGAACTGGCGCCAGAACAACGCGCCATGATCGATGGCGTCGATGCGCGACTAACCCGTTACCGGCAGGGGATCGAGCGCATCACGGTCTTGATTGCCCGTCGCACCGAGTTGCTCGGGACCTTGCCAGCCTTGCGCGAGGCGTTCGAGAACTCGATCCCGGACATTACCAATCAGGTGGCGGCGAAGAACATGTTCCGCGCGCAGAACGAAATCGCCGCGGCGCTGCTCGCCCGCGATCCCGTTCGCGCCGAACAGGCCGCCTTGAACATGCGCGCGCTTCCGATCAACACGCCGGCGATGCGCGCTGCGGCCGATGCCTATGCCGACGCGATCGTCGCGGTCTCGACGACGGAACGCGAAATTGGAAATCTCGACCGCGATGTTCTCGGCACCGACGGACGCCAGATTGGCCTGGTCACTGAATTCCTGCGCGACCTCAGCGATCGGCGCGGTCACGTGCTGTCGCGCGAATTTGCTCAAACCTTGACCGAAGCGCGCTGGCAGAGCATCGCGTTGGGCGTCTCGGGCGTCGTTGTCGGCCTGTTGGCCGCGCTGTTCGTGGTGCGTCGCATCGTGCGGCCATTGAAATCGATCGCGCGCGCCATCCGGGCATTGGCTGGCGGTGTTCAACACACCGCCATTCCCGCCACTGCGCTGAACAATGAGATCGGCGACATTGCGCGTGCAGCGGAAGTGTTTCGCAAGACGCTGGTCGAGGCGGACGCCGCGCGCGAAGCCGCCGTCCACGCGCTCGCCGAACAGCGTCTGGCAGAAGAGAGCTATCGCAAGCTGTTCGAAGGATCGATCGACGGCATCTATGTCACGACGCCTTCCGGCGCGCTGCTCAACGCCAATCCGGCGCTGGCGCGCATGATGGGGTTCGACACGCCGGACGATCTGATCCGCGCCACACTGGATATTTCAAAGAATATCTATGTCGATCCCACGGCGCGGGTGGAGTATCAGCGCCGCATGGAACGCGACGGCATGGTGCGCGAGTTCGAGTATCAAGTCTATCAACGTGAACAGACGATTCTGTGGCTGTCGGACAGCGCCACGGTCGTTCGCGACGATCTCGGCGCTGTGGTCCGTTATGAGGGCACGGTTCGCGACATCACCAATCAGAAACGCGCCGAGGAAGCGGTTCGCGAAGGGCGGCGGTTGCTGCAGCAGGTCATCGACACCGTCCCGGCCGTGATCAACGTGAAAGATACTGATCTCCGCTACGTGTTGATGAACCGATACATGGCCGGCATTTTCGGGATAGAACCGGGCGAGGCGATCGGCCAGACCACCCGCGAATTGATGGCGCGCTACGGTGCGGAAAAGACCGACGCGAATGACAAACGGGTCCTCGCCACGCGTGACGGGCTCGGTTTCTATGAGGAAGAGTATCGTGACGCGTCCGGCGTGATGCGGCAGTGGCTCGTCAACAAGCTGCCGCTGCTACAGGCCAATGGCGAGATCGAGAATATCGTCACGGTGGCGCTGGATATCGGTGAGCGCAAACGTAGCGAGCACGAGATGCGGAAGGCGCGCGATGCGGCTGAATCTGCGTTGCGCAATCTTCGGGACACGCAGAACTCCCTGATCGAGGCAGAGAAACTTGCGGCGCTTGGCCGTCTGGTCGCCGGTGTGGCCCACGAGGTCAACAATCCCGTCGGCATCGGCCTGACCGTGGCGTCGTCGCTCGAGCGTCGGGTGGCGCGATTCAGCGAAGAGGTGGCGCGCGGGGATCTCAGGCGTTCCTCTCTGAATGAATTTGTCGAGGCGAACCGTGATGCAGCGTCGCAGCTGGTCTCCAATCTCAACCGGGCAGCCGAACTCATCCAGTCCTTCAAGCAGGTTGCCGCCGACCGTAACTATTCAGATCAGCGCGTCTTCGATCTGGCCGACCTGACCGAGCAGGTGGTAATGAGCCTGAAGCCCGGTTTGCGCAAACAGAAACTGACGCTGACCGTCGATTGCAGACCGAACCTGACGATGAACAGTTATCCCGGCCCCTATGGTCAGGTGCTAACGAATTTGCTGCTCAACTCCGTGGCCCACGCCTTTCCGGACGGCAATGGCGGCGCGGTGGAAATCAAGGTGCAGGATTCCGGGGAGGATCATGTCGAGATCCTGTTCTCCGACAACGGTGTCGGCATGACACCGGAAGTGCGACGGCGCGCATTCGATCCGTTCTTCACCACGCGGCGTGACCAGGGCGGGACCGGACTGGGCCTGCACATTGTCTACAGTATCGTGACAAGCCGGCTTGGCGGACGTCTGCATCTGCATTCGGAGCCCGGGGAGGGCACACGCATCCAGATCATCCTGCCACGCAATGCGCCGCTCGAAATGGCTGCAGAGTAAAACCTGCTATTGCTGGGATTCGGCGAGCTTGCGCAGGGTCGCCCGGAAAATCTGGCTGTTCTTGCCGACCAGCGCAGTACCATTCATCGTGGCCGCGGTGTCCGTGAAAGTGCCGGTCAGGCCGATGCCGACAGGCTGGCTCTGGCCTCCGAACAGGGGACTCATGTCCGGGCTGGGTGTATGCTGCATCACTGAAACCTCACCCTTGAAGGTGCTGTTCTCGTGATTGATCACATAGGTACCCACGTAAAACAGATAGGCATCGCCGCCAAGCATTTCGCCGTCGCGAAACGTTACGACACCGCTGCCTTTGCCTGCACGGCCGTCCAGTAGTTCGACATGGATCGAGTAAAGACCGTTTTTCATGGTGTCCCGATAGCGCTGCCCGTCGCTCGGCTGCACGATCGAAATTATGGCAAGAAACGCATGGTAGCGTCAATGTGATCGGATGGCCGTGCAGGTTTCTGTTGACCCATCAACGCGAGTAGATCTGCCAATGGCACACGGTGGCCTGAAAACGGGGCTTCCCATATGCGAGCGACGCCCTATATTCATGTCATCGTCAACAATGAAAGGAGGTGGTCCAGTGTCTCATTCCAAGCGCTGTCACCTCGCTGAGGCCGCCCGCTAAGTTTGCTCTGCAAGGTTTTGCATGGTGAGCTGCGTATGGGCGCCTCGGCGCCTGGATCAGCGAGTTTAGGGGAGGGGCGTCGCTTGTGCGGCGCCCTTCTTTTTTGCGCTTGATTCAAGGTCGCGTCGTGCCAATCTGTAGCTCGTTGCCTTTGTGGGAGTAGCAACGTGCCTCGGTCACCACGCGAACTGGCGGAAGGGATGGCTGAACGCCGCCAGCGACGGCTGCGTGACGACGGCTATGTTCGTGAGAGTTTCACCCAGGCCCGCGGCGATGCGCGAAAGACAGCGCAAGCGTTCTTCGACCGGTTTCCGAAACAGGCCTATATGAGCGAAGTCGAGCGCTGGCGTGAACTTCCCGATGGCGCGATCGAATTCACGATGAGGCGCCTGCGGACGGCCGATTGACCTGGCAAGCCGCAATCATTTCGACGATATCGTACTCGCTCATTTCGTGATGGTCGTGACCGCGCAACTGGGCCGGCTCAGCGGGATCGGCGCCGCATTCCTGGATCGTATAACCCATGTCCAGAATCTGGCGCGGCGGATCCTCTTCACCGGAGCCTATTTCCATCACCAGACCGCTGTCTGCCGCATGACGCCAGACATCCGCCTTGTTCGAAAATGATTTGCTGACTTTGACGGCATTCGAGAACAGTGCGTAAGGCATCGACGGTCTCCGTTTCGCCAATAACGCCGAGCCAGTCTTTGGGTTTCATCGATGACAGAGGGGCACTCGAACCCGGCTTACTCAACAAACGAACTATTCGCGCTCGGCCAATTGTAGTTCCAGCAATGCCATGGTTTTCAGCATGGTCGGGTCGCGTTCGCCCTCGCGCGTCGTGCGCAGGATTGTCTCGGCGATCGACTGTACGTGAGCTGAACTAACAGGATGCGGGAGCGTCGAGACTGCACCGTCCAGTGCGGTTTTCATCAAAGAAATCATCTCTGGCGGAAACGCCGCGTTGGAAAAATCCTTCAAGATAGGCCTCCCGGATCCGTGGTGGATCTAAACACCGGATACGTGGAGGAAACGAACGGGCGGCGAGGCGGTTCCAGGCAGTATCAAGTTGCCCCGAGTGACCATGTGGCGCGGACATGATGGCGATCCGCCAGGCAGGACAGCGCGAATCAGACCTCGGCGTCGGCGTTTTTCGCGCTTTTCTTTTTGGTTCCTTGACGCAAGAACGTGGCGCCGATCTCTTCGCCATTGACCCAAGCCAGCTCGCAGCGACGAAAGGCGAGGCCGGTCGATGACAGCAGCAGGAAGAATTCCTTGAGGTTGATCCCCTCGATGGAGCTTTCGACCACCAGGCGGGCGCCGGTTTCGGAGACGTCCATAATGCGACAGTTACGGCGCCACGTTCCGTCGATGGCCATCAGCCACACCGGAAAACCGCGTTCGAACGCCACACGCCCAGCATTTCGCTTTTCAGGGATCATCTGCACTTCCTAAATGGGGGCATCCTAAACCCCAGGTTGGAAATGGTCGGTAAATAGATGCGCAGGATGGAGTCGAAGGGGTGGCATTTACGGCGCCGCCGGCTATGGTGCCGCCGTCGCACTCGTAGCTCAGCTGGATAGAGCATCGGATTTCGATTCCGAGGGTCGGGCGTTCGAATCGCTCCGAGTGCACCATCTAACTTGCTGTTTTATAAGCACTTGTTTCCTCCCGTTGCTTTTCATTCTGAATCCCGTCCGATGAGGCGTTCTGAACGCCTGTCGCCGTTTCGTTCGCAAGCCGGTGCGCGTAGCGCTTCCGGGTCGCCGAGAGCATCCGCTTAGAGGTGCGCTTCGCGTAGCCCTCGTAGGACTTCTGCGTCTTATGTGTGGACAACGCGCGGCCCTGGCCGTCGGTGAGCTCCGCCTCTTCAAGCTCAGTCATCCCGCCGTGCCGGCACGCGTCGAGCGTGAAGTGCGCCGGCAGCTTCATCTGCTTGCGGAGCCGCGCCACCACATGATTCAGGGAGCTGTACCGCCACGGCTTAGCCGCGCCCTTACCGAGATCCCGTAGGATCATGGGCAGGCCCAGGCGAGGCAGCTTGGCCAGCACCTCTTCGGCATCGGCATAGAAACGCACCGCGCCGTCCTCAGTGATCTCTTCGAGCGGATGAGGGGCGACCGTCCCGGTCTTGTGGTGCGCAACCCGGATGATCGACGGCGCCGAGGGCGCCCGGTAGTCAGACCACTTGATCAGGCCCGCCACGACGTTCTCGGGTCGCTGGAGCCATTCGAAGCAGATCACCGCGGTTGCCGCGGCGTCCGGGTAGCCGCGCTCGATGGCGCCGTGGGCGAAAACGTAGACCTGCTCACGTGTAACGGCGGCCTTGGTGAGCTTGACGCGGGTTTCCAGCGTCACGCCCAGCCATGGGTTCGGGATGCCGGCCGGCTCGCGATTGAACTGGTCCGGGTAGAGGCGGTGCACGACCCGCCAGGCCTTCCGGCACAACTTCACGATTTTTTCGGCCGTGCGCTGGCGCTTCTTGCCGCGTGGCCCGATCAGCAGCTTGTCATAGATCTTGTCAGCGCCGAGTGGTGTGATTGTCCGGATCATACGCCCGCCCACGCGGTCACCGCGCTTCGTGGTCAGGTCGCAAAGCTGCTGCATCGCCCATTCGTAGTCGGAGCGGGATCGCTCGGCGACCTTCTCAAGGTATGCCTTGCTCTGCTTGAACTCACGGAAGAGCCAATCGACCGAGCCAAACTTTGGGCCTTCGGCACCGATGGTGATGGTTCCTTTTCGAGCGAGATCCCACTCGTCGAAGAGCCCGTTCAGCATCTCGGCGCGCTTCATCATCACAGCGAAGTCGGTGCCCAGCGGCTCGTTCGGAACCGTGCAGTTCAGCTTCCGATAGCGCGTGGGCACGTTGAAGTAATAGGCAACCTTGCCGGCTGCCAGCTTCTTCGGGATGACGTAGCGCGGCAGCTCGACCATCACAGATCCTCTGCGATGTCGGCGGCTTCGCCCGTCGGCAGGATTGCCTTGTCCAGATCGTCCCTCAGCCATAGTCGTCTCCGTCCCTCAGCCACGCGAGGGTGAGGGTAATCCTTCCCGACGCGTCGGAGGAAGGCCTCGACGCTGGTCTCGCCGCAATAGCCCGCCGCCAACGCCGCCGGCATGCGCCGCGGCCAGGAACCTGCAGGAATTTCGGCGGTCCGGCTCATGGTGCGTACCCCGCCACTTGTTCACCTGGCCGTCACAAGCCTGCCCAGCAGGGGTGAGCGTCCAGTAATAGCCGTAGTAACCGTTGGTGCCGTCGGAGCGCGCCAGCAGCCCCTTGGCCGCGAGCCCTTGAAGCCGACGCAGGATCAGCGAGCGCCGCGGCTCTTGCCCGACGGCGCCGGCGCGGACGGCCTTGGCGTGCCGCTGGCGCACCTCGTCGGCAATGTAGCCGGACCACGCGCCGTCGCGGGTAGCCCGGCGATCGTTGAAGGCGTCGAAAACTTCCTGCTCGCTGAGGATATAGCGCTGCGCCTCCGTCATGGTCGCACCTCGCTCCGTCGCTCGATAGGTCGGCTCGCGCTCCGCTGCGCCGGCCGGCGCTGAAACCCGCCGCCGCGCATCTTCGGCCCCTTGCGCATATCGATGCCGATGTTCTTCGCAGCCTTCCGATAGACGCGGGATTTCTCGGCCACGTCTTCGGCGGTCTTCTCTCGGTGCTTGTCGCGCAGTGCCGGCGCCAAATTGCTCTCTCGGTGCTCGCCGCCGTTGATGAGCGCGATGACGTGGTCGCAGTCCCAAGGCTCGCCCGGCTTGATCTTCCGGCCGGCGAGGTGGCAGATACCGCCATGCGCCATGAAGACCCGGCGACGCACCCGCGGCGGAATCTTCGCGTCAGGCGTCTTGCCGATCCATTCTGGCGTTGCGCGGCTCACTGATGCCTCCGCGATCGCTGCTCGATGCTCTCATCGGAGTGGTGCATCTCGTTGAAGGTGTCGCGGAGGGGCTTCTTTGGCGACATCCAGCCGATGCCGCACAGAAGGCCGAGCACGGCGGCCAGGCAGATAAAGCCGATTGCGAGGGAAGCATCCATCAGTCGACCTCCGCCGTGACTGCAGCGCTGACCTTGTCGAGGTAGAGTTGACCGGCGATGTCCATCGCGCGTTCGCGGTTAGCGAGGATCTCGCGCCAGCGGTCGGGATATCGGTCGAGCAAGTATCGTTCGCAAGTGTCCGGGTCGGATGGGTCTTTGCGCGCAAAGAAGATCGCGTGCCCAAACTCGGTGGCGACCGCTTGCGACGGCGCGGGCTGGCGCGTCAGTGGGATGACATTGCTCATGCTGTCGCTCCATAGCGGCCACGAGCGCGCTGGCCGACGCCGCCGTTTCTGATACGGGTGTTGATGCTGCGGGCGCGGCTGGCGAGCGACTCCCACTTCTTGCGGTCGTCGTCGGTCCAGTTTTCGCCGACCAGGTCTGGCGTGACGCCGAGCAGGTTGACGCCTGGGAAGCGCTTCGCGATGTGATGACATAGCCATTTCGGAAGCAGCGTGAGGATCAGATCGCCGCGGGTTTCGGGCTGATCAATCATGCGCTTCGGAGCGACAAAGAACCGCTTGCGGGTCGATCCATCGCGCGACAGATACAGATCGCCCTTGACAGTTGGCTCGATCCGCATGCGCACGACTGGCACAGCTGCAACGCCCATAGTCCGATAGTTCCGATAGGCCATATCTGAGATGTGCGGATCGCCATTGTCGCGCGGAAGAACGCCGCCGTTCTCCTGCTTGCGCTTTTCGATCCACGGGTGATCGGCGCGGAATTTTGCGAGGCTGACCTCATACTCCGATGGTGCGTCGATCGCGTCGCGTCCGGCGACGGTGACGACAGGGTCTCGCCCAATCCATCGCAGCAGACCGCGGTCCTCCAATTCCTTCAGCTCCGGCGCGCACGCGATGTTCTGATCATGCAGCGTGTTCGGCCGCCCCTCGGGGTGCTGAGACCCGGCAATCAGCAGCTGCAGCGCAAGCGGTGACAGCCCCGCAAGAAGCTTGTCAGCTTCCGGCGTCGGCATCGCTGCCAGCTGTGTCACCGAGATGCGCGCCATCAGATCCTCCCGCTGAGAATTCCGGCCCACCCGCAGGCGATGCCGATCACCAACGACAGAACGACGAACGACAGCAGGCTCGAAGCCTCGCGCTGATCTTCGCGCTCCTGATCGGGGCCTTCGTACTCGCGATCTTCTTCCTCGCGATCGTAGGCGCGCTCTGACATTCTCACGTCACATGCTCCCGTTCTGTTTCGGCTAGGGCGGCTTTCGCCATCTCTCGCAGCCGAGACGTGGCTTCGGACTGCGAGGATTCTGCCAGCGCGGTGACGACGGCCATCAGACCGGAGTGGTTGTTGACCGCGCGAACGATGAGCGCTGCGTTGGCGTCCTGCTCTGCAACAGGCCTTGGCGCCCATTTGAAGTCTACGCAGGACGCAACGATCGAACCGGTTGCATCCTCGCAATAGATGCGCCCTCGGCACGGCTCCGAATGGTCCAACACCCATGGCAGCGGTGTGTGTGCAGCCATCACTCAGCCTCCGCCATTTCACGCGCTGCAATGATCTGGCTGCGAGCGCGGTGTATGCGGCTCTTGACCGTGCCGAGCTTGAGATTGAAGTCTAGGGCGAGTTGTTCGTAGTTGGTGCCGGTGCCGGCCGCGGCAAGCAGCGACCGCCAATGGGCCGGCAGCGCATCGAATGCAGCTTTGTCGTCATCGGTGAGGGCGAAGGGGCGCTTCATGTTATGCGGCCTTCTTGACGGGCAGCTTGAGCGCTTCATTCAGCGCAGCGACGGGCAGGGCTACAGCTTTCCGTTCCTCCGGGATGATGGCGGCGACGAACGGTGCGACCTCGGGCCAGGCTTTGACCAGCGCCGCCGCAGTGGTCACCGAATTGAGGGCCTGCTCGATCTGCTTCTCGCAGACCCGCACGCGGCTCTCGAGGTCGGACACTGCATCGCGCAGCTTGTCATGGCGGATTGAGAGCTTGTGGCCGGCCTCGTAGACCTTCCAGCACGTATGCTGGTGCTTGATCAGCACACGGCGCGCCACCTCGTTGATCGTCTTGTGTGGCTGCGGACGCAGCTTGTTGAGCATGCCGGTGAAGCGGCCTGTGAACTCGATCTGCGAATAGCCGCTCCCATGTTCGCCAAACTTGGCGGACACGCTTGTGCTCTTGGGCAGCCAGCCGTCGGGCAGTGCATCGATCTTGTCGCGGTCAGCCTTGCGGTAAAAATCGTTATAGATGTCGTCAGCAAGACCGGCGCGCAGCGCCATCAGCTCATTCACCTCGGCTGAGAAGCGATGACGCAGCACGGCGAGGGAAATCTGCTCACGGATATCGTTGGTAAGGCGCAATGACATTCTGATTCCCTCAATGAGCCGTAGCCGCTGCGGTGAGCGCAGGGACGGGTTTCGATACCGCAGCGCGCGGCGGGTTCTTGACGTGATCGGGAATGCGGACGGTGCCGAAATGGGCGAGGCCCTTGGGCGTCATCCATGCGCGGAGCAGGACTTTGTCGTTCGGCGCTGTGAAGGCCTTGTTCTCGAACAGGCCGCGCTGAACTGACGTCTGCTTGGCGACGATGCGGCTGCCGTCGCGGAAGCAGTATTCCGGGATCACAACGTCGCGGATGAACAGATTAGGATGACAGAGCAGGGCGCGGCCGGCGTCCTGCAGGCCGATCAAGCCGTCGGCGTTCAGCAGGCGCTCATATAGCTCGACCTTGGGAGCCTGCTCGGCGACTTGTGCTTCAGCATTGGCGCGAGCCTCGAACTGCTCGGCCCATGCGCGCGCGGCGATGGCCGGGCTTGTGAAGTCGGGAAGGGCAGGCGCCAGCGTCGCGGCAGCATCTTCAAGTTCCTGCCAGCGATCGACCAGGCGCGCCGTGAATTCCGGCGATAGCTGCGCCACCACGACGTAGCTATCGCGCTTGCAGAGGCGATAGACCTTCGTGGGACGAGATCGGCCGAACGTGTCGAAGCCGGGTTCATCCGCCATTGGCGGTTGGACGATGACGCCGCGCTCGACGAGTCGGTCAATCGACCGCTTCACGTCATCATGGCGGCTTTCGACCAGCTCCGCGATTTCGCGGCTCGACATGGTCGGAGTTGTGGAGGTGAGGGTCTGCAAAGCGCGCTCTCCCGATCTGATGGGAGAGAGTATTTCGGAAAATCAGAAAAACGGCAAGCGATAAAATTCGGAAAATCAGAAATTATTTTCCGCGCTCAGGCGAATCATTCGACTCGACTCCTGCATAAACCTGAGTCCTTAATGAGTACATAACAAGAACATTGTGGCGGGGCGAGCGGTGCAGGTTGTGTGGATCGAATGTCGTGACTGTGGTCACGGGAGCCGGATGAAGGCTCCGAAAGCGGCCTCCCGGGAATACTGGGCACGGCTCAAGTGCAGCAAATGCTTCGGTGACGGCGCGACAGGGCGCCGGATCACGGTCCAAGCTGCGGGCGCCGACAGCGCGCTTCAAGCAAAACATATCAAGGGGAGGGCGATGTCGAGCACCCCAAGCCAATAGTCCGGCAACCGAGGGTTTCCTCGCGCTTCGTGCTAACAAAACGCTCTAGGCGATCGATCTGGTCCCATCTGATCAATATAACACGCGATCTTGTCGGGTCATGTATCAGCGCGCCTTTATCCAGGTTGCGCAGCAAATTTATCGTTTGCGATCTGCCATCTTTGAGGAAGAGGTGGTAGACGGCGTTAGTTCTGTGGAGAATTTGGCGCGCGTCAGACAATCCAGAGGTAAAAAGCAGCGCTCCCAGCAACGGCAACGCCATAATTGTGATTACCGCGAGGCGCGATAACTTTCTCAAAGATTCAATCGACAGATAGAGCCGACAGAACAACGCTAGCCATAGGATCGAAAGCGTGACGATTATTAAGTCGGGCCGATCTGAGGGGATCGTCAAACAAACTAAAAATGAGATCGAGCAGAGAAGAAGAATGTAGATCGATATTCGCTTTAGGTGTTTTCTGGCCGCCTTGTTTTGGTGGTCGCCAAAGCCGTTATTCCATTCGTCGTGCGTAGCAGATAGGAGACGATTGAGGGCGCGAGACAACACTATCATGCCAACCAAGCCCAAAAGATTGAGCGGCAGCCACGCGAGGGCGTGGGCAAGGTAGTCATAGGGTGTTTGTAGCGACTGAAATTCGCTACCTATTACCGAAAACCATCCCCAATCGTGGACGACGGTGGTCACAAGCGTAAAAGTCGTCAGCGCGGCCAGCGCCTTTGGTGCTCGATCTAGGAGGTCGGCCATCTCGTCACTCTCAGGCCATTCGCCATAGTTCACTCTGTGTGAGGTGCCGAGAACTTGAGGCAAGGTCTTGTGCGCGCGGCTATACCGCACAAGAAATTAGGCGTAACAAACGTTTAGTGTTTTCTACGTGTGCCACGACCGGCACCGGCGCCGCTTTCTGAAGAGTTGTCAGGTCGCGATAGCGGCTCTGCTGAGGCGCAGTATCTAACATGCGGCATGACACCGTCCAGCCAGCCACGGTTCGGTCCCCAAAGACTCGTGGTCACCGACACCTCAAGGTTGGTCGACTGAGGCCCGGCGGCCGAAAACGTCGCCTCCCAGTTCTTGAAGTAGCTTGCGCCTTGGCTGATGCGTGACTTCTTCGCGCTGGGGAGATCGTTCTTGTTCAGGACATACTTGAAAGTCTGAGTGTCAGCCTTCTCGACGCGCTCATAAAAGCAGTCCGCCAGACGCTGATAATCGCCCCGGATGGTCTCCGACACGACTGGCGTTTGGTCGCCGACCCCTGCGTAAGCTGCAAACGACGCCAGTGTGAAGATCGCTAACACGCCAACTCGAAACATCGCTCACGCCCCTCTTAGCCGAACAACTCACGATTTGGGAACACTCGATAGACTGCCTTCACTTCGCCGGTGTCGAACTCGATCTCTTTCGGCGGATTGTACTGGGTGCAATAGATGCGCCGCCCCGTGCGGCGCTCAAACTTCTTCACAAAGCTCTTGCCGGCCTGCGTCTCATCGTCCGGGTGATACAGCTCGATCACGACATGGTCGCCAGAGGCGGGGACCTTCTCCTGAACATACACGATCTCCCCGACCTCATATCGCGGGACCATGCTGTCGTTGGATACCTCTACGGCAAACACACCCTTCTTGTGCAGAAGTCCCGGTGGGCGCCGGACATGCTCGCTCACCTTTCCATTGAAGTAGAATTCGTCGTCGTTTCCGCCGACCGTGATGCCTTTGACTTCGACGTCGAAGTCTCCGAATTGCGAGAAGCGCGGCGCGTTTGGAGCTGGCGACACCTCCGACGGTTCGGGGCCTTCGGGGCGGATGACCGTGCCGGTCTGCTCGCCATCGCGAAAGTATGCACGGATCTTCTCGACCTCGTCGGCCTTCACCTGCCGCGGCTTACCGTTCTTGCCTTCGCCTAGGATAGCCGTGACGACCGACGGTTGGCGGCCGAGGGCGGCGGCTAGGCCGATCTTCGACTTGCCAGGCTTCCTAAGCCCTTCGCGGATTTCAGAAATTATGTCCATGGCGCAGCATTTCTGAAAGCCAGAAAACCAGCAATTTCGATTATCCGAAATTTATCAGTTGCCGAATTTCGGAAAATCGGAAATATTGAGCCCATGGAGCCAGCAAGCACGATCATCAAGCGTCTCGGCGGTGAAGCGAAGGTTTCGGAGATCACCGGCCTCGCGTTCACAGCGCCGTACCGATGGCAGCACGAGAAGGCCAAGGGCGGGACGGGCGGTCTCATACCGCAAACCCATCACCGCGCTCTGCTGGACTACGCCGAACAGAACAACATTCGTCTATCGGCAGAAGACTTTCTGCCTCCTCGTGCTCCTGCGTTGATTGAGCAAGCAGGTGCCGCATGAAGCGCACCATAGGCTTTGCCTCATTCGCTCGTGAGTTCCTATTCTGCGGTTCGGTCATCCTGATCGTCGCGCGCCTATTGGGTGCCGCATGACCGGCGCCTTTGTCTTCACGCTCAAATTCCTCGCAATGTGGACGATGGTTTCCATCGCTGCGTCTCTCGTCATCGGCCCGTACCTGAAGCGGAGGTTGGGATGACGCAGACCGACATCCAGATTTCAGATCGCACTTCGGTGCCCCCCAAGGCCGACGTGCGTGTGGTGGTCGCAGCTCCCCCGGCGGCGACCGCCACAACTAATTCAGACGTCGCGAAAGACGGACGCGGCGCGCCAGCCCTTACGGGCAAGCCCTCCTTGGGCGTTTCCTCCCTAGACTTGCCGGCGGCGTCTTCGGGCGTCGCCGGTCTTTCTACGGACGACATCAGCAAGAACTCGATGACGTTCCGCGTCGCTGCTGCGAGCGAGACCATTTCGAATTCCACATCATCGGTTGGGGCGTAAATCATGGGCAAACCATCGCTCACGGGGACGGCTGCGGCAAATTTCGGGAGTGGCGGATCGTGCATGCCCGATCGAGTTTCGTGCACATTTTCGGCGGTGAGCATCGATCTCACGCAGGTCGCAAAATCGAAATTTCCGCAGAAAACATGGGCACATCTGGCTTCTATGCTTGGCTTGCAAGAGCGAGCAGCGAAGTACCGAGTTTCCAACTCTCGCGCCTACACCGCGGATGAGATCAGGACGCTGCTTCAGTCCGAAGATGGTCTCGATTTCCTCGCGGCCATCATGGCCGATGCCGAGCCGAAATGGTGGTGGTGGGCCAAGCAGGTGATGACCGTCGCCTCAATCAAGCGCCGGCGCCACGAGGACGAACAAGAAATCCTGAAACTGGAAACGAGCGCACCGGCCGAGACCGGCGCGCGCCGTCGCATCAAAGGTGCCCTCGATGCCAACCGAAATATCAAGGCCGCCGTCGACCGGGCTGAGACTGCCTTGGGCGTTCAGCGCCCGAACCTGGATAGCCGAGATGCTGATGCGGCGGGCGCAGGCGCTCGCCTATCGGGTCGCTCCGTGGCTCCGGCCAAGCGAGCCTACGCGGGGAGGGGACGATGAGGGTTGAGACTGAGTTTAGAGCCGCTGCGAAGTGGACGCCGGAGCAAGACGAGCAGCTGAAGAAGCTGGTGATGTCGAACCGCTCGTTTCGCGACGCCGTCACTGTCATCAATACGGAGCATGGGACCAGCTTTAGCCGCAGCGCCGCCATCGGGCGCGCTAACCGGCTAGGGCTTTGCAATCCCATGCCGAAAAGCGAGCAAGGCCTCCGCAAATCGCGCCGGGTCGAGAAAATCCTCGAGGCCAAGAAGAAGCGGCAGGACGCCCGCCCGCTGCGCGAGCCGAAGTTCAAGGCTGAGCCGGTCGAAGCGGCACCCGCATTTGCCGGCATGCTCGGTCTGTCGCTGCATGATCTTTTCGAGATGTCGGGCGACCGTCCGAACCAGTGTCGCGCCATCGAGGGCGATACGGCTGACGCCCTGTATTGCGGCGCCACGACACGTGCTGGCCGCGCTTGGTGCGATCACCATCATGGTCGTTTCACCACAAAGCCCGAACCGCGCCTCCGGGCTGCCGATGCCAGCCGTCGCGGTCGCAAGGTTTCCAACTATGTCGGGAGTCACGAAGCGGCATGACTGGCAAAGAGATCATCGCAAGGGTGCTGGCCGAGACCGGCGTGTCTGAAGAGCAGTTCTTCAGCAAGGACAAGACAGCGAAGCCGTTGGCGGCGCGCGTGATGGCTATCACTGAGTTGGCGGCCATCGGCATGTCGAACTCGGCGATCGGCCGCCTGCTCGGCAGGGACCGGACCACCGTCGGCTATTGGCGAGTCTCGGCTCGCCGTGATGTGCGCCGGGCCTATGCTCGCGCGTACCAGGATGCACGCCAGCCCGACCGGAAGCGCGCGGTGCTGGAGCAGACGCCGCTCCAAGTGCGTGTGAAGCGAAAGGCGAAACGTCCGCCGCAGAAGCTTCGGCTATCGGAACTGATTTCGGATGACAGGGCGACGATCGTTAGATGCGAGCGACACACGTCCGCGCCGCAGCACCTGATCGAAGACGCTCGGCGCCGCGCGCTAGCTGCGAAGTCGCTGACGGCCGCGACGTTCGGTGATCCGCCACCGGGGTATTCCGCGCTCGATCGTCGTAAGATGTCGGAGGCTCGCGCCTGATGCCCAGGAAATCCCGTTGGAATACCGAAGCGCTTGACGAGCTTCGCGCTATGGCCGCGACCGGAATGGCTGTTTCGCAGATCTGCGATCGGTTGAATCTCACCGTGGAGAGTATCGTCGGCGCCGCGTCGTCGCATGGCATCAAGATCGCCCGGCACACTGCTGCCGAGCAAGAAGAGATACGCGCTCGTCTACGCGCCAACGGCACCATCAAGAAGCGGAAGCAGCGCCAGAAGCATAAGACCGTCGATGAGACGCGCCTCGCTGCTGGTTTGCCGGCGGCAAGCAAGACGTCTCCGGCCTATCGCAACCAGCTGCCCGGCATCGGCGAGCGGACCAAGACCGAACTTCGCGCCATGCTCGCTGAAGCTGCCCGCAACACAGCGGAGATGTCCGTCTGATGGGCGAGAACAAAACTAAAAACCTCGGGAGGTCAGGGCAGATGCACAAGCCTGATCTTGCCATTGTCGAGGCCGAACGTCGCCATCTTCTTTCTAGCCAACTGTTCCAAAAGGGGGCGGTTGCTATGGAAGTAACGGCTGGCCTGATCGCGGGTCTCGAAGTGTGTCGTCAGAGTACACCCAACCCGCTTGTTCCCGTCCATAATCTCAAAGGACCTGCACTGCGCATCGTCCTCGATCGGCTTCGTTCGAGTCGGCGTAATATAGATCATGCAAGGGGTTCCAAGGTGCTCGTCCGAGCGCGACCTGGGAGATCTCAGGTCTGTCCCACCGTACGCCTGGTATGTGTTCTTTGTGTGTGCATCGCCAGCGGCGTCCCGGATCATGTGTCCGTTATCAGGTCGAACTCGTCGTGCATCTGGTGGCTGACGGTGATCGTCGCCCAACGCGCCAACTCTGGGTCCACCGAGCCGGGATCGTAGGCACCAAACGACCATTCGCCATCCTCATCCAGCGTCAGCGTTATGCTGCGGAGGCCCCGGCAGCCCGGGCGTCCTTGAATGCGCTGCAGGCCTATGGCCTCAAGTTCTTCGACTGTCTTTCGCGCTCGATGCATTCGGCTCTCCTCGGCTACGAGAATGCTATGGCCGGCACCCGGTTCCAGCAAGCGAGGGCGGCATGAGCGTCGAGACCTTCCTCAATGGCGAGGTGCAGCTAATCCATGGCGATTGCCTGGAGCATCTGCCGGCGCTTGGCCCGGTCTCCTGCGTCATGTCGGATCCCCCGTATGAAGCGCACATGCATGCTGCAAAGCGGGAAAAAAAAGTCTTTGGCGCGCAGCGGCGCATCCGCACTGATGGCCACGCCAACCCGCCGCCGGTGAATTTTGCGTCGATCGACGGCGTACGCGAGGTGGTCACCCAGCCGCTGGTCGAGATGTGCCAGGGCTGGTTCATCATGTTCTGCACGCCTGAGGGCGTGGCGCCGTGGCGTGACCAGATCGAATCGGCTCAGGCCAAATACAAGCGCGCCTGCATCTGGGTGAAGCCGGACAGTGCCCCGCAGTTCAACGGGCAGGGCCCGGCCATGGGCGCCGAGTGCTTTGTCACCGCCTGGTGCGGGCCTGGCTACTCGTCGTGGAACGGCGGCGGTCGGCGCAACGTCTTCACGCACCTGACCAATGCCAGCGATCGGCATGGCGAGCATCCGACCGAAAAGCCGCTGTCGCTCATGCTCGAGCTCGTGGACCTGTTCACCCAGCCCGGTGACCTGATCCTCGACCCTTTCATGGGCTCGGGCTCGACCGGCGTGGCTGCCGTGCGGCTCGGCCGGCGCTTCATCGGCATCGAAAAGGATGCCCGGTACTTCGAAATCGCCTGCGAGCGCATCACAGACGCGGCCTCGCGACCTGACATGTTCATTGCGCCGCGCGCGGCTGCTGTGCGTCAGGATTCTCTCTTCGCATCTCTCCAATCAGAGGCAGCAGCAGAATGAGAATTCCAGCATTTGCAAAGAAATGGCTTTTCGGTCGGCTTCAGCGCGTCTCAAATGGTCGCCAGCCGGACTTTCTCATCGGCGGTGCGGAACAGCCGTACATGCGCCGCTGGTGGGTGATCCCGCGCAACAAGTGGTTCAACATCTATCTGCACCACTTCCTGCGCTCGGATGATGACCGGGCGCTGCACGACCATCCGTGGTGGAATGCGTCGGTGCTGCTCGATGGCCAGTACACCGAGCACACGATCTCGGCTGGCGGCGTCAATCACAAGGCCGTCTATTCGGCCGGCGCAGTAAAGCTTCGCGGTGCCAGCTACGCGCACCGTGTCGAGCTGACGAGCGGTCCTTGCTGGTCGCTTTTCATCACCGGCCCGTCTATCCGCACATGGGGCTTTCACTGCCCGCATGGCTGGCGGCCGTGGAAGGAATTCGTGGACGATCGCGACAACGGCAAGGTCGGGAGGGGTTGCGAATGACCGATGGTCCGCGCGCTATTCCCATCTGCTGCAAGTGTAATCGCGAGAACGATCGCGGTCACCAGCGCTACTGCACGAAGTGCCATGCGGCGTATATGCGCGAGTGGCGGAAGACCCATCCGCTGAGCGACGAGGCCAAGCGGCGCGATATCAGCCGCTCCCATGCAGGCGAATACCGAAAGCGTGACCATCTCAAGCCTGAGCCTTGCCGCGTCTGCGGCGATAGCAAGGCCGAGATGCATCACCCTGATCATGAACTCCCACTAATGGTGGTTTGGCTATGTCGAAAGTGTCACCTGAGCTGGCATGCGTTCTGGCGTTCCGTGGCATGCGATGCGTGGAGCTTCTGGCAGAAGAAGGCCCGCGCGGATGGTGCTCAGCCTGCCGACGAGAAGCAAAAGAGGGTGGCGTGATTCAGAGTATAGCGCCACGTGAAACAAATGCCGACCACCCAATGCTGAGCTATCGTCATGTCGGATAACGTATGGCTGCCGAACGACTGGCAGGTTCATGGCGCGCAAAGGCGTGTGCTGCTCGCCTTCGTCTCGGCGCCCGCAGGCGTGATGACATTCGATCAGGTGATTGAAGCTGCTCGATCTGGTGCTCGCGGAGACAGCGTCGCACCACTCGCACGCCGCCATATCCGCCAGCTGAACACCAAACTCGGCCATCTCGGCGTCACCATCACATCTCGCTGGGGCGAGGGCTACGAGATGCCCGCTGCCTCGCGCGAGATCATCCGCAACGCGATACAGCAGAGGCTCGCCGCATGACGCCAGATCAATCGAACACCGGGGCGGCGCTCCCCATCACCGACGACCAGGCCACCCACAGCTTCGCCAAGGAGCAGCTGAAGGCGTTTGTCGAGCGCATTGAGCATGTCGAGGGCGAAATCAAAGACCTGACCGACGCGCGCAAGGACATCTACGGCGAACTGAAAGGCGCCGGATACGATGTGAAGGCGATCCGCACCATCGTACGCATGCGGAAACAGGACGCCAACCAGCGTGCTGAGCAGGAAACGATACTGGAAACCTATCTGCAGGCATTGGGGATGCTCGGCTGATGGACGCGCTTGCACCAACCAAGAAGATCACCTCCAGCGACATCCGTGTGGCGCTGATGAGCTATTACGCGCCGCCGTCGCATCGCGTGTTCTTCGAGGTATCCAACGATACAGGCGCCAAGGCGTCGCGCTGGATCGACGCTGTTGCGGTCGGCATCTGGCCGTCCACGGGACACGAAATCGTGGGCATCGAGATTAAGGTCTCGCGTTCGGACTGGCAGCGCGAGCTCAAAGAGCCCGCCAAGGCTCAGAGCTTGATGAAATACTGCACCAGATGGTTTCTGGCATGCCCCGACGGCATGGTGAAGCCGGACGAGTTGCCTGCGACTTGGGGCCTGCTGACCTACAAGGATGGCGCTATTCGCTCGAAGGTGCAGGCAAAGCTGCTTGAGCCCGAGCCGTTGACGGCGGGCTTCATGATGGCCGTGCTCCGCAATGCCAACGCCGTCGATATGGAGATGGTCCACAAGCTGGTGCAGCAAAGCAACGCCAAGCTGATGGCCGAGAACGAGGCTCGCATCTCGCGTGAGGTGCAGAACCGCGCCCGAGATATCGACAGCCGCCGGAAGCGCATCGACGAGATGGCGGCGAAGCTTGAGGCCGTGACGGGGGCTCACCCATCGGACTGGACGTTCGATGACGCCGCGCTCGGTGCCGCCTATCGATTGCTGAAGGCCACCGGGCTGCATGAGATCTCCGGCTGGGGCCAAACCATCCCAGGAATCCTATCGAACCTGAAGGCGGCAGAGGCATCTTTGACGTCATTTCAGGAGCGCTTTGCCGAGGTCGCGAGCGTTGCGACCGAGAAGAATATTGCAGGGACGACGGCAGCATGAGCCTTTGGTGGCGCGCAGAATGTGGGTCTATCGACCATCCGAAGCTGCTGAAGCTCTCGGATGCGATGCATCGTGCCTGGTACACGCTGATGTGCGTGGCTGGCGCGAATGGTGGTGCGCTGCCGCCGACCGAGGATATCGCCATCCGCTTGCGCATGAATAAGGCCAAGGTGGCCGAATGGATCACCAAGCTGGTGCAGGCCGAGCTATTCGACAATGTCGATGGGGTTTTCGTGCCGCACAACTGGACCAAGCGCCAGTACAAGAGCGACAAGACGGACCCGACCGCCAGCGAACGAATGAAGCGTTACAGGCGTAACAAGCGTAACGGCGTTACGGTCGTTACGGATGGTAACGACAGTAACCAGTTACACACAGAAGCAGAAGCACAACCAAATCCAAAATCAGAGCAAAGCACAGCAGAGGCGCGCGAGCTTGATGAAATGGGTTTGAAGCAGGAAGGGATGCTGAGAGCAGCATTCACTGCGGAGTGCTCTGGCCGGGCCGTGTTCCCGGACATGTCGATCATCAAAACCTGGCTGCTCGCCGGCATCGCTTTGGCGACCATTTCCAACACGGTGACGCCGATCCTGCGCCGGAAGCAGGACATGAAATCGCTGGTCTACTGCGACGCCGCGGTCCGAGAGGCTCATTCGAAAGCAGCGCCCCAAGGGCTACAGGTCGTTGTCGACATGTCGGGCTGGGTCGTTGTGATCGAGGGCACGCTTGAGGAAACCTGTTGGCAGCAGCATACGCGCGAGACCACCGGCCGACCGATGTTCATCTGCGACGTGATGCACGAAGGACGGATGGTGCGCGGCATCAAGAAGCCCACGCCATTCCCTCCAGGCTTCAACGACTTCGGCGAACGGATTCCCCCATCAGCAGAGGATGCGGCATGATGTCAGACCCCCAGGCTAAGCCACGCGCTGACCGCTCTTTGAGCGTTGACCCATTCAACCCTCACGCTCGATACACTGCGGCCGTCAAACCTAGACGCAAGGATGCGGAACGCTTCGAACGCGGCTTGCTCAGCTCCATCAAGCTCGCGGCCTACGCCGGGAGTTCCGGTCTCACTTGCGAGCGAACGGATCAGACGGCGAGCTTCATCCGGGCTGCTGATCGCGATCGTTTTCAAAACAGATCGGCAGTATCGGGCTTTCAGTAGGCTGAGATCATCTTGCATGAGATGCACGGTGCATCCTCAATGGTAAATTTATCCGTTGGTCCAACGCGTATTTTGCAGAATTCTCGAAGATAGGAAGCAGGAAATGGAAGGCGAGACCAACAGCGCAACCCGGTGGTACGTGGTGCTAACCGAGCCGCAGCAGGAAATACTCGCAGTCTGGCGCCTGCACGAGGCAGGCCGAGAGCTGTTCACGCCTGTAATACGAAAGCGGGTCAAGACCGGACGTATTGGGAAGAAAGGACAGAAGGTCACGCGCATTGTCGCGCGCCCGATGTTTCCTGGTTACGGCTTCATCCGCGCTTCGAACGATGGCGAGTTCTACGATGTTCTCGCGACGCGCGGCGTGCGTGACTTCTTGTACATCAACGATAAACCGGTGCTGCTGCCTGACGAGGCAATCCGTAAGGTCTTTGCACGGCAGGTTCAGCAGCAGCATGAATGGCTTCAGACGTCGGCCTTCAAGAGCGGTGATAAAGTGCGGATCGAGCCCGACGGCGGTGCCTATGCTGGGATGCTGGCGACGGTGGACAAAGTGGACGGCAAGGGTAGGATCGAGATACTGTTGGGCATGATCCGGCATAGTCTTCCGGCCGATATGGTTGTTTCAGCTTGAGTGTAGCGGATGGCAGATCATAATAACTACGATCGTATTTCGGACGCTGTTTTTAAGAAGATGCTTGACGCCAGAGCCGCGGCGTTCAACGCTCAAGTGGACCATGGAAAATGGCTGATTTCTTCGCTGTTTCTTATTCACGGTTCAGCGATTGCCGGGCTCGTGTTTAGGTCTACAACAGCAGGAGCGCCGCCCTATTTATCAGCTGTTTCGTGGTTTGTGGCAGGCATCATTTTAGCTTTGGCTTCAGGGTTCACCACTTGGTGTAATTTCGGTATCGCAGCCCAACAGTACGACGAATGGGCGGATCCTAATGTCTTAGCGGACGTGAAGCATTGGCCGAAGGCTCCCAGTCGAGCTTTCTCCATCAAGTTCACTCGCTTTCTCTCGCTGTGTTTCGGGTTCTTGTCTGTAGCGGCGCTCGTTGCTGGCGCAGTCCATGTATTGAAGATATGGCATTGAAGTGTGGATTTCTTGGCCGACGTATTGCTTCCTAACCGCAAATCAGTCATGCGTCGTTTAGTTCAGCTGAGCCTAGATGTTTAGCTGATTTGGTTGTTATCTGTTAGTGCCGCGAGCCATAGGCCGCTGTCAGTGCTACTCAGGTCAACCACGCCGGCGGTGCCGGACCGAAGCCCTGCATTTCGATGCGTAGGGTTAGCTTCTTGAACCGTGTCCAAAGTCAATCATGCATCTCCGCACCAACGCTCCGCAGCCCGGGCGTCCGATGGACCTCGATGCCATGAAGGCGTCAGGCTTCCGGAACGCTGGCATTCTGGTCGTCAATCTGGATGACCAGCGGCTGAATCATATGGATGTCGAGCGGCTCAAGGCCATTGGCAATAAGCTGTACCCCAAGGCATCGTAACCCGTCGCAGCCAAGACCTCATTGCTTGGTGTCCGGACGCGGATAGCGACGGGAGTGAATACGTTGTTCGACGCATTTCCAGTTCCTGCGGACGAACCTGCGAAGCGTCCGGTCCTGCGGTTCTATCAGGTGCGGCGTCTTATCCGTGCGGTTGAGGCTGGGGACGAGCAGGGCAACCCGTTGGCCTGTGCTGCCCATAGGCTGCATCGCATCGGCTTCTCATATGCTCTGATCACGGTGCTGTTGGCCGAGGGAACGATGGCTGAGGACGGATGGTTCGAAGTCAATTGCAGTGGCGTCGATATTCGGGTGCCGACCACGCCGAAGCTTTACCTCTACGGGCCACATTGAGTCATGTCCTACCGCATAGGTGACGTAGAGATGCAGGGCAAAGAGCCAGGCAACGTCATCTATGCAGCGTTCACGCCAAAGGTCGTGGATGGTGGGAAGACGAGGATATTGAAGCGGCGGTCGATGTTGTTCGTGGATCGAGCGTATGGTGCGTCTCGCTTGCCAGAGGCCGAGGTCGACACGGCGCCATGTGAGATGCCGGTTGGGTAAGCCGATCGAGCGTAAGCAGCGATTCCGCGAGCACTCGCCTAACCGTATCCGAGGCCGCAAGGGCGTTGCGCTCCGGCTGCGGCGGCTGGCCAATGAGCCGCTATGCAGGGACTGCAAGGCTGAGGGCAAAGACACCCCCAGCACTGTGCCTGACCACATCATCCCGCTTGCGCAAGGTGGCGCGGATGAGGACAGTAACATCCGCTGCCTATGCGCAGACCACCACCGGATCAGGACTGCCGAGCAGTTCGGACATCTTCCATCGTTCGGCAACGACGTGAACGGTCGGCCGCTCGACCCGTCGCACCCATGGAACCGACGCTGATCCAACTCACCCCGGGGGTACCAAAAAGTCTGAGGCTTAAGGGTGGACACCGCATGGGTACCTTCCTTCGCACTCCGAACAATCCCAGGAGGGGGGGATGATCGGGTTTTGAGGGATGAGATAGGTGAATAATCTAGCAATTACGCCAATTTCTGGCGGTGATGGCGTCCCTCCCGAACCGGACTGGCGGACCATCTTTGGTGACGACGACGATCTCGCAATCGCGCAAGAGCAGTGGGGCATCATCATCCGCGATATGCGGGAGGCGGGCACCCTGTCGGTGGCCAACGGCCACTACGCGAAACGCCTCGTCGAGTTCAGGGTGCAATACGAGCGGTCATCACGCCACGTTGCCGAAAAGGGGGCGATCCTCGCGCCGACGAGTAAGAAGGCCAAGGTCGGTCAGTGGAATCCGCATTGGTCTGTAATGCGCCAGGCCGACGAGAATATCCGAGTGGCCGAGGCCGAGCTCGGTCTCTCGCCGGTGCGCCGGGGCAAGGCGACCAAAGTGCAGCATGGCAAGAAAACCTCGCGTGCGGCGGACGCGTTCCTCCGTCCAGTATCCAAATGATCCGATCACCGCTTATGCGCGGGACATGGTTGATGGCCGGCTGGTCGTTGGCGAATTGGCGCGGCATGCTGGCGAGCGCCACCTGCGAGACATTGTCGACGGTGAGAGCAGAGGTATTTTCTGGCGGCCAGAACTGAAGGCTCTCAATCCTACTGGGCCGCTCGCGTTTCTTCCGGCAGTTCTGCCGATCACGGCCGGCGCCAAGGCTGGTCATCCGTTCGAACCGCTGCCGTGGCACATGTTCTTCATTGGCTCGATGTTCGGGTGGGTGACGAGTACAGGTCGACTGCGCTTCCGCAGTGGTTGGGCGGAAACTGGCAAGGGGCAGGCCAAAAGCCCGATGTTCGCGGCGATCGGTCTGTATCTCTTGGGATGGTACGGCGTGCCGCGCGCCGAGATTTATTCGATCGGCCAATCGAAGGCGACCGCAAACGTCTTGTTCAAAGACGCCGCGGCGATGTGCCAGACGAACATTCCGGGCGCCGAGGATGGTGAGACAGATACGCTGGAGTCGCGCGGCGAGGTCATAATCCGTGGTGAGGGCGATAACGCCTGGCAAATCGAACACCCGGAATCGAAGTCGAAGTTTAAGGCGCTCGCCAACGGTGAGGCCGTCTCGGGTCCGCGACCCATCTGCGTGGCCGCCGACGAAATCCACGAGTTCAAGACGAACACCTCGCTCGAGATGTGGCAGCGCGCTATCGCGAAGATGCCGGGCGATGGCTTCATGCTGCTGGGGACCAACACGCCGGCGTCCACGCAATTGGTCGGCACGGAATACTCGACATTCTATCAGCGCATAGCGCGCGGCGAATTCATTGACGACGAGCACTTCTCGTTCATTGCTCGTGTCGATAAGGCCGACCAAGACAAGGTGTTCGATAACGAGGCCTGCTGGCAGAAAGCCTTACCAGCGCTGGGTATTACTTTCCCGGTCGAGAATATCCGTGGTGAGGTGAATACGGCGCGAGAGCGACTGTCTACTGCGATGTCGGTCAAGCGCCTGTATTTCGGCATTCCGCTCGGTGTGGTCGGATTTTGGATGGACGAGGAGCCTTGGGCTGCTGTCCAAGCGAAGGTCGATCCAGCTGAGCATAAGGGCGAGAAGTGCTGGCTGTCGCTCGATCTGTCGAAAAAGAACGACTTGACCGCGCTCTCCGCTTGCTGGAAGCGCGAAGCGAACGAGGAAGCTGGCGAGCCCGAGCATCTGTTCGTCAAGACCTGGTACTGGACGACACAAAGCGGACTCGCTGACCGCGCGCGCCGCGATGTTGCCAAGTACGTCGAATGGGCGGCAGACCCCGCCGTTGATTTCACCGCGGTGCCCGGCGCCACAATCGACAAGACTTTTGCCGCGGCCGAAGTCGCAAGGCTCGTGGCCGAGCACGATGTGCAGTTTCTGGCCTACGACGTCGCGGGCATGGCCGATTTCATAGCTGCTTGCGAAACGATCGGCTTGGCAGTCTGGAAGTTTGAGGGGCCGGATAAACCCGAGGGGTACGGCCTGAAGCTGGTTCCACACAATCAAGGCAAGCGGCGTGTCTTCGAGGACAAGCAGCTGACCATGCCGACCTCGATCGAAAAGCTAGAAGATCACGTGCTTGATCGTGAGATCACGATCGACGACTCGCCGGTGACCTATATGTGCGCCGCTAACGCGATCATCGACAGTGACGGGCAAGACAATCGGTGCTTCGACAAAGCGAAATCACGCGGACGCATCGACGGCATCGTGACGACGGCAATGGCCGTCGGCGCCGCAACCATGAACGAAAAGGCTGGGCCTGACATGAGCGGATGGCTTGCCAGCGCGGTGATGAGCTGATGGGACTGCTATCGTGGGTTCGTCGGAGCCTCAGTCTCACGGACCATCAGGGGTGGTCGCTCTACGGAGGAAGTACCTGGTCGGGAAAAGCCGTCACCAACGACGGCGCGCTCAACCTGTCCGCTTGGTTTCGCGGTGTCCGGCTATACGCTGACGTAACCGGAGCTCTGCCGCTGAAGTTCTATGAGCGGCTCGGCAATGACGATCGCGTCCAGGTCCGTGACCACCCGGTGGCGATCATCACCGGCCAAGATCCGAACCTGGAGCAGACGACCCAAGAGTTCTGGGGCGCGCAGGCGGCGGCATTGACGATCAGCGGTAATGCATTCGCCGAAAAAAAGTTTATCTCTGATCGCCTGGTTTCGCTTGAGCCGATGCCGCGCGATACCTGCGTCGACCGCGAAAATGGCGCCCTAGTTTATCGGTTCAACGATCGCGGCAAGGCGGAGACGCTGCCGGCCGTTAAGGTCTTTCACACGCGAGGCTTTCATCTCGGGGGTGATGTCGGTCTCTCGCCGCTGGCCTATGCGCGGCAGTCTCTAGGCTTGTCCTTGGCGACGGAAGAGGCGACCGGCAAGACGTTTGCCCAGGGGATGCGGGCGTCTGGTTTCTTCACCGGGCCGCGGCTGGATCCGGTTCAGCGGGCAGACTTCAAGAAGACGTTCATCGACCCGATAGTCGGCAATAACGCTGAGGCACATTACGGCATCTTGGAGAACGGGTTCGACTTCAAGCAGGTCAATATGTCTCCGAAGGATGCGGAGATGCTCCTCTCTCGACGCTTCAATATCGAAGAGCTGGCGCGGTTTCTCGGTGTGCCACCTATTTTGCTTGGTCACGCGCAGGATGGGATGACGGCCTGGGGGAGTGGCGTCGAAAACATCATGCTCTCCTGGCTTACGCTGGGGCTCAACTCCTTCCTGACCAACATTGAAAAGTCAGTGAATAAGCGGCTTCTGCGGCCGGAAGAGCGCATCAAGTATTATGCAGAGTTCGATCGCAACGCACTGCTTCAGGCCGACAGCGAGGCGCGGGGCGAGTTCATTTCGAAGATGATCCAGAACGCGCAGATGACGCCGAACGAAGGCCGCAAGAAAGACAATCGCAGCCCAATGCCGGGCGGCGATCAGCTGCTGATCAACTCGACTTTGATCCCACTCACATCGGCAGGCGCCAGCCGATCGCTCGCGCCGACAACCCAAACAACCCCGGGACCAACGCCATGAGCTTTATGCATAAAACGAAGGATTTCTCCTTCAAGGTGAAGGCGGCTGACGACGCGGGATCGATCGAGGGCTATGCCTCCGTCTTCGGCAATCGTGACAGCTACAACGAAGTCGTGATGCCTGGCGCATTCGCCGACAGCCTCGCCAAGCACCAGCGCGAGGGCACCTATCCGTTGATGCTCTGGCAGCACAACCCGGACGAACCGATTGGTGTCTGGAATGAGCTTGTCGATGACGGGAAGGGCCTCTTCGGGAAAGGGAAGCTCTTGCAGGGCGTCCGTCGGGCGGATGAAGCGATCATCATGCTGAAGGCCGGCGCTATTCAAGGGATGTCGATCGGCTATCGCGAGGTGGACGTTGAGCCGGCGGATGCGGGTGGCCCACGCAAGCTGGTCAAGCTTGATCTGCTCGAAGCCTCGATTGTGTCATTCCCGGCCAACCGTCGCGCGCGTGTTGACTCTGTCAAGAACGAGAAGTTCGACGATTTTGCGCGCCGTCTGCGTGACGGCGAACCGCCATCCATCAAAGAATTCGAGGATGTCCTGCGTGATGCCGGCATCCCCAAAGCCATGGCCGTACAGATCGCCTCTGTCGGCTATGCGAAGGCCATTCGGAGCGAGTCTGAGGGCGCAGAGGCGAGCGAAGCTGCAGTGAAATCGATGGCAGATGCCATGTCGTCGCTGCGGTCCATCATCCCCAGACCCGCTGAAGGAACTCACCAATGAAGCGCATCACCCCGTGGGCGGCGTTTGCTGCCATCGTCGCAATCGCCGTTGTGGCTGTCCTAGCGTTCGACGCCTCGTCGATCGCTCACGCCAATACCCTCGGCTTCCATATCGCCGATGCCGCAGCCGGCGTCGCCGTGCTCGAAAAGCAGATGGGCGAAATGTCGGTCCTCCTGAAGGATACGGCAGACCACATCAAGAAGACCGCCGAAACCGCGGAAACCGAGATGAAGAATCTCGGCAAGCTCACCGAGGAGACCAAGAAGTCCGCGGATGACGCGCTGATCAAGCACAACGAGCTCTCGGCTCGTATGACCGAGATCGAACAGAAGCTGGTGAAGGGTCAGACCGAGCCGGAGCGCCGCAAGTCGCTCGGTCAGACGGTCACCGACAGCGACGAAGTGAAAGCTCTGATGGCGAACGCAACGAAGCGTGGTCGCGCAACCGTCTCGGTCAAAGCCATTATCTCGGCCCTTACGACCGATGCCGACGGCTCGGCTGGCGACCTGCTCATTCCGCAGCGCGTAGATGGCATCGTCGCCCCGCCGACCCGTCGCATGACCGTGCGTGACCTGATCACCCCAGGCCGCACCGCCGGCAACGCAATCCAGTTCGTGAAGGAAACGGGCTTCACCAACAACGCAGCGACCGTTACGGAAACTGCCGGTACTGCGAAGCCGCAGTCGGACATCAAGTTCGATGTGGTAAACACCTCGGTGACGACCATCGCGCACTATGTGAAGGCGACGAAGCAGATCCTCGACGACGCACCGCAGCTGCAGTCCTACATCGACGGCCGCCTGCGTTACGGCCTGATGTACGTTGAGGAGAACCAGCTTCTCAACGGCGGCGGCACTGGTACCGATTTGAACGGTATCTACACGCAGGCGTCCGCCTATGCGGCCCCGATCGCACCGAGCGCAGCCGGCAACCTGACCAAGATCGACGTGATCCGCCTCGCCATCCTGCAGGCGGCTCTCGCCGAATACCCGGTCACCGGCATCGTGATGCACCCGTCTGACTGGACGGACATCGAGCTGACCAAGACCGATCAGGGCCAGTATCTCTTCACCAATCCGCAGAACGGCACCGAGCCTCGCCTGTGGCGTCTCCCGGTTGTCGAAACGCAGGCGATGTCGCTCGACCGGTTCCTGGTTGGTGCCTTCCGTCTCGGCGCACAGCTCTTCGACCGTGAAGAAGCCAACGTCGAGATCAGCACCGAAGATCAGGACAACTTCATCAAGAACCTCGTGACGATCCGCGCTGAAGAGCGTCTCGCTCTCGCCGTCTATCGCCCCGAGGCCTTCGTGAAGGGCACTTACACCGCAGCTCTCGGCGCGTAACGCCAGCATCGAAGCGAGCGCCCGGTTTCGGCCGGGCGCTCTTTCGCCTGCAACATGGAGATACCGAACATGAAACTCGCAGCGCTTGACCAGGTCTCGGTCAGTTCCGTCAAGGCGGACTCCTTGCGGCCCGGCGAAGAATTCCATGTCAGCGACACTTACGGCGAAGAGTTGCTGACCAAGCACCCGGACAAATTCCGGAAGGTCGATGGTAGCCAGCCTGAGCCGGCCGCCGAGATCGCTCCAATCGCCAAATCCGAACCTGCTCCGCAAAACAAGGCTGAGGACGCTCCGGCGAACAAGGCCGATCACCGGAAGAAGGGCGGCAAGGCCTAATCGGCCTCGCTCAATTCCACTTAGGCGCAATCGCGCCATTCAAGGAGAGCCACCATGCGACGTTACAAAGTTACGCTCACGACCGACGCAAGCGGCAACGCCGTCGGCTATACCCCCCGCATCGCCGGCGAGATTCACCAGATCGAATACGTGAAGGACACCGCCAGCGCTGGTGCTAACGCCTACGCCAATGGTGTCGACTTCACGATCACCGGCGAGGCCACGGGCGTGAACCTCTGGACGCAATTGGATGTCAACGCTTCCGTCGTCGTGGCGCCACGCATGCCGACCCACGACCGAGCGGGCGCTGCATCGCTTTATGCTTCGGGTGGCACCGGGGTGCAGACCCGTGTCGGCCTGGCGAGTGATCGTGTAAAGATCTCTATCGCGCAGGGCGGTAACACCAAGGTCGGCGCCTTCCACGTCGTGGTCGCCTGATCTATGCGGCTCGTTCTGGTAACCCCTCCGACCGTCGAGCCTCTGAGCGCGACCGAGGCGAAAACACGCCTCGGAATCGGCTCTGAGATTTCGGACGCCACGATGGACTCGTTCATCAAGGCGGCTCGTCAAAAGCTCGACGGTCCGGATGGGTTGCTGCAGCGAGCGCTCAACACGCAGACTTGGAAGCTGCTGCTTCCGGGGTTCCCGTGTGAACCGATCATGATCCCGCTGCCGCCGCTGATTTCAATCAGCAGCGTGAGGTATTACGACAGCTCGGGTGTGTTGCAGACGATTGATCCGGCTTCATACGAAGTCCTTCAGGGGCAGCGGCCGGCCCTGGCAACGATCTCCAACACGTCATGGCCGAACACGCAGCATCGGTTTGGCGCTGTCGAGATCACGTTCATTGCCGGTTACGGGCCCCTGGCTACAGACGTGCCTGAGCCGATCCGATCGGCCATTGCGCTACTGGTCAGCCATATGCGGTCAATGTCGGCGCAAAACCTGTTTCTCAGCGAAGAGCAGGTCGATGGCATTGGGTCAAAGAAATATGTCGTCGGCGGCAATGCTGGCGCCGCGATTGACGCCACGGTCAGCGCGTTGCTGTTCCAGTATCGGGTGCTCGCGTGACGCCCGCTGCCGCCCTCGATATGCACCGCCGCTTCATTCAGGAGGTCGGCGAGGACATCCTCATTCGCCGCTACACCGGCACTGGATCCCCGCGGCCAAAGACCGACACAGCCACCCGCGCACGGGTGATGGGATACGAGCCCAAGGAATTGGTCGGCTCCATTGTGCAGGGCGACCGGAAGATCATCGCGTTGGTGGATGATTTGGCGGGTATCCTGCCAATCACCACGAACGACAAAGCCGTGGTCCGCGGCAAAGAGCTGGCCATCAAGGCAGTGGATGACAGCACCAGGCGCATCGCCGGGACGCTGATCGCACTCGAAATTCAGGCTGGCGGATAATGAGCACGAACGCTGCTGGCGCGTTGGCCGCGCTGCGTGCTCGCCTGGAAGGCGATGCTACGGTCACGATGCCAATGTATTGGCGTGGTGACGATGCGCCTATCCTGCCAGACGATCCGGCGCCGTTTGCCTATCTCGTCTTCAACAACGAGGGATCCGGCGCCGGCCCGGCTGGGTTTGGTGGCGGTCGTGGCCGCAACCTCTATCGCAATCGCGCCTTGGTCGAGGCGTTCGTGTTTTCGCCGGCAGGCGAGGGCGAGGCGATCGTCCTGGCGCATGCTGAGACCATTGCAGCCAGCCTGCGCAGCTTTCGCAATTCGGCAGTCTCATGCTTCTCAGCCGACGTGATACCGGTCGGCCCTGGCTCAAAGGTCGCGCCTCCCGGCTTCGTTTCCGAAGTGTCGAACTATCAGTGCGCCGTCGCTGAGATTGAACTTCATTTCGACCAGATCGGCTAACCGCCGCTACCCGCCGGCTGTCCGGCTTCATTCCATCTTGGAGAACTGACATGGCCCTCGCGGAAGGCGTAAGCGCGCGCATCGCCTACAAGGCTCATTCGACCGGCGTCATCACCCCCGGCGTCGAGCCGGCGTTCGGGACCGATCCCGGAGCTTCCGGCGGTCAGATTTTGCGCCGCGTTTCGTCGTCGCTCGCGCTGTCGAAGGACACCTACCAATCGGCAGAAATTCGCGGAGACCGGCAGATCGCCGACTATCGCCACGGCGTGCGCCGCGTTCAGGGCAATATATCCGGCGAGCTCTCGCCTCTGACCTACGCCGATTTCTTCGAGGCCGCATGTCGCGGCTCGTGGATTGCTCCGGTCGTCATTGATCAGACCGATATGACGAGCGTGTCTGCGGATAATGCCTCTAACAAGTTCACCTTCACCGGAGGCAATCCCGTCACCGAAGGTTTCCGCGTTGGCATGGTGTTCGAGGCGACCGATCTTTCGGATCCCGACAACAACGGCAAGCGGTTCCTGATCCTCGGCTTCGGTGGCACCAGTAATCGCGAAATGACCGTCTATCCGGCGCCCGACACCATGAGCGCTGACACGTCGTTCACCTTCACCGCGCAGGGCAAGCGTCTGATTGTGCCGTCATCCGGCTTTGTCAGTCGCAAGTATGCGGTCGAAATCTGGAATTCGGATGTCGATGTCGCGAGGCTCTTCACGGAGTGCCGTGTCGGCGGCTTCAACGTCCAGCTACCGGCCAGCGGCATGGGCACGGTTGATTTCGACCTCATGGGCCGCAACATGACCATGTATGAGGGTGTCGCGGCGCCGTTCTTCACCGCACCAGCGGCGGAAACGACGACCGGCATCACTGCGGCGGTCAACGGGTTACTCCGCGTGGCCGGCGAGACCGTCGCCGTAGTCACCGGAATGAACATTCAGATGCAGCTCAACCCGAGCGCCGATCCCGTCGTCGGATCGAATTTGGTGCCGGAAATTTTTCTTGGCCGTACAAATGTGACCGGCCAGCTGACTGCCATGTTCGAGAATGCCGATCTGATCAACGACTTCCGGAATGAGAATTCGATCGAGGTGCTGGCGTTCCTGACGACCGAGAATTCGGTCGATGCGCCGGCGATGTCGTTCTATCTGCCCCGCGTCAAACTCGGCGGCGCTGACCTGCAGACGACCGGTGAGGGAGGGCAGTCGATCACGTTGCCGTTCCAGGCCCTTAAGTCCACTGCGGCCGAAGGCACGACCGGCATCGCATCGACCACAATTCAGATCTGCGACACCGAAATCGTTTGAGCCTGATCCCCGCCGTCACGGGGAAAGCCGCTCGGCGCGTCCGTAAATCGGGCCGTCGTGCAGTTGCGCGCAACAGGACCGGATGGGCTGGCGGGCTCATCCGGCTCCGCCCTTCCGCCAAAGGACATGAGAAATGAACAAGTTCGCCTCGCTGGGCGTGAACACCAGCACGAGTGCCCGCATGGAAATCATCCTGCCGGGCGAGATCGACCCGCTGACCGACGGCGCCGGCAATGTCGCCTACATCGAATTCCTGCCGTGGGATTCCGAGCCCGGCCGCGCCTACGATCGCCGCAAGACGACGGAAGCGGTTCGCAAGGGGTTCCGCCAGCGCAGCCGCGCTGAACTGCGCGCCGAAGCTGAGAATGAGGACATGGCTGCAGAGCAAGCCGAACGCCTCTCGGCTTTGGCGGTGGGTTGGCATCTTGTCGGTCCTGACAAGGGCGTGATCGACGTGCCCTTCAGTAAGGAAAATGCGAACGAATTGTTTGCCAGTCCCGAAACCGCGTGGCTGCGCCGCCAGGCTTGGGTCTATGTGGCCAACGAGGCAAATTTTATGAAAGGCTCGTCGAAGAGCTAGTCGCCTTCGCCGAGCATGAGTTTCGGGGATCCAAGAAACTTAATGACGGGGCGTCCCAACGCGAGCACGACGAGTCCGCGGCGCGGCAGTGGAAAAAACTGGGGCGCTCCGTCAAGCGGCCGGTCATGCCGGAGGGGCCAGAGCCGCCAGCGCTTCTGCTGTATCTCTGGGAGTGGTTCTTCGAGATATCGATGGGTCTTGCGATCAGCGGCATGGCTCCGCCGGTGGTGACGTGGGAAGGGCTCGCAGCCTGGCGGATGCAAATGGGCATCGAGCTTGAGCCATGGGAGGCCAGGACCATTGTCCGGCTCGGATACCTGCGCGCAGCCGTGCTGAGCGAAGAGAAGCCGAAACCACCAGCAACGTAGGGTGATTCCGGATGGCGGTGCGGACGCGAATTGACTCGGTCGCCACCGACATCAATTTGATCATCAGCGATCTGTTGACGCCAGAAGCGCAGGGCAAAGCTGCCGCGGCGTTCGCCCGCGATGCGATTGCAGAGGCAGATGCGACCAATCAGCGGATATTGGGTCGCATCCCGCCGCGCACGGTGACCGTCGATGGCGTCGCAAACGCTCCTCTCGAGCGAGTGCGGCCGGCGGGCGGTTCCATCATTGCGGAGTGGGAGATCGTCGGCGATGTCTTGATCTGGATCGCGCGGACGCTCGAAGATCGGTCGCCGCGCGTGAAGGGCGATTACCTGCGAGGTCATACGCTTTTCGCAGATGGTGTTGAGGTTGCGGTCAGTCAGAATGTACCGGTCGCGGAGGAATACACCTTCGTCAACGTTGTGCCTTACTCGCGCATCCTTGAAGTGGGGAAGACGGATACCGGTCGCGACTTTCTGATCCAGGTGCCAAACCGTATCTATGAGCGCACTGGACGAGACGCGAAGGCGCTGTTCAAGAACGTGAAGATCCAATCGCGGTTTATCTCGCTGAACGATGCGTATCGGCTGAAATTCAATCAGCGGTCCCGGCACTTCAAGGGCGGGAAGGCGATATACAGCTCCCGCCAGCGCCCCGATCGCGTGGCAGGCGCGGCGATCACCTATCCGGCGATCGTTGTGTCTCAGTTGAACCGCTGACGGAATTGCATCGCAAGGCGCTCACTCAGGAGCGGCGTTTCGGAAGGAAGGACCGAACCGCTATCGCGACTGGCCCGGTGATGGGTTCTCCCGCTTCCCATCGCGAGATTTGCCGGCGCGGGTCTTGGCTCTTGAGGCCTAGGCGCTGTCCCATCTCGTGCTGATTGTGGCCGAGTTGCTTCCGGATGTCCCGCATCTCTGCGGCATCCATCGGCGCCGGCGGCTCGAATTTGGGCGACATCGGCGGCTCCTTCGATGAGCATGAAGCGGTTAGGGCAGGGGTCAGGGACGTCAAAAGCAAAGATCGGCGCGGCCGTGAAATGAGGCTGCACCGCGTTGAATAAGCGAATGTCGATTGGTGCGCTGGTCGATTGCCCCCAGAGCCAAAGTTCGTCGTCGGTGATGGGCCGGTCGAGCACAAACCAGATGTGTGCCGACAGTTGAGACCAGCCTTTGATGCCGGCGCTGCTGGACCACTGAGCCCAGCAGGTCACGCCATGGAAGGCGCCGGGCAGCAGGCTGATGAGGTGCTTGATCGCGGTTGCTGGCTCGGTTTTTGGATCGATGCCGGCGGGGCAAGCGACCTTGTCGAAGTCGAAGCAGATCCAGCGCTGGCCTATCGGGCTCGAACGGAAAGTCGCAAGCTGATTGGGGTCGGAATACTTGAGGCGCCGGACGGGCTGGCTCACATCGAGGCCCGGCACCGGCTCGCCGCGAATGACAAGGCTGCGCGGGTCGGAATTCAGGTTTTCAAGGATGTCGGCCAGTTCGAAAATGGTCGTGAAGTTGCGCTGCGAAACCCGGAAGCGCTTCGCCATCTTCATCGGCATCCGGCCGATCGCGTCGCCGTCGCGGACGTACGATTTTGTCGCCAACAATAGGCGAGAAACCGTCAGAACAGTGAGTGAGTCCGGCGCGTTTTCCATGCCCGGATTATGGGTCAAAAAGACCCGTAAGTCAAGCGCCATTACCGCGCACTTCGATCCATTTCAGGAATTCCAATGGCAACCTCGCAAGACGCTGTAAGGCGGCTGACGATCCAGACCAGTGCCCCCGGCGCCGATCAGGCGGCAGCGTCTCTGCACAAAGTCGGTGATGCGCTCGCCGACGTAACGGTGGAATCGCAGAAGACGGAGAAGGCCACCCTTAATCTCGATCAAAAGTTTAACGCCATCGAGAAGCGATACGTCGCAACCGTGCGCGCGCAACAGGAATACGACAAGACGCAGCGCATGGTGAATGCTGCGGTGGCGCAGAACCCGGCACTTCAGGAGCGGGCCAATGCTGTCATGGCCGCCGCGTCGGAGCGTCTTCGCGCAGCCAATGGTGGCTTGAACGACAACGTCAAGCAGATGGGGTTGGCGCGACACGAACTGATCAATCTGGGCCGCCAAGCGCAGGATGTCGGCACCATGCTGGCGATGGGTGCCAGCGTTGGGCAGGTCGCGACCTCGCAGGCTGCTCAGGTCATCGATATCTTTGCGTCGAGCCAAGGCTCGTTCTCCGGCTTCATGAAGCAGGCGACAACGGCGGTTGGCAATTTCCTGACCGTCGGCCGGGTGGCGTTTGGTGGTGTGGCCGCGGTGATCGGCGTCGCGTCGCTCGCGCTCAACTCCTATCTCGACAGTCAGCAGAAAGTACAGATGTCGCTGCTTGGTTCCGGCCGGGCGTCGGGGCAGAGCCTGTCGAGCATCAACGCCATTGCGCAGTCGGGATCCTCGACGACGGGGCTGTCGGTTTCAGAGGCACGAGCCTTCGCAGCCGAACTGGCATCCACTGGCAAGATCGGCCGCGACAACCTCGAGCCGCTCGTCAAGATCGGGCATGACATCTCCGTCGTGTTCGGCACTGACGCTGCCGGCGCCGCTCAGCTGCTCGGCAAGGCGTTCGCAGACCCGGTTGCCGGCGCCGATCAACTGAATGCACGGCTCGGCTTCCTTGACGCCGCCATGCAGCGGAACATCCAGAACCTGGTCGCGCAGAACCGGGTACAGGAAGCGCAGCGCGTGCTTCAGGCCGGTGTTGTGAGCGGGCTGGAGGGCGTAAGCGACGCCGTCAGCACCTCTACGAAATTCTGGATGGCTCTGGGGAATGCTGCGTCGAACGCTTGGGACAAGATCGGCGCCGCCGCGTCGCGCGCTACGGGCATCGGCCTTAAGATGGGTTTGGATGAGCAGCTTAAGCAAGCGCAGACACGGCTCCAGGAGCTGGAGGCCATTGCCGCGAGCCGATCGTCTTCGGCAAATCGCGGACTCGGCACCACCAACTTGATCGAGCAGCAGCGCATCAAGGTCGATGAGCTGACAGCCGCGATCGAACGGTACAGTCAGGCTGCTGTCGATGCTCAGCAGCGCAATCAGTCATTTGCGCAGGCTGCGGCGGTCCGCAATCAGTTGCCTGAGATTGATCAGCTGCAGAAGCTGCGCAACGAACAGGAACTGCTGGTCAAGACGATGGTCGATGTCCAGACGACCGGCGGCCCTGCGTCTGAAATCCTCAAACGCATGGGAATGTCGTACGAGGAACTCGCGAAGGCTTTGAGCATCGCGAATACGAACACGACGCAGTTTAAGAGTTCGTTTCAGTCGTCGTTCGATCAGGCCAAAATCGCTGGCGATGCGCTTACAGCCTTCTCCCCCGGCGCCCGCGGTGATATCGCGCGCCGTCAATCGCTGGAGTCGACGCTCGGCTCAAAGATGACGGACGGAGAGCGTCAAGCGCTGGGTCAGCAAGCTTACGACAATGCCGTAAAGTCGGTGACGGTGTCGCTGGGTGAGCAGGCACGGGCTCGAGCGCTCTACGGAGAGCAGACCATCAAATCTGCGCAACTTGAAATCAACCTTCTTGGCAAGACAATCGGCCAGCAGGCGGAAATGCGCGCGAACCTTCAGGCGCGCCAAACTCTCGAACAGCAGGCTTCCCAGAACCGCACGGCATTTGATAAGGCCGAAATGGCGCGGCTCGAAGAGCTGAACCGAAAGTATGGGGAGCGCGTTCAGCTTGCGGCCCAGGCCGCGGTCAACGACAATATCAGTTTCGGCCGTCAGACGGCGCTTCTGTCCGCCAATGATGTTGCTATCGCTCAGCAGCTTAAGGGTATCTATCCCGACCTAGCGACGGGGCTTTCGAGCGTCGAGGCGCAGGGGCTTCGTCTCAATAACACTCTGCGCGACATCAACGACACTACCCGGGGCATCACTCAGAGCTTTGCGTCTGACTTCCGTAACGCGATTCAGGGCGGAGCGACGGCCTTCGAAAGCCTCGGCATCGCTGGTGCAAACGCGCTGAACAAGATCAGCGACAAGCTCATGAATATGGCCATCGACAGCCTGTGGTCGAAGGCCTTCGGCGGATCGGGCGGTGGGCTCTTCAGCCTGCTAGGCATTGGCGGCGCGTCTTCTGCCGGCACCGGGTTCTCCCTGACTGGTACCGGTGGCCTCTATGCGGACGGTGGGTACACCGGCCCAGGATCGAAGTATCAACCGGCCGGCCTCGTGCATGCTGGCGAATACGTGTTCTCGCAATCGTCGGTCCGCCGGATTGGGCTCGGAAATCTCGACCGCCTGCATCGCGGCTATGCCGACGGCGGGCCGGTTCTGCCGTTCAACTCCGGCGCAGGAAATGACAACAGCCGGCCGGCGATGGTGTTCAATTACAATCCGACCATTAACGCCCCGAACAGCGACGCTCAGTCGGTCGCCCGCCTGGCGACTGTGGTTGCGAACGATCGCAAGAACTTCGAGCGGAATGTCGAGGCGATCGTCGCTAAGTCGGCGGCCAATAAGCCGGGCTTTGGCCGATGACTGAGGTCTACGAGTATCCTCGCGAGTGGTATCAATTCACGAACGTGCGGTTCCAGTTGCGCGCGATGTCACAGACGTCTCCGCGGCCGTGGGCTGGCGGCAATAGCGCGTACGGCCCGCATGCCCAGCTGTGGATGCCGAAGCTCACGTCGATCCAACAGGACATCGACGTGTGGCCGCAGATGGATGCCTTCTTCTCTCGCCTTGGCGGGCAGGCCGGTCTCATCCGCATAGGCGACGCGTCCCGATTGATCCCCCAGTACAACCGCGAGCGGCAGGCGACGACGTCAGTCTGGTCGGACGGAACGATGTTCACGGACGGCACGGGCTTCGTCGATGGCCTGATTCCGCCGACCTGCCACGTCCTAGCCGCAGCCTCCCGTGGTGCCACGTCGATTGTGCTCGGCGGGTTGCCCGCATCGCTGGTGCCAGCACTCCGGCGCGGTGACCTCTTCGAGATCCGACCGAACGGTATTCCAGCCGATTTCCCGCACCTCTATCAGGTGATGGTGAATGGCCCGACAAACGCCGATGGCGAGACCGGCGTCGAAATTCGCCCGCCGCTGCGCGCGGATATCGCGGCCGGCGATCAGGTCGTACTCGACCATCCGACCTCTGTGTTTCACCTGATCGACGATAGCCAGGCGGAGATGGAGATCAACGCGCCGATCACCGCGAATTTCGGCTTCTCCCTCATCGAAGCGATCGAGCGTATCTAATGGCGCCGCCGATCACGATGCGCATGGCGCAGGCGCTGCGCGAGCGAAAGCCGTTGGCGCTGCTGGCTGAGATTGAGCACCCCGACGGGACGGCTCGGTTCTGGTCCGGCATCGGACCGTTGCAATGGAATGGGTACCGATGGACCGGGGCCGGAGTGCTTGGGTCTATCACTCCGATCAAGCAGACGAGTGCGCTGCAGATTCAAGAGTTGCAGTTCAACTTGTCGGGCGTCGATCCCGATGTCGCATCTCGCCTCAATGACGATGTGCGCAACCTTGGAGCACGCGCCTGGCTGGCCTGCTTGGGGAAGGGCAACACGGTTGAGAAAGACCCGTATCAGATCGTCGATGCGGTCCTCGACTATCAGTCTCTCTCGGCGGCGGAAGACGGGACGGTCACAATATCGATCACGGCTCGCACCGGTTTCTACACGCTGGAACGCGCCCTCGACGATGCGTGGACCACGGAAGAACAAAAGCTGACGTATCCGACCGACTCTGGCCTTGACATGATCCCGGCGCTTCAAAATCAGGATATCCAATGGACGCCGACGTGAAGGTGGCAGACGCGGTTTTGGTGGCTCGGTTGGCTGAGGTCGTCGCAAAGGATCGCGCTATGTTTGAGGTCAACGTGAAAGCGGCCGTAGCAAAGAGCGGGAATTCGCGCGCGAAACTTGAAATTGCTCTGCTGGCGGCGATGGATGCCGCGACGCAATCCGAAATGGTCTGGGGCAAGGATGATTGCGTTCTGTGGTGCGCGAATATCCTCAAGGTGGCGATTGGTTGCGATCCGGTCTCCCACATTCGCGGTCGCTATCGAACCCGTATTGGCGCGAGGCGCTTAATCGGCCGTCGAGGCCTTCTTCCGGCTGCGCGGGTTGTAGCGCGGAAGCGTGGCTGGCGGCGCATCAATGAAGGCGAGCAGGTCGGTGACATTGGTGTCGCTGTGCTGTCGGGTGTCTTGTCAGTCGTCATTTGCCGTGCCCCTGGCTGGTTCGTAGGTCGCAACGAGCGCGGCTGGACATCGATGCCGTCGACCAATGTTCGCATCATTTGGGCTGTGATCTGAATGAACATTCCTCCGCACGTCGCGTCTTGGGCGCTGGGCCGCGTTTGGGAGCGCGATAACCCGCCGGCGGAGTTTACCCAGCTCGTTAAGCAGTACGAGCGGATGCCGGCCAGACAGCGCCGCACGTTGAGCGCCGAGCCCATTTCGATCGGTGCGGCAATCATTGGAGTATTCACAGCAACGGCTGTGCCGGCGGCCGTGTCTTGGGCTGTAGGAACCGCTGTCCTGATCGGCGCGTCGATCGCAGTGAATTATGCGGCCTCGGCCCTGATGCAGAAATCAGGGTCGGGACCTATCGCTACGTCGCAATATGCAGCTGAGACAGCGGTCAATTCGACAGCGATCAAATACAACGAGCGCCAGCCCATCCCTTCGAAGCGCATCATCTACGGCACCGCCCAGGTCGGCGGCGCACTCTTCTTTGAAGAGGTGAAGCCACCATATCTCTACCAAGGCTGGCTGATCTGCGCGAAGAAGATCGCGAGCTTCCGCAAGATGTGGATCGGAACGCAAGAGATCGCGTTTCAGTCGCTTGTTCCGAACACGATCCTGACGCCAATAGCTGTCTATGGTCAGCCAAACTTTCCGGGGCGCCTGAAGGTCTCGCTCAGGCTCGGTGATGCAAATCAGGCGATCGATCCGATCCTCGCGGCTGACTTTCCTGATCTCGACCCCGAATTTCGTCAGCGCGGCATTGCGACCGCTGTCGTTCGCTACCATTACGGCGCCGACTACACGGAATATACGGAGCTCTGGGGGCAATCGTCGCGCCCGAATCCATACTTCTTGGTTGACGGTGTGGCGGTGCCAGATCCCCGCCGTCCCGGACACGTCCTGGAATTCGACCCCTCCGACGATGCGGCTGTAGCTGCGGCTGAAGCGACATGGGAATTCAGCAATAATGCTACGCTGATCCAGGCGCACTATCTGACGCAGCGCTATGGCGGGCGCATCGACCCCCGTCGCTTCGACTGGGCGAAGACGGCCGTCGCGGCGGACTGGGACGATGGTCTGGTGTGGTGCTTGGACGGCACCTACATCCGCCGCCACACCATCGACGGGGTTGTCACGCTCAACCAGTCGCCCGCCAATATCGTGTCCGGCATGCTCTCAGCCAACCGAGGAATGGTGCTGCAGAGCGCCGGCAAGGTATGGCCGTCGTCGTCGATCCCGCGGCAGCCGGTTGTCACGATCCATGATGGCTTGCTGACAGGCGCCGTGGACTATCGAGCCGCCAAGCCGAAGCGAGATCTGATCAATCGGCTGAAGGTCCGGTTTGTCGCAGAGGATCGCGAGTACCAGACGGCCGATGGCCCGGTGCTGTCCAGGGATGATCTTAAGGCGGCCGATGGCGAACTGCTCGATGCCACGCTCGATCTGCCGTTCACGATGGACCACCGGCGGGCGCAACGGCTCGAGAAGGCATTCCTGGAGAATGCGCGGCTTGGCAAGCAACTGGTCGTCAAATGCGACGTGCTGCTGCTCGCCAACTGCTCCGAGGAACTGATCGGCAACGCCGTGACCTTCGACAGTGTCCTCTTCGCCAGCGCCAACGGAACCTACCTGTGCACCGACTGGAGCTTCGCGGACAATTTCTCGTCCATCAACGTGTCGCTGGTCGGATACGACGCTGCGATCGAGACGGACTATCGCGCCGCGGTCGATGAAAAACCTTTCGTTCTCGCCCCTCTCGATGTGAGCTGAGATGCCCGTAAACCACGACGCCGTCGCCGCGCTCCCATCTGATGCGAGCGCGAACAAGCAGCTATTGCGGAATGCGATCACCGCTCGCATGCCGTATGTGCTGGCTGACGATGAGAACGCGACGGATCTGATCGCGGTCGATCCGGATTCGGGGTCGGCCGTTATCGACATGACGTTTCTCGGTCGGCTGTTCCACTATGACCCGACTGACATGGTCACTGCTCATGATGGCGTGACCTGTCTCGTCTCGGCTGAGGGGCGTCGGTACAAGCTGAGCGACGGTTCCGACGTCTTCTGCTATTCGGTCATCGACCGAACCCACACGGCACCTCCGGCAAGCCCTTCTCTTGGTGACGCCTACCTAGTGGCCAGCGCCGCAACAGGGGCGTGGGCAGGTAAAGACGGCAACATCGCTGTCAGGACCGCTCGAGGATGGGAGTTCGTTGTATTTGGCATTGGCCGCTTCATCTATGTCGAGGATGTGGACACGTACTATCACCGCAATGCTGGCGGCGCATGGGTGTCAGGCTTCGGCAATCAGACCACGGCCCCAAATTCAATCCCCCTTTCTGCTGCGATCAACTTCGGCAAAAGGATTATCGTCGAGAACCAGACCACCACTTCGCCGCCAGGCACAGCTACGGTCGGCACCGCCTACATCGTCGGCCCATCGGCGACTGGCGCTTGGTCAGGTCGAGATGGTGACATTGCTATCTGCGAGATCGCGAACACGTTCACGCTTTATGACCCGTCAAATGGATGAAGCGCTTATAATAAAGAGCTAAACAACTCTTACACATTCAACGGAACGGAGTGGCTATCGGCAGGCGGCGCGCTGATCGGACGGAAGAGCGTTAGAACGGTTTCGGGCAGCGCGTCAGCCGGCGGCAGTGGCAGCTATGGCTACAATCCAAGCGATCCACCACTCTCGAGCAACATCTGCTATTTCGATTCAAAAACGCTGTCTTACGCCGCGAAGACGGCAGGAAATGTACTGCGGTTTTGCTATCGATTCTCAAGCACGGTCGCTAATACCAGTATGTCGATAGGGCTCTTCCGAGGTGCAGAAACAAGCGCCATTGACTGGGTGTTTGTGGCGAATGGCAATGCCACTGGCACGACAGTGCACTTCGAAATCGATGCATCTGACGCGGCGTCACACGATTACAGCGTCCGCATTTTTAATAGTGCTTATTCGAATGACAGCGCTACGCGACGTATTCTGAGTGTCGAGGAATTCGTGCCATGACCGCGAGCCCGATTGATCTGGTTATTGTCGATGGGGTGGCAGTCAGCAAAGCTGCGCTTCGAAGCTATGAGAAGGACCGCGCCCGTATCAAACTCGGAAATCCAACCGAGGTGCGCAACACGAAGCTTTCGGGCCAGTTCGGGGGAATATATGTGCGCTCGCTTCAGAACAACTTCGATCTGGACGCCGGCGACACGACAACGCCGGATGACGGTGTTAACTGTATCATCGATCTCGATGGAAATCGCTTCAAGAAGGTGCCGATCGACACCTCAACGACGCAGCGGCTTGTTGTGGCATCTGGCGCCGTAACGGTCTCTGCTGACGATGCGGACATTGTTGTCATCGACAAGACAGTGGCAGCGGCTACGACGGTGAATTTGCCTCCGGCTGCTGATCGCACGAAGGCTGTCAAGATTGTGGATGGCAAAGGCGACGCCAACACGAACAACATCACTATCGTCCCGCAATCGGGAGAGAAGGTGTTTGGGACCGTAGATTACACCCCAATCATCGATGGCAATGGCGGTCAAATTACGCTGACGCCTCGTGCCGACGGCACCGGCTGGTTCTAAGCAAGCAAGGATACATCAATGAGAATGGCTCGCTGGGCTTTTGCCCTCGCGTTCGCGCTCGTCTGCGCGCCTGCTTTCGGCCAGACTGGGGAGGGGTCATCTCCGCTATCGGTCCCAAAGGGCGGGAGCGGGCGCAATTCCCTTGATGCCAACAAGCTGGTGTTCGGTAACGGCACGGCCCCCGTTCAGCTGTATGGTTGCACCGGGTTCTTGGTTGGCACTGGCAGCGGGGCGGCGCCTACTTGTCGGGTCATTGCCGCGGCCGATCTGCCAGCGAACCTGACGTCAATCGCCAACGCAACGACTGCAGCCAATCGGCTTGGATACTGGACGGCCTCGGCGACCTATGGCCTGACAGACTTCACCGCCTTCGCCCGGTCGTTGCTTGACGACGCTGATGCGGCGACCGCGCGCGCGACGTTGGGGGTGTCGATCGGATCGAACGTTCAAGCGTGGGACGCAGACCTCGATGCGTTGGCGGCGCTCTCCGGCACCAATACGATCTATTATCGTTCAGGGGCCAATACCTGGTCGGCCGTTTCAATCGGATCGCTGCTGTCGTTCGCGACAGGCACCCTGAATGTCGGCGATGCCGAGCTCGTCGCCCTTGCCGGTCTCACCAGCGCTGCAGACAAGGTGCCATACTTCACCGGGTCTGGAACGGCAGCGCTTGCGGATTTCAGCTCATTGGCGCGTACGCTGGTAGCCAACACCGCCGCGTCCGGTATGCGCTCAACGCTCGGCCTGGTCATCGGCACGGACGTGCAGGCCTATGACGCCGAGCTGGCGGCGTTGGCGGGCCTGACATCGGCCGCTAACAAATGCTTCTACTTCACCGGGGCCGGCATTGCAGCAACTGTCGACTGCACCAGCTTTGGCAGGTCTGTGGCCAACGCGGCCGATGCGGCGGCGCTGCGCACGCTCGCCGGCACAGTGATTGGGACGAACGTCCAGGCATGGGACGCCGATCTGGACGCATTGGCCGCCAATTCGACCGATGGTTTCTGGGCGCGCACGGGCGCTGGAACGGGAGCCGCGCGCGTCATGACGGCGCCGGCCGCCGGCTTCACCATCACCAACCCGGCCGGCGTTGCAGGAAATCCAACGTTCGTTCTCGCCAATGATCTAGCGGCCTTGGAGGCCCTGAGCAGCACCGGCATCGCACGGCGCACCGGGACCGATGCATGGTCGGTCGGTACGCTAGTTAGCAATACTGAACTTGCCACGATGCCGAATGCGACATTCAAGTGTCGCACCACGGCTGGCACAGGATCTCCAGATGACTGCACCTCTGCTCAGTCGACCGCATTGCTCAATACTATGGGTGGCGATGCCGGCTCCGGCGGCACGAAGGGCCTCGTTCCTGCGCCGGGCGCCGGCGATGCTGCGGCCAACAAGGTGCTCGGTGCTGGCGGAACTTGGGTCACTCAGTCGGGTGGTGGCGGCGGCGGCCTTTCCGATGCCGACCGCCAGAACATTCTGCTTGAGCGTGGTTATCAGTCTAAGACTTTCGGCGGATACCGGCGCTTCATAAATGCCTTCGCCGATGGCTATAAGGCCTCTGACGGGGTCAACTCCGGGGCGTCGTCGAACTACAACGTCGTCACAGCCAGCGGGTATGTCGCTCCTTCGGGATCGGGGGGCTCCCAGCTTCTGATTCCCGGCGCGACCGGAACGGCCTCCGGCGTCGGGATGAGCGATAGTGGCGGCACCAGCGGTATTGTCTCACAGGCCTTCGACGGAAATCTGCATAACGCATCTGGCAGCAGTGTAACGACCAATAGCAATGGCGTGCATCCGGGAAGCTATGCTGCGGGCATCCGGAAAGACTGGGGTTCTGGAAACGCAAAATTCATCACTCAATTTGTGCTTTCTACTTCGTCAAATTTAGCACTTATGAATGTGGGTGGCGCATCGACCGTCAAACTGCAGGGGTCGAACAACGGCACTACATGGGTCGATCTATTCACCAGTGGGTCGACGGGCGCCGCCGCCAATACGGACTACACATTTAACACCGGCATCGATACGTCTACCGCCTACCGATATCACCAGGTGATGATCAATGGTAACGGTAGTAACTCCGCTATTGTAGCTGAACTGCAGTTTTATGAGACCCCGCCGATCGTCGTGAACAACATGACATTGGTCACGACGTATCAGTCATCCGACACAACGGTCACCAACGGACGCCTTCTGATCGAATACGATCCTCTTGTTTCTGTGACATTGAACACCGACATCACCGCTGAAGTGACGTGCAATGGCGGGGCAAACTGGACCCCTGCATCTCTTTCGGCCGTATCTAACTTTTCGGGTGGGGCGGCTCAGCGGAAAGTCGCGGAATCTGTCGATCAACTCTGCTCCGTGTCGGGGTCTTCATTCGGCGCCAGGCTTAAGACTGTAAATAGTAAAGCTGTCAATTTTTACGTGACTTCAGTCACCGCTCGCTGAGGTGCTGCCATGATAAAATATGCGCTAGCTTTTTTTTTACTCGTCTCGCCGGCGGCAGCCCAGACTGTGGTTCAGCCTGTAGGGGCAACGCAAGCGAAGGCAAATAACCGCGCCGATCTTGTTGGGAAGCTCAACGACCTGCTTAGTCGTGCAGATAGCCTCTCATCTTCTCTGCAGGCTAACCGGGTTACAGCGACGGATGATGCTGCATATTCGGATACTGTCACTCTCATCGTGATCCGTAGCCAGGTTTACGACGTCCAGTGCCAGATCGCGGTGCTGGACGGGCAGGCGTGTTCTTCGCCGCCTCCGTTCTACGGCAAGGCTGTTGTCTTGAAGAATGCGCTGAGCGCGCAGAATGCAGAAGCACCAAACAAGGTGTGGCGCCTATCCGGCAGCTTGACGGTGTCGGCGGGCCTGTCCTTGATTGGAAAGAAGATCCAGACGATCACCGTCGCGGGCGTCGCCGCTGGTGACGTGGTGATCATCACGCCGAAGGTTACGGTTCCGGTATCCTTCACGCTCGGCGATGCGCGCGCCAGCGATGCTAATACGATTGAGTTGTCGGTGACATTTCCGCAACTCGTGACGCTTGGGGCGGCCGTCACCATTCCGGTCGACGTCATCGTCCTTCGATAGGCAGTCGCCGCTGAAGACCGCGGGAGCCCTACCGGAAAAGCCCGGCTGAGCTCGCGGCGCAGAATATCCCGGCGGCGCCGACCAGCGTCAGAATCCAAATTGCAGCAATCGCGATCATGTCGTGGCGGCGTTCCATGCCGCAGCGATAGCCCGTGCGGCCACCCCGGGCATATCCGCCGATAGTCGCGAGCGCTTCTGGCCAGTTCCGATCACTTTCGAACAAGGAGCAAGACCAATGAGCATCGTCCCCAAAAGCCTGCCACAGATCACCCGCGACGCTCTCATCGCCAAAGTCGCCGGGCTCAAGATAAGCCAACCTGTGTTCCTTGTCGGGATGCGCGGCTATTACCTCGACACGATGGGAAAGCCGAAGGTGAACGATCGCGGCGTCTACGACGATGCCATGATCCTTGTCGGGCCGAACCACTTCAGCACCTACAACGCCAACACCGATCCGAGTGTGTTTCGAAAGCACATTGCGAGCCTGCGCCCAGGCCTCTGGTCGTATCGGCTGGGCATTCACGGGCTGAGCAAGCCGAAGGCGCAGCAGTACCAGGCGCTGGTGCAGGCCGACAAAGTAACGGTCGATCGGGATGGTGAGGGTGCCGAGACCGGCTATTTTGGCATCAATATCCATCGTGGCGGCGTGAACACCACAAGCTCGCTGGGCTGCCAGACGATCGTTCCGGCGCAGTGGCCGGCGTTCATCGCCAACGTCAAAGACCAGTTGGCGCGTGCGGGGCAGAAAACCATCCCTTACGCGCTGACGGTTTAGAGCAAGAACCCAAGCACGGCGGCGCCCAGGATCGACAGGCCAATCAGCCAGTCTACGGCGCCCATGTTCTCGTCTGTCGAAAGCATCTGAATTCCCGCGGTTTCCGAGCATGAAACGCCGCACCGCTTTCTAAAGTTCCCGCCGCCCGGCGGCACCGGGCAAACCCTCAAAATCGTAGGTGAACAATGAAACGCTTCGTCCTGGCGGCCCTCGCGGCTGCCCTGTTTATCGTGGCCGCGCCGGTGCTGGCGCTTGCCGCGGATGCTGCCCCGAGACCGTGGCGCAGGCCACCGGTGAGACGACGAAGGTTGTCTGGGGCTGGGGTAGCGCAGCTGGCGCCGTCGCTCAGGCGCTCGCCTATATCATCGGATTGGCCGCCGCTTGGGCGCTCCGGCAACTGCCGGCGAACATCGTCGCCATCTTCGGAAACGCCCGGGTCGAGCTTCTTATCCAGAACGCCGTCGGCTACGGCCTGAACGCCGTCCAGGGCGCCGTGAAGGACAAGACGCTGACTGTGGATGTCGGCAATGAGGTTCTCGCCAAGGCGCTTCAGTATGCAGTCGACAACGCCCCGGGCTGGCTGCAGTCGTGGGCGGGTGGTCCAGAGGGGCTCGCCAAGAAAATCTGGGCACGGCTCAACCTCGAGCCCGCGGCCAGTGACGCAGCGGTCCCCGCAGCCGTCAGCCAGGCGACCTGATGTTTACGGGGCTCGCCGGAGCCGCGCTGCTGAAGGTGCTGGAGGCGTTGTTCAACGCCTTCGGTGCCGGCTTCAATGACTGGCTCGCCCGCAAGCGTGCCGAGAACAATCTCTATGATCTCGGCCGCGCCGAAACCACATCCACCATCAACAAGGAGAGCGCCGATGCGGAGCGTCGTGCGAATGAAGCGGCGGTCAATCGCCCTGATGTCAGCGCTGTCGTTGCTGGGATGGAGCGTGGCGACACCTTCTGACGCGGCTGGCAAGTTCCCGGCAGATGCGCCGGAGGTTGTCGTCCAGACCAAGTGTCCGCCGCTGCGGAGCTATGACACTGCCACGACGCAAAAGGTCGGCGCCGAGCTTCGCGGGTTATTGAAGGCAGACCCTTCAGCAGCGGCGCCGGGCATGATCGCGGACTACAAGCTGCTTCGCGACCAGTGCAAAGCCTATGGGTCGTCCAGATGACCCAGACACGATCGGTCGAGTGGCTACTCGCCGCCATGATGTTCGCATGGGGCGTCGGGCTGCTTCTTCCCGGCAACACCATGTCGCTGCCGCAATATCGACTCCTGAGCGAGTGGGCGCCAGAATTCGTCTGGGCCGCATGGTCGCTGGCGATTGGTGGCGTGCGATTTGTCGCGCTTTACATCAATGGGTCATGGAAGCGGACGCCGCTTATTCGATCGATCTGTGCTATCTTCGGAATAGTCTGGTGGCTGTTGCTTTGTGTTCTCTTCATGACGGCAAACTCAGGTCCGATGCCGGCCGGGCTGCTGTGGTTCCCGGTCTTTATCGGCTTCGAGGGCTATAGTGCATTCCGCAGCGCTCGTGACTCTTACCACTCTGGAGCTCTGCAACGATGGGTTCGCCTGTAGGATCTCTTGAAGGGTGGGGCGCTATCGCCGCGATCATCGGCGGCGGAGGCATCAGCGGAATTCTCATCGCTATTTTTGGCTACCTCTCGGCTGCGCGTGGCGGTCGAAAAGGAGAGCCCGAACGGGCGGCAGGGGTGGCGGGGATTTCCGCTCTTATGGCGGACAGCGGCTCGATCAACGGGCTCACGCTTTCAATCGATCGCCTAGCTCTGTCGGCCGACAAGGTCGCGCTGATCACCATCGAAAATCGTCAAGAGATGAAAGAGGCTTCGTCGCGCCTCATCAAGCTCGGCAATGACATGGTCGATGAGGTGCGTGAGCTGCGCCGCGCTGTCGAAGACGCGAAATGAAGTGACCCGGCGCGTGATCGAATCTAGGCACGCGCCGGGCCTCGCCAAGGGCGATTGAGGTCAATCCTCAGCCCGGAAATCCTGCATCACCACCATAGGAAAGATCAATGATCCGCTTTGCCGCGGCGCTCGTTTGCGCCTGCCTTTTCGCGTCTGCGCCTGGTTATTCACAGGACATCTTCGCGGGCGTCCGCTCGATCGACGTGACTATGACGAAAGTCGAATCCTGCGTCGCCAGCCACTATGGCGTTGGGGACGGCTACCACGGCCGGCGGACGGCCTCGGGCGAGCGGTTCAATACCCATGCCCTGACGGCCGCGCATCGCACCAGGCGCTTCGGCAGCCGCGTGACGGTGACGAACCTGGCCAATAGGAGATCTGTGACGGTCCGCATCAATGACCGCGGGCCCTTCGTCCGTGGTCGCTGCATCGATCTCAGCCACGCCGCGGCGCGCGCGATCGGGATGGGCGGGCTGGCGCGCGTCACGGTGGAATGACCGAATCCGGGAATGAGCCCGGATAGCTGGTGACGAAGCCCGTTCTTCGTCTCTGGCGCCTCAACGAAACTGGCCCGTTCCGCAGATCCCGCGGGCGGGCCTTTTTTGTGTGCTTGCCGGTATCGGGCGCTGCTTGCTAAACCGCCAGCATGGCGATGAAACTGACTATGCGGCCTCGAAGAAAATGGACTGAAGACGACATCGAAAAGATGGTCGCTCTGCTGCGGGATGGAGTGTCGATCGCGAAGGTTGCTAAGCAGCTGAAGCGGAGTGAGGCGGCAATCCGAGTGCAGGCAACAATACGCCGCGTCTCGGCCTCCAGCGATCTGGCTCAGCGCGCGAAGCGAAACCAAGAGCTGAGGCGCTGAGTTCAGTCCGCCGTCGGCAAGCGGCGCATCGTGAACTCGATCTGGCCATCCTCGAGCTGGCGCCAAAACTCAACCGTGGTCGAATAACCGCCGGCTGGATAGCGCTCCAGGATCTCCCGTGCCTTGGCTCGGGCAGCGTCGCGGGGCAGGGTGAAGGTCTCCCGCACATAGCCGTCGCCAGTAAGCCGCGCGTGCCGGGAAGCCATCCGATCTGCTAAGCGGCGCGGCGTCATTTGATCATCCCCAATGCGATCATGAACGATCCGACGGTGCCGCCTACGACGGCCGCCGTAGCCGCCAAGGCGATCAGCAGCCGTAACCAGCTGAAGGGGCCGATCTGGTCGCTCATCGGTCCCGCGCCAGCTTGCTGCGCCCCCAGTGCGGGTCTTTGCGGCTGGAATCGTACACAGGCTCGCGGGGATGCAGTGCCTTCCGGAGCCCGACCTCGGCGTGCATTAGCGGCCCGCGGTCTTCGGCTGCCAGCATGAGAGCCTCGATCGCGGCCTGCCATCGCGCGCTCAACGCCTTATCCTTCGGCAGTTTCTGGATCAGCATCCCGGCATCCCTGAGGGTTACGAGCGGCTTCCCGCCTGGCACGGGGATAGGGGATGGCAACAACCTGTCCCAAGACATACGCAACTCCAAACGCAACGCTACTAAGCGCTCAATATAGGTCCTTGTATCGGTGTTTGGGAGTCGGGCTCTGCTAAGCGCGGAAGCCTAACCGGGCGTCAGTCGCGGCATTCCGTCTTCGCCACGCCTCGATCTCCGCGTCGCTCAGGCCCGCGCGGACAGTCGCCCACGCCGCCTTGAACTGCCGCTGACAGTCGGCCAAGCCCGTCCCGTTGCCCTTCCAGTGGGCCGGCTGCGGCATGCCAGAGATGTTGATCCCCAGAACCATGATGGCACGCCTACAGTCACCCCTGACTGTTTCAGGATGCGGCCAACGTTCAAGCCCTGCCACATGACGAGCCAGTCGTCGTCGTATGAGATGCCGTCAAAGGTCGTCTTCCGGAGGGTGAGCTGCTCGGCGTCCACTCGGTTAAACGCCCGCGGACATGGCCGCGCGAAGCCTGTCACGTTCCTGAGTTGGGCTGAGAAAAATGAGCCCCAGATCTGAGGCGCGTCGTCGGACCGCAACTTGCGAGCGCCGCATCGCGGCTGTAGCCTTCATAAGGGATACGTTTCGGTCGGCCAGAGCGCGCAGCTTCGCATCATCTTCGTCAGTCCAGAGCTTATTAGAATTGCGCGCCATTGCTCCTCCGTCCCTGTAAGGCGTTGTTTCGGAGCATAATTCGGGCGTGGTGCGGCGGTTCCAGCGCACGTCGCAGGTTGCTCAAGAGCGTGAAACTCTTTGGCAAGGTTTCTGAAATTTTTAAGTTGAAATTACGAATTGATCCGATACGGTGATGTATCTTCAACGAAGAGAGTCGCTGTGTTGAGCCAGCCAGAGCCCGAGGAAGTCCACGCTGTACTGAAGGATTTCGAGGATCCGCTGATGGGCATCCATCTGCGAGCTTGGGATCGTCTCATGAGCAATCCCGAATGGCCCACGCTGGTGTTTTCCCGCACCGGCACTGGCTTGATGCATGACCTCATCGTGCAGGAGGCCTCCTCCGTGCTCGATACAATGCCGAGAGTGCACAAGATCGAGCACGATAAGAGTGTCCGTTACCTTTTTGCCGATGAGGTCTTGCTGCGCTTTAAGCACGGATCAGATCGAGGCCTTGGGAGTAACGTTGATACGAAGGCAAATTCCGATTTTATCGACGCCGATGTCGAACTGTGGGGGATGCCTCAAGTCAAGAAGGTCGAGCTTCTTTGGTATGAAAATAAGCTTCGTACAAAATTGGACCGCGTCGAGGTAACCGCTCGCGACGGTAAGCGTCGGCTGTGGGGTTATCCCATGGGTAGCGAGCCTGTTACGGTTCAGATGCCTTTCGATTTGCCCGATATGCCCCCGCAGCATCGCGCAATCCCGTTGGTTACTGTAAAGACCGCGCGGAAAGCCGATTCTAAAGACTGAGATGTTTGATGCCTATTTCGGGAGCAATGCTGCGCCTCGCGCGGCAGCGGAGGGGGATTCGACAGAACGAGGCAGCGCTAAAGCTGTCTGTGTCGCCCTCCGATCTGTCGCGGATCGAAAATGACGCGAAAGAGCCATCTCAGGTATTTCTGGCGAAGGCATCGAAAGTGTTCGGGGTGCCTGATGAATTTTTTAGTCTGACCGACACCATCTACGGCGCCCCCGTGTCTGTGCATCCGATGTGGCGAAAGAAGGCTGAAGTCTCGGCCGGAGAGCTTGACGCTGTCGTCGCAGAGCTCAACGTCAGGGTGATGCACTTGCGACGTTTGCTGCAAGCTGCTGACATCAATCCGGTCAGAACTGTACCCTCTCTCGATATCGACGAGTACGGCGATGCCGAAGCGGTGGCGAGCGTGCTTCGCCGCCATTGGATGTTGCCTGCGGGTCCTTTGAAAGATGTAACCCACATACTTGAGGAAGCTGGCATCATTATTGTGCATTCGGAGATGGGGGGATCATCCATCTCGGGTGTGACCTTCCGCGTGCCTGGTCTCCCGCCGCTGATCGTTTTGAACAAAGATCAACCAGCTGATCGGATGCGGTTCACTCTTTGTCACGAGCTTGGACACATAATAATGCATCGGTTTCCGTCTCCCAATATGGAGAAGGAGGCCAATCTGTTTGCCAGTTGCTTCTTGGTCCCAACGCAAGATGTCCGATCGCATTTTGGAGCAGGGCGAGTTGACCTGCCACGACTTGCTGCACTCAAACGAGTGTGGCGTGTCTCTATGGCGAGCTTAGTATTTGCGGCCGATCGATCTGGCAAATTGACTGCGGCTCAAAAGAACTACCTTTGGCAGCAATTTTCGATGGCTAAAATCAGGACTTCGGAGCCTCCCGAACTCGACTTCCCTCGTGAAAAGCCGACAATCGTCAAGACGCTCCTCAGCACTCATATTGAAACGCTCGGATATTCTGTCTCAGATCTCGCGAAGGTTTTGACAATGGAGCAGGCTGAGTTTCCAGCATTTTACGATTTCGACGCATTGCCCGGAGATGCGCCAAAGCCCCGCGGTCTTCGCATCATCAAATGATGCACGCTCTTTGGTCAAAATCGTAGTCATCGACTAGCCCTCTTCGACAGCCCGTTCTGGACCGTAGGAGGCGAGCAACTCATCGCCTCTCCACAGCTCGATGACACAGTCTGTCGCAAGCTTGCTGGCATATGCCCGCGCGTCTTCTACGCTTAAATTATTCGGGATGGGCCGGTGGCATGCGATGTGAGACCCGCAGACACTGAACACCTGATGCATATACATCTCGCCCCACCAATTTTGCTCCGATGACAAAAATGGAGGGAGAGGTACTTAGTTCCGAGATGTCCAGCAGTGCGAGAAACGTAGATAATCGATCGTAAATCTGCCTGGTTAGGCAATCGCGGTTACGGGCCACTTGCGGACAACTTCGTCTTCCTCAGTGGTTGTAAGCAGATCTCTCTCGGCAGACTTGCATCGATGACAGATGAACTCGCTTGCCACACGCTCGAAATTCATGGCGTGGCGGCACTTGGGGCAAAGGGGAAGGGGCATTCGCGCCGCTCCGAAAGAGAATGGTTGTTGAGTATGCGGCTCCATAACGCAGCCAGCGTTGACGCATGTTTAACAGATGAGATGGCGGTCGTTATTCGCGAGCGCGGGGCCCTTAGAAGGATCGTAAAAAAAGCCCCGGCCAGGCCGGGGCTTTGAGTTTGTTTTCTGGAGTGTAGGCTAGCTCAATTCCAGGAATTGAACTTGTAGTTCAGGCCCGCGCGGATGATGTGAGTCCGAGACTCGACGTCTGAACCGTGAGCAAAGGCAGTCACCGGACCAGTAGAGTTCACGAGCGTCTGCGATCCGAGATCGACGTAGAGATACTCTGCCTTAGCAGTCCAGTTGCTGTTCCAGAGGCGCGATTCAATACCACCGCCAACGGTCCAACCGGTCTTTGTCGACTTCAGCGAAGCGGCTGCATTTTCTCGCACGCCGCCACCGATATCAAACGAGCTGGAATTGCGGGTTTCAACTTCGCCATAAGCGAGACCGCCGGTCACGTAAATCAACGTCTCAGGGGTAGCGGTCCAACCGAGACGACCGCGAACCGTGCCGAACCAGTTAAGGCGAGACTCAACTGCGGCAAAGTCGCCTGGCGTGAACAGCAGGCCAGATACGAACCTCTGCTGACCCTTCACATCCGCGCCTTGGATATCGGCTTCGATACCGAACAACCAGGAAGGCGCGAACATGGTGTTCCAACCAATCTGAACACCGCCGATCACACCGTCAGAGGCAACGGGACCGGTGGTTGCGCCGAGAAGAACGGTCGGCGGCGTGCCGGCGAAGATGCCCTGCGCAGTTTCGTTGTGAGCAATACCGTATCCAACGTTGCCGCCGAAATAGAAGCCGGACCAATTCCAGGTCGGCGCCATCACGGGGGCCTTCGTATACGGACGCGCGGCCAGATCGGCGGCGCTAGCTGACGCAATACCAAAAACGAGGGCAGTCGTAGCAAGCAAAAGTGTTTTCATTTCCAATTCCTCAGTTGCAACCCGAAGGCTGCATGAGGATCACGTATTCGCGCTGTTTTGTCTGTTACGGTTGTGCAACAGTCTCTCCTAAATAAAACCTACGATTGCGCGCGATTGTTCATAGACAAAAGGTCGGTCGCTGATCCCGCTGGGTATTTTAGTATAGTAAGCGGTTACTGAATGCCGCCAAAACTGGAGGCTCGCGTATTCCAATACTATCAAAACTTCGAGGTATAATTGTACACCGCCGATGAAAAACTCGGTCGCTAGCGCAAAGCACGCGTCACAATGCGTTGAAAAAGGAAGTACGACGTCCAGCAAGAAGAGAACCGGGCTCGCGGTTTGAACAAGTTTCTCAGAGCAACCAGGCCGTTCGCAGTTCCGAAGAATTGCGCAGTCTCGCAGAGGCCGCCGCGTCCTTCGTAAGCGAAATCGGCAACCGCTTAAGCGGTTACGGAACTCGTTAGTTCGGTAATGATCTGTCTTCATTCTTCGAGCCGCGAAAGGGATCGATTTCCTCGGCGCCGTGCCACCCTCGGTCCCACCAGTGCCAGCGATCAGAGTTAGCAGTGTACGGATTGTCTCGACATCTCATGCCGCGCGCATAGGCTTCAAACCCGTCCAAGATAGTTTGTTCAGCTCCGCCGCTGATGTCCAAAGTTTTCATTTAGCGCCTCCGCCGTCCATTCCATCCTATTCCATGAGAGTCAGAGCGACTTCCGCGCTCGCAAGTTCCTTGCATACAAGCGTTCAGCGATCAGATAGCGTCGGTCATCCCCGGCCTGTTCGTGGCTGTTACCGGTGACTGAGAGCCAACTGCTCCCGCCCAATACAAGGGACGAGCAGGTGGAACCTTTCAACAATTTTCCGGGCCCAGAGTACAAAGTTCGGCAAACGGATGATGGGCAATTCGTCATCGATGTTCACTGGCCCTACGGTGCCGTCGAGCAACTCGTGGGGCTGTTCACCACCCGAGCGCATGCGATGCGGTGGCTGTTAGAAAGCGGGACGAAAGGAAACGTCTAGTTTGCTGTCACTCCATCAGCGGGGTAGGCCCGACCGGAGCCGGTCATATTCTTCGGCCAGAATAGCAATGTCGGCAGGGTCTGCATCAAACGTCTGGCCCGCGACATGTTTCGCGAGGGCGGCCTTTACACGCTCAATAGCGTTCAATCGGTCGTAGTGCTGATCATCACTCTCGGCCATTACTTACTCCATCACAGCTGGCGTGGGTTGCGCGGTGGCTTATTCCGGCTCGGCCCGACCTCACCGCACCACACCCCCAAATGGTCGTAGACTGTCATTCTGATCGACTTGGTGTCGCTGGCTTCGAAAGCGGAGATCAGGGCTGATCGCATGTCGTTGCAGATTACCTCATCCCATGACCTGCCGGTATGGATGTTGGTACCGACGACTTGGAAGTGCCCAGTATTCACGAATGATCTCTCCATCTGCCTGCATCCTAGCACAGGCGTGGCGGTTGTGGGGGCAGAGCGTTAGACCGGCCGGGCGAACAGTTCGTTGGCCAGGCGCTCTATCATATCTCGGCCGTCGCTGGTGGTGCTGCCAAGGTTCTTGATTGCGCGGCTGACGAACCAGCCGATCAGTTCGGGCCGTTCGCGAGCCTGTGCGGCCTTGTCAGGGTATTCGCGCATCAGGCCATTGATCTCGGTCTCGGCCAATTCGCATTCCCATTCGTACTCTGCCGGCGTCATATTGGGCTCCAACGGTGGTTGTGGGGGAGTGTCAGGCTGTCGGGTAGGCGGCGGTCGCTCGCAGAGCCGCAGCGCACAGGGCCAGGATGGGCTCCGTCACGTTCGTCGAGGCGTAATCGACGCCGGCACGATCCGTCACGCAGGCCCATGCGTTTCCATCCTCATTGAGGTCGCCCATGCCAAAGGAGTGGATGGGCGGGATCAGCTTCATCGCCGCGTCGATCGACGAGGTGTAGGGCAGGGGATCGGCGTGCAGATCGCCGCCCAGCGCCGCGATGGCGGCATCCTTCGACTGGCCGCTGGCGAACATGATAGCGGCGACGGCGAGTTTGATGCGATCGTCTATCTTGCGGTCGCTGCCGTTGGCCTTCTCGCACCATTCAGCGAGCTTGATCAGTTCGGACATTGCAATCTCCTGTGAGCGTGTGAGTGGTTGGTGCCGTGATTACTGATGATGGGACTGCGGCAGCGGCTTCCATTCGGTCGGTTGAACAGACGGGTTGCCGTCTGCATTCACCGCCCAGCAGATGCCATCGGTCCACGAATCCGGCGGCTCCTGATCCTCGGCAAATGACCAGCCGCCGCAGAACTGATTGTCGGAATTGAGCAGGCCGTCCGTCCACGCGAGGATATTGTCGCTGCCGTGGCCGGGGATCTTCGCCTGAAACGGTGTGCCGTCTCTCGGCGCCGTTTCCATCGATTGCCATGCCATCACGTCTTCTCCTGGGTGGTGTTCTGCGGGCAGTTATTCGGAATTTCCGAACCACTGGTTTGCTGCTGCGGAACCAGCGTTGAGGCCAGATCAAGATAGAATTCGTGGTACCGGACCATGCGAGCGATATCTTTGTCGGTCACGCCTTTGAGGCGCCGGATATCGCTGTTGTGGCGCGGGTCTTCCATCTTCACGCGGATGGCATCTGGATTCGATTTGACGCGAGCTCGATAGGCATCCGGAGTTTCGTCCCGAAACTTCGTCAGGTCGAGGATGCCGCCCGCAATCCGGACCGAGAATCCCATCTCGATTAGATTGCAAGCTTCGATATCGGTGTCCTCGATAAGGTCATGACCGACGGCGATGCACTGCAATTCTTCGTCGTCGGTGCGTAGGCGGTGCATCACGGTCAGGCAGTGCAGGATGTACGGCCGGCCACCTTTGTCGAACTGGCCGGCATGACGCTCCGTGGCGAGCGAGATCATGCGCGAGAGCATTTCACCCTTCATGGGCTGTTTCCTTGTGAGAGGTGAGCGCGGCGGTGTGGCGCCTGATCTTGGCTAGCGGGGTCGTGGCGTCGAGGCACAGGCCGCTGACATCGCCATGCTGTTCGGCCGTCGCGACACGTGAATAGAGCGAATTGCAAAAGCCCATGAGGTTTTGTTCGGGGCCAAGCATGTTGGCATTGGGATGTTTCCACGCCTGCTGCTCAGCCAGCTTTGCTGCCAGGATCATGCCGGGACGGTGACGCCAGACCTGATATCGCTGCCACAGGGTCATGTCTCATCCTTTCCATCAGTCGCAAGGATCGCTGGCGTGTCGGGTAGGAGGCGCAACATCTTTGCGAGCGAGAATGCACCGTCTTGCTCGCTTGGCGACCAGTTCGGATTTTCGCTCATTTCTTCCGCCACCTTCGCGCACCGCTCCCGCATGTCACGCGCGGCGGCGTCGCGTTCGGCGCGGAGCTTGGTGATCTCGGCGGCGGCTTCTTGCATCAGGGCTTCGACGAAGTGCCCGGCAAGGGCATCGGCTCCGTCAGCGGCTGGCCAGATAGTCAGTTTCTCGACGATATCGGTCATTGGCCATTTTCCCCGACGAGCGTTGAACTAGGGCGCTCAAAGGCTTCGGCATTTCGCTTCAATGCGAACTTCAGCATTTCCGCGAAATGGTGGTCGATGCCGATGGGGATTACTTTCGATCCGAGCTTCAAAAAATACATGGGTCCGGGGCCGCAATCTGTGACGCGGGTTTCCTCGACAATGTCACAGTCGAGCAACGCGCGTTGCATGCTCACTCCATCCCAGGTTTGGTAACTAGCCATTGGTGGCGTCCTCCTTGCCCGACACGGCATCGGAGGGTGCCGCGCTTGTTTTCTTTGCTTTTACGAATGCGATGAACTCGCAGTCCGCCTTATGTGGCTCGGCCGGATTGCGCATGTCATTGCCGCACCCTGGGCAGAGGAAATGGCTGACATCCAACGCGGGTGCGCACTCTTTGCGAGCAAGGGCATCGCGGGCGATCTGTGCCATCGCCTGTTCGCACGGGCTGCAGCTATGCGGGAAATCGCGGATGCGTCGCAGCGCTTCCTCCCATCCCCCATGCGCTGGCCGGGAGAGGGCGGCAAAAAACGGGATCACCTTGTCCGCGAGGTCAAGTGCAATCCTCCTGCGCCAATTATGTACGTTTTCCGGATCGCGGCGCTTCGGGTACCTCGTCGCGGGATCTAGAATATCTGCCAGCGCCTCCCTCACCGCATCCGGCTCGGGCGAACCGTTAGAAGATTTCGAAGAGTTCAGCTCGGGCGAGGTGGTGGGGGCAGGCGCTCCCCAAAACTGTTCTTGCTCACGTTCACGCTCGAACGACTCCGCATAGTCAGGATCGATGGTCGCCATCACGTCGAATGGTTCGTCGGTGCTTGCAGCAAAGTGCGCAGCCTTCGGGCACGGCTGGCTGAGTTTTTCCTGCCCGTTGGCGTCGGTCGCACCGCACAGCGTGCAGACCTCATCGTAATACGAGGAATCGCTGAAGCGTGTGATGTGCGACGAATGCGTGGCATTGGTGGGTGCCGGCGCTGGTGGGGCATGATCGGGGAACGCTTCCTCCAGCAGTCGGGTGGCGATCATCACCGCGTCGTTGTGGTCGTAACGGTGCTCGTTGACGTCATCCAGCTTCTGAGCCATCGCGACGATTTCCATGGCCAGTCGTGCGTGCTCGCTCATCGTCCTGCCTCCTGGAGGGCGGCGCGCAGTTCCGCCGCGACTTCCGGCAACCCCTCGCGGAGCGCCGAAACGTGGATGGAATCGGGAAGGGTGGTGAAGGCGGTCAGCGAGGCGACATAATTGTCCAGCCGATCGATGGCGGCTTCGATCTTGTCGAGCGCCTCTTGCTTTGGCTCGCTCATGGCTGATCTCCTGATGCGGGTTCAGTGCGGAGGTGGAGTTGCGCGCTTTCAACCAAAGCAATTATCGTATCAGCTTTGTAGTAAGCCGAATTTCTAACCCGTAGATGTCGCTCTTTCTCCGTCTCGGTAAGGCCTTCGCCCGCAACTATGCGCGGTCGAAATGACTCGGGAGAGGTCGCCACGATCTGTGCAATTTGCTCTCTCATCTGATGAAGTTCTGCATTAACTACAGGGTTGTCTTGACGAAATTGCTCATCCCTAACAGCGCCAATTGCGAATTGCAGTGCTGAAATGGCGAGCGGCGAGCAATCGGACTCGATCCATTTGTCAGCCACGTCAGAAAACATCATCAAAAGCCGGTCAAGACTCGTATCCTGCATCGGCAGGGCAGGATTGCACCCGTGCTTGTACGGGTTTTGATGCTCAAGACGGCTCTCTAGGTCGGACGGCAATTCCGGCATCTCGAAATTTAGAGTGTGCCACGCGCCGTCGATTACCTTGTTCGTCTCCATCATCAACTCGTCAGCATTGATAATGTATGCCGTGTCGCGAAGCTTGATTAATTGCTCCCGCGCGATGTGAAGGCGGTGCTTTAAGGTCGCGATCTGCAAGTCTGTAGCGGTTATAGTCATGCCGCATCTCCGATGATTCCGGCGGTCCAGTCTGCGCAGCCATGCTGAGCCCTAAGCGGACCATGTTTTTCTGTGCAGGCCACGCAGCGCGTCGCCTCGTGATCGGGGCAGAGCGGCCAGCCGGAGTAACGCATGGCGTAGCTCGCGCCTGGCTTCATGCTGTTGTGAAAGCGACCGCAGTAATCGCACTTCGGCTTGGTCATCATGACGCATGCCCTCCCTCGTTGGAGCCGGATGGTGAAAAGTCTGCAATCGGAGTAACGCGTTGGTTCCATTTTTTGCCCGAGTTGGGCCATTGCTCGTTGCTCTCGAGCGTGCAGCCGCATTCGACGCAGGTAACGATGCAGGACCATGCGTGTCCGCCCATACGTTCGAGCGTGGCGTAACCTCCGCAAAACGGGCAGGGCTTCAAATCGACTAGGCTCATGACGCAGGCCCTCCGTCCTTGGAGCTGATGGCCGTAGTGGGTTGCGCGCTGATTTTCAGGGCGGTCATGATCGCCCTCCCGATCGTTTCCGCGACGTCCGGGGCAACGGCGTTTCCAATGCCTCGATTACGCTCCATTCCGTAGGGAAGGCCATCAGCGCCTCCGTAAAGGCTGGATGGATTCGCCATCCGTGCTCTTTGACGAGCGCGTGCACTCTCAAAACGGTCGAGCGTTTGTAGCGACCGGTATTCTCGTGCAAAGGAATCCCGAAACCGCGTCCATCCATTGAGGCGGTTGGCGTAGGCCACAATGAACACTCGTCGTCGCACGTGTGAGAGTCCCACGGCGCATGCGGTAACAGTGTCCCAGATTGCATTGTACCCGAGGTCGGAAAGCGTTCCGAGAACCGCTCCCATCCCTCGATCAAGCAGCGCTGAGACGTTCTCCACGATAACGACGTCCGGTCCCAGCTCGCCAATGAGCCTGGCGTATTCGAACCAAAGACCGGATCTGGCTCCGTCGAGCCCAGCGCCGAAGCCGGCATAGCTGATGTCTTGGCACGGAAATCCGCCGCAGATAGCGTTGACCTCAATGCCGTCTGATCGCAGGCGATCGGCGGTGAGGGCGCACACGTCGTCGTAGCAGGGCACGCTGGGCCAGTGCCTCCGGAGGACGTGGCGAGCGTAAGGTTCGATCTCGCAGAATGCGGCGGCGTGCATGCCGGCGCGCTCAAGGCCGAGCGACATTCCGCCAATCCCGCTGAATAGGTCGAGCACATTCACGAAACTCCCCCTTGACGAATAGGGCCAATGGCCCTATATCTGGACCATCGCAAGGGCAATTTTGTCCGGTGATGGAGATGAAAATGGGCAGCCGCAAAACGCAGACCGTCAAGGACGTCAAAGAGACGTTCGGACAGATCAAGAAGGCCGATGCGCGAGAGGCTATGGCCCGCGCGATGCTCAAGGTCGGAAACCTGACCCCAGAGGCCCGCGAGTACGTTGCGCGGGAATATCCGCAGTGACCCCGGACGAATACCGAGAGGCGATCGAGAAGCTGGGCCTCTCGCAGGTTGCGGCCGGCCGGCTTCTTGGCGTGGACGAGCGCACATCTCGTCGCTGGGCAATCGGCGAGCGGGACGTTCCGCCGCCAGCACAGAGGTTCCTGCGCTACCTAATTGCGACCGGCAAGACCGGCGAATACGCGATGAAAAAGCTCGCGACGGGATAGTCCCGCACTGATGGGAAGACAGCGTCATACGACACCACCGGTGCGGCGCTTGCCGCCTTGGACCTTCACGTCGATCGCCTGCGCGTCGTGCCAGCGGGCGGCGCGGACGTCGCTATCGAGCTCGCGACGCTGGGATGCTCGGCCGAGCTGAACCTCTGACGCCGCGCGCAGCTGGTCGCCTCTGTTGTATCGGCCGGTGGTGCGCAAATCGGAGTGCGTGGCCGACTTCTGGATGCGCTCCGGTGTGACGCCGGCCTCAAAGGCCTCGCTGATGCCGCCCGAACGCGAGTCCATGTTGAATACGTTGTCCGGCACGCCGGCGTAGCGCGCGACGATGCGCCACTTGCGCCGATACTCCGAAGCGGTCCACGGCATGCCGGTCGCTTCGTTGATGATCACCGGCTCGTTGCCGTCCGGGATTTCATCGAGGAATGCCAGTTCCTCCATAACCATCGCCGAAAGGGTGAGGTCTACCTCGACCGGCTTCTGTCGCTTGCTGGTCACGTGACGGAGGATCAGGTCATCGCTGACCTCGGACCAGCGGAGGCCGCGTAGCCACTTCTGGTCGCCCCAAACTTCATCAGAATCGCCAGGCTCGGTGAGCGGCACCCACTCGCCGATGACGTCTTTCTGCCGGAGGATGAGCTCGAACTGCAGCGCTTGGGCGAGGGCGATCGAGTGCCAGCCGACGATATGAGCCCATGTCCGGACGGCGTCCGCCTGGTCGGCGGTGATCCGCTCGGTGCGCGCGCCGGCCATCGGGAACTTGAGTCGGTGCAGGATCTGGCTAATGCGCTCGCACTGCGGGTCGGCGAGGTGGGTGAAGCCAAAGCTGAACACGGTGCGCAGCTGCCCGACCATCGAATGGGCCATGGCCACCTTGTCGGCACCCTTCCAGCCGGCGTGCCACTCAATCAGGGTCCGGCCGGTGATGTCGCCGATCGGCGTCGAGCCGTGCTGGTCCCGAATCCGGCGGAGCATCCCAGCGTGGTTCTGCCGGACATGGAACCGCTGCTTGTGGAAGCTCGACAACGGGTCGGTCTGATAGGCATCGATGACATCGCGGAGGCGAGGGCCGACATGCCCAGACACGGCCTGGATTTCGATGACAGGGGCGTCCGGCTCGGTTCGGCCGGTCCAAACGACGACGTCGCGGCAATCGCTCTTCATGGCGGTTACCTCGACTTCCGGTAGGGACGGGTCCGGCGGTTCGCCGGGAGGTACCGGCCGCCGTCGGCGCGTGCCTTCTCGATCTCGGCCGTGGTCAGCGCGAGGCCCTTGCGAAGGCGCTGCTCGTGCGGAACGCTGGCCGGCTTCTGAAGGTGTTCGAGCTGGCTCACCGCAGTGCTGGCGCGGTGGAAGAGCGAAGGATTGCGGGCGTTCTCGGTCCGGAAATGGATCAGGCCGGCGCGTGCTTTTTCGAAGCTCATGCTGCCCTCCGGCCGAAGGCGCATTCTGAACGTGCCGAAAAGCCCAATGATTTCAGTACGTGAACGGACCGGGAAAATTCAGAACGTCCGTTGACGAATAAGGCGTGAGTAGGGGATTTCGATTCCGAGGGTCGGGCGTTCGAATCGCTCCGAGTGCACCATTAAACCGATGCATCATTTGAGTTTTTCGACGCGTAGGTTTCCGTCTCTGCACGCTTTCAGTGCATCGGGGGATCGCGTTAGTCTGTCGCCATGAATCAGGCGCGACTCAGGTCCGGGCTGCTCGCCTTCGTCTTTGCGGGGTGGCTTACCACGGTTTTGTTGCTGGCCGGCACGCTGGCGGCCGGCCCCGTGCTTGGTGGGCTGTCGCGCCCGCTTTTCGTGATCGGCTGCGCGGGCGTGGGCTGGCTGGCATGGCGCCATAGCGCCGCGGCGCATGTGCAGTCAGCCATCGTCCTGTTCGCATTCACGCCATTCGTCCGGCGGGTCGTCGACCTGACGGTCGGGTTCGACCAGTCGAGCGTCATGCTGATCGGCCCGTTGCTATTTGTCCTGACGCCGCTGCCCAGCCTGTGGACGTGGCTGTCGCAGGTCGGGCGGCCGCGTAATCCGTGGGTCGTCGGCCCGTTCGTCGTGCTCGCATGTCTCGCTTACGGGACGGCGCTGACGATGTTCCAAAATGACTGGATGGCAGCCGCGACGGGGACGCTGAAATGGGGCGCGCCGGTGCTCTACGGAATCGCGCTGCAACAGCGTGCGCGGTCGGACGGCGAGCTGGTCAACGCGATGGCAGGCGCCTTCTTCGTCGTGCTCCCGATCACGGGGCTCTATGGCATCTGGCAATATGTCGATCCCCCGAACTGGGATCGGTTCTGGATGAATTATGCGAGCATCACCTCGGCAGGCTTTCCGCTGCCTTACATGGTGCGCGTGTTCAGCACGATGAACGGCCCGGCGACCTATGCCACGTTCACGGCGACAGGAATGCTGCTGCTGGGATTCTTGCGGCCGGGTTGGCAGTCATTGTTTGCGCTGGCACCGGCGGCGATCGGCCTGCTGCTGTCGCTCTATCGTGCAGGCTGGCTCGCCCTCGCAGTCGGCGTGCTGTTCTGCATGTTCTTCAGCGCCACGCGTTTTCGCGCGATCACGACGGGCGTCGGCATTGCTGTTGCGGCCGTGTGCGCCGTGCTGTTCACGCCGTTCGGCGATGTGATCACCACGCGCCTGCAGTCCCTGGGCAGCGGCTCGGAAGATGGCAGCGGCGCCGAGCGGCTCGAAGAGTTCGTGACGCTGTGGAACATGCCCGATGCCATGGTGTGGGGAACAGGATTTACCTTCTCGGATGTCGGCGTGGCCGGTGCGATGCCGATCGATGGCCAGATTATTTCCAGCTGGCTGACATTCGGCATTCCTGTCGGGCTGATTTCACTGGCTGCCTATCTCTGGGTTGCCACATGGAGTGTGTCCGCTGCCTGGCGCATGCCCACACGCGAAGGCGTCGTGCTCGGTGCCATCGCATTCGGCGGCATCATTCTGCACGTCCCATTGACCAGCATCGCGTCCGGCGAGATCTCGGTGCTGTTCTGGATGATTTTTGCCATGGCCTGTCCATGGGATCTGGTGGTCCAGTCTCCCGTTCCACGCGCCGTGCCCCAGGAAGCATGAACGCGTCTAACGCGTGACCGCTGTGCTGGGCACCGAAGCCGTTTTGCGTCTGGCGAGAGGTGCCAGTCCCAGGGGCGTCAGCAGGTTCAGGCGCTGCAGGACGACATGAGCGATCATGGGCAGGATCACGCCGGCTGCCGTCCCCGCCAGCAAATAGAGCCAGGGCCAGTGCGGCACATTCAGTTTCAGCATCAGGATGCGGGTGCCGGAGCCGGCCAGGATGTGCAGGATATAGATCGTCATCGACATCAGTCCGACTGCGGCCAGCCAGCGGTGACGGGGCGCGTCCATCAGCTTGCAGAGAAGAACGACGGCCGCGATGCCGAAAATGCAGGCGGGCAGCGCCAGCAGGCTGTTTGCATCCCAACCCGAGAGGCGAGCTGTTGCAGCAACGGCAGCCGCGAAACCTGCAAGAGCCGCCATCAGCAGCAGCCAGCCGGCACCACGCTGCGGCTGCCACGCGGTCACGAGCCGCGCTCCGTAGAGCCCGGCCACATAGAAAGCGAAGTGGTGAAGCGTGAGCGCGAGGTCAGGCCGGGCCGGCAACGCGCAGAAGATCGCGAAGCTCAGCAGGGCCAGCCCGATCATCAGTGCACGGCGGCGCACGAGAGCTGCAACGATGTGGCAGATCATCAGGGCGTAGAGAAACCAGAACTGCCCGATCGGGCGATACCAGATCGCGGCAAGGTCGCTCGGCAGGATCGGGACATTGGCATCGCGTGCCATCACCATGATGACGCCGCCTTGAATGAGCGACCACAACACATAGGGGTAGGCGATGGTCCAGGCCTTGCTGGCGAGAAATGACCGTGTGCCATGCCGCAGACTGTGCTGCACGTTCAGCCCCGCGAGAAAGAAAAACAGGGGCATGTGGAAGGTGTAGAGCGTGTAGCTCATCCAGCGTGTCAGCGTTTCGTCGGGAAACAGATGGGCGCTGAACAGGCCTCCAAGGACGTGGCCGAACACGACCAGAATGACGCCGATGCCGCGGGCATAATCGATCCAGACCTGACGATCGGGAGCGTCTGATGTCACGATGTGATCGGGCGAGGGGGGCATCACGGACACGATGTTCAGCGGATAAGGTTGTTGCTGTAAAGCATAGGATTGCCGCGATACGTCATCGTTAACGCAGGTGTGTAGGCTCTTACCGACCGGCTGCACATAGGTGTCAGTCTACGTCCGGGCTTGATTTTCTTTGCATTTCAGTGCCCATCTCCGGTGAATTGACCCATGTGACCCCTTGGGTGGGATCGCTGACACCGATTTGGCACCACGTTTCAGGACTTCACCGTGACTGACTATGTTCGCAAGATCCTCGACAGCCGCGTCTACGACGTCGCGGTACAGACACCGCTGGACAAGATGGTGCGCCTCAGCGCCCGTATTGGCAGCCCGGTGCTGTTGAAGCGCGAGGATCTACAGCCGGTGTTCTCGTTCAAGATTCGCGGCGCCTATAACCGCATCGCGCAGCTCTCGCCGGAGCAGCGCGCCGCCGGCGTGATCTGTGCGTCCGCAGGCAATCACGCGCAGGGCGTGGCGCTGTCGGCGCAGAAGCTCGGCATCAAGGCCACCATCGTGATGCCGGTGACGACGCCGCCGATCAAGATCGATGCCGTCCGCTATTGGGGTGGCAATGCCGTGCTGTTCGGCGACACGTTCGACGAAGCTGCCGCGCATGCGCGAAAACTCGAGGTCGAACAGAAGCTGACTTTCGTGCATCCCTATGATGATCCCGACGTGATCGCGGGGCAGGGCACCATTGGCATGGAGATCCTGCAACAGCATCCCGATCCGATCGAAGCGGTGTTTGTGCCGATCGGCGGCGGCGGTCTGGCAGCAGGCGTTGCGTCCTTCATCAAATTCCTACGGCCCGAGACCAAGGTGATCGGTGTCGAACCTGCGGACGCGGCGTCCATGAAAGCCGCCATCGAAACAGGCGATCGTGTCGTGCTCAATCGCGTCGGCCTTTTCGCCGATGGCGTCGCCGTGCGTCAGGCGGGGGCCGAGACCTTCCGTCTGTGCCGCGAATTGCTGAATGATGTGATCACGGCCGACACCGACGAAATGTGTGCGGCGATCAAGGATATCTTCGAGGATACGCGCGTGATCGCCGAACCCGCAGGCGCACTGGCGCTGGCCGGGCTCAAGGCCTATGCCGCGGCGAACCCGACGCGATCAGGCGCGCTGGTGGCCATCAGCAGCGGCGCCAACATGAACTTCGACCGCCTGCGCCACGTGGCCGAGCGCGCCGAAGTCGGCGAAGCCCGTGAAATCCTGCTTGGCGTAACCATCCCGGAAAAGCCCGGCAGCTATCGCCGCTTCATCCAGACCATCGGCAATCAGGTCATCACCGAATTCAACTATCGCTATGCCGAGGCGAAGGAAGCCAATGTCTTTGTCGGCATCAAGCTGTCGGACGCGCGGCAGGAGAAAGCGAAGCTGATCGAGCAGCTGCGTTCGCTCGATTACAAGGTGCTGGATATCAGCGCGGACGAAACGGCCAAGCTGCATATCCGCTATATGGTTGGCGGGCGCGCGCCGCCGGAATTGAAGGGCGAGGTGATCCTCCGCTTCGAATTCCCGGAACGGCCTGGAGCCTTGCTAAAATTCCTCGACCAGATGGAGCCCGACTGGAACATCACGCTGTTCCATTACCGCAACCACGGCGCCGATTATGGCCGCATCCTGGTGGGCCTGCAGGTGCCCGAAGCCGATCGCGGCCGCATGGGCGAGCGCCTGAGCGCGTTGGGCTATCCCTATGAGGACGAGACGGACAACCCGGTCTACCGGATGTTTTTGAATGGCTAGGCTGTAGCCCGGATGGAGCGCAGCGCAATCCGGGGACCGGCGATATGCTGCTACCCTGAAGCCCGGATTACGCTTCGCGTCATCCGGGCTACGCTCCCCATTTCTGCCTTTTTTTCGTTCGAAGCCGATGCTTAACGAATTGCTAGCACTGTCCGGCCAGAATCGGACGGCTAGGCCAATGCCCTCTCGGGCGGCGGCCTTGGGGGATTTTTCTTACCGGTTTCATGGCCCGATGCGCCTTTTGTTGCTGCCTTTGCTGACGTCGCTGGTGGTGCTTTTCGTTGCGCCCGCCCATGCCGATTTGCGCATTACCCGCGACCACGGTGGCTATGTCGAGGAATACAAGGCGAAGTATGAGCGCATCCGTGAGCGCAAGGAACGGGTGATCATCGATGGGATCTGCAATTCGGCCTGCACACTCGTGCTCGGCATCGTGCCGCTCAACAAGGTCTGCGTGACGCCGCGCGCCAGCCTCGGTTTCCATCAGGCCTATTACGACAAGTCGTTCACCTTCGGCATGAAGGTCATCAGCCAGGAGGGGACGTCCGATCTGATGTCCTATTATCCGGCCACGGTAAAAAGCTGGCTCGCCCGCAATGGCGGCCTCACGCCGGAGATGAAGAAGGTCAAGAACGGCATGGAATTGTGGAAGATCATCGATCCCTGTCCGGAAGAGTTTTTCTAGCGCGGGAATGTAGGGTGGGCAAAGCGCAGCGTGCCCACCTCAAACAGCCGTGCACTTGAAGGTGGGCCCGCTGCGCTTTTCCCACCCTAAGAAGCGACGAGCTTCCGATTCCTCCGTCTTACCAGCGCCAGTGCCACCAGCACCGTCGGCACCAAGATCGCCAACGCCAGGATCACGATCTGCCACTGCGACAGCGGATTGATGCCGCCGCCCGGCGTTGCCAGTGTGATGCCGCCAAGGATCAGCAGCACGCGCAGCGGCCATTCCATCGTGCCGGCGCGGCGGAGATCGCCGACCCAGGCCTGATAGCCCTGAATGCCACCGCAGATGAAGACGATGCCGATGCAGGCGAGGGCTGTGAGGCCGAGCGCCTCCGCATAAGGCATTTCGCCCTGCAGCAGCAGCGACGGATTCAGCACGAAGAAGAACGGGATGAAGTAGATGATGCTGCCGACCCACATGCTCTGCCATCCCGTCTTCATCGCCGGTGCGCCGGCAATGCCGGCGGCGGCAAAGGACGCGATGGCGACCGGCGGCGTGATCGATGACAGCATGCCCCAATAGAAGATGAACATGTGCACGGCCATCTTGTTGAGGCCGAGTTTTTCCAGCGCCGGCGCCACCAGGATGGCCAAGAAAATATAGCAGGAGGTGGTGGTCAGGCCGAGGCCGAGCACGAGGCTGGTGAAGGCGCACATCACCAGCAGCAGGAAGACATTGCCGCCGGCGATGGCGAGCAGATCATTGGCGAGGCTGGAGATCACGCCGGTCAGCGAGAAGGCACCGATCAGCAGGCCGCAGCCGGCGAGGATGGCAATCAGTTCGACGAAGGTCTTGCCGTTGAGTTCGAGGAAATGCAACCAGCGCGCGCCACCCCAGTTCTTGCCGGGGAAGAACTCGTTGAGGGCGGCCAGAATGCACATCCCCCACAGGATCGAATTCGGCGCATCCAGCCACAGCATGATGCCGGTGAGGGCGATGGCGAGCAGCAGCACCAGCGTGTTGCCGGTCTTCCATGGCGCCGGCCCGGACCACTGATGCAGGATCACGAGCAGTGCCGTGGCATAGAACGGCGCGTGGCTCTCGCGTTTGAAGTAGAGCAGCATCACCACCAGGATCGCGATGACGAACAGATAATACCAGCCGTCCTTGATCGCATCGCGGAAGCGCGGCAGCTCCTCGCGCGGAATGCCTTCGAGCTTGTGGCGTGCGGCATAGGAGTCCACCTGCGCGAACAGGCCGAAATAATACAGCACCGACGGAATGGTGGCGGCCAGCGCAACATCGGCGTAGCTGACGTTCATGAACTGCGCCATCACGAAAGCCGTTGCCCCCAGCACCGGCGGCGCCAGCACGGCGCCGGTGGAGGCGCAGGCTTCGATCGCGCCGGCATAAGACGGCGTGAAGCCCGTTTTCTTCATCGCCGGGATCGTCATGGTGCCGGCGGTGAGCACATTGGAGACGATGCTGCCGCCGACGGTGCCGAGCAGGCCCGATGCGAAGATACAGACCTTTGCAGCGCCGCCGCGGAACGTGCCGCAAAGCGCGAAGGCGATATTGATGAAGAATTTTCCGGCGCCCGTCATCATCAGCGCTGTGCCGAAGACGAGGAAGCCGATCACCGTATCGGCAAAGGCTTGGATCGGGATGCCGAGCAGGCTTTCGCCGGAGAGGACGTGATAGGCGGTGGTCTGCGCCAGTGTCGATTGGGTACCGCGGAACGGGCCGAGCCAGCTTGAATCCGCCACCATCGGATAGATCGTGAAGGGCGCGACGCTGAGCAGCAGGCTCCAGCCGCCGGTGCGGCGCAGCGCTTCCATCAACACGAACCACATCACGAGTCCGGCCGCGATCACGCCATTGGGCGCGCCATCGAATTCCCAGCCGAACTGGGCGGCCTTTCGGATGTTCAGCATCAGGTAGATCGCGGCAGCGAAAGTGCCGACGAAGAGAATGAGGTCGTACCACGGCACGCGATCGAGATTGGCCTTCGGCGTTCCCGGAAACATCAGGAACGTGAACGGCAACATCAGCGCGATCAGGAGATAGAAGTATTCCGTATTCAGCTGCGTGTAATCGACGAGGAAGCGCAGTGCGAATTGCTGATTGATGCAGAGCAGGATGGTCGCGAGCGTTGCAGCCATCAAGGCCCAGCGCCAGATGCCGTGCAACGCGCGCACGCGCGTGACTTCAGACTCCTGGAGGTCGGCGACCCCATGGGGATCGTCGAGCTCCATTTTCGGTGGCACGTCGGAATTCAGCCGCGCAGAGTCAGAAGATGAAGTCATGGCAATGCGATCCAGCGGCTTGTGGCGGATGAGGTGCTGCTTAACACCGTCCTCATGGTGAGGAGCGCGCCCATTGGCGCGCGTCTCGAACCATGGCGATCATCTCCATCCTTCGAGACGCCGCGCAAACGCACAGCTCCTCAGGATGAGGAAGAGTTTGTGGAGCGAGCGACATTTCAAATCGAAACGCGCTATTCCTCGAAACCGTTCGGCATATTGGCCTTGACGAGCGCATCTGCGCGCGCCGTCATCCAGCCGCTGAGAAACTCGCTTTCGCTCTTCGATGCACTGGCTTTGGCGTAACCATCCCATGCAGCCTTCAAAATGCCCTGCCGCTTGATGAGCCCGTCATTGTGCATCTGATCTTCGGCGGTCCAGTGATTGGCCTCCTTCAACGCGCGCACGGCGCCGGGATGGAAAGGCACCACCCATTTCATCGACTGTGCCTTGACGGCAAGGCCAAGCGCGCCGGGCGCGTTATCCTTGTAGGCGTCGAAATTCACGATCATCGCCTTGGTGATCGCGTAGATCTGGTCTTCGCTCTGCGAGCCGTAAACCGTCGCGATGGGATAGGGGTAGGTGCTGAGCTTGATCGGCGTCTGCGGCGTGATGCCGGCACCGCAAGTCGCGACGTGCGGATTGAAGAACGGTGCGATGCGCTTCACGCGCTCCCATGCCGCCTTGTCCTCGGCCGGCATCGGCGGCCAGATCAGTCCGCGCGGCGATGTCTCGGCTTCCTTGGCCGGGCCGGTAATGGTGGTGCCGAAAGCCGCATCGACGTCGTTGTTCACCATGCCTTTCCACATCGCGCCGTAGCTGGCGAATTCGATCGGCTTCACATCGGCCTTGGTCAATCCGCCATAGGCCATGATGGCGAGCGAGTTCTGGTTCAAGGCGGGCGAGCCTACGACGAAGCCGACGCGCTTGCCGCGGAGATCCTTGATCTCTTTAACGTTGATATCCTTGGCGACGCCAAGCGACGCGCCGTTGCAGTCGATGGTGGAGAGCGTCACCTGCGCGGGCTGCGGGCCCCATTCCTTGGCGCCGAACTCGAACACGCCTTCCTGCGCGAAATAGACGCCCGAGCCCATCCACGACATCGTTGCACGACCGGCGCGCAGCGGCGCCATGCGGGCAACATCGTTGCCGGCGGGCAGAACACGTACGTCGGTGCCGTATTTGTCCTTCATCATTTTGCCGACAGCGACAGCGATGTTGAAGCCGGCGGTGCCGGTGTCATAGGCGGTGACCGCCATGGATGATGGAAGCTTGATGTCTTGTGCTTGTACGGCGCCGGCCGTGCACAGCACAGCCATCGACGCCAGCCCAACGAGCCGGTGCAACATAGATCCCTCCCGAATGCATTCGCTTTGCGAATTGCTTTTGTTATTTCGCGATCATGTCATCGCGTTTTGACGATGACAACATGGATTGGCATCACCGTCCTCGTTCTCTGGGCCGATGCGCGGCGGCGAAAGCATTGCGTCATTGCTCGCTAAAGGTGTGTGGGTGCTGCGACGATACGCGCCCAAAGCATGAGGGGTTGCGCGCATCATGGTGTTGTCGTTCGAAATTCCGTGAGGTAGCGTAGCCGGCAAGCGGAATATAATTCCGCGTAACGAAACGGGATGGCGGCGCTGCTGGAGGTCAATGACGACCGGTTCCAGCCAAAGATGCGCCGCCCAAGAGGATGCGCATTATGGGACGACGGTCTGAACGGCTCACCAAGCAGGGTATGCTCGCCAGCGATCAGACGGGCGAGGGCGACGTGATTCAGGTGGTCTCGCGCGCATTCGATATCCTGCGCTGCTTCGAGGGCCACGATGCGCGCCTCGGTAATCTCGAAATTTCCAAGCGTTGCGGCCTGCCGCGCTCGACGGTGTCGCGCCTGACGCATACGCTGACCCGGATGGGCCAGCTCGCTTATCTCCCCGGCGATCAAAAATACCGCATTGGCTCCAGCGCGGTGGCGATGAGCACCTCGATGACGCGCGGCCTGCAGGTGCGCAACCTGATCCGCATGCGGCTGCAGGAAGTGGCCGATCAGATCCCCGGCACCATCGGCTTCACGATCCCCGACCGTCACCACATGGTCTATCTCGAATATGCCCGCGCCGATCACGCGCTCGGACTGCATTCGACCACCGGCAGCCGCATTGCCATGGGCCGTACGGCCGCCGGCCATGCCTATCTGGCGGCGCTCGACGAAGATGTCGGCAATGCGCTGATCAAGGACATGTCGCGGGACATGCCGGATGAGGCCAATATCCTGCGCAGCAGGATCGAAGCCAATCGCCAGTCGCTGCGTGACCATGGCTATGTCATCGCCAGCGGCATGTTCAGCCCGCACATTACCGGCATCGGCGTTCCGATCTGGTCGCCGCATTACCAGACCTATGTGGTGGTGGTGATCGGCGTGCTGTCGGCCATGTATGACGATGAGCGGATGGCGAGCGAGATCGGCCCGATCATTCGTCAGCTCAGCGAGACGATCAGCGTCATGATCCAGAATGCCGATAGCGGCCTCACCGCGGCTGCCGTGTCGAGCGCCCCTTCGGCCCCAACAATTCATAAAAAAATGCTCCCGGAGGGAATGAATGAACTGGAAGCCGGAACTCGACGACCTGGCCCGGCGCGAAGCCTTCGCGCGGGAGATGGGCGGCGCTGACAAGGTCAAGCGACAGCATGACCAGGGCCGGCTCACGGTTCGTGAGCGCATCGACAAGCTGACCGACGCCAACAGTTTTCATGAGATCGGTGCCGTCTCCGGCATCGGCGAATATGACGAGAAGGGCGAGCTGACGAAGCTGACCCCGGCCAACTGCGTGTTCGGCCGGGCGCGGATCGATGGCCGCACCGTTGTCGTGGTCGGCGATGACTTCACCGTGCGCGGTGGATCAGCCGATGCGTCGATCTCGGCCAAACCATTGATGGCCGAGGAGATGGCGCATGAGCTGCGCCTGCCGATCATCCGTGTCATCGAAGGTTCGGGTGGCGGTGGCTCGGTGAAGACCATCGAGACCAAGGGCGCCGCCAATCTGCCCGGCGGCGTCGGCGGCACGCGTTGGTACTGGTACACAACGGCGAACCTGTCCCAGGTGCCGGTGGTTGGTCTCGGGCTCGGCTCCGTCGCCGGCCTCGGTGCCGCGCGTCTGGCTGCGTGCCACTATTCGGTGATGACCAAGAACTCTGCGATGTTCGTCGCAGGGCCACCGGTCGTCGCGCGTCTTGGTGCAGCCCTCGACAAGAAAGAACTCGGCGGCGCCGATATCCAGACACGTGCCGGCGGTGTCGATCATGCGGTCAATACGGAGGAGGAGGCCTTCGCCTGCGCGCGGCGCTTCCTGTCCTACCTTCCGTCATCGGTCTACGAATTGCCGCCGACGCTTCCCTGCAATGACGACCCCGAGCGGGCCGAGCCGATGCTGCTCAACGCCGTGCCGCGCGGGCGCAAGGAAGTCTACAAGATGCGGCCGATCATCGACGCTGTCGTCGATCGCGGCTCGTTCTTCGAAATGTCGGCGAATTTCGGTCGCCCGATCATCACGGGTTTTGCCCGCCTCGAAGGGCGCGCTGTTCTCGTGCTGGCCAGCGATCCGTTCCACTACGGCGGTTCGTGGACGTCAGACGCCTGCCAGAAAGTGATCCGCTTCGTCGATCTCGCCGAGACCTTCCATCTGCCGGTGGTCTATCTGATGGACTGCCCGGGTTTCATGGTCGGCCTCGAAGCCGAGAAACAGGCGACCATCCGCTATGGCGTGCGCGCGATGGCGGCGGTGAACCAGAGCACGGTGCCGTGGTGCACGATCATCCTGCGCAACGCTTTTGGCGTCGCCGGCGTGGTGCATCAGCCGGCCAACCGCTATTCGATGCGCTATGCGTGGCCATCTGCCTATTGGGGCTCGCTGCCATTGGAAGGCGGTATCGAGGCCGCCTATCGCGCCGAGATCGATGCGGCCGATGATCCCAAGGCCAAGCTCGAGGAAATTGAGGAGCGTCTCAACAAGCTGCGTTCGCCGTTCCGTTCGGCCGAGAAGTTCTGGGTGGAAGAGGTGATCAACCCGCTGAAGACGCGCTCGCTGCTGTGTGAGTTTGCGCGTCTCGCTGAGCCTTTGCGCACGCCCGGCCCGGCGCGATTGCAGATGCGGCCGTGACTAATAGTGTAGGGTGGGCAAAGCAAAGCGTGCCCACCATCACGCGCACGGCACTTGAAGGTGGGCACGGCGCTTCGCGCCTTTGCCCACCCTACATCCTCACGCCGTCGCCATCTTCTTGTCCTTCGTGATCGCCAGCACGATCACGGCGGCCACGATGCAAAGAGCACCTGCCGCAAAGAATGCCGGCAGGTAGCTCAAAAGCACCGTGCGCGACAGGCCGGCGCCGAAGGCGGCCGTCGCCGCGCCGAGCTGATGGCCCGCAAAGATCCAGCCGAAGACGAGGCCGGCACGCTCCGCGCCAAACTGCGCGGCGGTAAGACGGACAGTCGGCGGCACCGTAGCAATCCAGTCGAGGCCATAGAACAACGCGAACAGCGATAGCCCGTAGAAGGTGAAGTCGGTGAAGGGCAGCGCCAGCAGCGACAGGCCGCGCAGGCCGTAATACCAGAACAGCAGGTAGCGGTTGTCATAGCGATCCGACAGCCAGCCCGATGCGATGGTGCCGACGAAATCGAACACGCCCATGGCCGCGAGCAGGCCAGCGGCCTGCACTTCGGGAATGCCGAAGTCCAGGCACATGGGGATCAGGTGAACCTGCACGAGCCCGTTGGTGCTGGCGCCGCAGATGAAAAAAGTCGCGAACAGGATCCAGAATACTTTTGTCTTCGCGGCATCGCGCAGCGCGCCGAGGGCCGCCGCCATGATCGGCGCATTGGCCGGGGGAGGCGGAGGCAGCGGATCGGTGCTGGTATCGCCGAACGGGCGCAGATCGAGATCGCTCGGCCGATCGCGCATCACCAGCAACACGGCGATAGCGGCAAAAGCGAGCATCACGCACATCAAAGCGAGCGCCCAGCGCCAGCCGACTTGCGCGGTGATGCTCGCTAGAATGGGCAGGAAGATTAGCTGTCCGGTGGCGGCGCTTGCAGTGAGGATGCCGATCACAAGGCCGCGCCGCTCCTTGAACCAGCGCGACGCCACGGTGGCGCCGAGGACGAGGGCCGTCATACCGGTGCCGACGCCGACCGCAAATCCCCACAGGGCTACTAACTGCCAGAGCTCTGTCATGCCGAGCGACAGCACCAGGCTGGCGACCACGATCACCAGTGCCGTCAGCGTAACATTACGCAGCCCGTAGCGGTTCATCAGCGCCGCGGCGAAGGGTGCCATCAGGCCGAACAGCACGAAGCGGATCGACATGGCCGAGGAAATCTCGGCAGTGCTCCAGCCGAATTCCTTCTGCAAGGGCACGATGAACACGCCGGGCGCGCCGACCGCCGCGGCACTCACCAGCGCGGTGATGAAGGTCACGGCAATCATCGCCCAGCCGTAATGGATGTTGCGGCGAGCGAGTGCGGTCGAAAGCCATCCGGAGATCATCGTGATGTCCATGTGATGAAAAGGATGATGCTCATCATATGATGCGCTGCGGCAATTGCAAGGGAGGGAGCGCTCCGCCCTCTCAACCGTCATTGCGAGCCCTGAAGAATTGGCAAAGCCAATTCTTTTGGGCGAAGCAATCCAGTTCTTGACCAAAGACTGGATTGCTTCGTCGCTACGCTAAGGGAACAGCCAATTGGCTTTTCCTGACCTCGCAATGACGGCGAAAATTACCGCTTGCGATTGATGAAGTCGCCCATCAGCTTTTGCGGTTCACCGGTCAGATAGGCCTGGCCGAACACCCCGACGCTGAGATCCATCGACTCCTTCAATGGCAGCTCTTCCCATTGACGCAGCATGGCTTTTTGCGATCGCAACGCGTCCGGTGCGCATTCGAGCAGGGCATCGACCAGCTTCTCGACCTCGGCGTCGAGCGCGCCTTGGGCTGCCACCACATCGACAAGTCCCCAGTTCAGCGCCGTCGGTGCATCAATGGTGGCCGCTGTCATGATCAACCAGCGTGCACGGCTCCAGCCGATCAGCCGCGGCAGCAGCGCCGCCTGGATCACCGAGGGAATACCGACGCGCACCTCGGGCATGGCGAATTTCGCATCATGCGCTGCAACGCGAAAATCGCAGGCGGCAGCGAATTCCAGCCCGCCGCCGAGGCTCCAGCCGGGAATGCGGGCGATGACGGGGGCAGGGAAGAGCCGCGGCGCATCGCAAAGCGCGCGCAGGCCCGAGATAAACGTCTCGGCCGAGCGCTGGTCGAGGCCCGCCATCTCTTTGATATCGGCGCCGCCGATCATGCTCTTTTCGCTTTGGCCGGCGATGAGCAGCACGCGGATGTCGCGATCGGCGGCGAGGGCCTCGATACCTTCGCGGACGTGATTGATCACAGTAGTGCCAAGGATGTTGAGCGATCCCGCATTGCAGATCGTCAGCCGGACGACACCGCGGGAGTCGCGGTCGATGCCGCAATGCGGATTGAGCATGTGCATGGGAATTCCTCGCCTCACGAGCTTTTTTTCAAGGCTCAGGTTCCGCGGCAGCTGCTTAAAGTCAAGCGCGCCCAGCGGGACGCGTTGCGCGCGCGGCGCAGAGCAATTAGTATGATCAGTATCATCTTTTTCGGCGGAATGGACCGGGCATGCGTTACTCCAAAGAGCACAAGGCCGAGACCCACGCCCGCATCGTCAAGAAGGCGTCGGTGCGGCTGCGCGAGCGCGGCGCCCATGGCATCGGCGTGGCCGACCTGATGAAGGAAGCCGGCCTGACCCATGGCGGCTTCTACGCGCATTTCGACTCGCGCGAGGCGCTGGTGGTCGAGGCTTTCAACTATGCCATGGACCGCGCCATGGCGCGCCGGCGGCAGCAGGTGGAAGACCTGGCGCCGGAAGAGCGGCTGGCTCATCTCGTCGAGACCTATCTCTCGCCGCAGCATCGCGACAATGCTGGTCATGGCTGCGCCATGCCTGCACTTGGCGCCGAGATCGCGCGGGAGAGCCCAAAGACGCGCCGCGCTTTTGCGGCAAAGCTCGACGACATGATCGCCATGATGGCGGAGCAATATCCCGGCGATTCCGCAGCGGCGCGAAAACAGGCGATCGCTGCCCTCGCCACCATGATGGGCGGCATCCTGATGGCGCGCATCGCAGGCTCCGGCGAGGTGTCTGACGAGTTCCTGCAGGTCGGTCGCGACACTGTTCTGGGGCGCGCCACGGTGCAACCCATCGCCAAGCGTGCAGTTGCGAAAAAGGCTGCGAAGAAGACTTAAAATCGTTCGAACACGAGCGCCTGACACATTGTCGCGGTCGTGACATTTGTCAGGCCGTGCGCCCCGGCCAGCGCCTTGCATTTTCGCAAAACCGCTGCGCATTCGAGGCCTTTTCAAAGCGGGCAAAGCCTGCTCAACATCCCGTCCAAATTGGCTCCCCAAGGAGGAACGCATGCGGACGATCGGACATTTCATTGGCGGCAAGGAAGTCGCTGGCACATCTGGGCGTTTTGCCGATGTTTTCGAGCCGATGACCGGCGATGTGCAGGCCAAGGTCGCGCTCGCCTCCAAGGCCGAAATGCGCGCCGCCATCGAGAACGCTGCAGCCGCGCAGGTCGCCTGGGGCAACACCAATCCGCAGCGCCGCGCGCGCGTGTTGATGAAGTTCCTCGAACTCGCCCAGCGCGATTACGACAAGCTGGCTGAATGCCTCGCCCGCGAGCACGGCAAGACGGTGCCGGACGCCAAGGGCGACATCCAGCGTGGCCTTGAAGTGGTCGAATTCGCATGCGGCATCCCGCACCTGATGAAGGGCGAATATACCGAAGGCGCTGGCCCGAACATCGACATCTATTCCATGCGCCAGCCGCTCGGCGTCGTCGCCGGCATCACGCCGTTCAACTTCCCGGCCATGATCCCGATGTGGAAGTTCGGTCCTGCGATCGCTTGCGGCAACGCATTCATCCTCAAGCCTTCCGAGCGCGACCCTGGCGTGCCGATGATGCTGGCCCAGCTGATGATCGAAGCCGGCCTGCCGCCGGGCGTCCTCAATGTCGTCAATGGCGACAAGGAAGCCGTCGATGCGATTCTCGACGATCAGGACATCAAGGCCGTCGGCTTCGTCGGCTCGACCCCGATCGCCGAATATATCTACACCCGTGCGGCACAGACCGGTAAGCGCTGCCAGTGCTTCGGTGGCGCCAAGAACCACGCCATCATCATGCCCGATGCGGACATGGACCAGGCCGTGGATGCGCTGATCGGCGCGGGCTACGGCTCGGCCGGCGAGCGCTGCATGGCCGTCTCGGTTGCCGTGCCGGTGGGCAAGGCGACCGCCGATCGCCTGATGGAAAAGCTGATCCCGCGCGTCGAGAGCCTGAAGATCGGCACCTCGATCGATCCGACCGCCGACTACGGTCCGCTGGTGACTGCGGAAGCCGTCGAGCGCGTGAAGAGCTACATCGATATCGGCGTCAAGGAAGGCGCGACCCTCGCTGTCGATGGCCGCGGCTTCAAGATGCAGGGCTACGAGAAAGGCTTCTATCTCGGTGGCTGCCTGTTCGACAACGTCACTAAGGACATGCGCATCTACAAGGAAGAAATCTTCGGCCCGGTGCTGTCGGTTGTCCGCGCCAATGATTACGAAGAAGCGCTCGCGCTACCGTCGGATCACGACTATGGCAATGGCGTTGCCATCTTCACCCGCGACGGCGACGCAGCGCGCGACTTCGCCGCCAAGGTGAATGTCGGCATGGTCGGCATCAATGTGCCGATCCCGGTTCCGATCGCTTACTACACCTTCGGGGGCTGGAAGAAGTCGGGCTTCGGCGACCTCAACCAGCACGGTCCGGACTCGATCCGCTTCTACACCAAGACCAAGACGGTCACCTCGCGCTGGCCGTCCGGCGTCAAGGAAGGCGCGGAGTTCTCCATTCCGCTGATGAAGTAAGACGAACATAACGGCCCGGCAGCATCTGTGATGCGCCGGGCCGTTTGCTTTCTCACCCGCAATTAACAAAGAAGGGCGTCATGCAATTCGCTCTCGATGAGGAACAAACCGCTATCCGCGACATGGCGCGCGATTTTGCGGCAGAAAAGATTGCTCCCTTTGCCCTGAAGTGGGACGAGGAAAAGCATTTCCCGAAAGACGTGATGCGCGCGGCTGCCGAGCTCGGCATGGGCGGCATCTATATTCGCGACGATGTCGGCGGCTCCGCCATGACGCGATTCGATGCGGCGCTGATTTTTGAAGCGCTTGCCACGGGATGCCCGACGACATCGGCCTTCATCTCGATCCACAACATGGCGTCGTGGATGATCGATAGCTATGGCAGCGATACGCAGCGCCAGAAATGGCTGCCGCGCCTCTGCACCATGGAGCTGCTGGCGAGCTATTGCCTGACCGAGCCGGGCGCCGGCTCCGATGCCGCCGCGTTGCGCACCAAGGCGGTGCTCGACGGTGATCACTATGTGCTGAACGGGCAGAAGCAGTTCATCTCCGGCGCCGGCGATACCGATATCTACGTCGCGATGGTGCGGACATCAGGCGAGGGCGCTGGCGGCGTATCGACGCTGGTGATCGACAAGGATACGCCCGGTCTCTCCTTCGGCGCCAATGAGCGCAAGATGGGCTGGAATGCGCAGCCGACCCGTGCCGTGATTTTCGAGAATGCGCGCGTGCCTGTCGCCAACCGGCTCGGCGCCGAAGGCATCGGTTTCAAGATCGCCATGGCCGGCCTCGATGGCGGCCGCCTCAACATCGCGGCATGCTCGCTCGGCGGCGCGCAATCGGCGCTCGACAAGTCGCTCGCTTACATGAAAGAACGAAAAGCCTTCGGCAAGAAGCTCGATGAATTCCAGGCACTGCAATTCCGCGTCGCCGACATGGCGACCGAGCTGGAAGCCGCGCGCACCTTCCTCTGGCGCGCTGCCGCAGCGCTGGACCGTAAGGATTCTGACGCCAGTATGCTGTGCGCCATGGCAAAGCGCTTCGGAACGGATATCGGTTTCGAGGTCGCCAATGAGGCGCTGCAACTGCATGGCGGCTACGGCTATCTCGCCGAATATGGTGTCGAGAAGATCGTGCGCGATCTGCGCGTGCACCAGATCCTCGAAGGCACCAATGAAATCATGCGGCTGATCGTGTCGCGCAAACTGATCGAGGGCGCACGATGAGTGATGGCGTGGAGGGCGATCTGATCGCCCGCAAGGAAGGCGCAGCCGGCATTTTGCGGCTGAACCGGCCGAAAGCGCTGAATGCACTGACGCTCGAGATGACGCGCGAGATCGTCACGGCGCTGGACACGTTCGAGGCCGATCCCTCCATCGCCGTCATCATTCTCGAAGGCGCCGGCGAGCGCGGCCTCTGCGCCGGCGGCGACATCCGCGGCCTCTATGAGAGCGCCAAGGCGAAAGGCGATCTCGGCAAGATCTTCTGGCGCGAGGAGTACATCCTCAATGCGCGCATCTCGAAATTCCCGAAGCCCTACGTCGCCTATATGGATGGCTTCGTGATGGGCGGTGGCGTCGGTCTCGCCGGCCATGCCAGCCATCGCATCGTCACCGAGAAAACGAAAATGGCGATGCCGGAAGTGAGCCTCGGCTTCTTTCCCGACGTCGGCGGCACCTGGCTTTTGTCGCGCGCGCCGGGTGAACTCGGCACGTATTTCGGTCTTACGGGCCAGACTGCCAACGGCGCCGATGCGCTGGCTGCCCGCATGGCCGACGTGTTGATCGACACCAGCAATTGGCCTGCGCTGCGCGACGCACTCACGAAGCTTACGCCGGGCGCCGATGCGTCCGCTGTCATGGCCAAGCTCAAGAGTTTTGCCGCGCCGGATCAGACCGGCCCTGTCACCGCGCAGCGCGCGCTGATCGATCGCGCCTTTGCCCATGACAGCGTCGAGGACATCGTCGCGGCGCTGGAGCAGGACGGCTCCGACTTCGCACAGGCAACGCTGAAGGCGATGGCCGACAAGTCGCCGCGCGGCCTCAAGGTGACGCTGAAACTGCTGCGTCTCGCGCGCGCATCGGCCTCACTCGAAGAATGTCTGTCGCGCGAATATCTCGCGGCGCTCGAAGTCTTCGACAGCGCCGATTTCGTCGAGGGCGTGCGTGCGGCGATCATCGACAAGGATCGCAATCCGAAGTGGCAGCCGCCTGATCTCAACGGCGTCACGCCGGAGATTGTGGCCCGCTATCTTGCGCCGCGCGACGTCGCGCTCATTTTCTGAACGAAAGTCGGATTCCCCTGAAGGGGCCGACATTCGATAACAATCAAAACAAACGAGGGCAGGATATGACCAGCATTGCATTTATCGGTCTCGGCAATATGGGTGGCCCGATGGCCGCCAACCTGGTCAAGGCTGGCCACAAGGTGACGGGCTTTGATCTCGTCGAAGCCTCGCGCGCGCAGGCCAAGGCCGATGGTGTGACCGTCGCGGCTACCGCCGTCGATGCCGTGAAGGGCGCCGAAGTCATCATCACCATGCTGCCCGCCGGCAAGCATGTGGTGTCGGTCTGGAGCGAGGTGATCCCGGCAGCCGCGAAGGGCGCGCTGATGATCGACTGCTCGACCATCGATGTGGAAAGCGCGCGCAAGGCCCACGGGCTCGCAGCCGCGCAGAGCCTGCCATCGGTGGATGCGCCGGTCTCCGGCGGCACCGGCGGCGCCAAGGGCGCAACGCTGACCTTCATGGCTGGCGGCGCGGCCTCGGCCTTTGCATCGGCCAAGCCGATCCTCGAAGCCATGGGCAAGAAGATCGTCCATTGCGGCGATGCCGGTGCGGGGCAGGCGGCCAAGATCTGCAACAACATGATCCTCGGCATTTCCATGATCGGCGTTAGCGAGGCGTTTGTGCTGGCTGAAAAGCTGGGCCTGTCGCATCAGGCGCTGTTCGATGTGGCGTCCACCTCGTCGGGCCAGTGCTGGTCGCTGACGACCTATTGCCCGGTGCCGGGTCCGGTGCCGACCTCGCCGGCCAACAACGAATACAAGCCCGGCTTCGCCGCCGCACTGATGCTGAAGGACCTCAAGCTCTCGCAGGAAGCCGCCAAGGCCGCCGGCGCACAGACGCCGCTCGGTGCTCATGCCGAGAGCATCTACGAAACCTTTGATAAAGACGGGCAGGGTGGCGTCGATTTCTCGGGGATCGTGAACCACCTGCGCAAGCTGGCGAAGTAAACTCAGTCGTCGTCATCCTGAGGCGCGAGCGTAGCGAGCCTCGAAGGATGGCAGCGGAGCTCCTGGCCATCCTTCGAGGCCGTCGCAAGGGCGACGGCGCCTCAGGATGACGGTGGAGTTTATAGAAGTATAAAAACAAACAGGGTGAGGAAGCATGACCACGTTCAAGCAGGCCCGCGCCTTTCTCCTCGAACATCGCACCGACTACGACAAGGCCGTCGCCGGTTTCCGCTGGCCCGATGCCGTCGATTTCAACTGGGCGCTCGACTGGTTCGATGCCGAGCTCGCGTGCGATCCTGCAAGCAAGGATCGCCCGGCGCTGTGGATCGTCGAGGCCGCCACCGGCAAGGAGACAAAGCTTTCCTTCGCCGACCTCTCGCGCCGGTCCAATCAGGTCGCCAATTTCCTGCGTGCGCAGGGGCTGAAGCGCGGCGATCATCTCCTGCTGCTGCTCGGCAATGTCGTGCCGCTGTGGGAGACCATGCTGGCGGCCATCAAGCTCGGCGTTGTCATCATCCCCGCCACGACGCTGCTGACCTCGGACGAATTGCAGGACCGCCTTGATCGCGGCAAGGCGAAACTCGTCGTCGCGGCGGAGGATCAGGTCGCTAAATTCAGCAGTTTAAAGACCGCAGGCGTCGGGCAGATCGTCGTCAATGCGGCGTCGCCGCACGACGGCTGGCTCGCCTTCGAGACGTCAGCGGATTTCCCCGAGACTTTTACCCCGGATGGCTCGACCAAAGCCGACGATCCGATGCTGCTCTATTTCACCTCGGGCACCACGGCGAAGCCAAAGCTCGTGCGGCATAGCCAGCGCAGCTATTCGGTCGGTGCGCTCACCACCATGTACTGGGTCGGACTGCAGCCCGGCGACATCCATCTCAATATTTCGTCGCCTGGCTGGGCCAAGCATGCGTGGAGCTGCTTCTTCGCGCCGTGGAATGCCGGCGCCACCGTGTTCGTGGTCAATCAGCCGCGCTTCGATGCCAAGAGCCTGCTCGCCACTATCGGCCGCTGCGGCGTCACCACGCTCTGCGCGCCGCCGACCGTGTGGCGGTTGTTCATTCAGGAGAAGCTTGCGGACACAAAGGTGTCGCTGCGCGAAGTCTGCGGTGCCGGCGAGCCGCTCAATCCGGAAGTGATCGAGCAGGTGCAATCCGCCTGGGGCCTCACCATCCGCGATGGCTATGGCCAGACCGAGACCACGGCACTCGCTGGAAATTCGCCGGGGCAACCGGTGAAGGTCGGCTCCATGGGCCGCCCATTGCCCGGCTACACCGTGAAGGTGATCGATGCCGATGGGCAGCCGGCGAAGGAAGGCGAGGTCGGTCTCGTGCTCGGCAGCCATCGCCCGGCGGGCCTGATGCAGGGTTATCAGGCCGATGACGGCAGCGTCACCGGCGCCAGCGGCGAGATCTATCGTAGCGGCGATGTCGTCTTCGTCGATGACGACGGCTATCTCACTTTCGTCGGTCGTGCCGATGACGTGTTCAAGTCCTCGGACTATCGCATCTCGCCGTTCGAGCTCGAAAGCATCCTGATCGAACACGATGCCGTCGCCGAAGCCGCCATCGTGCCGAGCCCCGATCCCATTCGTCTGGCGATCCCGAAGGCCTATGTGATGCTGGTCGGCAGCGCCAAGCCTGATGCCGAAACCGCGCTGTCGATCTACACGCATTTGCAGGAGCGCCTTGCGCCCTTCAAGCGCATCCGCCGCATCGAATTCGTCACCGAATTGCCGAAGACGATTTCCGGAAAAATCCGCCGCGTCCATCTGCGCCGCCTCGAACATGAGAATGACCGCCAGGACCCGCTGCGCGGCGTCGAGTTCAAGGAAGAAGATTTTCCCCAGTTGCGCGGCGGATCGAGTATCGGCAGCGGCTAGAACTCGTCATTGCGAGGAGCGAAGCGACGAAGCAATCCAGGGTGCCCCAGAAAGGAAGAACTGGATTGCTTCGTCGCAAGGGCTCCTCGCAATGACGGCTGAGGGGAAGGGCGTTCCCTAAGCCAAAAGGTGCAGTTTTAGGGGCTTGGCATCGCCGTCCTCTTTGTGGAATCTGCGCGCGCAAACAATAAGGGAATACCGATAACGATGATCTCGCGTGAAGCCTATATGGCCATGGTCGGCAAGGAAGTCGGCGTCTCCGAATGGCACCTGGTCGATCAGGCCCGCATCAATGCCTTTGCCGCCGCCACCGAGGATCACCAGTTCATCCATGTCGATCCTGCAAAGGCCCGCGAGACACCGTTCGGCACCACCATTGCGCATGGCTTTCTCACCATGTCGCTGCTGTCGGTGTTCTCCTATGAGGCGCTGCCAAAGCTCGCCGATGTCGCCATGGGCGTGAATTACGGCACCGACAAGATCCGTTTTCTGTCGCCCGTCAAAGCCGGCTCGCGCCTGCGCGGCCGCTTCGTCCTCACCGAAGCGACCTTGCGCAAACCGAATGAATTGTTCACCCGCACATCGGCCACCGTCGAGATCGAAGGCGAGGACAAGCCGGCGCTGGTCGCCGACTGGCTCGGCCTCGTTTACTTCAACTAGGAGAATCCCTCATGACCATTCGCTTTGACGGCCGCGTGGCCATCGTCACTGGCGCCGGCAATGGCCTCGGCCGCGCCCATGCGCTTGGCCTCGCAAAACTCGGCGCCAAAGTCGTCGTCAACGACTTTGGCGGCGCACGCGATGGCACCGGCGGTTCGCTGACCGCTGCCGAAACCGTGGTCGAGGAAATCCGCGCTGCGGGTGGTACGGCGATGGCTGATGGCGCCGACGTCTCGAATTTCGAACAGGTCACCGCCATGGTGGAGAAGGCCACCAAGGAATGGGGCAGCGTCGACGTGCTCTGCGCCAATGCGGGTATCCTACGCGACAAGTCGTTCGGCAAGATGGAAGTGGCCGATTTCCAGAAGGTGCTCGACGTGCATCTGGTCGGCACCTTCTATTGCTGCAAAGCCGTGTGGGACGGCATGCGCGCGCGCAACTATGGCCGCATCGTGCTCACCACCTCGTCCTCGGGCCTCTATGGCAATTTCGGCCAGGCCAATTACGGCGCCGCCAAGACCGGCATGGTCGGCCTGATGAATGTGCTGGCGGAAGAGGGCCGCAAGACCGACATCCGCGTCAACATCGTCTCGCCGACGGCGGCGACGCGCATGACGGAAGAGCTGCTGCCTGCCGAGGCGCTGAAGCTGATGAAGCCCGAAGCGATCACGCCGGCGGTGGAATACATGCTGAGCGAGAACGCGCCGACCAAGACCATCATGGGCGCCGGTGCCGGTTCGTTCGCGGTGATCAGGATCCTCGAAAGCGAAGGCAAGAATTTTGCCGAGGATCAGTGGACCGCGGACACCGTCGCGGCGAACTTTGCCGAGATCAGCGACATGTCCAATGCCCGTGTGCTCGATGGCGCCTTTCATCAGACGCAGAAATATGTCGAGCAGGCAGCAAAGAGGCTCGGCCTCAAGCTGTAAAGGTTGATCTGTAGGGTGGGCAAAGGCGCCCTTGCGCCGTGCCCACCTTGACCCGACTAGCACTTGGAGGTGGGCACGCTTCGCTTTGCCCACCCACCATGCTACGCCGCTCGGATGATCGATATTCCGACAATCGACGTCGCAGTGATCGGCGCCGGGCCAGCCGGCCTCATGGCCGCCGAAGTGCTCACGCAAAGCGGGGCCCGCGTCACGGTCTACGACGCCATGCCCTCCGCCGGTCGCAAGTTTCTGATGGCTGGCCGCGGCGGCCTCAATCTCACTCATAGCGAGCCGCTGCCGGATTTTCTCAAGCGCTATGGTGCGGCGCAGGCGAAGCTCGCCCCGGTGATCGAAGGTTTCACGCCGACCGATCTGTGCGCCTGGAGCGATGCGCTCGGACAGCCCACATTTGTCGGCTCCAGCGGCCGCGTGTTTCCCGAGGCCTTCAAGGCATCGCCGGTGTTGCGCGCGTGGCTCCGTCGGCTCGGCGAGAGCGGCGTGAGTCTCGCGTTCCGTCATCGCTGGATTGGCTGGAACGCTGATGATGCGTTGAGATTCGAGACGCCGGAAGGCGAAAGGCTCGTATCGGCAAAGGCAACGATCCTCGCGCTCGGGGGTGCAAGCTGGGCCAAGCTTGGCTCGGATGGCGCATGGGTCGATCTGCTCGCTGCGAAGGGAGTCGCCATCGCGCCATTGCGACCGGCTAATGTGGGCTTCGATGTCGCGTGGTCGGATGTCTTCAAGGATCGTTTTGAGGGGCAGCCCCTCAAAAGCATTGCGCTGTCCTTCGGCGCACATGCCGTTCGTGGAGAGGCGATGGTCACGCGCTCCGGCATCGAGGGTGGAGGGATCTATGCACTGTCGTCGGTGTTGCGCGAGGCCGTGATGGCGGATGGCAAAGCCGTGCTCCAGATCGCCTTGCGGCCTGATCTGACGAACGATGAATTGAGGGCGAAGCTTGCTGCACCGCGTGGAAAACAGTCGTTCTCGAATTTTTTGCGGAAGGCGCTGCATCTGTCGCCGGTGGCAATCGGGCTGTTACAGGAGGCGGCGATAGCAGAGGGCGTTCAAGTGGCTGCGCTCGCGCCCGAGAAACTCGCGTCGCTGATCAATGCCGTGCCGGTGACGCTCATCGGTGTTGCACCGATTGCGCGCGCGATCTCCAGCGCTGGCGGCATCGTGTTCGACGAGATCGACAATGCCTTCATGCTGAAGCGCATGCCAAGCGTGTTCGTGGCCGGCGAGATGCTGGACTGGGAGGCGCCGACCGGCGGCTACCTGCTGCAGGCGTCGTTTGCGACGGGCGTGGCGGCGGGGCAGGGCGCGTTGAAATATCTCGGATCGTAGAATGTTGCGATCGACGATATCCCCACCGTCATGGCGGGCTTGTCCCGCGTATCCACGTCTTAGCCGCAAGCAGCGGAAGACGTGGATGGCCGGGACAAGCCCGGCCATGACGGAGGAAAACTCAGCGCAGCTTCCCGCGTGCCGCGATGGGCAGTGTGCCGATGATCTCATCCCCGCGCACCATCACCACTTCGTCGAACATGTTCACCACCACGCAGACATGGTTCGGCACGATGCGCACGACGTCACCGACATTCGGGCGCGTATTGCTGCGGGCGAGATCGAGGAAGCCGTGTTCCTCGGCGAATTTGGCGATCTTCGCTTCGGGATGCTCCAGGATCAGGCCGTAGCCGTCGAGGCCGCCGGTGTCCGGTGTCAGCGTCTTCGAGCCTGCATCGAGAATGCCGCGCTCCGGGCCGGCGCGGCTGACCACCGTGGAATAGACATTGAGCGCGCAGTCGTCCCAGCTGGCCGAGCCGGCTGCGACCTGCATGCGGTCGTTATAGATGTAAGTGCCGAAACGATGCTCGGTGGCGCCCTTGAGCGAGCCGACATTTTTCAGGTTCGGCGTGCCGCCGGTGGAGACGATCAGCGGCTCCAGGCCTTCAGCGCGCACACCGGCGAGGGCTTCATCGAAGAATTTTTGAGCATCGGCCCAGCCGTCTTCGGTCGGATACAGCATGAAGCCCGCAAAATTCAGGCCCTTTGCCGCTTTCACCTCACGCGCCAGCGCGATGGCCTCGGCCGGCGTCTCGACGCCGGCGCGCTTGCGGCCGGTGTCGCATTCGATCACCACATTCACATCGCGGCCGGAGAGGGCGGCGGCCTTCGGCAGGTCGCCGATCACAACGGAATTGTCGGCGGCGACAGTGATATTCGCCTTCGCCTGCAGCGCGCCGAGCCGCGCCATCTTCTCATCACCGAGCAGGTTGTAGCTGATCAGGATGTCATCGATCCCCGCATCGGCCATGATCTCGGCCTCGCCGAGCTTCTGGCAGGTGATGCCTTTCGCGCCGGCCTCGATCTGCAATTTGGCGAGTACCGGGCTCTTATGCGTCTTGATATGCGGGCGATTGGCGATGCCGGCATCGTCGCAGACCTTCTGGATGCGTGCGATGTTGCGCTCTACGCGGTCCATGTCGATGACGAGGGCTGGTGTGCCGTATTCGCGGGCGATCTTGGCGCCGAGGGATGTGGTCATCGATCACTTGCTCCGGTGCTTCGCCGTCGTCCTTCGAGGCGCGCAAGATGCGCGCACCTCAGGATGACGGCTTCCATTCAGTTCGCAGTATAAACTCTGCCGTCATCCTGAGGTGCGAGCGCAGCGAGCCTCGAAGGATGCAGCCCCAAACTCACGCACTCTCGATCTCTTCACGGAGCATTTCCAGCTCCAGCCATCTCTCTTCGGACTCGCTGAGCTGCTGCTGCGCGCTCGCAATCGCGGCACTCGCCGCATCGAACTTCTTGCGATCCTTCGTATATAGCGCGGGATCATCCAGCAGCTTCTGCTGCTTCGCAATCTCGTCCTGCAGCTTCGCCATGGTCGCCGGCAATGTGTCCAGCGCGTGCTTGTCCTTGAAGCTCAGCTTCTTCTTCGCGGTAGGCGCCGCGGCAACAGACTCAGCCTTCGCTGCTTTCACCGCCTCGGCGCCACCCTTCACACCCTCGCGCGTCAGGTCCGCGCCGCGCTGTGCCAGCATGTCCGTATAGCCGCCGGCATATTCGACCCATTTGCCATTGCCTTCCGGCACGATCACCGAGGTGACGACTCGGTCGAGGAAGTCGCGGTCATGGCTGATGAGCAGCACCGTGCCCTCGTAATCGCTGAGCATTTCTTCCAGCACGTCGAGGGTTTCGAGATCGAGGTCGTTGGTCGGTTCGTCCAGCACCAGCACGTTGGACGGCTTGGCCAGCGCGCGCGCCAGCATCAACCGGCCGCGCTCGCCGCCCGAGAGCACTTCCAGCGGCGTGCGCATCTGCTCCTGCGCAAACAGAAAGTCCTTCATGTAGCTGACCACATGTTTCGGCTTGCCGCCGACCATCACATGATCGCCGCGGCCGCCGGTGAGGGCTTCGGCGAGCGACCATTTCGGATTGAGGCTTTCGCGATGCTGGTCCAGCGTCGCCATTTCCAGATTGGTGCCGAGGCGGAAACTGCCGCTATCCGGTGCTTCCGCGCCGGTCAGCATGTTCACCAGCGTGGTCTTGCCGGCACCGTTCGGGCCGACAATGCCGATGCGGTCGCCGCGTTGGATGCGGATGGAAAATTCATCGACGATCTTGCGGTCACCATAGCTGCGCGAAATGCCCTTGGCTTCGACCACGAGCTTGCCGGATTTGTCCGCTTCGGCCGCAGCCAGCGTTGCATTGCCCTGCGCGCCGCGATAGTCGCGCCGCTGCGCGCGCAGCTCGTGCAGGCCGGCGAGGCGCTTGACGTTGCGCTTCCGGCGGCCAGAGACGCCGTGGCGCAGCCAGTGTTCTTCATCGACGATCTTGCGGTCGAGCTTGTGCTGGTCGCGCTCTTCCTCGGCCAGAACCTCATCGCGCCATTCCTCGAAATTGTTGAAGCCGCGATCGATCTGGCGGATCTGGCCGCGATCGAGCCAGGCGGTGCCGCGCGAGAGATTGCCGAGAAAGCGGCGGTCATGGCTGATCAGCACCAGCGCGCAGCGACGGCTCAGCAACTCGCCTTCCAGCCACTCGATCGTGGTGAGGTCGAGATGGTTGGTGGGCTCGTCGAGCAGCAGGATGTCGGGCGAGGGCGCCAATGCGCGCGCGATCGCCGTGCGCCGCGCTTCGCCGCCGGAGAGATGCTGAGGGTCTTCCTGGCCGGTGAGGCCGAGCTGTTCGAGCAGATATTGTGCCTGATAGTGATCATTGCCATCGGCCATGCCGGCTTCGACATAAGCGAGCGTGGTCGGATAGCCGGAAAAGTCCGGCTCCTGCGAGAGATACTGCACGGTGGCGCCGGGCTGCACGAAGCGGCTGCCGCTGTCGGGCTCCACGGTGCCGGCCACGATCTTCAGCAGCGTCGATTTGCCGGAGCCGTTGCGGCCGATCAGGCAGAGGCGGTCGCCTTGGCTTACCGTGAGTTCGACGCCCTTGAGTAGCGGCGTGCCGCCAAAGGTCAGCGAGATATCCTTGAGCTGGATGAGCGGAGGAGCCATGACGTCAGTTCAACTTTGTTTCGGGGCGCTGGCCTGATCGCGCTGGATGCGGCGGATCGTCTGGTCGAGCGCAGAGAGAAAGGCCGAGCGGTCGCGCGGCGCGAATGATTTGGGCCCGCCGGTGATCTCGCCGGTGGAGCGCAGGTCGGTCATGAGATTCCGCATCGCCAACGTCATGCCGATGGATTGTTCGGTGAACGGCTTGCCGTTCGGCGCGATGACGGCCGCACCAGCCTTCACGCAGCGGCTGGCGAGCGGTATGTCGGCGGTGATCACCACGTCGCCTTTCACGGCGCGTTCGGCAATCCAGTCATCGGCGGCGTCCATGCCGGAGCCTGCGGCGATGCATTCGATCATCGGGTCCTGCGGGACGCGCAACCAGGTTCCCGCCACTACGCTGACCGGCAGGTTGAAGCGCGCGGCGACGCGATAGATCTCGTCCTTCACCGGGCATGCGTCAGCGTCGATATAGATGCGGGTCGTCAAAGCGTGCCTGTGGTTTCGGTGTCACAACGCCGGCGAGAATGTCAGTCATTTTCGCCGGGGCCGGGTGGCGTGGGCGGGACGCGGTTCCCGCTGCCTCGCCTTGCCTCGCGCGGGGTGAGGGGTATCATCTCCTGAAAGCGAATACCAATCTTCGCGAGCGTTCGGGAGGGAACATGACACAGCGGATCGCGCCCTATCGGGTCGAGGCCTTCAACACGGCCAAACAGTCCGAAAACAAGATGCATGACGATACCGTGGCGCAGAAATTCGGCTTTTCCGGCGGGCTGGTGCCGGGCGTGGATGTGCTGGCCTATATGGTGCACCCGGCGGTTGCGCATTGGGGGCGGGAGTTTCTGGAACGCGGACTGATCGAGGCCCGGTTCATCAAGCCGGTTTATGACGGCGAGACCGTCGATGTGACGGCGGAACAGGCTGGTGATGGATTGAAACTGGGTGTCGAGGGCAAAAGCGATGTCCGCGCCAGCGGCTCGGCCTCGCTGGCGGCTTTCCCGGTTGTTCCGGCGCTCACCGACTATCCGGAAATCCCGGCTGTGGCGAAGCGGTTGCCGGTCAGCGCCGATTCTTACGCGCAGGACAAATGGCTCGGTACGGCGCCGCGGGTGTGGCCGGAAGACGGGCTTGCCGAATATCTCGACGAGGTGCGCGAGACCGAGGAGATGTATATGCGCGAAGGCCTCGTGCATCCCGGCGTGCTGCAGCGGATCATGAACAAGGTGCTGGTGGACAATGCCGTGCTGGGTCCGTGGATTCACGTCGGCAGCCGCATGCAGTTGCTGGCGGCGGCGAGCGTCGATGACGAATTGGTGGCGCGGGCGAAGGTGACCGGCAATTACGAGAAGAAGGGCCACCGCTTCGTCGAGCTCGATGCGCTGGTGGTCGCGAACGGCATCACGCCAGTGGCGCATTGCCAGCATGTGGCGATCTATCAGCCGCGAGAAGTGGTGGCGGCTTAGTTCTTTTCCTTCCCTCAAGCGGCGCTTTCTTTTTCCCTCACCGGAGCGAAGCGACTGGGGAGGGTGGCGCGGCGCGAGCACTTGCGAGCGACGTGACGGGTGGGGTGTTTCCACGAACACTGACGTCAAGTGGGGATGGACCCCACCCGGCGCTACGCGCCACCCTCCCCATTCGCTGCGCTCCGGGGAGGGAGGCCATCAGCTCCGCGTGTCACATCACGCCACCTTCGCCGCCTTCCCGTCCTGGATCGCGCGCCAGATCCTCTCCGATGTCAGTGGCATGTCGAGATGCGTCACGCCGTAGTCGCTGAGCGCATCCACCACGGCATTGACGACGGTGGCGAGGCTGCCGGCGCAGCCGGCTTCGCCGCAGCCTTTGGTGCCGAGCGGATTGGTCGTGGCCGGCGAGGGGTGATCGCCGATGGCCATCGGCGGAATGTCGCCGGCGCGGGGCAATGCGTAGTCCATGAAGGAGCCGGTGATCGGCTGGCCCGATGCATCGTAGCTGACCTTCTCCATCAGCGCCTGGCCGATGCCCTGCGCGACGCCGCCATGCAATTGTCCGGCGACGATCATCGGATTGACGATGGTGCCGAAGTCATTCACCGCGCTGTAGCGCACGATGGAGAGCACGCCGGTGTCCGGATCGATCTCCACTTCCGCCACATGGCAGCCATTGGGGAAGGTCGATGGCGGGCCCTCGCTGGCGTGATCGACATCGAGTGTCTCCGGCGCGCCCTCGGGCAGCTTGCCGTCACGCAGGCGCTGCGACAGCTCCATGATGTCGATGGACCGATCGGTGCCGGCAATCGTAAAGCGTCCGTCCTCGAATTCGATATCCGCCTCGGATGCTTCCATCAGATGTGCCGCGGCGCTCTTGCCCTTGGCGATGACGAGATCGGACGCTTCGACGATCGCCTGGCCCGATGCGGTGATGGAGCGCGAGCCGCCGGTGCCATTGCCGGTGCGCACGAGATCGCTGTCATTCTGCTGCAACCGGATCGCATCAAAGGGCACGCCGAGCCGTTCCGACAGCACCTGCGCAAATGGCGTCGCATGGCCCTGGCCGTAATCCAGCGTACCCGTGGTGATGGTCACGGTGCCATCGGGCTCGAAGGTCACCTTGCCGAGTTCGGGCGAAGGTGGTGCTGTGACTTCGAGATAGGAGCCGACGGCAATGCCGCGCAGCTTGCCGTTCTTCTTGGCCTCGCGTTTGCGCTTGGCGAAGCTCGCATGGTCTGAAATCGCCAGCGCCTTGTCGAAGACGCCCTGGAAATCGCCGCTGTCATAGGTGACGCCGGAGGCTGCGGCGAAAGGCAGTTGCGATGGCTTGATGAAATTGCGCTTGCGCAGCGTCAGTCGGTCGATGCCCATCTCGTCTGCTGCGCGGTCGATCAGGCGCTCCATGAAATAATTCGCTTCGGGGCGTCCGGCGCCGCGATAGGCGCCCATCAGCGTGGTGTTGGTGACCACGCATTTGATATCGACGCCGATCAGCGGCGTGCGATAGACGCTGGGCAGATTCTTGCCGGTGTTGAGCGACAGCGGCAGCGGTGAGACGCCGGTGATATAGGCACCGAGATTGCCGTAGCCGGAGACGCGCGCGGCGAGAAACTTGCCGTCCTTGTCGAGCGCGAGCTCGGCATGGATCTGTTGCGCGCGGCCATGGCTATCAGACAGAAAGCTGGACGAGCGCTCATCGAGCCATCTCACCGGCTTGCCCAATTCCTTCGCCGCATGCAGCAGGCAGATATATTCGGGATAGCTCACATTCTTCATGCCGAAGGAGCCGCCGACATTGCCGGTGAGAATGCGCACCTTCTCGGCGGGCACATTGAGATGGCGCGCCAGCGTCGCGCGATTGCCGGAGACGCCTTGCGTCGGCACTTGCAGGATGTAGCGATCGGTCTTCTTGTCGAACGACGCTAACGCACAGCGCGGCTCCATCGACACGACGGCGACGCGGGTGTTTTCGATATCGAGTTTTGTCACGTGCGCAGCGGAGGCGAAAGCCGCCTCGATCGCGTCGGCATCGCCATAGTGATAGTCGAGCGCGACATTGTTCGGGATGTGCTCATAGAGCTGCGGAGCGCCCGGCATGGTCGCTTCCTCAGCCGACGTCACCGCGGGCAGCGGCTCGATGTCGAGGTCGATGGCTTCGCCGGCATCGCGGGCCTGTGCGAGCGTTTCGGCGACGACGAAGGCGACGGGATCGCCGACATAGCGCACGCGATCTGTCATCAGCGCCTGCCGATTGGTCTGCAGCAGCGGCGAGCCATCGCGGTTCTTCATCGGGATGCCGACCGTGAAAGGCTTGTAGTTGGCCTCGGCAATATCGGCGCCGGTCCAGATGCCATGGACGCCGGGCATCGCCCGGGCCGCCTCGGTGTCGATCTTGCGGATGACGCCATGAGCATGCGGGCTGCGAACCACCCAGGCATGGAGTTGGCCGGGCAGATGAAGATCGTCGGTGTAACGGCCCTTGCCGCGCACCAGTGTATCGTCTTCCTTGCGCCGGACGGGCTGGCCGACCCCGTATTTTTGCATCGCAATGGAATTGTCGCGGGAGCCGGTAAAATCCTGCATGGGGACGTCCATTTGACTGTCAGGGACCAGTGGGCTCGCGGTCCACCGGGGAATGACCTGAAATAGGACGCCTGACCGGGCGTCACAACGTCCGATTGGGCATGGCGCGGGTGCGAAGGTTGCGCCAATCCCGTGCCCTGCTAAAGTTTCCGTGAGAATGGTTTCCATGTCGGCCCCGAGTCTTCGGGCTTTGGCCGCGGAAAGACCTGTTAGATGGATGACACCACGCGGCTCCGCGCTTCGCCGGAGCCGGTTGAGGTGCAGGGATTGGAGCAAGGGGTTGTGGTGGCTGCGCGCGCGAGCGATGCGGTCAATCCGGCCGTCTATGCCGCGCTTGATCTCGGCACCAATAATTGCCGCCTGCTGATCGCCGCGCCCACCGGCGACAGCTTTCGCGTGATCGATTCGTTTTCGCGGATCATCAGGCTCGGCGAGGGCGTATCGACATCGGGTCTGATTTCCGATGCCGCGATCAATCGCGCCATTTCGGCCCTGAGCATCTGCCGCGACAAGATTCGCGCCCGCGATGCGACGCGCCTGCGCCTGATCGCAACGGAAGCGTGTCGCGCGGCATCCAATTCCGACGAATTCCTTAGCCGTGTCGCCGAGGCGACGGGCATCACGCTGGAGATCATCGACCGCGAGACCGAAGCGGGTCTCGCGGTGATCGGCTGCTCGCCGCTGATCGACCCGAAAGGCAAGGGCGCGATCCTGTTCGATATCGGCGGCGGTTCATCGGAGCTGGTGCGCATCGAGCGCGATGCCGCCGATCCGAACGGACGGCCGTTGATCAAGGCGTGGATGTCGATCCCGCTCGGCGTCGTCACGCTGGCGGAAAAGTTCGGCGGCAAGAATGTCACCCGCGACTCCTATGACCTGATGATCGCCGAAGTCGCGCAGCATGTGGCGCCGTTCGCGGCGGAGCACGGCGTCGATCTCGACGGCATGCATTTGCTCGGCACGTCGGGCACGGTGACGACGCTGGCCGGTATCCATCAGGGCCTGCAGCGCTACGACCGGCGCCGCATCGACGGCATCTGGCTCGACAATGCCGAGCTCGATGCGACCATCACGAAGCTGATGGGCATGGGCTATGCCGAGCGCGCCGCCAACCAGTGCATCGGCCCCGACCGCGCCGATCTGGTCCTGTGCGGCTGTGCCATTCTCGACGCCATCCGTGCCGTGTTCCCGCTCCCGCGACTCCGCGTCGCCGATCGCGGCCTGCGGGAGGGCATGCTGGTGGAAATGATGCGCGAGGACGGGGTGATCCGGACGTCGTAGAGCATGATCCCGAAAAGTGGGTACCGGTTTTCGGACAGGATCATGCTCCAACCGAAATAGGACCGGTTCGGCTTTTGCGGCGGGCCGTGTTAAGAGACGCGCCAAACCCGAAAGCAAGCATTTACCGATGGCAAAAGACAGTACCGGCCGCATGCGCGTCCAGGTCAAGAGTGCCGGCAGGCTGAAACTGTCGTCAAAGCTCTGGCTGGAACGGCAACTCAACGATCCCTATGTGCAGCAAGCCAAGAAAGACGGCCTGCGCTCGCGCGCGGCCTACAAGATCATCGAGATGGACGACAAGCACCGCTTCCTGAAGCCGGGCGCCTCCGTCGTCGATCTCGGCGCAGCACCCGGCGGCTGGAGCCAGATCGCCGCGCGCCGTGTCGGCTCCGCCGAAGGGCGCGGGCAGGTGATTGCCATCGATCTTCTGGAGATGCCCGAGATCGTCGGCGTCACGTTTGCGCAGATGGATTTTCTTGAAAACGACGCGCCGGACAAACTGAAGGAAATGATGGGCGGCCTCGCCGACGTCGTGATGTCCGACATGGCGGCTAACACCACCGGCCACCGCAAGACCGACCAACTCCGCATCGTCGGACTGGTCGAGGATGCGGCCGCCTTCGCAGCCGACGTGCTCAAGCCCGGCGGCACCTTCATCGCAAAAGTCTTCCAGAGCGGTGCCGATGCCGCGCTGATGGCCCAGCTCAAGCGCGACTTCGCGACGGTGAAACATGTGAAGCCGGCTTCGAGCCGCAAGGATTCATCCGAGCGTTATGTGTTGGCGATGGGTTTTCGCGGCACGCCGGGCGGGACGAGCGACGAAGAGGCGGAAGACTAAGCCGCTTCCTCGTTACGCGTCGGGCGGATCAGCACTTCGGCTGAAATACCGAGCTCTTTGTGCAAGCGGCGGATCATGTCGATGGACAGTCCGCGTTTGCGGTTCATGATTTCAGCAACACGGGCGCGCGTGCCGATCAGCGGTTCGAGATCCTTGCGCGTCAAGCCAAGCTGCTCCATTCGAAACTGAATGGCATCGATCGGATCGGGCGTGTCCATCGGATAGGCGCGGCTCTCGTAAGCATCGATCAATGTGATCAGTAGATCGAGCCGGTCGCCATCCGGTGTTCCGCTTTCGGCGCCCCAAAGGCGCTCGACCTCAGCCATTGCAGCTTCATGGTCGCTCTCGCTTCGGATCGGCTTCAGGTCATTTGTCATGCTGCACCTTGGTTACGTCGATCTTGTCATAGGCTTTGTGAGTGCCGAGCCATTTGATCCAGACTGTCGCCGCGTTGAAATTGACCGACACGACGAGGCGATAGTCGTTGCCTTTGATGTTGAAGACGATCCGCTCTGAAGTGACGATGCTCGCGGTAACGTAACGACGTTTGATGTCAGCGGTTGTCTTCCACTCGGCCTTGCTGACTTCGTCAAACCAGGCATCGAGCGCAGCCTTCACCGCCGGCTGATCTCTGTGGCCAGCCAGAGAGGCGACGAACCTCAGCAAGGTGCTACGGGCAATGACCCTCATGGACACAAATTATCATGCTCCCAATATGGGAGCAATAGTTTTACCCCAGTCGCTGATCGCGCGTATCTTCCGTCGTCTCGCTGGCGGCCTTGGCGGCGGCGTGCTCTGCGCCTTTCTTCTCGCCCTTGCGGCTGGCGATATCGACGGCTTTGCGGCCGGAGATTTCTGCGCCAGCATCGGCAGGCATCTGCCAGAAGAACCAGGCAGATGTGGCTGATATCAGCGCCACCACGAGGAAGGCTGGCGCAAAATCGCCGGCCGAAAGCTCCGTCATGCCGCGCCAGACCATCGTGCTCTCCACGCTGAACGCGCCGATGGCGACGCCGGCAGAAATCGAGAGTTGCTGGGCGACTGCGGTGAGCGTGGTGGCGCGGCTGAGTTGCGCCGGCTCGACTTCCGCAAACGCCACCGTGTTGATGGCGGTGAATTCGAGCGAGCGGAAGAAGCCGCCGACCAGCAGGATCAAGAGGATCAGTGTCAGCGGCGTGGAGATCGTGAACAGCGCGCAGACCGCGAGGAAGACCGAGCTGACGAGCGCATTCACGGTCATCACATTGCGGAAGCCGAAGGCGCGGATGATGCGTGTCGCCAGCGTCTTCATGCCCATGGCGCCGACCGCCGAGCCGAAGGTGACCATGCCGGACTGGAACGGCGACAGGCCGAAACCGATCTGCATCATCAGCGGCAGCAGGAACGGCAGCGCGCCGATGCCGAGGCGGAACAGGAAGCCGCCGATGATCGCCGCACGCAGCGTCGCATAGCGCATCAGCGAGAAGTCTAGCACCGGCGAGGCCGTGCGCTTGGCATGGATGAGATAGAGCACCATCGAGACGGTGCCGATGATCAGCAGCGCGGCGATGATCTCCCATGGCAGCAGATTAAGGCCGGCGACCGAAAGGCCGAAGGCAATGCCGGCAAGGCCGACGCCGGCCAGCACGAGGCCGAGCAGGTCGAAACGCTCGGGATTGTCCGACTTGATCGGATCGATATAGCGCTGCGCCAGATAGATGCCGAGAAAGCCGATCGGGATATTGATCAGAAAAATCCAGTGCCACGAGGCGTAAGTGGTAATGAAGCCGCCGAGCGGCGGTCCGATCACGGGCCCGATCAATGCAGGGACCGACATCCACGCCATCGCATTGACGAGGCCGGCCTTGTCGATGGAGCGCACCAAGACGAGACGCCCCACCGGCGTCATCATCGCGCCCCCTAAACCCTGGATGATGCGCGCGACGACGAAATGCGTCACCGTCTGCGACAGCGCGCAGCCGATCGAGCCGACCATGAACACGCCGATAGCGACGGAGAACACGGTGCGTGCGCCGAACCGGTCGGCGGTCCAGCCGGAGGCGGGGATGAACACGGCGAGGGAGAGCAGGTAGGAGGTGATCGCCAGTTTCAACGTCAGCGGGCTGGTACCGATATCGGCGGCAATCGCCGGCAGCGATGTCGCGATCACCGTGGAGTCCATGTTCTCCATAAAGAGTGCGGCGGCGACGATCAGCGGGATCAAACGTTCCTTGGACATCATGCGGCGAGGTGATCCCGGCTGGCTGGTGCGGATTCTTGTCGATTCTTCCTGATCTTTGTCAGCGCGCTTTAACACCATGGCCCGGGCGGGCCATTGCGCTCTGCGGCTGCCTTAATGACGGTCCCGTGAAGAACGGAGGCCGGCCAGGGCGGTGCGAATACCGTCGGTAAAAATCCCTGTGCATGGCTGCCAAACACTTTGATTCCGCAGGGCAGCATGCTATCGACCACCGCCAATCCTATGTTGAGGGTCAAGAGTCGGCGACGGTGATGCACCGCCGCCGCTTTGGTGCATCCTCAGTTTCACGCGCGGCGCTCGCCGCTGAACGGAGTTGGCCATGGCTGTCGTCACCAAAATTCGCGAAGCATTCACCTTCGACGACGTGCTGCTGAAGCCCGGCCTGTCGGACATCCTGCCGTCGGATGCCGACATCCGCTCCCGCGCCACCCGCGCCGTGCCGCTGAACATCCCCATCATGGCCTCGGCCATGGACACGGTCACCGAAGCCAAGATGGCGATTGCCATGGCGCAGGCCGGTGGCCTCGGCGTCATCCATCGCAATTTCGACCCGGAAGGGCAGGCCGCGCAGGTCCGCCAGGTGAAAAAGTATGAAAGCGGCATGGTGGTGAACCCGCTCACCATCAGGCCGGATGCCAAGCTCTCCGAAGCCCTCGCGCTGATGAACGAGCACGGTTTCTCGGGCATTCCGGTGGTCACCGGCGCGTCGCCGAATGTGCCGGGCAAGCTGGTCGGCATCCTCACCAATCGCGACGTCCGCTTCGCCACCAATCCGGACCAGAAGATTTCCGAACTGATGACCCACGAAAATCTCGTGACGGTGCGTCAGGGCGTGAGCCAGGACGAAGCCAAGCGCATGCTGCACAAGCATCGTATTGAGAAGCTGCTGGTGGTGGACGACCAGTATCGTTGCGTCGGCCTGATCACCGTGAAGGACATGGACAAGGCCGTGGCGCATCCGCTGGCCAGCAAGGACGCGCAGGGCCGCCTGCGCGTTGCCGCCGCGACCACCGTCGGTGACGGCGGCTATGAGCGCACCGAGCGCCTGATCGATGCCGGCGTCGATATCATCGTCGTCGATACCGCGCATGGCCATTCGGTCCGCGTGCTGGAAGCGGTGAACCGCATCAAGCGGATCTCCAATGCCGTGCAGGTGATCGCCGGCAATGTCGCCACCACCGAAGCGACGCAGGCGCTGATCGATGCCGGCGCGGATGCCGTGAAGGTCGGTATCGGCCCGGGCTCGATCTGCACCACGCGCATCGTGGCCGGCGTCGGCGTGCCGCAGCTCACCGCCATCATGGATGCGGTGGAAGCGGCCAAGAAGGCCGACATCCCGGTGATCGCCGATGGCGGCATCAAGTTCTCCGGCGACCTCGCCAAGGCACTCGCTGCCGGTGCCGATATCGCCATGGTCGGCTCGCTGCTGGCCGGCACCGACGAGACCCCCGGCGAAGTGTTCCTGTGGCAGGGCCGCTCCTACAAGGCCTATCGCGGCATGGGGTCGGTGGGCGCCATGGCCCGCGGCTCGGCCGACCGCTACTTCCAGCAGGACATCAAGGACACGCTGAAGCTGGTGCCGGAAGGCATCGAGGGGCAGGTAGCTTACAAGGGGCCGGTCGGCAATGTCGTCCACCAGCTTGCCGGCGGCCTGCGCGCCGCCATGGGCTATGTGGGCGCCAAGACCCTGACCGAATTCGCCGAAAAGGCCGAATTCGTCCGCATCACCAGCTCCGGCCTGCGTGAAAGCCACGTCCACGACGTGACCATCACCCGCGAAAGCCCGAACTATCCGGGCGGCCGTTGAGGAACTCACGGGAAAAGCTCAGCTTTTCCTGCCTAAATTGGGCCGCATGAATGGTCCAGAAAACACCCGTATTCGCCTCATACGCGTGCGGCCGATTGCTTGCGCGCGTTTGGACCTTTCCCGGTGCCGCCTAACGCGGTACCGCTCGCCCGCATTTTGCCAAGCACATTGGAGACTTTCATGGCCATCGAATGGACCGAAGAGCGCGTTGCGGCTCTCGAAACCCCGCAGATCAAGAACCTGCGCGAGAACGCCCTGAAGCGCGACGTCGCCGCTCTGGCCGAACTCTGCAGTGCTGAACTCGCCAAGCGCAATGCCGACAAGCCGCGCCGCATCGGCCAGCCGCGCTCGGAGGCCAAGCAATTCGAACACGACATGGCCGACCAGATCGCCGCCGTCGGCAAGACGCTGGCCGAGAAATACGATCTCTCGGAAGCGACCGCCAAGGCGAAGTCCGAAGGCGTGAAGGGCTTCAAGGCCCACAAGCTGCTCGATTCCAAGGGCTCCGCAAAACTCGGCGGCATGCAGCGTGACGGCTCGGTGGCCGTGGATCGCTACATCTCCTATCGCCGCGGCAAGGATATCGTCACGCTCAGCGTGTTCCTGCTCAAGGATCAGCCGCTCGAGAGCCACGAATTCCAGGTGATTGCGCCGCTGACCATGCTCGATGGCGGCAAGCCGGTGGCGGAAATCCGCCCGACCGCAACGCCGGCGCAGAAGCAGTCGGCCGATGGGGGCCTGTCCTTCAAGGATCTCGACAGCGCCGCTGCGGCATTCGATGCCGTGCTGGCGAAGATCGCTGCCTGATACCGCGCATGATCCCGAAAAGCGGCTTCCGGTTTTCGGATCAGATCATGCGCCAGTAAAACAGACGGGTTTACGGATTGAACGCGGCGCGCGATCATCGCGGGCCGCGTTTTTGTGTCCGGCGTTCATCACAACAAGAAGCAGGAGGAAACATCCATGTCCGCATCGGCCAAACGCGTCGTTCTCGCATCACGCCCCCATGGCGAACCCGGCCCGTCGAATTTCCGCATGGAGGACTTTGCCGTGCCGAAGCCGGGCGAGGGCGAAGTGCTGCTCCGCACGATCTGGCTATCGCTCGATCCCTATATGCGCGGGCGCATGAATGACGGTCCGTCCTACGCTGCACCGGTGCCGGTGGATGGGGTGATGGAAGGTGGCACCGTCTGCGAGGTGATCGCCTCGAACAATCCGGGCTTTGCTGCCGGCGATATCGTGCTGTCGCATTCGGGCTGGCAGACGCATGCCATTTCCGACGGCAAGGGCCTGCGCAAGATCGATCCGAAACTGGCGCCGATCTCCACCGCTGTCGGCATTCTCGGCATGCCGGGCATGACGGCTTACACGGGGCTTCTCGCCATCGGCGATCCGAAGCCGGGCGAGACGGTGGTGGTGGCTGCCGCCTCGGGCGCGGTGGGATCGGCGGTCGGCCAGATCGCGAAGATCAAGGGCGCCAAGGCGATCGGCATTGCCGGCGGCGCGGACAAGTGCCGCTATGTGGTGGAAGAACTCGGCTTCGACGCCTGCATCGATCACCGCGATCCCAATTTCGCAGCGAAGCTTAAGGACGCATGTCCCGATGGCATCGACGTGTATTTTGAGAATGTCGGCGGCGATGTGTTTGAGGCGGTGTTTCCGCTGCTCAACTTCTTCGCGCGTATTCCGGTCTGCGGCCTGATCGCGCAATATAACGACACGAGTTCGACGGCGCCGAAATGGGCGGGCGCGATGATGCGCAACGTGCTCACCAAGCGCCTGAACTTCCGTGGCTTCATCGTCCGCGATTTCGCCTCCATGCATGGCGATTTCCTGCGCGACATGGGCAGTGGGTGCGCGAGGGCAAGGTGAAGTATCGCGAATATGTCACCGAAGGACTGGACAGCGCACCGACCGCCTTCATGGGCCTGCTGAAGGGCCAGAATTTTGGCAAGCAGCTGGTGCGCGTCGGGCCGGACAAGGCATAGCGCGATCCTCCATCGTCGACCCCGGGCTTGTCCCGGGGATCCACGTCTGGACCCGAATGCGAGAAGACGTGGATGGCCGGGACAAGCCCGGCCATGACGAAACGAAGCGACATGGAACCCGACCGCATCCTCGCGGGTTCCAGTTCCCGGAAGCCGGCGCATCGCCGGCGGGCTGAAGGGAATGTCGATGTCTGTTCAAATGGTCCTGTTGCCGGTTTTCGTCCTGGTGGCGATTACGCTGGGCATGTTTTTCGTTACGGGCTTGCGCAGCGGCGGCGTCGGGCGCAATGACGCCCGCGAGCTGCCCAATACCGCGCCGCAGCTCGATCTCCTGTTTTACGCGCTGATTGCCCTCGGTCTGCCGCTGCGAAAAATCGATCTGGCGCTGGTCTGCCTGTCCTGGGTATTCGTGGTGGCTCGCTTCGTCGGCGCCGGTTTCTTCGCCGCCAACAGGGGATCGCAGGCCTGGATCGCCAGCGCGCTTGTATTGCTGGCCATGTGGTTCTACTTCGCGCTGCGGATGCTGCTCCTGCTGTGAGGCTTATGCCGGAGGGCTGGGGCGGCGCCGATTCTCTGGACTGAAAGATCGCCATGACACCCGCCGCCCGCCTGACTGCTGCCATCGAGGTCATCGATGCCATCGATACCCAGCGCATTCCCGCCGCCAAGGCGTTGAAGGAGTGGGGCACCGCGCATCGCTTCGCGGGCTCCGGCGATCGCGCCGGCATTGCGGGCCTCGTCTGGGACGTGCTACGCCGTCGCGCCTCCAGCGCCTGGGTGATGGAGGATGAGACGTCGCGTTCGCGCGTGCTCGGCATGCTCAAGCTGGAGCGCGGCATGGATGCCGAGGCGATCGCTGCCATGTGCGACGGCAGCCGCTTCGCACCGGCGCAGCTCAGCGATGCCGAGCGCAAGGCGCTGGAGACGCGGACTGCCGAAGGCGCACCGGCGCACATCGCCGGCGATTATCCCGAATGGCTCGATGCTCAGCTTGCCGATGTGTTCGGCGATGACCGCGTGGCCGAGGCCGTCGCCATGGCCAGCCGCGCGCCGCTCGATCTGCGCGTCAACACGTTGAAGAGCAAGCGCGAGAAGGCGCTGGCCTCGCTCAAGCATCTCGGTGCGACCGAGACGCCGTGGTCGCCGCTCGGCCTGCGCATCGCGCTCGGCGCCGACGCACGCAATCCCGGCGTTCACGCCGAGGAGGATTTCATCAAGGGCGGCATCGAGGTGCAGGACGAGGGCTCGCAGCTCGCGGCCCTGTTCTCGGGCGCCAAGCCCGGCGAGCAGGTGATCGATCTCTGCGCGGGTGCCGGCGGCAAGACGCTGGCGCTCGGCGCCATGATGCAGGGCAAGGGCCGTCTCATTGCAACTGACGCCGACAAGCGTCAGCTGGCGCCGATCCACGAACGCCTGTCGCGCGCGGGCATCCACAATGCCGATATCCGCACGCCGAAGGGCGACGAGGATCCGCTATCCGATATCCGCGCTTCCGCCGATCTGGTCCTGATCGATGCGCCCTGCACGGGCACCGGCACCTGGCGCCGCAATCCCGATGCCAAGTGGCGCATGCGCCCGGGCGCGCTGGAGGTCCGCATCAAGGACCAGCAGGAGGTGCTCGACCGCGCCGTGCAATTCGTGAAGCCGGGCGGCCGCATCGCCTATGTCACGTGCTCGGTGCTGCCGCAGGAAAACCGCGAACAGGTGAAGGGTTTTCTGGCCCGCCATTCCGGCTTCGCCGTCGCGCCGGCAGAGCAGGTGGTGTCGGCGCTGTGGGACAAGGCCGATGCTTTCGCCGCTGCGACGTATCAGTCGCCGGAGGGGCTGCTAATGACGCCGCGGAAGACGGGACGGACGGGTTTTTCGTGAGCGTGTTGAACCGCCAGAGCACCTAGCTCCACCGTCATCCTGAGGTGCCCGGCGTGGTCGCTGGGGCCTCGAAGGATGATGGCTCATAGATTGCGCCGCACCTTCGTCTCCGTTACTCTCCGCTCATTCTCTCGGACCCGGTGCAAATCCGGGTGGCTCTTCCGGCCGCCGACCCGCCGGACAACGCAAAATCCTGGCCTTTACATACGGACCCATCGCGGCCGTCAGCCTTTTTGCGCGCCTCACGCGTCTTTCACGCCTGAGACAAGAAAGTTCACACATCACCATGGATATGGTTCATCTGCGGAGCGAATGGGCTCCGAACATCACCCGTGAATTGCTCGCGGGCACCGTTGTCGCCCTCGCGCTCATTCCCGAAGCAATCGCCTTTTCGATCATCGCCGGCGTCGATCCCAAGCTCGGCCTCTATGCCTCCTTCTGTATCGCCGTCGTCACCGCCTTTGCCGGCGGGCGGCCGGCCATGATCTCGGCAGCGACCGGCGCCACCGCGCTGCTGATGGTCGGTCTCGTGAAAGAGCACGGCATCAACTACCTCTTTGCTGCCACCATCCTCACCGGCATCATCCAGATCATCGCCAGCCTGATGCGGCTCGGCACCTTGATGCGTTTCGTCTCACGCTCGGTGGTCACCGGCTTCGTCAATGCGCTGGCGATCCTGATTTTCATGGCGCAGATGCCCGAGCTGCTGGGCCGCGGCCCCACGGTCTATGCGATGACCGCCATCGGCCTCGCGATCATCTATGGCTTGCCATACATCACCAAAGCCGTGCCATCGCCGCTGGTGACCATCGTGCTGCTCACCGCAGCATCCATGTATTTCGGCTTCGGCATCCGCACTGTCGGCGACATGGGCGCGCTGCCCAATGAGCTGCCGTTCTTCGCGCTCCCGCAGGTGCCGTTCACGCTGGAGACGCTGTGGATCATCTTCCCGACATCCTTCGCCATCGCCATGGTCGGCCTGCTGGAAAGCCTGATGACCGCAGCGATCATCGACGAGATGACCGACACGACATCGGACAAGAACCGCGAATGTGCCGGGCAGGGCGCGGCGAACATCACCTCGGGCTTTCTCGGCGGCATGGCCGGCTGCGCGATGATCGGCCAGTCGGTGATCAACGTCTCTTCCGGCGGCCGCGGACGGCTCTCGACGCTATGGGCCGGCGCATTCCTGCTGTTCCTGATCGTCGTGCTCGGGCCTTACGTGGCGCAGATCCCGATGGCGGCGCTGGTTGCCGTCATGATCATGGTCTCGATCAATACGTTTCAATGGAAATCCGTCCGCACCCTGCTGACCCATCCGAAATCATCCAGCGTGGTGATGCTCGGCACCGTCGTGGTCGTGGTGGCCACCCATGATCTCGCCAAGGGCGTGCTGTTCGGCGTCATCCTCAGCGGACTGTTCTTCGCCCACAAGGTGACAAAACTGTTCGGCGTCACGTCCGTGCGCGCGGAGGGGGCGTTGGTGCGCATCTATACCGTCACCGGCCAGATCTTCTTCGCCACGGCCGAGGCGTTCCACACCGCGTTCGATTTCCGCGAGGAGGACCTTGAAGGCGTCGTGATCGACCTCTCGGCGGCGCATTTCTGGGACATCACCAGCGTCAATGCGCTGGACCGCGTGGTTCTCAAGTTCCGCCATCACGGGATTCCGGTCGAGGTGATCGGCATGAACGAGGCCACCAGGACGCTGGTGGAAAGACTGGGCACCCATGACAAGGCCGGGGCGGCGCTGGGCGGGGCCGGGCACTAGGCCAAAACACCCAAACTCCCCGTCATCCTGAGGTGCCCGGCCTATTCGCCGGGCCTCTAAGGATGCTGGCTTGGCTACACAGTTTCCCGCCGCCGTCCTTCGAGGCCGGCGCTACGCGCCGGCACCTCAGGATGACGGCTCTCACTATCCTGCATGGGGATTCAGACCTTGAACCCTTGCGAACCAGCCTTTCGTCGCGTAATTCCTCGCTATGACAGCCCCCAGCACATCCCAGCTTCCGTCCTCGGCCCACTCCGCCCATGTGGGTGCCGAGCATGACAAGATTCTGATCGTCGATTTCGGCTCCCAGGTGACGCAGCTGATTGCGCGCCGGGTGCGCGAGGACGGCGTCTATTCCGAGATCGTCCCGTTCAACAAGGCGGAGGCCGCCTTTGCCGAGATGAAGCCGAAAGCCGTGATCCTGTCCGGCGGCCCGGCTTCGGTGCTCGACAAGGACGCGCCCGCGGTTCCGCTGTCGATCCTCACCGCCGGCGTGCCGGTGCTGGGCATCTGCTACGGCGAGCAGACCATGGCGCAGCAGCTCGGCGGCACCGTCGAGGGCGGGCATCACCGCGAATTCGGCCGCGCCACCATCGAGATCACCGACGACTGCCCGCTGTTCGAAGGCGTGTGGGAGAAGGGCGGCAAATACGACGTCTGGATGAGCCATGGCGACCGCGTCACCAAGCTGCCGGAAGGTTTTCGCGGCGTGGCGAAAGCGCCGGGCTCACCGATCTCGGTGATCGCCGACGACGTCCGCAAGTTCTACGCGATGCAGTTCCATCCGGAAGTCGCGCATACGCCGGATGGTGCCAAGATCATCCGTAACTTCGTGCGCAAGGTGGCCGGCTTCACCGGCGACTGGACCATGCGCGCCTTCCGCGAGGAAGCGATCGAGAAGATCCGCGCCCAGGTCGGCAAGGGCAGGGTGATCTGCGGCCTGTCCGGCGGCGTCGATAGCGCTGTCGCGGCCGTGCTGATCCATGAAGCGATCGGTGATCAGCTCACTTGCGTGTTCGTCGATCACGGCATGCTGCGCAAGGACGAGGGCAAGACCGTCGTGGATCTGTTCCGCGGCCACTACAATATCCCGCTCGTGCATGTGGATGCGTCAAAACAGTTCCTCGGCGAGCTCGAAGGCGTCACCGATCCCGAAGTGAAGCGCAAGACCATCGGCCGCCTGTTCATCGACGTGTTCGATGCCGAGGCCAAGAAGATCGGCGGCGCGGATTTCCTCGCGCAGGGCACGCTGTATCCCGACGTGATCGAGAGCGTCTCCTTCACCGGCGGCCCGTCGGTGACCATCAAGTCGCATCACAATGTGGGCGGCTTGCCCGCGCGCATGAACATGAAGCTGGTGGAGCCGCTGCGTGAACTCTTCAAGGACGAAGTGCGCGACCTCGGCCGCGAACTCGGTCTGCCCGACATCTTTGTCGGCCGCCATCCGTTCCCGGGCCCCGGCCTCGCCATCCGCTGCCCCGGCGAGATCACCCGCGAAAAACTCGACATCCTGCGCGAAGCCGATGCCGTCTATATCGACCAGATCCGCAAGGCTGGTCTCTACGACACCATCTGGCAGGCCTTTGCCGTACTGCTGCCCGTGAAGACCGTCGGCGTCATGGGCGACGGCCGCACCTACGAATACGTCGTCGGCCTCCGCGCCGTGACGTCAACGGACGGCATGACCGCGGACTTCTATGCCTTCGACATGAAGTTTTTGGGCGAGACGGCGACGCGCATCATTAACGAGGTGAAGGGCGTGAACCGCGTGGTGTATGACATCACGAGCAAGCCGCCGGGGACGATTGAGTGGGAGTAGTGCGGTAATCGGTTTTCATAGGCGGCAGTAAATCTGCCGCCTATGGTCGTTTCCCGTCAGAGAAAACTGGCCTGAAAGCTAGTCGCCATCAATGACACGTGGGCTTGTAACGGCGGTGCCAATTCGAAGGCTCTTGGCTCCCGTCTGAAATTCCACAATCGCACAAGCCGCCAGTCTTTTCGAGCCTCGGCGACCGCTAGCTCGTTTCGCGTGATGTGAAAGGGAGTGCGATCCCATCCATTGGTCGTCTTCACCTCAAGCAAGCGGTCATCGCCGTTAGTCTCGAAACTTTGAATATCGTATCCGGCGCCATCACCATCGAGATGTGAGACCCAACGGATGCGCTCGGCTAAATCTGTTCGGCCTGCGTTTCTTAGAGTTGCGTGCTCATGGGCTAGGATGCGCTCTTCACCCGCACGGCCAAGCGCCCGATTGCGGGCGTCGCGTTCGGCTACGTCAAACTTTCGGGCAATCGCGCTCATCTGCTCAAGTTCATCGGGAGGAGGCATGTTGCTCTGCGTCGGTGGTGGGCCGATCCACAGCATTGCTTTTTCCCCAAATTCAAGCGGCAAAGCGCCTGTTCCTATTTGCGACGCTGGAGTTGACCAACCAGGATGAAGATCGAGCCAGCGCACTACCGCATCAACGAGCGACGCCTGGAAGTTAAAAGCGGGCTTGTAGCCCGGGATCCAATCCTCGCCGAGGCCTTTTAGTACCGCACTGATGTTTTGATGCTTGTACTCTATGGATCCGCGGGGACGGTTGATCGCCGCCTGCAAAAGGCGATTATGCTCGGCTTTGCTGTAGAGTTGACCTGCGATGTCATGAGCGAGCATCGCAAAGTAATCTGCGACGATCACATCGTTTTGCGTGTCGGTCCAATTACCGGCCATTGGTTGCCTGGTCGCGTGCGATGCGGTCAGTTATAGTTTGGATCATGCGAGCAACTTCGTCATCACACCCAGCACCGGCCCGGCCACAGCCAATCGCTGATCCAGTGTCTGCACGGTTGCCCCATACTCCGCGGCGACGGCGAGATGCAGCGCATCGCCAGCGCGCAGTCCGAGCGCGTGTTGATCGACAAACCTTGCCGCGGTCCGGAAGTGTGAGCCCGTTACAGGCAGTACCGTAAAACTATCGGCCACCAGTCTGCTGAACATCGCCAGCGCCGCGGCGCGCTGCTGGGGATTGATCTGCGCGCTTCGCAGCTTCAAGGCAAAAGCCGAGGACATCTCGGTGATGGTCCAGTCGCTGATCAGAAGTTGCGTGGGATCCTGTTCGGCCAACCAGTGCTGGACACGCGGTGTCATCGCCTCGTTGGAGAGCGCCGCGACGATCAGCGACGTGTCCAGATACAGCATCAGAAGCGGTCGCCGTCGCGCATCGATCGAACCAGATCGGCGGCGTTCTCCGTCTGCGGCGGCATGTTTGCTGTCAGGGACTGGAGCAGGGCGGCATCGATCGCCTTGCGCGGTGTCGCGACGGTCGTGAGCCGGGCGACCGGCTTCCCGCGGCGGGTGATCTCGATGGAATCGCCGGCCTCAACCCGATCGACTAGCTCGCTCAGATGGGCTTTTGCATCCGCCAGATTGATCGCGTTCACGTCGCTCTCCTGACCATCTACATGGTCATTTAGCACGGGTCGAGGAATGATTCCAGTGTCGGCAACCAGAGCGTCCGGACCGCCCGCCTGGGACCCGATTCCGCATGCTACGCGGCACCGTCCTGCGCCTCGCCAGCCGGTGCCTGTGGCATCACCATCCACACCGTTGAATCCTGTTTCTAAAGGACTATTTTTACTGCATTGCAGTATCTTGTCAGTCGGTCGCGATTGACGTACTCGATGCCCGATACGCCTTTAGACCCGTTTTAACAAAAATGGTTGGTGGCGCTGCGTTTACAGCGTCAACCGCCTCATGACGTTGGGATGACGATGAGCCTTTATTCCGATTACCTCGCTGAGATCGAAAGCAGAAAAGCTCAGGGCCTCGCTCCCAAACCGATCGATGATGGCGCGCTGACCGCCGAAATCACCGCCTTGATTGCCGATGCCGGCAATGCAGAGCGCGCGGATGCGCTGAAATTCTTCATCTACAACACGCTGCCGGGCACCACGAGCGCAGCCGGCGTGAAAGCCGGGTTCCTCAAGCAGATCATTTTGGGCGCCACCAAGGTCGCGGAAATCACGCCGGATTTCGCGCTCGAACTGCTGTCGCACATGAAGGGCGGCCCCTCGATCAAGGTGCTGCTCGACGTTGCACTCGGCGATGACGCCGCTTTGGCCGTCAAGGCCGGCGAGGTCCTCAAGACCCAGGTGTTCCTCTACGACGCCGACATGTTCCGGCTGCGCGATGCCTTCAAGGCCGGCAATGCCGTCGCCAAGAGCGTGCTCGAAAGCTACGCCAAGGCCGAGTTCTTCACCAACCTTCCGGATGTCGCCGACGAGATCGAGGTCGTCACTTACATCGCTGCTGAAGGCGATATCTCGACGGACCTGCTGTCGCCCGGCAACCAGGCGCATTCGCGCTCGGACCGCGAACTGCACGGCCAGTGCATGATGACACCCGCCGCGCAGCAGGAAATCGTGGCGCTGCAGAAGCAGCACCCGGACAAGCGCGTGATGATGATCGCCGAGAAGGGCACGATGGGCGTCGGCTCGTCGCGCATGTCCGGCGTCAACAACGTGGCGCTGTGGACCGGCAAGCAGGCCAGCCGCTATGTGCCCTTCGTCAATTTCGCGCCCATCGTCGCCGGCACCAACGGCATTTCGCCGATCTTCGCGACCACGGTGGACGTGACTGGCGGCATCGGTGTCAATCTCAAGAACTGGGTCAAGAAGCTCGGTGATGACGGTAAGCCGCTGCTCAACAACGAAGGCAACCCGATCCTCGAGCAGAAATATTCGGTGGCGACCGGCACCGTGCTGAAGCTCGACGCCAAGGGCAAGAAGCTGCGCGACGAAGCCGGCAACGAGCTGGTGGACGTCGCCGCCGCCTTCACGCCGCAGAAGATGGAGTTCATGAAGGCGGGCTCGTCCTATGCCATCGTTTTCGGCAAGAAGCTGCAGACCTTTGCGGCCGAGACGCTTGGCGTCGAAGCCACGCCGGTGTTCGCGCCGAACAAGGAAATCACCGTCGAGGGCCAGGGCCTGACCGCGGTGGAAAAGATCTTCAACCGCAACGCCGTCGGCGTGACGCCGGGCAAGGTGCTGCATGCCGGCTCCGACGTGCGCGTGAAGGTGAACATCGTCGGCTCGCAGGACACCACCGGCCTCATGACCGCCCAGGAGCTGGAAGCGATGGCGGCCACCGTCATCTCGCCGCTCGTGGACGGCGCCTATCAGTCGGGCTGCCACACCGCTTCGGTGTGGGACAAGAAGGCCCAGGTGAACATTCCGAAGCTCATGAGCTTCATGAACAATTTTGGCGTGATCACCGCGCGCGATCCGAAAGGCAGCTATCATGCGATGACCGACGTCATTCACAAGGTGCTGAACGACATCACCGTGGACGATTGGGCCATCATCATCGGCGGCGACAGCCACACCCGCATGTCCAAGGGCGTCGCCTTCGGTGCGGATTCCGGCACCGTGGCGCTGGCGCTGGCGACCGGCGAGGCGACCATGCCGATCCCGCAATCGGTCAAGGTCACCTTCAAGGGCAGCATGAAGCCCTATATGGATTTCCGCGACGTCGTTCACGCGACCCAGGCGCAGATGCTCGCGCAATGCGGCGACAACGTCTTCCAGGGCCGCATCATCGAAGTGCATATCGGCACGCTGCTGGCTGACCAGGCCTTCACCTTTACCGACTGGACGGCCGAGATGAAGGCCAAGGCGTCGATCTGCATCTCGCAGGATGCAACGCTGATCGAGTCGCTGGAGATCGCCAAGTCGCGCATCCAGATCATGATCGACAAGGGCATGGACAATCCCGCCCAGACTCTGAAGGGCCTGATCGCCAAGGCCGATGCGCGCATCGCCGAGATCCGCTCGGGCGAGAAGCCCGCGCTGACGCCGGATGCCAATGCGAAGTATTTTGCCGAAGTCGTCGTCGATCTCGACATCATCGACGAGCCGATGATCGCCGACCCCGACGTCAACAATGCCGACGTGTCGCGTCGCTACACCCACGACACGATCCGTCCGGTCTCCTATTACGGCGGCACCAAAAAGGTCGATCTCGGCTTCGTCGGCTCCTGCATGGTGCATAAGGGCGACATCAAGATCGTCGCCCAGATGCTGAAGAACCTGGAAAAGGCCGAAGGCAAGGTCGAGTTCAAGGCGCCGCTGGTCGTCGCCGCGCCGACCTACAACATCATCGACGAGCTGAAGGCCGAAGGGGATTGGGAAATCCTGCAGAAGTATTCGGGCTTCGAATTCGATGACGTGAAGCCGAAGACTGCCAACCGCACCGAATACGAAAACATCCTGTATCTCGAGCGCCCGGGCTGCAACCTGTGCATGGGCAACCAGGAAAAGGCGGAGAAGGGCGATACGGTTCTCGCCACCTCGACCCGCCTGTTCCAGGGCCGCGTGGTGGAAGACACCGCCGAGAAGAAGGGTGAATCGCTGCTCGCCTCGACCCCGCTGGTGGTGCTGTCGGCGATCCTTGGCCGCACGCCGAGCGCTGACGAATACAAGGCCGCGGTCGAAGGCATTGAATTGACAAAGTTCGCCCCGCCGAAGTCCGGTGCCATGGGCGCGTCGGTTCATTACTAAGGGCGAGACTATAGACTGTTAAAAACGGCGCGGCAGGCGAACTGCCGCGCCGTTTTCTTTTGTGAGGACCAGCTTCGAAAGGAGCAAGTCGAAGCCGCTTTTCGGATTGCTATGACGAGAGGGCCAGTGCCCACCGCTCTGCTTTAACTCGATGACGCTTGATCGTGATATGCGTCCATTATCGCCTTGTGAAGAGCCATGACTCTTGTGTCTCCCCCTTTCAGCCCGGCAGTGAACAATCCCCACTCGTCTGCCGTTCGAGTTTGAAGCGCACTCAAAAGGCGATCAGGGTCGAAGTCAGTTGCTGGACGGGAGATAATGCGAACGAGACCGCCGAATATTGCCCCACCGTGCGACATCTTCTGGCCAGGAAATGCTTCTGCCATGTTAGTGAGGGCAGCGGAGGTTATTGCAGGTCCAAATCTGCGGATTGCCCTAGAGATGGATGAGGTAAAGGCAAGTTCACCCGGTTGCCATGCTGTCGATGACGTATTGCGGGCAATGCTTAGACCTGCATCAAGAACCAATTGCTGCATTTCAAGCGCGTCTTCGTCTGCGGCGGCCACAGCGGCATAGTAGTCATCCAGACGATTTATTGGCTTTCGTGCGCGGTTCGCCAAAATGAACATGCGCGCTTCTTCTTCTCTGCTGTCATATCTGAAGATGCAGCAAGGAAGTTGAGGGATGTCGTCCCGCTCGCAAGCGGCCATCCATCGGTGTTGTCCGTCGATAATCGTAAGAGTGTCGTCGGTGCGACGGGCTACAACGAGTGGAGCGCATAGCCGCCAGTCGAACTTGGTGGATATGCTTGTGATCAATCTGCGCGAAGCGGCATTGTTAGTTGATCGCTGGTAGGCATTGTCAACAGACAGGCGATGTAAATGTATCCATTCGATCGATGGCTGCGATCCTACGGGCGGCTCAAATCGCTGACGGCGTTGGGATACGTTGCCGTTGACTGTTTTTGCTTTACTTTTATTGCTTCTCGCGCCTCCAAATTGGTGTACCTTTCCGGGGCCGATAGTCATAAGCGCTGGCTCGGCGCTCAGCTTCAAAGCCTCAATAAACTCGACTGCTTCCTCGATCGTGCGAACCCAAACGTTTTGATTTCTTTCGATGATCACGTTGCCCGGATGAACACGAGCCTTGCCCAATTCAGTTTCGATTGAGAATGTTCCGTTTGTCTGGATGCCGCCGGCCATGTGCTGTGGCACCCAATCGGGCATCGGGAGGCTGCCATGTGTCCAAGCGCGGATATCGCTACCCTCTGAATTTACTGAATAACGCTGATCTGTCGTCATCGCTTATCCATCCGTTGTCGGCCGCAGAATTGCGGTCGCGTGGTGACGATGACGATGAGAGGAGACCGCTCAATGAAGGTTTGGCGACTTCCAAGAGACGGGATCCTGATCCTATATATCTGGGCATTCGTTTTATGAAATGCGGTGATGTGATATCTTGCTTCCGTTTTACCATGAGGTTCACATGGCGTCACGACCTGCGAATCTGACGACCCTTGTCTCTACGAAAGGGCAGGTCATCCTGCCCAAGGCCATTCGCGATCAGCGAAATTGGCCGGTGGGTACGCGTCTCACGGTCGAGGAGACGCCCGAAGGCGTATTGCTCAAGGCTGCGCCACTGTTTCCTGCGACCACGATCGACGAAGTGGTTGGTATTCTTCGTTACAAAGGCAAGCCTTTGTCGCTCGAAGAAATGGATGCTGCTTTAAGTGCGGAAGCGAAACGTCGTGCGCGCCGTTGATACGAACGTCGTCGTCCGGCTTATCGTGGCCGATGACAAGCAGCAGACAAAGAAGGCACGATCTGCGTTCGAGGCAGGCGATGTTTTCATATCCCTGACTGTGTTGATGGAGACTGAATGGGTGCTGCGTAGCGCCTATGGTTATGCACCGAACAAATCGTTGTCGCCTTAAAGGCGCTCGCCGGGCTTACAGGCGTAACCGCAGAGCAGCCCGGACTTTTTGCGTTGGCATTGGATTGGACGGAGAAGGGAATGGAGTTGGCCAATGCCATCCATCTCGCCAAAGCGAATTCATGCACTGCATTTCTGAGCTTCGATCGCAAACTGGCGAAGCTGGCTGTGGGACGATCAACGGTCCCTGTCGAGCTGCTCTGAGCGAGATACGCCCGGTTATGCAGCGGATGAATGCCGCTACTCCTCCGCGCGGGATGTCCTGAGCGGTCTCTCCTGATACGCTTCGGCATCAATCTCCGGAGCCACCTTCATGTCCGACGCCCCCGTGCCCGCCCAGCCCGCCACCGCCGCCGAGACCGATCCCAATACGCTCGGCTGGATGAAGGGCTTTCCGCCGGCGCAGGACAAGCTCATTCAGTTTCATGACGATAGCTTCCGCAACTTTCCCGAGTTGCGCTGGGCCTGGAGCAATGTGCGCTCGCTGGTGCCGACGGTGAATGTGTGGCGCGGCGATGGTGGCGCATCGGCGCTGCCGCGTGCGGAGCGCGATATCGGCGGATCGCAATCGACCACGCTCGATGGGCGTCCGATGACTTTCGCAAAGATGTTCGATGCGACTTATGCGGATGGCATGGTCGTGCTGCACAAGGGCAGGCTGATCCATGAGCGCTATGCCGGCGCGCTGAGGCCGCACATGCCGCATATCGCGATGTCGGTGACCAAGTCGTTCACCGGCACGCTGGCCGGCATGCTGATCGCCGAGGGCAAGATTGATCCGCAGGCGCCGGTGACCGACTATGTGCCGGAGTTGAAGGCCAGCGCGTTCGGTGATGCCCGCGTGCATGAGGTCATGGATATGACCACCGGGCTGAAATACACCGAGGTCTATGCGGACCGGAATTCCGACGTTTGGAGCCTGCGCCGCGCCAATGGCATGGCGCCGATCCCGCCGGGCTATGACGGCGCCACCGATATCTTCGCGTTGCTGTGCCGGCAGGAGAAGCAGGGCGAACACGGCAAGGCCTTTGCCTACAAGACCGTCAATACGGATGTGCTGGCCTTCATCATTCGCCGCGCCAGCGGAAAGACATTGTCGGATCTGTTGTCGGAGCGTATCTGGGCGCCGATGGGCGCGGAAGAAGACGCGCATTACCACGTCGATCGCATCGGCACCGAAAGCGGCGGCGGTGGTCTCTCGACCACGCTGCGCGATCTCGCGCGTTTCGGCGAGACCATGCGCAATCATGGCCGTTTCAACGGACGCCAGATCGTGCCAGCTTCGGTGGTGGAAGATATCGAGCGCGGCGCCGATCCGGAGAAATTCAAGCCCGCCGGTTACGTCACGCTGCCCGGCGGCTCCTATCGCAATCAATGGTGGGTGACGCATAACGAACATGGCGCCTATATGGCGCGCGGCGTCTACGGGCAGGGCATCTATATCGATCCCAAGGCCGAGATGGTGATCGCACGCTACGCGTCGCATCCGGTCGCCGGCAATGCCGCCAATGATCCGGTCACGCTGCCGGCCTATATGGCGCTAGCGAAGGACCTGATGGCGGGCCGTTGAGCCCGCGGGCGGGAACCCGACGGGGGAACTTTTGGGCGTGTTGCGCGTCTTCTTGGCGGCCGATAATCCGTCGGTCGTGATCCGGATCGTGCGACAATGACCAAGCCCTCGCAATTCGCTTTGTGGCTGCGCTATGCCTGCGCCGCGCTGCTGTTGGTGTCTGCTGATAGCGTCGTGGTGACATCGGGCCATGCGCAGGAGGTCTTGCGTGATGCGCCGGCGGCGGCAGCGCCCGTTGCCGTGAATCCGCCAGCGCGGGTCTATATCCCGACACCGCGAGATCCGAAGAATCTCGATCCCACCACCAATGGGCTGACGCTGATCCACGGCAATTATTGCGGTGTCGGGCAGCGGCCCGGCGGGCCCATCGACGCGCTCGACGTCGCCTGCATGCATCACGATGCCTGCACGCCGTCGGGGCGTCTGCCCACCTGCGATTGCAATGCGCGTCTGCGCGATGAGGCCGCTGCCGTGGCGCGCGATCCCAAACAGTCGGTCGAATTGCAAAGCATGGCATCGGTGGTCGCGACCGCGGCGACGATGATGCTGTGCAAGCCGTTGACCTCCACGGCATCCGCGCCGCCGCCTGCAGCGCCGCCGCCGGGATCCATTCCGGCCGGCGCCCCTCCCGCGGCGCCCGTTTCCATCGTCCCCGAAGGCGCCGCACAGGACGGCGAGGAGCCGGCTGCAGCTGCACCGGTGCCGGCGGAGTCTGCGCCGATGTCGATCGCGCCCCGCGCGCAGCCTTGAGCGATTGTAACGCCGCCACCGTTGCGCGCGTCAGACTGTCGCCGCATTGATGCCCGTGGATGGCCCTTGATGGGATAATGGCGGGAGGTCAGGGGATGACGAAGCGGGCGATCCTGGCGATGGCATTGATCGTTGCAATCTCGATACCGGCGCATGCGATGGCGGGCGTCATCGTGCGCTTCATCGATCCCGATCGCTTCACCGATGCCGGCACCAATGGTTTTCGCTCCGCCGATCCAGGCACGCTGGCCGAGATCAAGGCCTATCTGCAACGTCTCGGCGGCCGTTTTCTCGCACCAGGCCAGAACCTCACCATCGACATTCTCGATATCGATCTCGCCGGCGCCTATGAGCCATGGCGCGGCGGCGGTCTCGGCGATGTCAGGATCACGCGCGACATCACGCCGCCGCGGTTCAAGCTCCGCTATGTGCTGACCGAAAAGGGCCGGCGCACGCGCAGCGGTGAAGAGACGCTGTCCGACATGAACTACCAGATGAACGGTCGTTTCGGCAGCGACCGGTTCGTCTACGAGAAGGCATTGCTCGACGACTGGTTCCGGCGCATGTTCCCGCGTGATAGATCCTGACAATTGGAGAGACGATCGATGGCACGCGTGCGCTGTATCACTGAAATGGGCATGGGCGTCGATGTCCATGGCCGCGATGCCACCAAGGCGGCGAAGCGCGCGGTGTCCGATGCGATCCGGCATTCCAGCCTCGGCTTCTTTCGTTATGTCGGCAAGACGCCGCATGACATGTTCGTCGATGTCACCATCGGCGTGCCCAATCCCGATGCCGTCGATACCGACGCGGTGGCGAAGGAGCTGCCTTACGGCACCGTAACGGTGAAGGCCGTGCAGGGTGGCCTCGAAGTACCGGCCGAGAGCGGCAGCGACGCCATCATCATCGCCAATGCCGCGGTGGTGGTGAGCCTCGAACAGGACGCGTGAGCGCGGCGCAACGCGCCGGCACCTTCGAATGTCGGCGCCCAGCACGGGCTTTGCCTATCGTTTGTAAATCTATGGTTGCAGATAGGTATTGCTGATGCAATTCTGGATCGCCAGGGGGAGGGCGGTCCATGATGCAGGCTTGGTGGTTCTGCGATGATCGGGCGCATGCGCGAGCCGCGTCGCGACGTTCTGATGAACTGTCATGACGGGGCGCTATCCGCGGCCGCCGGCGCGGCGCCTCCGGGTCTATGCCTTCGATCCGCAGACAGCGAGTACACTGGGCTCCGTTGGTTATGCCTATGCCACGATCTCGCTTCCCTGGGAGGAGGCATGGGAGGAGCCGGTGACCGTGGGGCCGGTCAACGACTATCTCGAAGTGATCGATATCGATCCTGCCAGCCGCCAATTCTATGAAGGCGTCGATCTCAACGAGCCCTATCTGCTGGCGCAGGACGGGCTGACGCCTTCCGAAGGTAATCCGCAATTCCACCAGCAGATGGTGTTCGCGGTGGCCATGAAGGTCATTCGCATGTTCGAACGCGCGCTTGGCCGCAAGGTGCTGTGGGCGCCGCAGAAGAACAAGGCCTCCGGCAAAAGGCGGCGCGGCAAATATGATCCCGTGGAGAAGCTGCGCATTTACCCGCATGCCATGCGCGAGGCAAATGCCTATTACAGCATGACGAAGTGTGCGCTCCTGTTTGGATATTTCCGCAGCGCTCATGCATCGGCGGGCGCGAACTGGATTTTCACCGCGCTGTCCCACGACATTGTCGCGCATGAGACGACGCACGCGATCCTCGATGGCCTGCACCGCCGTTATGCCGAGTCGACGAGCATCGACAGCATCGCGTTCCATGAGGCCTTTTCCGACATCGTGGCGCTGTTCTCGCACTTCACGCTGACCGAAGCGGTGTTCGCGCATATCCAGGAAAGAGGTGGATCGCTGGATCAGGCGAGCCTGCTCAGCGGGCTGGCGAGCCAGTTTGCGGCAGGGACGTCCGGGCGTGACTCGTTGCGTCAATATGTCGGCAGCCGGCCCGATCCCGATTTACTGGCGCGCACCACCGAATGCCATGATCGCGGCGCCATTCTCGTTGCAGCGGTGTTCGATGCGTTCCTGACCATCTACAGCAAGCGCACCGAAGATCTGCTGCGCATCGGCGGTGTCACGCGCGGCGATGGCAAGCGCCTGAATTCCGATCTGGCCGGAAGGCTGACGAAAGAGGCGGTTAGAACGGCGGATCAGGTGCTGCGGATGTGCATCCGTGCGCTCGACTACCTGCCGCCTGTCGATGTCCGGTTCGGCGAATTTTTGCGCGGCATCATCACGGCTGACAACGATCTCGTGCCGAACGATCCTATGAATTACAGGCTTGCCTTCGCCGAAGCATTCCGTCGCCGCGGCATCCTGGTTGATGACTGCCTGTCGATGTCGCCGGAGAACTTGCTGTGGGAGACGCCGCAGCAGATGCTCGGCCGCGATTTGTTGAGTCTCGACGATTTCGAGAATATCGAGCTCGATACGGACCCCCTTTATGAGCGCGACGCGATCTATGCGCAATCCAAGAAGAACTGCGCCAATCTGCAGACGTGGCTTGTTTCCGCCGATCCCATCAGCGTGAAAGTCGATCTGGCTTGGGAGAAGGCGCTAGGCGTCCATTTCATGCACCGCGAGAACAAGGAGCTCTGGAGTATCTTTTCAGAAGACGGTTATCCCAGCGTCGAGGTGCACAGTGTGCGAACCACGCGCCGGACCGGGCCGGATGGCCAGGACCTTCGGCAACTCGTGATCGAAGTAACGCAAGCGCGGCGCGGCTATTTCGATACCGATCAACAGAAAACGGCCGACACCAGAAAGCGGCAGAGGGGCCACCACGACTTCGTCTTTCGTGGCGGGGCGACATTGATCATCGACCTCAGGGAAAAACGTCTGCGCTATGTGATCCGCAAGGCCATCACTGACGATGAGCGCCTCAAAGAACAGCGGCAGCTGCTGTCGCATCCAGATGGATTCGGCTTCACCTATCTGCAGGACGCTGATGACGACGAACGCGAGCCGTTCGCCATGACGCATCGCGGCCAGTAGGAGCGACCATGGCAAAACAGACGACGCGCGCAACGCGCAAACGCCAGCCCGCCAAAGCAGCCGCGCAAACAGCCAAAAAACGTTCGACGACCGCGTCTGCGGTCTCCGTGCGGATTCGCAAGACCGTTGCCGCAAAGACATCGGCGAAGAAAGCCAAGCGCGTCGGAAGCAAGAGTGTAGGAAAGACTGCGGGCAAGACGGGGCAAGGCAGTGTGTCGGTCCGGATGTATCGCGGACTGCTCGGCGATTTCTTTCTGCTGCAACACACGATCGGCGATCGCAGTTTCAGGATGCTGATCGATTGCGGTGTCCTGCAATGTATCGGCAAGGCGTCTGCGAAGCCGTCTACGGCAGGCGGCAAGGAACGCATCGTCGCCGGCGTGGCCGACTTCATGCGCGATACCGGCGGCGTACTTGATCTCGTGGTCGCGACGCATGAGCATTTCGATCATCTGTCGGGTTTCATCCATGCCGCCGAAGCGTTCAAGGACCTGACGATCCGCAAGGTCTGGATGGCCTGGACAGAGGACCGCGCCGACAAGGTTTTGCGAATGGATACCGGAACAAAAAGAAGAAGGCGCTGACGGCACTGACTGCGCTGGTGCAGAACAAGGCGTTCGCCGCGACCAGCCAGATGCAGGCGGTATCCAATCTGCTGCAGTTCTACGGCGATATCCAGGACGATCGATCCGATGCGAAGGGGATGGCGGCTGCGGGCAGCGGCAAGAAGCTGCCGGGCAATGCGAGCTGCGAAGCCGTCCTGGAATGGCTGCGGGTGCGTGCCGGCGCAGGCAATGTGTCCTTCCTCAGACCGGGCGAAGCCGTGCATTGGGGGCTCGACGATGCGTTCCGGGCCTATGTGCTCGGTCCGCCGCGCGACCATGACGATCTGCTGCGCAAGCTCAATCCAACCCCGAACGCAGGCGAAGTGTATCTGGCGCGCGGCGAAGATGTCGAAACGGTGATGGGCCTTGCCGGCATTCACGGCAAACACAGTGGTGACACGCTTGTCGCCGTGCAGCCTTTCACGCCCCTGTATCAACGCGCCTATGACGGCAAGCTGGGCAAGAGCAAGCACGACGTTGAGATGAAGAAGGATTCCATCGTCAAGCTCTATCGCGCCCGGCAGCGTTTCGTTCGATCGATCGATACCGACTGGCTCGGCAGCGCGGAAAATCTCGCGCTCAAGATCGATGGCGACGTCAACAACACGTCGCTGGCGCTGGCGTTGGAGCTCTCCGACAAGCGGGTCCTGCTATTCCCCGGCGATGCGCAAGTCGGCAACTGGTTGTCGTGGGGAAAGCAGACCTATCCCGAGAGCGATGGCGGGCGGGGACGGCTGAAGATCGAGGACATTCTCGCACGCACCATCCTCTACAAAGTGGGGCATCATGCCAGCCACAATGCGACGCTGAGCAAGCTCGGTCTCGAATTGATGACGCATGTCGATCTGTGCGCAATGGTGCCCGTGGTCGAACGGACCGCGCGAGAGCAGGTGACGAGCAGGACGCCAGATGGTTGGGGGATGCCTCATGATCCGCTCTACGTGCAGCTGAAAAAGCGCACCGCCAACAGGGTGATCCGCGGCGATGGCGATGTCCGCTCGGAAAAGGATAAATTCGACAAGGCCGCCTTCGGGTTGAGCTATGGGCCGCTTTTCAAGCCGGCCGATCCGCTGTGGGTGCAGCTGACGCTAGCCTTGTAGGGCGTCGCACCGGCTTTCAATTGCCACGCTTGTATGCGTTAAGATGCGCGAAACAAGCGAGACAGACCCGATGGATATTTTCGACCGCCTCAAAGCTGCCGCCGCCGACGACTGGTCGTCTTATGTGGATCACGACTTCGTCCGCCAGCTCGGCGCCGGCACGCTGCCGGAGACGGCGTTCCGGACCTATCTGGTGCAGGACTATCTGTTCCTGATCCAGTTCGCGCGCGCTTATGCGCTCGCGACTTACAAGAGCCGCTCGCTTGACGACATGAAGATCGCGCAAGGCGGACTGGCGTCGATCCTCGGTGAGATGGAACTGCACATCAAACTGTGTGGCCGCTGGGGATTGTCGCCGGCCGATATCGAGGCGGCGCCCGAGCTGCAGGCGACGGTGGCCTATACGCGTTTCGTGCTCGATTGCGGCGCGGCCGGCGATCTGCTCGATTTGCATGTGGCGCTGACGCCGTGTGTGATCGGCTATGCGGAGATCGGGCGCAACCTGACGCCCCGCGGTGTCGATGCGCTCGGCGATCATCCCTATCGCGAATGGATCGGCGAATATGCGGGCGCCGGCTATCAGGACATCGCGGTGAAGGCACGCCGGCATCTCGACGATCTCGCAGCGCGCGCGATGACGGAGCGGCGCTTTGACGACCTCGTCAAACTGTTTGGCCAGGCATCGAGGCTGGAGGCGGATTTCTGGCAGATGGGGCTGGATGCGCGCTGACTCCGCCGCGGAAATTTCGTGAGCTGAAATGTGTATCTGCCGCGCTGCATGCAGCGAGCGTTGATCCCGACGCGTTGTCGTGCGAACCTTGTCGCCAATGAGATCTGGTCGATCGGTTTGACGCGCGCCGCGTCTTGATTGAAAACAGACCGAGCGAACCAGGCATTGTCCAGGGAGACACGCCTATGCCGACCTCGCTCCGGTTCGCTCGCGCCTCCGCGCGTACGCAACAGTCCCGCAACATCATCGCTGCTATCGCAGGCCTTGCACTCTCCGCCGTGACATCGGTGGCCGCGGCGCAGGACAAGCCGCCGTTGAAGCTCGGCGCATTGATGGACATGACCGGTGTCTATGCCGACACGTCGGGCCCGGGCAGCGAAGTCGCTGCCAAAATGGCGATCGAGGATTTCGGTGGCGAGGTGCTCGGCCGCAAGATCCAGGCCGTGTTCGTCGATCATCTCAACAAGCCCGATCTCGCTGCCAGCCAGGCGCGCGAGATGATCGAGAACCAGGGCGTCGAGGCCATCGTCGATTTTGCGGGGTCTGCGACCGGCCTTGCGATCATCGAAGTCGCGAAAGCGCGCAACAAGATCGTCATCGTCAACAGCGCCGGCTCCATGCGCATCACCAATGAAGCCTGCACGCCCTATACGGTGCACTATACGTGGGACACGTTCTCGCAGGCGAATGTCACCGGGCTGGCAACGGTGCGTAAGGGGCTCGACAGCTGGTTCTTCCTTGCGGTCGATTATGCCTTCGGCCAGGAGCTGGAGCGTGACACGGCAGCCGTCGTGCAGAAGAGCGGCGGCAACGTGATGGGCTCGGTCAAGCATCCGCTTAACACGTCGGACTTCTCGTCCTTCCTGCTGCAGGCACAGAGCTCCAAGGCGAAAGTCGTCGGCCTTGCCAATGCGGGCAACGACGCCATCACCGCCATCAAGCAGGCCACCGAGTTCGGCCTGACCCAGGGCGGCCAACAGCGCCTGTCGCCGCTGCTGGCTTTCATCACCGATATCGACAGTATCGGCCTCGATATCGGGCAGGGGCTTCTGGTCACCGAATCCTGGTATTGGGACCTCAATGACGAGACGCGCGCTTTCACCAAGCGTTTTCGCGAACGTACCCAGCGCGCGCCGACCTCGGTGCAGGCCGGGCTCTATTCATCGCTCACGCATTACCTAAAGGCGGTGAAGGCGGCGGGGACGACGGACTCCGCGGCTGTCATCGCGAAAATGAAGGAGATGCCGATCAACGACATGTATGCGAAGGGTGGCCGCATCCGCGAGGATGGGCGCATGCTGCACGACATGTATCTGTTCGAGGTGAAGAAGCCGTCGGAGAGCAAGGGGCGTTGGGATGTCTACAAGCTGCTCGACACAGTCTCCGGCGAGCAGGCATTCCAGCCGATCGAAACGTCGCGCTGCCCGCTGGTGAAGAAATAGAACGGAAGCGAGGAGACGATGGCGCCGGTCAAGGTCGATCCTGCAAAGGTGCGCGAGTTCAAGACGGCCGACGCATTCTACAAATGGCTCGGCAAGAACCACGACAAAGATGACGAGGTCTGGATCAAGATTCATAAGGTCAAATCCGGCCTCGCGTCGATCACTCCGAAGGAGGCCATTGATGTCGTGCTGTGTTGGGGCTGGATCGATGGCATCCGCAAGGGGCTGGACGAGGCCAGCTTCCTGCAACGCTATTCGCCGCGTGGAAGGCGCAGCGTCTGGAGCAAGATCAATGTCGAGAATGTCGCGCGCCTGATCGAAGAGGATCGCATGACGGCACATGGTCTCACCCATGTGGACGCGGCCAAGGCGGATGGCCGTTGGGACCGCGCCTATGCGGTCAAGGACAAGGACATGCCGGCAGATCTACAGGCCGCCATCGATGCCGTGCCCAAGGCCAAGGCGATGTTCGCGAAACTCAGTGCGCAGAACCGGTTCGCCCTGTCGTTTCGGGTAAGCAATTTGAAGACCGAGGCAGGGCGTCGCAAACGTATTGCTGCTTTTGTCGAGATGCTGTCCAGGGGCGAGACGATCCATCCGCAGGGGAAGCGATCGAACACGGCCAGATAGGTTTGGGCACTGACAGCCGGATGTCGTGAATACTCAACCGGATGGTTGACTATTGGGTCGGCCCCCTTTATATTCAACTCCATGGTTGAATTACTCGCGCCTCAGCTCGACAATGTCTTTCACGCCCTTGGCGATGCCACGCGGCGGCAGATGCTGCGGGAACTTGTGATGGGCGAGCGAACCGTCGGCCAGCTCGCTGAGCCTCACAAGATGTCGCTGGCGGCGGCGTCCAAACACATCAAGGCGCTGGAAAGTGCCGGCCTGATCCGCCGCGAGGTGCGCGGGCGCACCCACTGGTGCCAGCTCGCGCCGGGGCCGCTGGCCAGCGCGCATGAGTGGCTGGGCTTCTACGAGCGGTTCTGGACCGACCGTCTCAATGCGCTCGAGCAATTGTTGCACGCCGACGATGCAGCGAAATCCAAAAAGCCGACAACAGGAGAGAAGCGATGAACGACATCACGCCATCGGCCTATGGCGCCTTCACAGGTCCCGCCGAACTCACCATCCAGCGCCTGCTGCCGGGGCCGATCGAGCGCGTCTGGGCCTATCTCACCGACAGCGATCTGCGCAGACAGTGGCTGGCCTCCGGCGACATGCAGATGCGTGTCGGCGCGCCGTTCGAGTTCGTCTGGCGCAATGACGAGCTGTCCGATCCGCCAGCAAAGCGGCCGGATGGTTTTGCGGCGGAACATCGCATGCAGAGCGAGATCATCGAGGTCGATCCGCCGCGAAAAATCACCTTCAGCTGGGCACCGCGCGGGGAAGTGACATTCGAACTCAACCCGCAAGGCAGCAAGGTGCTGCTCACCGTGATCCACAAACGGATCAGCGATCGCGCCAACACGCTCAAGGTCAGCGCCGGTTGGCACACCCATCTCGATGTGCTGGTGGCGCGTCTCAATGGCGAAGAGCCCAAGCCCTATTGGGATGTCTGGCAGCGCTTGCACGAGGAATATGGAAAGCGCCTGCCGGAGTAAGCCCGCAGCTCAAGGAAATCAGGGAGGTCATCATGCAGAACACTGTTGTCCCACACGCAGACTGGCTGAAGGCGCGGCTCGAATTGATGGAGGCCGAAAAGGCCTTCACCCGCCAGCGCGATGAACTCACGCGGTGGCGCATGGCGCTGCCATGGGAGCGTGTCGCAAAGCCCTATCTGTTCGAGACGCCGGACGGCGAGCGCGTGCTGGCCGATCTGTTCGGCGACTGCTCGCAGCTCATCGTCTATCACTTCATGTTCGGGTCGGATTGGCAGGAGGGCTGCAAATCCTGCTCGTTCTGGGCCGACAATTTCAACGGCATTCCGGTCCATCTCAGACATCGTGATGTCGCCTTCACCGCAGTCTCGCGCGCCCCGCTGGACAGGCTAATGGCCTATCGCAAGCGTCTCGGCTGGAGCTTTCCCTGGGTGTCGGATCGCAGCACCTTCAGCATCGACTATTACGGCGCGTTCCCGCCGGAGGATCTGGCGAAGGGCGAGACCTTCTGGAACTACAAGGTGCAGCCGAACACCACGTCGGAACAGGTCGGCATCAGCGTGTTCGCGAAGAATGATGCGGGCGAGGTGTTTCACACCTATTCGATCTTCGGCCGCGGCGTCGAGGAAGTGAACGGCGCCTATCACTTCCTCGACATGGTGCCGAAAGGTCGTGACGAGGACGGGCTCGATTTCACGATGTCATGGGTCCGGCGGCACGATCAGTATTGAGCGGATGGCTCAGCGCCGCGACAGTTTCTCGAAACGCTTGATGATCCGCTCGCGCTTGATGCGCGAGAGGCGCTGGATCCAGAACATGCCATTCAGCTGATCGATCTCGTGCTGATGGCAGACGGCGCGCAGACCGTCGGATTCTTCTTCATGCGTGGTGCCGTCGATATCCCGATAGCGGATCCGCACGCGCGCGTGTCGCTGGATGTCATCATTCACGCCCGGCATCGAGACGCTGCCTTCCTGATGCATGATCATCTCGGGCGAGGTCCAGATCATTTCCGGATTGATGTAGGTCTTCGCATCATCGCCGAGATCGAGCACGACCACGCGCAGTAAAACGCCGACATGCGGCGCGGTGATGCCGATGCCCGGTGCGGCATGCATGGTGTCGCGGAGATCCTCGGCGAGAATGCGCAGCGCATCGTCGAACACGCTGACATCAGCGGCCGGTAGCGCGAGGCGTGGATCGGGATAGCGAACGAGGGGGCGGATGGTCATGGGTGTTCCATCGCAGATGACACGACATCCGCGCGTTAGCAGCTAACCAGCGGTCGGATCAACCGCGCCGACTTCGCTCATGAAAGCGGCAAGAAACGCGTCGGTCCGCGCGTGGCGCTGCTGCGCCATGCGCTTGCCTTCGGCGGTGTTGAAACCGTCCGCGAGGGTCAGCAGCTTGGCCGGCAAATGATCGATGGCGAAGGCGCGGTCGTCCAGTGCGCGGTGACGCGCGGCCGGGTCTTCGGCATCGTAGAGAAAAGATTGCATCCGTCCCGCGGTGTAGAAACAGCGCGCGATGCCGATGGCGCCGATGGCATCCAGCCGGTCGGCATCCTGCAGGATCTTCGCTTCGATCGTCTCGGGCGTGATTTTGGCAGAGAAACTATGCGCCGTGATCGCATGCCCGATGCGTTCCAGCCGGTCATTCGCCCAGCCGAATGGCGCCAGCAGCGTCACCGCATGTTCGGCGGCGAGGCGGGAGGCCTGCGCGCGCAACGGCGAGTTCTTCTCGACCGCGACGCAATCATGCAGCAGTGTCGCGGCCGCCAGGATTTCGAGGTCGCCGCCTTCGACGGCCTGGATGCTGCGGGCATTGGACCAGACGCGCGCCAAGTGCGCGACGTCATGCGAGCCGTCGTCGGTCTTGATGTGCTGCAGAAGTGCGGAAGCCAGCGTTTCGAACGGTGCGAAAGCGACTGTGATGCCTGTCATGGTCATTCCGGTCTCGTTACATGCGCCGCTTCATTAGCTCATACGCGATGGGATCGTCGGCGCAAGCCTTGAAGCCGCATTCGAGCAAAGCGGATGCAAAGTTGCCCGCAGTCAAGGCGATGATGAGGACAATGGCGATGGTCACGAATGCGCCTGCCGCGACCGAATCCGGCGGCGTCACGAATTGACTGTCGAACAGCAGCACCAGCGAGATCAGTGCGATGGCGGCGATAAAGGCGATCAGGGCCAGCGTGTAGAAGTGATAGCCGAACAGCGCGGTGCCATAGCCGGTATCGCCGGGCAGGATGTGCAGCAGCACCTGCCGGGTCGAGACCACGGCGCCGACGATCGCGGCCAGCAGCGACAATGCATAATGGCTCGGGCGCGGGCCGTAGCGGATATTGAGGATCGGGCCGATGGCCAGCAGCGCGAACATGATCCGCTGCAGCAGGCAGAGCGGGCAGGGCAACTCCCCCAGCATGAACTGCGCGCCGAAGGCGGTCGCGAGCACGCCGGCGAGCGCGTAGAGCGAAATGACGTTCAGGGTGATGGCGCGATCGGGTGTCATGGCCGCCTCAGAACGACAGTTTCAACGTGTCGGTAGCGTGGTGCATGAACGTCGCGATGCAGGCGATCAGCACCACGGCAAATAGCGACAGCGCGAGCGGCCTCGGGCCCCACCATGCGACCAGCATGGTGACGGTGATGGTGAGAAAGAGGGCCGTGAATTCCATGATGGCATCCGGTGCGAGACGAGATCCGCTCTATGCCAGATTCGGCAGTGGACCGCTTCTCTTCGGTCTTGCGCATAGCGGCGCTCCATCAGATGGAAAGAGATCGGGACCAAGGGATCAAACGGCATGGCGAAGGCGAACACCCTTTACGGCATCAAGAACTGCGACACGATGAAGAAGGCGCGCACCTGGCTCGATAGCCATGATGTCGCCTATGCCTTTCACGACTACAAGGCCGAAGGCATCGACAAGGCGCATCTCGTGCGCTGGTCGAAGGCGGTTGGCTGGGAGACGCTGCTCAATCGCGCCGGCACCACGTTTCGCAAGCTCGACGATGCGTCGAAGCAGGGGCTCACCGAGGCCAGGGCGATCGCGCTGATGCTAGAGCAGCCGTCGATGATCAAGCGTCCGGTACTGGAAGCGGGCAGCAAGATCCTGGTCGGCTTCAAGCCGGAGATCTACGCGAAGGAACTCGCGTAACTCAGTCGATCTCGATCACGTCACCCATGGCCAGTCGGCCCGGCAGGCGGTGGGCGAGGTTGCGGTCGATGACCACACTGAGCTTCGGCGTTGGCACGCTGTGATGGCCGCGCATCAGGTTGCGGATCTCGAAGCTGCCGTCTTCGCTGATGGTCTTCAAAGAGGCGATGATGTGGGTGACCACGGTGTCGCCGCGCTCGCTGAAGGGGAGCAGCAATCGCTCATAGGCGACCAAATGCCCGTTGACGTCGTCGATCATCGAGATCGTATAGACCGGCAGTCGTCGTGCGGTGCAAGCATGATAGGCCGGCAGCGCCACGGGGCCGAGGATCGGGCCGAGATAGTCGTCGAGATAGCGACCTTTGCCGGTCGAGCCATATGCACTCGCCATCCGCGTGCCGTTGCTGTCGATGATAAAGCGGGCCGGCGAATAGTTGTGATCGACGATGTAATTGACGAGATCGGCGCGTTCGTCATCGATCCGTTCCGGCTGATAGGCAGCAAGCCGGGGCAGCGCCTGTGCGGGCGCATAAAGCCGCAGCCAGCAATTCAGCAGATCGCGCTGTCGGATCGACTTCACAACGGATGCGTCTGAGCTTTCGAAACTCACGGCCATCGTCTCACTTGTGCGAATGCGAGAAGTATGAGCCGCTCAGGCAAATAAAGAATGAAGAAGGCGTGGTCGATTAATCATACAATTAATAAGCGACTTCAATCTCGTTCCATGCGCGTGGCGCACGGCTTTGCCGTCAAAAGTTCTGTTTGGCGGAATGTTCTGGCACCCTATTTGTGCAGTGCGTTAAGGGCGCAACCCCCTACGACTAATGGCGAAGTTGGTGCGACGAGGCGTCCCCGGCAAAACGCCTGTACTGCACTTGCGTTAATTGATCGCTTGACGGCATAGTCCGTGCCGCGACATGCAGCCGGGCTGGGGCGACCCGATTTCATATCGTTCACGACCGCTGCGCAAAAAACTGGCCGATCGCGCGACACCGCGACAAGGCTGGTTGGGGGAAATTTGCTTGACCGATGAGTTCATTCTCGAAACCCACGGACTGACCAAACAATTTGCGGGATTCTACGCCGTTCGCGACGTCAATCTCCAGGTCCGCAAGGGTACCATTCACGCGTTGATCGGCCCGAACGGCGCCGGCAAGACGACGTGCTTCAACCTGCTCACCAAGTTTCTGCAGCCCTCGGAAGGCCAGATCCTCTACAAGGGCAAGGACATCAGCGCGATGGCGCCGGCCGACGTGGCTCGTCTTGGCCTCGTGCGCTCGTTCCAGATCTCGGCAGTGTTTCCACATCTGACCGCGCTGGAGAATGTCCGCGTCGCGCTGCAGCGTCAGCACGGTGCGTCGTTCGATTTCTGGCGCTCGAAGTCGGTGCTCAACAAGTACAACCAGCGCGCCGCAGAACTGCTTGAAGACGTGGGCCTGTCCGAATTCGCCAATACCCCGGCAGTCGAGATGGCCTATGGCCGCAAGCGCGCGCTGGAGATTGCGACGACGCTCGCGCTCGATCCGGAAATGATGCTGCTCGACGAACCGATGGCCGGCATGGGCCATGAGGACATCGACAAGATCGCCGCGCTGATCAAGCGGATCTCGGCGAAATACACCATTCTGATGGTCGAACATAATCTGAGCGTCGTCTCGACGCTGTCGGACAAGATCACCGTTTTGACGCGCGGCAAGATCCTGGCGGAAGGCAACTATGCCGACCTGACCAAGGACGAACGCGTGAAGGAAGCTTACCTGGGAGCCGGACATGGCTGATACGTTGACGGCCGCTCCGGCTTCATCTTCTGCAAACGCAAAAACCGTTCTCGAAGTCCGCGACCTGCAGGCGTGGTACGGCGAATCGCACATTCTTCACGGGGTCAATTTCGACGTGAAGCAGGGCGAGGTGGTGACGTTGCTCGGCCGTAACGGCGCCGGCAAGACCACGACGCTGAAGTCCATCATGGGCATCATCGGCAAGCGCAGCGGGTCGGTGAAGTTCGAAGGCAACGAAATCATCAAGACCGCCTCGGACAAGATTGCCAAGCAGGGCATTGCCTTCTGCCCGGAAGAACGCGGCATTTTTTCCAACCTCGACGTGCGCGAGAACCTGATGCTGCCGCCGACCATCCGTCCGGGTGGTCTGTCGGTCGAGCAGATCTTTGAACTGTTCCCGAATCTCAAGGAACGCCTCAACAGCCAGGGCACCAAGCTCTCGGGCGGCGAGCAGCAGATGCTGGCCATCGGCCGCATCCTGCGCACCGGTGCGCGCTTCCTGATGCTGGACGAGCCAACCGAAGGCCTTGCGCCGGTCATCATCCAGCAGATCGGTCACACCATCGCGCGGCTGAAGTCGGAAGGCTTCACCATCCTGCTCGTCGAGCAGAATTTCCGCTTCGCCTCCACCGTCGCCGATCGCTTCTACATCGTCGATCACGGCCAGGTCGTGGACGGATTCGCGAGTTCTGAGCTGTCCGCCAACATGGACAAGCTGCACACCTATCTCGGCGTCTAATTCATAAAAGCTACGGAACGAGCCAACGGTCCGAGTGAAATCATGAATATCTCAGGGAGAGAGACACAATGCTGAACAGGAAGGTTACCTCATCGCTACTTGCAATCGCGGCAGTGTTTGCCGCGAATTCAAGTGCATCGGCGCAGGACAAGACGGCCAAGATCGGCGTGCTGAACGACCAGTCTGGCCTCTATGCCGATATCACCGGGCAGGGCTCGGTGCTGGCTGCGCAGATGGCGGTCGAGGATTCGGGGCTGACGGCGAAGGGCTGGAAGATCGAAGTGCTGGTGGGCGATCATCAGAACAAGCCGGACGTGGGTGTGAACATCACGCGTCAGTGGTTTGATCGCGACAAGCTCGACGTCGTCGTCGACGTTCCGACCTCGTCGGTCGGCCTTGCCGTCAGCAATGTCGTCAAGGAAAAGAACGGCGTCTATCTCAACTCCGGTTCGGGCACCTCGGATCTCTCAAACGCCCAGTGTTCGCCGAACACGATCCACTGGGCCTACGACACCTATCAGCTCGCCAACGGCACCGGCACAGCGCTGACCAAGGCTGGCGGCAACACCTGGTTCTTCCTCACGGCGGACTATGCTTTCGGCACTGCGCTCGAGCGCGACACCACCAACGCCGTCAATGCCGTCGGTGGCAAGGTGGTCGGCAGCGTGCGTCCGCCGCTCAACACGCCGGACTTCTCGTCCTTCCTGCTGCAGGCGCAGACCTCGAAAGCCAAGGTCATCGGCCTCGCCAATGCCGGTGGCGACACCATCAACTCGATCAAGCAGGCGTCCGAATTCGGCATCGTGAAGGGTGGCCAGAAGCTGGCCGGTCTTCTTATGTTCATCACGGATATCCATTCGCTCGGCCTGCCGGTCGCCAATGGCCTGAACCTGACCGAGACCTTCTACTGGGATCTCAACGATGGTACCCGCGCTTTCTCCAAGCGCTTCCAGGACCGCGCGAAGAACAAGGCGATGCCGACCACGGTGCAGGCCGGCGTCTACTCGTCGCTGATCCACTACTTCAAGGCACTCGATGCCGCCGGCGGCAATTCACATGACGGCCTCAAGGTCGTCGAGAAGATGAAGGCAACGCCGACGGACGATGTGATTTTCGGGAAGGGAACGATCCAGCCCAACGGGCGCAAACTGCATCCCGCCTATCTGTTTGAGGTGAAGAAGCCCGAAGAATCCAAGGGGCCGTGGGATTACTACAAGCTGGTGGCGACGATCCCTGCGGATCAGGCGTTCACCCCGCTTGAGAAGAGCACCTGCCCACTGTTGAAGAAATAGTGCTCTCGGCGCGTGCCGGGAGCAGTCCAAGAGGAATTGAATGTCTAAAGTGATTACCAGACTTCTGCTCGGCACCGCCATTGCCGCCGCGACCGTCTCTGCGGCCGCGGCTCAGGATAAGAACGTCAAGATCGGCGTACTCACCGATCTCTCGGGTATCTATGCCGATCTCGCCGGTCCGGGCTCGACCCTGGCCGCGCAGATGGCCGTCGAAGACTCCGGCCTCAAGGCCAAGGGCTGGACCATCGACGTGATCTCCGGCGATCACCAGCATAAGCCGGACATCGGCGCCAACCTGGCGCGCCAGTGGTTCGACCGCGAAAAGATGGACATGATCACCGACGTGCCGAATTCGGGCGTCGCGCTGGCCGTGAACAATGTCGTCAAGGAAAAGAACGGCGTCTACATCAATTCCGGCGGCGGCACCTCGGATCTCACCAATGCCCAGTGCACGCCGAACACGATCCACTGGACCTACGACACCTATAACCTCGCTTACGGCACCGGCACGGCGCTGACCAAGGCCGGCGGCGACTCGTGGTTCTTCCTCACTGCCGACTACGCCTTCGGTGCCGCGCTCGAGCGTGACACCACCAATGCGTTGAAGGCTGCGGGCGGCAAGGTGACGGGCTCCGTCAAGCATCCGCTGAACTCGTCGGACTTCTCAAGCTTCCTTCTGCAGGCGCAGTCGTCGGGTGCCAAGGTCATTGGTCTCGCCAATGCCGGCGGCGACACCTCGACCACCATCAAGCAGGCGGCCGAGTTCGGCATCAGCAAGAGCCAGAAGCTGGCCGCGCTGCTGCTGTTCCTCACCGACGTGAAGTCGATGGGTCTCGATCTGGCCCAGGGGCTCTCGTTCACCGAGACCTTCTACTGGGACATGAACGACGACACCCGGGCCTTCTCGAAGCGCTTCTCGGAGCGTTCGAAGGGCGCGGCTCCGCCGACCATGGTGCAGGCGGGCGTCTATTCCGGCACGCTGCATTACCTGAAGGCGCTGGAAGCGCTGGGTGGCAATCCGCATGATGGCGCCAAGATCGTCGCCAAGATGAAGGACATGCCGACTGACGACAAGCTGTTCGGCAAGGGCTCGATCCAGCCGAACGGCCGCAAGATCCATCCGGCCTATCTGTTCGAGGTCAAGAAGCCCTCGGAATCGAAGACGCCGTGGGATTACTACAAGCTGGTGGCCACGATTCCGGCCGACCAGGCCTTCACGCCGCTCGACAAGAGCACCTGTTCGCTATTGAAGAAATAACGAGAGCAGTGGCCCGGCGGTATCCGCCGCCGGGCTGCGACTTCCACTAAGATCAGAGTTGAAAGCGCCATGTCGATCAATCTCCAGGCCCTGTCCGCACAATTGCTGGTCGGGCTCATCAACGGCTCCTTCTACGCGTTGCTGAGTCTCGGTCTCGCCGTGATTTTCGGCATGCTGAACATCATCAACTTCGCCCATGGCGCGCTCTATATGATGGGCGCTTTCGTGGCTTACTTCCTGCTCAATCTGGCAGGGATCGGCTACTGGCCGGCGCTGTTCCTGGCGCCGATCATCGTCGGCGTCTTCGGTATGATCCTGGAGCGGACGATGCTGCAATGGATCGCCAATCTGGATCACCTGTATGGCCTGCTGCTGACCTTCGGTCTGGCGCTGATCATCCAGGGCGTGTTCCAGAACTATTTCGGTTCGTCGGGTCTGCCTTACGCGATCCCGGATGCGCTGAAGGGCGGCGTCAATCTCGGCTTCATGTTCCTGCCGATCTATCGCGGCTGGGTCGTCATTTTCTCGCTGGTGATCTGTATCGCCACCTGGTTCCTGATCGAGCGCACGCGCCTCGGTGCTTACCTGCGCGCCGCGACCGAGAACCCGACGCTGGTGCGCGCCTTCGGCATCAACGTGCCGCTCATGATCACGCTGACCTACGGTCTCGGTGTCGGTCTGGCCGCCATGGCCGGCGTGCTCTCGGCGCCGATCAATCAGGTTCGCCCCCTGATGGGCGCAGACCTCATCATCGTCGTGTTCGCTGTCGTCGTCATCGGCGGCATGGGCTCGATCATGGGATCGATCATCACCGGTTTCACCCTCGGCATCATCGAGGGCCTGACCAAGTATTTCTACCCCGAGGCCTCCAACACCGTCGTCTTCGTGCTGATGGTGCTGGTGCTCCTCGTGAAACCCTCGGGCCTGACGGGACGGACCACCTGATATGACCACCATCACTGACAATTCGATCCCCACGACGCAGACCCGTGGCACCAAGGATGAGATGATCGCTTTCGTGATCATGACAGTCCTCCTTGTGGCCGTGCCGTTCTCCGGGCTGTATCCGTTCTTCGTGATGCAGGCGCTGTGCTTCGCGCTGTTCGCCTGCGCCTTCAACCTGCTGATCGGTTACGGCGGCCTGTTGTCCTTCGGCCATGCGATGTTCATGGGCACCGCGGGCTATGTCACCGCGCATATGGCCAAGGTCGGCACCATTGGCTTCAAGGTCCCGTTGATCGGCGAGTTCATGATCAATATGGGGCCGCTGTCGCCGGAACTGTCGATCGTGTTCGGTCTGATCGCGGCCTTGGTGCTAGCCGTTGTCACCGGGCTCATCGCCATCCGTCGTCAGGGCATCTACTTCGCGATGATCACGCTGGCGCTGTCGCAGCTCATCTTCTTCCTTTATCTGCAGACGCCGTTCACCCATGGCGAAGACGGCATCCAGGGCATCCCGCAGGGCATGCTGTTCGGCCTGTTCGACCTGTCGAAGCCGACCATCCTGTACTATGTGATCCTCGTGGGCTTCCTGATCGGCTTCCTGATCATCTTCCGCGCCATCAATTCGCCGTTCGGCGAGGTGCTGAAGGCGATCCGCGAAAACGAGCCGCGTGCCATTTCGCTCGGCTACAAGACCGATCAGTACAAGCTGATGGCCTTCATCCTCTCGGGCGTGCTCGCCGGCTTCGCCGGTGCGCTGAAAGTGTTCGTGGCGCAGAACGCCTCGCTCACCGACGTGCACTGGACCATGTCGGGTGAAGTCGTGCTTATCACGTTGGTGGGCGGTCTTGCGACCCTCTACGGCCCGGTGGTCGGCGCCTTCGTGATCATCGCCATGCAGCAATATCTCGCCGGCTTCGGCCAGTGGGTGACGGTGATTCAGGGCGTGATTTTCGTGGTCTGCGTGCTCACCTTCCGCCGCGGCATCATCGGCGAGATCGGCCACCTGTTTAAGCGCTCGCTGTAAAAGCAGGGCGCATCGACAAACAAAACGCCGCGGGAAACCGCGGCGTTTTGCGTTGAGGAGAATCATCTCCGTCCCCGTCATCCTGAGGTGCTCGCCGTCTTCGGCGAGCCTCGAAGGATGCGGCCACGAACACCGGCGCCCGCGGCCATCCTTCGAGGCTCGCAAGTGCTCGCACCTCAGGATGACGGCGGAGTGGGGGCGCAGCAGATCACACATTTTCTCGGGCTCAGCATAGATGCTGAGCCCGACGTCGCTGAGGATCCGAATTGCCCTGTATACAAGACGAGCAATCGCCATGCAGCGCTGCGGCCTGAGTTTTGGCTATTGTTTCGAACAAAATAGGCTACGCGATCGGAAGGTTTGCATGAGAAACGACCGGATTATTGGTGTAGTTTGCCAAAACACTGTCGATATTCGGGTCGGCTCTGTTGCCGATGATGATCCGGCGAGGCGTCAACGTCGGCTCCCAGAATTCGCCGATGTCGATGTACTGCTTACCCTGTGAAGGTTGCCGCACCTGCTTTCGCACAGCAATGCCGGTGAACGGGCGAGCCATGGCTTCGTCTGCGGGGAACGCAAAAATTCGCATCTCCCGCTCATCTTCGAAACATGGATCTTTGTGGCTTGCGCAGAATTCCATGAGCTTACGATGCAGGTAGGTCGAGGCCCACATATCGCTCAGATCAGGATCCAATCGTAGATCCGGGCGTTCTCGAGCGGCTTGGAGCAAGAATGCCTTCGAAAGCTGAGTGCATAGCTTTTTGTACTGTAAGGAATTGATGTCCACTCCGTACTTGACGCGCTCAAGGGAGAGAGCGGCGTAGCTGCCTTTCATCAATTCCAGTTCAAGGAGATTCCTGATGTCCCGCTCGTCAAACTGAAGGCAGTACCCCTGGTGACCTGTATACCGATCCCAGATTGTTAGGATGCCTCGTCGTTCCTCATCTTCGTTGCGGCAGGTTGCAAAGGAAGTGACGAACATCATTCCTCCATTTGGGCCGAACAGCGCTCGGAAAGCAGCTGTTGATGTGGCGATGTGTGCGTCAAGATCAACAGGCTGCGATATCAATCCTGGCGGCAATTGGCTAATCGCTTCCAGGAGGCCGCCTCGCTGCAGTATCTCCCATGCGTAGAAATGTTCGGTCCTATCGTTCAACTGCTGAAAATCAGTCGCTCGGAGCGTTTTGGAGCGAGCGATTCCCTCTAGACCGACACGGGATGTGTAGTGCGATAGAACCGCCATTTCGCGTCGATCTCCCCAGATTGGTCAGTATTGGCCAAGGTTAGCCTACTTACGAGGATTTTTCGACGTGTTGAACAAGAGACGATCCGCATGAAGAGAGCCATCTTCGCCAGTCTCGGCGGCCTCATGCTGCTGCTCGGCATGATCGGCATCGTCACGCCGCTGCTGCCGACCGTGCCTTTCCTCATCCTGGCGGCATGGTGCTTCGGCGAATCGTCCCCGCGCCTTGAAGCGTGGATGCTCAATCACCCACGTTTCGGCCCGAGCCTGCGGCGCTGGCGCGAGCAGGGTGCGAGTCCTCGCCGCGCCAAATGGATGGCGGTGATGGGGATGACGTTCGGCTATGCGCTATTCTGGACGCAGGCCCGGCCGGGCTGGATGCTTGCAACGGCAGTCGCGGTGCTGATGATCGGCTCCGCCGCTTATGTTGTATCTCGGCCGGAGCCGGTGGCGACCGACAGCTGACTACGCTCTTTGTTCGGCGATGCATTCGACGAAGCAGCGTAGCGCCGCTGTTACGAATGTATCCCGGCGCTGCACGAACACCGTCTCCGCATGGGCGATCTCGTTGGGCAGTGCGTGCGCGCGGATGCGGCCGTCGCTGATGGCAGCGGCAATCACCGCGCGCGGCAGCAGCGCAAAGCCGACGCCCGCCGTGACGCATCCCACAATGCCGTCGAACGTGCCCATCTCCATCCGGGGCACGCTGACCAGGCCCTCGCGTGCCAGAAATTCGTCCGTGCGCTGGCGGTAGGAGCAGCCCGCCCGAAACACGATGACCTTGCCGGCCGCCCGGCCGTCGCGGCGTAACTCCGCCACGCCCGAGATGCGCGGGGCGGTGGCCAGCACGAGTTCTTCTTCGGCGATCCTGAAAGAGGTGAGTTCGGCATGCTCGGCGGGACCGGCGACGAATGCGCCCTCCAGCTCGCGATGAAGCACCCGCGCGACAAGAGCCTCGGTCGTGCCTGTGGCGATGGTCACCGATACATCCGGATAGCGCCCGGAATAGGAGGCGAGGATCGGCGGCAGGCGCAGGGCCGCCACGGTCTCCATCGCACCGATCCGCAACTCGCCGCCCGGTACCGCGTCGTCGCTTGCAACGAGGCGAGCTTCCTCGAGCAATTCCGCCACCCGGCGGGCATAGGGCAACAGACGCTCGCCGACCGTGGTCAACGTGACGCCCTGTTTGGAGCGGTGGAACAGCGGGACGCCCAGCTTGTCCTCCAAGGCACGCACCCGCTGGGTCACGTTTGATTGGACGGTATTCAGCTGTAAGGCCGCGCGCCCGATGGCGCCGGCCTCCGCGACGGCGACAAAGACACCCAGTTCGATGCTGTTCATATCATCTCCATTTCAGATGAATGGCATCGATTATAATCATTATTCTTGGTTGACCGATAGGTCTAAGGCGAAGGGACGGAGGTCACTCATGTCCACCATTCCCGATCGCTCTTCCGGTTCCATTCAGCCCCATCCTGTCGTCTCATCCGATATGTGGCGCTGGGCCTGCGCCGGTCTGTCCGCATCCTTCGTGGGGATCGGTCTGGCGCGCTTCGCCTATACGCCATTGGTCCCGGCGCTGATTGCCGCCAAATGGTTCGCGGCATCCGACGTGATCTATTTCGGTGCCATCAATCTCGTCGCCTATTTCATCGGAGCGGCGGCGGCACGTCCGCTCGCGGCGCGGTTCGGGGCCGTGCCTGTGTTGCGGGCCTCGATGGTGTCCGTTGTTGTCGCCTGCCTCGCTTGCGCAGTGCCGCTGTCCTTCACCTGGTATCTGGTCTGGCGCATTGTCCCAGGCATTGCCGGCGGACTCATCATGGTGCTCGCCGCATCGACCATCCTGCCGCATGTCGCTGCGTCGCGCCGCGGGCTTGTCGGTGGCCTTGTATTCGTCGGCGTTGGCCTCGGCGCGGCCGCGTCGGGAACGCTGGTGCCGCTGCTGCTGCGTGAAGGTCTTGCCGCCTGCTGGATCGGCTTTGCGGTGCTCTCCGCATTGCTGACGGCTGCGAGCTGGCGCAGCTGGCCGCGTGAAACGGGCGAGGGCGCGCATGCCGATCCCGTGCAGCAGCAACTCGGCGTCAAAGCGCGCCGGCTCAACCGTTCCCTCATCGCGGAATACGGTCTCGTCGCCTTCGCGATGGCGCCGCACACGATCTTCCTCGTGGATTATGTAGCTCGCCAACTTGGTCTCGGCATCAATGCAGGTGCTGGCTTTTGGGTGCTGTTCGGATGCGGCGCAGTCATCGGTCCGCTCGTGACCGGCCGCGTCGCGGACAAGATCGGTTTCGGGCGCGCGCTGACATTCAGCTATGCTCTGCTGGCGCTGGCTATCGTCGCTCTACCGCTCGGCACGCACATGCCGGCACTGCCGATCATTTCGAGTGTTGTCGTCGGCGGCTTCACGCCGGGTATCGTGCCGCTCGCCCTTGGCCGCGTGCATGAACTCGTGCCCGGCGATCCCGCCCGGCAGCGCGCCATCTGGGGCCGCGCCGTGACCTGCTTTGCAGGCGGGCAGGCTGCCGGCGCCTACGGTCTGTCGATACTGCTCGCCCATGGCGTCGTGAGCTACGCGACGCTGTTTGTTTTGGCCGCCGCTGCTGCCGTACTTGCGCTGGCGCTCAATCTCATGACTGCACTAACTGTTCGAGAGTGAGGTTCGATTCCGCTAGGGAGCGCCATGCGTATGGCGTTGCGCCGCCTCGCGATCTCGGTTTCGAGATCGCGGATATCAGCGAATTGCTGGCCCTGAGCGAGGGGCCGGATCAGTCCTGCAGGAAGGTTGACGAGATCACCCGTCGGCATCTCACACAGGTCGATCGCCGGATTTCCCAGCTCACTGCGTTGCGCGGCGAGCTTGTGCGTATGGTGGACGAGTGCAGCCACGGCCGCGTCGGTGATTGCAGGGTGATTGAGACGCTGTCGGGCTGATCAGCTGCGCTGTCATTCTCTCGGTCCTGTCGAAATGTTTTCGAGAGCTCTGGTCGGATCCATTCTGTCCGGGAAGGTCTTCGCGCAGGCCTACTGCGCGACGGCCACCCATTGGTCGATGGCCTGTGCCGCATGCGAGACCTCGATGGGAGAGGACCTGAAATTGCTGTGGCCCAGCCGGATCACCAGCGCATAAATCGCTTCCAGTGCAGCCTCTTCGGCATTCGTGACTGGCGGCGAGGTCCCTCCCGTCGCGCGCTCGGTTGCAAGGCTGTTGCAGAGATGCGTCGCCTCGACGTCGGAATGTCGTGAAGCCATTTTCAGGATCGAGCTGCAATATCGTGCTTTGAGCAGGCTGATATGATCACTCATATCGGCATCACTTCGCCTTGCAGTGACAGTCGAGCTTCGCCGCTTCGAGATCCTCGATCAAAATCTTGATGCTTTGACGCGCCAGATTGTCGGCTGGCCCGAGAGCAAATGATCGATAATGCTCGATCCTGAGATCGATTTCGTCGCACTTCTTGCACATGGGACATCCCGATTCAGTCAGCCGGGACCATTTTCGATCTCATCACCGAAGGCCGAGTGCGGTGCGGTGGTGAATGTTAAATCGGCAGCTGATGGAAAGGTTCAGATAAACTTTGCGAAATATTGCAGACGCCTCGGAAATATAAGGCTGGCTATTGGCCCGGGAAGCGCGCATGGTGAGACACCGCTGAACGGCTCCAGGTTTCTATCAGCGATGAGAGCGCCTGAATGCGCTCCCGCCATCCTCTAGCAGGAGCGGTTCACGATGAGACGCAATCCTTTTTCCGAGCGTAACTCCGAAGACATCGTCGCTGATCTCACGCGCGAGGCCGTGACGAGGGCAATGAGAATGCCGGCGGGCGTCGAGCGGGATCGTCTGCTCAGAATCGCCGGCCACGATGACATCCAGGCGAATATCGCCGCCTGGGCCTATTCATCTGGCCTGCAAAAGCCGGTTTGATGGTTGTTTCGCTTCGCCGGACGCATCGACAAACGAACACCCAGCACCGCCGCGCGAGCACATTGGCTTCCGCACAGCTCGATACCATGGCTGACAAAGGCGCTACGACTGCCGATGTCGAACATCGCAAGCAGCGCCTGTTGCGTGGACCGGAAGAGTTTCGGGACAGCAGGTCGGATCATCACTACACAAGGCCTTTCGCGCGGATACCCGCCGAGCGAAGGCTGGTTGACGCCGCGGAGGGAATGGCGGCCTATCGCGAGAGGGAGGCTGTTGCTCTGGCCAATCTGCAGCGCCTCAGGGCGGAGCGTCTTGCCCGAGATCTTGCGCGTGAGCAGGACCTATCGCTCGCAACGGAAACACGGCCTGACAGAAAGAAACGCGGCAACGAGCCTTAGAAAGATCGCATTTGCAGGGCACATACGTCCCATCGACGTTGCATGCGATGCTTTGAACGCTTGGTGTCCTTGGATGACACCGCTGACGAACCTCCTCTTCAAATTCGATCTGAACCGCTTCCGACAGATTTGGAAGTCGATGCCCTATGACCGATTGAAAGGAATCGTCATGCCCACAGGTACCGTAAAATTCTTCGACGCCAATAAAGGCTTTGGCTTCATCGCGCCGGAAGGCGCCAGCCAGGATGTGTTCGTGCACATCTCGGCTGTGGAGCGCGCCGGCCTGCACTCCCTCACCGAGGGACAGAAGGTGAGCTTCGAAGTCGTGAAGGATAAACGCAGCGGCAAGAACGCTGCCGACAATCTTCAGGCTCTCTGATGCGATGACATCCTTGTCACGTCCACGGATGTACTGGACGTGACTTGGACCATGAAAAAGGGCCGCGCATCTGCGCCGGCCCTTTTTTGTTGCCTGGCACATCGCGCCTTGGCGACGGCGACGGGAATGCCTGTCTACCCATCCGCTCTCGCGCGGACTAGACTCAGTAGTCCCAGGAGATCGGCACCCAGCGGAAAGCGTCGCCGTCGATGGCTACGCGACCGGCCGAGGGGAAGGGCAGGTGAGTCGCGACCAGCAGTTCGCCGGTGGCGGCCAGTTCCCGCAGCATGCGGGTCCGTACCCGCGCAGCTTCTTCCGGATCGTGCTCGAAGCCGTTGTGCCAGTCGGGCTGGTCGAAGCCCACGGTGAACACAGCGTCGCCGGCAAAGGTCAGCGCGTCACCGCCGGAGGCGAGACGGACGACGCTATGCCCAGGCGTATGGCCACCGGTACGACGGACGATGACGCCTGGCGCAAGTTCGTACGCGTCTACAAATGTCCGGAAATAGTTTCCGTATTCTGCCATGAACCGTTTGGCCGTCGCCCGCAGCGCGTCCGGGAATCCGTCCGGCATTCTGGTATGTGTGAAATCGGGCGCTTTCCAGAATTCGACCTCGGCCGCAGCCACGTGGATACGCAGGTCCGCACGCATCTTCTCTTTCACGCCTTCGACGAGCAATCCGCCGATATGGTCCATGTGAAGATGGGTGAGCACGATATCGGTGACGCAGCCGAGGTCGATATCGGCCGCGGCTAGACGCTGGATCAACTGTCCGGCCCGCGGCAAGTGCAGGTCGGGATCGAGCCCGAGCCCGGCATCGACGAGGATGATCTGGTCGCCACTGCGCACCACCACCACGTTCAGCGGCCAGTCGGACGCGTCCGGCGGCAGGAACATGTCGTGCATCCAGGCGGCGCGAGCGGCGGGATCGGCATTGTGGCCGAGCATGGTGTTGGGAAGCGGCAGTACGCCGTCGCTGACGACCAGCACGTCGATGTCGCCGATCTTCACCGCATAGCGTGATGGTACCAGCTCGTCGCGCCCCGACCTGATCGGGGCTGGGATCGTATCAAAGCTCATGGGTTTCTCCTTGGCGATCTGCCGGGTGGATTCAATAGTCTGTGTCATCTGTGAGTTCTCCTTGGTAGGTCGACAGGTTTAGGGGACGTCAGAGGTCGGTCACGCGTTCTGGATCGGCGGAGGCAAGCGCTGCGGCGCGCTCGGCTTTCGGCGGATAGATCCAGACGGTGTTGATCTCCTGCTTGGTCTTCTTGGCGACATCGCCGATCATCTCGACGTTGCGATCCCAGCCGCGCGTGAACAGCGCACCGGCTTCGCCGAGATCGAGGCAGGTGACATAGGCCTTCTGGTGATACGGCCGGCTCGGCACGCCCAGGAGTTCGGCGGCGGCGTTGTTACCGGCAAAGGCGCCCATGCGTGTCGCGTGCTGGCACGACATCAGCGCGTAGTTGCCGATGTCGTCGCAGGCGGCGCGGGCGGCATCGCCCGTTGCAAACACGCCAGGCACCGAAGGCACGCGCAAATCGCGGCTGACCAGCAGACGGCCGAAATTATCGCGTTCGGCTGGGATCTGCGTCGTCAGTGGCGCGGCGCGAATGCCGGCCGCCCAGATCACCGTCGCTGCTTCGATATGCTCGCCGTCGGACAGCGTGATGCCGGATGCGTCCAGTGAAGCCACGCCGGCACCGAGTCTGGTTTCCACGCCGAGCTTGCGCAGTGCCTCCTCGATGATCGGACGCGGACCATCGCCCATGTCGGGTGCGATGGCGCTGTTGCGATCGACGATGATGATGCGTAGCTTGGCGTCATTGCCGAGGATCGCGCGAAGTCGCGTCGGAATTTCAGTTGCCGCTTCGATGCCGGTGAAGCCGCCGCCGGCGACCACGACCGTATTGCGTGTGATCGAATCCGGTCGGCGGGCGAGATCGTGCAGATGCTTGTCGAGTGCGATGGCATCGTCGAGACTGTCGACGCTGAAGCCGTGTTCTGCGAGGCCCGGAATATTGGGGCGAAACAGCCGGCTGCCGGTCGCGATGACGAGGCGATCGTATGACAGTGACGTTGGCGTCTTGTCGTTTGCGGCGATCTTGACCATGCGCGCTGCGGTGTCGATCGTCTCGGCACTGCCTTGCACATAGGTCACATCGATAGCCTTGAGCACGTCGAGCAGCGGTGCCGTCAGCGTCTCGGGCTTCGGCTCATAGAGCCGCGGGCGCACCACCAGCGTCGGCTCCGGTGCGACCAGCGCGATTTCGAGCTCGTCAGGCGATACGCCCTTGATGTCGCGCAGGCGTGCAGCAGAGAGTGCGGTATACATGCCGGCGAAGCCGGCGCCGATGATAACAATTCGCATGGGACGTTCTCCTTGGGGTGGGTTGCTCGGTTGCACGCGCGTCATCACCGCCGCGGTCTAGCTGCGGCCCATGTGGTGCGATCGGTGACGATGCGGAGAGGGGACGTGATGAAAGCGAGGCTTATGGCGGCAAGCAGTCCAGCACCGCTGCCAGTTGCAGCGGACGGTCACATCCGTTGCGGCAGATGCGCGAGATCGGCGGCCGATCGCGGAATGTGTAGTTGCGGTCCTTCACCATGATGTAAAATGGCGCGCTGCTTTTATGTATGGGCGGCGCCGGCGGAGGTGCGTCCTGTCCGGCCGAGGTCGTCAAGCGAATGGTGAGCGTTAATCCGTAGATGAGGGCGCTCGCAACGATCCTTCGCGATAGAATGGCGAATGGATCACCGAGGATCTTCCAGGCCATTGCTCGTCTCCCTCTGTTGCTGCGTCAGCATGGAGACGGTTTAGCGGTCCTGATCTGCGGCTGCGCCAGAGCGATTGCTGCCGCTGTAGAGCGATTGCGGTTAGAGCATGATCCCGAAAAGTGGATTCCGGTTTTCGGACAAGATCATGCTCTTACAAATACAAAACTATCGCGTGCGTTGTCGCCAATCGCTTGGGCTTTGTCCGGTGAGCTTCCTGAAGGCGGCTGCGAAAGCGGTCTGCGAGGCATAGCCAAGCGCTGCCGCCACCGACGCGATCGTGAGGTCCGTATAGCGCAGCATGGTCATCGCCTGATCGAGCCGATGTTGCCGCAGCCACGCATGGGGCGACAATCCCGTGCTTTCCTTGAAGGCGCGGCCGAAGTGAAAGCGCGACAGGCCAGCCTCTGCAGCAAGCGCAGATAGCGAGATGTCGGCATCACTGTCCGAGCGCAAACGCTCGATGGCGCGCGTCAGCGTCTTCGGTGCCAGCCCGCCCATCACCGGTTGATGCGGTGCCGGTGAACCTGCATGCGCAGCAAGGAGGCGTGTGGCCAGCAGATCTGTCAGTTGCTGCCTGAACAGTGCATCGAGCGCCGCATTGCCTTCCAGCACGTCGGCGGCGCTGAGCAGGAGGCGTGAGGTGATCGGGTCGGGATGCGCCGTGCGTTCGATAATGTTGGCGGGTGCGCTCGCGTCGGCTTCGTCCGCAATCCGTTTCAGCGTTCGCTCCGGGAGACTCAGAAGAACGAATTCGACAGAGCCGGAAATATCCCATCGCGCGCTTGATCCGGCGGGAATGATCGTGACCGCGCCTGAACGTGCGGTTCCGATCGCAATCGACTGGCCGGAGCGCCGCTCCAGACGCTGCATCGATCCGCTATGCGCCATGATAACATGATCGGCCATGGCGCCGACCACGTCGTGCAAGGAGCCGTGTTTCCAGTGGGCGATGGTGCCGTCGGCCCCGCTTGCAGCCACGCGCAGCGGCGCTGTCTTCGACACCCGTGCCAGCTCTTCGCCTGCAGGGCGTCGCCCGGTCTGTGGCGCGTCGTCGGTCATATCGGATGCGCCTTTCGGAACCTGCAAGGACGTACAAGGCTTGCCCATGACGTTTCCTTCGATTGGTGGTGGTCGTCGCTCCTGTGAGCGCGCTCAGCATGCGCGCGTGCCGGCCGCAAAGCCTTGGAGGGCTCTTGCGGCGGGGTTGGATTTCCCTTGGCTTCCGGTGCAATCGGGGCGTGAATGTGCGGTTTCTGCTCGGGAGGCGCAGTGCCGACTTACGCACACACCACCGCCAACATCTTGCGCCGACTGATAAAAAATCATCGCGCACAATTCGGTGGATGACGCGGCGAGGGGCCACCGGTGATTGCTCCGGCTCCCCGGACATGCTTTATGACGGTTTCGTGACAATGGGCCGCCCGGCGGCTCCGTCACGTTGTCTGTCCTGTTGCCTGGGTGCCCCGCATGATGCGCTTGTTCCGATCCTTTCTGCCGCGGGAGGAGCGGTTTTTCGACCTGTTCGCCCAGCATTCGCGTGCAGTGAGCGAGGGCGCAAAGGCGCTGGCGGGGATGCTGGAAGGCGGCGAGGAAACGCCGGTCTATTGCCAGCGCGTCAACCAGTTCGAGAACGACGCCGACAACATCACGCGTGAAGTGCTGACCGCCGTCCGCCGCTCGTTCATCACCCCGTTCGACCGCATCGACATCAAGAACCTGATCGGCGCGATGGATGATTCCATCGACCAGATGCAGCAGACCGCCAAGGCCGTGATGCTGTTCGAGGTGCGCCAGTTCGAGCCGCCGATGCGCGAGATCGGCACGATCCTGGTGCAATGCGCCGACCTGATCGGCCAGGCCGTGCCGCTGATGGACAAGATCGGCGACAATGTCGGTCTGCTCACCGCGCTCACCGAGGAGATAGGCAAGCTCGAAGGGCGCGTCGATGACCTGCATGACATCGGGCTGAAGGAGCTGTTTCTTAAGCATCGCGACGCCAACACGATGGACTTCGTGGTCGGTGCCGAAATCTACAAGCATCTCGAAAAGATCGCGGATCGCTTTGACGACGTTGCGAACGAGATCAGCAGCATCGTCATCGAGCAAGTGTAAGGGCAGGGCCAGTGGACGCCTCGCTCGCTCTCCCCGTGCTGGTCGGCCTGATCGCCGTCGCACTGCTGTTCGATTTCCTCAACGGGTTGCACGATGCCGCGAATTCCATCGCGACCATCGTTTCGACCCGCGTGCTCCGCCCACAATATGCGGTGTTCTGGGCGGCGTTCTTCAATTTCATCGCCTTCATGGTGTTCGGCCTGCATGTGGCCAACACCATCGGCACCGGGATCATCGATCCCTCAATCATCGATCCCGCAGTGATCTTTGCGGCGCTGATGGGCGCCATCGTGTGGAATCTGATCACCTGGGCGCTCGGCATTCCCTCGTCGTCGTCGCATGCGCTGATCGGCGGTTTGCTCGGGGCAGGTCTTGCGAAAGCCGGGCTCTCTGCCGCTGTGTGGAGCGGGCTGCTCAAGGCGCTGCTGGCCATCGTGCTGTCACCGCTGGTGGGCTTCCTGCTGGCGCTGGTGCTGGTGGCGATCGTGTCCTGGGCCTCGGTGCGCTCTACGCCCTTTGCCGTCGATCGTGCCTTCCGCGTGCTGCAATTCGTCTCGGCCTCGCTCTATTCGCTCGGCCATGGTGGCAATGACGCGCAGAAGACCATGGGCATCATCGCTGTGCTGCTTTATTCGCAGGGCTATCTCGGCAGCGAATTCTCGGTGCCGTTCTGGGTGGTGATCTCGTGCCAGGCCGCGATGGCGCTGGGCACACTGATGGGCGGCTGGCGCATCGTCCGCACCATGGGCCTGCGCATCACCAAGCTGACCCCGATGCAGGGTTTTTGCGCCGAGACCGGCGGTGCGGCGACCCTGTTCGCGGCGACCTTCATGGGCGTGCCGGTGTCCACCACCCACACCATCACCGGCTCCATCGTCGGCGTCGGCGCGGCGCGGCGTGTTTCAGCGGTGCGCTGGAACGTGGCGAGCTCGATCGTCTATGCCTGGGTGATCACGATTCCGGCGGCTGCGATCGTCGCGGCCGTGACATGGTGGGCGGTGAAGCTGCTGCATCTGAGCTTTATCTGACAAACACTCCCAACCCGTCATCCTGAGGTGCTCGCCTTCTTAGGCGAGCCTCGAAGGATGCGGCCACGAACTCCGACGCGTGCGGCCATCCTTCGAGGCTCGCAAACGCTCGCACCTCAGGATGACGGCGGAGTGGAGAGCTCCCTTCAGCTGACCAGCTTGAGCCCGGCAATCCCGGCCACGATCAGGCCGATACAGGCGATCCGCGCCACCGTGGCGGGGTCGCCGAACAGGTAGATCCCCAGCGCCGCGGTGCCGACCGCACCGATGCCGGTCCAGACCGCATAGGCGGTTCCCATCGGCAGTTCCTTCAGCGCCAGCGCCAGCATGCCCACCGACGCCGCCATGCTGGTCAGCGTCAGCACGGATGGCACGAGCTTGGTAAAACCCTCGGTATATTTGAGACCCACGGCCCAGCCGACCTCGAGCAGGCCGGCAACGAACAGAATGAACCAGGCCATGGAAGGGCCTCCCTGTGAACAGGCAGGGCCGTCCCTGCAGTGAATGAAAATTTGGAGGTCGTCCTCGCGGGCTTTATATGGGGTCCTGATGCGCCCGCCGCAACGCGGCCGAAGGTCGCCGCATCCCGCCAAAAACCCTTGAAATCGCTCCCTTTCCCTGCCACAGCCTCGCCATGTCCGACACCGCCGCCATTTCCAATTCCGCCGCGTCTCCGCTCGCCCTCGAAGTGGCGCGCCGCCGCACCTTTGCGATCATCTCGCATCCTGACGCCGGCAAGACCACGCTGACGGAAAAGCTGCTGCTGTTCGGCGGCGCCATCAATCTCGCCGGCCAGGTCAAGGCCAAGGGCGAGCGCCGCAACACGCGCTCCGACTGGATGAAGATCGAGCGCGACCGCGGCATCTCCGTCGTCACCTCGGTGATGACCTTCGAATTCCAGGGCCATGTCTTCAACCTGCTGGACACGCCCGGCCACGAAGACTTCTCGGAAGACACGTACAGAACGCTCACCGCGGTCGACTCCGCGATCATGGTGATCGACGCCGCCAAGGGCATCGAGGCGCGCACGCTGAAACTGATCGAGGTCTGCCGCCTGCGCGACATCCCGATCATCACCTTCGTCAACAAGATGGACCGCGAGAGCCGCGACATCTTCGATCTCCTGGACGAGATCGAGAAGACGCTGGCGCTGGATACCGTGCCGATCAACTGGCCCGTCGGCCGCGGCCGCGATTTCGTCGGCACCTATGACATCGAGACCGGCGGTATCCGCCTGCTCGAAGGCGGCGGCGCCAAGACCGGCGCCGGCGAGAAGATCGAAATCTCCGAACTCGCCAGCCGCAACACCAATCTCGACGCCGATGAAATCGCCGGCGAACTCGAACTCGTCAAGGAAGCCGGCAAGCCGTTCGACCTGCAGGCGTTTCGCGAGGGCCACATGACCCCGGTCTATTTCGGCTCGGCGCTGCGCAATTTTGGCGTCGGCGACCTGCTCGAAGGCCTTGGCCGTTTCGCCCCGTCGCCGCGCGCGCAAGAAGCGGATATCCGCAAGGTGGAAGCCGAGGAGCCGCGCATGTCGGCCTTCGTGTTCAAGATCCAGGCGAATATGGATCCCAACCACCGCGACCGCATCGCCTTCGCGCGCCTGTGCTCGGGCAAGCTCACCCGCGGCATGAAGGCCAAGCTGGTGCGCACCGGCAAGAACATGTCGCTGTCGTCGCCGCAATTCTTCTTCGCCCAGGACCGCGCCATCGCGGACGAAGCCTATGCCGGCGACGTGGTCGGCATTCCCAATCACGGCACGCTGCGCATCGGCGACACGTTGACGGACGGCGAGGACATCACCTTCATCGGCGTGCCGTCATTCGCGCCGGAAATCGTCCGCCGCGTCCGCCTCGGCGATGCCATGAAGGCCAAGAAACTCAAGGAAGCCCTGCAGCAGATGTCGGAAGAGGGCGTCGTGCAGGTGTTTCGTCCGCGCGACGGCGCGCCGGCCCTGGTCGGCGTCGTCGGCCCGCTGCAGCTCGACGTGCTCAAAGCGCGCCTCGATGCGGAATATCAGTTGCCCGTGAGCTTCGAGATTTCGGAATTCTCGCTGGCGCGCTGGATCTCGTCGGAAGACGCCAAGAAGCTCGACACCTTCATGAACGCCAACAATTCCGGCGTTGCCGACGACGTCGACAACGATCCCGTGTTCCTGGCCAAGAACGACTTCTATCTGAACTACACGAAAGAGCGCGCGGAAGGCATCGTGTTCTCGAGTGTGAAGGATGTGAAGAAGAAGGGGTGACGGTGCATGCGTAGGATGGGTGGAGCGTAGCGAAACCCATCACAACACGCACGGAACGCGCGGTGATGGGTTTCGCTCCGGCGCTCTGCGCCTGCGTTCTACCCATCCTACGAATTGCGCGCATCGGCTACGCCGCTGCCGTGTCCAGTTCATACGGTTTGATCAGCAATTCCAGTGGAAGCTTCCAGGCCTCGTTGAGGCGACGGATCATCTCGATCGAAAGCGGTCGCTTGCGATTAAGAACTTCAGACGCGCGGGACCTGGAGCCCAGCAGCTCTGCAAGTTCGGCTTGCGTGTGACCGAATTCATCAATCGCGAACTGTAGCAGATGAATCGGGTCCATCGTGTCGTCGGTGGGCCAGCGTGCGTCCTCATAGCGATCCACGAGCGTGGCAAGAATGTCGAGTTTGTCGCCGTCCTCGGTGCCCGCCGTCGCGCCCCACAGCCGACCAATCTCCGCCACGGCGGCGTCGTAATCCTGTTCAGTCCGAATCGGGCGAATATCCATTGCGGCCTCCTAGAACATCGAGACGCGCAAAGCGTCGATGGCATCATATTCATCATGGGTGCCCAGAAACTTGATCCAGGCGATCTGATGGGAAAAATCGAAGGCGACGATCATTCTGTAGTTGCCGCCAGCGATTTCAAACCTCGCACGATCGGCGTTCAAAATCTTGGCTTTGGGAAACGCTCTTGCGACATCGTCCATGGTTGTGAACTGCGCAGCTCTGAAGACCTGCTGCCATCGCTTCAACGAAGGCGCCGTTTCAGGATGGATCCTCCAAAAAGCGGCCAAAGTGCTTCGTTTGATGATCCTCATCATGGAATGTTCCCGTATTGGGAACGTTTGTCAATTGTTTTGCTCGACTATCTTTCTGATACTCCCCAGCCCCAATTCCGCCTCCGCATCGATCCGTGCCATGATCTCCGCGCTTGCTTCCTTCGGTCGGGCCGGGTTGCGCACCGTGCGGATGAATTTCGTGCCGCCATCCACCTCGTGACAGACATATTGCACCACGATCGGCCCGATCGCGCTCATATGCGTCAGGCCGATCCATAGCCGCGGGCGTTCGCAGGCGATCACCAGCCAGTCGAGCGAAACAGGGCCGGAGCGGGTCGACCAGTGTTCGTGAAACGTGTCGCCGAAGCCCATCGGGCGGTCGTCGCAGTCGATCTCGTGGGAGGAGGGCAGCCATTCCGGCCATGATTTCGGATTGGTGACATAGTCGAACACGGTCTCGGCCGGCGCTGCGATCACGATGGAGTGGCTGCGCTCGAATGGATGCGTGGCGCCCTGCGGCTTGAGATCGATGGTGGACATTGCTGAATTTCCCCCTTTGAAACGCCGTCATGGCCGGGCTCGTCCCGGTCATTCGCGCTTTCTTTTGTTGCTACCTTGCAAGACGTAGATGCCCGGACAAGCCCGGGCATGACGGAGTGGAATTGCGGGTGACGGAGAATTGACGACGCTGCGCTGATGGCAGATCGATCTCGTGCGTTAGAGTCCCATGATGTGCGTTCGCTTGCTCATTCTTGCCATGATGGCCGTGGCCTCGGCCGCCTATGCCGAGCCGCGCCGCCTGCGCGCGGGGGAGGCGGTGCCGTTCTCGCATGCGCCATGCAGCTTGCTCGATGGCCCGCCTTGCGCGCCCTATATCTGCAGCCTGCTGGATGATGCTGGGCCGTGCATGTCCGAGATCGACCATCCCATCGGCCAGAACCTGCAGGTCACGGTGATGACCGTGCCGCCCGAGGACAAGGCCGACTGGTATCGCCGGCCCGAGCACGATCTCGATAATCTCGGCGATCTCTTCGCGGCGCTGCGGTCCTGCTGGACGCCGCCGGCGCGCGATGTCGCCCGCGCGGGGATGCAGATGTCGGTGATGTTCTCGTTCAACCGCGCCGGCATGCCGATTGCGCCGCCGCGGGTTACTTTTGCCTCGCAGGATGCGCCGAAGGAGGCACGCGACATCTATCTCAAGGCGATCAATGACTCGCTGAATGGCTGCCTGCCGATGAAGCTCACCAAGGGGCTCGGCGGCGCCATTGCCGGACGGCCGATCATGATCCGCTATGTCGACAATCGCGAACCCGGCGAGGGGGCAGGGCCGGTGCGCTGAATTGCGACGATGTGGCTTTGAACCGGTTTGGCGCCTGCTGCGACTGATCGAAACCACAGTGGAATCCGCTGCGGAATGTCATCACTCATGCACGCTGATTGGAGTCTCGGATGTTGAAATGGTTGGGCTGCACCGCCGTCGCCGCATTGTTCGCGATCGTCCAGGTCGAACCGAGCCTCGCCCAGAGCGCAGCGCCGGCCGAGAAGGCCGAGCCGGCTGCGACAACGGAGAAGACTGCGGACAAGCCCGCGGTAGACAAGGCGGCCGAGAAGCCGGCGGACAAGCCCGTTGCCGAGAAGCCGGCCGCCGAGCGTTCAACCACCGACAAGGCAGCGACGGAAAAACCCGCCGAGAAGGAAGCCGTGCGTTCGCCGACCAAGCCGGCGGCTTCGACCCCGGCCGCTGACAAGGCCGCAGTTGCTGACGACGAGAAGCCGAAGAAGAAACCGAAGAAGATGACCCGCCAGCAGGAGCTGGATCACTCCATCGACACCGGCACGGTGCCTGCGCGCTATCGCAGCCAAGTGCCGAAGGAATATCACCAGTTCATCCCGTTCGCGAAGCAGTAGTTCAAAGCGCTGTCGCTTCTTGCCGTCTTCCCGCGCTTGAGCGGGCAGATGGTAGGAGCGCGCTTCGTTCAGTCCTCATCCAGCCGCAAAATCCCGCGACAGCGGGCGCCGCTCGCGTCCGTAATCTGTGGGCGCGCGTGTTTTCCTTTGATTTTTCTCAGCATCATCCGCGTTTCTGCCGACGGTGTCGTGATAGTCCGGCGGATATAACGAATCCGCTCGGGCTGAGCGGGGCTGGGGAATGCGAGAATGCGTATCATCTACAAGACAATGCTGTTGTCATCGGTGGCATCGGCTGCGATCAGCTGTGCAGCGCTGGCGCAGGACAGGCAGGGTGTTTATCAGCTCGGTGAAATCGTCGTCACCGGTGCGCGCAACAGCAGCGAAACGGGCATCAGCGAATCCGTCGTCACCCGCGAGGACGTCTGGAATTTCGACAAGAAGTCGCTCGATCAGGCCGTCAGTCTCATCCCCGGCGTCAGTGCCAATCTCGATGCCAACGGCCGCCGCAATGAAAGCGACATCTATGTCCGCGGCTTCAACCGCCAGCAGGTGCCGCTGACCATCGATGGCGTGCGTGTCTATCTGCCCGCCGACAACCGTCTCGATTTCAGCCGCTTCATGATGTCGGACATTTCCGAGGTGCAGATCCAGAAGGGCTACTCCTCGGTGCTGAGCGGCCCCGGTGGCATGGGCGGCGCCATCAATCTCGTCACGCGCAAGCCGGCGAAGCCGTTCGAGGCCGAATTCCAGAGCGGGTTGTCGTTCGGCGGCAAGGGCGAGTTTCAGGGCTGGAATAGCTACGCGTCTGCCGGTACGCGTCAGGAGGGCTACTATGTCCAGGGTAGCGCGAGCTATCTCAATCGCGATTTCTGGACCATGTCGGACAATTACAATCCGACGCCCGGTTCGCTCGAAGACGGCGGCAAGCGCGGCAGCTCCGACAGCCGCGACTGGAGCATCAATGCCAAGGTTGGCATCACGCCGAACGCCACCGACGAATATTCGATCAATTTCATCAAGCAGTCCGGCGAGAAGGGCGCGCCGCTCAACGTCAATAATAACCCGCCGGTGCCGGCGAACAACTATTGGCGCTGGCCGCTCTGGGACCTGCAGAACATCGCGTTTCTCTCCAACACGGCGCTCGGCGACGCGTCCTATGTGAAGACCAAGTTCTTCTACAATACGTTCAACAACGGCGTCGATGCGTTCGACAACATCAACTATACCACGCAATCCCAAAACGGCCGTTTCATCAGCCGCTATGCGGACAAGGCCTATGGCGGCAGCACCGAGATCGGCACCGATCTCATTCCGATGAATTCGCTGAAGGCCGCGCTGCACTACCGCGCCGACCAGCACAGCGAATACAATCACAACCGGCCGACCAGTGCGCAATTCCAGTCGCTCGAGCCGACGCAGTATCAGGAGCAGACGACCTGGTCGGTCGCGGCCGAGAACACGTTCCACGCTACGCGCAATATCGATCTGGTCGGTGGCGTCAGCTACGACAAATACTGGATCAGCAAAGCCGAGGACTTCAACAGCACCACCGCGCAGCTGTTTGAATATCCGAAGGGCGGCTCCACGGCGTTCAACTGGCAGAGCGCTGCCATCTGGCGTTACAGCGACACTGGCCAGCTCAATGTCAGCGTGTCGGACCGTGCCCGTTTTCCGACGATTTTCGAACTCTACAGCACGCGTTTCGGAACGGCGACGCCGAACCCGAATCTCGGGCCAGAGCGCGCGACCAACTATGAAATCGGCTGGAAGGACTATCTCACCTCGGATATCCGCGCGTCCGGCGCGATTTTCTACAGCGACGTCACCGACATGATCCAGACGGTGCAGATCGGGCCCGGCATCACGCAGACACAGAATGTCGGCAACGGAAATTTCTACGGCTATGAGGTTTCGCTCGATGCACAGGTCAATGCGCAGCTGAAGGTCGGCGGCAACTACACCTATCTGTATCGGACCATCACTGATCCTGGTCAGCCCAATCTGCAGCCGACCGGCGTGCCCACGCATAAGGCGTTCTTGTATCTGGCATGGAAGCCGACCGACCGCCTCACCATCACGCCGAGCCTCGAAATCGCCAGCGCACGCTGGAGCGATGTCTCGACCAATCCGGTCCAGGCTTTCCCTTATGTCATGACCGGCGCCTATACGATGGCGAATGTGCAGATGGACTATAAGGTCGCGCAGAATTTCGACATCGGCGCCGGCGTGCGTAATCTGCTCGACCAGAACTACGAACTGTCCTGGGGCCTGCCGCAGCCCGGCCGGAATTACTATCTCAAGGCGCGCATGACGTTCTGATCGGAGCCGAACGGAAACACGGATTTAGCCCGAACGGACTTGCGGTCCGTTCGGGCTATCGCAGAGAGAGAATATTCGCGGCGTTCCCGAGGGGCGATCAATCGGCGGGGAGCACGGCGAGGCTGATACTGGCGTCGTTCACGTCGGACACCTGCACAACGAGTGGTCCTGCGGAAAGGTCGTATTTCACCGACTTCCGCATACCGTTGCAGCTTGTTGCGCCGCTGTGATCGATCGAATTCAGCCGCTTGTCGTTCTGCACGACATCGATCCAGGCGCGAGACGACAGATTGACGGTGTAGACGCCCGCTTTCGAAGGGCCCTTGAAGCTGACGAAACCTGCGAAACTGCCTTCTCTTGGTTTTCTTTCGGGCGCCATCGGCAGCTCTGCCTTGGTGTGACGTTTCAATTCCAGTATCGCCGCGGCCGGAATCTGTAACTCGCCACCTGAGGCCATCTTGGCGCGATCTGGTGCCGACAATACTGCAATGGCTTTATCGGCCGGCCATTTGAATTTGTCGCAGCCACCTTGCTCGGCGGCCCATGCGGGCGCTGTGCCCAGCAGGCAAATGGCGATGATCAGACGGGCTTGCATGACCAGTCCTCCGTGTTCATGAGGTTAAAGGGATAGCAACCGCCGTTGGCTCGTTCAGCCGCCCGCTTACGGCGTGACGGCGCGGTGTTTTAGCCCAGCCTCGCAACACGACGATAGAAGCCAGATCAAACGCAGAGTTGTAGGGCGGACACGTCGCTACGTTCCTTTGCCCACCCTACGGGACTGGCCGCCCTACGGCCGCCTTCACTCGATCCTGATCCCCGCCGCCTTGATCACGTCGGCCCACAGCGCCTTTTCGTCATTGATGCGCTTCTTCAATTGCTCCGGCGTGGTCGGCGACGGCGTGATCAGTTGCGCCTTCAGCTTCTCGATCACCGCCGGCTCGGTCAGCGTCTTGCGCACCTCCGCATTGATGGCGGTCACCACGTCCTTGGACAGCCCGCCCGGACCGACCAGCGCATTCCACGCGTCAGACTGCACATCCACGCCGCTTTCCTTCAGCGTCGGCACATCCGGTAGGAACTGCGAGCGCTGTGCCGTCGTCACCGCGAGGATCTTCACTGCACCGGTTGCAAGCTGAGGCGTCACGCCGATGGCCGGCAGGCACGCCACCTGTACATCGCCGCGGATAAGCGCCGTGGTCGCGGCAGGCGAGGAGGGATAGGGGATGTGCACCATCTTCACCCCGGCCTTCTGCGCGATCGCTTCCATGCAGATCTGCGACAGCGTGCCGACGCCGATGGAGCCATAAGCGAGGCCCTTGTTGTCTGCTTTCGCCTTGGCCAGCAGCTCCGCCACCGAATTGACGCCGAGGCTGGTGGGCACCGCTAGCGCGCTCGGCAACTGCGTCAGCAGCGTGATCGGCGCGATGTCGGTGTCGGGATTATAGGGCAGCTTGGCAAACAGCAGCGTGTTGATCGCCAGCGGGCCGCCGAGCGAGATGCCGATCGTCGCGCCATCCGGCGCCGCCTTGGCAATCGCATCGGTGCCGATATTGCCGGAGGCACCGGGTTTATTCTCCACCACGAAATTGGTGCCGGGATGCCTGGCCTGCAGGCTGTCGGCCAGCACGCGGCCGACAATATCCGGGCTGGCACCGGCGCCGAACGGCACGATGATGCGCACCAGTTTTGGCGGCCACACGGCCTGCGCAAAGGCTGCGTTCGGCGCGGCGAGCAGCAGCGCTGCAGCGAGCGCCATGCGCGCCCGGGCGGAGGTGGTGACTTTTCGCAGCATTGCGCGTTTCCCCAGAAAAGTGATACCGGACAGCGTCCTGACGCCGTGGGCGACGGGACCATAATTGGAATTTCGGGGCGAGCAACCCATCCGGCACGCAACCGCCCTGCGAGAGGACCAAGATCATGAGGCGGCTGTCATGGGCTTGAGCGTGATGATCCTTGGCCTCGTGCTGTTTCTCGGCATCCATCTCTTCATCACCAGGCGCGATGCGCGCGCCGACCTGATCGCGCGGATCGGCGAGGGCGGCTACAAGGTCGCCTTCTCGCTGGTCTCAGCCGTCGGCCTGGTGCTGATCGTCTGGGGCTATGCCAATTACCGCGCCAATGGCTGGATCGATGTCTGGTATCCGCCGGTGGCGATGAAGCACATCACGATCCTGCTGATGCTGCCGGCGGTGATCATGATCGCCGCGTCCTATATCCGCGGCCGCATCTACACCACGCTGAAACATCCGATGCTGGCCGGCATTAAATTGTGGGCTCTGTCGCATCTGCTCGCCAATGGCGATCTCGGCTCGATCATCCTGTTCGGTTCGTTTCTCGCCTGGGCGGTGATCGATCGCATCTCGCTGAAGCGTCGGCCCGACAGCGGCGCACCGCCGATTCCTGTCGGTGGTGCCGGCAATGATGCGATCGCGGTCGGCGTCGGTGTCGTCGCCTATCTTGCCTTGGCATTCGCCTTCCACCCCGTGGTGATCGGCATGCCTGTGTTCGGAGCCTAAGACCATGTCGATTCAGTCAGCCGTCAAGCGCAAGACCGCCCCGGATATTCTGGCGCGCAAGAATGGCGAGCCGATCGTGATGCTCACCTCGTATCACGCGCATACGGCCTCGCTGGTCGATCGCTATTGCGACGTGATTCTCGTCGGCGACAGCCTCGGCAATGTCATGCACGGTTTCGAGACCACGGTGCCGGTGACGCTGGAAATGATGATCCTGCAGGGCCACGCGGTGATGCGCGGCTCCAAGCAGTCGCTCGTCGTCGTCGACATGCCGTTCGGTTCCTATGAGGCGTCGAAGGAGCAGGCGTTTCATTCTGCCGCGCGCATCATGAAGGAGACGCATTGCGGCGCCGTGAAGCTGGAAGGCGGCGCGCGTATGGCGGAGACGATCGCATTTCTTACCGAGCGCGGCATTCCGGTGATGGCGCATATCGGCCTTACACCACAATCCATCAACGCGCTCGGCTCGTTCCGCTCGCAGGGCAAGGACGAAGCCGAAGCGCTGGCGCGCGGCGAGAATGTCTCGGGTCCGATCCAGAATGACGCGATCGCAGTGGCGCAGGCCGGTGCCTTCTCCGTCGTGATCGAAGCGGTGGCCGAGCCGGTCGCGCGAAAGATCACGCAGACGATTGCGATCCCCACCATCGGCATCGGTGCCAGTTCGGCGTGCGACGGCCAGGTGCTGGTGCTCGAGGACATGCTCGGCCTCAATGCGCGCGTGCCAAAATTCGTGAAGAAGTATGGCAATCTCGGTTCCATGATCGAGGAGGCCATCCAAGACTATGCCAATGAGGTGCGCTCCCGTGCATTTCCGGCGCCCGAGCATGTCTATGGTGGCAAACTGAAAGCCTGACACAGACCGGCGCGCTGGTCGGGAATTTCGCATCAGGTTCGGTGTTGTAGCGGTAGGGCGACGACGGAGGATGGTCGATGATAAAGGCCTTGAAATATCTGACCCTTGCAGCTGCCTTCAGCGTGGTTCCTCAGGCCTGTTTCAGCGAGCCCGTGAAAAAGCCCCGCAAGGCCTATGTTCGCTCTGTCGAGCCGCGGCCGGTCTATCGATCCAAGGAAGATATCTATCGCGGCAATGCGGCCCTCGGCGGCAATAACGCCAATTCCGCCTATGGCTCGAACAGCGCCGAGGAAAACGCCAATGGCCGCACCAGCGGCGGCTTCGGCGGCAACTGAGTTCGGCACCGTTTGACTGCGTTAAGCTTTTCGGGATAACGCATTGATCGCATTGGCTTTGCCTTGCCAATGCCATAACGCTAGGGTATCGCCGCCGCCATGCTGGCGCCAATGCGCCCGGCAATGCTCGGGGTGAGCGCGGCTGATCCGCGACGGGAAATCTTTAAGTGTCTGAATTATTTAATGAAGTCGACGAGGACCTGCGTCGCGAGCAGCTCAAGAAGATTTGGGAGAAGTATTCGCTCCTGATCATTCTGGTCGCCATCCTGATCGTCGGCGGCGTCGGCGGCTGGCGCGCGTATTCCTATTTCGAGGCCAAGAAGGCCGCCGAAGCCGGCGCAGCCTTCGATAAGGCGTCGGAATTGTCCGAGCAGAACAAGCCGGCGGAAGCCGAAGCCGCGTTCACCAAGCTCGCTGCCGAGGCGCCATCGGGCTACCGTACGATGGCCCGTCTGCGCGCAGCCGGTGAGGCCGCCAAGCGCGATGTCGCCGCCGCCGTGAAACTTTATGACGAGGTCATCGCCGACAACACCGTTGGCGCTTCCGAGAAGGATCTCGCCCGCGTCCGCGCCGGCGCCTTGCTGGTGGAAACCACGCCTTACGATACGCTCCTGTCGAAGCTCGAGCCTGCCACATCGGCGACGTCAACCTATCGCCATTCGGCCCGCGAGCTGCTCGCTCTGGCCGCCTGGAAGGCCAACAATGCCGGCGAGACGCGGAAGTGGGTCGATCTGATTTCGAATGACGGCGAGACGCCGTCGAGCATCCGCACCCGCGCCGAAGCGCTGCAAGCCCTGCTGCCGCCTGCGGCGAAGAGCTGATTGCCGGTCTCCGAACGAGTTGAGTGAGAAGCCTATGCGCTCGTCGATGCAACGTCTTGTTTCCGCTGCTGTTCTCGTCACGCTTGCGAGCGTGCTGACGGGCTGCGGCGGTGCGTCCAGCTGGGATCCGTCGGATCTGCTCGACTTTATGGACACCAAGAAGAAGCTTCCCGGCGACCGCAAGCCGGTGTTCCCGGAAGGCGTCCCAGGTCTCGAACAGGGCGTGCCGCGCGATCTCTACAAGGAAAGCCAGCAGCGCCAGCAGGCCGAACAGGCCGCTGCTGCAGCCGCCGCAGCTCCGCCGCCGCAGGCCGCACCAGGCGCGCCGAGCGGTCGCAAGGCGTCGAAGTCGAAGAGCCGCGGCGATGGCGAGGTCGGTACCGTGCGCCAGGACGGTTCGCCCGCCGCTGCGGAAGAGGGCAGCGCTGCCGGCGTCGCCCAGCCGCCCGCCGGCCGCAAGATCACCCGCCGTCGCACCACCGCGCCGCCGCCGGAAGAGCCGGCAGCAGCACCTCCTCAGCAACAGCAGCAGCCTGCGTCGGCATTCCCGGCGCCGATGCCGTCGGGCAGTTTTTCGCGCTAACCTCGCGCGTAAGTGCGCATTGACAGAACGTCCATAACGGGCGCACGGATCGCCCCATGTCTTCTTATACGATTGCCATTATCGGCCGACCCAATGTCGGCAAGTCCACGCTGTTCAACCGTCTGGTCGGGCAGAAGCTGGCGCTTGTCGATGACACGCCCGGCGTCACCCGCGACCGTCGCGAGGGTGCGGCTCGTCTCGGCGATCTCGACTTCACCATTATCGATACCGCCGGCCTCGACGAAGGCGCCAAGGGCTCGCTGACCGCGCGGATGCAGGAGCAGACCGAGACCGCGATCGCGCTCGCCGACGCGCTGTTCTTCGTCATCGACGCGCGCATGGGCCTGACGCCGAACGACCGCGCTTTTGCGGACTTCGCACGCCGCGCTAACAAGCCGGTGCTGCTGCTTGCCAACAAGAGCGAAGGCAAGCATGGCGAAATCGGCGCGATGGAAAGCTACGCGCTCGGCCTCGGCGATCCCATCCAGATCTCCGCCGAACATGGCGAGGGCATGGGCGAGCTCTATGACGAGCTGGCCAAGCTGATGCCTGTGCCGGTCGAGGAAGAGGACGAAGAAGAGCCGATCGCGGAAGAGTGGACCGACGAGGAAATCGCCACGCGCCCGATCCGCGTCGCAATCGTCGGCCGCCCCAATGCGGGCAAATCAACGACGATCAACTATCTGCTCGGTGAGGAGCGCCTGCTGACGTCGCCTGAAGCGGGTACGACGCGCGACTCCATTTCGGTCGAATTGGACTACAAGGGGCGCGACTTCCGCCTGTTCGATACCGCGGGCCTGCGTCGCCGCTCGCGCATTGAAGAGAAGCTGGAAAAGCTCTCTGTCGCCGACGCTCTGCGCGCGATCCGCTTTGCGGAAGTCGTCGTGATGATGATGGACTCGCAGAACAAGTTCGAAGAGCAGGATCTGCGCATCACGGATCTCATCGAGCGCGAGGGCCGTGCGCTGGTGCTTGCCGTGAACAAGTGGGACCTCGTGGAGAAGCGGGGCGGCATGATCGGCCAGCTGCGTACCGAGGCCGATCACTGGCTGCCGCAGATCAAGAGTGTGCCCATCGTCGCGATTTCCGGCCTGATGGGCGAGGGCATCGATCGCCTGATGGCGGCGATCCAGGAATCCTACAAGATCTGGAACAAGCGTATCCCGACCGCGGCGCTGAACCGCTGGTTCGAGGATGCCATCGGCAACAATCCGCCGCCGGCAGTGTCAGGCCGTCGCCTGAAGCTGAACTACATCACCCAGACCAAAGCGCGCCCGCCGAGCTTCGTCGTGTTCTGCTCACGCGCCGACGCGGTGCCGACCAGCTATCTGCGCTATCTCACCAACAGCATGCGCGAAGCCTTTGAGCTGCCCGGCACCCCGATCCGCATCACGCTGCGTGAGAAGGCGAACCCGTTCGCGCATAAGCGCAAGCGGCCGAACTGAGCGCCTGTTGCTCGGATGAGCGAAGTGACATCCGGGGACCGGCGTTTCCACATGCGCCGACGTCCCGCATATCGCTCCGCTCATGCGGGCTACGGTCAGAAATTCACCGTCAGCCGTGTGTTGAACGAGCGCCCCATGCCCTTGACGCCAAAACCGTAGGCGGCTGACGAGCCCATCATCGAGACCACCTGATGGTTGACCAGATCGGCGCCACCGAGGGGGAGGTCGTAGGTCTGGTCGAACAGGTTGTCGATGCCGACATCGAGGCGTGCGTGTTGCCACTGATAGCCGCTGCGCAGATTGACAAGGGCATAGGCTGCGGTGGTCAGTTCGTTGCGGACCTGATTGACCTGGTTCTTGGCGCCGACGAGTTGCAGTTCGATGCTGTTGGTCCAGCCGCCGAGCTTGTGGTCGAGGGCGAGCTTCGCATTGAGCGGCATCATGCGATAGAGATCGACGCCGTCGGTGCGCTGGCCGGCGACATAGCCGATCAGGCCGCGAAGCTGCCCCTGGCCGTAAGCAAGGCTGTCCCAGACCGCGACGCGGGCTTCGACGTTGACGCCGTAAAGGACGGCGTCGTGATTGGCGAAGCGCAGATAGACGAAATCGTTGGTCGCCGTGAGATTGGCGGGATTGCTGGCAAGGCAGCTCGCCAGCGCGCAGCGATCGACGTCGATATAATCCTGCACATAGGTCGCATAGGGCGTGATCTTCACGTCCCAGAATTTTTGTGCGGCATCGTGCCAGCCGGCGGTGAAGCTCACGGTGTGGGCCTTCTCCGGCTTGAGGTCGAGATTGCCGACGTAACCGTTACCGTCGCCGAACCAGCCGATCATGCTCATGGCCATGGCATTGCTGGACCATGCATAGCGCTCATACAGATTGGGCGAGCGTGTCTTGCGGGCGAATCCGAGTTCGTACTGGCTCGCATCGTTCGGCGTGTAGCGGACGATGGCGGAGGCATCCATATGAACATCGGTGCGGGCGCGGTCAGCGGCGTTAAAGGCGGCAGCATCTGCGCCATACATCATCGCGTTATAGCCTTGCACCTCGCCGGTGTTCATCCACACCACGTCGTTGCGGATGCCGATGATGGAAGACCATTCGCGGCTCCAGTGTCGCTCCCATTCCACGAATGTGCCGACGCGGTTGCGGCTGCCGCCATTGATGGTGGAGAAGGTGTTCGGGCCCATCATCATCGAGCCTGCCACCGGCTTCCACCAGTCGTCGAGCCGGTTCATGGCGAGCTCGTTGCCGATGCGGAGCAGGTCGTGACTGGAGACGGGGATGGACGCCTTGATGGTGTAGCCGCCATCCAGCGACTTCGTGTCCATCGGCATGTCCGACACCTTGTCGGGCGCGATGAAGCCCATGGTGTGGCGGATCTGGTGCACGAAGGCAGTGGCTTCGAACTTGCCCCAGTCGAACACACCCTCGTAGCGGCCGTTTGCGTAGAGGCCGCGGTTATAGACCATGTCCATATACTGGTTCACATAGCCCTGATACGGGATGAACTGGCCGCCGACCTGCACCGTGAAGAGATTGCCGAAACTCTGCTTTGAGATGCTGATGGCGTGGTTCTGCGTCTCGTAAAGCGTCGAACGAATGGTGGAGCCGTCACCGGCCTTGTAATTGCCGGAGCGCGCCCAGCCGCCTGTATAGGTGACGCTGGTGTCGTGATTGGCCATGGTGGCGGTGGCATCGACGCCATAGGCATTGCCGTTGCTGCGGAAAAATCCGGAGAGCTGCGCGCTCGTGACCCAGCCGGCATCCTTCGGCGCGAAAGCGGGTGGCGCGGTGGTGACGTCGATGCGACTGCCGATGTAATCGCCGCCGACCGAGACCGGGCCGATGCCGAGATAGGCACGCATATTTGCGATCATCGCCGGATTGACGAAGGACAGCGGCGGATTCATTTCGTTCGGGCAGGCCGGGCTGATGAGCATGGAGTTCACCGCGACCTGCACGCGGTCGGCGCCCATGCCGTTGATGGCCGGCAGGCTGGAGACGCCGCCGGCGCCCCAGGCTGCGCCACCCGGCAGATCGCTCACGAGCGAAGCGGAGTCGCTGGAGGAGAGGGCGCGCTGCGTGCCTGTCAGCGTGGGTAAGGTCGTCGCCGGCGGTGGCGCCGTGCGCTCCTTCATCGACACCGGGACGGATGTGCGTGGTGCCGATGCAGCCGGCACCGCGGCTGCGGCGCGCGGCTTGCGCTGGCGATGATGCGGCGCATCGATGGTGACCGGCGGCAGTTGCGCCCGGGTCTGTGCAAGCGCGGATACGGCCAGCGACGGCATGAAGGCCGTGGTGGCGAGCGCTGCAGGGCTGCACAGGATGGATGTGGCGAGCAGGAGGGAGCGGCGAAGGCCGCATGAGCGACTGAACATGGGTATGGTGTCTTCTCGGGCGCGCAGGCGCTGCGGCGCGTGAAAGGAAGCGGGGCGCCATGGCGACGTCCCTGCCGGTGATGCGGCAAATGGAGGTGTGCTTTGCAAGCGGCCGCACGCAATCCGTGACGGGGGCAGACAATGTCTGCGCCGGTCAGCGTGCTGGCGATCAGGCCTGTGCGGGCGGTGCGCGCGCGCGATGCGCGCGGTCGATCGCGACGATGACGGCCGCGTCTGATGAGATGAGTTTGAATGCGATGCCGGGCGTGCGCTGGAGCGCGACGCGTGGCGCATCCGGCGGCGTCAGCAGTGCAAAAGCGGGACTGACGCAAAGCGGACAATGCGGCGCCGATGCAGCAGGAGCATTGGCGGGCGCATCGGCCTGGCCGGTGGGGGCCTGCACGTGGCAGATCCCGGAATCGGTGTAAGCGAGGGAAACGGGATGACCGGCGCCCAGCAGCAGCGCCAGCGTCACCTGCGCCGCCAGCACATAGGCCATCACACAGGCGACAAAGCCTGTTCGACGATGGCGATATGAGTGGCGATGCTGCACGATTTCGAGTTCCTCGCGGAGACTATCGGTAACTGATGGTGCCTTGGCAAGATGATGCCGATGGCTCCATCCGGTTTACATCCGTTGTGTAACCGCGAGGTCACGATGCAATTGCGATGGATCAATCGCGCGTGCGATGATCCAGAGCTGCAGGATGGGTGTCGCTTCGCTCAACCCATTCTGCACACGCCATCCTCACTTCAACGCATCCGAGATCAGCTTGAATTTCTGGATGCGTTTTCCAGTGTCGACTTCGGCCGTATAGACGTTGCCCTTGGCATCGACGGCCATGGCGTGAATCCAGTGGAATTGACCGGCATTGCGGCCGCTACGGCCGAGCGTGCCGACGACCTTGCCGTCGTCGCGATTGATGACGCGGATTTCGTTGTTCTCGCCGTCCGCCGTCAGCAACCAGGTCTGTTTCGGATCAGGCCACACGGCGATGTCCCACACTGCGCCATTGCCGAGCGTGGCTTTCTCGTAGAACCACTCCTTCACGAAGGAGCCGTCCTTCTTGAACACCTGCACGCGGTTGTTGATGCGGTCGCAGACATAGACCAGGCCGTCGCTGGCGATCTTCACGCAGTGGACGGGATTGGCGAATTGCTGCGACACTGGCGCGTTGGGATCATAGGGCGCCTGCTTGTCGTCATTAGGCTTGTTGCCATAGGCGCCCCAGTGCCGCTTATAGGCGCCGGTATTGGTATCGAACACGATGACGCGGCGATTGCCGTAGCCGTCGGCGACATAGATTTCGTTCGCATCCTTGTCGATGGCGGTCTCGGCGGGCTTGCCGAGTTGCGTCGTATCGTTGCTGCCCTTGCTCGGCGCGATCTTGCCGATCTGCATCACGAACTTGCCGTCGAGGGTGAATTTGAGGATCGCATTGTCGTTCGCTTCATTGCCGCCGATCCAGACAAAACCGTCGTCGCTGACCTCGATGCCATGCTCGCGGCCGACCCATTCATAGCCTTCGCCGGGGCCGCCCCAGGAACGGAGCAGATTGCCCTCGGCGTCGAATTCGAGCACCGGCGGCGCGGCGATACAGCATTTCGAGCGCGGCGGATTGAGCGAGGCGCCTTTCTCGTCATCGGTGAGCGATTTCGGGCGTTGGATCACCCAGACATGGCCGTTCTTGTCGGTGGTGATGCCGCCGACCTGGCCGAGGATCCAGTTATTGGGAAGCGGCTTTGGCCACGAGACTTCGACTTCGAAGCGGGGAATGTCGGCGGCGCGGGCGGAAAAGGCGGCGAGGGTGAGTGTTGCAGCAAGTGCGAACATGCGCAGGCGTGACGCCATGACGACCTCCCTGTGTGATGCGGGTTTGTCCCGCTTGGGAGGAAGTGTAGCTCGGATGGAGCGGAGTGCAATCGGGGTTATGCGTCTTGTACGCCTGCGTCTTCAAGCTCGCTGAAATTGGCGATGGTAACGCTGCCTTCTGGAAAGTGAGCGGTGATTTCAAGTGAGCCGCCCAAGGCTTCAATATAGCGCCGGAGGTTGCTCACATACATATCCGTGCGCCGTTCGAGTTTCGCCACGGCAGGCTGGCCAACCTTCAGTTCGCGCGCCAGCTCTTCCTGCGAACGTTGGCGCGCGTGACGTAACTCATGCAGTGCCATTTCCTTTTTCAAGCCATCGGCGCGCGCGGCGACACGCGCTTGACGCTCTGGCGAAAAGCCCTTGGTCAATTCCCTGAATGCGCGATGGCCGGCCATTAGATCGACCCTTCCTTCTTCAGTTCTTGGAGATGCACGTCATACAGCTTGTCCGCGACTGGTAGCATCTCGGCGTAAAAACGATCTTTGCCGGTCTTGTCTCCGCCAATCAGCAGAATCGCGGAACGGCGTGGGTCGAATGCGTAAAAAATCCGAAGCGGTCGGCCGCCGCTCTGTACGCGTAGCTCTCGCATATGAGTGTGTCGGGAGCCTCCGATGCCGGACGAGTACGGAAACGGCAACTTTGGCCCGCGCTCTGCGAGGAGCATGACTGAAGCAGTGACATCGTCCTGAGCGGATTCGCTGAGAGTGCTCCAGAAATCTCTCGCGAATTCGTCAGTATATTCGACGTTCCAGCTCATGGCAGGATATTCCATAAATGGAATGTTGCCAATAATTATTCCACGGGCGGTGTGAGGGTCGCAACACGCACTGCGTGTAGATCTTACGACGGCGCGTGAAAATCCATCACCTTACCGGTATTGTAGTCCACGAACTTGCCCGTCTCCGTCCATGACGGCAGGCATAGCGGCACGATCGCCTCGGCGGCCTGTGCCGGTGTGTCGAGGGTTTCCGGATCTTCGCCGGGCATCACGATGGCGCGCATATGGGTGCGGATCGGGCCGGGATTGAACAGGTTGACCCGCAGCGGCGTGGTGGCGGTCTCGTTGGCCCAGACGCGCACCAGCGCTTCCAGCGCGGCCTTGGAGGCGGCATACGGGCCGCGATAGGCTGAGGCCTTGTTGGCGGTGCCGGATGTCACGAAAACCGCGCGGCCGGCATCGGACTGCTGCAGCAGCGGCTCCATGCAGCGGATCAGCTGGAAGTTCGCATTGACGTTGACGTCCATGGTCTCGTTCCAGGATTTCGGTTCGACATGGCCGAGCGGCGAGGACGCACCGGCGACGCCGGCATTGCCGATCAGGATGTCGATCTTGCCGTGGCGCTCATGCAGCGCGGCGCCGAGACGCGCGACGCCGTCCCAATCGGTAACGCTAAGCGGCACCAGCGTAGCGCTGCCGCCTTCCGCACTGATGGCGTCGTCGAGCTCTTCAAGGCCGCCTTGTGTGCGGGCCACGGCGATGACATGCGCGCCGGCCTTGGCGAGTGCGATGGCAGTCGCATAGCCGATGCCGCGCGAGGCGCCGGTGACGAGAGCGATACGGGAGGCGAGGGATTTTGTCGTCATGATGCAGCTTCACTCCGCGCCCGGACTTGCTCCGGGCATCCACGTCTTTGTGAAGGGTTTTATAGACGTGGATGGCCGGGACAAGCCCGGCCATGACAGTGATTGATCGCGATCAAAGAGCTTGGCGGCTCAGCTCGCCTCGGCCAGCAGCGACAGCTGGCGGGGTCGTCGATCTCGGTCATGTCGGTGAGCGGGGTCGGGTAGTCGCCGGTGAAGCAGTGGTCAGCGAATTTCGGCTGGGCCGGATTGCGGCCGGGCTCACCCATGGCGCGGTAGATGCCGTCCACCGAGACGAAGGCCAGCGAATCCGCACCGATCAGTTCACGCATCTGCTCCAGCGAATGCGTGGCGGCCAGGAGGCCGGAGCGGTCGGGGTGTCGATGCCGTAATAATCGGGATGGGTGATCGGCGGCGATGCGATGCGGAAATGCACTTCCGTGGCGCCGGCATCGCGCATCATCTTCACGATCTTCTTCGAGGTGGTGCCGCGCACCAGGCTGTCGTCGATCAGGATGATGCGCTTGCCGGCGATGGCCGCGCGGTTGGCCGAATGCTTCATGCGCACGCCGAGCTCGCGCACGCTCTGGGTCGGTTGGATGAAGGTGCGGCCCACATAGTGATTGCGGATGATGCCGAGTTCGAACGGGATGCCTGACTGGCGGGAATAACCGATCGCGGCGGGCACGCCTGAGTCAGGCACCGGCACGACCACATCGGCTTCCACATGCGTCTCGCGGGCGAGTTCTTCGCCCATGCGCTTGCGGGTGTCGTAGACGGAGCGGCCGTCATTGATCGAGTCCGGGCGCGCGAAATAGATATATTCGAAGATGCAGGGGCGCGGCGGCTGCGGTGCGAACGGCTTGTGGCTCTGCGCACCCTTGTCGTCGAACACGACGACTTCGCCGGGCTCGATGTCGCGGATGTATTTGGCGCCGATGATGTCGAGGGCGCAGGTTTCCGATGCGAGGATCGGACAACCGTCGAGTTCACCAAGCACCAGCGGACGGATGCCGAGCGGATCGCGTGCGCCGACCAGCTTCTTGTTGGTGAGGGCGACCAGGGCATAGGCGCCTTCGATGGCGCGCAGGGCTTCGATATAGCGGTCGATGAAGGAGTTGCGCTTGGAATGCGCCACCAGATGCAGGATCACCTCGGTGTCGGTGGTCGACTGCATCATCGCGCCGTTCTTCACGAGCTCGCGGCGCAGCGTCAGGCCGTTGGTGAGGTTGCCGTTATGGGCGACGGCGAAGCCGCCTGCATTCAGTTCTGCGAACAGCGGCTGCACATTGCGCAGGATGGTTTCGCCGGTGGTGGAATAACGGGTGTGGCCGATGGCGGCACTGCCGGGGAGGCGTTCGATCACCTCGCGGCGGGAGAAGGTGTCGCCGACAAGACCGAGGCGGCGTTCGGAGTGGAAGCGACGGCCATCGAAGGCGACGATGCCGGCGGCTTCCTGACCGCGGTGCTGCAAGGCATGCAGGCCGAGCGCGGTGATGGCGGCGGCATCCGGATGACCGTAGATGCCGAATACGCCGCATTTCTCACGCAGCATGTCGCCGGAAAGATCGTCGTCCAGGTCGAAGCTGTTATGGGCTGCGCCGTCGTCGAAAGAGTTTTGCATCGGATGCACCGCGCCTCTGTTGTCGCGAGTCGTGCAACACACGCACCCTCGCGCAGTCAGTTCAAGCTCGGGACGGGTCAGCGTCCCGCGGGTTTGTCGATCAGCTTCTTCATGCTGTCGCGTGCCGTCTTGGAATAGCCATCGTTTCCACCCGGAGCGTCCGGCGCCGCTTCCGTCGACTCGTCTTCAGGCTTGTTCTTCTTGAACTTCTTCAAAATGGTGTTTTCAGGGTCATCCGGCAAGAGCGACATCAGCCAGTTCCCGGTAGATTCCAGCACCACGCGCGATTTTGCACCGGTGACCCAATCCGGACGCTGCTTGTCCGGAACCAGCCAGGTGAAGAACAGAAAGGCGACGACCACGATCAGCATGCCGCGGGCAAGGCCGAACAGGAAACCGAGGGTGCGGTCCAGCGCGCCGATGCGCGAGTCCAGGATCATGTCCGAGATGCGCACGGTGATGATGGAGACCACGATCAGCGTCAGCACGAACAGGCCGCCGATGGTGGCGGCGGTCGCGATGGTGTCGTTGGCGATATAGGATTTGGCGGAAGGAAGTACCTTCGGGAACGCGTAAAGCGTGACCAGGGCAGCGGCGCCCCAGGCGGCGATCGAGAGGATCTCGCGCATGAAGCCGCGCACCATCGCGAGCAGGCCGGAGATCAGCATGACGCCGAGCAGGACAAGGTCGAGAATGGTAATCGGCATCGTCGGGTCTGGTCCGCTCGGTCAGAAAACGCGAATCGGCAGCAAAGCCGCCAGTTCAGGTGACGGTGATATGGCACGTCTCGCGAGAGCGGAAAACCGCCTGCGGGCCATGCCACACATCAATGTTCCGCTTCGGATGAAGAACCTGAACGAAGCGTTGCGCGATGGCCACGTTTTTCGCGCGTGTTTTCTATAGCCGGCTGCGTGCGCGAGGTCACGCAACCGTCACCCGTTGTCGCGGCGGAAACGAGCAGGGGCAGTGCTTTTCTCGCTCTGTGTGGTATTGCCGCCATCGCGCGCCGGTTTGACGCCGCGGGCGGCGATCTCGGCCACCAGTGTCGTGAGATTGCCGACGCTGTTGAGCGTGAGGCCCGCATCGCCGCCGGGATCGCCGCGCGCAGCCTCCGGCAGCACCGCGCGACCGAAGCCGAGTTTTGCGGCCTCCTTCAGCCGTGCGGAGGTCTGCGCGACCGGGCGCACCGCGCCAGACAGCGAGATTTCACCGAAATAGACGGCATCGGTGGGCAAGGGCGCGTTGCAGAGCGAGGAGACGAGGGCGGCAGCCGCCGCCATGTCGGCCGCGGGCTCATTGATCCGCAGGCCGCCGGCGACGTTGAAGTAGACGTCGTAGCCGGAGAGTTTGACGCCGCAATGCGCCTCCAGCACCGCGAGCACCATCGAGAGGCGCGAACTATCCCAGCCGACCACGGCGCGCCGGGGGGTGCCGAGTGTCGTCGGGGCAACCAAAGCTTGCAACTCGACCAGCACGGGGCGGGTGCCCTCCATGCCGCCGAACACCGCGGTGCCGGGCGAGCCGAGATCGCGATCGGACAGGAAGAGTTCGGACGGGTTCGAAACTTCGCGCAGGCCGAGCCCGGTCATCTCAAATACGCCGATCTCGTCGGTGGGGCCGAAACGGTTCTTCACGGCGCGCAGAATGCGGAACTGCTGCGAGCCTTCACCCTCGAAGGACATCACCGCATCGACCATATGCTCGACCACGCGCGGGCCGGCGATCTGGCCATCCTTGGTGACATGGCCCACCAGGATGATGGTGGCGCCGGTCTTCTTGGCGAAGCGAATGAGCGCCTGAGCGGAGGCGCGGACCTGGGTCACGGTGCCGGGCGCGGATTCCACCGTGTCGGTCCACATGGTCTGGATCGAGTCGATCACGATCAGCCGCGGTACGGTGCCTTCGGAAAGCGTGGCGACGATGTCCTCCACCGAGGTCTCGGAGGCAAGCTGCACCGGCGCATCGGCGAGGCCGAGGCGGGCGGCGCGTAGCCGCACCTGTGCCACCGCTTCTTCACCGGAGATATAGACGACGCGGTGGCCGGCCTTGGCCATCATGGAGGTCGCCTGCGTCAGCAGCGTTGATTTGCCGATGCCGGGGTCACCGCCGATCAGGATAATGGAGCCGCGGACAAAACCGCCGCCGGTGACGCGGTCAAGTTCGCCCATGCCCGATGGAATACGCGGCGCGTCCTGGCTGCTGCCGGTCAGGCTTTCCAGATTAAAGGTGCGCCCCTTGCGCTTGGAGCGCGCCGAGACAGGGATCGCGGTGGCGCTGTCCTCGGCCGCCAGCGTATTCCACTCGCCGCACGCCTCGCACTTGCCCTGCCACTTGTTATAGGCAGCGCCGCAATTCTGGCAGACGAAAGAGGGGGCGGATTTGGCCATGGGATGGAATCGCTTCTGGGTGGGGCTTGCCGAACTCCCATTGTAGGCAAGACGATGCCCTCCGTCGATCCCGTTTTGTTCTTTTTAAGCCGGTGCAGGCCTGATCGTCACGTCGATACGATCGAGGTCGGCCCGGGATACGCGGCGTCGAGAGAGATGGCCGCTTATTTGCCGAGACGCGGGCGTGGCCTCGGTCCATCGGCCAGGGCAACCACCACCAGGATTTCATCGGGTCGCGGCGCGTGGCCCACGGTGACGTCGATCGTGTCGATGAAGTCTAGTGCCCATGGGTCATCCTTGTGGCCGATCGGCACATTGATGGTCGCACCGACGGCACCGATGATCACATTGGAGGGGATGAGCGCCGCACCGCCGCCGATCGCTTCGCGCATCGGTTTGCCCATGCGGGGATGCAGCACGGCCGCACCATGTTCGATATCGCCGGAGGTGCCGACGATGGCGGCCTTGCCATAGCAGATGGCGGCGCCCGGCAACGCGGCGAGGGCTTCCTTCACCAGGAGAGCGCCGAGTTCGGCGCCGAATGGAAAGAGCTCGCTGACATCGTCGCGCGCGCTGCTCGCCAACGGATTGGCAACGACGGCGCAGGCTGCCACGCGCGTGGTGCGTGCGGTCGCATCGAGCCTGCCTTCGACGTGCACACAATCCTTGATGATGGTGAGACGATGGATCTTCATTGCAACCCCATGAGCGGCTGCCAGCTGATTTCGCGATGCATCGTCATCTCTTCTTAACGACGTTCGTCAAGGTAAATAACAACTCCGCGTTGACGGTTGGTGGTGCTCATTTAAGTCTGGCGTCCGAGAGTTTTCCAACTGGATTTCACGGGACCTGATCATGAAGAATTCAATTGCCGCTGCCATCGTTGCCGTCGCCGGTCTGGCGCTGCCGAGCGTTGCGTCTGCCGGTTGCTATAACTGCTACGCGCCGCCGCCGTGCACCACCTGCTATCAGCAGCAGGTGATCCCGCCGCAGTATCGCACGGTGGAGGAGACAGTGCAGGTGGCTCCGAGCCGCGTCGTTCGTCATCACCGTCCAGCACAGTATCGCACCGTGATGGTGCCGAAGACCGTGATGGTCGCGCCAGCCAGTGTCGACTATGAGCGCATCCCGGCGCAGTACGCGACCCAGCAGCGCACCGTGCAGGTGGCGCCGGCGCAGGTCTATTATCAGCCGGTGCAGACGGGCTGCGCGAGCTGCGGCCGCAACGGCTTCAATTTCGGCTTCGGCTCGGGCTACGGCGCTTACGGCTACTAAGCCAGCCGCGCTGTTATGAGTTTCGATCGGCCGCCGCGAGGCGGCCGATTTGCTTTTTGAGCTACGCGTCGATGTCAGATCACATGCAGGCCCGATAGCACCATGCTCGCGCCGGCGATCAGCATGATGCCGTCCATGATGCGGCGAAACGTTTCCACGCTCAGCTTCAGCACATAGCGCTTGGCGATAAAGGCGCCGAACATTAGCGAGGCACCAGCGATCAGGCCCTTCACCAGCACCGCCATGTCGAGCGCGCCGAAGCGCTGGAAGGTGATCGATTTGCTGAGATACAGGCCGAGCGAACTCGCGGCCTCGGTGGCGAGGAAAGCGCCCTTGGCGAGGCCGTAAAACAAAAATAGCGGCACGCTGAGCGGACCGCTGGAGACGACGATGCCGGTGAGATAGCCGATGACCGCGCCGCCGAGCGCGAGCTGCCACAGGCCGATGGTGAAGGAGCGTTTCGCCAGCCAGTGCCGCAGCGGCACCATGGCGATGAAGAACACGCCGATGGTGAGATCGACCGCCTGCGACGGCAGCACCAGCAGCGTGCGGGCGCCGAGGGCGGCGGCCGGAATGCCGGTGAGCGAATAGGCCAGCGTGGCGCGCCAGTCGATCTCGCGCCACCACGCCATGATGCGCGAGAGATTGGCCATCACGGCCGCGACAGCCATGATCGGTACCGCTTCCTTCGGCCCGAATTCATAGATCAGCACCGGCATCAGCATGATCGACGAACCGGTGCCGACGATGCCGGAAATGGTGCCGGCCAAAAGGCCAACGGCGCAGACGAAGATGAAGCTGCTGATCAACGCCGTGCGTCCCTGAGCGAATCTCGATTGCTCTTAGTCTGCCTCTGTCGCGGCACGTCCAACAGCGTTATCCAGCGCCAAGCGGACGTCATTCAACGCAAGCGCAGCGTCAGCCGCCCGTGTAAACCCGCTGATAGCGCCGGCCCAGGCTCGTCAGCACTTCATACGGAATCGTGCCGAAGTGATGGGCGAGGTCGTTCACGGTGAGGCCGTCGCCGATCAATGTGGCCATGTGACCACGACGCGCCGCGTTTGGCGGCAGGTCGGTGATGTCGATGGCCATCAGGTCCATGGAGATGCGGCCGGCGATGGGGCAGCGCTGGCCGGCGATCACAACTTCGGTGCCGCGCGAGCCGTCGCTGCTGCCGGCGGCGCGGAAATAGCCATCTGCATAGCCCGACGCGACGATGGCAAGGCGGGTCGGGCGGCGCGCGGTCCAGGTGGCGCCATAGCCGACGGTGTCGCCGCGGGCGACATCGCGGGTCTGCAGGATGCGCGCCTTGAGCGTAACCACCGGCAGCATGGGATTGGCGGCTTCCGGCGTCGGGTTGACGCCGTAGATCGCAGCACCCGGGCGCACCATGTCGAACATGTAGCTCGGCCCGAGATAGATGCCCGACGAATTGGCGAGCGACGAGGTGACGCCCGAGAACAGATGCGCGATCTCGCGGAAGGCACCGACCTGTTTTGGATTCAAGGGATTGTTGAGCTGTTCGGCGCAGGCGAGATGGCTGATCACCAGCGTAAAGCCGTGATTGCCGGAATTGATGCGCGGCGCCAGGCTCGCCGCTTCGTCCGGCGACAGGCCGAGCCGGCTCATGCCGGTATCGACATGAACGCCGGCACCGCCAGCCCAGTTGGTGCGGCGGCAGAACATGTCCCATTCGGCGAGTTCATCGAGCGTGCCGATGACCGGTTGGGCCTTGATGGCGGCGAAGGCGTCGCCCGCATTGGGCGACAGGCCGTTCAGCACATAGATCGCTGCATCCGGCGCGCCTTCGCGGGCGGCACGCGCCTCGTCGATCGTCGCGACGAAGAAGGTCTTGCAGCCGGCCTTGGCGAGCGCAGGGACGACGCGATCGATGCCGCAGCCATAGGCGTCGGCTTTGACAGCGGCACCGCATTCGGCCGGCACGCTGGCTTTTTCCAGCTTGCGCCAGTTGGTGACGATGGCGTCGAGATCGATAGTGAGGAGGCCGGTGGCCGTGGGGGCGAGGTCGGCGGTGGTCGTGGTTTCGGTCATCGATGGGTCTCGGGTGATCGCCGTCCTGCGTAACAGGAGCAAACTCTCGGTTGTCATCGCCCGACTCGATCGGGCGATCCAGTAAACACCGGTCAACGTGAGAATTATGACCGACGGTGTCTACTGGATTACCCGCTTTCGCGGGTAATGACAGTCAGGAGGAATGCCGCCGCGACTAAATCACTCGTGCTGCACTGCCGGCATGTACTGGTCGCCCTCGGCGAGATCGCTGAAGCGCGTAAACTGGCCTTCGAACTGCAGGGGGACCGCTCCCGTGGGACCATGTCGCTGTTTGGCGACGATCACCTCGGCCTTGCCGTGGACCATCGACATGTCGAGCATCCATTTCTCGTGCTCCGGCGTCCCTGCCTTCGGCTCTTTGGCCTGCAGGTAATACTCCTCGCGATAGACGAACATCACGACGTCGGCGTCCTGCTCGATCGATCCGGATTCACGCAAGTCGGCGAGCTGCGGGCGCTTGTCCTCGCGGTTTTCAACCTGACGCGACAGCTGCGAGAGGGCGATGATGGGGACGTTCAGCTCTTTCGCCAGCGCCTTGAGGTTGGTGGTGATCTCGGTGACTTCCTGCACGCGGTTGTCGGAGCGCTTGCCCGAGCCCTGCAGCAACTGGATGTAGTCCACCATGATCACGTCGAGGCCCTTCTGCCGCTTCAGGCGGCGGGCGCGGGCGGTGAGCTGCGAGATCGACAGGCCGCCGGTTTCGTCCACATAGAGTGGCAGGTTCTGCAGCTTGATCGTGTAGTCGCGGACCTTGTCGAACTGGTCCTGGGTGATGCCGCCGCGGCGGATCAGGCTCGACGAGATTTCGGTCTGTTCGGCGAGAATACGGGTGGCCAGCTGTTCGGCCGACATTTCGCACGAGAAGAAGCCGACCACGCCGCCATTGATCGTCTTGTTGGTGCCGTCAGGTTGCAGCTCGGCCTGATAGGCGGCGGCGATGTTGTAGGCGATGTTGGTGGCCAGCGAGGTCTTGCCCATGGCGGGACGGCCGGCCAACACGATCAAGTCGGAGCGCTGCAATCCACCCATGCGACCGTCGAGGTCGCGCAGGCCGGTGGAGATGCCGGACAGTTTTCCGTCGCGCTGATAGGCATTGGCTGCCATTTCGAGGGCGGTGGTCATGGCCTGCGAGAAACGCTGGAAACCGCCGTCGTAGCGGCCGGCTTCGGCGAGCTCATAGAGCCGGCGCTCGGCGTCCTCGATCTGGGCGCGCGGCGCGAAATCCACGGGCGCGTCATAGGCGACATTGACCATGTCCTCGCCGACGCCGATCAGCTGGCGGCGGATCGCGAGGTCATAGATGCTGCGACCGTAGTCTTGCGCATTGATGATGGTGGTCGCTTCGGCGGCGAGGCGGGCGAGGTATTGCGCGACCGTCATGCCGCCGAGATCGGTATCGGCGGGCAGGAAGGTCTTCAGAGTCACCGGGGTGGCGATCTTGCCGGCGCGGATGATGCTGGCCGCAGTGTCGAAAATGGTCTGGTGCAGCGGCTCGTAGAAGTGCTCGGGCTTCAGAAAGTCCGACACGCGGTAGAACGCGTCATTATTGACCAGCATGGCCCCGAGCACGCCCTGTTCGGCCTCGATATTATGCGGCGCGCTGCGATAGGCAGGCGTACCGGCTTCGGGGGCGAGCTTGAGGACGTTGGAATCGGATGCGGCCATAGTGCTGAAAATCTCGCTCGAATGGGGCGGATGCGCGGCCCCGGACATAAGCGCACTGGCGCGGGCGGGGGGAGCACAGATCAGCCTTATGCCCGATTCACACTGCGCCTTGTGGGAAATCGCCGGCATTTCCATTCGACGCTTGACGCGTTCCGACCGGTGGCGCGGGCAGGTTCCTCAACGGCTCCTTAAAGGAACCCGAAAAATTGCCGGGCAGGCCTGAACCGGACAGCGACTTGTCTCACTTATAACAAGAACAGGGATTGCAATTGCGCCACACCCGGAACCCGAATCGGGCTTCGGACGTTGGAACGCAATGACAAGAGGCGTGAAGGACAGGTCGATGGGTCAGCATCAGCCGTTTTCGGCAGCCGACGATAATGCGTGGTTGTCCAGTCTGGTCGATACGTTCGAGCAGACCGAAGAACTGTCCGGGCAGCAATGTGACCCGGCGGCGCTTGCGGCCGTCATGGCCCGCTTGCAGAGCCCGACGCCAGCGCGCCGCAATCTCTCGCGTCGGGCCGAAGTACTGCAGCTGTCGTTTTGATATCTCGCTGATATCTTTTGGGCGATTTGAGCGAAGCAGGGCTCATCGCCATCTGCACCGATATGTCCTGGCAGACTCGTCCTGTCTTGTGACGCTGACTCCACTCCCCAAATCGCCTCATCTCCCCAACGGTGTTAGCCCGCCATGTCGCGACTATTGCCGCGCGTGATTTGGACGCGCCTGTCAAACAGGCTGCGCGGGGACGAATGATGCGCGCTCGCCTCACGCCCGAACTGTTCACAGCGGCGTGCACAGCTTGCGTCACGAGGCCGCTTCCATTCGGAACGCAATCGTCTACAACATGTCTAAATTGGTGACCTGCACTTTCGGGAGATTGATATGTTGAGCCGAGCGCTCAGTTTAGCGACGGCGATGCTCCTGATAGGCCTCGCAGCACCTTCCTCCTTCATCGCTCCCGCCAACGCGCAGAACCTCGAGGCCGGCAAATCGCCGGCGCAGCTGTTCAATGGCAATTGCTCGGTCTGCCACAAGAGCGCGCGCGGGCTGCTGAAGAGCGTTGCGCCCGGCCAGTTACAGAGCTTCTTGCGTCAGCACTATACGACCAGCGCCGACATGGCGAAGGTGATGAGTGCCTATGTCACCGCCAATGGCGCCGGCGCCAGCGGCGGTGGTCGTCGCGGCAATGACGATGGCCTGACCCGCCAGGGCCGCGAACTCTCCCGCGAGCAGCAGCCGGCACCCGCCGATGCAGCGCCCGCCGGTCGCCAGCGCCCCGCGGCAGCGGAGCGTCAGCAGGCGCAGCCGGGTCCCGATGGCGCCGCGCCGGCCGAACAGCCGACGCGCCGCAACCGCAATGCCAAACGTCAGCCGCCTGCCGAGACCGCTTCACCCGATGCGGCCAAGCCTGCCGGTGAGGCCCAGGCGCCCGCCGAGGCCGAACGTCCTGTCAATCAGAAGCAGAAGGGCAAGAAGAACCGTCGCCATCAGGAAGAGCCGAAGCCGGATACGGTGAAGGACGAGCCGAAGAAGGACGACGCCAAGCCGGCCACCGACAAGGCCGAGCCTGCGAAGCCCGTCGAGGACAGCAAGCCTGAAGCCAAGCCTGAAGCAAAGCCTGAGCCGAAGGCGGAGACGCCGCCAGCAACGCGGAGCGATCCAGTCCCGGCCGTGACCCCGGCACCGAAGGAGCCGGAGTCGAGCGCGCCCGCGGCTGCAACGCCGCCTGCTGCGGCGCCTGCACCTGAGCCGGCCAAGCCGAGCGCAGACTGACACGCGACACAGAAAAAGCCCGGCCGTGAGGCCGGGCTTTTTTGTATGGCTTGAGAGGATCCTGGATCTGCGATGCAGCGTGTTGTGCTGCACCGAGTCCGGGACCAATCAAATTTAGCCGTTGTCTTCGTCGTCGCCGCCCTGGGCTTCCGGATCGAAGAATTCGCCGGCAGCGGCGAGGGCTTCGGCGGCAGCGTCCTGGTCATCCTTGCGCGACGAGATGTCTTCGCCACGGTTGATGCGCTCGGCTTCAGCTTCAGAGCGGGCCACGGTGACGCTGACGGTGACTTCGACTTCCGGATGCACGGCGATCGAGATCGTGTGCTGGCCGATGGTCTTGATCGGGGCGTCGAGCAGCACCTGGCTGCGGGCGAAGGTGATGCCATCGGCTTCGAACGAAGCGATGATGTCGCGCACCGAGACCGAGCCGAACAGCTGGCCGGTTTCCGATGCCTGGCGGATGACGACGACGTTGCGGCCGTCGATCTGCTCGGCAACCTTGGTGGCTTCGCCCTTGGCCTTGATGTTGTTGGCTTCGAGTTCAGCCTTCATGCCATCATACTTGCCGCGGTTGGCGGCGGTGGCGCGCAGCGCCTTGCCGCGCTTGAGCAGGAAGTTACGGGCGTAACCGTCCTTGACGCGGACGACTTCGCCCATCTGGCCGAGCTTGGCGACGCGTTCCAGCAGAATGACTTCCATTTTAGATCTCCTTGTTTGTGTTCGATGTTGTCAGATGTTGCAGTGAAGCTTTGTCACGCCACCGATGGGGCGGGCGACGTTCGCCAAGACGCTGGCGAAATCCGAAAAAGGCATCGGCAAGGCCTAGACAGGCCGCCACGAGAATGGGCCAGCCAAGAACGAGCGTCATGGCATACACCATGCTCAACACGATCGTGCGGCTGCCCAGGCCGGTGGTGAGTGCATGCAAGGTCGCAAAACCCGTGAAGGCATAGGCCATCAGCAGCGTTGCCGAGACGATCTGCGCGAAGATGCCGACGATGCCGCCGAGGAAGATCAGCGCGATCGCGACGCACAGCACCACCAATGTCATTGGCGGCAAGGCAAGCGTGTGCAGATCCGGCCACGGCCGCTTGAGCCGGCCTGAGGTCGATGTGATGCGGCCGGCGAGCCAGAGGTTCAGCGTCAGCGTGATGATGGCAACCACCGATGCGGCCGACGGCGCGATCATTGCGATGGTGTTGGCGATGGTGTCGCTGTCACCTTCCGTACGGCCGGCCATGATGCGACCGAAGGAGCGCTTAAGCGTGCCGAGGATCGTCTCGCTGTCGGTACCGAGCGTCAGCAAGGCCGCCATTGTGGTGATCGAGGCGAACACGGCGATCCACAACAGGATACGGCCGATCGGATACCACTCCGATTTCGGTTCGGCAGGGCCGGTGACCGATGCGGGGGCTTCCACTGCGCGGCCGAGCAGCGCGAGATGGCCGAGCCACCAGGCAGGCAACGCGATCGTAATGGCGAAAATGGCGAGATAGCCCATGCCGAACATCAGGCCGAGCGAGGTCGCAGCCGCAATGCCGCCGATCGTGGCGGTCATCGGACCCCAGCCGAGGCATGCGACCATCAGCGGGAGCGGGGCGAGATAGAACAGGAAAATGGAGACCAGCGCGCCCGAAATAATCGAGGCGAACATCACGGCGGAGGCAGCGCCCGCGGCAAGCGCGATGAGGAGACTGGAGATCATCAGCTGTCCCGCCCCCTTTGAGCGGTTAGGAGCATTTCGCCCCAACCATCGGCGACCGGACGACCCGGAAGCCTTATGAGAAAAAAGAAAGAGCGACCGGCGGTGCGAGACCGCCGGTCGGAAACGTCTTAGCGGATCACGTAGGGCAGCAGGCCGAGGAAGCGGGCGCGCTTGATGGCGCGGGCCAGCTCGCGCTGCTTCTTGGCGGACACGGCCGTGATGCGGCTCGGCACGATCTTGCCGCGCTCGGACACGTAACGCATCAGCAGCTTGCTATCCTTGTAATCGATCTTCGGCGCATTGGCTCCCGTGAACGGGCAGGTCTTGCGGCGACGGAAGAACGGGCGACGTGCACCAGCTTCAGCCATGTTTCTTACTCCTCAACCGATGCTTCGTTATCTTCACGCGGGCGGCGCGGGCCGCGATCCGGACGGTCGCCACGGAAACCGCCTTCACGGTCGCCACGGAAACCACCACCCGGACGATCATCGCGTTCACGATCGCGATCGGCCTTACGCATCATCGCCGACGGACCTTCCTCGTGCTCTTCGACACGGGTGGTCAGATAACGGATGACGTCTTCATTGATGCGCTCCTGGCGCTCGATCTCGACGATCGCGGCCGACGGTGCATCGATGTTCAGCAGAACGAAGTGAGCCTTGCGGTTCTTGTTCATGCGGTAGGTGAGGGAGCGCACGCCCCAATTCTCGGTCTTGGTGATCTTGCCGCCAGCGCCTTCGACGATGGTGGTGATCTGCGCGGTGAAATCTTCCACCTGCTGCGCACTCGCGTCCTGACGCGCGAGGAAAACATGCTCGTAGAGAGCCATGGGAGTCCTTTCCAGTGTTAGCGCATCACCCGGCGGCAAGCCCTTCGAACCCTTCGGAAAGGACTCGACTGCTCAGAAGGCGGAAGCACGGGACGACGGACCGACTGGCCCTATCGCAACATAATCTCTGTGGATTTAAGACAGGTGGATTGTGCTGTGACCGTCCGTTCAGCTCCCGGCCGGGATCTGCGGATCGGCGCCTTATACGGATTTTTGCCGGAATGGCAAGGGAAAGGGGACGGTAGCGGCATGTGCGGCGAGTGTCCGGCAAATAGCGGCGGGAACCCGGTTCTGGCGCTGCAACTTGACATCGGCGGCCATGCCAGTGTCTTACGGCGCACGTTTTCAGCAGTTTAACCGAAAAAGCGAGACCGGGGCGAGCCGATGACCGCAGCATTCACATTTCCCGGCCAGGGTTCCCAGGCCGTCGGTATGGGCAAGGCCCTGGCTGACGCGTTCCCCGCTGCCAAGGCTGTCTTCGACGAGGTCGATTCGGCGCTCGGCGAGAAGCTGACCGCCATTATTTGGGAAGGTCCGGCCGAAACCCTGCAATTGACCCAGAATGCCCAGCCGGCGCTGATGGCCGTTTCGCTGGCCACCATGCGTGTGCTCGAGACCGAAGCCGGTATTTCCCTGGCCAGGGACGCCGCGTTCGTCGCTGGCCACTCGCTGGGCGAATATTCGGCGCTGGCAGCAGCCGGCAGCCTCTCCATCAGCGACGCCGCGCGCCTGCTGCGGACCCGCGGCCAGGCCATGCAGAAGGCTGTGCCGGTGGGCGTCGGCGCCATGGCTGCGCTGCTGGGCATGGAATATGACGCAGCGGTCGCCGTTGCTGCCGAAGCGGCGCAGGGCCAGGTTTGCCAGGCCGCCAATGACAATGGCGGTGGACAGGTGGTTGTGTCCGGCGACAAGGCGGCGGTGGATCGCGCCGTTGAGATCGCCAAGGCCAAAGGCGCCAAGCGCGCCATGCTGCTGCCGGTGTCGGCGCCGTTCCATTGCAGCCTGATGCAGCCCGCCGCCGACGTAATGGCCGAGGCGCTGGCAAAGGTCACCATCAACAAGCCGGCGGCACCGCTGGTGTCCAACGTGCTGGCCGCGGCGATCACCGATCCCGACGAAATCCGTCGCCGTCTGATCGAGCAGGTCACCGGCACCGTGCGCTGGCGCGAGTCCGTCGCTTATATGGCCGGGCAGGGCGTTACTCATTTTCTGGAGATCGGCGCCGGCAAGGTGCTGAGCGGTCTCGTGAAGCGTATTGCAGACGGTGCCGTCGGCGTTGCCGTCGGTGGCCCCAATGACATTGCCGCAGCCAAGGACGCGCTGACCGCAGCGAAGTGACGTAGTCTTCACCTCTCCCCACCGGGGAGAGGTGATCCGAGCGTCGTTGCTTCGGTGTTCTGAAATTCGCCCTCATGGGCAAAGGAGAAACGAATGTTCGATTTGACAGGCAAGACCGCGCTGGTCACCGGCGCGACCGGCGGCATCGGCGGCGCGATCGCAACGGCGCTGCATGCGCAGGGCGCCACCGTGGCGCTGTCCGGCACCCGCCGCGAGGTGCTGGAAGCGCTGGCCGCCAAGCTCGGCGACCGCACGCATGTGCTGCCGTGCAATCTCTCTGACGCGGCGGAAGTCGAGGAATTGGTGCCATCGGCCGAGAAAGCGATGGGGCAGCTCGACATCCTGGTCGCCAATGCCGGCATTACCCGCGACAACCTGTTCGTCCAGCTCCGTGACGAGGACTGGGACAATGTGATCAACGTCAATCTGACGTCGACCTTCCGTCTCGCCCGCGCCGCCACCAAGCTGATGATGCGCAAGCGTTTCGGCCGGATCATCGCTATTACCTCGGTGGTCGGCGTCACCGGAAATCCCGGCCAGGGGAATTATACGGCGGCCAAGGCCGGCCTCATTGGCATGATGAAGACGCTGGGCGCCGAATATGCCAAGCGCGGCGTCACCGCCAACTGCATCGCCCCCGGTTTCATCGCCACGCCGATGACCGATGTGCTGAACGACAAGCAGCGCGAAACGATTCTGACCAAGGTGCCGGCAGGCCGTCTCGGTTCGCCGGAGGACATCGCCTCCGCAGCGGTTTATCTCGCCTCCAACGAGGCCGCCTATGTCACCGGACAGACCATTCACGTGAATGGCGGGATGGCCATGATCTGACGTTGCGGGTTCCCGCAACGCCGTGATTCAATTGAGCTTTGGACGACTGTCGCAGTGTGTGGCAATGCCATATGATGTGTGCTAATCGAGCGTCCAACGGTGGGGCAAAGAAGGCCATTGCAGGAAGTTGAAACCCTGTATATTGGCGGGGCCGAGCCTACCGTTTTCGCGAGGCTCCGACGGGGACGGCGGGGTCATTCCACACAGCGCGCAAGCGCTAAGGTTTAACGAGTTTAACGCTCCAGGATGGCTCGTATCGTCTGCGGACGAGCCTATGTAACAAGCACGAGGTTGATATGAGCGAGATTGGCGAGCGAGTGAAGAAGATCGTGGTCGAACACCTTGGTGTCGAACCCGAGAAGGTGATCGATTCCGCGAGCTTCATTGATGATCTCGGCGCTGACAGCCTCGACACCGTCGAGCTCGTGATGGCGTTCGAAGAAGAGTTCGGCTGCGAAATTCCGGACGATGCCGCTGAGACCATTCTCACCGTCGGCGACGCGACCAAGTTCCTCGAGAAGAATGCCAAGAGCTAACTTCTTCGCGTGACACATTCTGAAGCCGGACGGATCGCGTCATTGCGGTCCACCGGCTTCTTGCTGTGAAGCGCGGGAGCGTGATCCCGAAAAGTGGATATCGGTTTTCGGACCAGATCATGCTCAGGAGTGAGCTTTTGAAGGAAGCTGTGGAGATGCAGATGAGGCGGGTAGTCGTCACGGGCCTGGGCATGGTGTCGCCATTAGCCTGCGGTGTCGAGCCGACCTGGAAGCGTATCCTGAACGGGGAAAGCGGCGCCAAGCGCATCGACACGTTCGAAGTGTCGGATATCCCCGCCCAGATCGCCTGCATGATTCCGCGCGGCGACGGCACCAACGGCACGTTCAATCCCGATCAGTGGATGGAGCCGAAGGACCAGCGCAAGGTCGATGACTTCATCATCTTCGCCATGTGCGCCGCCAAGCAGGCGCTCGACGATGCCAACTGGCATCCGACCGAGCATGAAGATCAATGCGCCACCGGCGTGCTCATCGGCTCCGGCATCGGCGGTCTGACCGGCATCGCCGAAACGGCAATCGTGCTGAAGGAGCGTGGCCCCCGCAAGGTCTCGCCATTCTTCATTCCCGGCCGCCTTATCAATCTGGCGTCGGGCTATGTCTCCATCGAACACGGCCTCAAGGGCCCCAATCATTCCGTCGTCACGGCATGCTCCACCGGCGCTCACGCGATCGGCGATGCTGCGCGCCTGATCGCCCTTGGCGATGCTGACGTGATGGTCGCTGGCGGCACGGAGTCGCCGGTCAGCCGCATCGCCATGGCGGGCTTCGCCGCCGCGCGTGCGCTGTCCACCGGTTTCAACGACACGCCCGAAAAGGCATCGCGTCCCTATGACAAGGACCGCGATGGTTTCGTGATGGGCGAGGGCGCCGGCGTCGTCATTCTCGAAGAATACGAGCACGCCAAGGTGCGTGGCGCCAAGATTTACGCGGAAGTCGTCGGCTATGGCCTGTCGGGCGACGCCTATCACATCACGTCGCCGTCGCCCGATGGCGATGGTGGTTTCCGCAGCATGAGCGCCGCTTTGAAGCGTGCCGGCATGACGGCTTCGGATCTCGATTACATCAACGCCCACGGCACCTCGACGCCGCTTGGCGACGAAATCGAACTCGGCGCCGTCCAGCGCCTGCTCGGCAATGCCGCATCGAAGATTGCGATGTCGTCCACCAAGTCGTCTACCGGCCACCTGCTGGGGCGGCGGGCGCCATCGAGGCGATCTTCAGCATTCTCGCGATTCGCGACAACGTCGCCCCGCCTACCATCAATCTCGACAATCCGTCGGTGGAGACCGCGATCGACCTCGTGCCGCATAAGGCGCGGCCGAAGGAGATCAATGTCGCGCTGTCGAACTCTTTCGGTTTTGGCGGGACTAATGCGTCGGTGATCCTCAAGCGGGTGTGATCGCTGTAGAGGTCTTCCACCGTTTCGCCGCAATCCGCATCGATTGCTGCTGTGGGCGTATGTTATTGATGGTATTCGGATTCGATCTCGGATTCGGTCCCGTCAGGATTGGACTCTAGGTACATCGATGAGTGAGCGGTCGCCCATTTCGCCCCGAAGCCCGCGCGCTGCGCTGGAACCCGAACAGGTTCCGCCGCCGCCGAAGCGTTCGGATGTGGCGCGCAGCCCGCTCGTCGTGTTCGGCAATGCCGTCATTACCTTCGTCATTCTGGTCATGCTCGCGACCGGCGGCGTCTATGTCTATGGCAAGCAGGCTCTTGAAGCGCCGGGACCGCTGTCGGACGACAAGATCGTCAACATTCCGACTCGCGCCGGCAAAGGCGACATCGCCGAAGTGCTGCAGCGCGAGGGCGTGATCGATGCCAATCGCTGGGTGTTCCTTGGCGCAGTGTTCGCGCTGAAGGCATCGCAGGATCTGAAGCCCGGCGAGTATCTGTTCCAGAAGAACGCCAATCTGCGCGACGTCATCGGCACGATCGTCGATGGCAAGGTGGTGCAGCATTCGGTGACTATCCCGGAAGGCCTGACCTCCGAGCAGATCGTGTCGCGCCTGTCCGACAACGATATTTTCACCGGCTCGATCCGTGAGATGCCGCGTGAGGGCACGCTGCTGCCGGAGACCTACAAATTTCCGCGTGGCACACCGCGTGAGCAGGTGATCCAGCGCATGCAGCGCGAGCAGAAGCGCGTGCTGGCCGAAATCTGGGATCGCCGCAGCGGCGATGTCCCGGTGAAGACGCCGGAGCAACTGGTGACGCTGGCTTCCATCGTCGAGAAGGAAACCGGCCGTGCCGATGAGCGCAGCCGCGTCGCCGCCGTGTTCACCAATCGCTTGCAGCGGAAGATGAAGCTGCAGTCCGACCCGACGATCATCTACGGCCTGGTCGGCGGCAAGGGCACGCTCGGTCGCCCGATCAAGCGCAGCGAAATCCAGCAGCCGTCGCCTTACAACACCTATGTGGTGGATGGTTTGCCGCCGGGCCCGATCGCCAATCCCGGTCGCGCCTCGCTCGAGGCGACCGCCAATCCGGCGCGCACGCGCGACCTGTTCTTCGTCGCTGACGGCACCGGTGCGCATGCGTTCACCGAGACCTACGACGCGCATCAGAAGAATGTCGCGAAGCTGCGCGCCATCGAGAAGGCCGCACAGAACGACACGGTGGAGCCTGCGGAAGAGCCTGCTCCAGCAGCCGCAATTGCTCCCGGAGAGGCCAATCCTGCCACGGGGGCTACGCCGCCACGTCAGGCGCCTGCCAAGCAGCAGCAGCGTCCGCGCACGCCGCCGGCCCGCCAGGGCGCAGCAGCGCCCAGCGGCGCGCCGGTCGCGCAATAACGAGACGCGTTCAACCGCGCTGATTTCCAGTCCGGCCTGAAAGGGCCTATCCTTGTTTCGGTTCGCGCATCCGCGAATCCACTGATCTTTTGGAGCGTTTTGCGATGGTGTTGTCGAGCATGACCGGCTTTGCACGGAGCCACGGCACCAGCGGCCCTTATACGTTCGAGTGGGAGTTGAAGTCGGTCAACGCCAAGGGTTTTGACCTGCGTCTGCGCATGCCGCAGGGCTTCGACGAGGTGGAAGCCACCGCGCGCAAGCGCGCAACCGAAGTGCTGTCGCGAGGCACCGTTTATGCCAACCTCACCGTGAAGCGTGCGAATGCGGAAGCTGCCGTTCGGATCAATCAGGACGTACTGAACGCGGTCCTGAAGATCGCCGCGGAGATGTCGAGCAAGATCGACGCGGTGGCGCCGAGCATCGACGGTTTGATGAACATCAAGGGCGTGATCGAGATGGTCGAGCCCGAGGCTGATGAAGCCGAGGAAGCCGCGGCGAAGACTGCCGTGGCTGCGGCTTTCGAGGAGGCGCTGACCGCGCTGGTCGATATGCGCAAGCGCGAGGGCAAGACGCTCGGCGATATTCTCACTGTGCGCCTCAACGAGATCGAAGAACTGTCGAAGAAGGCGGAGGCCGCTCCAGGCCGCAAGCCGGAAGCGATCCGCGCCCGCATCGCCGAACAGATCGCGACACTGCTCGATGCGTCCGATCGCTTCGATCAGGATCGGCTGTCGCAGGAAGCGCTGATGATCGCCACCAAGGCCGACATCCGCGAAGAACTCGACCGTATCGCTTCGCATATTTCGCAGGCGCGCGAGATGATCAAGAAGGGCGGCCCGGTCGGCCGCCGGCTGGATTTCCTGTCTCAGGAATTCAACCGGGAAGTGAACACGTGCTGTTCCAAGTCGGGCGATCTCGAATTGACCAGCGCCGGCCTCGAAATGAAGAATGTCGTGGAGCAATTCCGCGAACAGGTTCAGAATCTGGAGTGATCATGTCGAGCTTCGAGGGAGTCGAACGGCGTGGTCTGATGTTCGTGCTGTCGTCGCCGTCCGGCGCCGGAAAGACCACGCTGACGCGCATGCTGATCGAGGAGATTGCCGATCTGCGCATGTCGGTGTCGGTGACGACGCGGGCGCCGCGGCCCGGCGAGATCGATGGCAAGGATTACTACTTCGTCGATCAGGCCAAGTTCGATCAGATGGTCGCGAATGACGAATTGCTCGAATGGGCAAAAGTCTTCGACAATTGCTACGGCACGCCGAAAGCGCCGGTCGAACATGCGCTGGCCGCCGGCCACAATGTGCTGTTCGACATCGACTGGCAGGGCGCTCAGCAACTGAATTCGCGTGCGCCGAGCGACGTGGTGTCGGTCTTCATCCTGCCGCCGTCGGTGCAGGCGTTGGAGCAGCGGCTGCATACGCGCGCGCAGGATTCCGCAGAGGTGATCCGCGGCCGCATGAAGAAGGCCGGCGACGAAATGAGCCATTTCGACGCCTACGATTATGTCGTCGTGAACGACAATATCGGCATCGCCTTCGAAGCCGTGAAGTCGATCCTGCGCGCTGAACTGCTCAAGCTGAAGCGTCAGGTCGGCATGGTGGCCTTCGTGCAGAAGCTGCGGCAGCAGCTCTGATTACAGCTTCACCGCTGTCCATCGGCCGCTGCAGCCATTCGACATCCGCATCGAACCGCCACCGCTGCGGCCGGACAATCGTCCGGTCATGATGGCGCTTACGCCACTGTTGTTGGCAGCCCCCTGAAATCCGCCGCTCGAGTTCACGGTGCTGCCGTCACTTCCGCGACCGCCGGAGAAGGTCAACGTGCTGTCGGCTGTGATGCCCGCGCAGATCTTTGTTTGACCGGTGAAGCTGATCCGCCATCTCCCATCGAAGCGGGCGACACTGCCACCGCCATCCCCACCAGAGTTTCGCCGCGTGGGAGCGACCCGCGGTTCGGAACGTTCGCGGCTCGCAGGCCTGGCCTCACGCGGCTCGGAAGATGAGCCGGACAGCGATTTGTTGTCGTTGCCGAGACTGCCGCCGGTAGCGCCCTGGCTCCATGCATCGTTGCTACCGAGCGTGACGGTGAGCAGACAGGCGAGAAAAGCGAATTTCATGATGACCTGTGAGGATGTTGTGTGAGTTTCTTGGGTCGTTACTGCTTGCTCGCGACCCAGCGGCCCGAACACCCATCGGATCGCTGGAAGGTGCCCGAGCCGGTGCGGCCGGACAGACGGCCCTGGCTGGTGACGCCGATGCCGCTGTAATTGCCGGCGCCGCGCACGGCCCCGTTGGGGCTCACCGTGGCTCGGCCGCTGCCGCTGCTGCCTGTCATCCGCCCGCCCGATACGACGAATTGCTCCGTCAGTGTGTCGGAGCAGCCGGACGTGCCTGCACTCGATATCGACCAGACGCCATCGAAACCGCCACCGCCGCCCTCGCCACGGCTGCGCGGCGCTGCCTGACGGCGTTCGGAGCGTTCGCGCGGCGCGGGCTTCGCCGCACGTGGCTCCGAGGACGAGCCAGACAGTGTCTTGTTGTCATTGCCAAGGCTGCCGCCGGTCGCGCCTTGCGCAAAGGCTGCGCCGCCCGACAGAAGGAGAGTGGCCGCGCCAATCATCAATCCGGATCGAACAGACATTTCAAACTGCTTTCCAAAATGGCTTGTTTACAATTTCGCGTCGGGGCCTTTGACCGTGTTGGCGCAGATGGCGCCGACAACGGAGCAGGATTTTCCGGTCTTGCTGCATTGATCGATGGCGGCGTCGCGCGCCTGCGCCAGCGTGCTGCGCGCCACCAGCGACCAGTTGCCGCCGAGCGCTGCAAAGGCGCCGCAGTTCGAACCGTAGAACGATAGTTCGAGCGGGCAGGACGCCGCGCCGCATTGTGCGCGGGCCTTGCCGACCGCGGATTTTCGCGAGGGCTGGTCCCACGACATGCCCCACTTCTTGTCTTTGGCGTCGTAGACGATGGCGCCCCACGGTTTGAGGTCCTGCACGCTGCGCAGCCTTTGCAGCAGGCCTTCGGTGGCTTCGCCGGTAGGTGGCAGGCCGCCCTTGAGCTGGAAATCACGGATCGCCACGGCGATGCCGTTCTTGCTGTTCAATGGCTCCGGATCGAAATTCAGCTCGTAGAGACGGTCACTGACTTCCGATAATTTGACCGGATCGGTGATGGCCAGCTTGTCGAAATCGATGCGCGGCGTCTCGGGGAGGCGTGCTTCCTGCACCGGCTTGGCCGGCACCACCAGCGGGACAGCGGGGGCGGGCGCTACGAAGTAGAAGCTGCCGTCGATCGGAGAGGACGATACCCAGGGCTGCTGTGCGCCGCCGGTGGAGCGCTTCACCGCAAGGCCGACCTGATTGAAGGTCTGGAAGATGTCGAGACCTGCTTGCTTCACTGTGGTCGCCAGCGCCTTGGTGTAGGGGCTGTTGCCATCGGTGCCATCCTGCGCCACCGAGCCCGGCTGGGTCGCATAAGAGATCAGCGTACCTTCGGGCGCGCGCATCTGGGCGAGGCCGCCTTCCGCGGCGCGCAGCCCGCGTGAGCCGAACGGATTGTTGCGGCAGGCATCCAGAATGACCATGTTGAGCCGCGTGCCGGAGCCTTGCATCTGACGGAGCACGAGATTGACATCGACCATCTGGAAATCGACATCGGCCTCGCGGGTCGGATTGGCGCTGATCGGCACGAGGTAATTCGCGCCGGACACCTGCACGCCGTGACCGGCATAATAGAACAGGGCGACATCGGCGCCTTGCACCTGACGGCCGAAGTTCTGCACGGCGATATCGAGGGAAGGCTTGTCGAGATCGAGCTGAGCGCCGCCGCCGACCAGCGTGAAGCCGAGCGCGGACAGCGTCTGCGCCATCAGCTTGGCATCGTTCTTCGGATTATCGAGGCGGGTGATGGTCTGGTAGTTCGAATTGCCGACGATCAGCGCGATGCGCTTCTCGGCATGGGCGACGCCGAACGTCACCCATGACGCGAGAAATGTCAGCGCGAATATGCGCGCGTAGCGGACGAAATGGTCCATGATCCCACCTGCAATGGGATCATGGTAACCACGACGGCGTGAATCGCAATTGGCCGGACGCGCAGTCTCAGTTCGCCAGCATGATGCGTCCGACCACCTTACCGGCGCGGAGCTGATCGATCCATTTCTGGGCGTCGCCCATCGGCTCTTCCTTCATGGGCGTCGGCTTGACCTTGCCGGCTCGGGCAAGGGCCATCAGCTCTTTCGCCTCCTCAAGCGTGCCGACCATGAAACCTTCCACGGTCATGCGCTTGTAGATCCACTGCACCATCGGCAGGCTAAAGTTACCGCCCATCAGGCCGGACACCACGACCTTGCCGCCGCGGGCCACGGTGGCGACCGCGAAGTTCATGGATTTGTCATTGCCGGCGAAATCGATGACGCCGTCGAAGCCGCCGTCATTCTCCTTGACCATGCGCTTGGCCACATCGGGCTCGGCCGGGTCATAGGCGAAGGCGGCGCCGTTCTTCAGCGCGGCCTCGCGCGCGGCGGGATTGAGATCGGCCACCGAGATCGGCTGCTTGAACATGGCCTGCGCGAGGGAGAGGCCCGCCATGCCGACACCGCCGAGGCCCACCAGCAAAAGATTGCGCTGACGCGGACGATCGACCAGGCGCTTCAGCGCGCCATAGGCGGTGATGCCCGAGCACATCAGGGTCGCTGCGACATTGGTCGGCAGCGGATCGTAATCGAGCAGGTATTTTTCGTCCGGCACCAGCACATGGGTGGCGAAGCCGCCGTCGAGGGAGACGCCGAGGAAGCGGTTGCGAGCGCAGAGATTTTCGTCGCCGGCGAGGCAGTCACGGCACTTGCCGCAGCCGATCCAGGGGAAGACGGCCTTTTTCTTGCCGACCAGCGACTTGTCGCCGTCGGGACCGACTTCATCGACGATGCCTGCGATCTCGTGGCCGAGGGTGAAGGGCAGGGTCATGCCGCGGGTGGTGTCGAGCTTCTGGCCATTGCCGAGATCAGCCCAGCCGTCCTGGATATGCAGGTCGGAATGGCAAAGGCCGCAACGCTCGATGCGCACCAGCACCTCGCGGCCCTGCGGCTTCGGCGTGTCGATGATGGTTTCGCAGAGCGGAGCGTCGAACTTGACCAGCGACTGGCGGATCATTTTTGTCATTTTTGTTCTTCCCTAGACTTCGTTGTCACCTAGCAAACACAGGATGGCGGGGAGGGCAAGACCGTGATGTAGCCCGGGTGAAGCGCAGCGTAACCCGGGGACCGGCGTTTCAGTTGGTTCGACATCCCCGGATTGCGCTGCGCTCCATCCGGGCTACGCAGTCACCTCTTCGAATGCGTGAGCGCAGCACGGCGCACCATCAGGCGACGCAGACGCGACTGGCGCGTCTCGCTGGCGGCTGGCACAGGCTCGACCACCACATGCAGCAGACGTGCATAATCGAGCACGAGGCCCGGCGTCCACGCCATCGCTTCCGCACGCCGCCGCAGCACGCTGGCGATCCAGAGCTCGGGCGTCGTGATCGCGCGAAAGAACGCGCGCCATGGCTGTCCGGTCTTGCCGAGTGCGCCCTCCAGTGCGGCGTCGAGCGCGTTGGCAACTGCGCTCGAGCAATTGCGGCTGGTGAGATTGTAAGCGGTGTCGCTGCGATAGGCGCGCCAGAAGTGGCGGACGCGCAGGCGGTCGATGCGCGTGAAGCGGATATGCTCCGTGGCTTCGCACCAGCCAGCGGCTTCCTCGGCATAGCTCGGCAGGAAGCGGCCAGGGATGTCGTTATCGACGCTAGCGCGCAGCATGCGACCGAATTCTTCCGGTGAGAGGTCGATTTCAACGGCGGGATAGTGGCTGATATAGACGTTCGGCGCGAGTTCGAGCGCGGCGTGGCCGGTGGAGATGCGGCCGCGATGATCGATCGCGGCGATATAGCGATCGACGATTGGTCGGCGGCGTGGATTGCGCCCTGATCCGACGGGTGTCCAGACATGGACGATGAGATCGTCATGGCCGGCATCGTCCGGCGTTGCCGGCACCCACAACGCCGTCGGAAACGCCCCGCCGATCAGCATGGAGATCGGCGCATCCGGCGGCAGCTTCCGGAGCCGGTTGGCGAGCAGGATCGTGCCCCATCCGGAGATGATGAGCAGCGCGCCGACATTGAAGCCGATCGTGCCTTCATACCAAGTCGGCCAGGGTTCCAGCGTGATGATGGCGAGGATGATCTCGATGGCGCCGGCGATCAGCGCCATGCGCCAGTTGTCGAAGCGCACGACCCACGCGCTGGCGATGCGCAAGGTGCCGTCACACAGCATGACACCGCCGAGCAGCATGGCGATCAACATGTTGGAATGACGTGGTTGCGCGATGATGATCACGGCCGGCAGCAGCAAGATGACGGCCTTGACGAGTTGCTGGACGCGACGCTGCGTCGCCAGCATGCCGGCCATCAAGGCGGTGATGCCTTCGAGCAGCAGCAGGTAGCCGAAATAATGCGGCCGCACGACTGTCGAGCCGTCGAAGGCATCGATCATGATCACGACACCGAGCGCAGACCAGATCGCGCCGATGGCAAGCAAGGCACGCCACCGTCGCTGCACCACTTCGGCGCCGAGCAGGAGGAGCAGGAGTCGGATCATCGGGAGGTCTCGGGCTACATCTCTAAGTCCGAAGCTATCCGCCAGATGTTTAACTTTTCCATGTAACGGATACCGCGATTTTGCAGGGCGGACAGCCGATCGATGATATCTACGGGTTCCAATCTTTGGTCGCGTGCGGCGGTGATTGCCGCTGCCATGATCTTTGGCCTGACCTACAGTCTCAGCGCAGCGCTGCTCGCGCTCGATCTGTCCGAGCGTGGCCATTCGGATGCGTTCATCGGCGCCAATGCGGCCATGCATGCGGTCGGCGTGCTGGCGATGGCCTTTGCGCTGCCGCGCATGGTCGGAGGCATCGGAGCGCGGCGCATGGTGCTGGTCGCACTGGTGATTGCGGCCGTTGTGCTGGTGCTGTTTCCGGCGATGCCGTCGATCTGGCTGTGGTTTCCGCTGCGTATCGTGCTCGGCGCGGCGTCGGAGACGTTGTTCGTGATGTCGGAGACCTGGCTCAACAGTCTCAGCACCGATCAGACGCGCGCACGCGCCATGGCCGCATACACCGCCGCGCTCTCGCTCGGCTTCGCGCTGGGGCCGTTGCTGCTGTCGCTGATCGGGACGGATGGTGCGACGGCCTATTGGGTCGGCGCGGCATTCGCCTTGGCGGCTGCGGTGTGTCTTGCGATGCCGGGGATCCGCCAGCCGACATTCGACAAAGGCGGCCACGGCAATCCGCTCGACTTCGTGATGCTGGCGCCTATCGCGATGGCGGCTACCGTGCTGCATGCATCGGTGGAGAGCAGTGGGCTATCCTTCCTCGCGCTCTACGCGCAGTCGCTTGGCTGGAAAGAGGGCGATGCAACGCAATTGATGTCCTGCATGATGGTCGGCGCCATCGTACTGCAATTGCCGATCGGCTGGCTCGGCGACAAGATGGATCGCCGCAAGCTGATCATCGCGCTGGCTGCGATCGCGGTGGTCGGGGCGCTGGTCTGGCCGTTGGCATTGCGCTCGCCATGGACCACCTATCCGCTGCTGTTCGTGTGGGGCGGTGTGTTCGTGGGGATCTATACGATCATGCTGACCATCGTCGGCAGTCGCTTCACGGGCAGTTCGCTGGTCGGCATCTATGCGGCGATGGGGCTGATGTGGGGCGTCGGCGCGTTGATCGGGCCGGTCGGCGCGGGTGCGGCAATGCAGTGGATCAGCCACGGATTGCCGCTATTCGTTGCCTTCGCCTGCGGATGCTTCCTGTTGGCGGCGCTGTGGCAGACAATGCGTGGCAGCGGCGAGGCTACGTAGCGGTTTTCGCGGCCTTGCGCAGCTCCGCGAGGGCATTCGCCATCGCGACGAAGCCTGAAACGGGCACGGTCTCGGCGCGTCGTGTGCCGTCGATACCTGCGGCGGCTGCGAGCTTCTCCGGGTCAACGCCGAGCGGCTTCAGACTCTGTCGCAGCATCTTGCGGCGCTGGTTGAATGCGGCCCCGGCCACTTGTTCGAGCAGGCGGCGTTCGCATGCGTCCGGATTTGGGCGCGGCTTGAGGCGCACGACCGATGACGTCACTTTCGGCGGCGGCGTGAAGGCGGCCGGCGAGATGTCGAACAGAATCTTGGTTTCCGCACGCCAGTTGGCGAGCACGCCGAGCCGGCCATAGGCTTCGTCGTCACCAACAGCGACGATGCGCTCTGCCACCTCGCGCTGGAACATCAGCACCATCATGTCGTACCAGGGCGGCCACGGCTCGGTGCAAAGCCAGTCGATGAGCAGCTGCGTGCCGATATTGTAGGGCAGGTTGGCGACGATGCGCGCCGGTCCGCCATCGAGCATCGGGCGCGGATCGAAGGTCTGTGCATCGCCGAGCACGATCTCGAGCCGGCCCGGATAATGTGCTGCGATTTCCTGCAGCGGGCCGAGGGCGCGTTCGTCACGCTCGACTGCGATCACGCGTGCCGCGCCTGTGGCAAGCAATGCGCGGGTGAGACCGCCGGGACCGGGGCCGATCTCGACCACTGTGACGCCCTCAAGCGGGCCTGCCGCGCGGGCAATACGTGCCGTGAGATTCAGATCAAGCAGAAAATTCTGGCCGAGCGATTTCCGCGCCTGCAGGTCATGGCGCTTGATGACCTCGCGGAGCGGCGGAAGATCGTCGATCCCGCTCATGTGGCGGCGTCGGCCATGCGCGCTGCAAGTTTCAGCGCAGCGATTAGGCTGGACGGATTGGCCTTGCCGGTACCTGCGATGTCGAACGCCGTGCCATGATCCGGCGAGGTGCGGATGAAGGGCAGGCCGAGCGTGACATTGACGCCTTCATCGAAAGCGATGGTCTTGATCGGGATTAGCGCCTGATCGTGATACATGCAGATGGCGCAGTCATACGTCGCACGTGCAGCCGGGTGGAACATCGTATCGGCGGGCAGTGGACCGCGGGCATCGATGCCTTCGTTCTGCAAAACGGTGACAGCGTGTTGGATGAAAGCCAGTTCCTCGTCACCCATGCTGCCATCTTCGCCGGCATGCGGATTGAGGCCGGCAATCGCGAGGCGCGGACGCTGGATGCCAAAGCGCGCTTTCATGTCGTTGACCACGATGCGTGCGGTGGCCGTAATCAGCGGGCCGTTGAGCTGGTCGATGGCGTCGCGCAGCGAGACATGGATCGTCACCGGCACCACGGCCAGTTCAGGCGACCACAGCATCATTACCGGGAGCGGCACCTTGCCGTCTTTGGCCGCGAGCTCGGCGAGAAACTCGGTGTGTCCGGGATGTTGGAAGCCGGCGCGATAGAGCACGCTCTTGGCGATCGGATTGGTAACGACGGCGCCGGCATGGCCGGATTCCACATCGGCCACGGCTTGGCGGATGGAGGCAATCGCCGCGGGTGCACTGGAGGCGTCGGGACGGCGCGCCTGGGCCGTCACGGCATGGCCTGTGGAGACCACGGGCAGGGCGTCTGTGAAGATGCTGATCGCCGTCGCGGGTGTTGCATCGGCTAGCGCGATGTCATGGCCAAGCGCCTGCGCGCGGGCAGCCATGAAGTCGCGGTCGCCAAGCAGGTAGAACGGCGGCAGATCGAGTTCGCGTCGCTTCAGCCAAGCGGCGATGGCGATGTCCGGGCCGATGCCAGCGGGTTCGCCGAGGGTCAGTGCGAGAGGTGTGGTCATGCTGCCGCTTTCAGTCAGCCGCGGCCGCAGCCGGATTGATGATTACCGATATTCGATCATCGCTGCCTTGCGGACGTCCGCAAGATACGACTTCGACTTGGCATCGAATTTCTCGGCAAACATCTTCTCGCGAACCTCGCGCTTCTTCGGCGTATCGACCTTGGTCGGCTTGCGCGAGCATAGCGCAACCATCTCGATGCCCTGCGCGGTGACTTCCGGCGAGGTGAGGTGGCCGATAGGCGTCTTGTCGAGCATGTCGCGCAGATTCGGCGGCAGGTCGGCGGAGCTTTTCACCACAATGCCTTTGACGGTGGCGTTCTGGGTCGACTTGAAGGTGCGGATCGCGTCGTCGCAGCTCTGGATGCGCTCACGCAGCGCCATCGCTTCCTTGTGGCGTGCTTCCGCAAGGCCACCGCCCGCGCCGCGCGGGACGATCAGCACGAGCGGACGCATCTGGTATTCGAACGCCTCTGCCGTCGCATCGCCGCCCTGTCCCTGGACCGCTGCTTCGACTTCCTTTTCTCCGACCTGCAGGCTCTGCTTGAAACGGCCGCGCACGATCGCGTTCCAGACCATGTCGGCTTTGAGACGGCTCTTCAGCGTATTGGGACGGATGCCCTTCGATGCCAAAGACTGCGTCAATTGATCCGGGGTGAGCCGCATGCGCGACGCCATGTTGGCGTATGAGCCATCGACTTCGCTCGGGCCGGGATCGACGCTGAACTTCTTGCCTTCCTTGATCTTGACCTTTTCGTTGATCAAGTCGTCAAGCACGCTTTGTCGGCTATTTTCCTTCGCGCCTGATAGCGCGTTCAGCTTCATGCGCTGTTCGATATCCATATTGGTGATCGGCTCGCCATTGACGATGACGGCAACGGTCTGGGCGTGGGCCGGCGACACCGCCGAGATCAGAACCATCGCAGCAGTTGCCATTGCAGCATGCACAAGGTGACGGGCGTTCATCGCGTTCATCATTCTCCGGAAGAGCTGTTGGCCTGGGCCCGGTATCGAGCCGTTCGCGCATACATCGCGGCCGAAAACGGAAATTTCGCGGCAGCCGGAACCGGTTTGTCCGGCCGTCGCGATCAAGTGATCAATAGACGCCGTTCGTGCCGGTGCCGGCTTGTGTACCGCCAAGGGTACGCAGGCCGATCTGGAACATCACCGTATGGCTCAGCACAGGTGGCGTCGAGAGATTGGCGACGTAGCTGTAGGAGGTGACGTAGTTCAGCGCGAGGATGAAACAGTCGTCCACATAGCCAGCGCCGACCATGTACTGATCGAGCTTGTTGGCTTCCAGGTTCCAGCGCGCACCGCCGGTGACAACCCAGTTGTTTGCAATCTTGACCGAACCCGTGCCGAGCAGGCCTTCGCGGCGCGTCAGATAGCCGAGTTCCGCCTGCGGCGCATAGTTGCCATAGAGCATACTGACCGACCAGCGGTCGAACGAGGCGCGGCCTTCGGCCTCGAAGCGATTGACGTTACCAGTGGCTTCGTCGATGCGGGCGCGGGTCGAGAACGAATAGGTGCGGTTCGGTGCATAGGTGACGCTGGCGACATAATCGGAGCGTGGATTCTGCAGTCCGGAGGCGACGCCGGTATTTGTCAGATCGGCGACGGCGAACGAGTTCATACCGAACAGCTGATAGGATTGACCGAGCAGCACCTTGACCGAGCCGCCCTGGTCGAACTGGGTGGTTGCCTGCACGCCCACATTGGCACGGCCGCCGCCTTCAACACGGTCATAACCCGAGAACTTGTTCACGTTGAACAGGTTGCTGGTGTCGAAATTCATGCTCTGCGCGTCTTCGTTCGGAAGACGGCCGGCATAGCTTTCGTTCGGACGGATGATGACCTGCGCGATCGGCTCGACAATCGTGCTGCCCCAGGGCTGCACATTGATGAACGGATAGCGATATTCGAGGCCAACAGTCGGCATGACGCGCAGGGCCTGCGTGTCGCCGACCGGCAGGTAGTTCGAGACACCCGGCTGGTTCGAGATCGAGGCATCGATCGCGTCAACGCGAACACTGGCGAATGGCGTGAAGATCTGACCCAGTTCGTCCGTGAACGACCGGCGCCACTGCGCTTCTGCGGAGAAACGGGTGTATGTGCCTGGAATCCCGCGCAACAGACAATTGGCGGGCAGGCGCGCGCCTGGATCTGCAGACGTCGGGGTGCAGAGGCTCAAACCGTCGAGCCCGACATTCGTATTGATGCGATCAAACGCCGCTTCTTGGCGTGACAGGCTCGTAAAGTTGAATTTGTAGCTGAACTCGCCGCCCAGAATGTTCTGCTGCAGGACGTTGTTGTAGTCCATCACCGGATGGATGATGGGAACCTGGCGCTGGTTACCCGAGAAGCTCAGATAGTGCATCGTGCGCAGATCGAAGAAGCTGCGCTTGCCGACACCCGTCAAATAGAGCTGCGACACCGCTTCGGTCTGCAGGCTCAGGAACGACTGATAGGGATCCCGGTACATCGCAAGGCGGTAGTCATACAGGAAGTTGTAGTCGCTGAGTGCGACCGCATCCCAACCCCAGACCCACTTGTCGTTGATCGCGAACTGGCCCTTGGTTTCGACGCCGCCGCGCCAATCCTTCTCGCCAACCTGACCTGCATAGGCGCTCGGGTCCTGCTGGTTGATGCCATAGGCCCGGATCTGATAGGCGCCATCCATCAGACGTTGGCGGAATTCACCCTGGACCAGCAGACCCTGCCGCGTGGTGTAACGCGGCGAGATCGTCGCATCGTAATCCGGTGCGATCGCCCAGTAGAACGGCGTTTCGATGCCGTAGCCGAAATTCGAATTCTGCGAGAAGCCCGGCATCAGGAAGCCGGTCTTGCGCTTCACCGTCGGATCGGGCGTCGAGAAATAAGGCATGTAAGCGAGGGGCACGCCGAAGAACTCGACGCGCGCATCCTCGAAATACATCATCTTTTCGGTCTGGTCGTGGATGATGCGAGCACCCTTGACCTGCCACAGCGGTGGCTTCTTCGGATCGTCCTTACAGGCCGCGCAGGCCGTGTAGACGCCGTTCTGGAACACCGTGTAGTTGCCTGCCGTGCGTTCGGCGCGCGTTGCGGCCATACGCGTCGCGTCAGCCGTGTCGACGCGCAGCGAATCCACGAAACCGTCGCGATAGTCGTCGCTCAGGTCCAGCAGGTTGGCATAGGTAATCCTGCCGTCGGCATCCGTCATCCGGACATTGCCTTCGGCATGCAGGCGCTTGGTCTTCTGGTCGTAAACGACCTTGTCCGCTTCGACCGAGGTGCCGTTGTAATACATCTGCACCTTGCCGACGGCGGCAACGCGCGAGTTGTTATAGTCGTAATTCACCTCGGTCGCCTGAACCAGCATCTGGCCGGTTTCGGTCGTCGGGCGGGGCGGAACCGGACGGGTGGCTGGGCGGTTATAGGTGAAACCCTGCGCGTTTGCGGGCGTGCTCAAGTCTGCACCAAAGGTGCAGGCGAGGCCCAGCAAAGCTGCTGCAGCAAACGAATTGGCGACAGGCACACGTCCGCAATCTGCGCAAACCATCATGCGCAGTCTCGAAGCCAGCTTTCGCTTATGGAGGGCGGCAAAAACAGCCACTACCCGTCCTCCTGGTACAGCAAGGCCAAGAAGCCGGTGAGGCCGCCCACACACACAGGCAGCCACGCCGCAGCAATCGGATGCATCAACTCAGCCTTGCTCAAATCTTCCGTAACTTTCGACAGAACGTAGAGCAGAAAGCCTGCTCCGACGCCACTCAAAACCATCTTCTGGACACCGCCCATCCGAAAGAACCTCAGGCTCACGGATGCAGCCAACATGACCATCGCAACCAGCAAAAACGGCTGTGCGATGAGCTTATGGTACTGCAAACGGTACCCCGCAGTCGCGAAACCCGAGCTCTCGGAGGATTTGATATACGAAGGAAGTTGCCAAAATGACACTGTTTCGGGGGTCGAGAAACTATTACGCACCTGGGCCGGGGTGAGGGTGGTGGCCAGATCGAGGGTCTCCTGCTCGACGACGGGCGAATCGAGGGTGTAGCGACGCACCCCCTTGAACACCCAGCGACCGGGTTCGAGCGTGGCCTCCCGGGCCTCCATCCGTTCACTGAACTGGGATTCAGCGTCGAATCTGAACACGGTCAGGCCGGTCAGGCGAAGTCCTTGCTGCTCGCTGCGGGCAGCGTTGATAATGGCTTGTCCTTCGCTGTTGACCTGGTTGATCCAGAAACCCGATGCGTCCTGGACGCCTCCGCCGGGGGCTTCGCCGAACAGTCCGGCTTCCATTCGCTTCGATTCTTCGCGCATGTGAGCCGACACTGGATTGTAGACAACCGTGGCGAGTGCGCCGAGGACGAGGGCGCTGAACAAAGCGGGGCTGATGAATTGCCAGGCGGACACGCCGGCAGCGCGGGCGACCACCAGCTCAAGCCGGCGCGACAACGCCAGATAACAGGTCATGCCGCCGATCAGGATGCAAAACGGCATCAGCTTTTCGAGCGCCTGCGGCACTCGATACAGCGAAGTCTGCGCCACCATCAGGGCTGGCGGCACATTGACGAGGCCGGACGTGCGCCGGACCATCTCGATGTAATCGACGAGCACCAGCAACATGAAAATGCTGATGAACACACCCAGCGCCGCCACCAGGAAGCGGCCCGCAAAATAGCGCCCGATCGTGTTGGTGATCATGTTCATGCGGTGGCCGGGCGTCGAAACAGCCGCGCCAGGCGCGCATTCGATCTGTTGATGGCTTCGATGAACTTTGCGGGCGGCTCCAGCACAATGCCGCGCGAAATGATGAAGACGCTGCCGCCGATCGCGGCAAATAGCAGGAAGTACTGCAGCGGCGTGGCAAGGTCTGATTTCACGGCCGTGACCGAGCAGGCGAAGCCGGCGGTGCGCAGGCCGAATACTGCGGCGATCGCGTTACCCATGGAGAAATTGCGGCTCTGGCGGGTGGTGCGCGGAGAGCCGAGAAACGCAAAAGTCAGGCCGGCAAACGCAAATGGATAAAGCGGCGCCATCAGGCGATCGTTCAGCTCGGCGCTGAACTGGCGTGGCATCTGCTTATACAGCGGATCATTGGCCGGTGGCGCGAGCAGTTCCCAAAGATAGCGCTCGCGGATGTCGTAGGTGACGTCCTGGCTGCTGCGGTTCGAAAATTTGGACATGTCGAAGGCGTAGCGGCCGAACGCCACCATGGCCGGATCGGTCTTGCCGGTCTCGAAACGCTGCAGGTTGCCGTCTTCAAGGATCAGGAACGAGCCGTCATTGTTCTTCAGGATGGTCCCGTGATCCGCGATGATCGTATTGCGTTCCTTGGGATCGCGGCGGTCATCCACGAAGATGCCGACCAGCAGGCCGCCGGGCTGACGCTCCTTGATGCGGATCGTGAGATTCTGATCGAGCTGCGCAAAGCGGCCCGGCTGCAGGATGTTTGTCAGGATGTCGGCCGTGATCTCGGTGTCCCAGCGCTTCAGCCGCCGCAACCCATCGGGCGCGAGATAAAAGCTGATGACCGCGACCAGCAGCGACACGACCAATGTCGCGAAAAGAAACGGGCGGAACAGCCGGATCGGCGACAGGCCGGCGGCATTCATCACGATGATCTCGGAATCGGTCGCAAGCTTGGTCAGGGTGTGGGCGATCGCGATCATCAGCGCGATGGGCGCAATGACCAGCACAAGCACCGGAATGGCCAGGCTGGTGACGCCCAGAAAGGTCAGGATGGTCTGGCCCTGACTGGTCATCAGGTCGATGCCGCGCAGCGCCTGGGTAATCCAGATCACGCCCGTCAGGCTGATCAGGACGACCGCAAACGATGCCAGCACCGTCCGGAAGATATATCTGTCGATCGACCCCATCAGTCCCCGTTATCGTCCGAAAGTCGCCCCACGCACCCATCCCCGATATGGGGATCCCCGAGGTGCTGGGTCGTCTCCGGACCGATCGTTACACTTACCATCCCTTTGATCGGACAACAAAATGGCCGGGCCGTGGCTGGCGGTGGACGAGGCGAATTAAGTGCCTGATGTGTCCCTTGAGCCACTGAAAGCAGGCGCGGAAGGTCATCTCTACGCAGCCATCGCGCCTGAACCGTGCCTTTTGTCGGCCGCTTGCATATTCGGACACAAACCGCCGATGGAATCAGTGACCGGTAGGGAGAACGCGCTGCGCTTTGCCGCCCTGCAGATCGACGGCCTTGATCGGACGGCTTGACGGCTTTGGCGATGAGGACAACAACATCCATTCCCTCGCGTCGCGGCCCGCGGCCCGACGCGCCTCATCGATGTTCTGGAGGTTCTGCCCATGTCCGACACCGTCAAGGTCGGCTTCGTTCCGTTGTCTCAGGCCGCCCGCGGCACCCTGGTGGTGTTTGCCGATGACGCGCTGAAATTGGGCAAGGCAACGACCAAGGCGCTGGGCGCCGCTGCCGCATTGGTGAAGCGCGCCGCCGCCACCGGAAAGTTCAAGGGCAAGAACGGATCGACCCTCGACATCCTCGCACCGGAAGGCGTGAAGGCCGACCGGCTGCTGGTGATCGGCACCGGCAAGGCCGAGGAGATCAAGGAGACGGATCTTCTGAAATTTGGCGGCGTGCTGGCCGGAAAGCTCGGCGCATCGGCTGACGCGATCACCGTGATCGCGGAACTGCCGTCAACAGACATGACGGCAGAGCAGGCCGCATCGGTTGCGTCTGGCGTGTTGCTGCGCGCCTATAAATTCGATCGCTACAAGACCAAGAAGAAAGACGGCGAGGAGAAGGCTGGTACGGTCAGCGTCTCGCTGGCCGTCGGCGACGTCGCCGCTGCCAAGAAGGCGTTTGCATCCGATAATGCTGTCGTGAACGGCGTCGTGATCGCGCGCGATCTCGTCAACGAGCCGCCGAATGTGCTGTTTCCCGTGGAATTCGCACGTCGTGCCGGCGAGCTGAAGAAGCTCGGCGTCACCATCGAAGTGCTCGACGTCAAGGCGATGCAGAAGCTCGGCATGGGCGCGCTGCTCGGCGTGGCCCAGGGCTCGGCCAATCCGGCACGCATCGTGGTCATGCGCTGGAACGGCGGCAAGAAGGGCGAGCAACCCATTGCCTTCATCGGCAAGGGCGTCACTTTCGACACCGGCGGAATCTCCATCAAGCCGGCCGGCAGCATGGAAGACATGAAGGGCGATATGGGCGGTGCGGCCTGTGTCGTCGGCCTGATGCATGCGCTTGCCGGTCGCAAGGCCAAGGCGAATGTCATTGGCGCCATCGGTCTCGTCGAGAACATGCCCGACGGCAACGCGCAGCGTCCGGGCGATATCGTCACCTCAATGTCGGGGCAGACGATTGAAATTATCAACACCGACGCCGAAGGCCGCCTCGTGCTGGCCGACGTACTTTGGTACGTGGCGAAGAAGCACAAGCCGGCATTCATGATCGACCTGGCAACGCTCACCGGCGCCATCATGGTGGCACTCGGCACCGATCATGCCGGTCTGTTCTCCAACAATGATGAACTCGCGACCCGTCTCGCCACGGTGGGGCAGGCGACCGGTGAGCGTGTCTGGCGCATGCCGCTCAGCCCCGATTACGACAAGCTCATCGACTCGCAATTCGCCGACATGAAGAACACCGGCGGCCGTTACGGCGGCTCGATCACCGCCGCGCAGTTCCTGCAGCGCTTCGTTGATGGCACGCCTTGGGCGCATCTCGATATCGCCGGCACCGCCATGGGCGCGCCGAAGACCGAGATCAATCAGAGCTGGGGCTCAGGCTATGGCGTGCGTCTGCTCGATCGGCTCGTGGCGGACTATTACGAGGGCAAGAAGTAAGCCGGTATGACCGAGGTTCTGTTCTACCACTTGCAGAATATGGCGCTGGAAAACGTGCTGCCGCCGCTGCTCGAGAAATCCCTCGAGCGCGGCTGGCGATGCGTTGTCCAGTCCACCTCGGAAGAGCGTGCCGATGCGCTCGATGCGCATCTGTGGACCTATCGCGACGACTCGTTCCTGCCGCATGCCACCTGGCGTGCGGCAGATGCGGCGGAACAGCCGATCCTGCTGATGTTGGAGGAGGGCAATCCGAACGGTGCACAGGTCCGGTTCCTCGTTGACAATGCGGGGCTTCCAGCCGAAACGGCGGGCTATCAGCGGCTGGTTCTTGTCTTCAATGGCGACGATGACGAGGCGCTGGCGGCAGCCCGCAGTGCCTGGACCGACTGCAAGGCGCGGGGACTGACCGCGACCTACTGGCAGGCCGACGAGCGCGGCCGCTGGCAGAAGCGGAATTAGCGATTAACCGTATTTGATGCTAATTGCCCCTTTTTGGAACGGTGGCGGCCGGGTGTCACGGTCACGCCGCAAACGAATGATGAGACGGGCGCTTCGTCGCCGTGTGGGATAGCGTTGATCGTGAACAGCAAAATGCTTCATCGAACGGGTTTGGCCGTACTCCTTCTGGCACCGCTGCTTGGCGGATGTTCCGGGATGAGTGCCGGTGACATGTTCAAGTCCGACCTGCTGTCCAAGGACGCCGACTGGTTTTCCCGGTCCGGCCGCACGATCATCAAGAATGTCTCCATTGAAACCCCGCCGCTGACGCCGGATACGCCGGTCTCGCCGCAGGACCTGATCAGCGCCGATGGCGCATGCCCCGGCATGCCGCCACGCGATGCCAGCGCGCTCGCCGATGGTGCCGCTGCTGTTGCGCCCGCAACAGGCGTTGTCGCGCTGGGCCATACCGAATGCGACGTTGCTCGCGGTGCTGGCGCGCCCGATAGCGTGAATATCGGCGGCAATCCGCGCGGCGATCGCGTCACCACGCTGACCTATCTGCGCGGCCCCCGTGCGGGCATCTACACCTTCACGGCCGGTCGCCTGACGATGGTGGAAGGCACGCCGGCGCCTCCGCCGCAGCCGGCACGCGCCGCGAAGAAGCGCCGCAGCGCGGGCTAGCGCGGCGGCCTACGATCGTTTCCTGATCGCAAAATAAACGCCCGTCAGCAGCGGCACGCCAAGTGTCAGCCATGATACCGCGTCCCAGAGATCGTCGCCGAACAGGGCGGAAGCCAGCCCCGCAATGCTGAGCAGTGCCAGCAGCAGTGGCACGGCAAAAATCTGCATCAAGCTTTGACGTGAACGCGTCGTCATGCAGCCTGCACCGCATCGATGGCGATCCGCGATTTTCGCGCACGCCGCCACTTCGCTATCCAGAGATAGAGCCCGCTGCCGAGCACCACGATGGTGACGAAGTCGAACAGCGCCCAGACGATCTTCAGTGGTAGCCCGCCATAATCGCCGAAATGTAGCGGCTGCGAGAGCAGCAGCGCCTTGGCGTACCACGGCATCTCATAGGTCCGTGTCAGTTCGCCGGTCTCGGCATCGACCAATGCAGCATAGAAAAGCTGCGATGTGATCGGCTGATTGCCGCGAGCGAAGATCGCGTAGTGATGCGGCGTGCTGAAGCCGGCGCCCGGGAAGAAGAAGGACACCAGCTTGCCGTCGGGCAGGGCCTTTTTCGCAGTGGCGAGTGCGGCGTCGATGGAGGTGAGTTGCTTCGGCGCGCTGCCGCCATAGGTCTTGCCCATGCGGAAGATGTCGGCGCGCACCGCATCGGCCACGGGATCATGCAGCGTATTGATCGCACCGGTGACGCTGACAGCCAGCAGCCACGCCACGGTGACGATGCCGAGCAGGTTGTGCAGATCGAGCCATGTCGTGCGCGCGCTGCGGTCCTTGCGGACCGTGCCGAATGCAAGACGATGCATGAACGGTGCATAGATCACGATGCCCGAAATGATGGCGACGATCAGCAGAAGCGCCATGGCGCCGAGGAAAAGCGCGCCGGCGAGGCCAAGAAACATGTCGGTGTGTAATTCGCGGATGAACGTCATCACCGGGCCGCGGCGCTGTGCTTGCAGATCCGTCGGCTTGCCCGTGCGCAGATCATAGGTCCCGCGATGCGACTGACTGAGCGGCGCTCTCGGCGTGGCCGCGGAATGCGTGACGACGGCCGGGCGGTCCTTGACGAAGCCGAGCGACGTCATGACATCGCCCGGATGTTTGGCCAGCGCCGTTGCCACGATGGTATCGAGTGTCGGCGCCGGGGTGCCTGAGGGCACCTCGGCGATCACGGGAGGATTGAGCCAGTCGCTGATCTCATCGTCGAACACCAGCGGCAGGCCGGTGATGCACAGCATCAGCAGGAATAGAGTCGCGATGAGGCTTGTCCATTTATGGACGGCCGACCACACCCTCAATCTGTGAACCTGATTTGCTTGCATCACTGGCGATCATATCACCATCGGTAGCTCATCGTCGCCAGCACGCTGCGGCCGAAGCCCAGCGTACAGCCCTGATTGAGCTGGCATTCCGTCATGTAATATTTGTCGAACAGGTTGAAGCCGTTGATCGACAGCACAGCGCCCTTGAATTGCGGCGAGATCAGCTTGCCGAAGTCGAACTTCACCGCAGCATCGAACAGCGCATAGGACGGCGTGATGCGCGCATTGGTGAGATCGGTGGTGGTGCCGACATAACGGAAGCCACCGCCGAAACCCATGCCCCAGAGCGGGCCGCCCTGGATGTCATAGAAGGTCCACAACGCGGCCTGATCATTCGGCGTCTGCGACAGCTTGCGGCCGATTTCTGCAGGCACCGTGCTCTTCGTCACCTCGTGATTAAGGTGGGAGTAGGACGCGATCAGGTTGAGGCCCTTGGTCAGCTCCGTGCGGCTCTCCACCTCGACGCCGCGTACACGGGCTTCGCCGATCTGGATGAAGGAGGTGATATTGGCGGGATCCTGCACGAGGCGATTCTGCTGCGTGATGTCGAACAGCGACAGCGTGATCATCGTGTTCTGGCCGACCGGCTGATATTTGACGCCGACTTCCACCTGCTCACCGGTCGTCGGCTTGTAGGCCACGCCGGCGAAATTTGCGCCCGCGACAGGGCGGAACGAGGTCGAGTAAGACGCATACGGCGTCATGCCGTTATCGAACAGATAGTTCAGGCCGACACGGCCGGTGAAGGCATCCTGATCCTGCTTGAGATTGGTGGTTGCCAGCGCCGTGCTGGTGAAGGACGTCGAGGTCGCATTGTCCCAGCGACCGCCGATGGTGGCGACCCAGCGATCGACCTTGATCTGGTCCTGCAGATAGACGCCGAGCTGTTGCTCCTGCGCATTGGAGAGCTGGAAATTCGTCGTGCCGGGATTGGGGATCGCTATGCCGTAGACGGGCGCGAAGACGTTGATAGGGGGCACAGCAGTGTTGCGGCCGACATTGTAGCGGCTGTCTTCGTCGCGATAATCGACGCCGAAGAGCATCGTGTGCGTGAAGGCGCCGGTCTGGAACCGGGCCTCGAGATTGTTGTCCAGCGTCCAGGCTTTCGTTCCGGCATCGATACCAAAGGCTGCGCGGTTCAGCGAGCGATTGTCCGCCTGCAATTCGCCCACGCGGTTGAGTGCCTTGAGGTCGGCATCGGATTCGAAATAGCGCAGGTTCTGCTTGAAGGTGAACACGTTGTTGAAACGATGTTCGAACAGATAGCCGATCGCGCCTTGCTGGCGATCGAGCGTGTCGAAGGTGGGCTCGCCGAGATAGCGGCTATACGGAATGCGGCCGTTCGGGTTCGGCAACAGCGTGCCGGAGGTCGGCACATAGTTGAAGCCGGTCTTGCCGCCCCATTCCTTCTGATAGCTGCCGAGCACGGTGAGCGAGGTGCCGAGATCCGGACGCCAGGTGAAGGACGGCGCGATATAGCCGCGATTGTTCTCGATGAAATCGACCTGTGTATTGGCTTCGCGGCCGAGCGCGACGAGGCGGTAGAGGAACTGCTTGTCCTTGTCGACGGGACCGCCGATATCGATGCCGACCTGCTTGCGATCGAAGCTGCCGGTCTGCAACTGGATTTCACCGATCGGCGTGTCGGTCGGGCGCTTGCTGACCATGTTGATGAGGCCGCCCGGGACGGCCTGGCCATACAGCACGGAGGCGGGGCCCTTCAGCACTTCGATACGCTCGAGCGCGAATGGTTCCATGACGGCGCTCGACCAGCCCGTCGTGGTGCCGCCATTTGGTAGGCGCAACCCGTCAAGGAAGTAATCGGCGGTAAAGCCGCGGATCTGCGTGTAAGAATCGAACTGCGAAGCCGCGCCATAGGTCTCGGCGAGAACGCCCGATGTGTAGCGCAGCGCCTGGCTGACGCTCTGTGCGCCCTGATCGCGGATCTGGTCGGCGGTGATGACGTTTACCGTCTGCGGCAATTCGCGAAGCGGCGTGCTGGTCTTGCTACCGGTTGCCGAAAGTGTGGCGATGTAGCCATCGACCGGACCATCGGCGCGTTCAACGCGCGACGTCGGAGCCGGCGTAGCGGGAGCTGCCACATTGGTGCGAGCGGGCTGGGCGCGACGTGCAGCGCGCGTCGCTTGCCGATTGGCCGATGGCCGGGCGGCGGCGGGACGCGCCGTTGGCGCTTCCACCGTCACCGCGGGTAGCGTGGACGACTGCGCGTGGGCCGCGCCATCCAGATGGACCGATATTGCAATATAGCTGACCGCGCTCAGGCAGGCCGCAGCCGCGAGCTTGTTCGACACTTTCACTTCAGACACCCCAGATTCCCCAGCCGTTGAATCGGCCTTTCATCCGGCTCTATCCGACGTAGCGGGATGCCGCACGCGGTTGCACACTAGAAGACTTTTAAACTAAGCGATGAACCACGAGGTGTTGTTTCCGCGCCGCAGTTAAACGGCGCAAGGTGGAACATTTTGTCAACAATAGCGGCCGGCAATGTCGGGTTGCCGACACTTGGCGAGGGTTCTGATCGGAAAACGTGCGCCAGTGAGTGGCTCACGCGTCTATTGCCCAGATTTCGCCTCTAGCATGACGAAGGCGGCCACAAGAAATCAGAGCGTTTACGCGCTATTTGCTTCTTCCAGCAGCGCGCTGGCGGACAGCCATTGCTCCTCTGCGCGAGCCAGCGCATTGGCTGCAGCCGCGCGGGCTTTGGTCAATTGTGCCGCCTGTTTGGGATCGCGGGTGAAGATATCCGGGAGCGATAGCGCTGTATCGATCTTTTCGATGATCCCCGTAATGCGCTCGATTTCGGATTCGGCTTCGGCGATCTGCTGCTTCGGAGAGACGCGTTTCTCTTTCGCGCGCACCGGCTTTTCCTCGGTCGCCGCACGTTCGCGTGCGGGCGTGCGCGGATCGCGGATCTGCATCACCTGCTTGCGATAGTCTTCGAGATCGCCGTCGAAATTGGTAACGGTCTTGTTCGCAACCACCCACAATTGATCCGCGCAGGCCTCGATCAGGTAGCGGTCATGCGAGACCATGATCACGGCGCCAGGGAATTCGTTGATGGCTTCCGCGAGCGCTGCGCGGCTGTCGATATCGAGATGGTTGGTCGGCTCGTCCAGGATGATCATGTTCGGGCCGTAGAATGTCGCGAGGCCGAGCAGCAATCGCGCCTTCTCACCGCCGGACAGGCTGCGCACCACGGTGTCAGCCGCCTTGCCGGAGAAGCCGATATTGCCGGCGCGCGCGCGAACCTTCGATTCCGGCGCTTCGGGCATCAGCCTGCGGATGTGGTCATAGACCGATTGCTCCATCACAAGTTCATCGACCTGATGCTGGGCGAAGTAGGCAACGGACAACTTGTCTGCGCGCGTCACCGCGCCTGAGAATGGCTGCAGCTTGTTGGCGATCAACTTCACCAGCGTCGATTTGCCGTTGCCGTTGGAGCCGAGCAGGGCAATGCGGTCCTCAGTATCGACGCGCAGCGTCACCTTGTTGAGCACCGGCTTGCCGGGCTCATAGCCGACCGAAACATTGTCGAGCGCGAGGATCGGCGGCGACAGGATCTTTTCCGGAGCGGGGAAACGGATTTCGCGCACCTCGTCGCTGACTATGGCGGCGATCGGCTTCATCCGCTCCAGCATTTTCACGCGCGATTGCGCTTGGCGGGCTTTGGTCGCCTTCGCCTTGAAGCGATCGACGAAGTCCTGCAGCCGCTTGCGCTCGGCCTGTTGGCGCTCGAAGTTTTTGGCGTGCAGTGCTTCCTTGTTGGCGCGGAATTCTTCGTAATTCGAATAGGTGCCGCGATAATGCACGAGCTTGCCGCGATCGAGATGCAGGATCTCGTTCACGGAGACGTCGAGCAGGTCGCGGTCATGGCTGATGACGATCACCGTGCGGGGATAGTTGGCGAGGTGATCTTCCAGCCACAGCGTGCCTTCGAGATCGAGATAGTTGGTCGGTTCGTCCAGCAGCAGCAGGTCAGGCGCGGAGAACAAGGTCGCCGCCAGCGCCACGCGCATGCGCCAGCCGCCGGAGAATTCGGAGCAGGAACGCAATTGGTCGTCAGCCGAGAAGCCGAGACCGCTGAGGATCGCGGCGGCGCGGGCGGGGGCGGAATGGGCATCGATATCGACCAGACGGGTTTGGATTTCGGCGATGCGGTCGGGGTCGGTGGCGGTCTCGGCCTCGGCGAGCAGCGCATGGCGCTCGACATCGGCCTTCAGAACGACGGTGATCAGGCTTTCCGGACCATCCGGCGCTTCCTGGGCGAGGCTGCCGATCCGCCAGCGCGGCGGGATCACGATGCTGCCGCCTTCGAGGGAGAGGTCGCCACGGATGGCGTGAAAAAGCGTCGATTTTCCAACGCCGTTGCGGCCCACAAAACCGACGCGTGCGCCGGGGGCAATCTGCACCGTGCTGTCTTCGATCAGGAGCCGGCCGGCAATGCGAATGGAAATATCGTTGATGGAGAGCATGCGGCCTTGTCACCGCTGCTGCGCACAAACGCAACCGAGATTTGGGCAACCGGGCTTTGCGCTGCCGGCTCAGGCGCCGTCGTCGTCGCGCTGCTGAAGCTGGCTCAGGAGCATCTGGAGATGCGAGGGCAGGGATTCGTCAGTTCCCATGTCGCGTCGCAGTCGTTCACCAATGGCGTTACAGATGGCAGCGGTGGTGCCGCGGTCCATCTCGTCATCGCTGTCATTGGTGAAAGGTGAAGTCATCGTGATCCAGGAGTGTTCGTTACCGTACAGATATCAAGGCAAGTCGCTTGGGAAGAAAATGTTTCCCGCAACCCGGATTTCAGCGCGTTTCCTTCAAGAAAGGATGAAATATCCACAGGTGCAGTGCGGAAACACCCGGCCGGCAGGGCCGGGCGCCTCCTGTGGTAAATAGTTAGTAGCAGCGGTTCACCGAGCGCCAGCGCGGACCCCATGGGGTCGGAACCACGCGGCGGACCCAGCAGCCGCCACCGCCGTAATAGGCGGGCCCGCCGGCAAAGCGGGGCGGGCCGCCCCAGCCGCGGTGCCAGCCACCGCCGCCGCCGTGCCACCCGCCGCCATGCCAGCCGCCATGACCGCCCCAGGCCGAGGCGGCGGTCGGTGCCAGTGCTGCGGCGCCCAGGGAGGCCGCAGCCACCAAAGTCAGTGCGATCTTGCGGAACATCGTCATTTCTCCTCGTCAGGCACGTCCGTTGGCCGGTGGATGCCGCCGGAAGCGGGTGGGGCGTGCTGTCGAGATGAAGGTAGGGCGGCCCGGCTGAACGGGATCCGTCTGCGGCCGTCAGGAACGGTTCATCTGGATGACATCTTGGTCATTTTTGCTGCCCGGATCGAGCCGAAAGCCCCGGACGGATCGCTTGCCGTTCCGGGAGCGCACCGATATAAGCCGCCATCTTCCAACACTGCTATTCAAGGATGAACCATGGCCATCGAGCGTACCTTTTCGATTCTGAAGCCCGACGCGACCGAGCGTAATCTGACCGGCGCGATCAATGCGCTGATCGAGAAGGCCGGCCTGCGCATCGTCGCGCAGAAGCGTATCCGCATGACCAAGGAACAGGCCGGCACCTTCTATGCCGTGCACAAGGAGCGTCCCTTCTTCGGCGAGCTCGTCGACTTCATGACCTCGGGTCCGGTCGTCGTGCAGGTGCTGGAAGGCGAAGGCGCGATCCTGAAGTATCGCAACGTCATGGGCGCCACCGATCCGTCGAAGGCTGCTGACGGCACCATCCGCAAGGCGCACGCCAAGTCGATCGGCGAGAACTCGGTGCACGGTTCGGACGCTGCCGAGACCGCTGCGATCGAAATCGCACAGTTCTTCTCGGGCAACGAGATTGTCGGTTAAGCTTTAGCCGGACTACACTATCTGCCGGCGCGCGGGGGCGCGCCGGCATTTCCATAAAACGAACAAACGAAGAGGGGCGCGCGGTGGACTGGATACTGCAAGTTTTCGATCCGGCAACGATCAAGTCGGTTTTCGCTCAGTTTCAAGTCGAGATGCAGCAGCCCGCATTTTGGGTTGCCGTCGGCAAGATCATCTGGATCAATGTTCTGCTGTCGGGCGACAATGCGCTCGTGATCGCGCTCGCCTGCCGCGGCCTCGAGCCGAAGCAGCGCATGTGGGGCATGATCCTCGGCGCCGCTGCGGCCGTCATTCTCCGTATCATTTTCACCGGCATCGTCGCCTCGCTGATGGCACTGCCCTATCTCAAGCTGGTCGGCGGCCTCGCGCTGATCGTCATCGCGGCCAAGCTGCTGGTGCCTGAACCCGAGGAAGAGGATGGCGTGAAGGCCGCCTCGAATCTGTGGGCCGCCGTGCAGATCGTGGTGATCGCCGACATCGTGATGAGTCTCGATAACGTGATCGCCGTGGCGGCAGCCGCCAATGGCAGCGTGCCGTTGCTGATACTGGGTCTGGCCGTCAGCGTCCCGCTGATCGTGGCTGGTGCCGCGCTGATCATGGCGCTGCTCACCCGTCTGCCGGTTCTGGTCTGGCTCGGTGCCGCACTGCTCGGCTGGGTCGCGGGCGAAGTCATTGCCACCGATCCGGCGGTCCTGCCGGCGCTGCACAGCTTCTTCGGCGGTGCGCTCGGCGCCAGCCTGGATGGTGTGTTTGCATCGCTCGGCAGCGGCATCCGCTTCACCGGCGACGGCACCGGCGGCGAGATCCTCTGCGGTCTGCTCGGCATCTTCGTGGTGCTTGCGGTCGGCGGGCTGTGGCGTCGCCGCAGCCAGGCAGCCCATGCAGAGCAGGCGGCGTAAGCTTGCAGTGATCGGAACTTCAAACGGGCGCTTCGGCGCCCGTTTTTGTTTTTGTAGCCCGGATAGAGCGAAGCGTAATCCGGGGACAGCAGAGCTAATTGAAACGCCGGTCCCCGGATTGCGCTGCGCTTCATCCGGGCTACAGCTATGAGCCTAGCCCAGCATCTTCCGTTCTCGCGCTTTCACGATGCCGACCACGGTGTCGTTCACCGGTGTCGGCACGCCGAGCGGTTTGCCAAGGCGCGGGATCGAGCCATTGATCGCGTCGATCTCGCAGCGACGACCGGCCTCATAGTCCAGCAACATCGATGGTTTGGCGTGCGGGATCTTGCCGCCGAGTTTTCGCACGTGGGCAACGGGATCGCCGACATCGAGCTTGATCCCGGAAGCATGGGCCACCGCAATCGCTTCCTCCGCGCAGCCGCGCGCGACGCTCCACGCGTCGGGATCGTCGATGATTTCGCCAATGGTCAGCCCGGTGGTGCAGGACGTGCCGGAGAAGGCGACATTCATGATCAGCTTCTCCCACACCATCTGCTTGATGTCGTCGAACAGCGCGACCTTGAAGCCGGCGGATTCCCAGATCTTTGCGGATGCCTGTACGAGCTGTTTCGGCAGGCCGGCATAGCTGCCGAAGCGGATCATCTCCATGCCGTTGTGATGGACATGGCCGGGCCCGCGCATGGAGGCGCCGAATCCTCCGACCACGCCGACAGCGATGCGATCGGCACCGAGGATGGGCGCCGCGACCTCCGGCGAACCGAGGCCGTTCTGGATGGTCTGTACGACGGTTTCCGGGCCGAGCAGGGGCGCGCAGCTTTGTGCCGCTGCCTCGACGTCGAAAGCCTTGGTGGCGATGATGACGAGATCGCAGGGGCCGATGCCGTCGGTGGAGGTTGTGCCGTGGATCGGCACGGTGCGGTCGCCGCTGATGCCTTCGCAGCGCAGGCCGTTCGTGTTCATGGCTTCGGCATGGTCCGGCCAGGCCGTGATCGCATGGACCTCATGGCCGGCATCGACCATCAAAGCCGCATAGACCGATCCCATCGCGCCGCAGCCGACAATCGCCACTTTTGCCATTCGCTCGCTCCCTGCTGTCCAGCTGCGCTTGATTTGCGCTTCTCGGAATAAGTCCGGTTGCCGGTGATGCGTCAAAATAGTCTTTTGCGACGCGCCCGAGCAATGCATTATGGGCTGCCCGCCTGGCGGGTCCAAAAAACAACAAACCGCATTCCGCGGAGCGGGAGAGACCCCATGATACGTCGCTTATTGGCGGCCGCAGCCGTATCGCTGCTTGGCATCACGTCAGCATTTGCGCAGGACAAGCCGTCCGAATTGCGCATCGGCATCACCACTTACAATTCGGGCGCAGCCTCTGTGTTCGGCGTTCCTGCGCGCGATGCGGCGGAACTGCTGGCCGAAGATATCAACAAGCGCGGCGGCATTCAGGGCGTGCCGGTGAAGCTCTACTTCATCGACGAAGGCGCCGGCATCGAGACATTGATGACGGAATATCGCCGTCTGGCGCAGGACACCAAGGTGGACGTGATGTTCGCCTCGATCTCGTCCGGCGTCTGCAACAAGGTCGCGCCGCTGGCCGAAGACCTCAAGATGCTGAATTTCATGTGGGACTGCGGCACCCAGCGCATCCTTGAAGACGACAAATATCAGTACGTCTTCCGCACCCAGGCCAATGCGACACCGGAAGTCATGGCGCCGCTGCTGTATCTCCTGAAGGCGAAGCCGGATTTCAAGACCGTCGCGGTGGTCAATCAGGACTACGCCTGGGGCCGCGACAGCTGGGAGATTTTTTCGGCCGCGCTGAAGGTCCTGAAGCCGGACGTTAAGGTGGTCGCTGAGTTTTTCCCGAAGTTTGGCGCGCCCGACTTCTCGACGGAAGTCTCGCGTCTACTGGCGCTGCGCCCGGATGTCGTGCTGTCCACTTCGTGGGGCGGCGATCTCGACACGTTCGTGCGCCAGGCCAACCAGCGCGGCCTGTTCAAGAACTCGCAATTCGTGTTGCCGTTGGCGGAATCTTCGCTGGAGCGTCTCGGTGCCGACCTGCCGGAAGGCGTCATCGTCGGCGGCCGCGGGGATCACTACTTCCTGCATCCGGAGATGAAGAACGATCCGAAGTTCAAGGCTTTCGTTGACGCCTTCAAGGCCAAGACGGGTCGCTATCCGATCTACTCCGTGTTCCACATGGCGCAGGCCTTTGCGGCGCTCGAAGCTGTGTATGCCAAGGCAGTGCCGGCCAATGGCGGCAAGTGGCCGACCAAGGAGCAGGTCGCCAAGGCGATGCCAGGTCTCAAGTTCCAGGCCTTCGGCCGCCCGGTGGAGATCCGCGCGGACGGGCAGGGCATCGAGGATCAGTTGATCGGCACCACGCGCCGAGTCCCGGCCTATCCGTTCGCTGTGCTCGACAAGATGACCATTTTCCCGGCTTCGCAGATGATGCCGCCGGTCGGTCAGAAGTCGGACGCATGGATCAAGACGCTGACGCCGGCGATCATGAACATCAAGGTCGACAACTTCTCGTTCGACAAGTGATGGCTGCTTAAGAGGCATGCGACGCGCCGGCTCGTCCGGTGCGTCGCATGGGAGGTTTGCAATGTCGTTCGATACCCTGATGCTCGCGATCTGCGATGGCGTGGCCTACGCCTCGCTCGTCTTTCTCGTCGCGGTGGGACTTACATTCGTGTTCGGCGTGCTCGGCGTGCTGAACATCGCCCATGGTTCCTTCTACGCCTTCGGCGCCTATCTGGCCGTGACCGGTGGCGTTGCGCTGACCAAGGCCGGCTACAGTCCTTGGCTGACATTCCCGATGTTGTTCGTGGCGGCCGTGGCAGTAGGCGCGATCCTTGGCGGTGCGATGGAGAAGTTTCTGCTCCAGCGCATCTATGCCAAGGAGCAGGTGCTGCAGATCCTCGTCACCTTTGCCGTCTTCATGATCCTGGAAAACGTGCAGCGCCTGATCTGGGGCGTGCAGCCTTATTTCATGTCGGAGCCGCTGCAGCTGCTCGGCAATGTCTCGGTGTTCGGGATCACTTATACCGCCTATCAAACGATCTTCCTGCCGGTGCTGGCCGTCGTCGTGCTGGTCTGCCTGCGCTATTTCCTGCGTTATACGGCGGTCGGCGCGCAGATCCTGGCGGTGACCGAGGATCGCGAAGCCGCCTGCGCGATCGGCATCAACGCCCAGAAAATCTATTTCGTGACCTTCATCGTCGGCGCGACGCTGGCGGCACTTGGCGGTGCGCTGGCAGCGCCGACGACATCGCTGATCCCCGGCATGGGCGCGGAGATGATCGTGCTGTCCTTTGCGGTGGCGGCGACCGCGGGCCTCGGCCAGATCGAGGGCGCCGCGGTGGCAGCGCTGATGATCGGGCTCGGCCGCTCGCTTGCGGTCTACACCGCGCCGGAATTCGAGGTGCTGGTGCCCTATATCCTGATGGTGATCGTGCTGATCTTCCGCCCGAGCGGTCTGTTCGGCGTGCAGCAGTTGCGGAAGATCTGACATGACCTTGCGCAATATCTCCCTCATTCTCGTCGCGCTGGTGCTGGCTGCCGTCCCGGTCTTCGCCGGTTCGATCCAGACTTTCATGGCCATCGTATTCGCCAAAAGCCTCGCAGTGCTTGGCATCATCCTGCTGCTGCAGGCCGGGCAGGTGTCGTTCGGCCACGGCATGTTCTTCGCAACCGGTGCCTATACGGTCGCCTTCCTCGGTCGCTATCTCGGTGGTGGCGATCTTGTCCTGCTGGTGGCTGCGGGGCTTGTGACGTCGCTGGTGCTCGGCGTCGCTGTCGGCCTGTTCGTGGTGCGTTATCGCTACATCTTCTTCGGCATGCTGAATCTTGCTTTCTCCATGGTGCTGTATTCGATCCTGGAAAAGTTCTTCCATCTCACAGGCGGGTCGGACGGCGTTCGCATCCGGCGCCCGACTTTTCTTGGTCAGACCTTCGATCGCGGCCAGTTCGATACGGTGATCTATTACGCCACGCTGGTGATGGCGCTGGGCGCCGCCATTCTGGTCTGGCGCTATCTGAAGAGCCCGCTCGGGCAGGCGCTGAAGGCCATCAAGACCAACGAGACGCGGCTGGAATATATCGGCCTGTCCGCCCGGTCGGTGCTGCTGGTGGGCTATGTCATCTCGGCGGTGTTGTGCGGCCTCGGCGGTGCCTCGCTTGGCATCATCCAGGGCATTGCCACGCCGGAATACACCTACTGGACCCGCTCCAGCGAATTCGTCTTCATCGCCATCCTGGGAGGGATCGGCAATGTCGCCGGCGCGCTGACGGGATCGCTGGTCTATGAGGCCGTACGCACCTATGCAGCGGCCTTTGTCGCGGATTCCTGGCAGCTCATTCTCGGCTTTGTGCTGCTGGTCATCATCCTGCGTGCACCGGAAGGGATCGTCGGTCTCGCGACCTCGATGGCTGAACGTCGCCGTGCATCACGTGCCGTGGAGACTGGCAAATGAGCGCGGCAGCCAACACCGTTCTTCTCGAGGCCCGTGGGCTCGACATCCGTTTTGGCGGTGTCGTCGCGGCCGATGGCATCGATCTCGACGTCTATGGCGGCGAGAACCTCGCCATCATCGGCCCCAATGGCGCGGGCAAGACGACGTTCCTCAATATCTGCACCGGCTATCTCAGGCCGAAGGCAGGTTCGGTCCGGTTCGAGAACAAGGAAATCACCGCGCATCCGCCGCGCGAGATAACACGGCTCGGCATCGCCCGCGCATTCCAGATCCCGCAGTTGTTCACCGAACAGACGGTGCTGGAAAACATGCTGCTGGCGGCGGCGTCGCGCGAGCGGCGCTGGAACCCGTTCCGGCCGCTGGACCGGATCGCCGAGCGCGACGAGATGATCGCACTGCTCGAACTGGTGGATTGCGCCGATCACCGCAACAAGCATGCGGGCGAACTGCCCGAGGGGCATCGCAAGCTCATCGACATCGCGATCGCGCTGGCGTTGAAGCCGAAGCTGCTGCTGATGGATGAGCCCACATCAGGCGTCGCGTCGGCCGACAAGTTCGGCGTGATGGAAATCCTTGTCGCGGCGCTGGCCAAGGCAAAAGTCGCATCGGTGTTCGTCGAGCACGACATGGACATGGTGCAACGCTATGCAAACCGGGTCGCCGTCTGGAGCACCGGCAAGATCCAGCGCGTCGGGCCGCCCGGCGAAGTGCTGAACGACGCGGATGTGATCCGCACGGTGATTGGAGGCTGACATGCTGACATTGAATGGCGTGACGGTCTCTTTCGGCAGCGTTCCGGTGTTGCGGAACGTGTCCTTCGCCCTGAAGCAGGGCGAGACGGTCGCGTTCGTCGGTCGTAACGGCGCCGGCAAGACGACCACGCTCCGCACCATTATGGGCTTCACCAAAAACGGCGGAGAACTGCTGTTCGACGGGCGCGATCTCAACAAGGTCGAATCCCATCTCCGGCCCGGCCTCGGCATCGGTTACGCGCCGGAGGATCGCCGGCTGTTTTCGCGCTTCACGGTGGAGGAGAACATCCTGCTGCCAGCGCGCGTCGCCAGTCTCACGGCAGCGGAGACCGAGCGCCGCCTCGGCCGCGTCTATGACATCCTGCCGGAGCTCAAGGACATGGCCAAGCGGCCGGCCGGATCGGTGTCCGGCGGGCAGGGCAAGATGGTGGCGCTCGGCCGCGCACTAATGATCGCGACGCGGCTGATCCTGCTCGATGAGCCGTTTCAGGGCCTCGCGCCGGTGCTCGCCAATCGCTACGCCGAAGCATTGCGGCGACTGCGCGATGCCGATCCGAACCTGGCGCTGATCATCACCGAGTCCAATCCGCATCTGCTCCGCAGTTTTGCGGAGCGTATCATCACCATCGAGCGCGGCGAGATCGCGACGGATGTGCCGAATACGGATGTGGCGGCGTAGGCGCCAAAGCCACAGCTTGTCGTCCCTGCGAAAGCAGGGACCCAGTAAACGTTGTCGTCGCGAGGAATGTTGGCATCAGTGTCTACTGGATCGCCCGGTCAAGCCGGGCGACGACAGTGAGAGCTACTTTTTCTTGCCCTTGGCAGCCTTCTTGGCTTTGACAGACGCCTTGGCAGCCTTCTTGGCCGGCTTCGGCGCCTTCTCGGCCGGAGCCTTTGCAGCTTCTGCAGCCGCCTTGGCGGCGAATGCGTCGCTGGCCATCCGCATCGAGCGGGCAAAGCTGTCGGCGGCGTTGTCGGCGGAAACCTGCAGGCGACGCATAGCGGCAGCGCCTTGCTCGACCACGTCCTTGGCAGCCTGCTTGTAGCGCTCCTTGGATGTTGCGTCCTTGGCCTTTGCAGCCAGGCCGGTGAAATGATCGCGCCGCGCCTTGATGGCTGCGAGAAGCGTCTTGTTCTGCTGCTTCGCGGTCTGCCGGATGACCACGTCTATATCGGCGCCCGCCATATCTTGCTTCCTTAATGATCGGTTAAACACTCGCTCGCGCAGACTATGCGGATACCGCTATTGTTTTGCAATCGGCGGCCCGCCCGCATAATGCTTGGCGATCGGAGCACTCGCATAGCACCGATAATGTTCGAGTTTTGCTAACGCGGGCGGCTCCGAGGTGATGAAAAACACGCGCATCCGCGTCAGTTTCCGGACATCGATCATCGCCCTGTTCGTCGGCATCGTGCTGACGGTAGGGCTGGCGCTGCTTTATCTCAGCTTCAGTCGCGTCAACGCCATCGTGCGCACCGCCGCATCGTCCTATCTCAGCACGGTGGCGCAGGCCTCCGCCGACCGCATCGATGGGCAGCTCAAATCGGTGCGTGACAACCTGGACATCCTGCGCGGCATCCCGTCGGTGCAGGAGGCGGATATCTCCGACAATCTGCGCTTCTACAGCCTGCTGGCCTCGATGCTGCGGAACAATGCGCAGCTCTCCAATCTCTATGTCGGCTATTCCGATGGCTCGTTCCTGGAGCTTGATTTCATCGATCGGTCTGGCCCGGAAGCGCGCAAGCGGATCGGGGCGCCGGACGGTGCGAAATTTCGGCTGTTCGTGATCGCGAAACTGGCAACCACCGGCGCATTGCAGGCCTCAACGGCCTATCTGGACGATGCATTGCGGGTACTCGCGCGCGCGTCCGGCCCGGATGATTTCGATCCGCGCAAGCGTCCCTGGTATGAGGGGGCATTCGAGCCGGACGCCGCGCTGCTCACCGCGCCCTATATTTTCCATCTCACCGACAATGTCGGCTACACCGTGCGGATGCCCATCGGCAGTGGACGCGACGGGGTGGTCGCGGGCGACATCCTGATCGGCGAGGCCGAGACGATGCTGCGCCAGCAGGGGCTTGGCGGGGCCGGTATGGCATTCCTGTTCGACGATGCCGGCCGGGTGATTGCACATCCGGATCTGTCCAAATGGCTCAGCGCGCGTAGCACGAGCAATCAGCTGGCCGCCCTGCCGCGCCTGACCGACCTCGACACGGTCGGTGCTACGGCGGCGATCGAAGCCTGGCGCCGAACGGGCGTAAGCGAGCAATTCTTCCGGGATCGCGATGGCCGCGAATATCTGGCGGCGCTGCGACCGGTGGTCGTCGCCGGCACGGCTGACCTGCGGATTGTCGTCTTTGCACCCGTCGATAAATTCTATTCGGAGATCGTAGCAGAGCGGCGATCCTTGATCATTGTCGCCATTCTGTTGCTGCTGGCCGCGCTACCTGCCGCATTCCTGATCGGCAACCGGCTGTCGCTATCGCTGCGCATCCTGTCGCGGGAAGTGGATCGCATCCAGCGTTTCCGCTTCTCCACGATGCCACGGCTGCGCTCGCCGATCCGGGAGATCGATGATCTCGGTCGCTCGGTCTACACCATGCGTTCGCTGGTCCAGACATTCTCCAATTTCGTCCCCAAGCGGCTGGTGCAGCAACTCGTGGAGACCGGTGACTCCATGGAGCTTGGGGCATCAGGCGCGAGGCAACCATCCTGTTCACCGACGTCGAGAATTTCACCAGCATGACCGAGGACAGGGATCCGACCCAGGTGATGCTTTATACGTCGCGCTATTTTGCTGCGATGTCTAACGTCATCGCGGCACATCACGGGACTGTCGACAAGTTCATCGGGGATGCCGTGATGGGGATCTGGAATGCGCCGGTCGAACATGATGAGCACGTTTTGCAGGCCTGTGAAGCGGTGCTGCGCTGTATCGAAGCCAATCAGGCTTTGAATGACGAATTCGCGCGCGAGGGCTGGCCGGCCTACAAAACGCGCTTCGGGCTGCATGTCGGCGATGCCATGATCGGGAATATCGGTTCGTCCGATCGAATGAACTATACCGCGCTCGGCGCCACGGTGAACCTGGCGTCTCGGCTTGAGACACTCAACAAGGACTATGGAACGCGGGTGCTCGTCAGTCAGGCGGTCAAAGACGCGGCAGAATCGCGTTTTGCATTCCGCAGCGTTGCGACCATCAAGCCTAAGGGCTTTGCCAAAGAGGTCGGCGTTTACGAATTGCTTGGCCGCCACACCGATGCGCCGGAGTTGCCTTTGACGGATGTCGTCAGTCCCGCTGTTTGATCGCGCCAATTCGCGCTATAGACGAACACCGTCAGCGTCCATGCAGCTCACTCATGTCCGATGTCAAACCAATCCGCCGCGGTCGTCCGCGCTCCGTCGAGACGGAGGAGGCGATCCTCGATAGCGCCTATCGCATGATGGCGGTCGATGGGCTATCGACCGCGACCATCGATGCGATTGCGCGCGAATCCGGCGTGTCGAAGATGACCATCTATAAATGGTGGCCATCGCGAGAGGCACTTCTGATCGATGCGTTCTTGCGGCAGGCTGCGTCCATGCTACCGATACCCGACAGCGGCGATGCGGTCGCGAAGATCAGCCGCCACGCTTCGGCCTATGCGGTCGCGCTGAGCGGCGAATTTGGCAAGGTGCAACTTGCTGTCATCGCCGAATGCATCGCACGGACGGGATCAGCGCGACTGTTCGCGGAACGTTATCTCGGTGCCCGTCGCGATGTCGTGGTGAAGATCATCAAAGCCGGCCAGAAGGATGGCAGCGTGACATCAACGGAGCCACCCGCTGATCTCTACGATCGCATTTACGGCACGCTGTTCTATCAGGACGCGTTCGGCTTTCGCGCTGCGACTGCGGAGAATGCACGCAAACTCGTGAAGGCGGTGCTGACCGGTGCGTAGGGTGGGCAAAGCGTAGCGTGCCCACCGACACGTGCACGGGCCGCCATGGTGGGCACGCTGCGCTTTGCCCACCCTAGAGGTTACGCGCGCGACGAAACCATGCGAAGGTTTCGCGGTGGACACGGCGATAGCCGCGGCCGCGATGCAGGATGCGATCATCGACAATGGCATTCAGCTTCGGCAGTGCATGGAACGGCACCGATGGATAGGCGTGGTGCTCGACGTGGAACGGCATGTTCCAGGTGAACCATTTCATGAGCGCGCCGGTATAGGTGGTGCGCGTGTTTTCGTAGGCGCTGCGGGTGTGCTCGCAACCGGTGTGCTCGGCATAGAGATACGGCCGCAGAAACAATTGGCCGACGAGCAGCGGCAAGAGCCAGCACCAGAGCAGCAACGTCGTCTGGAATGCGAGCGATCCGGCGAACAGCAGCACGTAAGCCAGTGCATAGATGCGCGCTTCGCGGATGACGAGGCCCTGCTTGTTCTCGGGAATCCACGGGGCGACGGCCCGGCCGGTGAGGGCACGGCGGAACAGCAAACGGATGCGGTTGATGAGCTGGACAATGCCGGTATAGGCGATTGCCAGTTTCGTATCCGAGGTCGGGATGGTCGCAGTCACCAGTTCGGGATCGCGTGCGGGGTCTTGGGTGAAGCGGTGATGATCCCAGTGAAACAGCGCATAATGCTCGTAGGGATGTACGATCAGCAGCGATGACAAGTGGCCAAGAATCTCGTTTGCAAGGCGACCCGTGAACACCGTCTTATGCGCGGCCTCGTGGACGGGCATGAACAGGAAGGCGATCAGATAGCCCTGGATCGCGACCAGCGGCAAAGCCCAGACCGCTCCGAAGCGCGTGACAGTCAGCCAGATTGCGGTGCCGACGATCAGGATCACGCCATAATGGCTGAGCGAGCGCACCGTGCCGGGGAGATTGGCGCGGAGGGAGAGATCCTTGAGTTGCGCTGGTGTGAGAGCGCGCACCGGTTTGTGATGGTGGGTATCAATGACGGTCATGAGTCGAGAAAAGCCTTGATCTTTGCGTTCAGGAACGCCTTGTCCTCAGTGATCTTGATCGGGTTGCCGGCGCGGTGGCCATGCAATGAGGGGATCGGGCAGAGTTCTGCGGAGCGGGCATTGGTGAGCAACGGAAGCTCAGCCTCGTTGTCACCAATCTGGAAATAATTGTCGGTGGCGCCGGGCATGAGCAATACACGGGCCTTGATGGCAGCCATCGCCTTTTTAAAGTCGCCACCGAATTCCGCGCAATTGCTGATGTCGCCGTTCTGCCAGGTCCAGAGCTGGGCCAGGATGTTGTTGGCATCGCGATGGGCGAAAGCCAGATCCCAGGAGCGGCTGAGATAATCCTCCAGCGACGTGAAGCCGCCGTCGCGCCAGAGTTCGTCGCGATAGAAGCCGTGCGACATCGCCCAGCCGGCATAGACGCGGCCCATGGCGCGAAGTCCGGCAGCCGGACGGGATGTGAAACGGCCATTGCTGAAAGCGGGATCGGCGGTGATCGCCGCGCGCACGCTTTCTAGAAATACCGTATTGAACGGTGAGCACCGGGCGCTTCCGCAGACGACCGCTGCGCGCTCCACCATATCGGGATAGCGCGCCGCCCAGTGATAGGCCTGCATGCCGCCCATCGACCAGCCATAGACCATTGCGAGACGTGCAATGCCAAACCGTTCGGTGATGAGGCGGCGCTGGACCGCGATGGCATCGTGATAGCTGATATTCGGATAGTCAGCTGCGGTCTGCGGGGTGTTCGAGGGCGAGGACGACAACCCATTACCGAACAGGTTCGGAATGATGATGAAATAGCGCTCGGGGTCGAGGGCCGCGCCCGGCTCGATCAGCCAGTCGATATCGACATGCTGAGCCGAGAAGGAGGTCGGATACAGGATCGCATTCGATTTGTCGGCATTGAGCTTGCCATAGGTCTTGTAGGCAAGCTTCAGCCCGGGGAAGATCGTGCCGGATTGCAGCGTCACATCGCCGGCGTCGAAGATGTCGTAATCGGGTGATACGCTCATGCGAGAATTCCATCGAGAAGCTGCAGCGATTGCGCGTCTCGCAATTGAGATGTGTCAATAACTGGACTATACGTACAATAAATATAGGCCAGCAATGACAAAGTGAGGAGTGGTCGCCCTAATTGCGGGCAACCGCTTGCCCGTTCTTTGCGCTAAGCTGGGGCGTACGAATGTCCAAGACGCGGATAGAATACACAAGGTAGTGACGTTACAGCGGCGCCGATTACAGGATTTCTCGTTCGTTCAAGAACTTGTTCTTTGAAGGATTTGCAAACGCCGTCTATCGATCCCATCGGATTCCCAAGCCAGCAAGGAGCGTCAAATGCCGACCATCACCACCAAGGACGGGACGGATATCTTTTACAAGGACTGGGGCACCGGGCAGCCGATCGTCTTCCATCATGGCTGGCCGCTGAGCGCGGACGACTGGGATGCGCAGATGATGTTCTTCCTCAACAACGGCTATCGCGTCATCGCCCATGACCGTCGCGGCCATGGCAGATCCACCCAGACCGCCACCGGCAATGAGATGGACACCTATGCCGTCGATCTGATCGAGCTCACCGACAAGCTTGATCTCAAAGATGCCGTGCATATCGGCCACTCAACCGGCGGCGGCGAGGTTGCGCGCTATGTGGCCCGCGCCAAGAAGGGCCGCGTCGCCAAGGCCGTGCTGATCGGCGCAGTGCCGCCGATCATGCTGAAAACCGAGAAAAACCCGGGCGGCCTGCCGCTCGAAGTGTTTGACGGGTTTCGGGCCGCGCTGGTCGCCAATCGTGCGCAGTTCTATATCGATGTTCCGGCTGGTCCGTTCTACGGCTTCAACCGTCCCGGCGCGAAGATCTCACAGGGGGTCATCGACAACTGGTGGCGACAAGGCATGATCGGTGGCGCCAAGGCGCATTACGATTGCATCAAGGCGTTTTCGGAAACCGACTTCACCGAAGATCTGAAGGCGATCGATGTACCGGTGCTGGTGATGCATGGCGACGACGACCAGATCGTGCCTTACGCGGACTCTGCACCACTGTCGGTCAAGCTGTTGAAAAACGGGACCCTGAAGACCTATCCCGGATTCCCGCATGGCATGTGCACGACCCATGCGGATGTGATTAATCCGGATCTGCTGGCCTTCGTGAAGGGCTGACAAATTTCGTCATTGCGAGCCCTGACGAATTGCAAAGCAATTCGTTTGGGCGAAACAATCCAGAAAGCCCAGAGCTGGATTGCTTCGTCGCTTCGCTAAGGGGAAAGCCGAAGGCTTTCCCTGACCTCGCAATGAAGGCTCAAATCACCATCGGTGCGATCAGGCTGTCGTCTGCATCGACGCCGGCGGTGCTGGTCGTCACGTCGCCATCGATCTTGATACCGTCAGTCGCCAGCAGGCGGAGCGCCTGCGGATAGATCTGGTGCTCGACGCCGAGCACGCGCGCTGCCAGCGTTTCCGATGTGTCGTCGGGAGCGACGGGCACGGCGCCCTGCATCACGATCGGGCCGGCGTCGGTTTCCGGGATCACGAAATGCACGGTGGCGCCGGAGATCTTCACGCCGGCACGCAGCGCCTGGCCGTGTGGGTCGAGGCCGGGGAAGGATGGCAGCAGCGACGGGTGGATGTTCAGCATCCGGCCATACCAGTGCTGCACGAATTCGGCGGTGAACAGGCGCATGAAGCCGGCGAGGCAGATCACTTCGATCTTGTGCTCATCGAGTGCTGCCTGCAGCAATTTCTCGAAGCCGGCGCGGTCCTTGCCGAATGGCTTGCTCTCGATCACCAGCGTCTTGATGCCATTGGCCTCTGCATTGGCGAGGCCCGGGGCGTCGGCGCGGTTGGAGATCACGAGCGCGATCTCCGCGGGGAAGCCATCGGCAGCGGCGGCTTCGATCAGCGCGGACATGTTCGATCCGCGGCCGGAAATCAGGATGGCGACGGGACGCATCATGGCCTCACAGTTTCAGGTCGAGATGCCCGTCATAGACCACGCGCTCGTCGCCCTTGGCTTCGATCACATCGCCGAGCAGCGAAACGGTTTCGCCGCTCTCGCGCAGGATATCCATCACCTGCTGGACAGCCTCGCGCTTGACGATGGCGATCATGCCGATGCCGCAATTGAAGGTGCGCAGCAGTTCGAGTTCGGCGATGTCGCCTTCGGCGGCGAGCCACTTGAAGACGGGCAGGACGGTGAGGGCAGGCAGATCGATGCGAACGCCGAGCCCCGACGGCAGTACGCGCGGGATATTGTCGGTGAAGCCGCCGCCGGTGATATGGGCGAGGCCCTTCACGGCGCCGGTCTCGCGGATCGCGCGTAGGCAGGATTTCACATAGAGCTTGGTCGGGGTTAGCAGCGCCCCGCCCAGCGTCATCACGGGGGAGAACGGCGCCTTGTCGGCATAGGACAGGCCGGTGCGCTCGACGATCTTGCGGACCAGCGAGAAGCCGTTGGAGTGGACACCCGACGAGGCCAGGCCGATCACGGCATCGCCGACCGCCATGTCCTTGGTGGGGAGAAGGGTGCCCCGCTCGGCCGCGCCGACGGAGAAGCCGCCGAGGTCATAGTCGCCGTCCTTGTAGAGGCCGGGCATCTCCGCGGTCTCGCCACCGATCAGGGCACAGCCGGACTCGCGGCAGCCTTCGGCGATACCGGCGACGATCGATGCAGTGGCTTCCGGGTCTAGCTTGCCGCAGGCGAAATAGTCGAGGAAGAACAGCGGCTCGGCGCCCTGGACGACGAGGTCATTCACCGACATGGCGACGAGGTCGATGCCGATCCCGTTATGGACATTGGCCTCGATGGCGATCTTGACCTTGGTGCCGACACCGTCTGTGGCCGCCACCAGGATCGGGTCTTTGAAGCCGGCTGCCTTGAGGTCGAACAATCCGCCAAAGCCGCCGATCTCGGCATCGGCGCCGGGGCGGGCGGTGGCGCGCACCATCGGCTTGATGAGGTCCACCAGGCGATTGCCCGCATCGATATCGACGCCTGCATCCGCGTAAGTGAGGCCTTTTTTCTGGTCGGTCATGCCCGGTATCCTGGCGAACTGCGAAATTGTGAATTTTCCGCTGGTTACGTCGGAAATTGCAGACGCGCAATGGCTCGTAAACGCTATCCCGGCTACTATCTAGGCGGTTAGCCGGTCAGAGCCGCCACGCTCGGATTTTGGCAGGAGCCGAAGCCGGAAAACACCAGTTGAGCATCCCGAACATCATCACTCTGGGCCGCATCCTGCTGGTTCCCATCGTCGTCTGGGCGATCGCATCCGGCCAGATGGAGATCGCTTTTGCGGTTTTTGTCATTGCCGGCGTCAGCGATGCCGTGGACGGCTTCCTCGCCAAGCGCTTCAACATGGCCAGCGAGCTCGGGGCCTTGCTTGATCCGCTGGCTGACAAGGCGCTGCTCGTCTCGATCTATGTGTCCCTGGGGATATGGGGGCAGTGCCGCGCTGGCTCGTGATTCTGGTGGTGTCGCGGGATATCATGATCGTGGGGGCCGTGATCGTCTCTTGGCTGTTCGGCAAGCCGATCCCCATGAAGCCTCTGATGGTGTCGAAGCTCAATACGGTCGCGCAGGTCGCGTTCGCCGCTTTGGTTCTCGCTGCCCTCGGATTTGGTTTCAAATCCTCGCCTTACGATTTGATTTTAATGGGTTTTGTGACTGTCCTGACTCTCGCTTCCGTCAGCCTTTACCTGGTCGAGTGGGTGAGGCACATGAGCACGATCGAGACGGGCGCGCGCCCTGAGTAATTGCCGGTCACCCGGCCTGGAGTATCTGCGTGGCTGTCCGCGTCCAACCCCGTCAACTCGCATTTGCCCTGCCACACGCAGAGAGCCTGTCACGCGACGATTTTCTGGAAGGCTCGGCCAATGCCGAAGCGCTGGGACTGGTCGATGGTTGGCCGGACTGGCCCAACCGGGTGATGGTGCTGGTCGGGCCGGAAGGCGCCGGCAAGAGCCATCTGGCGGCGATCTGGGCCGAGCAGGCCGGTGCGCGATCGACTACGGTACAGTCGCTGACGGCGGCCACAGTGCCGGCAGCGCTGGTGACCGGCGCGGTCGTGGTGGAAGACCTTCAGGCCGGCTGCTTCGACGAGCGCGCACTATTCCACCTGCTCAATCTGGCGCGGGAGGATGAGGCCCACGTGCTGATCACCGCCCGTATCGCCCCGGCGGCCATGGAGATCGATCTGCGCGACCTCCGGTCACGGCTGCGGGCGCTGCCGGTCGTTCACCTGAAAGCGCCAGATGACCATCTTTTCAGGGCATTGATCGTGAAATTGTGCGCCGACCGCCAATTGTCCATCGACGAGAATGTGGTGAATTACGTCGCCAGCCGGATCGAACGGTCTTTTGCTGCGGCGCGGCGGACGGTCGAGCTGCTCGATGCCGAAGCCTTGCGTCTCGGGCGCCCTGTGACACGTGCATTGGCCGCGGAACTGCTTCGCGATTCCTGACATTTGTCCAGGTAGAATGGTGCGCGTGAGCCGCATTGCGCCTTGACGGGACAGCATTGCGGTTTCTCAATGTCATCGAACTGTCACGCAACTAACACATTGTCCGCGTCGATCGGCTGATACGTCGGCCTTGCTTGAACAGGATGGATTACAACCTGATGGATTCCGCGGAAGAGATTGTGATTGAAGAGAAAAAGGGCGAAGCGAAGCTGGCGGAGGCGATCGCTTCCGGACCGGAGCGTTTCATCAATCGCGAACTCTCCTGGCTCCATTTCAATCGTCGCGTCCTCGAGGAATCGGTCAATCCCGGTCACCCCGCACTGGAGCGGGTTCGCTTCCTGTCGATCTCTGCGAACAATCTCGACGAATTTTTCATGGTTCGCGTCGCCGGTATCAAGGCGCAGGTCCGTGAAGGCATAAGCGAGCGTAGCCCGGACGGATTGACCCCGTCCGAACAGCTCGTGCTGATCAACAATGCCGTGTCCAAACTGGCGACCGACCAGCAAGCGATCTGGCGGGATCAGCGAAGCATGCTCGCCGATGTCGGTATCGTGCTGCTCGACGGCAAGGACGTCAGCAAGGCCGAACGGACCTGGATCGAAGATCACTTCCTGCACAATATCTTCCCGCTGCTGACGCCGCTGGCCATCGATCCCGCGCATCCATTCCCGTTCATCCCCAGCCTCGGTTTCACCATCGCGCTGCATCTGTCGCGCGTCGCCGACGGCAAGACGATGAACGCCCTGATCCGCATGCCCGGCAAGATCGATCGCTTCATTCGTTTGCCAAGCCCAGGCAAGAACGGCGAAGTCCGACTCATCACGCTGGAGCAGGCCACGGGTCTGTTCATCGGCCGTCTCTTCCCCGGCTATGTGGTGCAGGGGCAGGGCGCGTTCCGCATCATCCGCGACAGCGAACTCGAAGTGGAAGAAGAGGCGGAGGATCTCGTTCGCCTGTTCGAAACGGCATTGAAGCGCCGCCGCCGCGGTTCGGTGATCCGGCTTGAAATCGAAGCGACCATGCCGGTCGAATTGCGTGCTTTCGTGCAACGTGCGCTGGCGACGTCGGACGACGAGATTCTGCTGGTCGATGGCATTCTCGCCATGAACGAGGTGTCGCAGCTGACGCGCCTCGATCGCCCGGACTTGGAATTCGTGCCTTATGTGCCGCGCCATCCCGAGCGCGTGCGCGATCATGGTGGCGATATCTTTGCGGCAATCCGCCAGAAGGACCTGGTGGTTCACCACCCGTATGAATCCTTCGATGTGGTCGTCCAGTTTCTGCAGCAGGCGGCGCGCGACCCGGATGTGGTCGCGATCAAGCAGACGCTGTATCGCACCTCCAACAATTCACCGATCGTTCGTACGCTGGTGGAAGCCGCCGAAGCCGGCAAGTCGGTGACGGCACTGGTCGAGTTGCGTGCGCGTTTCGACGAAGAAGCGAATATCCGCTGGGCACGCGATCTCGAACGTGCCGGCGTTCAGGTGGTCTATGGCTTCCTCGAACTGAAGACACACGCCAAGCTTTCGCTCGTGGTGCGCCGCGAAGGTGGTGCGCTCACCACCTATGTGCATACCGGCACCGGCAACTATCATCCGGTCACCGCGCGCATCTATACCGATCTGTCTTACTTCACGTCCGATCCGATCATCGGCCGCGATGTGGCGCGCGTGTTTAATTACATCACCGGTTACGCCGAGCCGAGCGACATCGAGAAAATGGCGGTTTCGCCATTGACGCTGCGCAAGCAGATGATTGACCACATCCGTGGCGAAGCGGAATTCGCACGGGCCGGCAAGCCCGCTGCGATCTGGCTTAAGATGAATGCGCTGGTCGATCCCGGCATTATCGATGCGCTTTACGAAGCATCGAAGGCGGGGGTTTCCATCGAACTCATCATTCGCGGTATTTGTTGCCTGCGGCCCGGAGTTCCCGGCCTGTCGGAGAACATCCGCGTCAAGTCGATCATCGGTCGATTCCTGGAACATTGCCGCATTTACTGCTTCGGCATGGGACACGGCCTGCCGAGCCCGAAGGCGATGATCTACATCTCATCGGCTGACATGATGCCGCGCAACCTGGACCGTCGCGTCGAAGTTCTGTGCCCGTTGCAGAACCCGACGGTGCATACGCAGGTGCTCGAGCAGATTATGGTCGCGAATCTGAAGGACAACGAACAGAGCTGGCAATTGTTGCCCGATGGGTCGTCAACGCGTATGAAGGCCGCGAAGGGCGAGGAGCCCTTCAACGTGCATAATTACTTCATGACGAATCCGAGTCTGTCTGGCCGTGGAAAGTCGCTTGAGAAATCATCGCCGCGGCGGCTCACGCGCCGCTCAGAACGCCAGCAGTCGTCGTAAGGATACCAACTCGTGGTAGCGCGTGCGCTTCAACGCGCCTCCAGTGTCGCAGTCATCGATATCGGTTCGAATTCCGTTCGTCTCGTCGTCTATGAATCGCTGACGCGCAGTCTCGTCACGATCTTCAACGAGAAGGCCTTGTGCGGTCTCGGCCGCGAGGTGCAGAGCACCGGCCTGCTCGCGAAGGACGCCGTCGACAAGGCACTGGTGGCGCTTCGGCGTTTCCGTGCGCTCTGCAAGATCATGAAGGTCGGTCGCGTCTACGCGATCGCGACGGCGGCAGCGCGCGATGCCAGTAATGGTCCGGACTTCATCGCCGCCGCAGAGAAGATCTGCGGTTGCGAGATCCAGATCATTTCCGGCCCGCGTGAAGCCAAGCTGTCCGCGCTGGGCGTGATCTCAGGCGTGCACAAGCCGAATGGTCTGGTCGGCGACATGGGCGGTGGTTCGCTCGAACTCGTCGATGTGCGCGGCAATGCGGTCAGACAGGGCATCACACTGCCGCTCGGTGGTCTTGCCCTGCAGGACACATCGAAGGATTCGCCGAAGCGGGCCGAGCGTATTGTCACCAAGGCATTTGCAGACGTGGAGCAGCTCAAGGCGTGCGCCGGGCGTAACTTCTACGCGGTGGGTGGCACATGGCGTGCGCTGGCGCGGCTGCACATCCTGCAGAGCGGTTATCCGCTCAAAGTCATGCACGGCTACACCATCCCGGCGGCTGATGCGCTGAGCTTTGTGCGTCGTGTACGTCGCTTCGCATCCGCCAATGTGCTTGCCGATATCGAGACAATCACCGAAGCGCGGCAACCGCTGCTGATCTACGCCGCGCTGCTGCTCGAACACATCATTCGCATCGGCAAGCCGAAAGCTATCGTGTTCTCGACCTACGGTGTCCGCGAAGGCCTGTTTTACGAGATGCTGTCTCCGGCGCAGCGTGCGCAGGATGGTCTGGTGGGCGCAGCCGAGGTCATGAACCAGCTCCATTCACGCTCGGCGCGCCATGCGCAGGAGCTCAGTGACTGGAGCGATCACTTCGTGCGCATCGCGAAGCTTCCTGAGACCGAAGACGATCGCCGGCTCCGCCGCGTCGCCTGCCTGCTGTCGGATATCGGCTGGCGCGTGCATCCCGATCATCGCGGCGAGCAAACGCTGCATCTGATCACCAATGGCAATTTCGGCTCCATCGATCATCATGGCCGCGCCTTCCTGGCGCTGTGTGTCTATTATCGATATGCCGGTTTCAGCGCGGAGAATGAGCCGCCGGACATCGTCCGGGCTCTGGTGACGCCAGCGCAGGTGGAGCGCGCGCGTTTACTCGGGGCACTGTTCCGTGTGGCCCATCTGATCTCGGCCGCGCAGCCGGGCGTGTTGCCAGCCGCGCGTTTCACGGTGCAGGATCGCAAGATGATGCTCGTGTTCGAGCACCGTCTCGTCGATCTCGTCGCTGACCGCGTCGGCAGCCGTTTCAAGCAGCTGGCACGCCTAGTCGGCAAGTCCGGGTCGATCGTCAGACGCTAGGCCTGACGGGACGTCAGTCGATCTTGACGCCGGCAGCCTCGACGACTGGTTTGAACCGCGCGCGTTCCTTTTCGATGAAAGCACGGGCAGAGGCCGGCGTGGAATCGGTGATCGGATCTATTCCGATCTTGCGAAGCTGCTCGCCAAACGTCTTGTCGGTAACAACGGTCATCGTGGCAGCGTGCAACTTCGCGATGACGGGCTCGGGCGTTCCGGCAGGCGCTGCAACCAATGCCCAGAGACCGGCTTCAAATCCGCTCGTGCCGAGCGCTTCATCGACGGTCGGGATGTCGGGGGCGAGGTCCGATCGTTTGGCGGATGCGACGGCGAGGATGCGAACATTGTTGGCGCGAAACTGTTGCAGTGACGTGCCAACCGTATCGACCACCATGCCGATCTGATTGCCGAGCAGATCGTTCATCGCCGGCGCCGATCCCTTGTACGGGACGTGACCGATATCGAGCTTTCCTGCGGTGACTTTGAACATCTCTCCGGTCAGATGCAAAAACGTACCGGTGCCCGGTGAGCCATATTGCAGCTTTCCAGGATTGGCCTTCACGGCGGCGACCAGGTCCTTGAGCGTTGCTGGCTGCGATGGATTGACCACGATCGCCGCGGGCGCGGTGCCCACGATGGCAACGGGTGCAAAATCCTTCACGGAGTCATATTGCGCATTCTTCGACAGCAGATTGTAGAGGGCATGAGTTGACGTCGTGCCGAAGAGCAATGTGTAACCATCGGCCGGAGCGCGCGCGACTTCCGTCGATCCGATAGCGCCCGCGGCGCCTGCCTTGTTCTCGACGACCATTTGTTGACGCAGGGCGATGGACATGCGCTCGGCATATTGCCGGCGAAAACGTCGGTCGGTCCACCCGCCGCGAATGGCACGATCAGCTTAATTGCGCGGTTCGGATAGGAATCTTGCGCCAGACCGGGTGCAGAACTGGCCGCAAGAAAGAAGGCGGCAATCGCTAGTTTCTTCATGACGTCCCCCATGTGTTTATTCGTTATTGTGTTTATTCGGTATTGTCAGAGACCCGCATCGCGCCAGTTGTCCGCGGGCTGTTCAGGATGCGGTTTCAGATTGCTTCGTTGAATGGCGGTGACGGCCGCATATTCATCCTTGTCGGATGCATCGCCGCTGATCCCGATCGCGCCGATCACGTCATTCTGGTCGTCGAGCACGAGAACGCCTCCGGGCACGGGAATAAATCGGCCGTCAGATGCTGCCGCAAGGGCGCTCTGAAAGGCCGGACGCTCCCGCAGACGGTCCCGGATCGTACGGCTGGAGATACCCATCCCAAGCGCACCCCACGCTTTGCCGATCGCGATATCGCCGCGCAAGATTCCCGAGCCGTCCTCTCGCTTGAGGACGACAAGAACGCCGCCGGCATCCAGCACGGCCACGGTCAACGGCAGCAATCCCGCTTCATGGCCGACGGCGAGTGCCTCATTCGCCAGCTTTTCAGCGGTCGCCAAGGGCATCGACACCTTCAAGCGGTGTACATAGTAGTCGCTCACGCGGTGATCCCCCGATTTGCGGACGTCAGCCTAGTGGCCGACGCGATTTTCCAACGTTCCAACCTGTTCGATCTCGCAGGTGACGACGTCGCCACCCTGAAGCGGGCGAGGGGCGTCATGGCATAGCCCACGCCAGATGGCGTTCCGGTCGCGATCACGTCGCCGGGCTCCAGCGTCAGGCCGAGCGAGAGTTCGCTGATGATGCGCGCGATCGGAAAAATCATGTGTTTGGTGTTCGAGCTTTGCCGAACTTCGCCGTTCACCTTCAAAGAGAGATCGAGCGCCTGCGGATCCTGAACGTCGCTGCGTTCAACCACCCACGGTCCCATCGGGCAGGTCCCGTCGAGACCCTTGCCCTTGAACCATTGATCATGCCGGCGCTGAACGTCGCGGCCGGTCACGTCGTTGATGATGGTGAAGCCGAAGATGTGGTCGAGCGCCGTTTCGATCGGGATGTTGACGCCGCCGCGGCCGATCACGATGGCGAGTTCGACTTCATAGTCGAGCATCGCGGTGACATTGGCGTGCAGGGGGATGGTTGCGCCTGCGCCGATCACCGCCGTCCGCGGCTTGGTGAAGAATTGCGGATATTCGGGAAGCTTCACTTCGGTGCCGCGAGCTCTGTAACCCTCGTTCACATGCTCGATGTAATTCCGTCCGACGCAGAAGACGTTCTTGCGCGGTGTAGGAATTGGCGCCTGCAGTTTGACATCCGACAGTTTGCCGATGGCGCCTTGCAATTGACCGGCCTCGGCCTGGGCCACGAGTTGTCTTGTCGCCTGAAGGCCCGCATCGCCGGCTTCGATCAGTGCAATCAAGTCCTTGAAGATTTCCGGCGTGGTCGAAGTTGCGTCTGTTGCGAGGGATTGTGCGTGGGCCAGATCCACAAACCTGCCATCGCCGATCACGACACCCAGGCGACTGTTGCCACCCACCAGCACGGAAACAAACTTCATGATCCCTCCAAAAAATGTATTTTCAAGACGGTATTGTCAAATAAATCGATTTTCAATCTATTTCGGCGGGAAGGTGTGTTATTTCAATGAGCGGTTTTGCTGATGATTTGAGGGGACGAAATGGCTGCGAATGACCAGGAAGGAGCTGGCACACTGGCGACGCTGGCCTATACGCAGCTCCGTCAGGATCTCATTTATGGAACGTTCGATCGCGGTTCGAAGCTGCGGATACGATCGCTTTGCGAGCGATATGGCATCGGATTGAATCCGCTCCGCGAGGCGTTGAACCGGTTGTCGAGCGAGGGTCTCGTGGTCCAGTCGGACCAGCGCGGCTTCCAGGTGGCCGAGCTCAGTGGTTCTGATCTCGACGAACTGACGAAAGCCCGCTGTTGGCTTGACGGGCAGGCGCTACGGGAGTCGATCGAAAAGGGAGGCGCCGATTGGGAAGAGCGGGTGTTGCTGGCCTATCATCGCCTGTCCCGTATTCCGCGATATCTCGAGGGACAGTCGGCGACCCGAAATGCCGAATGGGAGCACGCGCACAAGGAATTTCACGCCAGCCTGCTGTCGGCATGCGGCACGAAATGGATCGAGGGCTTTTGCGATCAGATGTTCGACGCCGCCGAGCGCTATCGGCATGCCGCGCGCATCGCCAGTTCGACCAATCGCGGGGATCTGGACGAACATCGCGCGATCATGGAAGCGGCGGTGGCGCGTCAGGCTGACACGGCCGTCGCATTGCTGCAGCAGCACTTCCAGACGACGTCCGACCTTGTTCGAAAAGTCTTTAACAGCAGCGAGCGAGCGGACTAGCTCCGCTCGACGCGGATGACGCGGCCTTTTTCCATCGCCAGAGCAAGACGACCATGCTTCAGCGCGAGCGCGTCCTTGCCGAACAGCTCATGCCGCCAGCCCTGTAGCGCGCCGACATCGGCATTGTCGTTGATGGCGATCTGTTCGAGATCGTCCACGGTGGCGATCACCTTACTGGCGACGGCGTGACGCTCGGAGGTCATGCGCAGCAGAACTTTCAATAGCTCGACTGTGGCTGCGCCATTTCCATTGCCGCGCGGCTTTTCCAGCTTCGGCAGAGTGTTGGGATCGCGATCGATGCCGCGCCGGATGGCGGCAAGGATATCGCTGCCCCACTTCGAACGTTCAAAGCCTTTCGGCAGCGAGCGCAGGTTTGCGAGCTTCTCCAGCGAGGTCGGCGCGTGGGTGGCGATATCGCCGACAGCATCGTCCTTGAGGACGCGCGACCGCGGCACATCGCGGCTCTGCGCTTCCTGCTCGCGCCAGGCGGCCACTTCCATCAGCACCGCCAGCTCCTTCGGCTTGCGGACGCGGGTCTTGAGACGCTCCCAGGCGCGCTCGGGATGGAAGTCATAGGTCTTCGGCGAGGTGAGGATCTTCATCTCCTCGCTCACCCAGTCGCTGCGATTGCGCTTCTTCAGATCCGCATCGAGCTTGGCGAACACATCGCGCAGATGGGTCACGTCCGAGACGGCGTAGTGCAACTGCTCTTCGGTCAGCGGACGGCGCGACCAGTCGGTGAAGCGATGTGTCTTGTCCGGGCGATGGCCGGTGACGCGCTCGACGAGCTGGTCATAGGCGATGCTGTCGCCATAGCCGAGGACCATGGCCGCGACCTGTGTATCGAAGATCGGATGCGGCACCACGCCATTGCGGTGGACCATGATCTCGATGTCCTGCCGCGCGGCATGGAAGACCTTCAGCACGGCTTCGTTGTTCATCAGCGCGAAGAACGGCGCGAGATCGATGCCTTCGGCGAGGGTGTCAACGACCACGGCATCATCCGCGCTGGCCATCTGCACGACGCAGAGCAGGGGATAGTAGGTGGTCTCGCGGAGGAATTCCGTATCGACGGTGATGACCGGATGCTGGGCGAGGCGCTCACAGGCGGCGGCGAGTTGGTCGGTGGTGGTGATCAGTTCCATGGATGGTCCATAACGCTTTTATAAAAGGCGTTCGGCCCAAAACGCTGGTGAGTCAAGGGAATCCCGCAGATTTGAGGTCTGCGAGAGTAAAAAACGGGTAATCAGGTGCCGCAGAATGTGCGTAACACGCGCTCGTCCATCGCTGGTGGATCGGCATATTCTGCCATCAGCGGTTGATCTTCATAGGGTTTTGCCAGCACCGCGACGAGTTTCTCGAACGGCGCGAAGTCGTCGGCCAGAGCCGCCTGGATCGCCGCTTCGATACGGTGATTGCGGGGGATGAATGCCGGATTGACGGCGTTCATGGCCTTCTCTCGCGCCGCACCATCCTCGGACTCATGGCCGAGTCGCTGCCGCCACTTGGCTGCCCATTCGTCAAAGGCGGCGGGATTGGTGAACTGGCCGCGAACATCGGCGTCCTTCGCCGGGTCAGCAGCCGCGGCGCCGAGATGGCGGAAGGTGTTGGTGAAATCAGCCTGATTGGCTGTCATCGCGACCAGCAGGTCCTGCACGAGCGTCTCGTCATCGGGCTGTGTCGTGAACAGACCGATCTTCTTGCGCAGACCACCCTGATAAGCGTCGTTGAAGATGTCGGTGAACGCGCCGAGCGCATTCTGCGCGATGTCGATGGCGGTCTTCTCGTCGCTGTCGATCAATGGCAGCAGCGTCTCGGCAAAGCGCGTCAGATTCCACAGCGCGATGCGTGGCTGGTTGGCATAGGCATAGCGGCCCATTTCGTCGATGGAGCTGTAAACCGTCGCCGGATTGTACTCATCCATGAAGGCGCAGGGGCCGTAGTCGATGGTCTCGCCAGCGATGGAGCAGTTGTCGGTGTTCATCACGCCGTGGATGAAGCCCACATGCAGCCAGCGCGCGACAAGCTCCGCCTGCCGTCTGATCACGGCATCGAGCAGGGCGCGATAGGGATGCTCGGCCTTTGCGATGTCCGGATAGTGCCGCTTGATGACGTGATCGGCGAGATGCCTGAGCGCGTCGATATCCTGTCGCGCGGCAAAGAACTGGAAGGTGCCGACACGAATATGGCTCGACGCCACGCGCGTCAGCACGGCGCCGGGCAGCATCGTCTCGCGCTGGACTTTCTCGCCGGTGATGACTGCCGCGAGCGAACGCGTGGTCGGAATGCCGAGCGCAAACATTGCTTCACTGACGATGTATTCGCGCAGCACCGGGCCAAGCGCTGCACGGCCGTCGCCGCGGCGCGAGAATGGTGTTGGCCCCGAACCTTTGAGCTGGATGTCGCGGCGGGCGCCGTCGCTGTCGATGACTTCGCCGAGCAGGATCGCGCGGCCGTCGCCGAGCTGGGCGACGAAGTTACCGAACTGGTGTCCGGCATAGGCCATGGCAATGGGATCGGCGCCATCGGGCACGCGCTTGCCGGCAAGGACATCCACGCCCTCGTTGCTGGCGAGCCATTCCGGATCGAGCTTGAGCTGTTTGGCGAGCGCCGTGTTCAGCTTGATGAGCCGCGGCGCGTTCACCGGCGTCGGTGCGACGCGGGCGAAGAAATTGGCGGGCAGGGCCGCGTAGCTGTTATCGAAGGGGAAGTGAACTGTCATGGCCTTAAGATAGGCCAGCGTGAGGGTTTGGCAACTACACCCATTCTCAGTGTCATCACCCGCGAAAGCGGGTGATCCAGTATGCGGCGTAGTTCCAGTGTATTCTTTGTCGTTTGAGATTACTGGGTCACCCGCTCCACGCGCGCAATTGCGCGCCTGGGCGGGTGACGACAGTTGAGTGTCAAGCAGCCCGAACCGTATCGAGGAACTTATCGACTTCGCCCTTCAGGCGGTTGCTTTCCAGCGAGAGCGACTGTGCAGCAGCGAGCACCTGGGTCGAGGCGGAGCCGGTTTCCGCGGCGCCGCGATTGACCTCGGTGACCTCGTTGGCGACCTGGCCGGAGAGCTGGGCGGACTGCTGGACATTGCGCGCGATTTCCTGAGTCGCCGCGCCCTGTTCCTCGACCGCGGCTGCGATCGCCGAGGACACTTCCGAAATCAGCGTGATGGTCGCGCCGATTTCCTTGATGGTTTCAACGGTCTCGGAGCTCGCGGCCTGCATGCCGGCGATCTGGGTCGAGATTTCGTCGGTGGCCTTGGCGGTCTGCGAGGCGAGGGCCTTCACTTCGGCGGCGACCACCGCAAAACCACGGCCAGCTTCACCGGCGCGGGCGGCTTCGATGGTGGCGTTGAGCGCGAGCAGGTTGGTCTGCTCTGCCACAGCGGTGATCAACTTGACGACATCGTCGATGCGGGCGGTGGCCTGGCTCAGCCTTGCGATGCTGGCATTGGTCTTCTCGGCCTGTTGAACCGCCGTCGCAGCGATGCGGTTCGACTCGGTCACCTGGCGACCGATCTCGTTGACCGACGAGGTGATCTCCTCTGTCGCGGCAGCAACCGACTGAACATTCTGCGACACTTCGGTCGAGGCGGATGCCGCCGACCCCGACAGGGTCATCGTCACATCCGACGTGCGGGTCAACGTCGTGGCCGAGGCTTCAAGTTCGGTCGAGGCCGACGACAGCGAGTTCACCAACTCGCCGATCATGGCTTCGAAATTGCGGGTCGCAGAATTGATGGTCTCGGCACGTGCAGCCTTCACCTTGGCTTCGGCGCCTGCAGCTTCGTCGGAGGCGCGCTTGGCGATCAACGCATTCTTGAAGATCTGCAACGCGCTGGCGATACGGCCGATTTCCGTGGTCTCGCCCTGATGCGGAATGCCGACATCGAGCTCGCCGTCGGTGAGTTTGCCCATCGGATTGAGGATCGACGAGATGCCGCCGGAGATGTCGCGAACGAGGTAGACGGCAGCGCCGATGCCGGCAACGACCGCGGCGGCGAGGATCGCGATCATCATCCAGATCGAGTTCGCGTAAGTGGCGTCGGCATGCGCGCCGGCTTCGCCCGCGCCCTTGTCATTCATCTCGGTCAGTTTGGCGAGAGTGCCGTCCATGGCGCGGCCGGTCGGCACGACCTTCTTGGCATTGATGTCCTTGGCGGCGTTCATGTCGCCCTTAGTCGCGAGGGCCTGAACGTCGGCTGCGGCGGTGATGAACTCGTTCCATTCCTTGGTGAGCTTGTCGGCGAGTTCGCGTTCGGCCGGCGAAGAGACGAGGGGGCGTAGGCTTTGGCGGCCTTGTCGAAGTCGGCCTTGCGGGCGGCGAGGTTCTTGTCCACGTCGGGGCGGTCCGCATCGGTCACGATCAGGTGGTCGCGCAGAACGGCGCGGAAGCGGGCCGACTGCACGCGCATCTCGCCGATCCAGCGGACGCTGGGCAGCCAGGAGTCCTTGATGTCGTGGGTCGCTGCATTCATGGCGCGCATCTGGAACACCGCTAGACCGCCAATGGCGGCAATCGCGACAAACAGAAAGGCGACGATGACAAAGAGCTTGGTGCTGATGGAGTATCGGGCGAGCACGGACGTATTCCTCGGTTTGAGCTGCCGTTGTCCAGATGGGTCCGGATGGGCAGCGGGCAATGAATGCAGCAAGTTCCAGCTGAAGAGCCTGCCTTCAAAATGGGCAGGTTTCATATGGATGACACTGAGGAGTTCCCGTTGATGTTCGGTAAATTTTTATGCAATTGGCTCTAAGTCTTTGTCTTTGTCGCAGTTTTTCTCATCTCCAGATGATTTATGTCACCTTGGCGCAGCCTAAGAGTGTGTTCGCTTGGCGGACGTCTCAGAGCTGCATGATGGCGTTCTGCCCGAATTCGGTCAGGCCGTTCGCGAGGGTTGACGTTCCGGCGGATTGGTTGCCGCGCTTGATCCGGTCGGGTAAACCCTGCGCTTCGCGCCCTTGGGGCGACGTCGATTCTGACCTCTGAAGCACTTCCAGGATAATCATGCATCGCTACCGGTCTCACACCTGCGGCGCGCTCCGCGACAGCCATATCGATCAGACCGTGCGCCTGTCCGGCTGGTGCCATCGTATTCGCGACCATGGCGGCGTGCTCTTCATCGACCTGCGCGACCATTACGGCCTGACCCAGTGTGTCGCCGATCCGGATTCACCGGCCTTCAAGATCGCCGAAACGCTGCGTTCGGAATGGGTTGTGCGCATCGACGGCAAGGTGCGCCGTCGCCCTGAAGGCACCAACAACGACGAATTGCCGACCGGCGCCGTCGAAATCTATATCGACGAGATCGAAGTGCTCGGCCCGGCCGCTGAACTGCCGCTGCCGGTGTTCGGCGATCAGGAATATCCGGAAGACATCCGCCTGAAATACAGGTTCTTGGACCTGCGCCGCGAGAAGCTGCACCAGAACATCATGACCCGCGGCGCCATCATCGACAGCATGCGCCGTCGCATGAAGGAGGGCGGCTTCTTCGAATTCCAGACGCCGATCCTCACCGCGTCGTCGCCGGAGGGTGCACGCGACTTCCTGGTGCCGTCGCGCATCCATCCCGGCAAGTTCTACGCGTTGCCGCAGGCGCCGCAGCAGTACAAGCAGCTGCTGATGATGTCGGGCTTCGATCGTTACTTCCAGATCGCGCCATGCTTCCGCGACGAAGACCCGCGCGCCGATCGTCTGCCCGGCGAATTCTACCAGCTCGATCTCGAAATGAGCTTCATCGAGCAGGAAGACGTCTTCGCCGCGATGGAGCCGGTGATCACCGGCATCTTCGAGGAGTTCGCGAACGGCAAGCCGGTCAGCAAGGACTGGCCGCGCATTCCTTACGCCGAAGCGATCCGCAAATACGGCAGCGACAAGCCGGACCTGCGTAATCCGCTGGTCATGCAGGACGTCTCCGAGCATTTCCGCGGTTCGGGCTTCAAGGTCTTCGCGCGCATGCTCGAAGATCCGAAGAACCAGGTCTGGGCCATTCCCGGTCCGACCGGCGGCAGCCGCGCATTCTGCGATCGCATGAATTCCTGGGCGCAGGGCGAAGGTCAGCCTGGTCTTGGCTACATCATGTGGCGCGAGAACAATGAGGGCGCAGGCCCGATCGCCAACAATATCGGTCCCGAGCGTGCGGAAGCCGTCCGTGCCGCGCTTGGCCTGAAGGCCGGAGATGCCGCGTTCTTCGTCGCGGGTGATCCCGAGAAGTTCTACAAGTTCGCCGGTCTCGCCCGTAACAAGGTGGCTGACGATCTGAACCTCGCGGACAAGGAGCAGTTCAAGCTCGCCTGGATCGTCGACTTCCCGATGTTCGAATACAACGAGGACGACAAGAAGGTCGACTTCGCGCACAACCCGTTCTCGATGCCGCAGGGCGGTCTCGATGCGCTCAACGGGCAGGACCCGCTGACCATCCGCGCCTTCCAGTACGACATCGCCTGCAACGGTTTCGAGATCGCTTCGGGTGGCATCCGCAATCACAAGCCGGAAGCCATGGTGAAGGCGTTCGAGATCGCCGGCTACGGCGAGGAGACGGTGATCGAACGCTTCGGCGGCATGTATCGCGCGTTCCAGTATGGCGCGCCGCCGCATGGTGGCATGGCTGCTGGCGTCGACCGCATTGTGATGCTGCTCTGTGGCACTAACAATCTGCGCGAGATCTCGCTGTTCCCGATGAACCAGCGTGCGGAAGATCTTTTGATGGGGGCGCCGTCGGAAGCCTCGCCCAAGCAGCTGCGCGAAGCTCACATCCGGCTGAACCTTCCGGAGAAGTAAGCTCTGCGCTTGCGTCCTTCAACTCTCCCCCGCGCGAAGCGAAGCTTCGCTAGAGGGAGAGGTCGCGCGTTCTTACGCGCGGGTGAGGGGCTTGTGACGTCGGAGTTTGGGGCTCCCCCTCACCCGAAATCTACGCTGCGCTTCGATTTCGACCTCTCCCCGGAGGGGAGAGGTGAAGCTAGAAGCACTACTTGTTCTGAATATCGATATCGAACAGCGAGAACATCGCCGACGGATCGTTCTTCGTCAGTTCGATGAACTGCAGCACCGGCAATTTCGCGCGCGGCGTGATCTTCAGCGCCAGTGTGCCATTCGGCTTTTCGATAAACGAGGCAACCGCGTCGGCGAGACGACCCGAAACCGGGTCGTCATTTCCGGCCGCGCGGCCCTTCGTGCGAATCTCGTTGGCGAGCGTCGACCGCGCCTGTTCGGTCGAGATATTCTGCTTGCGGGCATATTGAGCGATCGACAGATCGACGGCGCCGAGATCACGTCCCACGATTTCAATGGCGCCATATTCGATCGGCAAGGCCGCCATCATCGCGCGTTGCGGATCGGTGGTGAATAGATCACGCTGGACATTGTCGAGCGATGTCTTCGCATTGATGGCGAACAGCTTGCCGATCTCGAAAGTGCCGGGCGTCAGCACCAGCTTCTTCTCGCTCTCGTTCCAAGCAATTCCGACATCCATATCAGCCGTGGCTTCGGTGATGCCGACATCGCGCAACAGCGTGAAGGGCTCTCCGTCCTTCTCTTCCAGCGGCCCGGTCATTTTGAGCTTGAGATTGATCTTGCTCGGAATCGAGCCAACGAACTGCCCCCAGCTCAGGCTCGCATTGTGCAGCGTGATCAGCTTGCCGCTGTTCTTGTGGGGCGCCACCATGTCCCTGAGTTCGATGCTCTCCAGCGCTTTCAACATGCCGACGACGCTGTCGGTGGACGGCGTTGTGCCGAGCGCCGCCATTTGCGACGTCTGGCGCATCAGGCCGGAGAAATCGAAGCCCTTGAGCGCGAAGCGGCCGAGCTTGAATGGGCCTTCCTTCGTCGTGCCGTCGAGACCTTCGATGGCGAACTCACCGACCTTGCCGCGATCGAGATTGAAGCGCATGGCGGCGAGCTTGATCGGACCGTCAGGTGTCTGGACGGACAGGCCGAGCATCTCGGCATTGTCGATCTGGATGCCCTCATAGGTCGAAGCCACGGTCTCGATCATGGCGCGAGTCTTGGCGGGATCGACGCGCGCGCCCGTGGCCGGCAATACGGCGAGCAACTCCTGCATTTTGAATTTGGCGGGCTGGATCTTCATGTCGCCCATGCGGATGCCGTCGATGCGGAACGAGGGGCCGTTATCTGATGTCAGCGTATAGGCGCCGGTGCTGACCTGGCCCTGGATGCGATAGAACTTCTCATCGCTCGCATGAGCGGGATCGAGCACGGTGGCCGCTGCTGCGGCATCGAAATCCTTTGCCGTGATATCGACGATCTCGCCGGTCATCCGCACCGACTTGCGGGGCTGTGCGACGCTCATTGCCACATTGACGCGGCTCGCATGCGTGGTGGCGACCTTGCCGTCCTTGATGTCGCGGATGGTCAGGTCCGAATAGACATAATCGGCGCCGCCGGGCAGCGCCGTGCCCTTCGCCGCCACTGTCACGGTGGGGGCCGTCATCGCGCGTGCCGAGACGGCGGCGAATTGAGTGAGGCCGGCCCGATACATGTCGAGCGGCGAGGTCACCTTGGTGCCCTCCGGCATCCGCGTCGGGCCGGAATAATCGGCTATCTCGAAGCGGGGCGCCTTGACCGTGACGTCGAGGCCGCCCGCGGGCGCGATCGCGCCGCTGGCGTCGATGTCGGTGAGGACAATGTTGTCGGCCTTGAAGGTCGATCCGCTGTCGAGCCCGATGCCCGATGCGGTGAAGCTGGCGACCTTGATCTTGGCCGGCTGCGGCGCCGTGAATTCCACGGCGATATCGGAAAGTGTGACGTTGCGCGTCCACAGGCTGAAGGCGAGGTCGCCATGCTTGGCCTGTCCGCCGCCCGCGCGGATCTGCGCGAAATTGGTTTCGATCTCACCGGCGATGCGGTGCTTGATATAGGCTTCAGTGCCGAAATAGCCGCCGACAGCAGCAACAGCGGCCACGCCGAGGCCGATGACAGTTTTTGACATGAGGAAACTCCGTTAGCGGGCTATGCGGCGCATAAATGCCTGACTTCGCCAGGTATCGCATCGCGGCGCGGGAGCAGCGTCGGATACATTTGGCGTTGCAGCATCAAGGTACCCATTTTTGTTGAGGGCGGGCAAGGCAGTCTTTCCTAAGACGCGCGATCAGGCAGTTGGGTTCGAAGACGGAAAACGTCAATTTTCCATCGGCGAGAGGACGTCTGACATGCGTCCGGAAGCGGTTGCGCCAATGCCGTCCGGCGGGATAGACATCGCGCTGAATCCGCCGAACGACCCTTTTATCCTGTCCGTACCGTTCGGCCCGACCGGAGCGCTCATGTCCTCTCCTTCCTCCGAAGAATTGTCCCGCGCAGCGCTCGCTTATCATCGCCTGCCGAAGCCGGGTAAGCTCGAAATCCAGGCGACCAAGCCGCTCGCCAACCAGCGCGACCTCGCGCTTGCTTATTCGCCCGGCGTTGCCGCGCCTTGCATGGCCATTGCCGCCGATCCGAACGAGGCGGCATCGCTGACTTCGCGTGCCAATCTCGTTGCGGTGGTCTCGAACGGCACCGCGGTGCTCGGTCTCGGCAATATCGGCCCGCTGGCGTCGAAACCCGTCATGGAGGGCAAGGCCGTCCTGTTCAAGAAATTCGCCGGCATCGATGTGTTCGACATCGAAATCGCCGCCGACACCATCGAGCGCGTGGTCGAGACCGTCTCGGCGCTGGAGCCGACCTTTGGCGGCATCAACCTCGAAGACATCAAGGGACCCGAGTGTTTCGAGATCGAGGCGCAGCTCAAGGAGCGCATGAAGATCCCGGTCTTCCATGACGACCAGCATGGCACCGCCATCATCGTCGGCGCCGCGATCAAGAATGCGCTGCTGCTGAACGGCAAGAAACTGCCGGATGTGAAGATCGTCTGCTCGGGCGCTGGCGCCGCGGCGATCGCCTGTCTGAACCTGCTGGTGTCGCTCGGCGCCAAGCGCGAAAACATCTGGGTCTGCGACATCGACGGCGTCGTGCATGAAGGCCGCAACACGCTGATGGATCGCTGGAAGGCGGTCTACGCGCAGAAGACCGACGCGCGCACCCTCGGTGACGTGATCGGCGGCGCCGATATCTTCCTCGGCGTCTCCGCACCGAACGTGCTGAAGCCCGAGATGGTCAAGGCAATGGCCGACAAGCCGTTGGTGCTGGCGCTTGCCAATCCGACCCCGGAAATCATGCCGGACGAAGCGCGCAAGGCGCGTCCGGATGCGATGATCTGCACCGGTCGTTCGGACTTCCCGAACCAGGTGAACAACGTTCTCTGCTTCCCCTTCATCTTCCGCGGTGCGCTGGATTGCGGCGCCACTGCGATCAATGAAGCGATGAAGCATGCGGCCGTGGATGCCATCGCGCAGCTTGCGCAGGACCCGCCGTCGGATGCCGTGCATGCCGGTTTCGAGAGCGAGACGCAGGGCTTTGGTCCGGGCTCGCTGATCCCGTCGCCATTCGATCCGCGCCTGATCCTGCGCATCGCGCCGGCCGTCGCCAAGGCGGCGATGGAATCCGGTGTCGCGTCGCGCCCGATCGCCAATTTCGACGAATACACCGCCAATCTCGAGCGCTTTGCATTCCGTTCGGGCCTCGTGATGAAGCCCGTTTTCGCCAAGGCGAAGACGCAGCCTGTCCGCGTGATCTATGCGGAAGGCGAGGACGAGCGCGTGCTGCGCGCTGTGCAGGTCGTGCTGGAAGAGAAGCTGGCGCGTCCGATCCTGGTCGGTCGTCCGTCGGTTGTGGAAGCGCGCATCAAGCGCTTCGGTCTGTCGATCAAGGCCGGGCAGGACTTCGACCTCATCAATCCCGAGGACGATCCGCGCTATCGCTCCTATGTGCAGTCCTACATCGATGTCGCCGGTCGTCGCGGCGTCACGCCGGATGTTGCCCGTACGGTCGTTCGCACCAATGCGACGGTCATCGCAGCACTAGCCGTGATCCGCGGTGAAGCCGATGCGATGATCTGCGGCATCGAAGGTCGCTTCATGAGCCATCTGCGCCATGTGCGCGAGATCATCGGCTTCCTGCCGGGTGTCAGCGACTTCGCAGCGCTGTCGCTGATGATCACCAGCAAGGGCGCGCATTTCATCGCCGACACGCAGGTGCGCCCGAATCCGAGCGCGGAAGAACTCGCGGAGATCGCGGCACTGGCGTCGAACCATGTGCAGCGCTTTGCCATGAAGCCGAAGATCGCTTTCGTCTCGCATTCGGATTTCGGCAGCTACGATACGGACTCCTCCCGCAAGATGCGCCGCGCCGCTGCGCTGCTGCGTGAGAAGCATCCGGAGATTGAGTCCGACGGTGAAATGCAGGGCGATACCGCATTGTCCGAGGCGGCCCGCAAGATGGTGCTGCCGCATTCGAAGCTCGAAGGTGCAGCGAATGTCCTGATTATGCCGACGCTGGATGCCGCCAATGTCGCCTATCAGATGATCAAGACGCTGGCCGATGCGCTGCCGGTCGGCCCGATCCTGATCGGCCCGGCACGTCCGGCGCATATCCTGACCCAGGGCGTGACCGCGCGCGGCATCCTCAACATGACCGCAGTTGCCGCGGTTGAGGCGCAGGAACGGGCAGGGCGGTCGCAGGCCAATCTGTTCGGCTGAAACCGAACCATCACTGCAGCATTGACGACAAATGGATGACTTCAACGAAGTCGTCCATTTGAGCGTTTGAAAAAGCGACGGGATTGATCATACTCGCCGCAGTTTCAAGTCGCAGTCATTGCAGTTCCGTGGGGCTTTCACACATGCCGGCATTTATTACTTTCGGGCGAATCCTGTTCGCCGTGATCTTCATTGCTTCCGGTGTGTCCAAGTTCATCGACCTGTCGGCGGCGGCGGACATGATCGCCAACAAGGTCATTCCGACCATACCGGCCGATCTATTGCCTTACACGCAGCAGCTCGAACAACTGGCCAAGATGGAGCTGAAGCAAATCCTGGCGATTGCCGTCGCGGCATTGGAACTGCTCGGCGGCATCATGATCGCGCTGAATTTTGGTGCGCGATTCTTCGCTCTTGTCCTCGTGCTGTTCGTGATGGCGGCGACGTTCTATTTCCACGATTTCTGGAATCTCACCGGCGCCGAGGCCAAGGGCCAGATGATCCATGCGCTGAAGAACCTGTCGCTGATCGGCGGTCTCTTCATCATCGCAGGGATCGGCAAGGGGCCGCGCATGGATGGCTATCACGAGGCGTGAGCTCTGCCTGTAGAATCTAGGGCGGATGAGGCGAAGCCGTCATCCGCCGTTCTTCGCCCAACCAACGCCGCTGGCGGATGACGCTTCGCTCATCCGCCCTACGAACGCCGCCAGGCCGTGACCGTCACATCATTGTCCGCATCCAGCACGCGCGTCTCGCTCGCTGTCAGTCCGTGGCTTGCCAGCACCTCGTGGGGCGACTTTGCGGGCACGCCTGGGAAGCAGCCCTGGCCGTCGGGGAGGTGAACCCCATGCGCTTCCGACAGCCAGAACACGTCGTAGCGGTCGAGAAAGAGACCATACACCGCCGGGCCACCAATGATCGCGACAGATCCATCGGCGATACCAGCCGCATCCGCTGCAGCCTCGAAGGACGCGCCGGCGGGATTCCAATAGACGGCCTGCGGGATATCGTCCGCCAATGCGAAAGCGGCGACGCTGCGGGTCACGATCAGTCGTCGCCTCACGCATGTGCGCGGATCCCCATCGCCGGAATTGCGGCCGTGGACGACAAGTGCGGCGCGCTTCAGGCCATCGACGAAAAAGCGATGGTCCTCCTTGAAACGCAATGCATCGGGCTGCTGGTTCGTTGCGTCGGTCAGCCGGCCGTCGGCCGAGACGATAACGTATCCTTCGACCGTGATCGGCATCTGGCATTTTATTCCGAGACAGTGGTGACGACGCCGCTCAAAGGCCGCGTGCTCACCGTCGGCAGCTTGGCATCCTTGGTGATCGCCTCGTCATATGACGCAATCGTTTGCACCGGCGCCTTGGCGCGCATATGCACGACCTTGTAGCCACCGGCTTTCAGCTTCTGCAGCAGTGTCGGCAACGCTTCGGCGGTGTGTTTCTGGAAATCGTGCATCAGGATGATGCCCTTGCCGAGCTTGTCGAGCTTGGTCATGACATTGGTGACGACCTGTTCGGACTTGCGGGTCTTGAAGTCGAAACTGTCGATGTCGGTGGAGAAGATCGCCATGTTGCGCTCGCCGAGATAGGTGACGATCTCAGGCGGATGCTGCAGTGCCGGCGCGCGGAAGAACGGGGCAGGCGCGGAGCCCAGTGCCCATTTGACGGCGCTAAATCCCTTTTCGATTTCGTCCTTGCGCTGCTGCTCGTTGAGCTTCTTGTTGGTCAGCGCGATATGGCCCCAGGTATGCCCGCCCACGGTGTGGCCGGCGGCGGCCACCTGTTTGAGGATTTCCGGATAGTAAGTCGCGTGCTTGCCGATCGGGAAAAAGATGGCGCGGACGCATTCGTCGGCCAGCGTCCGCAGCACGGTCGGCGTGGTGGTCTGCCACGGGCCGTCGTCGAAGGTCAGCACCACTTCCTTGTCGCGCAGGAAGTCGAGCTGCTTGAAATGCTCGAAGCCGAAACCGGGGCCGCCGGTGGTGTCGATCTCGACCACGCGGCTGACGCCGAGCGCATTGGGATTGGCGCAGGCGGGCGCTTTTGCAGCGGCAGCGGAGGGGGCCGGCGCGGGAGCTGCTGCCGGGGCAGGGGCTGCAGCCGGGGCCGCAGGTGCCGGCGTGGCCGCTTTCGGCGCCTGTGCCAGCGCCTGTGCCGTCCAGAGCGCGGCCGCGCTCGCCAAAATCAGACCCGCCGCCTTGCGCATGTCGTCTCCGTGGAATTGGCTCCGGCCTGATCGGGCCGGGTGAGAAGAGGTTGGCTGGAAGTCTAACGTGATTTCACCCGCTACCGCCATGGCGCCGGGCCTTATCCCCAAGGGGCGTTCTAAAGCCGGAGCGGCACTGTCTTTTCCCTCCCCGGAGCGCAGCTCTTCCTTTTCCCTCCCCCAAGCGGCGAAGCCGCGCCGTGGGGAGGGTGGCCGCGCGAAGCGCGGACGGGTGGGGTGTTTCCGCAAGCTCTGACGTCACGTGGGGATGGACCCCACCCCCGCCTATCGGTGGACCCTCCCCACTGCGCCGCTGCGCGGCTGGAGGGAGGGGAGGCTTCAGGCCTCTGCGCGTCAACCTCACCCCTCACACCACCGTCAGTGCCCTCGCAACGGCTGTCTTGATGCGGGTATCCGTTGGTTCGAATTCGGAAGCGAAGGCGTCGGCGAGGTAGCCGTCGCGGCCGATGAGGTATTTGTGGAAATTCCAGCGCGGCAGGTCGCGGGGGCGGGCCTCGGCGGCCCATTTGTAGAAGGGATGCGCATTCGGGCCTTTCACCACCGTCTTGGCGGCGATCGGAAACGAGATGCCGAAACGGCCACGGGCGATATCGTCGATCTCGTGCGGTCCGCCCGGCTCCTGATTGCCGAAATCGTTGGACGGCACGCCGATGACCATCAGGCCGCGCTCGCGAAACTCGGTCCACAGTTCCTGCAAGCCGGCATATTGCGGGGTATAACCGCATTGCGAGGCGGTGTTGACGACGATAATCGGCTTGCCCGCATGGTCGGACAGCCTGATGTCGTTGCCGCCCTTGAGCGCCGGGAAGGAAAAGCCATAGGCGGTGATGCGGCTCGCCTGCGCGCGAGCCGACGATGCCGTGGCAGCGCTGACCGCGCCACCGATCAGGGTCATGAGCAGATGTCTGCGATCCATCATCGCGCGCCTCGATCTGAAGAAGCGTGCAGGGTGATCCCGTCGATGCGGCGCGTCAACCGCGCCGCTTGTCTCACCGGATCGCTCAGCGCATCGGCACCACGAATTCGGTGCCCTGGCCGGTCTCGCCGCCAGACTTGATGCTCTGGTCGGACACGATGATGGAACCGCCGGTGGCGAGGGCTTCGGCAATCTGCGCCATCGCATCCTCGGGGATGGTGACGCGGTCGAGGGCTTCGGCGGCGCTGTCGGTGCGCAGGCTTTCCGGCGTGACAGGCGCCACGGCGGCGCGCTTGCGTGTGCCGGTCTCGGCAGCAGCGCGCTGCGGAACAGCGGGAAGTGACACTGCGGTCCAGTGGATGCTCTTGGCCTCATCCTTGTCGATGCGTGCGGTGAAGACATGCGTGCCTAGCGGACGATCGCCGGGCTTGATGGTGATCGGCGTTTCGAACAGCGGGGCGAAATTCTGCCGCACATAGAGCTTGCCGTCCTTGCCGCTGATCAGCACGGCGATCTGGCCGGTGCGCTTCGGTGACGTATCCGGCGGCGGCGGGATATCGACGGCATCGCGCTTGGCCGTATCCGGCTTTGTCTCGGTTTCGGCTTTGACCTCGGTCTTCGTCTGTTCGGCTTTAGGCGCGTCGGCGGGACGGCTGTCGTCCTTCTTCGCCTCGGGCGCGGCGGCGACGAGCGGCGATGCCGGCGGCAGATCCTCGGCTGCCTGCTTCACCTCTGGCGCCGGCGTCTCTGCGATCTTCGCGGCGGCTGCATCGACGTCCTGGCGCGTCACGCGGGTGGGTTCGTCGGTTTTCTTCTCGGCGAGTTTTGCGATATCGGCGCTGGCTGAAGACATCTGGGCCAGGGCCGCGCCGGCATCGGTCAGCACCGGCTTGGGTAGCGCATTGCTGGCATCGGCGGTGACAGTCTTGGTGCCCGCGCTTGTGGTGCTCGGCTTGAGGCCGAGATCGTCGGGCTTCATCTCGGTCGACTTGCCCTCATTGGATTTGCCATCCGCAGGCTTGGCGGTCGCGGGCTGGTCATCCTTCGGGGCTGCCATCGGCGTCGCCGCAACCGGCACCGGCTTCTGGGCGATCAGCTGCGGATGCGAAAACTCCGCCGGCGAAATCTCACCCGGCGTGATGATCACGCGGGCGCCCATGCGGGTCCAGCTCCACAGCTTGGTGGAGAACGCCATCGGCATGCGGATGCAGCCATGGGACGCCGGATAGCCGGGAAGGGCGCCGGCATGCAGCGCGATGCCCGACCAGGTGATCCGCTGCATATAGGGCATCGGCGCGCCGCTATAGATGTTCGACTTATGCCACTTGTTCTTCTGGATGATGCTGAACACGCCCGTCGGTGTGGCGTGGCCGCGCATGCCGGTAGAGACGCGGGTTTCCGCGAACAGGCCGTTGGCGTCGAACACGCGCATGGTCTGTTTGTCGAGAGATATCGCGATCACCAGCGGGCCGACCGGCTTGGCATGGGCCTTGGCTTCCTTCTCGAAGGTCGCACCCTGCTGCTTCAACCGGTTGTCGCGCTGCTGCAGCGCGCGGACCGGCGGCGGTGACGGCTCCATGACACGCGGACGCATCGGATCTTCATCGAACCAGAACACGGCATGGGCGGGAGCCGCGGCGCCGAGCACGAAAGAGGTCAGCAATGCCGCCTGCAAAAGGTGGCGAGGGGACCATGCGCTCCGTGAAACTGAAGTGCCGCTGAGAAGCAGGTGCTTGCGGGTGGAGCTTCCCGGAAACTTAAAAACCGTCACGCTGAAAAATCCTCGAATCCGTTTCAAAGGGTTAGTGTCGCGGACGCAAAAGGCGTTCACCAGCGGGCGAATCGCACCGCTGCAGGCTGGATGCGAAGGTAACAAAAAAGCCTCACATTGAATTAACGCCGCGGCATCGGGCCTACCGTTGCCCAAAGCAATCTCTACATAAGCGGTGTGAGACACGGAGAGTTGAATGTCGTTGATGGGTTTGAGCTTTCGCTTCGGTTGGAGCCGCATGGCTGCGCTCGCGCTGGTCGCGGTGACGGTGGGGGTTGGCAGCGTGGCCCAGGCGGCCGACGAGCCCGACCTGATCTTCCGCCGCTCCACCGTGTTCAAATGGCTGAGTCCGAACGACAAGCTCGCCACCTATGGCGTCGACGACCCCGAGGTCGAGGGCGTGGCCTGTCACTTCACGGTGCCGGAAAAGGGTGGCTTCAAGGGCTGGCTCGGCCTGGCCGAGGAGGTCTCGGACATCTCGCTGGCCTGCCGCCAGATCGGCCCAATCAAGTTCAAGGCCAAGAGCGACCAGGGCGAGGACATGTTCCGCCAGCGCCGTTCGTTGTTCTTCAAGAAGATGCAGATCGTGCGTGGCTGCGACGCCAAGCGAAACGTGCTGGTCTATATGGTCTATTCCGACCGGATCATCGAAGGCTCGCCGAAGAACTCGACCTCGTCGGTGCCGATCATGCCGTGGGGCACGGCCAATACCGACGTGCAGAAATGCGGTGAGTTCATCAAGTAGGCGCGAGGCGATGGTACGGCGCTAGCTAGCGGTGAATTGCGCCTGCTGCTGGCGCAGCCGTTCCCATGACAGCGGCGTCACCGGCGGGCTGCGGCTGCCGATCAGGCGGACGAGCTGCTGTGGCGAGCATTCGTTGTCGCGGAGGCAGCGAGACGTCTGCTGGGGCGTTGCTACAGTCGTGTTGGCGATGACATGTGTCGGATCACGCGGTGCGATCGTCGGCGACAACCCGGCGGCGTCAACCATCAGGTCTTTGCCCTGATCTTTGCCAACATCGTCGTTGCCGGTTCCCACCACGCGTACCCTTCTGCCACTAGAGCAACATAAACGCGCAACTGCCTCAATTGGTTGCACCCGCGAGCATCTCCGTTGCTTTAAGCGCGGTTCGGTTAAAGCCGGGTGACGGCAGGGTGACCATTCGACGGCAATGCATGTTTCGTCGCACGGGTTCCGACGACACATTGTGGGTCTCTCGCGAAACCATTTTGCGCTTGGCACGCAGACCGGCCGAAACGGCGGCCCGCTATCCAGTCTCCAACACGCGATCACTCTGGAGACGTCCGATGCGCTTTGCCAGCCTCGTCCTCGCTTTCGCCTTCCTGTTCGCGGGTCCGTCGCTGGCGGGCTCGGCGGACAGCACGCTGCCGGCCATCGGCACCTTCACCTTCAACGGCGCGCCATCGCCGGACCCGGCACCTGCCACCATCGTTCTGGCCGCTATCCGCTGACCACGACGTGCGCGATCAACAACAAGAAAAGCCCAGCATGACCCGACTGCCATTTCGTTTTGCTGCCTGTGTCGCCGTGATCCTTGCCTGCGTTCTGCCCGGTGTCGATGCGCAGGCGCAGGTGCCGGAGGCCAGGGTGCGGGAGGCGCGGTTCTGGGAAACGCTGTCCTGGCGCAAGCTGCCGGATCAGCGCGGTGAATTCGTCCGCCTGTGCGCGCCGCATATGGCGGGGCGCTGGGCGCATCCCGAACAGGTCTGCGGCTGCCTGCACGATCACGCCATCGCGCCGGTGGATGACACCGACCTGCGGGAGGCCCTGCTGCGCGGTATCACCGAGCGCGGCGTGCCGACCATCGAGAAGGGCTGGATCCCGGAATCCAAGCAATCGCTGGTCAGCGCGACGTTCAGCCAGATCGCAAAGCCGACCCTGCAATGCATGTATGACCCCGCGCCGATCGACTGAGGCGGCGAAGGCGCATCTCAGCGATCGCTGAGTCTCTGCACGATACGTCGATGGCCGCCCCTCAACGCACCCGCGTGCCGCCGCGGGGGACGCATTTCTTGACGCGGGCGACGTTGCCGTTGGCGGCGAGGGTGGTGCCCATGACTTCCTTGATCTGGCCGGTCGGGCAGGAGCCGTCATCGACCCAGATGCGCTGGCCGAGGCGCAGTTCGACGATGTCCTCCTCGCGCGAAACCTGATCAACGGCGAAAGCCGGGGCGGTGACGGTGAGGGCGGCGAGCAGGCCGAGAGCCAATGTGGCGCGCATTATTTGTTCTGCACCTTCAGGCCGTCGGGGCCGACATTGATCTGCAGGCCCTGGGGCTCCTTCTTCTCCTGATAGAGGTTGTAGCCGAGCACGCCGATCCCGACGACGAGTGCGCCGATGATGAGAAAGAGCACGTTGCGATTGCCGGACATGAAATCTCCGTGGGGCCGTTGGTGATGCAGTCTACGGACGCCGGTTCGATTCTTGAAGCGCAGCAGTCGCCAGCCATAAGTGCTAGCCCCGGCGCGGGTTCCATCGCGCCGTTTCGTTGCGACTTTTTGATGCGCGCGCAGCGTTGCGGCCGAGGCCTTTGCGAGCGTTTCGGCGGCGGTGACGAGTTTGCGTAACGGATGCCCAGAGAAGCCGAGCACGAAGCCCGGCGCGGGGCGGGCGCGCAGATAGGTGTCGGCCAGCAGCCAGCCTTCGACGCCGGCATCGGCCTTGGCCTGCGCGGCGATCTCGAGCGGTGTCGTTGCCGCAAACCGCGCGACCAGATGCAAGCCTTGCGACGGGACGGGGACGGTGAGTTGCCCGTCCGATGCGTCCGTCAGCGTGCGGGCGAGGGCATCGCGCGCCTCGCGGTAACGGCCGCGCATCTTGCGCAGGTTGGCGGCGAAAGCGCCAGAATTCAGCATGTCGGCAATGGCGCCTTCCATCACCGTGGCGGGAAAGCGGTCCATTGCGGCGCGGGCGGCGGCGACCGGGCCGATCAGGTTTTCCGGCAGCGCGCAATAGCCGATGCGCAGGCCGGGAAACAACGTCTTGGCGAAGGTGCCCATATAGACGACGCGGCGCAGGTGATCGATGCCGGCGAGCGACAGCAGCGGCGCGCCGTCATAGCGGAATTCGCTGTCGTAATCGTCCTCGAACACGAAGGCATGAGCATCGCGCGCCCAGTCCAGCAACTCCAGTCGCCGCGGCATCGCCATCTGCACGCCGAGCGGAAACTGATGCGAGGGCGTGACATAGGCGGCGCGCGCATGCGGCGCGGAGGAGCGCCCCTTGGCGACGATCATGCCGCTGTCGTCCACCGGCACGGAGACCGGCTTGCCGCCGTAATGCTCGATGGATTTGCGCGCGGCGGGGTAGCCGGGGTCTTCGACCCAGATCTGTTCGCCTGGCTTGAGGATGGCGGACAGCACGATGCGCAGGCCATGCTGGGTGCCTGATGTAAGCATGATGTGGTCGGGATCGCAGCGCAGGCCGCGCGCCGACAGCAGGTGATTGGCGATGGCGATGCGCAGCTCGCGGCTGCCGCGGGGATCGCCGTAATGCAGATGCTCGCTGCCGAAGGCGCGCATGCGGCGGCCGACAAACGAGCGAAAACGGCGCAGCGCCGTCTCGTCGATATCGGTGCAGCCGAGCGCGAGCGTGCCGCGCTGGGGCTCGATGATGGCGATGCGCTTCGGCGCTTTCGCATCGACGGCGGATGGAATGCGCTCGGCGACGAACGTGCCGGAGCCGACGCGCGCGACGGCGAAGCCATCAGCGATCAGGCGCTCATAGGCATCGGTGATCGCGTTGCGGCGAAAGCCGGCTTGTTCGGCGAGGTTTCGCGATGGCGGCAGCGCTTCGCCGGGCTTGGCCGTGCCTGACGTGATGGCATGGCGCAGCGCCTGATACAGGCGTTCCGGCGCGGACGCGTGGCGGTCGATATGTGCGCCATCGAGATCGAGCGGCAATGCGTGCGGGACTGCAGGTGTCGATTTCATCGTGCGAGAATTGGTCGGAATTTTTCGCATGGAATTGGCACTATCGCAGACCAATTCGGCGGCTACAACAGTTTCGAACGCTTCCAATCCACGAGGACTTACTGTGAGCACCGCCGAACTGAAGACGACAGAAGAGACAACGCCGACCTATCCGCTCACCCAGCGCAACCGCGTGAAGCGGCGGCATGATCGTGGCTTCTACGACCACGAGACCGTGCACAGGATCCTGGACGCGGCGATGATGTGCCACGTCTCTTATGTGATCGACGGCCAGCCCTACTGCACGCCGACCTTTTTCTGGCGCGAAGGCACGACGCTTTACTGGCATGGATCGAGCGCGAGCCGGATGCTGAAGAACCAGACCGCGCATCAGCGCGTCTGCCTCACCGTGGCCTTCCTCGACAGCCTCGTGCTGGCGCGCTGTGGCTTCAATCACTCGGCCGATTATCGCGCCGTGATGGCGTTCGGAAATGCCTATCTGGTCACCGATCCCGCGGAGAAGGATCGCGCCGGCATCGCCATGGTCGATCGCTTCTTCCCCGACCGCACCGCGGGCCTGCGCGCTACCACAGCGCAGGAGATGAAAGCAACGTCCTTCATCGCCATGGAGATCGAGGAGGCGTCGGCAAAAATCCGCGCCAAGGGTGTTGCCGATGACGACGAGGATTACGAGCTGCCGATCTATGCCGAGCGCATTCCGGTGAGGACCGTGATCGGAGCCCCCGAGCCGTGTCAGCGATTGTTGCCCGGCGTCGCGCGGCCGGCATCGCTGCAGATTTTCAGCGAAGGCAGGCTGCTTGATGATGCGCTGACGGAGGCCTATGCGCTGGAATATCCGGAAGGTTGAGGGCGTCGCTGATTTCGTAGCCTGCATGGAGCGTAGCGTAATGCAGGGACAGCAGATTTCGCGGAAACGCCGGTCCCCGGATTGCGCTGCGCTCCATCCGGGCTACGGCCAGAGCGCCTTCACGATCGCATCGAGGCCATCGGTCAACGCCGCCGGGCCGGGTTGCAGGATCAGCGGCGATTTGATCTCGACGATGCGATCGTCGCGCACGGCCGGAATGTCACCCCATCCCGGTCGCTGCCTGATCCTGTCCGGCACGACTTTCTTGCCGCACCATGAGGCGAGGATCACGTCGGGCATCGTGTCGCGTACGTCGTCCGGCGACACGATGCGATCCTTCGCCGCCTTCTGAAAACGCATCTGCGGGAAAACATCGACGCCGCCGGCGATGTCGACCAATTCGGATACCCAGCCGATGCCGGTGATCAGCGGATCGTCCCATTCCTCGAAATAGACGCGCGGCCTGGCAGCGCGGGTCTGTGCGGCTGCCGCGACGTCGGCCAGACGCTGTTCGTAGGACCGGGCAAGCCGTTCTGCACGGTCCTGCGCGCCGACCATGGCGCCGAGTGTGCGGATCATTGCCAGGATGCCGGCGATGTCGCGCTGGTTGAACACATGCACGGCAATGCCGGCGCGGATCAGCGCGGCGGCGATCTCGGCCTGCAGGTCGGAGAAGCAGAGGACAAGGTCCGGCTCCAGCGCCAGGATTTTTGGCACATCCGCCGAGATGAAGGCCGAGACACGTGGCTTCTCGCGACGCACCTGCGGCGGGCGCACCGCATAGCCGGAGACGCCGACGATGCGGTCCTGCTCGCCGAGCAGATACAGCGTCTCCACGGTCTCTTCCGTGAGGCAGACAATGCGGCGGGGCGGGAAGGCGTTCATCGCATCGCTATGCCGCGGAAAGGGGGACTTGTCACGGCGCGCCGCATCCGTCTCCATGGGCCATCAGTCCGCGCCACGACGGACATTGCAGGGAGAACCACATGACGCCGCTCGACAAGATCAAGGCCGTGACGATGCCGTTTTCGGTATCGATGGGTGTCACCTTCATCGAGGCAGAACTCGACCGCGTGGTCGCCACCATGCTGGTGCGGGAAGACCTGTGCACGGCGCGTCATACGATCCACGGCGGCGCGGTGATGGCGCTGGCCGATGCCGTTGGCGCTGCCGCGACCGTGATCAATCTGCCCGAGGACGCCAAGGGCACCACGACCATCGAGAGCAAGACCAATTTCGTCAGCGGCGCAGCGGCGGGAACCACGGTGCGCGCCACGGCCACGCCAATCCATCGCGGACGCCGGACCCAGGTCTGGCAGACCCGGATCGAGACCGCGGAGGGCAAGCTCGTAGGGGTGGTGACCCAGACCCAGCTGGTACTCTAGGAACGGGGCTGCGGGTAATTCCTCTTTAACCTTCAAGCATTTGCATAGCTCAATTGCGTCCGGCGCCGTCTTGTCGCACGCCATTGGCCTTGAAGTTCTTTGTGCGATGCACAATATTGGGGTCATACAAGAATCAAGGCTTTCCTCGCGGATATCCGGAGGAGTGGACCCATGTTTAGCCCCGCAACGATCATCGCACTTGCCCACCGGACGCCCAAGGTTTCGACCAAGAGCGGCCCCGTTCGTATCCTCGCCACCCACGAGCTTCCGCTGTTCCGGGACCATCTTCTGCGTCTCGACCGTGACAGCCGCCGCGACCGTTTCAACGGCTCGCTGTGCGACGACTGGGTCGCGAAATATGCCGAGCGCTCCGTGCATGACGGCACCGTCATCCTGGCCTATTTCGAAGACGGCACCATTCGCGGCGCCGCCGAGCTGCACCAGGCCGACCTCGTCAATGTCGAGCCGGAAGTCGCCTTCAGCGTCGAATCCTGCATGCGCCGCAAGGGCGTCGGCAGCATCCTGTTCACCCAGCTGATCGCGAAGGCGCGCTCGATGGGTTACAAGAAGCTGCGCGTCACCACCGGTGCGCAGAACGATGCGATGCGCGCGCTGGCCGGCAAGTTCGGCGCCAAACTGTCGTTCCGCCACGGCGAATCGACGGGCCTGATCGATCTCACCGCGGAGCCCGTGAAGGTCGCGCCTAAGCCGAAGGCAGGCGCAGCTGACGTCGCCAAGGCTGTCGGCGACTATAACCGGGCTGCCTGGCGTGCCTGGTTCAACGCCGCCGGTTTCGGCAAGCATTGAGCGCGGGATCGCAGGCGTCACAGAAACAAAAAAGCAGGGCCGAGGCCCTGCTTTTTTCATTCCAGAACTGATCCGGAAAAACTCACGCCCGCTTGGCGATCGCGATCTTGCGGGTGACGCGGCGCTCGACGACCACGGTGCGCTGGGCGCCCTGTTCGCCGGCGATGACGCGACTGACGCGCAGCGTGCCTGTGGAGCGGTTGGCCTTCTTGACCTGCGCCTGCACCTCTTCGACGGGCAAGCCCATCAGCGACGCTGCGATCTCGGCCTGCTGGTCGAGGTCCTCGGTGATGCCGATGGCTGCGAAAATGGCCTCTTCCAGCGTCGGCGGATCATGCCGCACGCGCCTCGTGCCATATTTGGTATTCCACTCGCCGCTCATCGTCCGCCTCAAAGTTGATATTGGCTTCCTAACGAAGCCATTGTTGCATTGCAATATGAAAAACCCGTGGCAAGTCAGCTATGCAATGTGACGCGCGACAATGCGTCGGACGCCCGGGGTTAGCTTTGAAGTAAAGTAAATTGCGGGTAGGTCGGATTAGCCGGTGCTGTTCGCCTGCGGCCAGGTGACGAGCGCCTGCTGGCCGGATGCGGTGAGGGCGTAGACGCCGCGCGACACCGGCGCGAACCAGCCATAGACATTGCGGTGCAGGATCTTCTGTGCGTCGGGAAAGGCAGGCTTGAGCTCCTTCAACGGCCGCGGGCCCAAAGCGAGGGCGGCGGCGCAGCCGAGCGCCTGCTGGCGATAGGCGGTCATGATCGGCGTTTTGGTCGAACCGCCCAGCGCGGGATCGCCGATCCGTTTCCGGTGTTCGGTGATAAGGCGGGCGCGCTGCTTCGGATTGCGGCGGGGCGCGGTGGTTGGCGGCTCCACCAGGATTTCCACGGTGCCGGCATCGGTGACGCCCAGCATGCCGAAGCCGAGGCGGCGGCACAGATTGCGATAGCGCGCATCGCTCTCGCGGCCCTTGCCACGGATCGACATTTTGGCGGCAACCCAAATCTCGTCGCAGGCGCCCGCGCGATCAACGGCTTGCAGGATCAGTTCAAGATTGAAGCTGAGCTTGAGCTCCCCAACCACCACGATCGGCGGATCGTCGCCTTTCAGCGCCACCAGATCGCAGCCCTGGATCTCGCCCTTCACCGAAAAGCCGAGCCCTTCGAGAAAGCGTTTCACGGGGAGATAGAGCGCGGTTTCCAAAACGAGATCCGATCGGCGGCGAGGGCGGTGGCGAACGGATCCCCAAATGGAACCGCGACTCGCCGGCTGAGTTTATCCGCGTCGCCGCGACTTGGCACCGGATTGGCTCCGGATGGGGCTGAGATCGTGATCTCAGGCGATGGTTCAACGCGATCGGAGCTCACGTGAAGACATTGCTGGAAACGACTGATAGTTTTGGTGTATTGCCGCATCTTGTAGCGTTGTCTATCGCCTATATTCTGGCATTGCCGATTGGCTGGAACCGGGAACGCGCCGAGCGCAGCGCGGGTTTGCGGACCTTCCCGCTCGTGGCGCTGGCGACCTGCGGCATCGTCCAAGCGACGGAAGGCATCCTCAACGGACACCCCGAAGGCACCGCGCGCATCATCGAGGGCCTCATGACCGGGATGGGTTTCATCGGGGGAGGCGCGATCCTGAAGGAAGGCGGCTCGGTGCGCGGCACCGCCACGGCCTCCAGCCTGTGGGCCACCGGCGCCACCGGGGCGGCGGTCGGGCTCGGGTCCTATGACGTCGCGGTGGTGATCTCCCTGTTCACCTTCCTCACGCTCTGGCTGCTGGTTCCATTTAAGGAGGAAGGTGGCAAGGAAGACGAGAAAGGCGTGAAATCGCACAGCGAGGGGTAGGCCTGCGGGATGGGGCTGGTCTTTTGCTGCAAAGCAGCGTAGAAGCGCACCATCCCGATACGCTCCGGACTCCCTGGACCCGACGTGACCGTCAAATGAAGGACGGCCGATTCGTTTCCGTTTGGTCCATGTATCTCGATGTCGAGCATCGCCGGTCACGGCGATGAGTCCTGTGAGTTCTGGCCGCAATCTGCGGCCTGCTGCAACCAAGGTTACATATCCCGTGTCTTTTGAATCGACGCCCCCGGCGCTCGCCCGTGCATTGGCTGAGCGCAACTACCGCGAATCCACCCCCGTTCAGACCGCCGTGCTGGCCGACGAAGCAGTTGGCCGCGATCTTCTCGTCTCCGCCCAGACCGGCTCCGGCAAGACTGTCGCTTATGGCCTAGCGATTGCAGCCGACCTGCTCGAAGGCGCCGAACGGCTGCCGCAGGCCGGCGCGCCGCTGGCGCTGATCGTGGCGCCGACGCGCGAACTGGCGCTGCAGGTGCATGGCGAACTGACCTGGCTTTATGCCCAGGCCGGCGCCCGCGTCGTCTCCTGCGTCGGCGGCATGGACCCGCGCACCGAACAGCGCGCGCTTGCCGCTGGTGCGCATATCGTTGTCGGCACGCCCGGCCGACTGTGCGACCATCTCCGCCGCAACCGTCTCGACATTTCGCAGATCAAGGCCGTCGTCCTCGACGAGGCCGACGAGATGCTCGACATGGGCTTTCGCGAGGACATGGAGTTCATCCTCGAAACCACGCCGGAAAGCCGCCGTACGCTGCTGTTCTCAGCCACCATGCCGCGCGGCATCGCCAAGTTGGCGCAGCAGTATCAGGACAACGCCTTCCGCATCGAAGTCGCCGGCAGCGAAGGCGGCCATTCGGACATCGAATACCGCGCCATCCGCATCTCGCCGAACGATGTCGACCATGCCGTCGTCAACGTGCTGCGCTATTTCGAATCGCCGACCTCGATCGTGTTCTGCAACACCCGCAATGCCGTGAAGCATCTGCAGGGCGTGTTGCTGGAGCGCGGCTTCTCCGTCGTGGCACTTTCGGGCGAACTGTCGCAGAACGAGCGCACCCATGCGCTGCAGGCGCTGCGCGACGGCCATGCCCGCATCTGCGTCGCCACCGACGTTGCCGCGCGCGGCATCGATCTGCCCAATCTCGGCCTCGTCATCCATGCCGAACTGCCGAACGATCCCGAAGTGATGCAGCATCGCTCGGGCCGCACCGGCCGCGCCGGCCGCAAGGGCATCAGCGTGTTGCTGGTGCCGCCGTCGCGCCGCCGCCGTGCTGAATTCCTGCTTCAGCTCGCCGAGACCGAAGCTGTCTGGGGTGCTGCGCCGACCGTGGATGAGATCCGCGTGCTCGACGAAGAGCGCATGATGTCGGACAAGATTTTCGACGACGCGGCCAATGAAGACGATGCGGTGTTCGCCAAGAAGCTGCTGGAGCGGCATCCGGCCGAGACCATCGCGACCGCGTTGGCGCGTCTCTATCGCTCGCGCCTGCCGTCGCCCGAAGAGGTCGAGGATCCCGGCACGTTCCGTGCGCGCGACCGCGAAGACCGCGCCGGCAGCCGTCGCAAGGCGGAGGACGGTGGCCCCGTCCGCAAGACGCCGAAGAAGAACGAGCCGATGGGCGAGGGCGCAAAATGGTTCCGCGCCGCCATCGGCCGCCAGAAAAACGCCGAGGCGCGTTGGCTGCTGCCGATGATCTGCCGTCGCGGCGGCATCGAGAAGAACGATGTCGGCGCCATCAAGATCTATGATGGCGCTACCGAGTTCGAGATTTCAGCGGCTGCCGCCGAGCGCTTCGTGACCATGATCAAGCGCCCGGACAAGGAAGACAATATCCGCATCGACGCGCTGCCGAACGGCCCCGAAGGCGGCACCATCACCCCGATGCCGCGCGGCGGCGGCGATCGCGACTTCCCGCCGAAGCGCCATCGCAAGGGCGGCGACGATTTCCGGTCCGATGGCGATCGTCCGGATTTCAAGGCGAAGGATTCCTATAAGGGCAAGTCGTGGAAGGAAGACGGACCGCGCGAGCGTCCGCGTGGCGACAAGCCCTATGCCGCGAAGAGCTTCGACGACCGGCCGCGCACGGATCGCAAGCCGAAATACGATCCGATGAAGGCCGACCGCGCCCGCGAGCCGTCCGCGAGCTGGGACGATCGCAAGCCGAAGCGTGACGGCGGCTATGAGGGCAAGAAGCCCTTCGAGGCACGTGGCGAAGGCAAGAAGTACGAAGGCAAGAAGCCGGACTTCCACGACAAGCCGCGCAAGGAAAAGAAGACCTACGTGGCCAAGGCCAAGCGCGAAGGCGCTGCGAAGTTCGAGAAGCCGGCTTTCGGGAAGAAGAAGAACAAGGGCTGAAGGCTCTCCTTTTCGCTACTTACGCTATCAATAAAACTCGTCATGGCCGGGCTTGTCCCGGCCATCCACGTCTTCGCCTGGGCTCAAAACGTGGATGCCCGGCACAAGGCCGGGCATGACGGAGCTGAAGCGCTAAACCCGCCCGCGCACCGGCACCAATGCGCCGGTCACCGCACTCGCCGCATCGCTGGCCAAAAACAAAATCACGCTGGCCAACTCGTCCGGCGTCACCCATTTCGCAAAATCCGCATCGGGCATGTCGCGGCGATTGGCCGATGTGTCGATGGTCGAGGGCAGCACGGCATTGACCGTGACCTTGCCCTTCAACTCCGCCGCCAGCGACTCCGTCAGCCTGTGCACGCCGGCTTTCGACGCAGCATAGGGGCCCATGCCGCTGCCTGCCTCCAGCGCGCCGATGGCGCCGATATTCACGATCCGCCCGGCGCTCGATGTCACCAGATGCGGGATCGCCGCGCGCGATGTGTTGAGCGCCGTGAGCAGGTTGAGGCGATGCATCGTCTCCCAGCTCGCATTGTCGCCATCGGCAATGGCTTCGAACCTGAACGCGCCGGCAATGTTGATCAGCACATCGATGCGTCCGAACTGCGCGATCACCTCTCCAATGGCTTTGGCAGCCCGTGCGGCGTCGGCGAGATCGACGCCGCCGATCTGCAGGCGCTGCGGCGTCGAGGGAATGTCGTTGTGGCCGTGATCGATCACCGCGACGGTGGCGCCGTCCTCCAATGCACGATCGGCGACCACCCGGCCAAGCGCACCGGCCGCTCCGGTGATGACGACGATTTTGCGCTGCATCGGTCGTGGCTCCGTCTATCGATGATGGGTTCCCGCTTTGGTTGCGGGAAGCACCCAAAGATAGATCGCGCCCGCGACAATGGCCATGGCGGCCATCAGGCCGGTCATCACCAATGCGGGATGGCCGAACGGCTCCAGCACGGCGACCATGGCACTGGCGAAGGCGCCCATCACCATCTGGGTGCAGCGCATGACGCCGGCGGCCGATCCCGCCACATGCGGCAGGTTCGCCAGCGCTTCATGGTTGGTCGAGGGCGCGAGCATGCCGAAGGCAAAGATGGTGAGCGCCATCATCGGTGTCAGCGTCGCCACCGTCACCGCGCCGAGCGGGACCAGCACGAGCGCCAGGAGCGCGCTCGCCACCATCAGCAACAGGCCGAAGGCGATGATCTTTCGCGACGAGACATTGTGCTTGCTCAGGCGACCCGAGATCAGCGACGCCACCAGCACGCCGCAGGATGTCAGGCCGAACAGCAGCGAAAAACTGGTCGTGGAGAGGCCGAGACTGCCGATCAGGACCGACGGCGCGCCGGAGATGAAAGCGAACATGCAGGCGAAGGCGCAGGCATAGAGCAGCGCATAGCCGACAAAGCTGCGATCGGTGAGCACGAAGCGATAGCTTTCGGCGAGTTGGCGCGGATTGAGCGAGCGGCGGCTTTCCACCGGCTGGGATTCCGCGAGACCCATGGCGCCGACGACGAGCAGGATGAGGCCGACCGCGGCCTGTGCTGCATAGATTGCGCGCCAGTCGCTGACGGTCATCACCCAGCCGCCCAGCACCGGCGCGAGCATCGGGGCGATGCCGAGCACGGCTGCGATCTGCGACAGCTTTTGCCGCGCGGCGCCGTGGACGAACAGATCACGCACGATGGCGATGGGCAGGATGGCGCAGGCGCCGGCGGCAAAGCCCTGCAGCAGGCGGCAGGCGAGCAGCACGGAGAAATTCGGCGCGAGCGCGCAGGCGCCGGCGGCAAGCGAGAACAGCAACAGGCCGTCGAGCAACATAGCGCGGCGGCCGAAGCGATCGGCCAGCGGGCCGCAGATCAGAGGCGAGATCGCGAATCCCGCCATGAACAGGCTGAGCGTCAGCGGGCCGCGGCCGCCGGCGTCAGCGAATGTCGCCTCGATGGCGGGAAGGCCGGGCAGGCCCATGTCGATGGACAGTGGCGGCAGCGCGGTGAGGGTGCCCAGAAATGCGGTGAAAGCAAACGTATCGCGCCCGAGCGCCACAGTGAATTCCTTGAAAAGAGCAGGCACGGCCATGCCGGCCGTGCCGGAAGCCGGCAATCTACTCGGCCGGACTGACCTGCGCCGGACAATCGCTGCGATTGATCAAGCGCGTCAGCGTCATCGCGAGTCCGGCCAGCGCGACACCGGCAGCAAGCAGCGGCAGTTGGCCATAATGCACGCCGGCATTCAATGCGATGCCGCCGATCCAGGCGCCGGTGGCGTTGCCGAGATTGAACGCACCCTGATTGAGTGTCGAGGCGAGATTCGGCGCATCGGTGGCGGCGTCCACCACCCAGATCTGCAATGGCGAGACCAGCGCGAAGGCGATGCCGCCCCATAGCACCAGCAGGGTGATGGTCGGGATCACGAATTGCGCTGCGAGGGATAGAAGGCCGAGCACGACCGCAAGGCAGATGAAGGCGCCGATCACGGTGGACAGCAGATTCTTGTCGGCGAGGCGGCCGCCGATCAGGTTGCCGATGGTGAGGCCGACGCCGATCGCCAGCAGCGCGCCAGTGACGCCATGCGGCGTCAGGCCCGTGACCTCTTCGAGCAACGGCGTGATGTAGGTGAATAGGCTGAACATGCTGACCGAGGCGGTGGTCGAAATCAGCATCGGCAGCAGCACCGGCCAGCGTCCGAGCGCGCGGAATTCGCGGCCGAGTCCGCCGCGTGTGCCGGGCATGCCCGACGGCACGTAACGCCAGATGGCGATGAAGGCGATGACGCCGATCACGACCACGGCCCAGAAGGCCGAACGCCAGCCGGCGGCCTGGCCGAGCGCGGTGCCGAACGGCACGCCGAGCACATTGGCGAGGGTGAGGCCGGCGAACATCAGCGACACCGCCTGGGTGCGCTGTTCGCGCGGCACCAGATTGCTGGCGACGATCGCGCCGATGCCGAAGAAGGCGCCATGGGCGAATGAGGTGACGACGCGCGCCAGCATCAGCAGCCAGTAGTCCGGCGCGATGGCGCAGCCGATATTGCCGATGGTGAACAGTGCCATCAGCCCGAGCAATGCGGACTTGCGCGGCATGCCGGCCGTCGCCATCGCCACCAGTGGCGCGCCGACCACGACGCCGAGCGCATAGCCCGACACGAGATAGCCGGCCTGCGGGATGGTCACCCCGAGGCTGCGCGCCACATCGGGGAGGAGGCCCATGATGACGAATTCGGTGGTTCCAATGCCAAAGGATGCGGCGGCGAGGGCGAGGATGGGCAATGACGGACGGATGGAATCTCTCCCGAGGAAATATTGCGATGCAATATGTCGAGGAGTGCCATGGTTCGGTGCGCGAACGCAAATCCTGTGCGGGGAGGCTGCAATGCGCCCGGCGGCGATCTCAATCATGTGATCGTGACGCTTTTAGCCCTCCCCTGCAGGGGGAGGGTCGCTGAACGCAGGCGATGCGAAGCATCGCCGACAGCGTTCAGCGGGGTGGGGTGACCGTCCTCCGCCACACGCGCCGTCGATGCTTCAATGGCGCCGGCTCGGCGTCACGTCCGCCATGCAGTTCGATGTAGATCCGATCGAGCACGGCTGGCATCTCTGTCGCGATCTCCGAATTCCAGAAGCGCAGGACACGATATCCCTCGGCTTCGAGCCAGCGCTGCCGGATGAGGTCACGGCGTGCCTGTTCATCTTCATTGTGATGGCCGCCATCGAGTTCAATGATGAGATGTGCGGCCGGGCAGACGAAGTCGACGACATAGGGACCGATCGGCGCCTGACGTCGGAAATGACTTCCGGCGACCGGCATGTCTTTCAGAGCGCGCCACAAAGCGCGTTCGTGCGGCGTCGTGTTGGCTCGCAAGTTCTTTGCCGCTGCGCGGCGGAGCGATGCTGAGACCATGGAGCCTCGCTGTGGCGCTGTCACCCCACCCCGCTCGCTGCGCGAGCGACCCTCCCCCTGCAGGGGAGGGTGACGCTTCGCTGCGGCGACGGAGTGTTTTACTAGTATAGCTCGGAATGCATAGACGGCTAGTCGAACACCACATCAAGATGCTTCTCGCGTTTGCCGAGCACGTGGCAGGCGCGGGAGAGGTGATCGACGGGGATGCTGAGCTTGAAGCGTTCGGGGATGTCGGTGGTGCTGAACACGTCGATGCTGGCGCCCATCTCCGACAGGCCGCGTACGGTGCAGTCGATGGTGGAGTGGCCGGCATTGAAGGTGATGTGGCCGGCCTTGAAGACGCGGCGCATCAGGTCGGCCGCGACTTCCGGCGTGCGCCAGGCGATGCAGCGGTTGCGGCCGGTCTGCTTGGCCTCATACATCGCCGCATCGGCCCGGCGCAGCAATTCGTCGATGTCGGAGGCGGTGCGCTCCAGCGTGGCGATGCCGAGGCTGGCCGAAACCCTGAGCGGACCATCGGCGCCCATCACGGTGACGCCGGCAATGGCCTCGCGCACCTTCTCGGCCACGAGTTGCGCATCGGCGCGGTTGGTGTGCGGCAGCACGATGGCGAATTCCTCGCCGCCGACGCGGCCGATGGCGTCGGCCTTGCGCAACAGGTTCTGGCAGGCTTTGACGCAGGCAGCGAGCACGCGGTCGCCGATGTCGTGGCCGTTATTGTCGTTGATGGCCTTGAAGTGATCGAGGTCGAACATGATCACGCTGAAACTGTGCCCATGGCGCACCGCGAGCGTGATGCCGCGCGTGGCCTCGTCGCGCAGCGCGCGCCGCGACAGCGCGCCGGTAAGGCTGTCCTGCATCACCAATGCGCGGAGTTCGAGCTCGCTGAGCACGATGCCGGCGAGATCCTGCAGCATCGCGACTTCCGCCGCGCTGACGTCGCGCGGCTGCGCATCGAAGGCGCACAGCGTGCCGATCGCATGACCGCCCGGTGCGCGCAGCTGCGCCCCCGCATAGAAGCGGACATGGGGATCGCCGACGACGGCCGGATGATCGCGAAAGCGTGGATCGGCCAAAGCGTCCGGAATGATCAGCGGTGCCGTTTCGCGAATGGTGAAATTGCACAGAGCTGAATCGCGAGACGTTTCGCAGGCATCGAAACCCTGACGCGACTTGAACCACTGGCGATGGCCGTCGATCAGGCTGATGGTCGACATCGGCACATCGAAGATGTGGCGCGCGAGACGGGTGATGCGGTCGAAGGCTTCCTCGGGCGGCGTGTCGAGAATGTCGTAGCTGTCGAGCGACGTCAGACGTTCGCTCTCCCTGATATCGCTTACCTGCATCGCACCGTCCGTCACCAAGTCCCAGTGTCCGGCGGAGATCATACCGGGCACAGTGTGACCGACAATTGGCAGCCCGCGTTACCGAAGCATTAAGACGCTGTCGGCGAACGGGCGCAGTGCTACTATTACACCGGTGGCCAGCTTCGCATCGCCATATCGGCGAGTTTGCGCAGTTGTTCACGCGGTGCGCCGCCAGCGGCCTGCACGGCCATGCCTTGCAGGATCGCGGAAATGTAGCGCGCGAGATCGCCCGCATCGGCATCGGCGGGCAGATCGCCTTCGGCGACGGCGCGATCGAAGCGCGCACGCAGGTCCAGCTCGCCCTTGTTACGGCGGCTCGTCAGCTCCTGCTTGATGGTCTCGGCGGCTTCACCGCAGCACAGGGCGCCTTGCACAGCGAGGCAGCCCGGATTGTTAGGATCGGTAACGGCATTCACGGACTCATAGAGGATGTGTTCGACCACGCCGCGCGCAGTCGTCTTCTCCAGACCCGTGCGAAAATAGGCGCCGGGGCCATCGACATAGCGATCGAGCGCTTTGCGAAACAGCTCTTCCTTGTTGCCGAATGCCGCATAGAGGCTGGGCTTCGTGATGCCCATCGCCTCGGTGAGGTCGGCCATCGACGCGCCTTCGTAGCCTTTGCGCCAGAACACATGCAGCGCGAGGTCGAGCGCGCTGTCGACATCAAATTCGCGGGGACGTCCCATTGCCATGACGGGCCCTCCAAAGATTTCTACCGTTCAGTAGATATGTCCCTTGACAGTGGAAGTCGATAGTCCATCTATACCGGACGTTACGGATGTGTGCGTCGCAGCGTGGAATCCCGGAATCGGGTCGCCATCGCCGTGATGCTCTCCTTAAGTATTGGAATTCAAGGGCTTTTCAAGGCCCGAAACGTCACACGGGGTTCACAATGGCCTATTCTCTTGCTCGACATATCGCGCTCGGCGCCGGAATTATGGCGGTTTCGGTGGTAATTGGTGGTGGCGCAGCCTTGATGGACCTGTCGAATTACGCCGCGCAGGCCGAGACGGCGCCGCCGGCACCGCCCGCCGTGTCCGCATCTGTGGCGCTGGTGGAAGCCAAGGCGACCACGCCGTCCGACGAATTCTCCGGCCGCCTCGAGGCGATCGAGCGGGTGGAAATCCGTTCTCGCGTTGCCGGCGCCGTGCAGTCGATCCATTTTCGCGAGGGCGCGCTGGTGAAGAAGGACGATCTGCTGGTGCAGATCGATCCCGCGCTCTACGCCGCCGAAGTCGATCGCGCCCAGGGGCAGGTGTCTGCCGCGCGGGCGCGCCTGATCCTCACCAAGGCCGATTTCGGCCGCGGCCAGCAATTGACCAGCTCCAGCATCACGCAGCGCGATCTCGATAACCGGTCGAACGCTTTCCATGAGGCTGAAGCCAACCTGGCTGCGATGGAAGCCGCGCTGAAGACCGCCGAGCTCAATCTCAGCTACACGGAAGTCCGCGCGCCGGTGTCGGGCCGCGTCGGCAAGGTCGAGATCACCGTGGGCAACCTGATCGCTGCGGGGCCGTCTTCGCCGCTGCTGACGACGCTGGTGTCGGTCAATCCGGTCTATGCGAGCTTCAATGCCGACGAGCAGGTGGTGTCGCGGGCGCTGAAGACGCTCGCGGATGAAAAGACGCCGGGCGATATCGACCGCATTCCCGTCCAGATGACGACCATCACTGACGGCGCGCCACTGAAAGGCCGCATGCAGTTCATCGACAATCAGGTCGATCCGCGCTCGGGCACCGTGCGCGTGCGCGCCGTGTTCGACAATCACGATGGCCGACTGATGCCGGGCCAGTTCGCGCGGCTCTCGATGGGCCAGCCGAAGCCGGAGCAGACGCTGCTGATCAGCGAGCGCGCGGTCGGCACCGACCAGAACAAGAAGTTCGTGATGGTCGTCGATGGCAAGGACAAGGCCGAATATCGCGAAGTGCAACTCGGCGCGTCCGTCGATGGCATGCGCATCATTGTCGGCGGGCTGAAGGCGGGCGAGCGCATCGTCGTCAACGGTCTGCAGCGCGTGCGTCCGGGCGTCACCATCAAGCCCGAGATGGTCGCGATGAATTCCGCATCGTTGCCGCAGAACAAGGCCGTCGCCCAGAACTGATCTTTCGCCTTCCGCCATTCGCGCGGGAGGCTCGTTCGTACATTTTCGGACTTTAGCGCGGTCGCCATTCGGGACCGCGACAGTCTCCTGCGCCCTGACGGGGCAGATCGCATCGGATATCAGCCATGAATTTCTCCCGTTTCTTCATTGATCGCCCGATCTTTGCCGGCGTGTTGTCGGCCGTGATCTTCCTCGCGGGCCTGCTGGCGATGCCGGTGCTGCCGATTTCGGAATATCCCGAAGTGGCGCCGCCGACCGTGGTGGTGACGGCGAATTATCCCGGCGCCAATCCGAAGGTGATCGCGGAAACCGTCTCGACGCCGATCGAGGAGCAGATCAACGGCGTCGAGAACATGCTCTATATGAGCAGCCAGGCGACTACCGATGGCCGCATGACGCTGAACGTCACGTTCCGTCTCGGCACCGATCCCGACAAGGCGCAACAGCTGGTGCAGAACCGCGTCTCGCAGGCCGAGCCGCGGCTGCCGGCGGAAGTGCGCGCGCTCGGCGTGACCACCATCAAGAGTGCGCCTGATCTCACCATGGTCGTGCATCTGCTGTCGCCGAACGACCGCTACGACATGACCTATCTGCGCAATTACGCCGTGCTCAACGTCAAGGATCGCCTTGCGCGCATCGAGGGCGTCGGCCAGGTGCAGCTGTTCGGCTCGGGCGACTATTCCATGCGCGTCTGGCTCGATCCGCAGAAGGTCGCCGAACGCGGATTGTCGCCGGGCGATGTGGTGCGCGAGATCCGTGCGCAGAACGTGCAGGCGGCAGCCGGGCAGGTGGGCGGTTCGCCCAATGAGCCCGGCCTCGACCTCCAGCTCTCCGTCAATGCGCAGGGACGTTTGCAGACCGAAGAAGAGTTTGGCGAAATCATCGTCAAGAATGGCGACAATGGCGAAGTGGTGCGGCTGCGCGACGTTGCCCGCATCGAACTTGGTGCTGCCGATTACGCGCTGCGCTCCCTGCTGAACAACAAGTCCGCGGTTGCGATCCCGATCTTCCAGTCGCCGGGCTCCAACGCCATCCAGATCTCCGACAATGTCCGCAAGACGATGAAGGAGCTGAAGGAGAACATGCCGGACGGTGTCGCCTATGATATCGTCTACGACCCCACGCAATTCGTCCGCGCTTCCATCGAGGCGGTGATCCACACGTTGCTGGAAGCCATCGCGCTGGTGGTGCTGGTGGTCATCCTGTTCCTGCAGACCTGGCGCGCCTCGATCATTCCGCTGATCGCGGTGCCGGTTTCGGTGGTCGGCACCTTCGCCATCATGCATGTGTTCGGCTTCTCGGTGAATGCGCTGACGCTGTTCGGCCTGGTGCTGGCCATCGGCATCGTGGTCGACGACGCCATCGTCGTGGTCGAGAATGTCGAGCGCAATATCGAACGCGGGCTGAATCCCAAGGACGCGGCCTATCAGGCCATGCGCGAGGTGACCGGGCCGATCATCGCGATTGCGCTTGTGCTGGTCGCCGTGTTCGTGCCGCTGGCGTTCATCACCGGTCTCACCGGGCAGTTCTACAAGCAGTTCGCGCTGACGGTGGCGATCTCGACGGTGATCTCCGCCTTCAACTCGCTGACGCTGTCGCCGGCGCTGGCGGCCTTGCTGCTGAAGGGCCATGACGCGCCGAAGGATGCGCTGACGCGGTTCATGGACAAGACGCTGGGCTGGTTCTTCGCCCGCTTCAATCGCTTCTTCGCGAAAAGTTCGGATGCCTATGGTGGCGGCGTGAAACGCGTGATCTCGCGCCGTGCCGTCGTGATGGGCCTCTATCTCGCGCTGGTGGGCGTCACCGGCTATCTGTTCCACGCCGTGCCGGGCGGCTTCGTGCCCGGCCAGGACAAGCAGTATCTGGTCGGCTTCGCGCAGCTGCCTGATGGCGCCACGCTGGATCGCACCGAAGAGGTGATCCGCAAGATGGGCGACATCGCGCTGAAAGAGCCGGGTGTCGAGAATGCGATCCAGTTCCCGGGCCTGTCGATCAATGGTTTCACCAACTCGTCGAATTCCGGCATCGTGTTCATCGGCCTGAAGTCGTTCGACGAGCGCAAGGACAAGGCGCTGTCGGGGAATGCCATCGCGCTGTCGCTGAACAAGAAATATGCGGGCATGCAGGATGCGTTCATCGCCATGTTCCCGCCGCCGCCGGTCGCCGGCCTCGGCACCATCGGTGGCTTCAAGCTGCAGATCGAGGATCGCGCCGGTCTCGGCTATGAGGCCCTGAACGACGCCACCAAGGCGTTTATCGGCAAGGCCATGCAGCAGAAGGAGCTGGCCGGCCTGTTCTCGAGCTACCAGATCAACGTGCCGCAGCTCTATGCGGATGTGGATCGCACCAAGGCGCGCCAGCTCAATGTGCCGGTGACCTCGATCTTCGACACGATGCAGATCTATCTCGGTTCGCTCTATGTGAACGACTTCAACAAATTCGGCCGCACCTATTCGGTGCGCGTACAGGCCGACGCGAAGTATCGTGCGCGGGCCGATGATATCGGCCAGTTGAAAGTGCGTTCGGACAGCAACGAGATGATCCCGCTGTCGACGCTGCTGCGCGTCAAGGAAAGTGCAGGGCCGGAACGCGCCATGCGCTATAACGGCTTCCTGTCCGCCGACGTGAATGGTGGTGCTGCACCCGGCTATTCGACGGGGCAGGCGCAGGATGCCGTCGCACGCGTGGCCAAGGAGACGCTGCCGAAGGGCATCGACTTCGAATGGACCGAACTGACTTATCAGGAAATCATCGCCGGCAACTCGTCGCTGATCGTGTTTCCCGTGGCGCTGCTGCTCGTGTTCCTGGTGCTCGCGGCGCAATACGAAAGCCTGACGCTGCCGCTCTCGATCATCATGATCGTGCCGATGGGACTGCTCGCCGCCATGTTCGGCGTGTGGATCACCAAGGGCGACAACAACGTCTTCACCCAGATTGGTTTGATCGTCCTTGTAGGGTTGTCGGCGAAGAACGCGATCCTGATTGTGGAATTTGCCCGCGAGCTGGAATTCGCCGGACGCAAGCCGATCGAGGCCGCCATCGAGGCCAGCCGCCTGCGTCTGCGGCCGATCCTGATGACGTCGATGGCCTTCATCATGGGCGTGGTGCCGCTGGTGACATCGACGGGCGCAGGCTCGGAAATGCGCCATGCGATGGGTGTTGCGGTGTTTGCCGGCATGATCGGCGTGACCGCCTTCGGCATCTTCTTCACGCCGATGTTCTACGTGCTGCTGCGCGCCATGTCTGGCAACCGTCCGCTGACCCAGCATGGCGAAGCGACGGTGGACCAGAACGCGCCGCTGGCTCCGGCATCGCATGACGGCGAGCCGCGCGCGCACGCCGCGTTGACAACGCACAAGTGAGGCTCAGACTGTCTCTCACGTAAAACATCACGCGCACAAAAATTCCGGATGCCGCAATTCTTGCGGCATCACGGCGCGCGGATTTTGGGAGAGAAACATGACGACCGATCGCCTCACCATGTCTCGCCGCCATGCACTCGCTGTGCTTGGAGCCACCGTCGCCGCTCCGCATGTCGCCATGGCACAGGCCCCGTGGCCCAACCGCAGCGTGCGCTATGTCGTCGGCTTTGCCGCCGGTGGCGCGACTGACACGCTGTCGCGTATCTTCTGCCAGAAGATGAGCGAGATGACCGGCCAGCAATTCGTGGTCGAGAACCGCGGCGGGGCCGGCGGCGTTCTGGGCGCCGATGCGGTCGCGAAATCGCAGCCGGACGGCTACGGTCTCGGCATGGGCTCGATCGCCACCAATGCCATCGCTGTCGGCACCTATGCCAAGCTGCCCTATCAGGCGGGCAAGGATTTCACCTTCATCAGCGGGCTCTGGCAGTTGCCGAATGTGCTGGTGGTGAAGAAGGACCTGCCGGTGAAAGATCTGAAGGAATTCATCGCGCTGGCGAAGGCGAGCCCCGGCAAATACAGCTACGCCTCGCCCGGCATTGGCACGACGCTGCATCTGTCCGGCGAGATGATGAAGAGCGCAGCCGGCATCGATCTGCAGCACATCACCTATAAAGGCGGTAATCCCGCCATGGTCGATCTCCTGGCCGGGCGCGTCGATACGCTGTTCGACAATCTTCCGGGCTCGCTGCAACAGATCAAGGATGGCGCGGTGCGCGCGCTGGCGGTGACGACCACCAACCGCAGCCCGGCGATCCCCGACGTTCCGGCAGTCGGCGAAATCCTGCCGGGCTACGAGCTGACCTCCTGGGTGGCCCTGTGCGGCCCGGCCGGCATGCCGGCGGATATGGTGGCGCGGATCAATGAGCTGGCGCTCAAGGCGCTGAAGGATCCAGCGCTGGTGGCGAAATATGCCGAACTTGGCGCGCAGCCGTTCCCGACTTCAACCGCCGAGATCACGACATACCGTGACAAGGAAGAAACACGCCTGCTTCCGGTGATCAAAGCCGCCGGAATCGTCCCAAGCTGACAACCTGCGCTTTCCTTCACTGCACGATATCGCCTATATTGCGAAAAGCGCAGTGGGGAATGGTCGGTGCGGACCGGATTTTACAAGTGCGAGTATCACGTCAACGAGGCGCTCGGGCGCAGCGTGATGTATGTCGGCGACGGCAAGATGCTCGGCGGCAATTCCGGCTTTGCGCATATCGGAACCTACCGCTTCGAGGGTGATCAGCTGGTCGCCGAGATCGAAAGCCGCCGGCACTGTTTCGAGCCCGACTACCAGTCGCTGCTCGGCCAGGACGTGGCGACGATCAGCGTGACCGGCCGTGCCTGCGGTGACACCTATCGGTTCGAAGGTGGATCACCGCAGATGCCTGGCGCGCGCTTCCGGTCGTTGATGACCAATCTCGACGACAGCGAGCTGCCGCCGGCCGGTGAGATCGGCGAGGGCGGCATCGCCAACGGTCTGTATTCCATGCAGCTGCGCACCCTCGATGGCATCGATGGCGGGCTGACCGGCGTGATGCTGCTGCAGGACGGCCGCATCCTCGGCGGCGATGCCTCGTTCTACTATCTCGGCGCCTATTCCTCGGCCGACGGCCGCTGGAAGGGCGAGATTCTCAATCAGGAACATACGCCGTCGCTGGGCGAAGTGCCCGTGTTCGGCGGCTATGAGATCGGCATCGGTTTTTCCGGCACCTGCGACGCCGAGGGCGCCGAACTCGACGCCACGGCGCTCGCCGGCAAGCGCAGCCTGCGGCTGCATGCGAGCCTGAAGCTGATCCGCCGGGCCGGTGTCGCCGCGGCCGAAGCCGCCTGACGACAGGCAACCATTTGTTTCAAATTCGCTGATTAGGGTGCGCGTGATGAGTCGCGGTCGCGATTCCTCGATCGCTGCTCTGGAGCCGTCCGTGAACGAAAGCCTGATTGCCGTCTGTCAGCTCTTCCTGATCCCGCTGACCATTCTGTTCGCCGCAGTCGGCGTCGCCAATGCGCGTTTTGTGAAACTGCTGGTGTGCCTGCTCGGCGTCGGCCTTGCCGGGCTCTGGCTCTATCGCGTCTATCTGTGGACCGGCCTGTCGCTGATCGATCGCCGCACCGGTTACGGTCTCGCCGGATCGTTTGCACTCTGCTGGGTGCTGACCCTGCTGCACCAGATCAAGAGCAGTTTTGGGGGCGGTCGCTGATCATCTGACCGTCATGGCGAGCAACCGCGTGCGCAACTGATCGCGGGGAATGCGCAGGTCGGCCGGCACCTGCTGCAGGTCCGCGAGCCAGATGCCATCCGCGGCATAGCGGACGATTTCCAGTTCGGGCGCCGCATCCGTGGTGCGATGGCGCTCGAGGCGAGCGCGCAGCCAGTCCGACCAGTGGATGCGTGCGACCGGGTCCGTGATCAGCGCGATGCAGGTGGATTCGAGCGCCGGGGCGTAGTCGGCCATTGCAAGATTGGCGATCACATAGGCGCGGGTGAAGCAGCCATAGCTGTCACCGTCCTGTGCCAGTGTTGCTTCAATAACGGCATCGAAACGGTCGAGCTGATCCTTCAGCACCGCCTCGATCAGCGCCTGCTTGTTGGGGAAGTGATGAAACAGGCCGCCTTTGGTGACGCCGGCTGCATCGGCCACCGCCTGCACCGTGACGGCCTGCAGGCCGCATTCGGTTGCAAGCCGCGCCGCGCAGTCGATCAGCGCGCGGCGGACCAGTTCGGGTTGCTTCTTGCGTTCGTGGCCTTCGGTCATCGGGGCATCTGGCCGGGCGGGGCTCCTGGTTGCAAGCGGTATCGCTCACGGGATCGTGCTTTGCTGCGTTGCGAAAAATCAGCTTGAAATGCAAACCAACCAGATGGTATGTTTCGAATCCGAGTCAATGACCTGATGCAGTTTCCCGCCGTGAGCGCCTTCGGGCCAGCTCCGGCGTTTTCTTTGATGGTGGCATAAGTGATTAAAGATAAAGCGTTTTACATCCGCATGGGCGGTGCGCTGGCAGTTACCTTGATGCTGGGCGGCTGCGGCGACGGCAAGCAGGCCGGCGCCGAGCAGGCCGCGCCGGTAACGTCGGTGGGGGTGGTGACGGTGGCGCCGGAAACGCTGCGGATCGTCAACGACCTGCCGGGCCGTATCGCGCCGACTCGGATCGCCGAGGTGCGGCCGCGGGTTGCCGGCATAGTAGTGGAGCGGGTCTTCAAGCAGGGCACCATCGTCCGCGAAGGCGATGTGCTCTATCGCATCGATCCCGCACCGTTCCGCGTCCGCGTCACCAGTGCCAAGGCGGCCTTGCAGCGTGCCGAGGCGACGCGCGTGCTGGCAAAGCAGCAGGCGGATCGGCAGACGCAGCTGAAAGAACGCGACGTCACCACGGGCCAGCTCTACGACCGCGCGGTCGCCGAACTCGCGCAGGCCGAGGCCGACGAGATGTCGGCGCGCGCGGGCCTCGAAACCGCGCAGCTCGATCTGCAATATACCGAGGTCCGTGCGCCCATCACCGGCCGCATCGGCCGCGCGCTGATCACCGAAGGCGCGCTGGTCAGCGTCGGCGGCAGCGAGAGCCTCGCCACCATCCAGCAGCTCGAACCCGTCTATGCCGACTTCACGCAATCCGCGAATGAATTGCTGACGCTCAAGCGCGCCGCGCAAGCAAGCGTCAAGGCGCAGGGGGGCGATGCCGCCGATGTCCGCCTCCGGTTCGACGACGGTTCGGAATATGCGCAGCAGGGACGCCTGCTGTTTTCCGAAGCCGCGGTCGATGCGACGACGGGGCAGGTCACGCTGCGTGGCGAATTCCCCAATCCGGACGGCGACCTGTTGCCGGGCTTGTATGTGCGCGTGCAAATCGTGCAGGGCGAGCAGAAGGATGCGCTAGCGGTGCCGGAGCGCGCGCTGCAGCGCGACCCCGGCGGGCAGGCGCAGCTTTATGTCGTCAATGCCGAGCGTAAGGCCGAGCTGCGCAACGTGACGCCGTCGCGTCTCGTGAACGGTCGCTGGATCATCAGAGATGGGTTGAAGGCTGGCGACAGCGTCGTCGTGGAAGGTTTCCAGACACTCGCGCCCGGCGCCACCGTCGATGCGAAGCCGTGGCGTAGCCAGACGGCAGCGAAGTAAGGCGCGATCTTATGTCGAATTTTTTCATCGCACGGCCGATCTTTGCCTGGGTGGTCGCCATCTTCATCATGATCGCCGGCGTGCTGGCGATTCCGAATTTGCCGGTGGCGCAATATCCGAACATCGCGCCGCCGCGCATCGCCGTCACGACCAGCTATCCCGGTGCTTCGGCCGAGGAGATCTATCAGGGCGTGACGCGGCTGATCGAGGATCAGCTCAACGGCATTCCCGGCCTGATGTATTTCGAGTCGACGGCAGACGCGACCGGCGCCATCCAGATCGATGTCACCTTCCAGCCGGGCACCACCATCGCGCAGGCGACGGTGGATGTGCAGAACCGCATCCGCCGCGTGGAGTCGCGGCTGCCGCGCGCGGTGACCCAGCAGGGCATCATCGTCGAGGAAGGCTCGATCGCGTTCCTGATGTTCATCTCCATGCAGACCACCGATGGCAGCATGGATAGTATCGCGCTCGGCGACTACATCACACGCAACGTACTCAGCGAAGTCCGTCGCGTGCCCGGTGTCGGCAAGGCGCAACTGTTCGGCACCCAGCGCTCGATGCGCGTCTGGATCGATCCCGATAAGATGCTGGGCCTCGGCCTGACATCGTCGGACATCACGGCCGCGATCACCGCGCAGAATGCGCAGGTCTCGGCCGGTCGTATCGGTGCGACGCCCAATCCGGTGTCGCAGGAAGTTTCGGCGCCGGTACTGGTCAAGGGACAGCTCGGGTCGCCCGACGAGTTCGGTGCCATCGTGCTGCGCGCCAATCGCGACGGCTCGTCGGTGCGGCTGCGCGATGTCGCGCGTGTCGAGATTGGCGGCGAGGACTACAATTTCGCCAGCCGCCTGAACGGAAAGCCGGCGGCCGCCATCGGCGTGCAGATGTCGGCGACGGGGAATGCCTTGGCGACGTCGGAAGCCGTCAACGCCAAGATGAAGGAGCTGTCGAAGTTCTTTCCGAAGGGGCTTACCTACGAAATTCCCTATGACACGACGCCTTTCGTCAAGGCGTCGATCGAGAAGGTGCTGCACACGCTGGCGGAGGCGATCGGTCTCGTCTTCATCGTGATGTTCCTGTTCCTGCAGAACTTCCGCTACACGCTGATCCCGACCATCGTGGTGCCCATCGCGTTGCTTGGCACCTGTGCGGTGATGTTCGCGACCGGGTTCTCGATCAATGTGCTGACCATGTTCGCCATGGTGCTGGCGATCGGCATCCTCGTCGACGACGCCATCGTCGTGGTGGAGAATGTCGAGCGACTGATGGCGCAGGAGGGATTGTCGCCACGCGCGGCGACCATCAAGGCCATGAAGCAGATCAGCGGCGCCATCGTCGGCATCACGGTGGTGCTGACGGCGGTGTTCGTGCCGATGGCGTTTTTCCCCGGCGCGGTCGGCATCATCTACCGGCAGTTCAGCCTCACCATGGTGGTGTCGATCCTGTTCTCGGGATTCCTCGCGCTGACGCTCACACCGGCATTATGCGCGACGTTCCTGAAGCCGATCCCGAAGGGGCATCACGAGAAGGGCGGCTTCTTCGGCTGGTTCAATCGCGGCTTCGATCGCCTCGCAGGCAGCTATCGGGGAACGGTCGGCTGGGTCACCAATCGCACCGGCCGCATGATGGTCGTCTATCTCGCGCTGCTGGTCGGTCTCGGCTGGGCCTATGTGCGGCTGCCATCGGGCTTCCTGCCGACGGAAGATCAGGGTTATGTGATCACCGACATCCAGGCGCCGCCCGAAGCGAGCCAGTCGCGCACGCTGGAATCCGTGAAGCAGGTCGAGAGCGTGTTCCTGAAGGAGGAGGGCGTCGCCAGCATGTTCACCGTGCTCGGCTTCAGCTTCTCCGGCAACGGCCTGAGTTCGGGCCTTGCATTCCCGACGCTGAAGGACTGGAGCGAGCGCAAGGCTAAGGATGCCGCGCCGGAGATCGTGAAACGCGCCAATGCCGAATTCGCCAAGATCGGCGATGCCATGGCCTTCGCGTTGTCGCCGCCGCCGATCGAAGGTCTCGGCAACTCCACCGGCTTCACCTTCCGCCTGCAGGATCGCAGCAGCCGCGGATCGGCATCGCTATCCGCTGCGGCGGAGCAATTGATGGCCGCAGCCGGCAAGAGCCCGGTGCTGGTGGGCATGCGTATCGAGGGGCTGTCGAATTCGGCGCAGCTCAATCTCGTGATCGACCGCGAAAAGGCGAATACGTTCGGCGTGTCCTTTGCCGACATCAATGCGACGGTGTCGGCAAGCCTCGGCTCGTCCTACATCAATGACTTCCCGAATGCCGGCCGCATGCAGCGCGTCACCATTCAGGCCCAGGACGAACGCCGCATGCAGGCGGACGACCTGCTCAAGCTGAATGTCCGTAACGCCAGCGGCGGCATGGTCCCGCTGTCGGCTTTCGCGCGCACGGAATGGGCGAAGGGGCCGGTGCAGGTGGTCGGCTTCAACGGCTATCCGTCGATTCGCATCGCCGGTGATGCCGCGCCGGGCTTCTCGTCGGGTGACGCGATCAAGGAGATGGAACGGCTGGTCGGTCAGTTGCCGGATGGTTTCGGCTTCCAGTGGGCCGGGCAGTCGCAGCAGGAGATCGAATCCGGCAACCAGGCGCCGTTCCTGCTCGGTCTCAGCGTGCTCTTCGTCTTCCTGTTGCTGGCGGCGCTGTATGAGAGCTGGTCGATCCCGCTCTCGGTGATGCTGGTGGTGCCGCTCGGCATCATCGGATCGCTGCTCGCGGTGATGCTGCGCGACATGCCGAACGACATTTATTTCAAGGTCGGCCTGATCGCGATCATCGGCCTGTCGGCAAAGAACGCGATCCTGATCGTGGAATTCGCCAAGGAGCTGCATGCCGAAGGCAAGTCGCTGCGCGAGGCGGCGATCGAGGCGGCCTATATCCGTTTCCGGCCGATCCTGATGACGTCGCTGGCTTTCATCCTCGGCGTGACGCCGCTGGCGATCGCCACCGGCGCCAGCGCCGGCAGCCAGAACGCCATCGGCACCGGTGTGCTCGGCGGCATGATCTCGGCCACCGTGCTCGCGGTGCTGTTCGTGCCGGTGTTCTACGTCTTCGTGCTGAAACGCATGCCGGGGCGCAAGCGGCCCGAAGCGCCGGTCGATGAGCACGCGGCGGCCGCGCCGGGATCGACATCATTGTAAGGAGTTGGCCATGCGTCGCATGATTTTCGAAGCACCCGATCTCGATCCGGACTGGCTCACTTATGGCGACCGCGTGCGCATGAGCCCGCTTGGTCTCGCGCGGCATCCAACCTATGGCGCGCGCGAGGGCGTGATCGTGGGGATGGGGACGCCGAGCAGCGTGCGTGTGAAATTCGATGAGCGCGTCACCGTGCAGGCCATCCATCGCGACTATCTGGAGCGGGCGCCGGTCGCGCAGCGCGCACCGCGAAAGATGGGACGCGGGTGATGACCTATCTCTATCTGACGGTCGCGATCCTTTGCGAAGTGCTGGCGACCAGTTTCCTCAAACTGTCGGACGGCTTCAGCAAGCCGTGGCCATCCCTGGTCACCGTCGTCGGCTATGCCGTGTCGTTCTATTTCCTCTCGATCGCATTGCGCGACATCCCGACCGGCGTCGCCTATGCGATCTGGTCGGGCGTCGGCATCGTGCTGGTGACGGGCATCGCCTGGGCCTTCCAGGGCCAGAAACTCGATCCGGCGGCCCTGTGCGGCCTCGGCCTGATCGTCGCGGGCGTGATCGTCATCAATGTGTTCTCCAGCGCCACGGTGCATTGAGGGGGCCGCAATTCCGTCCGCGGGTTGCGCCAGATCAATTCCGGGGCGGTCCATGGTTGCCGGCGGGGGCGCCGTGACCTACATCAGCGGGCATGAGCGAGCCCCAGACCAATCCCTTCGGCATTTTCCATCCGGCGATCAATGAAGAGAATATCACGCTGCTGGTGCGGACCTTCTATGGCCGCGCGCGCGAGGACGATCTGATCGGGCCGATCTTCAATGCCGCCGTGGCCGACTGGGATCACCATATCGCGCAGATCGCCGATTTCTGGTCATCGATGATGCTGAAGACGGGCCGCTACAATGGCCGCCCGATGCGGCCGCATCTGATGCTGCCGCTCAAGGGCGAGCATTTCGACCGCTGGCTGCAGCTGTTCGAGCCCACCGTGCATGAGATCTTTCCGGCCGAGGTGGCCGAGATGTTCATCATCCGCGCCCGCCGCATCGCCGACAGTTTCGAAATGGGCATCGCCACCACGCGGGGCGAGATCGCGCGGCCCCGTCATGCCGTCTAGAGTTGGATTCATCTGCGATGAAGCCAACTCTGGTTTTTTATTTGTCAGAGCATGATCTTATCCGAAAACCGGTATCCACTTTTCGGGATCATGCTCTCAGAATGGTAAGCCGGTGATGGATCGCCGGCATTGCGGGAACTACCGGTTCGGCTAGGCTGCAACTCCAACAAACCGGGAGTCGCTCCATGAAACGCCTGTCTGTCCTCGTCGTGCTCAGCCTGTTTTCCGCCAGCCCCGCTTTCGCCCAGGCCTGCAAGGCCGTGAGCGCCGACGGCAAGCCGCTGGCCGGCGCGGCCAAGACCAGCCACATGAAGAAGTGCTGCGAAGACAACGCCAAGAGTGCCGAAGGCAAGGCGCTCTCCGGCGCTGCCAAGAAGAGCTCCGTCGATAAGTGCATGAAGGGCTGAGCCCGCGCGCGACAGCTCGCAATATGCAAAAAGCCCCGCGTGAGCGGGGCTTTTTCGTTGGTTCGGCGTGAGGACCAAGCCTCGTCAGATCAACCTTTGGCGCCCTGCGCCTCGATCTTGTCCTGCGTTTTGGTGGCGAAGTCACCGGCATCGTGACGCTCGCGGAGCTGGCCCGCCGGATCGCCCGACGCCTTGTTGACCATGCGGCCGCGCTTCACGGCAGGGCGGGCACCGATGGCCTTGGCCCAGCGCTGAAAGTTCTTGTAGCTCTGCACGTCGAGAAAGGTGCCGGCATCGCCATAGATCACGCCTTCGGCAAGGGCGCCGTACCAGGGGAAGATCGCCATGTCGGCGATGCTGTAGTCCTTGCCCGCGATGAATTCATTGTTGGCGAGTTGGCGATCCAGCACGTCGAGCTGGCGCTTGGTCTCCATCGCATAGCGGTTGATGGCATATTCGATCTTGAACGGGGCATAGGCATAGAAGTGACCGAAGCCGCCGCCGAGGAACGGGGCGCTGCCCATCTGCCAGAACAGCCAGGACAGGGTCTCGGCGCGCGCAGGACCATCCTTCGGCAGGAAGGCGCCGAACTTCTCGGCGAGATGCATGAGGATGGCGCCGGATTCGAACACGCGGAACGGCTTGTCGCCGCTGCGGTCCATCAAGGCCGGAATCTTGGAATTCGGATTGACATCGACAAAACCGGAACCGAATTGGTTGCCATCGATCTTGATCAGCCAGGCATCATATTCGGCGCCGGTGTGGCCGGCTGCGAGCAGCTCCTCGAACATGATCGTGACCTTCTGGCCGTTCGGGGTCGCCAGCGAATAGAGCTGGAAGGGATGCTTGCCGACCGGCAGCTCCTTGTCGTGGGTCGGCCCGGCGATCGGCCGATTGGTGGAGGCGAAGGCGCCGCCATTCTCCTTGTCCCAGGTCCAGACTTTCGGCGGCGTATAGGGGGCATCGGTCATTGTCGGCTCCGGGCACGATCGGGTTATCCGGCACAGGTGGGGATCGATGCAATTGCATTCAAGTCTGGGAAGGGGCCAATTTCTACCAATCGACCAGTTTGTCGTCGCCACCGAAGGCAGCCGGCATATTGGCGTAATGCGGCAGCCCATCCTTCACCGGCGCAACCGCGCTGCTGCAATGGATATGCAGGGTCGGCGCGAAGGCTTCCTTGAGCAGATAGCCGCTGACGGAGCGCATGCCGATCTCCGGCAATTCGATGAGGACGCGCGTGCTGCATTTGGCGCAATTGACCCGGGGTGTCCGCTTCAGAGTGAAGGTCGTCGTGTCTCCGCTAACGAGCTCGACGCCATCTGCGGGATAGATCGCCTCCGCCACATAGGCTGCACCATGCACGGTCTGGCAGTCGGCGCAGTGACACCAGAAATGCGAGATCGGGTCAGCGGAGAGGCGAATCTGAACGGCATTGCATGGGCAGCTGAGGATCATGGGACATCTCCATCGGTGTCCCATGAGTATCTGCCGATCGACGCCGCAAACAACCGCATGGTGATGCGGCATTTGGCTCGCAGCCGAAGCCCGACTACATCACGCGTTTGACCAGCGAGGTAATTGCCGCCGTGTAGCGACCGTTGGCGCTGTAGTGATCGACCACATAGAGAACGAACAGGGCGACGAGGCCCGCACCGATGAACTCATATCAACCTGCAAATCACTTTCGAAATGCAGGCATTGTTCGGTGATCAGTTGGTGCGTGCTACATGGAACCCGCCTGCACAGCATGCCGTCCACATGGAACCGGCGACGCATATGCTGCGAGCGGTAGCGGGGCACGACGTCGCGACGTCGTTCGATGATGAATGTGCGTCACTGCTTCTGCAGGGCGGCCGTTTGTTTTGCGAGTTGCTTGTCAAAATCCTGCTCGAGCGCCGACACATAGGTCACGTTCTCGCCGGGTTTCACGAACGGATTTGGCGCGCCGTCCTTCATCGCCGCGCGCTTGGCCTGCATGCCGTAGACTTCCGGATGCGGGCCGAGGAACACGTCGATTTTCATCGCCTTCACCTTGGCATAGGTCGCGCGATAGTCATCGACGATGCCGGCATGAGTCGGCTGTCCGACCAATTTGTTCAGCGCCACCGTGCCGCTGCAGAAGAACAGCACGTTGCGATCCTGGCCGCCGTCCTTCACCGTCATGCTCCAGCTCGTGCAGCCCGGGGAATGGCCCGGCGTCGCGTAAGCGGTGAGGGTGGTGTCGCCGAGCGTGACCTTGTCGCCGTCCTTCACGGTGCGATCGACCTTCACCGGAGGAAAGCCGATATCCCTGTTCTGCTCGTCGCCGGGATAGGTGCCTTGCTCGAGCAACGGCTTGTCGCGCTCGCCTGCGATAAGTTGTGCGCTGGTATCCTTTTTGATTTCGGCGAAGCCACCGGTGTGGTCGAAATGCGCGTGCGTGTTCAGGATCAGCTTGATGTCGCCCTCCTTGAAGCCGAGCTTCTTGATGTGATCCTTGATCATGCCGGTGGACTGCGGAACGCCGGTGTCCATCAGGATCAGGCCGCCGGAGGTCTTGATGACGTAGATGGCGAGGCCATCGGTGCCGACATAATAGATGTTGTCGATTAGCTGGAACGGCTCATAGGGCGCCGTCCATTTCGCCATCACCTGGGCGAGGAAGTCCTTCACGGTCTGGGCATGTGCACCCGATACCGACAGGGTAAGTGCAAGCACCGACGCCGACAGCGCCGTGGTCAGCTTCTTCATGGGGGTTCCCGTCCTGATTTTCTTGTTGGCCTTTGAACGTCCCGATTGAAGCGCGATTTGGACGGAGGGCTCAAGGAGGAACTGAGGCGTCGCGATCACGGAGACGCGATGACGGGCCGTTACTTAGGCTTGCGCTTCGGCGGCTTGCTGGCGTTGAGCGCGACCGCTGCGCGGATCAGCGCCTTGAAGGCGTTCTCGTCGATGCTGTCGCCGTCATGCAGATCGATGGCACGCCGGACATTGCCGTCGAGACTGGCGTTGAACAGGCCGGTGGGATCGTCGAGTGCTGCACCCTTGGCGAAAGTGAGCTTCACCGCGCTCTTGTAGGTCTCGCCGGTGCAGATGATGCCGTCACATTCCCACACGGGAACGCCCCGCCATTTCCATTCCTCGACGACATCTGGAACGCTTTGTTTGATGAGCGCACGCACATGCGCCAGCATGGCGCCGCGCCAGTCACCGAGTTCGCGAATGCGGGCATCGATCAGGGCAGACGGAGAGACGGCTGCGGCTGCTTTCGTCATGGCGAAGTCCCCGTGGCGGGCGACGATTAGGTAACGATCATTCCGGGGCGCGTGCCCCGGAATGATCTCGCGGTGCTTATTGCTCGAGCTTGATGTTGGCGTCGGTCGCAACCTTCTTCCAGCGCGCGATTTCGCCGGTGACGAAGGTCTTGAACTCGTCCGGGCTGGTGCCCATCGGCACGATGCCCTGATCGTCGAGCTTCTTCTTCAGTTCGGGATCCGCGAGCGCCTTCTTGGCTTCGGCGGCAACGCGATCGACGATTTCCTTCGGCGTTCCCGCAGGCGCGATGATGCCGGACCAGGTGCCGGAGACGAAGTCGGGCACGCCGGCTTCGGTCATGGTCGGGACGTCACCCGCAGCCGCCACACGCTCCTTCGCCGCCACGGCGAGCGCACGGGCATTACCGGACTTCACCTGCGACATCAGCGGACCGATGACGTCGAACATCACATTGATCTGGCCGCCGACCGTGTCCTGCAATGCGCCGGCCGTGCCCTTATACGGGATGTGCTGCAGATTGATGCCTTCGCGGCTCTTCAGCATTTCCATGGTCAGATGCGCAGCCGAGCCGATGCCACTGGATGCGAAGTTGAGCTGGCCAGGCTTCGATTTTGCGAGCGCGATGAATTCCTTCATGTCCTTGGCCGGCAGCGACGGCGTCGCGATCAGGATCAGCGGCGCAACCGACGTGAGCGACACATAGGTAAAATCCTTCATCGCGTCATAGGGCAGCTTCGGATTCAGCGTCGGGTTGACCGAGTGTGCTGCGATCACGGTTCCGAAGGTGTAGCCATCGGGCGCCGCCTTGGCGACGGCATCGGTGCCGATGGCGGCATTGGCGCCCGGCTTGTTCTCGATCACGATGGTCTGGCCCAGCGCGGTTGCCATCTTCTCGGAAACGAGGCGCGCCATCAGGTCGGTATAGCCGCCGGCAGTGTAGGGAACGATCATGCGGATCGGCTTGTTCGGCCAGTTCTGCGCCTGTGCGCTAGTGCCGGCCGCCAGCGTGATCGCGATTGCGCCGAGCGCGCGGACGAAGCTCTTGGTCATTGCATTTCCTCATTGCCTGTCGCGATCCCGGAGCGGGCGGGGAGCGCCGTAGCGCCTGTCGCCGGATCGCAACGCCTTCTTGTTTTTTTGCCCAATCCACGTCGCAGCAGATGCTGCGAAAGTGGATTCCCGGGAACAGGCTACCGCATCTGTCGCGGACAATAAAACTAGACGAAAGGTCGCCCGATTGCGTTGCCGTCGCGTGGAATTTGGTTGGTTAACGCCATCGCGCAGGCATCACGACGGACTCCGCACAACGTGATCGGTTGCGAGCATTGTTGTCCGCGGTGCGAACCGTTTCGCCACAGTCGCGCGTATCTTGGTGCGTGACGACGACTCGTCGGCACACGCCATCCGGCGCGTGCATCCGTCTCCAGCCTCGCGAGCCCTCATGGCGTTCAAGTTTCGCAAAATGTCGATCAAATCCCGCAAGCGTACGCTTGGAATCGCCGGGTTCGCGCTGGTCGTCGAAATGATCGTCAGCCATCCGCGGTTCGACGTGACGCATGTCGCCACCGCGGCACGTGTGGCGGGCCCGGCGCTGATGGCGTCGCTGGCAACCCTGACCCGCACCGTCCACCAGCCCGATGACACCGTTGTCGGCGTGCCCGTGGTGACGCCGGTGAGCGATCACACGACGATGTCCTGCGCCAAGCCGCGACGCATCGAGAGCTGATTGGAACCGACTTTATGCGAGGGTACGATCCAGATGCCGACGGCTTGCTACCCAGAGGTGGTGATGGCGGCCGTCTCGCGCATGGATGTGAATGGCCATCCGGCGGGAGGGAGGCTATGATTCCGGCATGTCACGCCTGATTTGCCTGTCACTCGTCGTCGCCATGTCTTTGTTCTCTGCCGATGCCATGGCGGCGTCGGGCAAGAAGCAGAAGCCGAAGAAAGGCTGGCAGGGCTATGGCTTCCTGCCGGGATATCGGCAGCCGCTGAACAATGCCGTGCCGCTCTTCATGCAGAAGCGTGCGGACCTGCGCATGGCCAAGCGCGATCGCCGCCATTGGTACATCGACAAGACGCCGCAATATTACAACTGGTGGAGCGACGAATGGCGCTATCCCGGTCATCCCGGCTTCTATCGCGGCCAGTATAACGGCGGCAGTTTCGGACCCTGCTACACGCGCACGCCCATCGGGCCGATCTGGACCTGCGGATAGTAACCGATGACGAAAGTAGTTCTAAGCGCAGCTATCGCTGCCGTCATGGCCGTCTCGACGACGCTGCCCGCTTTCGCGGATGCCAGGCATGGCCATCACGGACATCACGACAGCACCGTAGCCTTCGGCGCCGGTGAGCCCGGCGATCCCAAGCGTCCGTCGCGAACGGTGAATGTGGCAATGAACGAAGTCGATGGGCGGATGCTGTTCGTGCCGAGCAAGGTCGAGGTGCGGAAGGGCGAGCAGGTGAAATTCGTGCTGCGCAATGTCGGCGCCATCGAGCATGAATTCGTGCTGGCGACGACCAAGGAAAACCTGGCGCATGCGGAAGAAATGAAGTCCGGCGCCATGCAGCACAACGATCCGAACGCAAAAATGCTCGATCCGAAAAAGACCGGCGAGATCGTCTGGAAGTTCAGCAAGGCCGGCGAGTTCGAATATGCCTGCCTCATCCCCGGCCATCGCGAAGCCGGCATGGTCGGAACCGTCGTCGTGAAGTGACGGGGATCGCGATGTCAGCGAGACAGGTCAGCCAGGATCAGGGCTGGCTGCTGTGCCAGCGCGATGTCCTTGGTCATGATGATGGTGGAGGCCAGCAGCCCTTCAGGTTTGGGCTGCGCCGCCATGACGCCGATCCACATGGTGGCGGCGGCGGCGAAAGCGACAAAGGCGACGATGCTGGAATGGTCGGGGCGCTGCATTGGAGCCTCCTGCGATCGCTCTCAAGCTTACCGGGGCGCGTTCGTTCCATGACGGAATGAAAATATTTGCAGCCGTTCTCGAAGGTCAGATCAGCCGCGTGGCGATCAGGACGGATATCGTGAGCAACACCAGCACGATAACCACCACGAAAGGCAGCATGGCGCGATAGGCCTCGCGTTCGTGGCCGGGCGTTCCCGCCATGTTGCAAACGATCGACATCCGCACCGGCGAGACCATGTTGAGCGATAGCGCGGCTGCATGCTGCAGCGCGACGACCGCGGCCACGTCGAGGCCGGCTTCGGTGGCGAGGCTGAGCTGCGACGGCATGAACAGGCCATTGGCCGCATTGCCGCTATTGGCGAGGGCGCCGAACACCGCCGAGATCATCGGCGTCACGGTGACCGACCAGACGCCGAACGTGTCGTACATGCCGCGGGCGAGGCCGCTGGCGATGCCCGAGCGCGACAGCAGTTCCGCCATCATCGAGAATACGACCACGGTGAGAACCGCGAGCTTGCCGGTCTTCCAGGCGGCGGCCATCTCGCCGGGAAAGCTGCGTTGGTGACCGCGTAGCAGCGCCGTCAGCACGGCTGCGATCACGAGCCATGTGCCGGCATGGAAGAGGGGCGCCCATGTCGGCGCACCCGCGAACGGGCTGATGCTCCAGGACGATTGCAGGATCTGGTTGAGGGGCGGAACGAGGCGCGTCATGGCCAGCCAGCCGATCAGCAATGTAAAGGGCAACATGCGCCAAGCGGCGGCGGCGAGGGCCGTACGGTCGGGCCGCTCGTCGATCAGGTAGCGCAGCACGATCGCGGGGCCGAGCGCCGCCAGCATGGCCGGCTCCGGTCCGAGAAAGGCGGTGGCGACGATGGCGAGGCCGAGGCTGCCGATCACCCAGACGGCTTCGCTAATGCGCTCGCGCCAGTCCGCGCCGATTCCGGCCCGCTCCGCCATGTGCCAATAGATCGGCAGCCACAGGATATTGAAGGTGAGATAGATCAGGCTGGCGCGTAGCGCGAGCGATGTCGGATCGGTTCGTGCAAAGGCGGCGCCGACCACCGCGCCGCTACCCATGGCGCCCCACAGGATCATGGTCTGGCTGATGAGCGAGAACGCAAGCAGCTCGATCGGCTTCAGGCCAAGGCGGCGGATCAGCACCATCGTGCCCATGATGCCGATGCCAAAACCCGTGGCGGATTCCGCGAACGGCCCGATCAGATAGCAGGCGGTGAATAGCAGGCGACGCCGCGCCCGCGCATCGGGCAGCAGCGTTTCCACGGGCATCGCCGCGCCGCCGGTGCGGATCGCCATCTGCCAGAACAGGAGGCCGCCCAGAATATAGGGAACGACGATCCAGCCGATCCACGCGCCGCGCAACAAGGCCGTGCCGGCGTCACCGATGGAGAACAGCTGGGGCGCGGTGGCCAATGCGACGACCAGCGCGGTGGCGAGGCCGATCAGCGAGGCGGGGAGTGTGCCGGCCAGCCCGCTCGCGATGGCGCCGATGACGGCCAGCGCGGGCAATGCCCAAACAAGGTATAGCAACCTGCAGCCCCCCGGATCTTTGTTAGGTGGCTGGATGCGCGGGAAAGGCGAGTGCTGTCAACCACTCCGCGAACATGGCACGGCCGGCTTGCGCGAGGGGCTCGCCGTGGCGGCGGGCATCGGCGCGAATGTCGCGTGGATCGATGCCGGCCGCGGCGAGTTCGCAGGCATGGCCGATCAGCCAGGATTCGAGACCTTGTGTCGTGTCCGCTTCCGGATGGAATTGCAGTCCGAGCACGTTGGGACCGATGGCGAAAGCCTGATGGCTGACGCTTGTCGTCGCGAGTAGTGCCGCGCCGACCGGAAGCTCGAAGGCATCGCCGTGCCAGTGCAGGACCGCGACATCGGCGAGATGGCGCAAGGGACTGTCGCTGCCGGCCTCGGTGAGGAGGATCGGCGCAAAGCCGATTTCCTTCATGCCGGTGGGGGCCACTTTGGCGTCGAGCGCCGCTGCGATCAGTTGCGCGCCGAGACAGATGCCGAGGATCGGCAACCCGGCGCGCAGCCGCGTCTCGATCAGCGCGCGTTCGGTGATCAGGAATGGATAGGTATCGGTCTCATAGACGCCGATGGGGCCACCGAGCACGATCAGCAAGTCCGGATCCAGCGCATTCAGGCGATCGAGATCGCCATGGGTGACATCGGCATAGGTCAGCGTGTAGCCCGCGTGCGCGAGCTCCGCTTCGAATGTGCCGAGCGTTTCGAATGCGACATGCCGGATCGCGACGGTGGTGCGTTGACCTTTGATGGCAGTCATCAGTGAATCTCGTTCGGTATCAGGCTTTGGGAAAATCAGGCCAGTAATGGCCATCCGGCGTCGGCCGCTTGCCGAAGATCGCCTGGCCGACGCGGACCACATCGGCGCCTTCTTCAATGGCCGCTTCGAAATCGCCGGTCATGCCCATCGACAGTTCCACCAGCGCCGGATTGCGCTTGGCCACCTGATCGCGCAGGCGGCGCAGCAGCGCGAAGCAGGGGCGCACGCGGGTCATGTCGTCGCTGAACAGCGCCAGTGTCATTAGACCGCGCGGCCGCAGGCGGGGAAACTGATCGAGGCAATCGACGAAGGACGGCAAGGCGTCGGGATGCAGGCCGAATTTGCTCTCCTCGCCGGAGGTGTTCACCTGAACATAGACATCGAGCGTACGGTCCTCGCGTTCAAGCCTTGAATTCAAGAGTTCGGCGAGGCGCATGCTGTCGAGGGCATGGAATTCCCGCGCGAACCGGGTCAGGTATTTCACCTTGTTGGTCTGCAAGTGCCCGACGATGCTCCAGGCGATCGGCAGATCATGCAGGATCTCCCTCTTGCCGATGGCTTCCTGAATCTTGTTCTCGCCGAAATCATGGATGCCCGCATGATAAGCGAGCCGGAGAACATGGGCGGGGACGGTCTTGGTGATCGGCAGCAGCCGCACCGACGCACGTTCGCGTCCTGCGCGGGCGCAGGCATGGGCGATGCGGCTTTCGACGGCCGCCAGATTGGTGCGGAAGACGGATTCCGGATCGGGCCCGAAGCGGACGATGTCGTCCGCCGTGAGGCCTTGTGCGCCGGTCGTCATGTCCATGCGGTCACCTGCATCCGTCGATCGTGCACACGCCCGATGTCTCCGCGCTGATCCCGGCCGGAGCCACCGGCTGCTCGCAGATCAGCGCCATCAGCTCGGCGCCGAGCTGCAGATCGGCGATATGGCCGAACACATGCCGGCGCAGTTGGCCTTCGCGGTCGAACAGCAGTGTGGTCGGCGTGCCCTGAAAACCATAGTCGCGCATGGTGTGCGGCAGGCCGGGGCCATCCGGCGCATCCACGCCGACCGGGAAGCGGATCTTGTATTCGTGCAGGAACGCGCGCAGCGCAGCCGGTCCCATCGCATCGTGATGCTCGAATACGCTGTGCAGGCCGATCACGGCGACGTCGGAGGATTTAAAGGTGGCGGCCACGCGCTGCGCCTGCGGCAGGCCTTCGGCGACGCAGCCGGGGCATAGCATCTGAAACGCAGTCAGCATCACGATCTTGCCGCGCAGGTCCGCGAGAGAAAGCGGCGAGGGGGTGTTGAACCATTCCGTGGTCCGCCATTCCGGAGCCCGGTCGATTGTCGTCATGGCATCTGTCCTCCACCATCACGGGCCGACGCGATCCGTCGATCCCCGGATGGGACGATGCGGTTTACAGTTTTGGCTGGACCATTAGAATAACCAGTTGGTGGCAATCGAGGTGGTCCAGTTGGCGGGTGTGAAAACCGGTATCAGAGCGCCCGGTCTCGGTGCGCGGCAGATCTACGAGACGCTGCGTGACCAGATCGCAGACGGCGTGTTCGGCGTCGATGGACCGCTGCCGTCGTCGCGCAGTCTCGCGCTCGAACTGGGCGTGTCGCGGACCACGGTCACCGTCGCTTATGACCAGTTGCTGGCCGAGGGGTTCATCGAGGTCAGGCAGGGCGCCCGCCCCCATGTGGCGCGGGGCTCGCTGCGGCGTCCCGCATCCGAGCGCGCGCCACGGCCGCGCAGGACGGCGCTGCTCTCCGATTACGGCAAACGGCTGCGCGGCGTCCCGCCCGTCATGGTCGCCGATCCCCGTCCGCTGATCGCGGATTTCCGCTACGGCGATCTGGCGCCATCGGATTTTCCCGCGGCCGCCTGGCGCCGCGCGATCAATGCGGCGATGGCGCAGCGTGCGGACCGGCTCGGCTATGACGATCCGCGCGGTGCGACGCGGCTGCGCACGGCCTTGCAAGGCTATCTGTGGCGTGCCCGCGGACTGCGCTGCGACCTCGACCAGATCGTTATCGTCAACGGCTCGCAACAGGGGCTCGACCTGTGCGCGCGGCTGTTGCTCGATCCCGCGGACCGGTTCGTCGTCGAGGAGCCCGGCTATGCCATGGCGCGCCATATCTTTGCGAGTACGGGCGCTTCGCCGGTGCCGATCAAGGTCGATGATGACGGGCTGATGGTGGATGCGCTGGCGGACGTCGCGGCGCGCCTCGTTTATGTCACGCCGTCGCATCAGTTTCCGCTCGGCAGCGTGATGGCCGTGGCGCGGCGGCGCCAGTTGCTGGCATGGGCCGGCAGGACGCGCGCCTACATCGTCGAGGACGACTACGACAGCGAATTCCGCTACGACATCGCGCCGGTGCCGCCGCTGCATACGCTCGATGCCCATGGCAATGTGATCTATCTCGGCACGGTGTCAAAGACGCTGTCGCCGACATTGCGCATCGGCTATCTCGTCGTTCCGCATGAATTGCAGGCGTCGTTTGCGATGGCCAAGCAATTGTCGGATCGGCATTCCGCGGTGCTGGAGCAGGCGGCGCTGGCGTCGGTGATCGAGAGCGGGCTCTATGAAAGCCATATCCGCAAGATGCGCCGCCTGCATCGCGAGCGGCGCGAGACCTTGCTCGCGGCGTTGCGCCTCAAATTCGGCGATCGCGTCGTCATTGCGGGCGCCGATGCCGGCCTGCATGTGGTCGTGCGCTTTACCGACCTGCCGCGCAGAATGACCTCCGACCTGATCGATGCGGCCCGGCATGCCGGCATCGGCATTCACGCGGTGTCGGAGCTCTATGCGACATCGGCACGGCCCGATCGTGTGACGCTGATCATGGGCTATGCCGCGCTCGATAGAGTTCGGATCGAACGCGGCATCCATATCCTCGCGGACGTCGTGCAGCGCCTGCTGGCGCAGCGCTGACGCAGCCGCGGGATCGTCAGGGCGTGCGCTGCTGCCCCGCGGAGGCCAGCAGCCGGAAGATCTCGCAAGCGGCGACCATCCCCGCGAGCCACAGCGCGCTGAGCGCACCGATGCGGGCGACGATGTCCATCGCAAAACCTTCGGTTCCGCCGAGCGCCGGGGTGAACGCGAAGAGCGTGATTTCATAGACTGTGTAAGCCACGGCAAGCGCGATGGCCAATGCGACGGGCGTCGTCAACCGCGCGGAAGCATTCAGCACGTTTTTGGCGGCGGCGGTTGCTGCGAGGGACGCGAGGCCCAGGACGATGCCCCACGACAGCGAATTGGCATTGATCGGGTAATGCAATGCGCTGTAGCCGATGATCTGGTTCACCAGCCAGGCGCCGGTGACGACCAGAAATGCAGAACGCAGCGGCAGGATCGCGGCGGCGATCACCGCGAATGCCGAAAACGGCGTTGCACAAGCAAAGGCAAAGCTGGCAAGCGCCGACGCCGCGGTGAGCAAGCCAAAGGTGAATAGTGGTGCATATTGCGGGGCAGTCGGCGTCAGTCTCGGCTGCTGCGTCATGGTCAATTCTCCTTTGCTAGGGCTGTTCTGAGTCCCGGTGCAGTTGCTCCATGGGATCGACGGAATCGTCGGTCCCGCGGTGATCGAAGGCGTCCAGCCATTCCTGTAACGCTGGTGCTGTCTCACCGGCAGCCAGGAGCTGCCTGAGCGCAATACGCAAGGTTGCGCGACCGTGACGGCCGCCAAGGTCGGCTTCCGACGATGCCGGCGCATTGGCTGCAATCTTGCCAAGCACCTTGTGCTTCAAAGCGACCAGGTCAGGCACGCCGAATTGCGTGAGGAGAGCTTGAAACGCGTCATGACTGGTTGGCTCGAAGGCATGCGGTCGGCCGAGTTGATCGCGTTGCGGATGAGCGGGGTAGAAATGCGCGCAGGGCACCCAGCCGCCCGGCAGTGGTTCGGTGGCGGCGTGTGTGCGCCCGGCTGCGAGCAGCTTCGGGAGGATATGCGTATGCGGTCCGTCCGGGCTGCGTCCGGTGGGCGGCGGAATCGACTGGAACACTTCGAGCCGCCCCAGTCGGGTGAGAAACACCCGATGAGGATTGGCGGCCATCAGGATGGGAAGGGCAGCGCTGTCCGGCACAAACACCGCTGTGCCGACAGCACGCCGGAGCGCTGCCACGGTATCGGCGCCCGTGATGCGTACGCAGACATCCACCTGCAGACAGCCGAGCCCGAGATCGAACAGCACGCCGTCGCGATCGGTCTTGCGCAAGGCATCGCCATCGGGGCCTATTTCGGTGAGGACGCGGCGCTCGTTCATCGCGCAACGGTCCTGCGGCAGGCAGAGCGCGACGCGCTGGCTCCAGCTGTCCCGCGTGAGCGATTCCGATGCGATCAGTCTCTGATCATCGTGCGCGATCAACCGCACCCCGCCGCGTGGCGTCACGATGCTCGCGGTTGTGTCGTCGATGGCCGAAATTGCCGGCTCATCCGTGTCGCGCGTGAATTCGCCGATCGCGCCGAAGCTCCCCATGCTCCAGCCTGTCTCGCCATCGGCGAGATGCGCAGCGAGCAGGCGGGCCGGCATATCCTCCGCCACGACCGCATGTCCCGCTGCGCCGCTCATGTTATTGCACGCCGTAGCTGGCGAGGCGGACGCCGCCGAACACGCCGAGACCGGGGGCAAGGAAGCCCGTCGGGTTCTGGTAGCGGACGTCGAACAGGTTATCGACGCGGGCGAACAGCTTGACCTGATCGTTCAACGCATAGTCCCCGCGCAGATTGACCAGCGTGAAGCCGGGCGCATCCAGATTGACGAAGGTGCTGCGGTCGATGTCCCGCCAGGTGCCGAGATGCAGCACCGTCGCCGACAACGTCAATGCGTCGATCGGCAGCCAGGTCGCCGTGGCACTCCACTTCTCCTTCGGCCGCCGCAGCAATGTCGCACCAGTGAGCGCGTTCACCGCTCGCGTATAGGTGTAATCGGCGCGAATGCCGAAGCGCTCGGTGATACGCGCTGTCACAAAACTCTCGGTGCCTTCGGTCGTCGCGAGATCGACATTCACATAGGAAGTGAAGCTGGTGTTGGAATTGATCAGGTTGGTGATGTCATTGCGGAAATAGGTCGCGCCGAAGCGGACCTGATCGTTGAAGAAGGGCTGTTCGAAGCCGACATCATAACCGGTGCTTTCTTCGGGCTTGAGATTGGGATTGCCCGTCGAGAAAAGCGTCTTCTCTAACAGCTGGCTCAAGCTCGGCGCCTTGAAGCCGGTGCCATAGCTCGCTTTCAGCTTGGTCTCGGTCACCGGCACGATCACGGCGGGGGCCACGCGCCAGGTGGTGTGATTGCCGAACTGGTCATGAGAGTCTTCGCGCACATTGGCGACCACGAAGATGCGATCGGCGAGCTGCGATTGCAGTTCGACGAAGCCGGCCTTGTTGCCGGTCTGTGCAACAAATTCCGCGCTGCTCAGCCGGTCCGTCTGCTGTTCCGCGCCGACGACGATGTTGTTGCCGCGTGTGATCTCCGCCACCGTGTGCCAGTCGAATTTCAGCCGGTCGCCGGTGCTGCTGCTCGGCGTTGCCGATGTGGGCGAACGGTCAAACCGGTTGTTGTTCGAATAGTTGACGCCGAAATAGCTGCGGATGCGACCATCCAGCGCCGTCCACACGGCTTCCTCGCGGGTGGCGAATTGCTGCACGGCGTGCGAGCTCTGGGTGGGATTGGGTGCGCTCGGGAAGTTGAAGTCGTCGCCGGTGAAATAGAGCAGCGCATCGGTGTAGCGCAGCACCGAATTGATGGTCAGGTTCTCGTTCAGATCGACGCCGACTTTGCTGGAAATGGTCTTGTTGTCGTAATTGTTGCCGATCGCCCGCTGACCAGGTGGCAGCGACTGCTGCGGCGTGACGGGGACATCGCCGGCATGAAGATGAGCGACACTGAAGGCGTAGTTCACATTGTCCTTCGAGCCGCTGAGACCGATATTCTGGTTGAAGGTGTTGAACGAGCCGGCCTCGAATGTGCCGGAGACGCGGGCCGGGCCTTCGCCCTTGCGGGTGATGACGGAGATCACGCCGCCGATCGCATCGGAGCCATAGAGGCCACTTTGCGGGCCGCGCAGCACTTCGATTTGCTGAACATTCGCTGTCAGCAGGTTCGCATAGTCGAACGCGCCGTTCGGCGTCGAGGGATCGCCGACATCGATGCCGTCGATCAGCACCTTGGTGTGGTTGGAATTGGTGCCGCGCATGAACACCGAGGTCTGGCCGCCGGGGCCGCCGGTCTGCACCACATTGAGGCCCGGAATGGTGGCGAGCACATCGGGCACCGCGCGATATTGCTGGGTCTCGATGTCCTTCTGCGTGACGACGCTGACCGAGCTTGCGACGCGATCGACGGAGGTCGCGATGCCGGTCGGGCTGATCACCACGGGCGGGAAGGGGTTTGGTGCGGCCGTGACGGTCTCCGCAGGGGGCGCAGGCCGGCGGGCGGCGCGCCGGGTGCGGGTCTGCGCCGGCTGCGCCGTTGCGGCATTCGGCCGGGGCGTGACGATCTCGACGGGAGGCAGAAGGTTCGGCGAGGCGATTTGCTGGGCCTGCGCGGCGCCAGCACCGAGCGACAGCGCAAGGATGCAGGAGCTGAGCAGGAAGCGCCCGTGAGTGGGCGATGGACGGAAGGCGGACGACATGAGTGAAACCTCGGTGGTGACGTCAGTGGCACGTCACAGCGAACGAGGTTCACGTGAGACTCTGGGAGTCTCCGATGAACATATGTCTGTACTCCCCGACCGACATCTTCGCGTGTGACCACGATTGACGGCAGGTCTCCTGGCTCGCGGGTCGTCGCCTCCGCATCGCCTTCCCGGGACCGAGTTTCCCAGTGGCATCTGATGAGAGGCTTTCCGCTTACAGTTGCGGGGGCAGCTATGGCATTGAGGCCCGTCGCAACGCGCCTCGCACCACATTCCCTTTTAATCCCTTGCGGGGGACCGTCGGCTGCACGTTAAGGATGATGGTAGCGGGGTGTCAAGAGAAGCAGAGCGATGCCGGACGGCATCCCTGTTGATCGTGTTTGCCTCGCAACACGCGCTGTCCGCTTTCGCCACATTATGTGAAGCCGACGAACCGCGTCGCTTCCGCCACCGATTTGCGCTCGGACACCACGGCATTGGCAGGGAATGTGTCATCGGGCCAGCCGAGCGCGATGCTCTTCATGATGATCTGGTCGTCGGCGATCCCCGCATGCTCGCGCACCACCGGCGACTGCATGATGCCCTGGCTGTTGATGACGGCGCCGAGCCCGCGCGACCAGGCGGCATTGACGAGGGCGGTGGCCACGGCGCCGCAATCGAACGGCGTATCGTCGCTGCCGTCCAGCACGCGGTCATAAGTCACGATGATGCAAACCGGCGCATCGAACTGGCGGAAGCCGCGCAGCACCCAGTCCTGCCGCATCTCCTTGTCGTCGCGCGCGATCCCCATCGCTGCGAACAGCTGCTTGGCAACACCGACCTGACGGTCGCGATGCGCGCCTGCAAATGGCTGCCCGGTGCGGAATTCGCGCGACTGCGGAATGCCGGCGACCATGCGCTCGGTATTGCCGGCGCGGATCTTGTTCAGGGGCTCGCCGGTGATGACGTAGAAATTCCATGGCTGCGTATTCATCGACGACGGCGCGCGCATCGCCAGATTGATGATTTCCTCGATCAGCTTCTGCGGCACCGGATCAGGCTTGTAACCGCGGATGCTCCGGCGGCCGAGAATGACGTCATCGAACTGCATGGGCGTGAAAGCTCCCCGAAAGGCGTTTTTGATTGGCGGGGATATTCGTGGCTTTCGCGGGCGCGTGCAAGATTGACATCGCAGCGCGGGTGCCATTCCGCGACGTGGACATTCGCTGTGGGGCGAATTTCGCTTCGCTCATGCGCCGCGCGTATTAGGATGCGGTCACGGCTGCGCCGCGCGCGTCGATCGCAATGACAAGATCAACAAGAAAGTCGGAAGTGCTGATGTCAGAGAAATTCAACCAGCTTCGTGCCCGCCTGCGGCTGCCCGTGATGGTGGCGCCGATGCTCCGCATCTCCGTGCCGGCGCTGGTGGCGGCGAGCTGCAGCAGCGGCGTGATCGGTTCGTTTCCCACCGTCAACGCGCGCACACCGGATCAACTCGATCGCTGGCTCCACGAGATCAAGGACGGCATCGCCGCGGCCGGCCGCTACGACGCGCCATACTGCGCCAACATCCTCGCACGCTCGGACCCGGACAAGCTGCAGGAGGATCTGAAAATCCTGACCATGCACAAGGTCGAGATCGTGCTGGTCAGCACCGGCGCGCCGGAAAAATATGTACGGCCGCTGCAGGAGATCGGCTGTTTCGTGATCGCCGATGTCGCATCGGTGCGCCATGCGGAGAAGGCGCTGAAGCAGGGCGTGGATGGCCTGGCCTTGCTGACGGCAGGTGCGGGCGGGCAGACCGGCTGGGCCAACGGGCTGGCCTTCGTCCGCGCCATTCGTGCGTTCTATGACGGGCCGCTGTTCCTGGCGGGCGGCGTCTCCGACGGGCAGGCGCTGTGGGCCGCGCAAACTCTTGGCTGCGATCTCGGCCTGATGGGCACGCGCTTTATCGGCGCAGAAGAGTGCGCGTCATCCGACGGCTACAAGGCGATGCTGGTCAATAGCGGCATCGACGATGTGGCGCTGACGCGTGGCATCAGCGGTATCGACGCCAATTTCCTGCGGCCCTCCATCATCGCCTGCGGTCTCGATCCGCAGGAGCTTGCCGCGCCGGTCTCGCCCGAACGGGCGCGCGAAATGTTCAGCAGCTATGCCGGCGACATGCGTGGCCCCAAGCGCTGGGTCGACCTGTGGAGCGCCGGGCACACCGTCTCGGGCGTCACTGCCGTGCAAAGCGTGGCGGAGGTGGTGGAGCAACTCGCCGGCGAATATGCCGACGCCCAGCGCGCCACCCGCACGCTGCTGGCGCAGAGCGAAGCCGCGACCGCATGAGGTGACGGCGGCGTTGGGGCGGGCGTCGTAGCTTGACGCCCACGTCAGGATTTGCGGCAATCGCCGCAAGGCCAATCAGGCCATCGCCAACGGGAGGACCAGATGCCGGACACCATGAGCCTCGAGCGCGCCACCGAATTCGGAGCAGCCTGGAACAGCGGCGATCCCGACCTGATCGCCAGCTTCTTCGCCGAGGACGGCGTCTATCACGCCTCCGTCGGCCCCGATCATCTCGGCCGCACGTTTCGCGGCAAGGACGAGATCCGCACAGGCGCCGCCGTCTTTTTCGCGCGTTTTCCGAACGGGAAGTTCGAAAACCTGAAAGTGGAAGTCGCTGGCGACATGGGGTCGTTCGAATGGGATTTCGTGACGACGGACGCTGATGGCAAGGAGGTCCGCACCGCCGGCTGCGACCTGCTGCGCTTCCGCGGCAGCGAGGTCATCCTCAAGAATGCGTTCCGCAAGGTGCCGGGCTGAGCCGATGAGCGTCGAATATCTGAACATCACGGGGCTTGAAGCGCTGGATCCGCAGAGCCCCGTGGTGATGGTCAATCTGATGCGGTTTCATCCGCGCGCGCTGGATGGCGACGGCAGCGGCTGGGACGCCTATCTGCGCTACAGCGCGCTCACCGTGCCGATGATCAAGGCGCGCGGCGGCACGTTGCTCTGGACCGGCGACGCCAAAGCCGTCGCGCTCGGCGTGCCCGATGCCCACCGCTGGGACTATCTGGCGCTGGTGTATTATCCCAGCGTGGCTGCGTTTCTGGAGATGATGACATCTGCGGATTACGAGACCCGCTGCGATCCGCACCGCCGCAATGGCTGCGCAGACCACCTGATCATCGCGACCAATGAGGCCTATAGCAAATTCAAGCCGGGGTGATGGCGGGCCTCATCCCTCTGCGGGGCGGATGCCGAGCTTGGTAAGGCGCGTGCGGACGGCGAGGGGCGTTCGCTTCATGCGCAACGCGATCTCGTTGAGGCTGCGGCCATTGGCTAGTTGCAGCTTGAGGTCTTCGTCCTGCTGCGCGGTCCAGACATTGTCGGCGGGGTCGTGAATTTTCATGGGGCGCTTTCCAAATGTGGGCTGACGGCGATCCGGCGTGTGGTGGAAATGTCGTCGCTGAACAGGTATGAACGTCGCACGATTTGCCCCGCATCCTAGTCCCAAAGCAAAGGTATCACCATGGCTTCCGCCCCGATCATGCCCTGAAAGACGCCGGCAACGACAGCAACGCTGGCGCGATCGTCGCAGGCGTGATTGCGCTGCTCTTCCTCGGCTTCGTCGTTCATGCCGCCACGCTCGCGCCCCCGGCCGACGCAGGCAAGGCGCCCGTGGCTGCCGGCGCGCCGAAAGCGGCCCACTAGTCCGCTCATTACAGGTTGCCTCGCATCCGACACGAATTCGCCTCAGGCGCGGAACCAATGGGCCATCTGGGCCATTTTCGTTCCGTTGGGACTGAGGAGGATGGAATGCGAGGACCTGTACAATGCCCGGATTGCGGCGAGGCGCGCGCCTTCGCTGGCTATCTGACGGACGGTGGAAATCCAAGCGAGGAAGCGCGGCTCTTCATCTGCCGGGAATGCAATGTCACCGAGAAGGTGGCGATCGATGACGAGGGATCGTTTATCTATGAGCGGCTGGACGCCATGATCCCGGCGATGACCATCCGATCCGACGCGATTGCGGGGCCCGCCTAGTGCGGGCTTTTCTTTTGCGGGTGATCAACGGGCCGAGACACGCTGACGTGACGCGCGTTTCGGCCTGATCGACGCCAGTGCGAAGGGGATTTGGGAACTGTTCGCCGCATTCGACCTTCTCCTTCTGTAGAGAGAAGGATTTGAGACATGCGAAAATTCATCATTGCGTCAGCGATCGTCCTGCTGAGCTCGGCGTCGGCTTACGCGGCGCCTGACTATCCCTGGTGCCAGCGCACCAAGATGACCGGCGGTTCGCCCGATTGTTCGTTCACATCGTTGAACCAATGCCAGGCCTCGATCAGCGGCGTCGGCGGCGATTGCGTGCGCAATCCGTGGATGGCTTATGGCTCCTGGCAGGACGAGCAATATCCGAACCCGCGGCGGGTCCGGTAGCGATCGACTGAGGGGACGGCTGCTGATTTACAGTCAGCTCCCTTCAAAGAGCGGAGCCGTAGGATGGGTAGAGCGCAGCGAAACCCATCATTCCGTCATTGCTGCAATCTCTGCCGATGGGTTTCGCTCCGGCGCGATGCGCCTCCGCTCTACCCATCCTACGATCGGAGCTACGCCGCGCTCTCGGAATGTTGTGTGACATCGCCTCGTCCGGCAATCAGGCCGGCAACGGAAATATCCTCGTCGAGTGCTTCCCAATTTAGACCGAGGCGGCTGATCTCGACCTGATCGCGCTGCTCTGGCGTTGCGCGGAGTAGGCGCGGAAACCAGGCGAGTGGCACGCCGAGCGTTCGCCCGTCGGTCAGTTCGATCCACATGGTGACATCATCGAAACGGACGCTGGTTGCCGAAATGGTCATGCCAAGCCTTCAGGATCAAAGGCGCGTTTTTGAGTTGTGACACTTGCGGGCGTATGAGCATAGCGAAATGCGAGAAGTCTCGCTATTCTTCATTTGAACTGCGGTTGCTCAAATGGGAGCGAAGTTTTGCCTTCTTATTTACAAAATATCTTCTTCCTTTAAGTGATGGGCGCCAGCACACATAGTTCGAAGTGAAGGAAAATGGTCCGGTACTATTCGTAGAGCTTTCGCCAAACGCTTCAATAAGATCCAGTGCCTCAAGTTGATGGCGAAGTGCAACAACAGCCTCTTCCTCGATGCGGAAGACTGATCCTTTTTTACTTTCTGCGATCTCCGAAGATAATGCTCGGCCAATGATGCCTTCAAGCTGAGACTCACTGGGCTCTGTGAGTAGCCGATCGTAGATTGATAGAAAGATAAATCCTGCCGTTGTCTCGACGTCGTGATGCGATAGCTTCGGCCGATCATTGACGTTACTGTCACTGATTTCGCGGGTTACCAAGAAAGTGATATTATCGTCCGGACCTAAAAGTGAATCGTCAAAGACAATCTCGGTGCTTTCCGCGGTAGCTAGTCGAGCGCGCAAATCCTGATTTTCAATCCGAAGCCGCTCAGATTCTTGCAGCACTTTAGGGTCAATTGCTTGATCTCCCCGTACCCAGCCAACTCCTGGAGACAAGTTGATTGCGTTAGAGACAGCAATAACAATTTTCGTGCATAAATCGCTCGGATCGGTCCAAAACTCGACCATTCGCCCGGCTTTCAGCTTCGATTTGAATGCTTCGAGTTTTTCAGCTTTGTCCGCTTCTTGGTCTGTTTTGCCGACGGGAATGGTTGAAGGAGAGGCGTGAATGAAAGCAAGAACCGGAATTCCCTTGGATCGCGCATACTGAAACTCTTTTTCGGTGAAGCTTAGTCCGTCGTCGGATAAAGATCCGTAGCGGCCAGCTACGACGACGACATAGTAGTCACTTCGGTCAATTACTCGCTTGATGAAGTCTAGTTGTTGCTGGTCAGTTGCTGGGAACAACTCCATTCCAGCCACAAAATGTCCTGCTTTAGCCAGAGTGTCGGTTACTCGGCGCCGTTCTTCCTCTAAATCGGTGAACGTCGAGCTGACGAAGACTTGAAAGACCTTGTCCATCGAACTATTCGCGGTTTTTTGGGAGTAAACGCAGTGTCTGAAAGTGAAAGGCCGCTCTCTCGAGCGGCCTTTCTATTCTTCTGATCTTGAGTTTACGAGCACCCAGTTGTAGAGCCACACGTATCGCACTTCATACAGGTGCCATTCCGCACCAGCGTGAAGTTCGAGCACTCTCCGCACATGTCGCCTTCATAGCCCTTGGCCTTGGCTTCTGCGCGACGCTCTGCCTTGGTCGGAGCGGCAGCCGCTGCCGCCGTGCCGGGCTTGCTCCAGGCCTGGGCCTCGAGCTTCTCGGTCGGTGACAAAGCAACCGTCGGCTCCGCGGTCTTCAGCGCCACGGCGCCTTCGGCATGGCCACCGGCAAAAGCGGTGACACGGCTGCCGCCGGCAGGGGCTGAGTCGGACGGCGAGGCGACGGCGGTGGCGCCGCCGCGCATGACGACGAGATTGTCGGTGCGCGAACGGGTGAGGCCGCGCGAGACATATTTGCTCGCTTCATCCGGCGCCTTGCCTTCTTCCTCGCCCTTGCCCAGCGCATCGAAGCCGGTCTCGGAGAGGTCGACATGGCCGAGGTCGAAACGCGACATGTAGGAGACGGCGAGTTCGCGGAACACGTAGTCGAGGATCGAGGTCGCGAACTTGATAGAGTCGTTGCCCTGCACGGGGCCCGCGGGCTCGAAGCGGGTGAAGGTGAAGGCGTCGACATATTCTTCCAGCGGCACGCCATACTGGAGACCCAGCGAGACGGCGATGGCGAAGTTGTTGATGAAGGAGCGGAGTGCGGCGCCTTCCTTGTGCATGTCGATGAAGATCTCGCCGAGGCGGCCGTCATCATATTCGCCGGTGCGCAGATAGACCTTATGGCCACCGACCACGGCCTTCTGGGTGTAGCCCTTGCGGCGATCCGGCATCTTTTCACGCTCGCGCATGACGACGATGCGCTCGACCAGACGCTCGACCACCTTCTCGGAGATCGCGGCGGTGCGGGCCGCCATCGGCTTCTCCATCAGGTTCTCGATGGCATCCTCATCCTCGTCCTCATCACTGATGAGCTGCGAGTTGAGCGGCTGCGACAGCTTCGAGCCATCGCGATAGAGCGCGTTGGCCTTCAGCGCCAGCTTCCACGACAGGAGGTAAGCGGACTTGCAGTCCTCCACCGAGGCGTCGTTCGGCATGTTGATGGTCTTGGAGATCGCACCCGAGATGAAGGGCTGCGACGCCGCCATCATGCGGATGTGGCTTTCCACCGAGAGATAACGCTTGCCGATCTTGCCGCAGGGATTGGCGCAATCGAACACGCTGTAGTGCTCGGCCTTCAGATGCGGCGCGCCTTCCACGGTCATCGCGCCGCAGATGTGCACGTTGGCCGCTTCGATCTCGCGCTTGGTGAAGCCGAGGGCGGCGAGCAGGTCGAAGCCGGGGGCCGCGATGGCTTCGGCTTCGATCTTCAGCGTGTCGCGGAGGAAGTCCTCGCCAAAGGTCCACTTGTTGAAAGCGAACTTGATGTCGAAGGCGGTCGGCAGGGCCTTTTCGACCTTGGCCAGCGCTTCGTCGGTAAAGCCCTTGGCCTTCAGCGTCGAGGCATTGATGCCCGGCGCATTGGACAGCGAACCGTGACCGACGGCATAGGCCTCGATCTCGGCGATCTCGCTTTCGCGATAGCCGAGCACGCGCAGTGCTGCCGGGACGGCGCGGTTGATGATCTTCCAATAGCCGCCACCGGCGAGCTTCTTGAACTTCACCAATGCGAAATCGGGCTCGATGCCGGTGGTGTCGCAATCCATGACCAGGCCGATGGTGCCGGTGGGGGCAACCACGGTGGTCTGGGCGTTGCGATAGCCATGGGTTTCGCCGAGTTCGAGGGCGCGGTCCCAGGCCAGCTTGGCGCGGGTGACGATGTCAGCCTGCGGGCAGGAGGCATGGTCGAGCGGCACCGGATCGACAGCAAGCTTCTCATAGCCGTGGGTGTCGCCATGGGCGGCGCGGCGATGGTTGCGGATGACGCGCAGCATATGCGCGGCGTTCTTCTTGTAGCCCGGGAACGGGCCGAGCTCGCCGGCCATTTCGGCCGAGGTCGCATAAGCCACGCCGGTCATGACCGCGGTGAGGGCGCCGCACAGCGCGCGACCTTCCTTCGAGTCGTAGGACAGGCCCATGGTCATCAGCAGGCCACCGATATTGGCGTAGCCGAGGCCCAGCGTGCGGAATTCGTAGGACAGTTCCGCGATCGGCTTCGACGGGAACTGGGCCATCATCACCGAGACTTCGAGCACCATGGTCCAGAGGCGGCACAGATGCTCATAGGCTTCGATGTCGAAGCGCTTGGCTTCCACATCATAGAAGGTCAGCAGGTTGGCGGACGCGAGGTTGCACGCGGTGTCGTCCAGGAACATGTATTCCGAGCACGGATTGGACGCGCGGATATCGCCCGAGGACTTGCAGGTGTGCCAGTCGTTCATGGTGGTGTTGAAGTGCAGGCCGGGATCGGCCGACGCCCAGGCGGCGTAGCCGATCTTCTCCCAGAGGTCGCGGGCCTTGATGGTCTTCATAACCTTGCCGTCCTTGCGGGCGATCAGGTCCCAATTGCCATCGGTCTCCACGGCGCGCAGGAAGTCATCTTTCAGCGAAACCGAGTTGTTGGAGTTCTGGCCGGCAACGGTGAGATAGGCTTCCGAATCCCAGTCGGTGTCGTAGATGTCGAAATTGATGTCCTTGTAGCCCTGCTTGGCGAACTGGATCACCCGCTTGATCATGTTGTCGGTGACCAGCGCGCGGCGCGCGAGCTTGATCTCGCGGCGCAGAGCCGGGTTCTTCTCGGGATCGAAGCAGTCGTCGCCCGAACCTTCGCAATTCACCGCGGCCTTCATGATGGCCTTGAGGTGCTTCTGGTTCATCTTCGAACCGGTGACGAGGGCAGCGACCTTCTGCTCTTCCTTCACCTTCCAGTCGATATAGGTCTCGATATCCGGATGGTCGGCATCGACCACGACCATCTTGGCCGCGCGGCGCGTGGTGCCGCCCGACTTGATGGCGCCAGCCGCGCGATCGCCGATCTTCAGGAAGCTCATGAGGCCGGACGAACGTCCGCCACCCGACAGCTTCTCGCCTTCGCCGCGCAGGCGCGAGAAGTTGGAGCCGGTGCCCGAGCCGTATTTGAACAGGCGAGCTTCACGCACCCACAGGTCCATGATGCCGCCTTCATTGACCAGGTCGTCCTCGACGCCCTGGATGAAGCAGGCATGCGGCTGCGGATGTTCGTAGGACGACTTCGACTTGGTGAGCTTGCCGGTCTTCCAGTCGACGTAATAGTGGCCCTGGCCGGGACCATCGACGCCGTAGGCCCAATGCAGGCCGGTGTTGAACCACTGCGGCGAATTCGGCGCGACCATCTGCTTGGCGAGCATGTAGCGCAGCTCGTCATGGAAGGCGTGGGCGTCGGCTTCGCTCGTGAAGTAGCTGCCCTTCCAGGCCCAATAGGTCCAGCAGCCGGCGAGGCGATCGAACACCTGCTTGGACGAGAGTTCGCTGACGAAGCGCTCATTCTCGGGCAAAGCGGCGAGGGCATCGGTGTCCGGCACCGAGCGCCACAGCCACGACGGCACGGTCTCTTCCTCGACCTTCTTCAGGCGCGCAGCGACGCCGGCCTTGCGGAAATACTTCTGGGCGAGCACGTCGGACGCGACCTGCGACCACGCCTCCGGCACTTCGACGCCGTCGAGCTTGAACACGATCGAGCCATCCGGGTTGCGGATCTCGGACGTGGTCAGGCGGAAGTCGATCCCCGCATAGGGCGACTGTCCTTCAGTGGTGTAGCGGCGTGTGATCTGCATCGTCGTCGTGCCCCGTCGTGTGTCCGACACCACATCTGGTGGGTCGGTGATTTCTGTTAGCGGTCTCAGGGAAGCCGCGAGGCTGCCTCGAATTCGCCGCAAGATGTGCCGGTGAAACCGGTCCTTTTGTCTCTGTTCTGGAGCATGGCGGGGCCATTTGCGGCCGCCCGGAACTGCCGGGGTCATGCATCCCGGATCCGACGAAGTTCGCCTGATCCTAACGCCTCAACGCGTGGTTTGGGCCGGTTTGCCGGCCCATTCTTATGCTCCGAAGCTCTGGTTTTCAGGGCGCAGATCCCCGATCCCCGTAACCTCCTTTGGAGGGACGAAGTGACCGGCCAGGACCCGTTTGGGAGCGCCCGGTGGGGACGAAGAACTGCTCGCACCGGACAATCCGAAAATTAGGCCAAACCGATCTCTCACGTCAAGGATTAGTGACGGTTCCTGAATCAAATACTAAATATGGTGGAAAGGGTGGATAACCAGGGGGACAAGCCGCGCCCTGAATGACGCCAACTATCGGTGAGTCCTCACGGAATCCCAAGTCGAAAATTTTTTGCAAAGTGTCCGCAAACCGCGCCATGCCCGCTGTTCACAGGCAGGCAAGGTGTTGCATTTCGGCATTGCATTTGGATGACGTTGAGGCGTGCGGTCACGGGATGGGCGGTTCCCACGACTGACGGTGGTCGGAACATGCAAATGCGCGCATGGTGACGCCGAATCTCCTGCCGGAAATGCCCATTTCATGTCGATTCCGAACTCCACAGATTCGCGCCCGCGAATCGCATCGCTTGGTCTGCTGTTTCTCGTCGTCACCTCGATCGGCTGGGGCTTCAATTGGCCGATGACCAAACTCCTGCTGACCGAATGGCCGCCGCTGACCGGCCGCGGCGGCGCTGGCGTGATCGGTGGCGCCGTGCTGCTCGGGCTCGCTCTGTTGCGCGGCGAGAGCCTGAGGGTGCCGGAGGGGCAGTGGGGGCGCTTGATCGGGCTCTCCATGCTCAATGTGTTCGGCTGGATGGCGCTGATGAGCCTGGCGCTGCTGTGGCTGCCAGCGGGCGAGGCGGCTGTCATCGCCTATACGATGCCGATCTGGGCGGCCGTGCTGGCTTGGCGAATCCTCGGCGAGACGCTGTCGCTCCGGCGCATCATCGCGATGCTGATGGCGTTCTCGGGCATCGCCGCGCTGATGCTGGGTGACGGCGTCCACATCACACCGCAAAAGCTGCTCGGCCTGGCGATGGCGATTACCGGCGCCTTCGGCTTTGCCGGCGGCACGGTGCTGGGGAAGAAATATCCGCTCAGGCTGACGCTGCTGGCATCCGCCGGTTGGCAGATCGTGCTCGGCAGCCTGCCGGTGCTGCTGATCGGCCTCGTGTTCGAGACCGCGCATCTGCAGGCGCTGACCTATGTGGGCTGGGGCACGTTTGCCTATGTCGGCCTGATCGGTTTCTGCCTCGCTTATGTGTGCTGGTTCGCGGCCCTCACCCAACTGCCGGCATCGGTCGCAGCCATCGGCACCATGGCGGTGCCGGTGATCGGTGTGGTCGGCGCCGCCGTCATGCTGCATGAACCGCTGGGCCTCGTGCAGATCGCAGCGCTGAGCTTCACGCTCGCCGGCGTGGCGCTGGCGACGAAGGGGTGACTGCCGCTATTCGCCAGCTTCCCAGCGATCGACCTGACGAACTTGGTAAGCCGCATTTCGCGCGCGAAGCCGACGCAGTTGGATCCGTCCATAGACGAGAATAAGCAGGCCGAGAATGAGCGGGCTCAGCAGCAGATAGAGTTCTTTATCGAAAGCCATCATCTGATTTCTTCCAATAGTGAGCGGCCAGTTTCGTGGATTATATAGGCAACGAGCAGGCACGCGATAGCTAGGCCGATTAAGGACCAGAACGGGATACGCTCGGATAATCTGTCGGTCATGAACGCGAATAGCGGACCGAGTGAGCCGGCGGTAGCAATCGCCACCGCAAAAGAGTTGAGACCGGATGCCTGGTGTTTGATTTGTTCGATTTCAGAGAGGCGCATCTGGACTGACGACATTGACGTTGCCTGTTTGCTCCTTGGGGGCGAGTTGCCGAAGGTAGAGCGCCGCACGCCCAATCAAACTATCACGTGAAAGACAGTTTCATCAACCTAAAGATGTGATAGTGGCACGTCTTGCAGAAATTAGGTATTCGCCGCCAGCGGCACCGTCACCGTGAAATGCGAGCCGCGGGCGAGGTCGGATTTCAATACGATCTCGTGACCGAGCGCTTCTGCCGTCCGGCGCACGATGGAGAGGCCAAGGCCGAGGCCTTCGCTGGCCGGATTGATCTGGTGAAACGCTTCGAAGATCGATGAGAGCTGTTCGTTCGGAATGCCCGCACCGGTGTCCAGCACCTCGATGCTGACAGCATTGTGCCGTTTGCGGCAGCCGACCAGCACCCGGCCGTGATCCGTATATTTGATCGCGTTGCCAACGAGATTGCCGAGGATCGCGCGCAGCATGCCGGGATCGCTGACGACCTGTGCCGCGCTGGGCAGCACGATAAGTTCCAGACCTTTCGCCTCCGCATGCAGGCGCCAGTTGGCGGTGATGGAGTCGAACACGTCCTGGATGGCAAACGCGCGCAGGTTCGGCACACCGAAGCCGGCGCCGAACACCGAAGTCTCGGCGAGACGATCGAGCTCTTCCGCCATGCGCATGCCGGCGTCGATCGCGTAGCTCAGGCGTTCGCGATCCTTTTCGTCGGTGAGCTTGGCGCGCACGCGGTCGATGGCCATCACCATCACCTGCAAGGGCTGCTTCAGATCATGGCCGGCGACCGCCATCAGGCGGCTGATATTGCGCTGAAGCCTGTCCGCGAGCACCAGCGCGCGGCGGAACTCCATTTGCGCCATGACCTGGCGGGCGAGGGCGGCCAATACCTCGCGTTGTTCGGGCGAGAGCACGCGCGGCTTGTCATCGAGGACGCAGACGGTGCCGAGCGGCAGTCCGTCCGGGGTACGCAGCAGCGCGCCGGCATAGAAGCGCAGATGCGGCGCGCCGGTCACGAGCGGATTTGCGCTGAAACGTGCATCCTTAGTGACGTCCTCAACCTCGAGAAAACTGTGCTCGAGGATCGCATGCGCGCAGATCGATTCTTCCATCGGCGTCTGGCGCACGCCCAGGCCGATTTCGGATTTGAACCACTGCCGGCCTTCATCGACCAGGCTGATGATCGACATCGGTGTCTGGCAGACATAGCTGGCGATCTTGGTGATGTCGTCGAAGGACGGCTCGGTGGCTGTGTCGAGAATACCGTATGAGCGAAGCGCCTTGAGGCGTTCGGTCTCGTTCGGGTGCAATGCTGCGATCTTGGGTTTGTCTGACGCGACCACTGAATAGCTCACACCACGATGACGCGCGAGTTCCACGAGAGTTTCCACGCACTGTTGAAAGTCAGTCTTAGATGCTGCACCGAATGGCGCAACCACAAACGACAAAGGGCGGCGCATTGCGCCGCCCTCAATCCATATAGCTAACCTGTTACGGACAGGCGTGACGCTGGCCGTCATAGCCGAGATAGGTGCCAGTCCGAACATTGTACGACTTGTAAGTGCGGATGCAATAATCGACATCCCGGTCCGACTCGACCTCCTCGACCACGGGCTCCTCGACATAGCGGCTGCCATAATAGGACGGTCCGTAGCCGTTTCCGTAATACCCGTAGGAATTGCCATAATAGCTGCTGGCGGCAAGGCCGCTGCCGATCACCGCACCGGCTGCGAAGCCCGGACCGAAGCCGCCGCCACGCCAGCCACCGCCGCGCCAGCCACCGCCTTGATGCCAGCCACCGCCGCCAAATCGCGGGCCGCCATGCCAGCCGCCACCGAAGCGGGGACCGCCTCCGGAGAATGTGCCAACGGTGCGTGCACCGCCGCCCGGTCCAACGGTCACAACTTTGGTGGCTGCTTGGCTCGGCGTGACGGGCATCGCCGGGACAGCGACGGCTGCGATTGCCGCGACGCTCAAAATCTTCAAAACGCTCATTGTCTGCTCCTGTCTGGATGCATTCCCAACCCATTCGCGGGATGGGTGTTCCCTGCAGCCTTGCGCGATTTACGTCATCACCACGATGTGTGATCGAACGTGTACGCAGCGTGAACGGCAAAGATCACAAGAGGCCACATAAGGGGAATGCCCGGTGGAAACGACCCGGTTTCACGATCAGTTGCGGGCGGCATTCCGTCACGCCGGTAACTGGACATTTGGCCGGCCGGATGGCATCAACGGCGCGACGAATTCCTTGGAACGGCTCAAAATATGAAACAGTTTCTGCTGAAATTCTTTACCTGGTGGAGCGGCTCGACCTTCGGGACCGATCTCTGGACCAGCCGATTCGGCGAACTGGTCGGCACCGACGAACAGGGTAACCGCTATTACCGCACCAAGGGCGGCAAGATCGACCCGACGCTGGGCTTCGAGCGCCGTTGGGTGATCTATAATGGTTATGCCGAAGCGAGCCGCATCCCGACCGGCTGGCACGGCTGGATCCATCACACCACCGATGTGGCACCGACCGATCAGGCCTACACGCCGCGCGAGTGGCAGAAGCCGCATCAGCCGAACCTGACCGGCACGCCGTCCGCGTACCGCCCCTCGGGCTCGACGCTGGCCTCGGGCCGCCGCCCCAAGGCGACCGGCGACTACCAGGCCTGGACGCCTGGCTGATAAGAGGACTCCGAATTCAAAAAGCCGCGCATGGCGACATGCGCGGCTTTTTCGTTTTGGGGACTGTAGCCCGGATGAGCGAAGCGACATCCGGGGCCGGCGCTTCAGTTGAATCGACAGCCCGCATATCGCTTCACTCATGCGTGCTACAAACGCAGTTTCTCTGCGGCACGCTTCGCCTTGCCCTCGCGCTGTTTCCAGCCGCCAGCGCGTTCGGTCAATGCCGATACGACATCGGCCGGTGCGGTATCGGGCGAGCCCGCATCGAACGGCGGTGCCGGATTGTATTCGATGCCGAGCTGGATCATCTCGGCCGTCCGACGATCAAAGATGATCGAGACAAGTTTCAGCGCGAAGTCTATGCCGGCCGTGACGCCGCCACCGGTGACGCGATTGCGATCGACACTGACACGTGAGGTGTCGAGGATCGCTCCGAACTGCGACAGGAACGGCCGCGCCGACCAATGCGTCGCTGCGCGATAGCCCTTCAACAGACCCGCTGCGCCCAGCACCAATGCGCCCGTGCAAACCGAGGTGACGTAGCGCGCGCCTTCGGCCTGCTGGCGCAGAAAGGCGAGCGTCTCATCGTCGAGCATCGCATCATCGGCACCGGCACCGCCGGGCACGCAGATCACGTCGAGTTGCGGGCTGTCGGCGAAGGTCGTGGTCGGCAGGAATGTCAACACCGTGTCGCTGGTGAGCGGTTCGATGCGCTTCCACAACAGATGCACTTCGGCGCCCGGCGCGCGCGACAGCACCTGCAGCGGGCCGGTGAAATCCAGTTGCGTGACATTGGGGAAGAGGACGAAGCCGATACGGAGAGGGGCGGTCATGGTAGTCTTCCGTCTTTGTAGGGCGGGCAAAGGCGCGTTTGCGCCGTGCCCACCAATTCGCGCTGTGCCAGAGATGGTGGGCACACTGCGCTTTGCCCACCCTACAAAGTCACAATGACTTCAGCCACCCACCCATCTCGTTCAGCGCCGTGTTCGCCTTGGGCAAAATCTTGCCCATAGTGATGAAGCCGTGGAATTGGCCGGGATAGGATTTGTAGCTGACGGCGACGCCGGCATCGGTTAGCCGTTTCGCATATTCATCGCCTTCGTCGCGCAGCGGATCGGCGCCGGCGGTCAGCACATAGGCCGGCGGCAGGCCCCTCAGGTTGTCCATGCGCGCCGGCGATGCGCGCCAGTTCTCGATATCGGCGGGGCTGTTCAGATAGTGATCCGCGAACCAGCGGATGACGTTGTGGGTCAGCAGGCAGCTGGTTTCCGGTTCGCTGTGCGAGGGATGGTCCATCCGGAAATCGGTGGCGGGATAGATCAGCAACTGGCCCGCAAGCTTCGGCCCGCCGTTTTCACGCGCATCGATGGCGACGATGGCCGACAGATTGCCGCCGGCGCTGTCGCCGCCGACGACCAGATGTTGGGCGTCGATATTGAGCTGCACCGCATTGTCCGCGATCCAGCGCGTGGCGGCGACGGCATCGTCGATGGCGGCAGGAAACTTGTGTTCCGGCGCGAGGCGATAATCCACCGAGATCACCAGCATCTCGCCTTCATAAGCGAGGAAACGGCAGACCACGTCATGGCTGTCGAGATCGCCGATCACCCAGCCGCCGCCGTGAAAGAACACCAGGCAGGGCGACAGGCCGTCCTGCTGCCGCAGCGTCTTCGGCGTGTAGAGGCGGGCAGGGATGGCGCCGGCCGGCCCGGGGATCGTCAATGCTGTTACCGAAGCGAGCTCCGGCGGCTCCGGATTGGCGACCGGGCGGGCCTTGAGATACCACTCGCGCGCTTCCGGCGGCGTCAGCGTTTCATAGGGTGGACGACCGGCATCGCGGAAGACGTTGAGGACGGCGCTGGCATCGGGATCGAGAGTGACGGGCATGTGCTGCTCTTGCTTGTGGATGGTTATGCGGAGGTGCGGCCGCCATCCACCGTATAGGCGGAGCCGGTGACGTAGCTGGCATCGTCGGAGGCGAGGAAGGCAACGATGGGCGCGACTTCTTTTGCGAGCCCTAGTCGCCGTTGCGGGACGCGATCGACGACTTTCTCGACCGGTGCCGGCGCGCCGCGGCCGACGCGGGCATCGACGATCGCCGACAGCATGCGGCTGTCGATCAGACCCGGGCAAACGCAGTTCACGCGCACCTTGGTGCCGGTGCATTCCTGGGCCGCGCTCTTGGTCAGGCCGATCACCGCATGCTTGCTGGCGCTGTAGACCGCAACTTCCGCCGAGCCGATCAGGCCGGCGATGGAAGCGGTGTTGATGATCGAGCCGCTGTCCTGTTTCAGCATCACCGGCAGCACGTGTTTCATGCCGAGAAAGACGCCGACCACATTGACGTCAAGCACCTTGCGGAAGTCGGCGAGCGAGGCGTTGACGATCGGCGTGATCGTGCCCTCGATGCCGGCATTGTTGTAGAAGATGTCGATGCGGCCGAAGCGTTTCACCGCGGCGGCGACATAGCCGGTCACGTCCTCTTCGCTGGTCACATCGGCGATGATCGCCAGCGCCTCGGCGGAGGCCGGAAGCTCGGCGATGGCCCGGTCGAGGGCAGCGGCATCGCGGTCCACCGCAACGATTTTGGCGCCGCGCGCGGCGAAGAGGTTGATGGTCTCGGTGCCGATCACCCCGGCAGCCCCGGTGACGACAGCGACCCTGCCATCCAGACGAATTCCGTCGGCCATTTTGCATTCTCCCTGCAACTCCGGTTGATCCGGATTGTCGGCCAGTCGCGCATCGCGCGCCGGCTCTGCTGCGAACTATTTCATGCCGGAGGAGGGCTGGCCAGACGGTGGTATGGGAAGCATGCGCCCTTCCGTCGCCTCATTCGACGTGTTAACCGGAGGCGATTGCGCGGCCATTCCCCTACAATGTCGCGAGCCTGATTCTCGGTTGAGCGCCGCCGCATGTTGCGAACCCTGACGATTGCCGGATTTGCAGCCTTGCTGGCTGCCACCTCGCTGTCCAGCACCCCGGTGCTGGCGCAGTTTGGTCCGTTGTTCGGCGATCCGCCGCCGCGCCCGCCGGGCTCCGTGCCGCGTGGCCAGCAGCAGCAACAGCTTCCACCGCCCATCGATGACGACGAGGAAGTGCCGGCGCTGCCGCAGGGACGCCTGCTGCCGTCGCGGCCGAATCCGGGCATGGGCGCGCCGCCGCCGGGCGCCGTGCAGTCGCAGCCGCTGGCGCCGCCGCCGGGCAGCAACACCACCATCGTGCCCCAGAACCCGCAGGGACAGGCCCAACAGCCGGCCGCGCCCGGCCAGCCGCAGCAGCCAGGTGTCGCCAACGCTCCGCCCGGCGCGGCTCCGAATGGCCGTCAGGCACCGAAGAATGCGCCGCCGCCGGCCGCGACCCTGCAACCCGGCGACGAGGTGGTGACCGAGCCGCCAGCCCAGAAGATCGCCAACAAGAAGGCAGCGTTCTCGGGTCTCGACAAGATCACCGGCCGCATCATCAATTTCGATGCCGATATCGGCGAGACCGTGCAGTTCGGCGCGCTGCGCGTGAAGACCGATGCCTGCTACACGCGCCCGGCGACGGAAGCAGCCAACACTGACGCGTTCGTCGAGGTGGACGAAATCACGCTGCAGGGTGAGGTGAAGCGGATCTTCTCAGGCTGGATGTTCGCAGCGAGCCCCGGCCTGCACGGCGTCGAGCATCCGATTTACGACATCTGGCTCACCGACTGTAAGCAGCCCGAAGTGGTTGCCACGCAGCAGGAGACGCGCCCGGCACCCGCCGCCGCGCAAAAACGCCCGCCGCCGCCGAAGCAGCAGCCGCGCCCTCAGCCGCAACAGCAACTGGCGCCGCCGCCGGGCTTCCCGGCTTTCAGGCAGTGAGCGCCTCTTAGCCCGGATGGAGCGCAGCGCAATCCGGGGACCGGCGTCTCAACTATCTCTGCTGTTCCTGGATTTCGCTTCGCTCCATCCAGGCTACGACTGTCGCTCCGCGATGATCGCCAGCGCATCCTCGCCGGTCATCGTGGCCGGTAGCGCCTCGAAATCTGCCACGTCATCCAGTGCCGCATCGAGCAGTTGCCGATAGCGATCGCGTGGCACTTCGACGGCGCCGAAGCTGCGCAAATGATCCGTCACATATTGCGTGTCGAGCAGGCCATAATTGCCCGCGATCAGCCGGGCCACGAGATGCACCAGCGCCACCTTCGATGCATCGCGCGCGTGATGGAACATGCTCTCGCCGAAAAACGCGCGGCCGAGCGAGACGCCATAGAGGCCACCGACGAGATCGTCGTTTTGCCAGACCTCGACGCTGTGGGCATGGCCCATCTCATGCAACGCGCCATAGAGGTCGCGGATGCGCTTGTTGATCCAGGTGTCCTCGCGATCCGGCTTCGGCGCAGCGCATTCGGACATCACGCGTTTGAAGGCGCTATCTACCGTCACCGTGAAGGCATCCGAACGCACCGTGCGCGCAAGGCGTGAACTGATACGAAAGCCATCCAGCGGGATCACGCCGCGGATTTCCGGCTCGACCCAGAACAGGCCGGGATCGTCGGCGCTCTCCGACATCGGGAAAATGCCGCAGGCATAGGCGCGCAGCAGCAGTTCGGGCGTGATGTCGGATGATGCGTTGTCGCGTGAGCTCATATCGATAGGCTAACAGAATGGCGCGATAAGCGCGACCGGCTTGTACGATACCGCCACCGTCATAACCTGCACAGACGAATGGAGAGCGAACCATGACGTCAGTCCCGCATGTTGCCGATACCGGAGCTCATCGCATCGTTGTCGTCGGCGCCGGTTTCGGCGGGCTTGAAGCGGTGTATCGGCTGCGCGGCGTCGATGCCGTGACGACACTGGTGGACCAGCGCAATCATCATCTGTTCCAGCCTTTGCTTTATCAGGTGGCGACGGCATCGCTGGCGACATCCGAGATCGCCTGGCCGATCCGCTATCTGCTGCGCGGGCGTAAGGATGTTACGACGCTGCTTGGCACGGTGACCGGCGTCGATGTTGCAGCGAAATGCGTTCGGCTCGATGACGGCCAGATGCTGCCCTACGACACGCTCGTTCTCGCCACCGGCGCCGGCCACGCTTATTTCGGCCATGACGAATGGGAGCCGTTCGCGCCGGGCCTCAAAACGCTGGAAGATGCGACGACCATTCGTCGCCGTATCCTGACAGCATTCGAGCGCGCCGAGCGTGCGGACGATCCCGCCGAACAGGCGGCACTGTTGACCTTCGTCATCATCGGTGCGGGGCCGACCGGCGTCGAACTCGCCGGGACCATCGCCGAAATGGCGCGAACGACATTGCCTGACGATTTTCGCAACATCGATACGCGCAAGGCACGCGTCATGCTGGTGGAGGCGGGGCAACGTGTGCTGGCGAATTTTTCGGAAGAGCTCTCGGCCTATGCACATCGGTCGCTGGAGAAGCTTGGCGTGGAAGTGGCGCTCGGGCATGCGGTCTCGGATTGCAATGTGGACGGCGTCGTCTATGGCGACACGCATCTGCCGGCGCGCACCATCATCTGGGCTGCGGGTGTGCGCGCATCACCGGCAGCGGAATGGCTTGGCGTTGCGGCCGATCGTGCGGGACGCCTGCAGGTGAATGCTGATCTCACTGTGCCCGATCATCCCGACATCTTTGCCATCGGGGACACCGTGAGCATTGCAGCACCGGATGGCTCGCTTGTGCCCGGCATTGCGCCGGCGGCGAAGCAGGAAGGGCGCTATGTCGCCAATGCCATCAAGCAACGGCTGCGCGGCGAGACGCCGGCGCCGTTCCGCTACAGGCACGACGGCAGTCTCGCGCAGATCGGCAAGCATCTTGCTGTCATCGACTTCGGCCGGTTCAGGCTGCGCGGCGCGCTGGCGTGGTGGATCTGGGGCATCGCCCACATCTATTTCCTGATCGGTTTGCGCAACCGTCTCGCCGTCGCTTTGAACTGGTTGTGGATCCACACCCTCGATCAACGCGGAGCGCGGCTGATCACGCAAGGGCGGGCAGTGCTGGATGATCCAGCGGTACGCACCGGTGAGACTGTACCGCAACGTCTGAAGTCCGCGCGTTGATCCTTCTGGCGGACCGCATTTGCGACCGTGAGAAAGCGTTCGCCCGTCTTCTGCAGCAATACGCACAGCGTGGTTCGCTTAGCGGATTGCGTGCCGGACCGTCCCTGGTGTTAATTTGTCGCACGTGTCGCAGAACACGATCGATGTGCCGGAGGGGACGCTGTGGCGTTGGGCTGGAAGAAGATCGCACCGCTTGTCGTCTGGCTGGTGCTGTATGTGATCCCGACACCGGCGGGTCTCGTCGCCAATCAATGGCACTATTTTGCGGTCTTCGCCGCCGTGATCACCGGCCTGATCCTGGAATCGATGCCGGTCGGCGCGGTCGGGCTCATCGGGCTCACCTTCGCGGGGGTGATGGGCTATGTGGAGCACGATCCCAACAAGTCGCTGCGCTGGATGCTCGGCGGCTTCGCCGAAAGCACGGTGTGGCTGATCGTCGGCGCTTTCGTGTTCTCGATCGGTTATCGCAAGAGTGGTCTTGGCCGGCGGCTGGCGCTCTTGCTGGTGCGGGGCCTGGGACGAAGCACAATCGGGCTCGGCTATGCCGTCGCGTTTTCCGATCTGGTGCTGGCGCCTGCGACGCCGTCGAACACCGCGCGTAGCGGCGGCACCGTCTATCCGATCATCAGCAACATTCCGCGGATCTACGGTTCGGAGCCGGGGCCGACAGCCGGCAAGATCGGCACCTATGTGATGTGGACTGCCTTTGCGGCGACAGCGGTGACGAGCTCGATGTTTCTCACCGCGCTGGCGCCCAATGCGGCGGCACTGAGCATCGCCAAGAAGATCGTGAACGTGGATGTCGGCTGGTCGCAATGGTTCATCGGCTTCGCGCCGCTCGGCGTGCCACTCATTCTGCTGCTGCCGTTGCTGACCTATCTGATCTGCCGGCCGGAGGTGAAGCACAGCCCGGAAATCGTCGCCTGGAGCGCGAGCGAACTGGCCGCGATGGGGCCGCTGTCGCGCCATGAGAAGATCATGGCCGGTCTGGTCGTGCTCGCGATGTTCCTGTGGATCACCGGCTCCAATCCCGACATCACACTGCCCGGTCTCGGCTCCAACTTCATCAACGCGACCATGGTCGTATTCGTCGTGATCTCGATGATGCTGCTGACCGGCGTCGTCTCCTTCGCAGACATCATTGCAGAAAAAGCCGCGTGGGAGGTGTTCTTCTATTTCACCTCTCTGCTCACCCTGTCATCGGGCCTCAATGAAATCGGCTTCATCAAATGGGCTGCAGGCGGCCTGTCCGCGCCGCTCGCTAGTTTCAGCCCGACGGTCGCGACTATCCTGCTGGTCGCGGTGTTCTTCTGGATCCACTATTTCTTCTCGAGCATTACGGCGCATGCGGCGGCAATGCTGCCCGTCGTGCTCGCGGTCGGATCAAGTATCCCCGGCATTCATATGCAGACGCTCACATTGCTCTGCATCTATTCGCTGGGATTGATCGGTGTGATCTCGCCCTATGCGACCGGACCTGCGCCGATGTATTTCGGCAGCGGTTATATCGGCAAGGCGGACTTCTGGAAGTTCGGCTTGATCTTCGGCTTGATCTATTTCGCCGGTCTGCTGCTCGTGGTCATGCCGTGGCTGACGCTGCGCGTCGGCTAAGGCGTCGCTTTGCTACGGTTACTTCGCGGCGTTGACTGCGAGCTTCGGCGCCGTCTTCGTCACCGCGCTGAACTTCAGGATCACGCGCGTGCCGGTGTGGTTGGGATCGCGCTCGACGGTGGCGTCGAGCTTGTTGGCCATGGCGCTGACGATGCGTTGGCCCATGCCGGTGGAGCGCGGATCGGCCTTCACATTGAGGCCGACGCCGTCGTCGGTGATCGACAATTCGAGATCGTCGCCCTGGCCTGACAGAACCACATGGATCGGGCCGGCGCCGTCGGGATAGGCGTATTTGACAGCGTTCATCACCAGCTCGTTGACGATGATGCCGATCGCGACGGCACGATCCGGGTCGATCTCGATCTGCTGCGCCTGCAGCGTGAGGCGCGACATCCTGTTGCCTTCGGCCGAGCGTCGCAGGTCCTCGAGCAGTGCTTCGAGATACTGGTTGAGCAGTACGCTGTTGAGATCGTGCGACGTATAGAGCCGGCGATGCACCTGCGCCACCGCGGCGACGCGGCCCATCGCATTGGTGAGCGCCACCTTCACGTCGTCTTCGCGCGCCGAATTGGCCTGCAGATGCAGCAGCGATGCGATGATCTGCAGCGAGTTGCCGACGCGGTGATTGACCTCGCGCAGCAACACCTCGCGTTCGGCAGCGAGTGCCGCAAAGCGATCGCGTGCGGCGTGGACTTCGGCTTCGGCTTCGTCACGCGCCTTCATGACCAGCGCCTGACGGATGGCCGTGTCGCACGCGACGTTCAGGAGCGGCAGGAAGTCACCCTGGGTGTCCTTGACGAGATAGTCGGCAGCGCCGGCCTTCAAGGCCGTAACCGCGATCTTGCTGTCCTGCGATGCGGTCACGAAAACGACGGGGGGCGGCGAAGGCAGTTTCTGGATTTGCTCGAGCACCTCGAGTCCGTCGAGGCCGGGCATGTACTGATCGAGCGCGATGACGTCGATGCCACCCTGCTTGATGCGTGCGATGCCGGCTTCGCCATTGTCGCAATGCTCGACCTTGTAGCCCTGTCGCGTCAGGCCGCGCTCCACCAGCCGCGCGAGACCCGCGTCGTCATCGATGTAGAGCAGGACTGGCGTCGAGGCAGATGTCATGAAGCCGCTTGTGGAACCTGAATGACGGAGAAGAACAAACCGAGCTGACGGATTGCGTTGGCGAAGTTTTCGTAATTCACGGGCTTGGTGATGTAGACGTTACATCCGAGCTCGTAGCATCGCTTGATTTCCTGCGCGTCGTCGGTGGTGGTCAGAACCACGACGGGAGCGCATTTGAGATTCTCATTCTCTTTGACGCGGCGAAGAATATCGATGCCGGTCATGTCGGGCAGATTGAGATCGAGCAGGATCAGCAGCGCGTCGCCGCGATGGGCCGAGCCGCTGCCATCCGCACCGAACAGATAGGTGAGGGCGTCTGTACCGTTGGTGAACGGAACGATCTCATTGTTGACACCCGAGCGCCTGATATTGCGCTCGATCAGACGGGCGTGACCCTCGTCGTCCTCGATCATGATGATGGTAACTGGGTTACTCATGCGGTCTCGTTTCTGCTGCGGCCCGTCCATTTGGCGGGCAAAGTCACGGTAAATGTGCTGCCATTGCCGAGTTCCGATGACACCGACATGGTGCCGCCGAGCCGGCGCACAAGAGCTCGCACATGCGCCAGCCCGATACCCTGGCCCGGCCTGTCCTGTGTACCTGCGCGGCGGAAAAGATCAAATATCCGCTGATGGTCCTTCGGGTCGATCCCGCGGCCATTGTCGATGATTTCGAAGATGGCGAAGCCCATCTTTGTGCGGCCCTTGATGTGGATGTCGCCGGGAACCCCGGGCTTCAGATATTTCAGGGCGTTGTCGATAAGGTTGCCAAAGATCTGTTCCATTGCCAAACGATCGCAGACGATCTCGGGCAACGGTTCGATCCTGATCTGCGTCTCAGTCTCCGCAGCCTGATGCGCTACGGTTGATGCGATGGTTTCGATCAACTCGCGGGTGTCGATCTTGACCGGCTTGAATTCGCGGCGACCCTCGCGCGTGAGATTGAGGATGGCGCTGATCAGGCGGTCCATCTTGCCGATGGAGGACTTGATGAAGCCGAGCGCTTCGCTGAAGTCTGACGATAGCTGCTTGTCTTCGGCCGGCAGTGCAGGTTCCGGCAGGTTGCCGTCAGTGTCGGGGACCACGGGTTGTTCATTGGCCAGTGTGGCGATGCGGCGGAAGATGTCGCCGCGCAGCTCTTCGAGCTCGCTGGTGAAGCCCATGATGTTGACCAGCGGCGAGCGGAGGTCGTGGCTGACGATGTAAGCGAAGCGCTGGATTTCCTCATTGGCCTCGCGCAGGTCGGCGGTGCGCTCCTGCACGGTGGTTTCGAGGTTGAGATTGCTGTCGCGCAGCTTGGCTTCGGCATCGTCGCGGGCGTTGGACGACTGTCGGACCAGGAAAATCGATCCGGCTGCGAACAACACCACGAGGGCCGAACCGGCGATCGTGATGAACGAAGCCCATTGCTGGCTCTCGTCGGCGGTGCGCGTGCGCTCGACAAACAGCCGGCCTTCCTCGGCGCGCATGGCGCCGGTGATCTCGGCGATGGCTGTTGCAGCTTCGTTGGCCCCGCCGCGGCGAAGGATATCGATGCTGGTCTGCAGCTCGTTGTTCTTGATGCGGTCCATGCCCCGGCCGAATTCGGCAAGCCGTTGCTCGACAGCTGAACGGAGCTTGTTGGTGTTCTGGACCTGGGCCGGGTTGTCGTTGGCGAGCCTGACGAGTTTCTCCACCGCCGGCATGATCGCTGACGACGAGCGCTCATACTCTTCCATGAAACGCGGTGCTGCCGAGAGCAGATATGCGCGGGTTGCGCTCTCTGTGCGGCGAATTTCCAGCAACAGGTTGGAGATCTGGTTCTGGACCTCGACCGTGTGGGTCACCCAGCGCTGGTCGTCTCTGGCGCGGTTGACGAAAATGACCGATGCCGCGCTGATGGCGACAAGCACCAGCAATCCCGCCGATAGCAGGACGATTTGCCAGAAGGCGCGTTTGCGGGCCGCGTCAGCAGTCACGGTCGGCTCGCAAGGATTTTAGCTGGAATTTCAACGCTTCCCCGGGGAACCGGGAGTTCCCGGTACCCCACAAACGCCGATCTTTCGAATTGGTTCCATCGGCGTTTGAAAATTCTTGCATCCAGGTGCGGCTTATTTCCCAGCCAGATACTGTTCGAGCCAATGGATGTGGTAATCGCCCTCGATCATGTCCTTCTCGCGGGCGAGTTTGCGGAACAGCGGCAAAGTCGTCTCGACACCGTCCACCACGATCTCGTCCAGCGCACGGCGCAGCCGCATCAGGCATTCCGGCCGGTTCTTGCCGTGCACGATCAGCTTGCCGACCAGCGAGTCGTAATAAGGCGGGATCTTGTAGCCCTGATAGACCGCGCTATCGATGCGGACGCCGAGGCCGCCGGGCGGGTGATACTGGGTGATGGTGCCGGGCGAGGGCCGGAAGGTTTCCGGGTTCTCCGCATTGATGCGGCACTCGATGGCGTGGCCGATGATCTGCACTTCGTCCTGGGTGCAGGGCAGGTCGCCACCGGCGGCGATGCGGATCTGCTCCAGCACGAGGTCGATGTCGGTGATCATCTCGGTGACGGGATGCTCGACCTGAATGCGGGTGTTCATTTCGATGAAATAGAACTCGCCGTCCTCGTACAGGAATTCGATGGTGCCGACGCCGAGATACTTCATCTCCTGCATCGCCTTGGCGCAGATGCCGCCGATTTTTTCGCGCGCTGCCGGCGAGAGGATCGGCGACGGGCCTTCTTCCCAGACCTTCTGGTGACGACGCTGCAGCGAGCAATCGCGCTCGCCGAGATGCAGCGCGCCGCCGCGGCCGTCGCCCAGCACCTGGATTTCGATGTGGCGCGGTTTGGTCAGATACTTTTCGAGATAGACCGACGCATCGCCGAACGCGGCCTTGGCTTCGGTCGCCGCCGTGGACAGCGCCATTTCCAGATCGGCTTCGGTCTGCGCCACCTTCATGCCGCGGCCACCGCCGCCGGCAGCCGCCTTCACCAGCACCGGGAAACCGATTTCCTTCGCGATTGCCATCGCATCGTCATCGGGGCCGACGCCACCATCCGAGCCCGGCACCACGGGAATGCCAAGACGCTTGGCGGTCTTCTTGGCTTCGATCTTGTCGCCCATGGTGCGGATATGTTCCGCCTTGGGGCCGATGAATGCCAGATTGTGGTCGGCGAGGATCTCGGCGAAGCGGGCGTTTTCAGACAGGAAGCCATAGCCGGGATGCACCGCATCGGCGCCGGTGATCTCGGCGGCAGCGAGCAGCGACGGGATATGCAGGTAGCTGTCCTTCGACGCCGGCGGGCCGATACACACGCTCTCGTCGGCGAGGCGCACATGCATGGCGTCGGCGTCGGCCGTGGAATGCACGGCCACGGTCGCGATGCCGAGCTCCTTGCAGGCGCGCAAGATGCGAAGTGCGATCTCGCCGCGATTGGCGATCAGGATTTTCTCGAACATATTATCTGCCTTGCTGTGCCGTCATCCCCGCTGAACGCTGTTGCGTTCAGCTTGTGAGGCGCGCGCTCTTGCGCGCCTCGAAGGATGGCCACGGGCTCCGAGCCCTTCATCCTTCGAGGCCTGCTCTGCGAGCAGGCACCTCAGGATGACGGAGAGATTTGTTACTCAATAATAACCAGCGGTTCGCCGTATTCGACGGGCGCGCCGTCCTCGACCAGGATCTGGGTCACGGTGCCGGCACGCGGCGCCGGGATCTGGTTCATGGTCTTCATCGCTTCGATGATGATCAGGGTCTGGCCAGCAGTCACCTTGGTGCCGACGCTGACGAAAGGCGGCTTGCCCGGCTCCGGCGCCACATAGGCGGTGCCGACCATGGGCGAGGGCACGACGCCCGGATGCTTGCTATAGTCCGGGCCCGACGGCGCGGCAGGAGCGGCGGCGACGGCCGAAACGGCAACCGGTGCGGGCGCGGCGGCGACCGGGGCAGGCGCGTAGACCGGGGCAGCAGCAGCGGTCACATGAACTTCGCGGGCGACGCGGACATGCAGGCCCGAACGCTCGACTTCGATCTCGGTGAGATTGGTCTCGTTCAGCAGCTGCGCGAGTTCGCGAATGAAGGCGCTGTCAGCTGAGGCAGCCGGAGCAGCAGCGGCGACTTTCGGGGCGGCTGCTTTCGCGGCGGCGGCTTTGGCAGGAGGCTTACGGGCCATGGGCAATCCGATATCTGAAGGAGTGGGTTTGAATCAGGTGAGCGATGTCTTGCCGAGCTTGGCCGCGAGACCGGAGATCGCGAGGCGATAGCCCTCGATGCCGAAGCCGCACAGGCTGGCAAAGGCGGCGCGGGCCGTGAAGGAATGGTGGCGGAAGTCTTCGCGGGTATAGACGTTGCTGATGTGCACTTCGACCGTCGGCACTTTCACGCCGACCAGTGCGTCATGGATCGCGATCGAGGTGTGTGAATAGGCGCCGGCATTGATGATGATGCCAACAGCCTTGGTGCGCGCCTCGTGGATGTAATTGACGAGTTCGCCCTCGACATTCGACTGCCGGCAATCGGCGGTGAAGCCATATTGCGCAGCCGCCTTCGCGCACAGCGCCTCGACATCGGCGAGGGTGGCGTGCCCATAGGTCTCCGGCTCCCTGATCCCCAGGAGATTGAGGTTGGGGCCGTTGAGAACGAAGATGGTGTTGGCGGCGGTGTTGGCCATCGGAGGTCCCGGACAGGCGACAGGGCGCAAAAGCGCGGTTCTGCCGGGGGTTATAGGTAACCTCGGCGGGCAGGGGAAGCCTTACACCGTCCGGTTCCCCCAGCCAAATACCTTGGCGGGTTGATAAAACACGCAATGGAACCAGCCAATTGGCCCGTTAACCACGCGGGAGCCGCAACGCGGAAATAGCCGTCCTTGCGCAAGACCGGCGCGACTCAGGTGTTGCGCAACGACAGCGGGCGAGTTCCGAAGAACCCGCCCGCGCCGTAAGCCCAATGATAGCGCTTAGGCGTCAATGACCGCCACGATCTCGTAAGTGGCGGGATCGATGATGATGATCTGGTTGCTGACCATGATCAGGTTGTAGCCGCGCCAGGCCGGATAGATCGTCACGATCTCAGCCGGGACCGGATGGAAGTGAACGTCACGCGGCACGCGGGTGCCGACATTGATTGAGAAGTTCACATTGGTGATGGGCTTGATGTTCTGCTGCTTCACCACGGTTGTGACCTTGGTGCGCTGCTCGGTGGTGAGCTTGGCACCCGCGCCGGCCTGGCCGGTGGTCGCTGACTTCTCCGTCGTCGACTTGCTGTCAGCCGCCGACTTCGAATTCGCTGCCGGATTGTTCTTGTCTTCGGCCTTCATGTCCTTTGCGTTCTTGCCGCCATCGCGGGTTTGATCGCCGGCACGCTGATTGCCGTTATCGCGCTGCATTTTATCATCCGACTGGGTCTGCTTGGTGGCAGGCTGCTTCTGGTCGGACTTGTTGGTGGTGTCGGTCGCTTCATCGCGCTTGCTCGGCGCTGTGTTTGCCGCCGGGGCCGCACGATCTTCTGCGCCGCCGCGCGCGGCTGCACCGCCTGCTGCACCACCGCCCGACGGGGCTTCACGGCTCATGGTCGCGCCACCGCCAGCGCCGCTCGCACCGCCCGGGCTCGCGCCACCGGCGCCTCCTGGGCTCTGTGCGCTAACAAGGCTCGTACCTGCAATCAAAGCAGCAGCAGCGACGGTCGCAAATAAACGCTTGTTCATCTCGTTTCTCCTCACAGTGATAGTTGCATTGCCCGCCCGACAACGGAGCGCGTATGAGGATGTTCCGAACGAGAGTGTAGTTTATTTGCTGATCTTCTGAGCATGCACGTGTCTGTCAGCAGTGCTGACACGACTCACGTTTACGATGGCCGTTGCTGGTTCCTGATCGCGGTCTCATAGACTTCAGCGCCATCGTCATCGCGCACGACGACCCTGCGATCGTCTTTCCCGCCGAGATCCTCTGCGATCTGCCGTGCGATATCCTTGGCGACGGTTTTGGCTTGTACGTCATTGCGGCAGTCGAGACCGACCGGGTCCTCCAGCGTAAAGCCATCGACAATTTCAAAATGATACTTGGGCATTTCCAGCCTCCATCCTCCGCAATTCAATGCACGGACTGCTGGAGGCGTTCCAGAAAGGGAGAAGGGCGAACGACTGGAACGAAAGTCCGCCATCTGCATTGGGTTGCGGCATAAGGAATCCGCGATGACCGCCTTTGTCGAGCGTCTGGTACAGAAGATCACCGAGGTGGCGCCGCTGGAGGATGCGGTGTCGGGTATCGTCGCTGGTGTTCTGGAAAACACGGCCAACAAGATTGCCCGGGGCGAATCGGGCGATGGACGCCAAGCGTTCGAGTCCGAAGCAGCAGAGCTTCCGGCTGGCCAGGCCTAGCCACCTCCGTTGGAGGCAATCTAAGTCGCTAGCCGTTGCGGGCATTTCCCTGCCACTTTATTGATTTCCGCGTAATGGGCACGGCCGAGGCCGAAAGGCATTGGCGCGGGGTGGCGTCGCGGAATGTGGGATCTGCAAAATCTATTCGTCAGGCACGCGCGGGAAATCAATCGTTTCCTGCGTCGCCGCGGACATCCGCCGGAAACGGCGGCTGATCTTACGCAGGATACATTCGTGCGTGCGATGACCGCGGCCGTGCCATCATCCTGCGAAAATCCCCGAGCTTATCTTCATCAGGTCGCCCGGAACCTGTCGATCGATCTCGCGCGGCGCGAACGGCGCGTCGAATTCGTGCATGTCGCCGATGACGATTTCCTAGGCATCGCCGATGCGTCGCCGTCGCCAGAACACATCGTCTATGACCGGCAGCGGCTGGCGATCATCGACGCCGCCATCCGGGAGCTGCCGGAAAAGACGCGGCGGGCGTTCGAGATGCACCGGATCGGCGAACAGACCCTGTGCGAAGTGGCGGCCGAACTGCAGCTGTCCAGAACCCGGACCTGGACACTGATCCGCGATGCCTATCGGCATTTGCGGTCGCGTTTGGCGGACGAAGCCAGCAAATGACGAAATATTTGTCGGCGCCGAGAGAAAATCTGCATCTTCCATTCGTTCCAGATATGTAATCGCCATGGCGGCGGCGCTTGGAGGCGCCCGGACCGGAACGCATGACTGAAGCTGTGACCGAAGATGATCGGCTGTTCGGGGAGGCGCTGGATCTGATGATCCGGCTGCAGAACGATCCTGCCAATCCGGTTGCCCGCGATCTGGTCAGGAGCTGGCGCGCGCGCGGCGCGGACCATGAGGCGGTGTGGGCCGAGGTCACCGAAATCCATGGCATGGCGGGCAAGGTCCTGACCGATCAGCGCAAGGCCGCGCAACCGGGCACGCGCATGTCTCGCCGCAATATGATCCTTGGCGGCGCCGTTGCGGTTGCAGCGGCAGGGGCAAGCGCCGCTTACGGACCGGATACATGGCTGCGCCTGCAAGCCGATCATGTCACCGCGACTGCCGAGCTGCGCCGTGTTGCATTGACGGATGGCTCGACGGTCACACTGGGACCGAAAAGCGCGATCCGATCGGCGTTCGCGCCGACCGAGCGACGCGTCGAGTTGCTGGCGGGAATGGCGTTCTTCGATGTGGCCGATGACCCCGCGCGGCCGTTTCGAGCCACGCTCGATCGTCTGTCGCTGAGCTCGTTCGGCGGCGCCTTTGATCTCAGCAGGGATACCGGCTTCGATACGATGTCGGTTGGCCGCGGCAGCGTCGATGCGACCTTGCCGAATGCGATGCTGTCCAGCAGCGTGACGCTGGTGCAGGGCGATGTGCTTAGCTGGGACGACGATCTCGGTAAAGCCGAGCGCAGCAAGCGCGACCTCGCGCAGATTGCGGCCTGGCGCGACAGCATGATCGTGGCGGAGCGCGAGACCGTCGCGGCCGTCACGTCGCGGATACGCCGCTGGTACAATGGCCGGATCGTCATCGCCGATGCGTCGCTCGGTGCGCAGCGCATCAGCGGTGTGTTCGACCTCAAGGATCCGATCATGGCGCTCGAGGCCGTGGTGCATCCTTATGGTGCGAAGATCCGCCAGCTCTCGCCCTGGCTGACGGTCGTGTCGACAATCTAAAAAATTCATAAGAAATTTGCGCGACGGGAGAAAATCCCGCGCTGCCGTTCGTTTCATCTGGCAGGGACACTGCTAGCTGCCGCCGAGCACGATCCTTGATGTGATCGCGTGGAGTGGCATTGTGGAATTCGGAATAACAAATACGGCACATCGAGGCGTGTGTCGCAGCGTCATCATGGCTTTGCTGACGACAGCATCGGCCCATGCAGTTATCGTCGCTATGCCCACCGCCGCACAGGCTCAGGTTGCCGTGCGGCAGACCCAGTTCAACATTCCTGCCGGCTCGATGACGACGGCGCTTGCTGCGTTCGGGCGCCAATCCGGATTGCAGGTCACGTATCTTCCGCAGATTGCCTCCGGCAAGCAATCATCGGGGGTGTCAGGTCAAATCAGCGCCGACGCCGCGCTGGCGCAGCTGCTGCAGGGGTCCGGGCTCAACTACAGTTTCTCCAATGCACGTACGGTTGCGATCTCTGTACCTGGCGGAGCGAGCAACGCGGCGATGAACACGGCCGGCGCCATTACGCTCGATACGATCGAGGTGAGCGGCGCCCGCGTGTCCGCAGGGGATGCGCCATATCGGACGCCGGGCTCGAACGCGCATGTCTCGCGCGAACAGATCGACCGCCTGCCGCCGACATCGCCAGGCGACGTCTTCATCGGCACGCCCGGCGTCCTGAATGGCGGCAACCGCGTCGGCACCTCGCTGAATCCGAACATCCGCGGCCTGCAAGGCATGGGCCGGGTCAACACGACCGTGGACGGCGCATCGAATTCGTCGACGTCCTATCGCGGCTATGCCGGCAATCGCGACGAGACCTATGTGGATCCCGACCTGATCGGCAGCATCGATATCTCGAAAGGACCGAGTGATAGCGTCGGCACCGGCGGCATCGGGGGCAGCATCAATTTCCGCACGTTGTCGGCGCAGGATATCGTGAAGCCCGGCGACAATTGGGGCGTTCGCGTTAAGACCGGAATTGGCGGCAATACGCGCTCGCCATTCATCCCGGTGATCGGCAACACCGCGCCGCCCGTGATGCGCGACAGCAATACCCCGTCCTTCCTCAATGGCGACAGCTGGTCTGGCAGCGCTGCTGCGGCGACCATGCAGGAAAATTTCGAGGGGATCGTCGCGTTCTCGAAACGCAGGCAGGGCAACTACTATGCCGGCTCCAGTAATGTGCCGGATGGCTTTGTGTTTCCGCAGGGCGCCATGGGTCTCAATCCCGGCCGCAACGCGATCGTCCGGCCGGGCGCGGAAGTCTACAACACCTCCGAAGACACCAACTCGTTTCTCGCCAAGGGCAAGACCAAATGGGGCGATGGCCAGTCATTTGAGCTTGGTTACATGCTGTACGACAGCAAGGCGGGCGAGGAGGACGAGGCGCTTCTCAACAACCTCAGCAATTTCGGCCAGCGCCAGCTCAGCAAGACGCGGCTCGACACCTATACGGCGAAGTATCGCCATCGCTCCGACAATCCGCTGCTCGACCTGCGTGCCAATCTCTGGGGCACCAGTCTCGACCACAAGCGCGGCAATGCGTTTCCCGCGGGCATTCGCGACCACAGCGCGGTGACTTTCGGCGGCGACGTCGCCAACACCTCACGCTTCGATACGGCGTTCGGCGCACTGTCTTTCGATTACGGCACCGAGTTTCGCCATGAGAAAGCGCAGGCGCCCGAGCTACTCGATGCAGCCGGGCAGACCAGCCGCGGTCCGAACGGCCTTCGCACCATGACGTCGGCTTTCGGCAAGTCCACCTATGAACCCGTCAAATGGCTGGCACTGTCGGCCGGTCTGCGTGTCGATAGCTATTCCGCCGAGGGCGTCGGTTCCGCGTCGGTGTTTCCCGATCGCTCGGGATCACGCGTCAGTCCCAATTTCAGTGTCGTGACGACACCGCTGGAGGGGCTGCAACTGTTCGCCCAGTATAAAGAAGGTTATCGCCCGCCGAGCCTGCGTGAATTGTATTGGGAACTTTATACGCTGCAGGTCAATCCGAACCTGCGCGGCGAAGTCTCCAAAAACTGGGAGTTTGGCGCAAACCTGCTGCGTGACGATGTACTGACGCAGGGCGACAAGCTGCGCTTCAAGGCGGCTTACTTCCGCAACCGCTATGACGATTACGTCATCATGCAGGATGTGCCTGACGTTCCCGGCCAGCAGCATTTTGCTAATATCGATCACGCCAACTATCACGGCTTCGAACTGTCCGGCAGCTATGATGCCGGCACGGTCTTTGTCGAAGGCAATTATACCCGATATGTGAAAGCGGAGTACTGCACGACCAAGAGCGACTGCAGCCTCCCGAAGCTCGACAGCGTGCTCGCCAATGTCACGCCGCCGACCTTCGTGCCGCCGGAATGGAGCGGCAGCGTTACCGGTGGCGTACGCTTCTTCGATCAGGCATTGACCATCGGCGGTCGCGCTTTCTTCTCGTCGACGCGCATCGGCACGAACTGGCCGCCGGAAAATCCGGCTGCGATCGGTCTGATCGGCCTTAATTTCACATGGCCGCAATTCGTCGTCTACGATCTGTTCGCCAGCTACAGGTTCAGCGAAGACACGATGATGAATCTCAGCATCGAGAACATCACCGACCAGTATTATTACGGGCCGCTCGCCACCACCGGCATGCCGTCGCCCGGCCGCACCGCGCGGCTCGGCCTGACGCACCGCTTCGGCGGCGCCAATCTGCCGGTGATCCCGACGCTGCCGCCGCTCGGCTATGCATCGAAGGGCAATCCCGGCGACGACTGGACCGGCGTCTATGTCGGCGGTCACGTGGCGCAATTGTCATCCAATGTGGCAAGCGCGGTGACGACGGCGGCTGGCGGGCCCGTCGCTTTGAGCGAAGCCGTGAATTTCAGCGATCGCGGTTCGACCTTCGGCGGCCAGATCGGTTACAACTATCAGTTCGACAATCGGATTGTGATCGGTATGGAGGCAGATTTCTCCATGCTGGACAAACGAGCGAGCAGCCGGACATTGACGGAGGAGACTGCGTCGCTGGTCGGACGTGGGCAGCTGCAGTCCGTGACAGAGATACGGCTCGACTGGCTTGCCACGTTGCGCGGCCGATTGGGCTATTCCTTCGGACGCCTGATGGTCTATGGCACCGGTGGTGCTGCCTTCCTGCAGCAGAGCGGATCGCGCAGCCAATACGCCGCAGTCCAGCCAACGGCGACTCCAACCAATACCGACCAATTCTTCACCGAGGCTGATACGAGCACAAATATCGGCTGGACCGCAGGTGGCGGATTTGAGTTTACGCTTCATAACAACTGGTCGTTGAAGGGCGAATATACTTATGCAGGTTTTAGCGACGCCGGACTAGCATATGAGCAGGCGCGGGAGGGAGCGACGCAGCAATATGCCGGCGCGCGCGTATGCGTGGAGTATTTCAGGACGATCTGCGTCAGATATGCAACCCCGATTATTCCGGGCTCGGTTGATAGTGTTCAGGGGCGCGACGTTTCCAACAATATCGGTCTCCACATGGCAAAGGTCGGCCTCAACTATCGTTTCTGAGACGCGGCAAAGAGCTGCAATAGACAAACCGCTCAACTCAAATAACCTTTGCTTCGCGGCCATGGCTGGCGCCGCGGAGTGGGTTGTCGATGCGGCTGTGGATTGCCGGAATTGCCGTGTTTGCCGCACTATGCGCGGGCCCTGCCTTCGCATGGGAGCATTGGGGCGGCGATGCCGGTGGCACGCGATTCTCGTCGCATGGCCAGATCACGCCCGGCAACGCCCCGCGCCTGATCGAGGCCTGGACTTTCCATACCGGCGATCTCGTCGCCCGTACGCCGCAGCAGATCCGTCGCAGCAAGTTCGAGGCAACGCCGCTGTTTGTCGAGGACAGCCTGATCTTCTGCACGCCGTTCAACGAAGTGATCGCGCTCGATCCGGCGACGGGGCGCGCGCGCTGGCGATACGATCCCGGCGTGCCCGCGGATCTCAGGCCCGGCAATCGCTGGGTCTGCCGCGGTGTTACGCATTGGCGCGACGCGCGCGCGACGGCGGGAGCCGCCTGCGCCAGCCGCATCGTCATGGGCACCAATGATGCCCGCGTGGTCGCGCTGGATGCGAAGACCGGTCAGCCCTGCAGCGATTTCGGCAAGGCCGGCGAAGTGAAACTCGATCCCGGCGCACCGCTGGAATATGCCGGCGAATTCCAGGTGACGTCGCCGCCGGTGGTCGCCCGCGATGTGATGGTGGTCGGATCATCGTTCGCCGACAATCGCCGCGTCGATGCCCCGCGCGGCATCGTGCGTGCGTTCGACGTCCGCACCGGCGGAGCACGCTGGACGTTCGATCCGCTGATCCGCGATGGCATCGAGGCCGGGCATGCCAATGTCTGGGCGCCGATGACCGTTGATGCGGAGCGTGGGCTGGTGTTCCTGCCGACGTCGTCGCCGAGCCCCGATTTCTTCGGCGGTAAGCGGCCGGGCGACAACAAGCATGCGAATTCGGTCGTTGCCTTGAAGATCGAGACAGGAGAACTCGCCTGGACGTTTCAGACCGTGCATCACGATGTCTGGGACTACGACGTTCCGGCACAGCCCACACTGGCGCGTATCGACAGTGGCACTGGCTCGCGCGATGTGGTGATCCAGGCCACAAAAATGGGCTTTGTGTTCGTGCTGGATCGCGAGACCGGACAGCCGGTCTGGCCCGTCGAGGAGAGGCCGGTGCCGCAGAGCGGAGCACCCGGCGAAAGCCTGTCGCCGACGCAGCCATTTCCGACCCACCTGCCGTCGCTGGTGCCGCAGCAACTCGACCGCACCAAACCATTCGGCCTGACCTTCTGGGATCGCGATGCCTGCGGCGAGCAGCTCAGGATGGGACGTTACGACGGTTTGTGCACGCCGCCCTCGACGGAAGGTTCCGTGGTGTTTCCGATGACCGGCGGCGGTGTCAATTGGGGCGGCGTGGCTTACGATCCGGTTCGGCAGATACTAATTGCCAATACCAGCCGCGCCGCGCATCGCATCACGCTGATCCCGCGCGCGCAGGCGCAGAACTACAAGCCGCCATCAGGCGCCGATTTCGGTCCGCAGCGCGGCGCGCCCTTTGCGATGACGCGTGCGCTGGTCGCGTCGCCATTCGGTATGCCCTGCAATCCGCCGCCCTGGGGCGCCATGGTCGCAGTCGATCTCAAGGCCGGCAAGGTGTTGTGGGAATCTAGTGTCGGCACCACCGAAGACATCGCGCCGCTCGGCCTCGCGTTGAACACCGGCACGCCGTTGGTCAGCGGTGTGCTGGCCACCGCCGGCGGCGTCATCTTCACTGGCGCAATGGACGCGTACCTGCGTGCGTTCGATGCCGGCAGCGGCAAGGAGCTGTGGCAGGGCAGGCTGCCGGTGCCGGGCATCGCCAATCCGATGACCTATATGCTGAATGGCGAGCAGTATGTGGTGATCGGCGCCGGCGGGCATTCGGAGGCCGGCACCTCCATCGGCGACAGCATCGTCGCATTCCGCGTGCCGCGCGATGGCGAAGCGCCATCGCTGTGGTCACTCTATGTCGATCGACCAGGCGGACGATTGCGGGCAGGGGCGATCGTGGGTGGTGTGATGCTGGCGACGTTAATGCTAACTGCCGTCCAAATTCTCCGCCGCCGTAGGATGGGTAGAGCGGAGGCGCGTTAGCGCCGCAGTGAAACCCATCGCCGCATATTCGGTGCGTGTTGTGATGGGTTTCGCTGCGCTCTACCCATCCTACGAATTCTCAGCAAAAAGCCGGCTGGTTCGCAGCCGGCTTTTCGATCGCTGATCGTCTTTCAGGCGCTTACGAGCACACGGCCTTGCCGCAACGCGCCTGATTGATCTTTTCCTTCAGCGCATCGACGCCGACAGCGCCGATCACCACCTGATTGCCGATCACATAGCTCGGCGTACCGTTCATGCCCATGCTCTCGGCGAGCTTGAAGTTTTCCTCGATGGTGGCGCGCACTTCGGGGCTGGCCATGTCCTTTTCTAGCTTCGCCATGTCGAGGCCGGCTTCCTTTGCGGCTGCCATCGAGCGCGCCTTGTCGGCCTGGCCGCGGCCGGTGAGCAGCTTCTGGTGGAAGTCGAGATACTTCTTGCCGGTCGGGTCCTGCATGCGCACGGCGACGGCCACCTGGGCAGCTTCCACCGAGCCCGGTCCGAGCACCGGGAATTCCTTGAGCACGACCTTCAGCTTCGGATCGGCCTTCATGATCGTCACCATGTCTTCCATGGCGCGCTTGCAGTAGCCGCAATTGTAATCGAAGAACTCGACGAAGGTGACGTCGCCGTCCTTGTTGCCGATGGTGACACCGCGCGGCGACTTGAAGATCAGATCGGCATTGGCGGTCACCGCCGCCTTGTGCTTCTCGGCTTCAGCCGCGGCCTGGCGCTTCTGCAGTTCGGCGGACACCTCTTCGAGGATTTCCGGATGCTGCAGCAGGTAGTCCTTCATGATCTTCTGGATTTCGCCGCGCTGCGCATCGTTGAAGGCCGGCGCAGCCGACTGCGCCGACGCAATGACGGGCGCGCCGCACAAGGCAAGCGCCACGGCGGCAGAAGCGAGAAGGCGAAAGGTGCGCATGGGTTCGTGATCCTTTGGGGGAGTGGATTCGCAGGAAAGGCAAATCGGCCGAAAACTGCTTAGCATCCTGCGCACAGAATACGCGCAATTTATGAACCCATCTTCGGACAAATCGTCGTGGGTTGGGACGGTCCCATTAGCCGTGCCTGACAGTTGTGCGACACGCTCAAGCATAGGCCCATGCCGGAACCGAATACCTTCCTTGACGCGGAATTAAGAATATCAACCTACGAAAGCGCGGGGTTGAGGAAGGAACTTCTATGCGCGTTCGTGTGCTTTTTATGCTGTGTGCCTCTGCAATGGCGTCGATCATTGCCATTGCCGGTGCGGTTTTCATGGTCCAGCAGTGGGGCGATTATCGCAACGCCAGCGAAGCCGGCCATCTGGCGCGCGCGACGGCTGCCGTGCTGCGCACCACCGAGCAGATGTCGGTCAGCCGCGGTCCCCAGAATGTCTCGCTGATTGCCGATCAGCCCGCGGCGGCACCGGCTTTGAGCGCCATTGCTGCCGCCCGCAAGGCGCTGGGCGACGAATTCTCCGCCGCCCGCGCCGCTATTGCCGCGACGACCTATCCCGAGCAGCAGCGTGCGCTCGCCGCCCTCGATAAGATCGGGCAGGACCTGAATGAGATCTATGGTCAGCTCGATCGTGCCTATCCGCAGCCGCGCGCCCAGCGCGATCAGGCGCTGTTGCGCGATTACGTGTCGCGCATGTTGCAGCTGCAGACCGCGCTCGACCGGGTGGTCAATGGTCTCGAGCGCAATGCCGCCGCCGCCCATGAGAGTGTCGGCAGTCTGATCCAGATCGCGCGGCTGTCCTGGGACATGCGTGACGCGGCCGGCCGCCGCGCCAGCTACTTCACCCGCGCCGTCGGCAACAGCAAGGGGCTGAGCACCGCCGACATCCAGGGTGTTGCGGAAGCGACCGGTGAAATCCGTCATGCCTGGGCGCGCCTGCAGGCGACCATTGCCCAGCTCGGCGACGATGCCGGCCTCGCAGCCATCGTGAAGTCCACCGAAGGCAAGTTCTTCGGCGAGACGGACGCTTTTATTGCCGAGATGACGAAGAAAGGCCTCGCCGGTACTGATTACGGCGTTTCCTTCCAGGACGTGCTGAAGCGGCTTGTCGGTCCCGCGCAATCCGCTATGGCCGTGCGCGATGCCGTCATGACCAAAGCCGCGGATCTCGCGGATGTGGCCAAGCGCCAGGCGCTGATCCATCTCTCCATCGTGGCCATCGGCATGGTGCTGGTGGGGCTGCTGGTGGTCGGAGTCACCATGCTGTTCGTTCGCCGCGTGGTGAAACCGCTGGTCGAGACCACCCATGCGATCACCCGTCTGGCCGAAGGCGACCGCGACATCGAGGTGCCCGCCCGCGGTCGCCGCGACGAGATTGGCGAAATGGCGGAAGCGCTGGAAACCCTGCGCATCAACGCCATCGAGGCCGCGCGTCTTGAGGCCGAACACCGTGCCCAGCAGGAGGCCCGCGAAGCCCGGGCCGCGCGTATCGATGCGCTGACAGCCGAATTCGACACCGCGAGCTCCGAGGTCATTTACGGCGTCGGCGCTGCTGGCGAGGACGTTCGACGTGATGCCGAGGCCACCTCGCGCCTTGCCAGCGGTTCGTCCGAGCGTGCCACCAATGTCGCAGCCGGCGCCGAGGAAGCCTCGGTCAGCGTCAGCACAATTGCCAGCGCAGCCGAAGAGATGAGCGTCGCTGTCACGTCGATCGCCGAACGGCTCGAGACCTGCGCCTCCATTGCCGCCGAAGCCGTGCGTGAAGTCGGCGATGCCGACCAGCGCATCGTCGGCCTCGATCATGCGGTTGCGCGGATCGGCGATATCATCAAGTTCATCCAGGACATTGCAAGCCAGACCAATCTGCTTGCGCTCAATGCGACCATCGAGGCGGCACGCGCCGGCGATGCCGGCAAGGGCTTTGCAGTGGTCGCCGGTGAAGTGAAGGCGCTGGCGACACAGACCGCCAAAGCCACCGACGAGATCACCGCACAGATTGCCAGCATCGAGACCGAGACGGCGGCCGTGGTGCAGGCCATCAAGGGCGTCTCGCAGACCATAGGTCGCGTCGATGCGGTCACCGCTGATATCGCGGCCTCTGTCTCGCAGCAACGCACGGCCACCAGCGAGATCGCAGCCAATGCCCAGCAGGCAGCAACCGGCACCAAGGACGTGTCGTCGAATGTCGGCGCCGTCTCGACCGCCATGTCGGAGGCGGAAGCCGCCGCGCTGCGCATGATCGCCAAGGCCGATGATCTCTCGACGCGCTCTGGCGATCTGGCCCAGCGCATCTCGCAATTCCTCGGCGCCGTTCGCGCGGCGTAACGGGGGAGTAGGATGGGTCGCGCGTCGCGAGACCCATCACCATAAATGCCGGAATTGATGGGTATCGTTATGCGCGACCCACCTTACGGCTTCGACCAACCAAGGACTACGACGATGACGCTCGACCGCCGCACGCTTCTGCAACTCTCCGCCATGGGGGCCATCGCAGGCTCGTCAATGCTATCCACTGCACAGGCACAGACCGCAGCTCCCGCACCCGCCGGCAAACGCAAGGCGCGCTGGATCTGCCTCGGCACCAAAGGCGGCCCGCGCGTCGGCCTCGGCCGCTCCAATCCCGCCAATGTGCTGATTGTCGATGACGTGCCCTACGTGGTTGATTGCGGCCCCGGCGTGTCGAAGCGCCTGGTCGAAGCCAAGGTGGCGCTGCCGGACGTGCGCTATGTGTTCGTGACGCATCTGCATTCAGATCATGTGCTGGAATACGGCAACATGGTCTATGGCGGCTGGTCGGCCGGCCTCAATCATCCGGTCGAGGCCTTCGCGCCGATCGGCATGGAAGCACTGACCAAGGCCTATTGGGAAAGCATCAAATTCGACGTCGATATCCGCATTGCCGATGAAAGCAAGCCGGACCCGCGCAAGCTGCTGGTCGCCAAGGACATCAAGGACTCCGGCATCGTCCTGGATAACGGCAAGGTCAAGGTCACTGCTTTCAAGACCCCGCATCCGCCGATCACCGAAAATTTCGCCTACAAGTTCGAAACCCCGGATGGCGTGTTCGTCTATGCCTGCGACACCAGTTTCAATCCGGCGCTGGCGAAATTCGCCGAAGGTGCGGATGTGCTGATCCATGAGACGATCTATGTGCCCGGCGTCGACAAGATGGTGGCCCGCGTCAAGAACGCCGCGACGCTGAAGGAGCACCTGATCGCGTCGCACACGACCACCGAGGATGTCGGCAAGATCGCCGCCATGGCCAAGGTCAAGAAGCTGGTCATGACCCATTTCGTGCCCGGCGATGATCCGACCATCACCGACGAGATGTGGGCGGCCGACGCCAAGAAGCACTATAGCGGCCCGATCGTGGTCGCGAAGGACCTCATGGAAATCGAGCTGTAAGCTTCGATCTGCTATATCCTCCCATCGGCCAGGCCGGTGGGAGGGACCATGAACGCCAGACTCGAACGGAAATTGCGGGTCATCGTCATAATCGCGGCGGCAGGCAGCTTTGCCGGCGCGGTGTTCGCCGCCACCCATGGGCTGCCGCTGCTGCCTGGTGTGGTCACGGGTCTGCTGATCAGCTCGATTCTCGGCGGCTTCGAGATTCTCATCTTCGACGGACCGGTGCGGGCCTGGCTAAACGATCGCTCCTTCACCGCCAGCCTGCTGATCAAGAGCACCTTCTATGCGACGGTGATCCTCACGGTTCAGTGGTTTCCGATCGTAGAGTGGATTCTGGGTAGACGTCCCATGCTCGGCATCGACACGTTCTGGTCGTCGCTGCTCTATTCGGTCGTCGTCTCCATTATTGTCAACCTCGCGCTCGCCATCACCAATCTTGTCGGCGGGCGTGCGCTGCTGAATTTCTTCACCGGCCGCTATCACGCCCCCGTCGAGGAAGAGCGCTTCGTGCTGTTCGTCGATATCGCCGGATCCACCGGGCTGGCGGAGAAGTTCGGCAGCCTCGGTATCCATCGTTTTCTTGATCGCACCTTTCGCGAGTTGTCGCTTCCCGTCGTTGATCACCGAGGGGAAGTACTGGCCTATGTCGGCGACGAGATGATCGTCACCTGGACCAAACGCGAAGGTGCGAAGGATAGCCGGCCGCTGCGCTGCTTCATGGCCATGCGCGACGAGCTTGCGCAGAAATCCGGCTATTTCGAGCGTGAATTCGGCGTTGCACCGCGCATCCGCGGCAGCTTGCATTTCGGCCCGGTGATCATCGGCGAAATCGGCGACGTCAAGCGTGCCATCGTGTTCAATGGCGATGTGATGAACACCACGTCGCGGCTCGAAGCACTCAGCCGCGATATCGACGGCGGCTTCGTCGCATCGCGTGCGGCTATTGCGCAGTTCAAGTCGCCGCTGCCTGTTGCCATGCGCGATCTCGGTCGTCTGCCGATCCGCGGTCGCATGGATGGAATCGATGCGATGGGGCTGGAGGAGACCGCACAGCGGATCACCGCAGCGTAATTCTCGACACGCAAGCGGTGACGTCGCTGCGTGATGCATCCATGCCGAACATCTTCTAGATGAAGTGTCTCGTCTCACGGAATTGCGCAATCAGGATTTGCGCGGTCACGGCTTGCTCCGCCTTTTCATTGTCATGCGAGCATGGCAAGCGGTGCGCAGTTTCAAACACGCAAGACGATCTCACGATCCGGAGGACGACCATGACAACCACGGCTTTGCTCACTCGGCGCCGATTGATGACTGCAAGCGCGGGTGCCGCAGCTTTGCTTTGCGCGCCTTCGCTGGTGCGCGCCAACTCATGGCCGACAAAGCCGATCCGCATCCTCGCGGGCTTTGCCGCCGGCGGCCAGACCGATCAGTTTTCGCGCGCCTATGGTGATTACATTTCGCGCGAGGTCGGGCAGACCGTGGTGGTCGAGAACAAAACGGGCGCAGGCGGCGCGCTGGCGGCTGTCGAGTTGAAGCGCTCGGCGCCCGATGGTCACACGCTGATGATCACCAACACCACCACCTTCATGCTCAATCCCGTGCTGATGAAGGATATCCGCTACGATCCGCTGAAGGATTTTGCGATGATCTCGATGATGCCGAGCGGCAGCGTGCCGCTGTTCGTCAGCGAGAAAGTGCCGGCGAAGACGCTGGCCGAGTTCATCGACTATGCGAAGAAGTCCGGCAAGGTGAATATCGGCACTTACGCCGCGGGATCCTATGCGCATATCGTGGTCGCCGAACTCAACAAGCAATACGGCCTCAAGATGGAAGCGATCCATTATCGCGGCGAGGCGCCGATGTTCGCCGATCTTGCCGGACAGGCCATCGATGCCGGCATCGGCACCTATGTCTCGGCGATGCCGCTGCTCGATGCCGGCAAGATCAAGACCATCGCCACCTCGCGGCGTCGCATTCCGTCACTGCCGGATGTAGCAACGTTCAAGGAGCAGGGCATGACCTCGCGCGCGACTGAATTGATGACGTTCCAGGGTTGCGTGGCGCCGACCGGCACGCCGCAGGAGATCGTGACGAAGCTATCGGAACTGATGGTCGCAGCGGGCAAGACCGATCGCATCCAGGAGATGCTCAAGAAGCAGGGCATCGACGAAGCCGCAATGACGGTGGCCGCGAGCCAGAAGATCTACAAGGAAGAAGCGCCGGTCTGGGCCGAACTCGCCGGCAGCCTCGGGCCGGTGGCGCAGTAACGTCAGCTGCGTAGGGTGGGAAAAGCGCAGCGTGCCCACCTCAATCAGCGTGCATTTGAAGGTGGGCACGCTTCGCTTTGCCCACCCTACACTTTGAAAGGGACTGCCGATGTCGCCCCCCTTCGATCCCGCGCTTCACCGGCGGCACGCCAATCGCTGGTTCGATGACTTCAAGCTTGGCGAGCGTTCTGTCTTGCCGAGCCGGACCATGACCGATGCGCTGTTCCTCGCTTTCCAGAGTGCCAGCGGTGACAACCATCCGGTGCATTATGATGTCGAATATTGCCGCCGCCGTGGCATGCCGCACATGCTGGCGCACGGCTACCAGATCCTGATTCAGACCGCGGCCGGCGCCGGTGACTTTCCGTTCATGGTGGAAGACAGCCTGATCGGCTTCCTCGATCAGTCCTCGCGCTTCCTGCTCCCGGTCTACAGCGGCGACACGCTGTATCCCGCGCTGGAGATCACGGGGCTGACGCCCACCCGCACGACCGGCGTCATCGGCATCACCTCCACCGTCCATAACCAGGCGTCGAAACTGGTGATGGAAGGAACGCAGCGTTATCTGGTGAGACGCAAGCCTGCGGGTTGAGCCTGAAGATCGGATGTCGCACGCGCAGCTTTGGCCTGCTTCCGCTTCTCGCTGATCAGCCGGGCCTTGCGCTTCTTCCACCAGACATAGAGCCCGGTATAGGCGCTGATCGCCAGCGCCAAACCAATGATCGCGACGAAGATGCGATAGGGCAGGCCGAACACTTTCGCCATATGCAGCGACTGCAGCCAGCGGCTCACCGTGTCGCCCGAATATTCGCCAGTGGGAATGCGTGTGTGCAGCAGGGCGCCCGTGCGGGCATCGATGAACACACCGGTCTGACCGCGGTCGTTCTGCACGTCGCGCGATGTGTTGGCGTAATAAATATAGGTGTCGAGCCGGCGGTTGTAGAAAAGCTGGCTGCGGAAATTGACGGTGAAGCCTTCCTTCGACGCCACCTCATCCATGGTGCGGACGGCGATGGCGTAAGCCTGCCGCCAGTCGAGCAGCGGCTTGCTCGTATCGGGCTTGCGCGGTTCCGGATTCTTCCTGAAGTCGAGGAACGTGGACATCACGGGCGTATAGACCTCCTGCCGCAGGTTGAGCATCACGCTCGACCACGCGAACAGGAACAGCACGCCCCACAGCCATAGTCCGGAGGCGCGGTGGATGTCGTAATGCAGACGATAGGTCGAGGCGCTGCGCTTGATCAGCCAGGCCGGCAGCCAGCGCCGCCAGAACGGCGAGATGCGCGGGAAGGTGGAGACGATGCCGACCAGGCAGTTCACCGTCCATACCAGCGCGACGATGCCGAAGAACCATTCTCCGTAAGGCCGCGGCAGCGCCAGTGCGTAGTGCAGCTTGTAGATAAAGCCGATCAGCGTGGTGCGGTCAAACGGCGTCGCGCCATATTTGCGGATGCCGAGCAGGCGGCCGTCATAAGGATCGAGAAAGGCCTGGTCGGCATCGGGCAGAGTCTTGTCGCTGCGCGCCAGATTGAAGCGCACCGAACGATCCGGTTCGCGCAGGAACGGGAAGCCGGAGATCTGGTAGCCCGGCAGTGCGGCGATGGCGCGTTCATGCAGGTCGAACGGATCGAGCATGGGCGCCGGTTGCCCGTTCGCATCGACGCGCGCGGGCACCACATATTGCCCGGGATTGACGAGGGCTTCGAGTTCCTTCTCGAAGGCAAGCAGGCTGCCAGTCACGCCAGCGATAATGAGGAACACCGCCGTGAACAGGCCCGTCCATTTATGGATGAAGACCGAGAACGAGATCATGGGCGCCATGCCTCAGGGCGCACGCAGGCCGGGCGTCGAAACAATCCGGTCCTGCATGCGTCAGTTGTCATGGCATCACGTTCCGTGATCGTCCCGCATTAGAAGCGGAACGTGGTGGAAGCAAGATAGGTCCGCGGTGCGCCGAGATAGATCTGTCTATCCGATGAACTGGTCATCCAGAAGGCGCTGTTGGCAACGTTCTCCACCGCGAAGCGCACGGTGATGGGCTTGCCGTTCCACGGTGATGCAAACGTATAGCGCGCGCCGAGATCGAACCGGGTCCAGTTCGGGATCAGGTACTTGTTCGCCGCATCTGCAAAGGCATCGCCGAAATGGATGGCACGGCCGGTGAGCGTCAGGCCATTGATGAAGGGCGTGTCCCATTCGGTGCCGAGGCTGACCTGCACGTCGGGAATGCCGAGCGAACGCTTGCCGTCATTGGTGCCGTTCTGCGTCCGCTCCTGTCGGGCGTCCATGAAGGACGCGCCGCCGAGCAGGCGCCAGCCGGGCGTGAGTTCGCCGAAAGTGTTGATCTCGACGCCGCGATTGCGGTTGATGCCGTCGATGGAGAAGGTCGGAAGCTGCGGCAGCGGATTTGAAATGCTGATCTGCGCCGGCTGCGAGATGTCATAGGCGGCCACCGTCGTGGTGAAACGGCCCCAGTCCACCTTCACGCCCATCTCATGCTGCGTGGATTTGTAGGGCGGGAAGACCTGGCCGCTATTCTGGTAGGTCTGGTCCACGATTGTGCCCATCTGCAGGCCTTCGATATAGTTCGCATAGACCGAGACGTTTTCCAGCGGCTTGATGATGAGCGTGAAGGCCGGCGACCACGCGGCGGCGCTGTAGCTCGACGTGCTGACGCCGGCTGCATTGAAGGCGTCTTGCGCGACTTCCTGGCGGCGGATGCCTGCGGTGAACTGGATGCGTTTGTTCCACACCGACATGGTGTCGGCGATGCCATAGCTGTTCAGCGAGCTTGTATTGGCCTTGGTCACCGCCGCCAGCGGGATCGCCTGGAACGGCGACGGTGTCGGATTATAGATGTTCGACGATACTGCGGTGCCGTTGGTGCGCGAGCCGTCGATCTGGTTGCTCCAGAGCGTGGTGTTGAAATTGATCTCGTGGAGCACTGGGCCGGTTTCCACCGTGGCGCGGAAGCCCGCCTGTTCGGTGTGGTTGTGGCGGTCTTGACGATTCACGAAAGGCGAGGCCGTCGTGTCGCCGCGGGCATTGATGATGGTCGGGTTAGAGATGATCGGCGTAATCGCGTTGTCGAAGAAGCCGCCGCCGCCATAGATGGTCAGCCAGTCGGTGACATCCACTTCGGCCTGGAATAGCGCCGCCGTGTTCTCACCCTTGATGCCGGTCCAGGACGGATTCCAGAAATTGGTCGGCGAGGGCGGTGCCGGTACGCCCGGCAACGTGTTCGCCAGTGTGTTGCGCGCGCTCAGCCCGCTGCCGCTAAATTGATTGTAGAGAATGTCGGCGGAAACGCGCACGCGCTCGCCGCGATAATCCAGAGCCAACGCATGGGATTCGTCGCGCAGGCTTTGATTGTCGACCTCGGTCTTGCCGTCGCGATAGCTGCCATTGTAGCGGATGCCGTATTCCTTGTGCTCGCCATAGCGCTGGCCGACATCGAGATGCACGCCGCCCTGGCCGCGGGAGGCGAAGGAGGTGGTGAGCTCCGCGATCGGCTCGTTGCGCGCGCGCTTCATCACCAGGTTGATGGCGCCGCCGATGCTGTCATCCGGCGACTGGCCGTTGAGCAGGCCGTTGAGGCCCTTGATGACCTCCACGCGCTCGACGGCATCGAGGACGTTGAAATTGTTGTTGCCGATCAGGCCGAAATAGCCGTTGAAGCCGACGCTGGAATTTCCGAGCAAGAAGCCGCGGATCACCGGCTGTTCGCGGCCGATATTGCGCGGCAGCGCCGAGGCCACCGAGGGATCGTTGAGCAGCACGTCGGACAGCGTGCGCGCCTGCGTGTTCTCGACCAGATCCCGCGTGTATGTCGTCTGGTTGAACGGCGTATCGAGCACGCCGCGATTGCCGAGCAGACCGAGCTGTCCGCCGTTCGCCACCTGCCCACCGGCATAGGACGGCGTCAATGCGCCGACGGTGCCGCGGCCGGGCACGATATAGGGCACCGGCGCAACCTGCTGCAGCGGCGCTGCCGCACGCCGCGGCGCTGCGCGCGTGGCCGAAGCACGGCGCGACGGCGTGGAGCTGCGGGTGCTCGGTCGTGAGGGTTCATCGACACTGATCGCGGGAAGAGTCAATTGCGCCAGCACCGGCATGGCGGAATCGATCGACAATGCAAGAGTGCTCACGGCACCCAGACAGATCGTGCGAGTCAGATAGTTCAATTTCACGTTTTGGCACCCCAAGTCACCGCCGCCTTGTGCGGCGTTGGGGATGCGCTCTCACAAAACAGGAGCTGCTGCCTAGAGGATGCGAGTTAGAACCAATCGAGATCGAAGATTGTGTGTCAGCATGTTGCTGCGACGCCACGCCACATATGTTGGCGGTTACGAAAATGTCGCGCCATGCCTGTTTTTAGAGAGGTTCCAGTGAGGGGAGGCTGAAAGAGCGACTCAATTCTTGCCCGCCACCTTCGCCGCAATGATGTCATCCGCCTTCACCCAGCCGGGCGTACCCACGGCAAAACGTGCCTTGGCACGAGAAGCCAGATCGCGCGCGGTTTTGTTGTCGCCACGCAAGAATGCGGCCTGCGCCGAGGCGAGGTCGGCTTCCGCGAGTTCGCCCTTGCGGCCGTATGCCATGGCGAGCTGCTGATAGCCGGCGGGGGCTTCGCCTTCACGGGCAATGGCGCCCTTGAGAATGCGGATGGCTTCGTCCGTATAGGCGTTGTTGCCCGATGCGATCAGCGCCTGGCCGAGCATCATCTCGATCAAAGGCGCATTGCCTGCGAGCTGCACCGCGCGGCGAAGCGGTGGGATGGCTTCATTGGGTTTGCCGCCTTCGAGAAAAGCCTGGCCGCGCAGTTCGTAGAAGTACGGGTTGTTCGGTTGCGCCTTGATGAGCTGGTCGATCTGTCCGATGGCGACGGTGAGATCGCCATGACGATAGGTGGAGATGGCACGGGCATATTGCGCGGGCAGGCTGGTGTCCGATGGCGGATAGCGCCGCATCACGGTGTCACGTTGCTCCATGAAGCCCGCGGTCTTGGCGCGCATCAGTTCGTGGCGCAGCACCAGCGCTGGATCGTCCTTCTTGTCCCAATAGGGGCTCGATTTGGCGAGACCTTCGAGCGCCGCGACGCGTTCGCGCGGCATCGGATGCGACTGCATATACGGGTCGGCGCCGCGCGATGCGAACAGGCTGTCGGACGAGAAGCGCTGGAACGTCTCATACATGCCCTTGGACGACTGACCGGTCTTGTTGAGGAAATTGACGCCGGCGCGATCGGCATTTTCCTCGTGCTGGCGCTGATAGGCCAGCATCGTGTTCATCAGCATCGCCTGGGGAGCGGCGATGGCTGCGGCACCCACATTGCCCAGATTGTTATTGGTGCTACCGCCGCGCGCACCGGCCGCCATGGCGCCGACGCCGAGCAGCATGGCAACGATCATCTGGGTCTGCGCCTCGGCGAGGCGCTGGCGCAGCTTTGACAGATGGCCGCCGGCCAGATGGCCGGTCTCGTGGGCGAGCACGCCGATCAACTGGTTCGGCGTCTGCGACTGCATCAACGCGCCGTGGTTGACGAAGATGCGTCGGCCGTCGGCGACGAAGGCGTTGAAGCTCGCATTGTTGATGATGACGATCTGGATGTTCTGCTTTTCCATCCCCGCCGCGCGCAGGATCGGGCGCGTATAGTCGCGCAGCAATTGCTCGATCTCGGCATCGCGCAGCAGGCGCATGCCGCCTTGCTGGGCGCTTGCCGCCATCGGCGTCAGCGTGATCGCGGCGGCCGTGAGCAGGGCAGTCAGCCTGGAGAACAGCCGGGTTGCAGCTTTTTGAGGCTGCAGGTGCAGGTCTTTCATCATTGGCCGGGGTTCGAATTCGCGATAGACCGGTACAGTTCAATATTGCGGCGGGAGCGCGGCGTGGCTCGCCCGTTGCAGATGCTTGTTGCCGCGCAGATAGCAGATTTCCAGGCCCGATACGATGTCCGATACGATCCTCCGTGCCCGCGCCAATCACTTGCTTGCGGCGTCCGGCCGCAGCGATGTTCCTTCTTTCATGGTGATGGACGTAATGGCTGCGGCCGCCCGGATCGAGGCGGCGGGCGGCCACGTCATCCATATGGAGGTCGGCCAGCCGGCCGCGCCCGCGCCGCAGACGGCGATCAAGGCGGCGCAGGCCGCGCTGGCGCGCGGGCAGGTCGAATATACCGCGGCACTCGGTATGCCGTCGCTGCGCGCCCGTATCGCACGGCACTATCGCGACACCTACAAATGCGATGTCGATCCCGAACAGGTCGTGGTGACCATCGGCTCATCCGGTGCGTTCATTCTTGCCTTTCTCGCCCTGTTCGAGCCCGGCGATCGCGTTGCCATCGCGGCGCCGGGTTATCCGCCGTATCGGCATATCCTCACCGCGCTGGGCTGCGAGCCGGTGCTGATCGAGACCCATGCCGAGACGCGCCACGCGCTCACCGGCGAAGCCTTGCTCGAAGCCCATCGCAAGAAGCCCTTGAAGGGCGTTCTGGTCGCGAGCCCCGCCAATCCCACCGGAACGATGATGTCGCGCGAGGCGCTTTCCGACCTGATCGCCGCAGCCGAGAGCGAAGGCATCCGCTTTATCTCGGATGAGATTTATCATGGCCTCGACTACGCATTCCCGGCGGTCACTGCCGCCGAATTGTCGCCGAATGCGCTCGTCATCAATTCGTTCTCGAAATACTTCTGCATGACCGGCTGGCGCGTCGGCTGGATGGTGGTGCCGCCGTCGCTGGTGCGCTCCATGGAACGTCTGCAACAGAATCTATCCATTTCGGTCCCGACGCTGTCGCAGATCGCTGCCGAGGCGGCGTTCGACGGGGCGGCTGAGATGGAAGAGATCAAGCACGGCTACCAGGAAAACCGCCGCATCCTGACCGCTGGGTTGCCGCAGGCAGGCCTCAGCAATTTCCTGCCGGCAGACGGCGCGTTCTATCTGTATGCGGACGTGTCGGCGTTCACGGATGACAGTTTCGCATTCGCCAAACAGATGCTCGAACAGGCCCATGTGGCCGTAACGCCGGGCGCCGATTTCGATCCGTTCCACGGCAAGTCTTTCATCCGCCTGTCCTATGCGCGGTCGAGCGACGAGATGCAGGACGCGGTGACGCGGATCCGGAAGTGGCTGGCATGAGCATGGACATGGTTAGATCCCCGATCGCGGGCGTCCTGTGGCCAGCCAGCGGCACACGCACCTCCGTCGTGCGGCGTGCGGCCATTCTTGCCGTGGCGGGCGTCGTGCTGCTCGCGATTTCGGCCAAGGTGAACCTGCCGCTGCCTTATGTGCCGATGACATTGCAGACGCTGGTGGTGCTGATGATCGGCGCCGCCTATGGCTGGCGGCTCGGAACGGCGACGATCGTTCTCTATCTCGTTGCCGGCGGTTGCGGATTGCCGGTGTTTGCCGGCCCGACCGGTGGCCTGAAGCCGCTGTTCGGTCCCACGGCCGGCTTCCTGTTCGGCTTCGTCGTCGCGGCATTCCTGACCGGCTGGCTTGCCGAGCGCGGCTGGGATCGGTCGGTCGGCTGGTTGTTCGTGGCCATGGGGATCGGCCATGTCATCATCCTCTCCATGGGGTGGGGATGGCTGGCATTGGGCGTTGGTCTCGGGCCGGCGAAGGCGCTGATCGTGGGCGTGACGCCGTTCCTGGCCGGCGCGCTGCTCAAGAACGCGATCGGCGCGTTGCTGATTCCACTCGCGCATGGTGCGGCGGCTCGCCGCAACAACTAGGCGTGTATTCGACCAATTTCTCGCCTTATCGGATATTTTATTCCGTATGGCGGGTTGCGGGTGCGACATTATTGCGTGTAAGGACCCCCAGTTTTACGACGAACTGGGAGACAACGTTCAATGTCGATGACAGCAACGGCCGCCAGCCCTGGCGCCTCAGAGGTGAAAAAGCCCTGGTACACGGTCCTCTACATCCAGGTGCTGATCGCCATCGTCATCGGTGTGCTGATCGGCTGGCTTGAACCGCAATTCGCCACCAATGACTGGATCAAGGCGCTCGGCGACGGCTTCATCAAGCTGATCAAAATGGTGATCGCGCCGATCATCTTCTGCACGGTGGTCTCGGGCATCGCGCATATCCAGGACGCCAAGAAGGTCGGCCGCGTCGGCATCAAGGCGCTGGTCTATTTCGAGATCGTCTCGACCTTCGCGCTGGTGCTCGGCCTGATCATGGGCAACCTGTTCCAGGTCGGCCATGGGCTCACCGCGAAAGTCGATCCGACCAATGCTGCCGTCGCCGGTTACGTGAAGCAGGCGGAAGCGCAGAAGTCGGTCGACTTCGTCCTCCACATCATCCCTGACAGCGTCGTCGGCGCCTTTGCCCGCGGCGATATCCTGCAGGTGCTGCTGTTCGCGATCCTGTTCGGCTTCGCGCTGATGGCGCTCGGTGAGCGCGGCCACAAGCTGCGCGACATCATCGACGAGACGTCGCATGCCGTGTTCGGCGTCATCGCCATCGTCATGAAGGCGGCGCCGATCGGTGCGTTCGGCGCCATGGCTTACACCATCGGCAAGTTCGGCCCGGCCGCGCTGACCAATCTGTTCAGCCTGATCCTGCTGTTCTACGGGACCGCATTGCTGTTCGTGGTCGTCGTGCTCGGCATCATCGCGCGCATCGTCGGCTTCAACATCTTCAAGTTCATCCGCTACATCAAGGATGAGCTGCTGATCGTGCTCGGCACCTCGTCATCGGAAAGCGCGCTGCCGCAGCTGATGGAGAAGCTGCAGCGTCTCGGTTGCTCGAAGTCGGTGGTCGGCCTCGTGGTCCCGACCGGCTATTCGTTCAATCTCGACGGCACCAATATCTATATGACCCTGGCGACCCTGTTCATCGCCCAGGCACTCGGCGTGGAATTGTCGTTCGGCCAGCAGATCACCATCCTGATCGTCGCGATGCTGACCTCGAAGGGCGCCTCGGGCGTCACCGGTGCCGGCTTCATCACACTGGCAGCAACGCTGGCCGTGGTCGATCCGCGCCTCGTCCCGGGTATGGCGATCGTGTTCTCCATCGACAAATTCATGAGCGAGGTCCGTGCGCTCACCAATATCACCGGCAACGGCATCGCTGCCGTGTTCGTGTCGTGGTGGGAAGGTGAGCTCGACAAGGACACGATGCACGCCAAGCTGAACCAGGACATCGATCCCTCCGATGTCGAGACGGCGATCACCACGGGCTAAGCGAAGACGAACCTTGCAACATGAAAGGCCGCCCGGCAAAACCGTGTGGCCTTTTCTTTGTGTAGAGTCGCTGGGACCACGTCTCCAATCGGTCAATGACGACGTCGCTCGGTTCGCTTGCGACGAAGCTGATCTGTTAAACCTCCAACAAGAAAGCCGCCTGGTTTTGCCAGGCGGCTTTTTTGTTCTGTCTGGGTGCTCGAGCTTAGCTCTCGCCACCACCGAAGGCGCGGGACCACCAGCCGGCTTTGCGCGGAGCTGCGGGAGCATCCGGCGTCGGAGCGGGGGTGGCGACCGGTGCGGGCGCCTCGGTCGCGGCCACGGGGGCTGCTGCTTCCGGCTGCTCGACCGGAGCAGGGGTGGCGAAGCTCACCTTCTCGCGCACCGTGGAGCGGCGGCGGGCAGGCTTGTCATCGTCCTGCGCAGGCTCGGGCGCTGCAGCGACCGGAGCCGGAGCGGCAGGCGCGGGCTCCGCCGGGGCGAACATCGGCACGGAGTCATGGTCGCGCTTGGGCGCTTCGATTGGCTGAGCGGCAGCAGGCTGAGCGGCGACGCTGGGCTGTTCGCCATGACTATTACCATGGCCATTGTTGCCGTTGTCGAGATCGGCGACGGCTTCACTGGCTTCGGACTCGGAGGGGCCGGCGAGTTCGTCGGCGATCGAGCCGGCGAGGCCTTCCTCATTGCCTTCACCGCGCTCGCCACCACGGCGGCGACGGCCACCACGGCGCCCCCGGCGACGCGGACGGCGCTCGCCGTCGGCACCGTCTTCGCCACGGGCTTCGCGCGGCTGGTCATCAGCCTCGTCGTCTTCGCCTTCAGCGTCGTCACCGGTCGCGACGGCTTCGATAGCGCCGTCGGTCATGACCTGGGTGTCGCTGACCTGGACGTCATTGGCTTCAGCACCTTCGCGACCTTCACCGTTACGGCCACGGCGACGACGGCGGCGGCGACGCTTGCGATCACCACCTTCGCCATCGCTCGATGCTTCGGCGCCGTCTTCATCGGTGAGACCTTCGGTCTCTTCGGTTTCGACTTCGGCTTCCGTCTCGAACAGCTCTTCGTCCTCGAAGGGCTCTTCCTCAGGCGCGGGCGGCAGATTGGCGAGCTGTGCTGCGAGCAGGGCCTTGGCGGCCTCCAGCGTGTGCACTTGTTCGCCGCGGTCGATCACATAGGACTGCTGGCCGGTGACATGCGCATCGGCGAGCACGGCGAGCGTGACCTGGAAGCTTTCTTCGAGATCGCGCAGATGGCCGCGCTTGTGGTTCAGGACATAGAGCGCGACGTCGGTGCGGGTGCGGACGACGAGATTATGCGTTGCGCCCTTCATCAGCACTTCCTCGACGCCGCGCAGCAGCTGCAGCGCGACCGACGAGACCGAGCGGACGTGACCGGTGCCGCCGCAATGCGTGCAGACCTCGGTGGAGCTTTCGAGCACGCTGGCGCGGATGCGCTGGCGCGACATTTCGAGCAGGCCGAAATGCGAGATACGTCCGACCTGGATGCGCGCGCGATCCTGGCGCAGGCAGTCGCTCATCTTGCGTTCGACGGCGCGGTTGTTGCGCTTCTCGTCCATGTCGATGAAGTCGATCACGATCAGTCCGGCGAGGTCGCGCAGGCGGAGCTGGCGCGCGACTTCCTCGGCCGCTTCGAGATTGGTCTTCAGCGCGGTATCCTCGATGTGATGCTCGCGAGTCGAACGACCCGAGTTCACGTCGATGGAGACGAGGGCTTCGGTCTGGTTGATGACGATGTAGCCGCCCGAGCGCAGTTGCACGGTCGGCGTGAACATGGCGTCGAGCTGGCTTTCCACGCCCATGCGCGAGAACAACGGCTGGCCGTCGCGATACATCTTCACGGCGCGCGTGTTGCTCGGCATCAGCATATGCATGAAGTCGCGCGCTTCCTGGTAGCCGGCTTCACCGGCGACCTGAATTTCGTCGATCTCCTTGTTGTAGAGATCGCGCAGCGAGCGCTTGATCAGCGATCCCTCTTCGTAGACGAGGGTCGGAGCCTGCGACTTCAGGGTCATGTCGCGGACGGTTTCCCACATCCGGATCAGGTATTCGAAGTCGCGCTTGATTTCCGGCTTGGTGCGGGAAGCGCCTGCGGTGCGCAGGATGATGCCCATGCCTTCCGGCACGTCCAGATCCGACACCACTTCCTTCAGGCGCGAACGATCCTGCGCCGAGGTGATCTTGCGCGAGATGCCGCCGCCACGGGCGGTATTCGGCATCAGGACGGCGTAACGCCCGGCGAGGGAGAGGTAGGTCGTCAGCGCCGCGCCCTTGTTGCCGCGCTCTTCTTTGACCACCTGCACCAGCATCACCTGGCGGCGCTTGATGACTTCCTGGATCTTGTACTGGCGGCGCGGACGGAACGAACGCTCCGGCACTTCTTCCAGCACATCGTCACCGCCGACGGATTCGACCTGATCCTCTTCGGACTCTTCCTCGTCGTCCTCGTCTTCGTCCTCGTCGTCTTCTTCGGACTCGTCGCCCTCGGCGTGCTCGCTATCAGCGGGGGCTTCGTGCGAAGCCGCGTCGTCAGCCTGGGCTTCAACAGGCTGTTCGTCAGCTGCGGCAATCGCGGTCTGCTCAACCGGCTCATCCTGCGCCACGGCGGCAACGGGCTCGCTGGCTTCGGCAGCCACCGGCTCGGCAGCAACTTCGTTGGCCGGCTGTTCGGTCTGGGTCTCGGTGACGACTGGCTCGAATGCCACGACCTCGGGCGCCTCAGCGGCAGCTGGCGCGCTGGCATGGTCTTCCGGCGCGTCAAAGCGAGCCGGCACCCAACCCTGGAAATCCTCGCCCGGCTGTTCGGCCTTGGACGGATCAATCGCCGCGCCTTCCACGACATTGCTGCGCACCCGTTCACCACGGTCACGGCGGCGCGAATTGCGGTGACGCGAACGGCGGCGGCTGGAGCGCTTCTCGTTCTCTTCCTCGGCTTCGCGATGCGCGGCCTCGTCGGCCTCGATCAGGGCCAGACGGTCGGCCGTCGGGATCTGGTAGTAGTCCGGGTGGATTTCGCTGAATGCGAGGAAGCCATGGCGGTTGCCGCCATATTCGATGAAGGCGGCCTGCAGCGACGGCTCAACGCGCGTGACCTTGGCGAGATAGATGTTACCGCGGAGCTGCTTGCGCTGCGCGGTCTCGAAATCAAATTCCTCGACGCGGTTGCCGCGAACCACGACGACCCGGGTCTCCTCGGGATGCGTCGCATCGATCAACATTTTGTTTGGCATGGAGTGACTCATGGCGGCGGAGTGCACGCGTGGCGGCAAGCGCGTCTGGCGCGGCCGGGTGACGCGAGGGTCCACCTGATTCTGGGGTGAGGGGAAGGCCGAAACGCTCACCGTCGCGCCGTGACAACTGCAAGGTTGCCGAATGCGAGAGCCGCGTGGAAAACCGCACGAAGCGGGCGCTTCGCATCGGTGTCCCCAAGCGGGTCTCGGTCGGCATCACAGTCTGGCGCATCAAGCGTCGGCCCGTCTAAACTTTTGGGCGGCAAAGGCACCGCCTGCGCTGACGTCCGGCGCCACGCGAATGCGTGCGTCGGTTGTCGCTAACTCGGCCGAAAGGAGTGGCCGGAGTTTTCGGTCATGTCGTGTCTGAAACCGCCCTGTAAGCGAGTAAGAACCAGGGACCGGACACCGCTCGGGCCAGGATCGTCTCTCCGCAAACCGCGCCCGGCGCTGGTCTTGGAGGGATGATCAAAAACGCTCAGGTCTCCGATACGATCTGGGAGATGCGATCGGGGAGATGAACGCTGCACCGGGAGGTTGAACGCGACACAACCGGGAGTTATTCCGTCAGCTCATCGTACATACGTGGAATGGACCCCGCTGGCAAGGGAAGCGTCACGCCTCTGCAACAGTCCGGGGAATTCGTCCCCGCTTCGTTAAACGCAAGTTAACCCTGTGATTCTAATGGGCTAGGGATGGGCTGCTCCGGAGGCTTGGGATTCGCTTGACGCGCCGCGCAAACCATATCGTTTCGCTGGGAATGGCGCTTGCGAGTGCTGCGCTGACGCTTGTCTGGTGCTCGGATACCCGCGCCGCCCCGGGCGATGCGCCTGAGACCGCGACTGAAAAGCCGGCCGAAGCATCGCTTCCCGTGGCGTCCGACGTGCGCATCGCCGGCGACGAGAAGCAGACCCGATTCATCCTCGATCTCGACCGCAAGGTGTCGCTTCGCGCCTTCACGTTGGCAGACCCGTATCGCGTCGTCATCGATATGCCGCAGGTGACGTTCCAGCTCGATCCCGGGGCAGGGACCGTGGCGCGCGGCCTGATCAAGGCATTTCGTTATGGCATGGTGATGCCGGGCGGCTCGCGCATGGTGTTCGATCTGGCCAAGCCTGCGAAGATCAAGAGTGCCACGGCGCTCGATCCGGCCAACGGCCAGCCGGCCCGGATGGTGATCGAGCTTGAAGCCGTGGACCGCACGACCTTCGTGCAGGGTCTGGCAGTGGAGAATCGCCCGGAGCTCCGTCCGGGGATTACAGGCAGCGTATCGCCAGCACCCGTGGCAACCACCGTCGTGGCAAGCGCGGCGGCGGTTTCAGCGACGGACACCCGCCCGGTCGTGGTGATCGACCCCGGTCATGGCGGGATCGACAACGGCACCCAGGCTGGCGGCGAGAGCGAGAAAAACATCGTGCTCGGCTTTGGCCTTGCGCTGCGCGATCGGCTCGAAAAGAGCGGCAAGCTCCGCGTCGTGATGACCCGCGCCGACGACAATTTCGTCGCCCTCGACGAGCGCGTGAAGATCGCGCGGGGCCAGAATGCGGCTCTGTTCGTGTCTATTCACGCAGACGCCTTGCCGCGCGGCGAGGGCGATGCGCAGGGTGCGACGGTGTACACGCTGTCGGACAAGGCGTCCGACGCCGAGGCCCAGCGGCTGGCTGACCTGGAAAACAAGGCGGACGCCATTGCCGGCGTCAATCTCACCGAGGAGCCGACCGATGTGGCGGATATCCTCATAGATCTCGCGCAGCGCGAGACCAAGACCTTCTCCGGCCGCTTCGCCCGGATGGTGGCCGGCGAGATGAAAGTGACCACCCGGATGCATAAGAACCCGTTGAAATCGGCCGGTTTCCGCGTCCTGAAGGCGCCGGATGTGCCGTCGGTGCTGATCGAGCTCGGCTATGTGTCCAACAAGGACGACCTGCAGTCGCTGATGTCCGAGAACTGGCGTTCCAAGACGGTCGGGGCGGTCGCCAAGGCGATCGACGTCTATTTCGCCAAGCACGTGGTGTCGGCCGGCGCAGGTAACTGAAGGTTACGAAAATGACAGGGCTTTCAACGTCGAAGCCCTAGTTTGGCCACAGCGCACGCTCTATAAAACCGCGTACACCTTCCCCAGAATCGGTCATCCTCACGGGTGGCCGCGGGCGGTTCTGGCTGTGTGAGTTTAGGCTGACTTTCGCCCTCGGCGGCTGCCATATGATATGGCCGCACAGCGACTGAAACGGATCGTCTCAAAATGCGTCTGCTCGTGCGGTTTTTCGGGTTCTTGTTCGCCGCGGGAACCGTCGTGTTCCTGGTCGGCGTCGCCGCCGCTGCAGGCCTGATCTGGCACTTCTCCAAGGATTTGCCGGACTATTCGCAGCTGCAGGATTACGAGCCCCCGGTGATGACGCGCGTTCATGCGTCGGACGGTCAGTTGCTCGGCGAATACGCCAAGGAGCGCCGGCTTTATCTGCCGATCCAGGCGATTCCCAAGCTGGTCGTGAACGCCTTCCTTGCGGCCGAAGACAAGAATTTCTACGAACACGGTGGTCTAGACTACACGGGCATGGCGCGTGCCGGCCTGCTGTATCTGCAGAACATCGGTTCAAACCGGCGCCCGCAGGGCGCATCTACGATCACCCAGCAAGTCGCCAAGAACTTCCTGCTCACCAACGAGGTCTCCTTCGATCGCAAGATCAAGGAAGCGCTGTTGGCGATGCGTATCGAACGCACCTATTCGAAGGATAAGATCCTCGAACTGTATCTGAACGAAATCTATCTCGGCCTCGGTGCCTATGGCATTGCCGCGGCGTCGCTGGTTTACTTCGACAAGTCGGTGAATGAACTGACCGTGTCCGAAGCGGCCTATCTCGCAGCATTGCCGAAGGCACCGTCTACGCTTCACCCGGTGAAGAACCGCGACCGCGCCATCGAGCGCCGCAATTACGTGATCGATCGCCTGGTCGAGAACGGCTGGACCAAGCAGGCCGATGCCGACAAGGCCCGCAAGGAAACGTTGAGCGTGACCGGCCGTGGCAGCCACGCCCATATCTTCGCCGGTGAATATTTCGCCGAAGAAGTGCGCCGCGACATCCTTGAGCGCTACGGCGAAAAGAAACTGTACGAAGGCGGCCTCTCGGTCCGCACGACGCTCGATCCGAAGATGCAGGTGATGGCGCGCAAGACCATGACCAATGGTCTGGTCAATTACGACGAAGCGCGCGGCTATCGCGGCGCCACCAATAAGATCGATATTTCCGGCGACTGGGGCGTCAAGCTCGCCGAGGTGAAGTCGCTGTCCGACATTTCGCCGTGGAAGATGGCGGTTGTGCTCGATGTGTCCGATCAGTCGGCGCGGATCGGCTTCCAGCCCGGGCGCGAACTCGGCGGTGCGGTGTCGAAGGATCGCCAGACCGGCCTGATTTCGCTCGATGGCGTGCGCTGGGCCAAGCCCGCGGCCGGCCCGACCCGCGGCAAGACGCCAACGGCGGTGTCGCAGGTGCTGAGCTCGGGCGATGTCATCTATGTCGATCCGCTCACGCAAAAGGACGGTTCGATCATTGAAGGCCAGTTCCGTCTGCGGCAGTATCCGGAGGTCTCTGGCGCCATGGTCGCGATGGACCCGAACACCGGCCGCGTGCTGGCGATGGTCGGCGGCTTCTCCTTCGACCAGAGCCAGTTCAACCGCGCCACGCAAGCCTATCGTCAGCCCGGTTCGTCGTTCAAGCCGCTGGTCTATTCGGCGGCGATGGACAATGGCTATACGCCATCGACGGTGGTGATCGATGCGCCGATCGAAATCGATCAGGGCTCGGGCAACGGCGTGTGGCGTCCTGAGAATTACTCGACCGGAAAGTATTACGGCCCGACGACCATGCGGAATGCGCTGACGCGCTCGCTGAACACGGTGACGGTGCGTCTGGCGCAGGATGTCGGCATGCCGCTGATCGGCGAATATGCCAAGCGCTTCGGCGTTTACGACGAATTGCCGAACTATCTGTCTTACGCGCTCGGCGCCGGTGAGACGACGGTCATGCGCATGGTCACGGCCTATTCGATGTTCGCGAATGGCGGACGCCGCGTGAAGTCGACTCTGATCGATCGTATTCAGGATCGCTACGGGCATACGATCTTCAAGCACGACCAGCGCGAATGCCGTGGCTGTGATGCGCCTGACGGCTGGAAGAACCAGCCCGAACCGCAACTGATCGATCGCCGCGAGCAGGTGATCGATCCGATGACGGCCTATCAGATCACGTCGATGATGGAGAGCGTCGTGCAGAGCGGCACCGCGACCGTCATGCGCGAGGTCGGCAAGCCGATCGCCGGCAAGACCGGCACTACCAATGACGAGAAGGACGCCTGGTTCGTCGGCTTCTCGCCGGACGTGGTGGTCGGCATCTATGTCGGCTACGACAAGCCGCGCAATCTCGGCCGTGGCGGCACCGGTGGTGTGTTGTCTGCGCCGATCGCTAAAGATTTCATGAAGCTCGCGCTGGCCGACAAGCCCGCCGTGCCGTTCAAGGTGCCCGCCGGCATCAAGCTGATCCGCGTCGATGCCAAGACCGGCATGCGGGCGGGGCCGGGCGATGGTGGTCGCACCATCCTCGAGGCCTTCAAGCCGGGCACGGCGCCGCCGGACAATTATTCGGTGATCGGCGTGGCCGATGCCGATGGTCGCTCGCAGCAGATCGCCCCCGATACCGATCGCATGTTCATGCGCCCGGGAACCGGCGGTCTGTATTGATCGGCGCCTGAGATCGTCATTGCGAGCGCAGCGAAGCAATCCAGAAAACCAAGAACTGGATTGCTTCGTCGCAAGGGCTCCTCGCAATGACGGTTGTGACGGGTTGAATAAGACGGGCGCCGCGGTTACACACGCGCCCAACACAACGGAATTTCCATGCGCGCTGAAATCGAACGCCTCGTAGAAGAGATCAAGCAGTCAGTCGGGCTGCTGAGGAGGCATCTTTGACGTCGATGCTTCCACGGCACGACTCGCAGAGCTGAACGCTCTCGCCGAAGACCCCAATCTCTGGAACGATCCCCAGAAGGCCCAAAGGCTGATGCAGGAGCGAACCTCGCTTGAGGATTCGCTGCAGGGCATCGGCAAGGTTACGCGTGAACTCGACGACAATGTCGAGATGATCGAACTCGGCGAGGCCGAGGGCGATGCGAGCATCGTAACCGAAGCCGAGAACGCGCTGAAGGCCCTCAAGAAGGAAGTGGCGCGCCGCGAGCTGGAAGCGCTGCTGTCCGGCGAGGCCGATCGCTTCGACACCTATCTCGAAGTCCATGCCGGCGCTGGCGGCACCGAGAGCCAGGACTGGGCCTCGATGCTGCTGCGCATGTATACGCGCTGGGCGGAAAAGCACGGTTTCAAGATCGAATATCTCGAAGAGACCCAGGGCGAAGAAGCCGGCATCAAATCGGCGACCATCCAGATCTCCGGCCACAATGCCTATGGCTGGCTGAAGACCGAAGGCGGGGTGCATCGCCTGGTGCGAATCTCGCCTTACGACTCCAATGCCCGCCGTCACACCTCGTTCTCGTCGGTGGCGATCTTCCCGGTTGTCGATGACAGTATCAAGATCGAGATCAACGAGTCGGATGTTCGCGTCGATACGATGCGTTCGGGCGGCGCCGGTGGTCAGCACGTCAACAAGACGGAATCGGCAGTGCGTCTGACGCATATTCCGACCGGTGTTGCCGTGGTCTGTCAGGCCGGCCGTTCGCAGCACAAAAACCGCGCACAGGCGTGGGACATGTTGCGTGCGCGTCTGTACGAAATCGAACTGAAGCGTCGCGAAGAAAAGGCCGCTGCCGATCAGGCCGCCAAGACCGATATCGGCTGGGGTCATCAGATCCGCTCTTACGTGCTGCAGCCCTATCAGATGGTGAAGGACCTACGCACGGGCGTGCAGACCTCGGACACTTCGGGCGTGCTCGACGGCGATCTCGACGAGTTCATGGCCGCAACCCTGGCCCAGCGCGCTTTCGGCACGACGCCGGGCGCGATTGACGACGTCGATTAATCTTCCAGCTGCGGCGTCTTGAAACAGAGACGTCGCAGTTCGTTCGCTTTCCTTCCGTATCTCCCCCGATATCATCCCTGTGCCGGAACACGGCCGACGCTGCCGGATTGTCCCGGCGCGATCGCGCGTGATGGTGTCAAACAAGGGGTATGGGGCATGAGGAAGATCTTTCCAGTTCTCGCAATCGGCGTTGCCTTGATGGTCAGCGGCTGTGGTCGCGATCCCGGGCCAAAGGGCGATCCAGGTGCGCAGGGCCCGGCCGGACCGCAGGGGGCGCAAGGCGTTCAGGGCGTGCCGGGTGCACAAGGGCAGGCTGGCGCGCAGGGGCCGCAAGGTCCGCAGGGCGCGCCTGGGGCCAAGGGTGAGAAGGGCGACAAAGGTGACAAAGGCGAGGCTGCTCCCGCTTTCCGTGCGGTGCAGGCGGATGGCGCAGTCACTTGCGATGCAAGCGAGACGCTTGTCTCGGTGCTGTGCCCGAGCGGTGGTGCGCCGGATGGCGTGAAATGCGCGACGACGCCTACCGTCGGTCTGTGTCTGAAGAAGTAAGTTTGAGGACGTAGGGCGGATGAGCCGAAGGCGTAATCCGCCGGCCGACTTTATGGAGGAGACTCCGCGGCGGATTACGCTTCGCTCATCCGCCCTACGGCTCAACTTACTTGCCTTCGCGCCGCCCGAATGACGGCGGTGCTGAAATCACCAGATAATACTCGCAGGCGCGCGTCGTGCGGTTCTCGAACCAGTGTTCGACATCAACTTCGAAATATAGCGAGTCGCCTTCGTCGAGCACCGTTTCGGTGTCCTTGGTGATGACGGTGACCTTGCCGCGCGCGACCAGCACATGCTTCGACGTGCCGACGGGGTAGGCGGGCAATTCACCTGTCGAGGTCTTCGGCGGCAGATGATGCAAAGCGACTTCGACAGGCATCCCCGCCATCACTGGCGACAACAGGAAGCGTTCGAAGCCGGTGTCGGCATCGCGGAACACGGGCCGCTGGTCCTTCCGCACGATCGCAAAGGCGCGGCGGGGGCCGTCGTCGTCTCCCATGAGAGACGAGAACGATGTGCCGAGCGCCAGAGCGATGCGTCGGGCAACGCCAATCGTCGGGCTTTTCTCGCCGCGCTCGACCTTGGACAGCATCGCCCGGCTGACACCGGATTGCTTCGAGAGCTGCTCCAGGGTGAGTTCGGCTTCCTCACGCAATGTGCGCACCCGATCGCCGAATGCGCGGCTGACGGGGTCTTCACGTACGACCTTCCGTGCCGCCGCCTTCGCCATATCGAATAATGCTCCGTTCAGTCTGAAATCGATTCTACTTTAGGCGCGGTTTCGCGAGATGTCACATGCTGCTGGAAGAAAATCAGTCGCGTCGGTTAGCTAAGTTAAAGGCGGTGACGGCGTTAAGAGGCAATTAGCCGCGTCTTCTAAAGAGGAAAAATCCGGAACCGACCGCTTGCGCAAATCTCCCATCGAAGATAATCGTACCTATAGGAGACGCGGCGCGCAGCCGCTCAGAAGCTGTTATCAGGAGGAAACCATGCATCTCGTCACATTCATGCACGAAGGCCGGCCGACCGTCGGCATCGCGGACGAGGCGCTTTCCAAGGTTCAGCCTCTGCCGGCAAATGTCGCGCCGGACATGCTCACCCTGATCTCCAAATACGACGACATCAAAGGTAGCCTGGCTGGCGCCGGTGCAGCGATTTCGCTCGCAGGCGTCGAACTGCTGGCGCCGATCCCGCGCCCGGCGCGAAACGTGTTCTGCGTCGGCAAGAACTATCATGAGCACGCCAAGGAATTCGCCGGCAGCGGCTATGACTCCTCGGCCAAGGAAATCGTGCCGGAATATCCCGTCATCTTCACCAAGCCGTCGAGCACGGTGATCGGGCAGGGCGCCGCCATCCCGCAGCATCTCGATACGACCGACAGCACCGACTATGAAGGTGAGCTCACGGTCATCATCGGCCGCGGCGGCCGCGGCATCAAAAAGGCCGACGCGCTCAAGCATGTGTTCGGCTACACGATCATCAACGACGTCACCGCGCGCACGCTGCAGCATCAGCATCGTCAGTGGTTCATCGGCAAGGGCATCGACGGTTTCTGCCCGATGGGCCCGGCGATCCTTACTGCCGACGCGATGCCGGATCCGACTAAGATGCACCTCAAGACCTTCGTGAATGGCGAGCTGCGCCAGAACGCGTCGGTCGCCGATCTCGTTTTCGACATCCCGACGCTGATCGAGACGCTGTCCGCCGGCATCACGCTGGAGCCCGGCGACGTCATCGCCACCGGCACACCGGCCGGCGTCGGCCTCGGCTTCACGCCGCCGCGCTTTCTCAAGAAGGGCGATGTCGTCGCCATCGAAGTCAGCGGCATCGGCCGCCTGGAAAATCCGGTCGGCTGATCAGCCACCCGACGGCAATCGAGACACATGGGGCGGTCTTCGCCCCATGTGCGAACACTACAAGCTTCAAGTATTCCACTCCCAGGGAGTGGCGCGTCCTTCGATGCACGTATCCGATGCATTGCTGAACAGAATAAACGGGAGATATCCATGAAACGCCGTGATTTCCTCGCAGGCCTTGGCGGCCTGTCGACTCTTGCTCTGACTGGTCAGACCGTGCAGGCGCAGGAAGCTTGGCCGAGCAAGAATATCAGCATGGTCGTGCCGTTTCCCGCAGGCGGGCAGGCCGATATCGCTGCGCGTCCGGTCGCGACCTATATGCAGAAGGTGCTGGGCAAGGCCGTCATCATCGACAATCGCAGCGGTGCGGGCGGCTCGCTCGGCAACTCGACCGTGGCGCGCGCGGCGCCCGATGGGCACACGCTGCTGATGACGCTGTCGTCGCTTGCCGTGCTGCCGGAGTCGGACCGCATTTATGGTCGTCCGGTCGCCTATGAAGTCGATCAACTGCAGCCCATCGCCCGCGTGCTTGCCGATCCCACGCTGTTCGCCGTGCCGGCCAGCGCGCCCTGGAAGACAATCCAGGAATTCGTCGCCGATGCGAAGGCGCGTCCGGGTGCAATCTCCTACGGCTCGTCGGGTCCGTTCGGCACGCTGCATGTGTCGATGGAGATGTTCGCCCTCTCGGCCGGCCTCAAGATGCTGCACGTGCCGTATCGTGGCGCTGCACCTGCGGTGAGCGATCTCATCGGCGGCCAGATTCAGGCACTCGCTTCGGCACCGGGCACGCTTAAGCAGCATGTCGATGCCGGCACGCTGCGTGTTCTCGCCAATTTCGGTGCCGAGCGTCTGGCGGCATTCCCGGACCTGCCGACCTTCAAGGAGCTCGGCTATTCCGACGTCGAGTTCTACATCTGGGCCGGCCTGTTCGCGCCGAAAGGCATGCCTGCGCCCGTCGTCACCAAGCTGCGCGACACCGTGCGCGATGCGATGAAGGATCCGGAAGTCACCAAGGTCTTCGAGGCCGCCGGCAACATGCCGGCCTATCAGGACTCCGAAGACTTCGCGAAGTTCGTCGCGAAGGACAGCGAACGCCTCGTCGCCACCGCCAAGAAGATCGGCAAGGTCTAAGCGCGGCTGCGGGACCGCTCCGCGAGCCACGCCGTAAACCGGCCGCTGTCGCGCTCACCGCCGTGCCATGCGGCGGTGACGGTGCCATCTGCGGCCACCATGAAGACCACGTCGAGACCCGCTGAGCGGCGCAGGGTCTCGACGGCCTGTTGCGGTGTCTGCGCGATCGGACCGGCAACATTGAACGACGTATTCACCGACAGCTCGACGCCGATGTGGCGGCCCAGCGCTTTCAGATAAGCATGTGTGAGCGGATCGTCCTCGGCACGCACGATCTGGATACGGCCGGTGCCATCGGCATGGATCACGGCCGGGATCTTGTCGCGCGCATGCGGCTTCGACTGGGCCGTCAGCACCATGTAGTTATAGGCATTGTAGTCGGCGTCTGACGCGCCTTCCAGAAGATCGAAATACTCTAGGGCCGCCTCGCGCGTCGCCATCGGCGCCAGCGGGCGGATGGCCTCGCGATATTTGACGCGCTCGTTGAGGCGTTCGCGGGTGCCGGCATCGCAGGGACTGGCAAAGATGGAGCGGTGCCCCAGCGCGCGGGGCCCGGTTTCTGCCGCACCCTGATAGAGCGCGATGATGCCGTTCTGTGCGACCAGATAGGCCATTAGATCAGCGGCAGCGTTGAGACCGTCCGGCGTCGAGATATCACCGATGGTCTTTGAATTGATGTCGTCAGCTTTGAGCACGGATGCGATTTCTGGCGCTGCTGGTGCGTCACCGCAATAGAACGCATGTGTCATCGGTGCGCCGCGCGGGGCGCCGATGAGATGCGCAAAAATCCAGGCGGCGCCGATGGTGACACCGGGATCGCCGGGTGTCGGTGGCATCCACAGATGCAGGCGCACCTTGCGGCCTTGTTCGCGTTCGAACCATGCCTCATCGAAATATTCGAGCAGCCGCATATTGCCGAGCGCATTCAGCGCGACGCCGCCGGTCAGCACGACGCGATGCGCACCGGTCCTGCGCAGCAGGCCGGCGACCACATGGATCATGGCATCCTCGAACACGAGCTGCGTGGCAGCCGCCTTGTCGAGGCGGTCCTGCGTGTCCGGTCGATGCTGGATGTCTTCGACGCGTAGCACGGCATCGGGATTCCACAGCTGGTCAGGCTTCAGCGGTTCGCCGAGAATGTCGATCAGCGGCTGCTTGTAGGGGGTGTCGAACGGGTCGCAATACCAGTTGCCCATGGCGCGGTTGAGCTTGATCTCGCCGTCAGGGCCGAAGTCGAGCACCTCGCGCAGGCGCGCATAATAGGGATTGCTGGCGCGATCCATATTGCCCCAGGCGGCTGCGCCCATATAGCGGCCCTCGCTGGAGAGCCAGGTCCAGCCGCCCTGGGTGGAGGAGATCACGCTGTAGAATGCGCCGAGGGAGTCGAAGACGCTGTCGTTGCAGTAGAGTTTCGTGATCGCGCCGTTCTGCACCACATAGGTCGAGACCGAGCCGAGATCGCCGGTGCCATCCAGCACGGCGATGGCCACTGGCTCGTCATCAGGAAAGGGGGATGCCGCGAACGAGAACCAGGCGTGGTTGTCATGATGCGGCATCATCATGAGCGGCACGCGCGCGGGCAAGCCGAACTGCTTGCGCAGCAGCTTTGGCGTTCGCGTCATCTGCTCAAGGCGCTTGGCATCGAAGCTGACGGAATTTTTCGTGCGCAGCAGTTTCAGGCCATCGGGGAACTCTTCGACGATGCTGCGCACCAGCGTGCCCGTGAGGTCGGGATAGTCCCAGCTCGTCAGCCACGCATCGATATCGGCGATATCGAGGCCCATCCCGCGCAGCGTGTTGCGCATCGCATCGAGCGCAGCGCGCGGATATTGCGTGGTGTGCTTGTCGCCGGAGAAACGCTCTTCTTCGTTGTTGATGATCAGGCGTGGGCCATCGGCCTGCGTGACCTCGACCAGTGCAACGCCGGAGTTATGCGTGCCCGGCAATCCCAGGCCTGCGAGATAGACGGTCTCGCCGCGCGCCAGTTTGGCGCGGAGCTCGTTAATGCGACGAACCGTAAAGTGGCTGTCATTGGCATGAAAGCCCGCCAGCGACATCACCCAGGTCGTCAGCCGCCGCGTGGCGCGGAAGCAGAACCGGCCGAGGCGGGGATAACGGGGACCAATGCGTCGGGGAGATGTCACGCTGCGACCTCGATGGATTTCGATGTCGCTTCAATCACATTGCGGGCAGGGCAACAATGCCGCCGTCTTAGCTGGCGCTGAGACGGACGCCTGCACGGAGAAATTTCTGCGGATCGACGGCGTCGCCATCAATGCGGGTTTCATAGTGCAAATGCGGGCCGGTGGAACGACCGGTGGAGCCGACCTGACCGATCACCTGGCCGATCTTGACGCTGTCGCCGACCTTCACGCCGATCACCGACATGTGGCCGTAACGGGTGGAGAGGCCATTGCCATGATCGATCTCGACCATTTTGCCATAGCCGCCGGCATAAGCGGCAGAGACGACGCGGCCATTGGCGGTGGCGCGGATCGGATCGCCGGTGGAGCCGCGGAAATCGAGGCCGGCATGCATGGCCGGGCGGCCAAGAAATGGATCGCTGCGGACGCCGAAGCCCGATGAGAATTCGACGGTGCCGACAACGGGCTTGCGATACGGCACCTGCGCCATGGTGCGGTTCAGCTTGTCCATCTGCGCGCGGGTCATGTGCAGGCGATAGAGCTGACGTTCGAACGGGTCGGCGCTGGACGAGAGCTTGACCGGGATATAGGGGCCGCCCATCCCGCCGCGTGGTGCGGCGGCTTCCAGCTTCGCCATGTTCAGGCCGAGATCGGCGATGGCGCCGCGCATGCGGCGGACCTTGGAGTCCATACCTTCTTCTGCCGAGCTGAGCGCAGCAAGTTGTTTGCTTTCCACGCGGTCAAGCGAGGCCTGCAGGCGATCGATGACATTGTCGGCGCCGCCAAGCTTGGCGACCTGGGTCTGTGGCGGCGCGGCCAGAACAGGCGCACGAGATTCCAGTCGTGCTTCACGATCGGGTGGCACCACGAAAGTCACGGTGTCGCTGATCTGAGCGGTTTTCTGAAGCGAATTCGTATCCAGCGATGCGCCACGGCCGGGTGCTTTCGTCGGCGGGAGCGAGCCGGTGACCGACAGGTCAGGCACATTGCCCAGCGCACTGGCACGGGATTCCAGCTGGTTCTGGCGACGCAGGACCTGTTCGAGCTTCTTGTCGAACTGCTCCTGATCCAGCATCTGGCGGCTGGTGGTGCGGTCGATCTTGGCGCGCAACTCGGCGATGCGGTCCTCGTAGGCGTACTGCATGTCGGCCTGACGGGCGATCAGCTTGGTCAGCACGTCGTCGCGAAATGCGAAATAGGTGGCGGTCGCAGCCGACCATGCGCCGAGCACGGTTACGGTGCCGACCACGATCCAGAACACCACTGGTCCGATCCGGACCTGCTTGCCGCGATGCGCGATCGTGTAGTCGCTCTGCCGTGCGGCCATCGCTGCGGGCGGCTTGGCAGGGGCGACGCGCCGCGGCTGGGGGCGTCCGTGATCGTGAGCGTGGTGCTGAGGGTACTCGGCGTATTGGACAGGACGGTTCGACATCAGCACTCCCGGGCCTGCCGGGAGACTCGTCGGCGGGCTCAACTACAGGAGGGATTTGAGCCCGGCATGGTTAATTCCAGCTAAATGACATCCGTCAAATTTGCAGTTCGGTTAATGCCGCTGCGCCTCGGCGAGGACCTGGTCCGCGTGGCCGTCCACTTTCACGTTGCGCCAGGTCTTGATGACTTTACCGTCCGTGCCGATCAGTACCGTGCTGCGAAGAACGCCTTCGAACACCTTGCCATACAACTTCTTTTCGCCCCACGCGCCATAGGCCACGAGCATCGCTTGCTCGGTGTCCGAGAGCAGCGGCATTGTGAGTTCATACTTGTCGCGAAACTTCTCCTGCGCCTTGAGCGGATCGGCGGAGACCCCAAGCACGTCGGTATCGGCTGCCGCGAATTGAGCGGCCAGTCGGCTGAAGTCCATCGCTTCCTTGGTGCAGCCGGGCGTGCTGGCGCGCGGATAGAAGAAGATGACCAGCTTGCGGCCGGCATAGTCAGCCAGGGAGACGGCTCCGCCGCCATCGCGGGGAAGCTTGAAGGCGGGGCCTTCTTGCCTGCGACCAGGACGTCGGATGGGGTGGTTGTCGTGGTCGATGCTGCCTTGGCCATCGGGAGTCCTCGGTATTGGGCGTCTGATCGCGTCGTCTTATCCGAGAGCCGGCAATTGCTCCATGGCTGGCACCGCCAGCCGACATGCAGGGAGGCCGTTCGTCGCGGGTGACGCGCCAACGACCGCTCGGGGGTGATCCCAGATGCGCGTCCGGTCATTTCCTAACCCGGTCTTCGAGGAATTCTTGCGCGATTTCTTGTACATACGCCTTCCTTTCGTCGCTTTCCGGCGGTCACTGTGATCAGATTGCAGGCAGTGCTTCACAGTCCACCGGCCTCAGCGTCGCGGTGCAAAATCGCCACTCGCGGGGTATGGTGACCTAAGGATTCGAGACGAGACACGTTGCAGGCGCCTCTCGGCGGCGCGACGACCAGAAGACGAGCTATAGTTCAATCCGGGATTGGCAGCTCTGCCGGCAGACAGGCGTTCGTTGAAATCGATGCGCGGACTGCCGGTAGTGATCGGTCTCATTGTCAGCGCCACCACCGAGAGACCCGGCACCTAGAGGATATGGCAAAGAGCAAGCCACCCGCAGCGCACCGCCCGCGCGCCGATGACCGCTCCATGCGTTGGGACGATTCCGATTGGGATCACCAGCAGGTTGCGGCTGGGCACGACCGTGCGCGAAAATTGCTCTCCCGAAAACCATCCGGCTGGCACCGCTTCAGCGACAGGTTCCGCGCGTTTCGTGAGCGTCGTCCCGGCGGTCGTTGGGGCCGGCGTATCGTCACGGTATTCGGCGGTCTCTTCATCGTTCTTGCGGTGTGCTTTGCCGTTCTCTGGTGGCGGCTCGGTACCGGTCCGATCAATTTCGACGTCGCAACGCCGTGGCTGACCGAAGCCATCCAGGACAATATCGGCGCCGGGAATACCGTCGAGGTCGGTGGCACCCAGATCGAGCGGGCGGGGCGGGTCCGCATGGCCGTGCGCTTGCGCGATATCGTGGTCCGGGACCGCGATCATGCCGTCATCGCCAGCGCTCCCAAGGCCGAAGTGAAGATTTCGGTACCGGCTTTGTTGATGGGGCGCATGCGCGCCGAAAGCCTCAACCTCGTGGACGTCGTTCTGGCGGTGCGGATCACGCCGGAAGGACAGGTCACGGTCTCGACGGGCAATGATGATCGTCCGATCGCGACCGGCATGGCGTCGCCGCGGGTGCCGGGATCATGGCTAGGTCCCGCCAAGCCACCGGAACTGACCTTTCCGCGCCAACCTCAGCCCCCGTCGTGACTGTCGAGCGTCCTGCCGGGGCTGCGCCAGGCGACAAGCGTGAAGGCCCGACCGGCATTCTGGCCGGTCTGGACTGGCTTGATACGCTGACATTGTCCGGCCTGGACGGGCAGAGCCTCGACGAGGTCGGTCTGAAGAATGGCCGACTGGTGGTCGATGACCAGCAGCGCGGCAACAAGTGGGAGTTCAACAACATCTCCCTCGCATTGCGTCGCCCGAGCGGCGGCGGCGTCGCGCTGACGGTCGGCGAGGGCGGCAAGATCCCTGGTCGCTCGGGATCAATATCGGCGCACCCTCCAACGGAGTGCGATCAGTCGATCTCAAGGCCGACAAGGTCTCGACCAAGAATCTGTTGCTTGCGCTGCGCATGAAGGATCTCACCTATAGCGCGGACATCCCGCTGACCGGTGAGTTGAAAGGCGAGATCGGTCGCGATGGTCTACCGACCTATTTCCGCGGCAAGTTGCTCGCCGGCGCCGGCGATATCATCGACAACGATACGCCCGACTATCCGATGCCCATCGACGGCGCCGAAATCAGCTTCGAATGGGATTCCGGCCGACGTGTCCTGCTGGCGCCGTTCAAGGTCATCTCGGGCGCCAATCGTGTAACGCTGTTGGCACATATCGAGCCGCCGAATGGCGTGACCACGGCATGGCAGGCAGGCCTCAGCGGCGGCACCATCGTGCTCGGCGGCAAGGGCAATGAAGCGCCGTTGATCTTCAACAACATCTCCATCCGCGCCAAATTCGACGCGGATAACCGACAGGTGTCGTTGACCCAGGCCAATATCAGCAATGGCGAACTCGGCGTTGCCGGCACCGGCAGCATTGATTACGCTGGCGAGCCGCGCATGAAGCTTGGCTTTGCAGGGACGCCCATGTCCGCATCGGCGCTCAAGCGCATGTGGCCCATCCTGATCGTGCCGGAAGTGCGGGAATGGGTGATCGAGCGGATCGAAGCCGGCAATCTGCAGCGGATCGAAATCGGTGTGAACTCGCCGACCAAGAACCTGACGCGCCGCGGACCGCCAATTCCAGATGACGGCCTGAACGTCAACATCATCGCGAATGATGTCTCGGTGCGGCCGGTCGATGGCCTGCCGGTGATCCAGGACGGCGATCTGCGCGCGCGCATCACCGGCCGCACGGCCACCGTGACCATCGGCCAGGCGAACAGCAACACGCCGGGTGGTCGCAAGATCAACCTGAGCGACATCGTGTTCGAAGTGCCGGATATGGCGCCGAAGCCGTCGCCGTCGCGCATTCGCTTCAAGCTCGATGGACCCGCGCCCGGCGTTGTCGAGGTTCTCAATTCCGACCGTCTCAGCGAAGCATCCGGCAACATGCTGGATCCCGCTGCGATCAAGGGAAATGTAACGGCGCAGGTCGCCATGGGCATGCCGATCCAGCATGAGCTGACCAAGGCCGATACGACCTACAATATCACGGCGGATCTGAAGGACTTCTCGGCCGACAAGCTGGTGATGAACCAGAAGGTCGATGCCAATGCCTTGAAGATCACGGCGACCAATCAGGGCTATCAGGTCCGCGGTGACATCAAGGTCAATGGCCAGACGGGCGCATTGGACTATCGCAAGCCCACCGACGGCGATGCCGATGTGCGCCTCAGCGCGACCCTCGACGACGCCAGCCGCAACAGGCTGGGTTTCGATCTCGGTACGGCCATGGTCGGCGCGGTGCCGGTCAAGCTGGTCGGCAAGATCGGGAGCGGTGATCGCGATAGCAAATTCGGTATCGAGGCTGACCTGACACCGCTCAAGCTCGACAATCTGTTGCCGGGCTGGACGAAGGTCGCAGGAAAGTCGGCGAAGGCTGCATTCAACGTGGTGAAGAAGGGCGACTCGACGCGCCTCGAAGATATTGCCGTCGATGGTGCAGGGGCTTCGATCAAGGGATCGGTTGAACTCGATCAGAACGGCGATCTCGTCAATGTCAACTTCCCGACCTATTCGCCGTCCGAAGGCGACAAGACGTCGATCAAGGCCGAGCGCGGCAATGACGGCGTGATGAAGGTTGCCATGCGGGGCGACGTGTTCGACGGCCGCGGCTTCATGAAGTCGATGACGTCGGGCAAGGAGTCCGATAGCAAAAGCAAAGCAAAGGCCGTTGATTTCGACATCGATCTCAAGCTCGGTGCGGTTGCCGGCTTTTACGGCGAAGCGATCCGCAGCCTCGACGCCAAGATATCGCGCCGCAATGGCACGATCTCGAAGTTCTCGCTGACCGGCAAGCTGGGCCGCGATACGCCGCTCACCGGTGACATGCGCGGCAAGGCGCAAGGCGCCGGGCGTGACCTGATCTATGTCGAGACCAACGACGCTGGCGCCTTCCTGCGCGCGACCGACACCTATTCGAAGATGGTCGGCGGGCAACTTGCGCTGGCGATGGATGCGCCGTCATCCGATACGCGTCCCAAGGAAGGCCTGATCAATGTGCGCGACTTCACCGTCAAGGGTGAAGCGTCGCTGGAGCGCGTCGCGGCCTCGGGCGGGCCTCCCGGCGCCGCCAATAGCGGCGTGCAGTTCTCGCGCCTGCGCGCTGAATTCACCCGGCAGAATAATCTTCTGACCGTCCGCGACGGCGTGGTGAAGGGGCCGTCGGTCGGCGCCACGATCGAAGGCAATATCGACTACAACACCAATCAGGTGCGGATGAGCGGCACCTTCGTGCCGTTGTATGGCTTGAACAATATGTTCGGTCAGATTCCGGTGGTCGGCCTGTTGCTCGGCGGCGGCAGCAATGAAGGCCTGTTCGGCGTCACTTATGAAGTGGTCGGCTCGCCCAGCGCTCCGGTGTTGCGCGTCAATCCGCTCTCTGCCGTTGCGCCGGGCATTTTCCGAAAGGTCTTCGACTTCGGTACGGGCCGGCAGAATAACGGCGTCGAATTCCCGAATCAGAACAACAACAGCAACTGATCCGTTGAGCTGAGTGATCAGTTGGGTGCGATGTCGGGCAGAAATCGCTCGATACATGCGAGGATCGTGGCTGCCGTCTCGGGACGGCGGGTGAGGCAACGCGATGTTGGCCCGGCCACGACCAGTGAAAGTCGCCGATGGTTGATCGGCAGCGGCACGGCGACGCCGGCGAGATCAGCGATGTATTCCGACGAACTCTGGTGATAGCCGCGTTCAGCGGCCTCGGTGAGGGCTTCCTCGACAGCTTCGGCAGAGCAGGGCGTCGTATCGGAGAACGGCTCGAAGCGAATCTTGCGATAGATGCCGCGACGCTCTTCCGGTGACTGCTGTGCAAGAATGGCGCGGCCGACGGAGCTTGCATGCACCGGCACGCGATCGCCGATCTGGGCGAAATAGCGCACCGAGTGGCTGCATTCGACCACATCCAGGAAAATGGCATTGGTGCCGGCCAGGGCCGCGATTGCCGTGGTCTCGCCGGTCTTGTCGGCGATCTCTAGCGCCAATGCATGCGCCGCATCCGGCAGCGGCTCGGCTTCGGCCACGGTACGGGCGAGAGTGAGCCAGCGCGGGCTCGGATAATAGCCGTTGCGGGCGCGGGGCTCATACAGCCAGCCTTTGTCGGCGATGGTGCCGACCAGATTGAAGGTGCTGGACCTTGGCCAGCCGAGGTCATCCGAGATTTCGGCGAGCGTCGCGGGCCGTTTACGCCGCGCAAAATATTCCATCAGCTCAAGGACGTTGGCTGCCTGCCTGACCAGCATTGAAATCCGCTCTTCCTGTTTGGCCCCCACGTCGAGGCCAGCGTTTCCGCACGTTCTGGTTGGCCTTTGCAGAACTGGACGGCTTTTGAAAGCCGTCCAGACCCACAGAAGCGGTCTTGACTTCCAATTCATGTATAGGTCTTATAAATTCATAAACAAGAATTTTCGTGTGATGGGTTTCCGGCACCGGGGTTGGTGGCGGCATCACCCGGGTCTAGTCAGGGGAGGAATTCATGAATTTCCGCAACACGCTCGCCGTGTCCGTCATGGCGTTGTCGATCGGCATGCTGTCGTCATCGATGGCGTCCGCCCAGACACCAGTGAAGCTTGGTGTGCTCGCCGACATGTCCGGCATTTTCTCGGACATCGGCGGCATGGGCTCCTACGAGGCCACCAAGATGGCGGTCGAGGACTTCAACAAGCTGCCGGGTGCCGACAAGTTCAAGATCGAGGTCGTCCAGGGCGATCCGCAGAACAAGCCGGACATCGCACGTAACATCGCGCGCAAGTGGTTCGAGACCGAAGGCGTCGATGTTCTCCTCGACATTCCGACCAGCGCCACGTCGCTGGCCGTCGCACCGCTCACCGCCGAGCTGAACAAGGTCGCCCTGTTCACCGCATCGGGCACGTCGGATCTTACCGGCAAGGCCTGCACGCCGAATTCGGTGCACTGGACCTATGACACCTGGGCTCTGTCCCACGGCACCGCCGATGCGATGACCAAGGCCGGCGGCAAGAGCTGGTTCTTCCTGACCGTCGATTTCGCGCTCGGTGCCTCGCTGGAGCGTGACGCGACGGCCGTGATCAATGCCAATGGCGGCAAGGTGCTCGGCAGCATCAAACACCCGACTGACTCCAACGATTTTGCGTCCTATCTCCTCCAGGCGCAGGCCTCGAAGGCCGACGTCATCGCGCTCGCCAATGCCGGTGGCGACACCATCAAGGCGATCAAGCAGGCGTCGGAATTCGGCATCGTGCAGGCCGGCCAGAAGCTCGCCGCCATGCTGATGTTCATCTCGGACGTACACTCGCTCGGCCTGAACACCGCGCAGGGACTGCAGCTCACCGAAGCCTTCTACTGGGATCTCAACGACAAGACCCGTGAGTTCGGCGAGCGTTTCGCCAAGCGTCACAACAACCGCTATCCCAGCATGAACCAGGCCGGTGCCTATTCCGCCGCGCTGACCTATCTGAAGGCCGTCGCCAAGGTCGGCTCGCCGAAGGACGGCGCTGCCGTCGTCAAGGCCATCCGCGACATGGGCACCTTCGATGATCCGCTGTTCGGCAAGACCACGCTGCGCGAAGACGGCCGCGTGCTGCACGACATGTATCTGCTGCAGGTCAAGAAGCCGGCGGAATCGAAGAAGCCCTACGACTACTACAATGTCGTGGCGACCATTCCGGCCGACAAGGCGTTCCGCCCGCTCAAGGACGGCGGCTGCCCGCTGATCAAGTAAGTCTGTTTACTCCCGAGACTTGAACTCCCGAGACTTGGACGCGCAGATGTCGGTGATCCCGCGCTGCGCGTTCTTTTTTCGACCACTTCGCAACCACCACAAGAAGGACTAAGCCATGCGTCTCGCCAACAAACTCGCCGTCATCACCGCTGCCGCGTCCGGCATGGGCCGCGCCGGTGTCGAGCTGTTCCTCAAGGAGGGCGCGAAGGTCGCGGCGGTGGACGTCAATGCCGATGCGCTGGCGAACCTCAAGGCCGACATGAAGGCCAAGGGTTTTGACCTCATCACGATCCAGGCCGATCTCTCGAAGACCGATGAGATGAAGAGCTCCATCGATGATGCGGCGGCCGCGCTCGGCGGCGTCGATATCCTGTGGGCCCATGCCGGTACGCCCGGTCCGGCCGGCGTCGAGAATCTCGATCTCAAGGCCTATGAATTCGCCATGTCGCTCAACGTCACCTCGGCCACCATCGGTGCAGGCGAAGTGGTCAAGCACATGCGCAAGCGTGGCGGCGGTTCGGTGATCTTCACCTCGTCGGTGTCGGGCATGGTCGGCTCGATGATGAGCCCGATCTATTCGGCGGCGAAATTCGCCGTGGTCGGCCTCACCAAGTCGCTTTGCCAGACCTTTGCGCCCGATCAGGTGCGCGTCAACGTGATCTGCCCGGGCCTTGCCGACACGCCGATGAAGCTCGGCTTCACCGGCCGCTCTGGCGTTGCTGCAGAAGCTGCGGCGAACGAAGCCAAGCTGCTCACCGCGGTGCCGATGGGCCGTCTCTGCAAGGCCGAGGATGTCGCCAACGCAGCGCTGTGGCTGGCGTCGGACGAGTCGACCTTCGTCACCGGCGTGGCGCTGCCGGTGGACGGGGGCTTCACTGCGCGCTGATGCCTGCGTAGCCCGGATGGAGCGCAGCGCAATCCGGGGACCAGCGTTTCAATTGGTTTTGTTGTCCCTGGATTACGCTGCGCTTCATCCAGGCTACAAGAAACACAAAGGGCGCGGTCATCGCTGACCGCGCCCTTTGCTTTTCAGTCTTATCCGATCAGGCGGCGCGGACGCCAGCGAGGAAGGTGGTCACTTCGCCAGTGAGTTGCTCGGCCTGCTTCGAGAGACCCGACGCAGCGCTCAGCACCATGGTTGCGGCATTGCCGGTTTCATGTGCGGCATTGGTGACATCGCCGATATTGGTGGTGACGTCCTGCGTTGCCTGCGCCGTCTGGGTGACATTGCGGGCGATTTCGGCGGTTGCTGCACCTTGCTCCTCGATGGCAGAGCCAATCGTGGTGGCGATGGAGCTGACTTCCTCGATGGTCGTCGTGATGCCCTGGATCGCGTCCACGGCCTCCCTGGTCGCGCTTTGGATCTGCGCGATGCGGCTGCCGATTTCCTTGGTGGCGCTGGCCGTCTGGCCGGCAAGGCTCTTCACTTCGGTGGCGACCACCGCAAAGCCCTTGCCGGCATCGCCGGCGCGGGCGGCTTCGATCGTCGCGTTGAGCGCGAGCAGGTTGGTCTGCGCCGCGATGGTCGAGATCAGTTCGACCACGCTCTCGATCTGCTGCGCACCTTCCGCCAGCGCGCGGACGATGGTGTCGGTACGACGTGCACTTTCCACCGCGTGGGTGGTGATGCGTGCCGACTGTGCCATCTGGCGTGCGATCTCGGAGATCGACGAAGACAATTCTTCCGCTGCGGCAGCAACGGTCTGCACCCGCGAGCTGGCCTGGGTCGCAGCATTGCTGACTACGCCGGCCTGATCATTGGTGCGGGCGGCGGTGCCGGACATCGACTGTGCGGTGGCTTCCAGTTCGGTCGAACCCGAGGCCATCAGGCCGACGAGCTGGCCGACCGAGGAGTCGAAGCGGTCGGCGAGGGCGATCAGCGCCTCGCGCTTTTCGGCTTCGCCGCGCTGCTTGAGCTCGGTCTGTTCGGCTTCGAGCATGCGGGCAGTCAGCGAGGTCTGGCGAAGCATTTCCAACGTTTCTGCCATGCGGCCGATTTCGTCGCCGCGATCGGTCTCATCGACCGTCTTGTCGAGCGCGCCATTGGCGATCTCATGCATGCGGGCCTGCAGGCGACGCAGCGCGCCGAGGATGTCGCTGGCGATCAGCCAGGACAGCAGCGCCATCAGCGCCAGCACGCCGGCACCAAGCGAACCAAGACGGACAAGCAGCGCATTCACGTCGGCATCGAGATCATCGACATAGAGGCCAGTGCTGAGGGTGACATCCCAGGGCGCGAAATGACGGGCATAGACCATCTTCGACGTGGGTTCGGTCTGCCCCGGCCGCGGATAGAGATAATAGGCGATGCCGCCTGTGGCGCTCTGGCGCCCGGCGTCCATGATCGCCTTCGAGATCAGCACGCCATTGGAATCCTTGGCGCCGGTGTTCTTGTCTTCGAGCTTCGGGTTGCCGGCATTGACGAGGATGACACCGTCAGGACGATAGGCAACGAGATAGCCCTGCTTGTTGCCGAAGCTCATGGTGCGGGCGCGCATGCGAAACTGCATCTGCGCATCGGCCAGGCTGAGCTTGCCGGCGGTCACTTCCTCCTGCAGGCCTTCCGCCATGCCGAGCATCAGGTCCGTCGCGGTGTGAAGCTGCTCCATGCGATCTTGCGTCATGCGCTTCTGGCTGAGTGACGCAGCCACGGCAATAACGGCGCAGATAGATGCGGCGGAGACCAGCACCATGCTGGTGAGCTTTGTACGGATCGTAAAACGGCTGAGCAGGCTCATAGCGACCTCTGATGGGAGCAATGACGCATTGCAATACCGGGGAGTCGCTTATCAATCGTGAATCATGAGGAACTCAACCTGTTCGCGCTGCGAACGCGGGCATTTCAATTGCGCAGCGCGGGCACGACGAGAAACGGGATCATGCCGAGCACGACGCTGATGAGCGCAAAGGCCAGCAGCGAATTGTAGCTCTGCGTCCAGTCATGCAGCAGGCCGCCGCTCCATGAGCCCAATGCTCCGCCGAGTCCGCTGCCGAATGTGATCGCGCCGTAAATCGTCCCGACCCGGTTGCCGCGAAAGATCTTCATGGCAGTGGCCGAGAGCAAGGGCCCGCGCGATCCGATCATGCTGCCGAAGCAGACGACGAAGCCGGTGAGGAGAATGTAATTCGGGTACCACTGCAACAGCCATAGCATCACGATGCCCAGGATCGACATCGAATAGCTGAAGAGGATCGATGGCCGCCGGCCAATCACGCCGTCGAGCCAACTGATACCGAGCATGCCACAGACGAGTGCGATGCCGCTGAAGCCCCAGGCGGTGGCCGCCTGGAGCGGCGGAAAGCCGGCTTCGACGAGATAGGCGACCACCTGCGGGGTGATCGTGAACATGCCGATGGCGGTGAAGAAGAAGGTGCCGAACAGCGCCCAGAACGCATGATGGCGCATGGCGGAGAGAAGCGTCCAGCCTTCGTCAATGATGTCGTCGTGCTTCTGAAGCTTGTCGAGATGCGGTGATCCCGAACCGATGATGCGCCAGGGCAGGAAAAGGATGGGGACCAGCACGGCGAGAGCGACAAACCCGAATATCCGGTAGGCGCCACGCCACTCGACCTGATCGATCAGGAGCTGGGCGAGCGGCAGCATCACCAGCACGCCAGCGCCGGCGGCGGAATAGAAGACCGACATGGCCATCGGCAGGCGTTTTCCGAACCAGCGTCCGAGCAGCAGCGCGTTGGGGACGTTGCCGATGCAGGCGACGGCAAAGCCGAAACAGGCGCCGAGGGCGAGTTGAAACTGCCAGAGTTGCCGGGCGTAGGCGGCGGCCAGCAACGACAGGCCGAGGACCGAAAAACCGATGACGAAGACCGTTCGTGGACCGGACCGATCGAACAGCCGACCGATCAATGGCGAGGACAGGCCGACGCATAGCGCCGTCAGCGAATAGATCGAAACGACCTCGCCGCGGTCCCAGCCGAGCGACTGCGAAATTGGCAGCAGGAAAACCGGGAAGCTTTCCTGCAGTCCCCGGCCAAAGAGCGAGAAGGTGAAACTCAGGCCGAGGACGGTCAGTCCGGTCCGCTGGGACGTCTTCAGATCCATCGACGCTCTTTTTCACGGCGGTTGCGAGAACGCCATGGGACGCGTTCCGCTCGCCGGGGACAAGTGCGCTGGATGAATGCGGCTATGCAGATGCGAGGCCGTAGCCCGGATGGAGCGAAGCGTAATCCGGGGACCGACGTTTCAACGGGCTCTGCTGTCCCTGGATTGCGCTTCGCTCCATCCAGGCTACGGCAGCCTCTATTCCGGCTTCAGCAGGATATGCTTCTTCTTGCCGAGCGAGAGTTTGATCACGCCTTCTGGCGTCAACTGGTCCGGGGTCAGCAGCATCTTCTCGTCATTGACCGCTACATCGTTGACGCGCAGTCCGCCGCCCTTGATCTGCCGGCGTGCTTCGCCATTGGAGGCGACGAAGCCGGCATTGACGAAGGCGGCGAGCACACCGACGCCGGCCTCCAACTCGCCGCGCGGAATGCTGACGGTCGGCAGGCTCTCAGCCAGCGCGCCTTCCTCGAAGGTTTTTCGCGCCGTTTCGGCGGCGGCATCCGCGGCGTCGCGACCATGCACGACGGCGGTCGCCTCGGTCGCGAGGATCTTCTTCGCCTCGTTAATCTCCGAGCCGCCGAGCGCGGCGAGCTTGGCGATTTCGTCCAGCGGCAGTCGCGTGAACACCTTCAGGAAGCGGCCGACATCGGCGTCCTCGGTATTGCGGAAATACTGCCAGAAGTCATAGGGGCTGAAGAGGTCGCCATTGAGCCAGACGGCGCCGGATGCCGACTTGCCCATCTTCTCGCCGGAGGACTTGGTCAGCAGCGGCGTGGTCAGTGCATAGAGCTGCGGGCCGCCCATGCGGTGGCTGAGATCGACGCCATTGATGATGTTGCCCCACTGGTCGGAGCCGCCCATCTGTAGGATCGTGCCGTAGCGCCGGTTGAGCTCGGTGAAGTCGTAGCCCTGCATGATCATGTAGTTGAATTCGAGGAACGACAGCGACTGGTCGCGATCGAGGCGCAGCTTCACGCTGTCGAAGGACAGCATGCGGTTGACCGAGAAGTGGCGGCCGACGTCGCGCAGGAATTCCACATAGTTCAGTTTCAGCAACCAGTCGGCATTGTTGACCATCAGCGCGTCGGTCGGGCCATCACCGTAACGCAGCATCTTGCCAAAATCTTTTTGATGCCTTCGATGTTCTCCGCGATCTTCTCGACCGTCAGCAGGGAGCGCTGATCGTCGCGGAACGAGGGATCGCCGACCATCGAGGTGCCGCCGCCCATCAGCGTGATCGGGCGATGTCCGGTCTGCTGAAACCAGTACAACATGGTCACCGAAATCAGGTTGCCGATATGCAGGCTGGTCGCCGTGGCGTCATAGCCCACATAAGCCGTGACCGGTCCCTTGCAGCAGGCGGCATCCAGCGCGGCACCGTCAGAGACCTGATGGATCAGGCCGCGCTGGTCCAGCACGTTGAGGAAATCGGACTTGTAGGTGGTCATCGGTTCGGGACTCGGGTCTGAAGGTTTTACGCCGCTTCAACTGATCGGCGGCATGCTCGTGGCGTCGGGCCACCAGAGAGCCGTTTGGTATAAGATTGGGCGGTTCGGCACAAGTTTGGACCGGAATTCAGGGGATTTTGCGTGACCAAGGCGCTACGGGCGATCGGGCTGATGAGCGGAACCTCGCTGGACGGGGTGGACGTCGCCATGATCGAGACCGATGGCGAGCGGGTCACCGCGTTCGGACCGTCCGGTTATCGGCCTTATGCCGAGGCTGAGCGAATGCTGTTGCGGCAGGCGCTGAGCGATGCCGTCAGCATGAGCGACCGCAATGCGCGGCCGGGCGTGCTGGCGGAGGCCGAGCGTGTGGTGACCGATGCCCATGCCGAGGCTGTCGAGGCCTTCCTGTCGATGCACGGGATCGCACGCCAAAGCGTCGATCTCATAGGCTTCCATGGCCAGACCGTCCTGCATCGTCCGGCGGATCGGCTGACAGTGCAGATCGGCGACGGCGAGGGGCTGGCCAGGCGCCTTGGTCTGCCCGTCGTCTACGACCTGCGCGCCGCCGATGTCGCGGCGGGCGGGCAGGGCGCGCCACTGGTCCCGGTCTATCACCGCGCTTTGGCGCGCGGGCTGGATCGGACAGGCCCATTGATCGTGGTCAATATCGGCGGAGTCTCCAACATCACTTACATTGATGGCGACGACGTGCTGATCGCCTGTGACACAGGGCCCGGCAACGCACTGCTCGACGACTTCGTACTCAAGACGACAGGACGGCCATTCGATGCGGATGGAGCACTGGCTGCACAAGGGCGCGTGGATGAGGCTTGGGTCTCACGCGCGCTTCAGAATTCTTTCTTCAGCGCACCACCGCCGAAATCGCTCGATCGCAATCATTTTGCGGCGTTGAGCGTCGATGACAAATCGCCGGCCGATGGTGCGGCAACGCTGACCGCGTTTACGGCCGCGAGCATCGCAGCGATCGCGCCGCTCCTGCCGAAGCCGCCGCGTACTTTCATCGTTGCCGGCGGTGGCGCACGCAATCCGACGCTGCTGTCGATGCTTCGCGACCGCGCGGCGCAGGCATCGGTCGAAAGTGCCGATGCGCTCGGTTGGTCGGCAGATGCGATGGAAGCGCAGGCCTTTGCGTTTCTCGCGGTCCGCAGCGCAAAGCAACTGCCATTCACCTTTCCGGGCACCACGGGCATTGCGACGGCGTCATCGGGCGGCGTGTTGACGGGCATCTGAAACAGAACCGAGTCGGCGAAACGCACGACTGTCTGCACGACTTCGTTGATCGCTTCACATATCGCGCGGATGTAAACACCAAGCTGTGATCTACCGCCGACGACTTGTGATCGCATTGGTAGCTCGCTGCTGCTGTCGGCCCTGTTTTTGTTGCTCAAACCACACATCGCGAAAATCTACTGCGTCGATTGATCGCAGCCATTGTGTCATGACGGTGTCTTCAACAGATTTGCGCCACCGGCTCTGAGGCCGGCGCAACGGAATGATGCGATGCCGATATCGCCGAGCGCCTGATTGCTCGCTGCGGCTTCGCTCTGGAGGCAAGATGACGACGATCAAGCAGGCGGTTCTCGGCTCGGCGGCAGCGCTGATGGCGATCGGCAGCGCGCAGGCAGCGGACCTTCCCGTCAAGGCCAAGGCGATCGAGTATGTGAAGGTGTGCTCGCTCTACGGCGCAGGCTTCTATTACATTCCGGGTACCGACACCTGCATCAAGATCGGCGGCGCGATCCGCATCGATACGACGTTCAACGGCGGTCCCTATGATGCGCCGTTCTGGCAGGGCGGCGCCGGTGGGAACGATCTCTGGACAAAGAACAATTACCTCACTCGGTCGCGCGTGAATCTGACCACGGATACGCGGACCGCCACCGAATACGGTATGGTCCGCACCTACGCGAATTTCCAGCTCGATTTCACCCAGGATCGCGACAACATCGCCGGCGGTTTCACGGAGGTCGATCTGGCCTTCGTCCAGTTTGCAGGGTTCACCTTCGGCAAGGCGGTGTCGCAATTCGATCCGCAATGGGCGCTGACAAAACCCTATATTTCGTCGGGCTTCCTGGCTGGTTCGAACAACAGTACGGGCCTTCCGCAGATCGCCTACACCGCCGAATTCGGCAATGGCGTCTCGGCGTCGATCTCGCTGGAGAACGCGTCGCCTTATCGCAATGCCGGCCTCTACAACACAGCGAACTTCATCGTCGCACCCGGCGCCGCCCAGTTCGGGAGCCAGCAATATGGCACGGTGTCGAACACCTTCCTCGGCAATTCCTATGGCGGCAACCACATTCCCGATATCGTGGGCAATGTCCGCCTCGATCAAAAGTGGGGCTCGCTGCACTTCGGCGCGGCCATGCACACGATCACGCCGGGCTTCTGGGGCGCGAACGAATCCTTCGGCCACCCCGATGATTCCTATGGATTCGCGGTCACCGGTGCGGTCGAGTTCAAAAATCTGCCGACCGGTGCAAATGACAGCCTGAAGCTCGAAGCATCCTACGGCAAGGGCGCGACCAAGTATGTGTTTGGTGGTGGCACGCTCGATACCCAGGGTGGCGGCCGCTTCGCGAAGTTCGAGGGCAACACTGTCGGATTTGGCTACCTGCTCGACGGCGTGTTCGCGCCGAACGGCCAGATCCAGCAGGCCGAGACCTGGCAGGTCAGCGCCTTCTACGAACACTATTGGAACACGGCGTGGCGCACCTCGCTGTTCGGCAATTACAGCCACATCTCCTATGGCGATGGCGGCAATGCGTTGCTGGCGGCGGCCTTCAGCGCAGCCGGTGGCCGTTTGGGCACCAGCACGGCGGCAGCGCCGACCGGCGTCAATGCGGGCAGTATCGCGGACACGACGAACAATTTCGATTTCGCGATCGCGCAGATCGGCACGCGGACGGCCTGGACGCCGGTGAAGAACCTGACCCTGTCGGCCGAGTTCACCTTCACGCGGCTCGATCAGAATCTCGGCGGCACCTATACGGGCAACGTGACCGGCAGGCCGGCCGGGCAGGCCTACGAGATCCGGGACCAGAATCTCTATAACGGCTCGGTGCAGATATTGCGGTCGTTCTGATCGCAAACAAAAAGCCCTCGGCTGAAAGGCCGAGGGCTTTTTGTTTTGGTAGCCTGGGTGGAGCGAAGCGTAACCCAGGAATGTCGAGATGGCCGAAGCGTCGGTCCCCGGATTTCGCTGTGCTCCATCCGGGCTACCAGAGCTACGTCTCACCTCACATTGGCGAGACGCATGTCGAGATAGCTCGTCACCGATTCCATCAGCGGCTCGAGTTTGTTGTCGAAGAAGTGGTTGGCGCCGGGGATGACCTGCTGGTCGATCACGATGCCCTTCTGGGTCTTCAGCTTCTCGACCAGCGTGTTGACGTCCTTGGCCGGCACCACGGCATCCTTGTCGCCATGCACGATCAAGCCCGAGGACGGGCAGGGCGCCAGGAACGAGAAGTCGTAGAGATTGGCCGGCGGGGCGATCGAGATAAAACCCTCGACTTCCGGACGGCGCATCAGGAGCTGCATGCCGATCCAGGCACCGAAGGAGAAACCGGCGACCCAGCAGGCGCGGGCTTCGGGATTGATCGACTGCGCCCAGTCGAGCGCTGCTGCCGCGTCCGAGAGCTCACCGGTGCCGTGGTCGAACGAGCCCTGGCTGCGGCCGACGCCACGGAAATTGAAACGCAGCACCGAGAAGCCGCGATGCACGAAGGCGTAGTAGCATTGATAGACGATCTGGTGGTTCATCGTGCCGGCGAATTGCGGATGCGGATGCAGCACCATCGCGATCGGCGCGTTCTTCTGCTTGGCAGGATGATAGCGGCCTTCGATACGGCCGGCAGGACCGGTAAAAATAACTTCGGGCATCGTGATCCTTGGTCCCGTTCGCGGCGCGGTCGGCCAGCCTTGCGTCGGCGTGGCGGCATCTCTCGCGCCTGTGAGGCGGGCGATCGGCACCGCAAGACACGGCGCCGGGTGGCGTGAGGTCGCGTTCTACCATAAGCGCAGGGGCGAAAAGCAAGCATATTGAACGGGTGGCGATGCAGCCGGACGCGCATTTGCCGCCAAGTTGGTCTAAGACGCCCGGACGGAACCGAAGGAGATCAAGTTTGGCGCGCCCTCGCGTTTATCTCGACTGGAACGCCACGACCCCGCTGCGCGATGAGGCGCGGGTGGCGATGCTGGCTGCGATGGATACGGTAGGGAACCCATCGTCGGTCCATGCCGAGGGGCGCCAGGCGAGGCGCCTGGTCGAGGATGCCCGCGCGGCAGTTGCCGCAGCGGTTGGCGCCGAGGCGCGGCAAGTGGTGTTCACGTCAGGTGGAACCGAAGCAAATGTCATGGCCCTGGTTCCCGGGATCGGCCGCAAAGGCAGCGCACCGGTTCAGCGGTTGATCGTGTCGGCCGTGGAGCATCCGTCAGTCATGGCCGCCGGCCGGTTCCCGTCGGAGGCCGCGACGGTGGTGGCGGTCGATCGGAACGGGGTGGTTGATCCCGCGCATTTGCGGTCGATGCTGGCAGGCGGATCGCCGGCCCTGGTGTCGGTCATGCTTGCGAATAATGAGACGGGAGCTCTACAGCCCATCGTGGATATTGCTCATGTAATACATGAAGCAGGTGGTCTGCTGCATGTGGACGCCGTGCAGGCTCTTGGGAAGATTCCGCTTAATATCAATGAATTGCAGATCGATCTTCTATCGATTTCTGCACATAAGATCGGCGGCCCCAAGGGCGTCGGTGCGTTGGTGGTTGGCGATCGCCTGGCTGGTCCGGAGCCGCTGCTGCGCGGCGGCGGGCAGGAGCTGTCGCGGCGAGCCGGGACCGAAAATGTCATTGGGATCGCCGGCTTTGGCGCGGCTGCAAAGGTCGCGACCGCGGGGCTGGCGCAGGCAGCAGATATCGCGAAGCTAAGAGAAAAGCTTGAGAGTGGCTTGCGGCAGCACAACGACGTCATTGTCTTCGCAGCAGACGCTCCCCGACTGCCGAATACGATCCTGTTCGGCGCCCCTGGTTTGCGCGCGGAGACGGCCGTGATCGGATTTGATCTCGAAGGTATTGCGGTATCATCAGGTTCCGCCTGCTCCTCCGGTAAGGTGCAGCCGTCCCACGTGATCGAGGCAATGGGCTACGGGCCGGAACTTACCCGCAGCGCGATTCGCCTCAGTCTGGGGTGGTCGACCACTCACGAAGACGTGGAACTCTGCCTTCAGGCTTGGAAAAAGCTCGCGGGATCATTAATTAAGCAGAGCGACGAAACAGAGGTTGAACGGTTCTAAGGCTGGTGATTTTCCCGCCGGAACGTCGTAAAGACCCCCGCAAGTTCTGAATTTTGGTTTGGTTATGTCCACCGCGGTCCTTGAAACCGCGAGCGGAGGATTGAATGGCTGCCGTACAAGAAACCATCGATCAGGTTCGCCTCATCGATGTCGATCAATATCGCTATGGGTTCGAGACCAATATCGAATCCGAGCTTGCCCCCAAGGGGCTGAGCGAAGACATCGTTCGCTATATTTCCGCGAAAAAGAACGAGCCCGAGTGGATGCTGGAATGGCGCCTCGAGGCCTATCGCCGCTGGCTCACCATGGAAGAGCCCAAGTGGGCGCGCGTCGATTATCCGAAGATCGACTTCCAGGACATTCACTATTACGCAGCGCCGAAGAAGAAATCGATCGCCTCGCTGGACGAGATCGATCCCGAGATTCTCAAGACCTATGAGAAGCTTGGCATCCCACTTCGGGAAGTCGCAATGCTGGAAGGCGTCGAGCCGCAGCCGGGCGACGAGAATCCCGAGCGCCGCAAGATCGCCGTCGATGCCGTGTTCGATTCGGTCTCGGTCGCGACCACGTTTCAGGCCGAGTTGAAGAAGGCCGGCGTGATCTTCATGCCGATCTCGGAAGCCATCCGCGAACATCCCGATTTGGTGAAGCAGTATCTCGGCACGGTGGTCCCCACCTCCGACAACTTCTACGCCACGCTGAACTCGGCCGTGTTCTCCGACGGCTCCTTCGTCTACATCCCGCCGGGCGTGAAGTGCCCGATGGAGCTGTCAACCTATTTCCGTATCAATGAGCGCAACACCGGCCAGTTCGAGCGCACGCTGATCATCGCCGACAAGGGCGCCTACGTATCCTATCTCGAAGGCTGCACGGCGCCGCAGCGCGACGAGAACCAGCTGCACGCCGCCGTGGTCGAACTCGTCACCCTCGACGATGCCGAGATCAAATATTCGACGGTGCAGAACTGGTATCCGGGCAATTCGGAAGGCAAGGGCGGCATCTACAATTTTGTCACCAAGCGTGGTGACTGCCGTGGCAAGAATTCCAAGATATCCTGGACTCAGGTCGAGACCGGTTCGGCGATCACCTGGAAATATCCGAGCTGCATTCTCCGCGGTGATAACTCTCGCGGCGAGTTCTATTCGATCGCCATTTCGAACGGCTATCAGCAGGTCGATAGCGGCACCAAGATGATCCATCTCGGCAACAACACCACGAGCCGGATCATCTCCAAGGGCATCGCCGCCGGCAAGTCGCAGAACACCTATCGCGGCCTCGTCACGGCCAACCGCAAGGCGAAGAACGCCCGTAACTTCACGGCCTGTGACTCGCTCCTGATCGGCGATCAGTGCGGCGCGCATACGGTGCCTTACATCGAGGCCAAGAATTCCTCGGCTCTGTTCGAGCACGAAGCGACCACCTCGAAGATTTCGGAAGACGTGCTGTTCTACTGCATCCAGCGCGGCCTGAGCCAGGAAGAGGCCGTCGGCCTCGTGGTCAACGGCTTCGTCAAGGACGTGCTGCAGCAGCTCCCGATGGAATTCGCCGTGGAAGCGCAGAAGCTGATCTCGATCAGCCTCGAAGGCAGCGTCGGTTAAGTCACGCACAGGTCCTCATCCTGAGGAGCCGCGTAGCGGCGTCTCGAAGGATGAGTTGGAAGACACCGTTTCGGTCCGTCCTTCGAGACGCGCGCAAGGGCGCGCTCCTCAGGACGAGGGCCATACATAAGGAAAGCTGAAATGCCCTCATTGCTCGAAGTCAAAAATCTCCAGGTTCGTGTCGAGGATCGCGAGATTCTCCATGGGCTGACGCTCACCGTGAATGCCGGTGAAGTGCACGCCATCATGGGCCCGAACGGTTCGGGTAAATCGACGCTCAGCCACGTCATCGCCGGCAAGCCGGGCTATGAAGTCACCGGCGGCGAGATCCTGTTCAAGGGCGAAGACCTCCTGGAGATGGAGCCGGACGAGCGCGCCGCCAAGGGCGTGTTCCTGGCGTTCCAGTATCCGGTCGAAATCCCCGGCGTCGCCACCATGACCTTCCTGCGCACCGCGCTGAACGCGCAGCGCAAGGCCCGCGGCGAGGACGAGTTTTCGACCCCGGACTTCCTCAAGAAGGTGCGTGAAGTCGCCGCCTCCCTGAACATCCCGCAGGACATGCTCCGCCGCGGCGTCAATGTCGGCTTCTCCGGTGGTGAGAAGAAGCGCAACGAAGTGCTGCAGATGGCGCTCTTCCAGCCGAGTCTCTGCATCCTCGATGAAATGGACTCCGGTCTCGACATCGACGCGCTGCGCATCGCTTCCGAAGGCGTCAATGCGTTGCGCACCAGCGACCGCGCCATGGTGGTCATCACCCACTATCAGCGCCTGCTGAACTACATCGTGCCGGACCACGTGCACGTGATGTCGAAGGGCCGCGTGGTGAAGACCGGCGGCAAGGAACTGGCGCTCGAACTCGAAGCCTCGGGTTACGCGCAGTACGAAGACGCGGCCGCCTGAGTGAGATCATCATGAATGTAGCTGTTGCAAAGACCACGACGGGCGCGACGCTGGACGGCACTTTCGCCGCCGCGCGCGGTCGTCTGCCCGGCACCGGGCCCGTCACCGAGACGCGCCAGCGTGCCTTCGACACCTTTGCCGTGGGCGGCCTGCCGACCCGCCGCGTCGAGGAATGGAAATATACCGACCTGCGCCGTCTGCTCGGCGATGTCGCGCCGCTGGCCGCTGCACCTGATGCGGCGGCGCTCGGCGAAGCCCGCAAGGCTGTTGCGGCGCTGAAGGATGGCGATACGCAGAAACTGGTGCTGGTCGATGGCATGCTTGCCGCCGATCTGTCCGACCTCTCGGCTGGCAATGGAGTGACCGTGCATGCGCTGAGCGCCGTGCTGGCGGATGAGGCGAGTGCTGCGCGCGCTGACCTGCTGCTCAGCAAGGTCAATGATCCCATGCTCGCGCTCAACGCGGCCTTCGCCACCGATGGCGTGATCATCAGCGTGGCCGATGGCACCGACCGTGAAAAGCCGCTGCAGATCGTCCATGTGACGACCAAGCCCAAGGCGGCATCCTTCACGCGCTCGCTGGTCCGCATCGGTAACAATGCCAAGGTGACGCTGGTTGAGACCTTTGTCGCGACCGAGGCCGCAAAAGCTTATCAGGTTCACGACACCACCGTGATCTGGGTCGGCGACAACAGCGACCTGCAGCATGTCCGCGTGATGGAAGACGCTCTCGATGCCGCAAGCATCGCCAGCGCCATCGTCACTGTGGGTGCGAAGTCGAAGTTCAACACGTTCAGCCTGACCACCGGCGGCAGCGTCAGCCGCTATCAGAGCTTCATTACGCTCGCAGGCGAGGGCACCGAGCTCTCCACCAACAGCATCCATCTGCTGCGCGGCCAGCAACATGCCGATTGCACCTTCGTGATCGATCATGCCACGCCGGGCTGCATGAGCCGCGAAAACTTCCGCGCTGTGCTCGATGATCATGCCCACTCCGTATTCCAGGGCAAGATCAACGTGCATCAGATCGCCCAGCAGACCGACGGCAAGATGATGTCGCGCGCGCTGTTGCTCTCGGACGATGCCGAGATCGACAACAAGCCCGAACTCGAAATCTTCGCTGACGACGTGCAGTGCGGCCACGGCGCCACGGTCGGTGCGTTGGACGACAGCCTGCTGTTCTATCTGCGCGCCCGCGGCCTTCCCGAAAAGGAAGCGCAATCGCTGCTGATCCAGGCTTTCGTTGGTGAAGCCCTGGAGTCGATCGTCAATGACGACCTGCGTGACGTCGCCATCGGCGCAGCTGAGCGCTGGTTGGGAACGCGTGCATGAGCGATCATCCGGCGGTTATCAACGGCTCCTACGACGTCGCGCTGATCCGCGAGGATTTCCCGGCGCTGGCGATGCAGGTCTATGGCAAGCCGCTGGTCTATCTCGACAACGCGGCATCGGCCCAGAAGCCGAATGCCGTGCTGGATCGCATGACCGAGGCCTACAAGTCCGAATATGCCAATGTGCATCGCGGGCTCCATTACCTCGCCAATGCGGCGACCGAAGCCTATGAGGGCGCGCGCATCAAGGTGCAGCACTTCCTCAATGCGAAGCGCCTGGAAGAGATCATTTTTACGCGCAACGCGACCGATGCGCTCAACACCGTGGCTGCGGCCTTCGGTGGTGAAAACATCAAGGAAGGCGACGAGATCGTGGTCTCCATCATGGAGCACCATTCGAACATCGTGCCTTGGCACTTTCTCCGCGAACGCCAGGGCGCGGTCATCAAGTGGGCGCCGGTCGATGACGAAGGTAACTTCCTGATCGACGAGTTCGAGAAGCTGCTGACCGATCGCACCAAGATCGTCGCCATCACCCAGATGTCGAACGCACTGGGCACGCAGGTCCCGGTGAAGGAAGTCACGAAGATCGCGCACGCCCGCGGCATTCCGGTGCTGGTGGACGGCAGCCAGGCTGCGGTCCACGGCATCGTGGACGTGCAGGACATCGATTGCGACTTCTACGTCTTCACGGGCCACAAGCTGTACGGGCCGACCGGAATCGGCGTGCTCTATGGCAAGTATGATCGCCTCGCAGCCATGCGGCCTTATGCCGGCGGCGGCGAGATGATCCGCGAAGTGGCGCAGGACTGGGTCACCTATGGCGATCCGCCGCACAAGTTCGAGGCTGGCACGCCGGCCATCGTCGAGGCCATCGGCCTCGGTGCGGCGATCGACTACGTGAACTCGATCGGCCGCGAGCGGATCGCGGCGCATGAGCACGACCTGCTGACCTATGCGGAAGGCAAGCTGCGCGAGATCAATTCGTTGCGCATCTTCGGCACGGCGAAAACCAAGGGGCCGGTGATCTCGTTCGAGATTAAGGGCGCGCATGCCCATGACATCGCGACGGTGATCGACCGCCAGGGCATCGCCGTGCGTGCGGGCACGCATTGCGTGATGCCGCTTCTGGAACGATTCAATGTGACGGCCACATGCCGCGCGTCGTTCGGACTGTATAATACCCGCGAAGAAATCGATCATCTCGCGCAGGCGTTGATCAAGGCACGGGAGTTGTTTGCATGAGTGAGACCGCAGTCGCCAATAGCCCGGTTGCAACCGAAGAGAAGGGGACGCAGATGCAGACCGTCTCGGCGCTCGACGCTGGCGAAACCGAACGCATGGGCACCGAGATCGTAGCCGCGTTGAAGACGGTGTACGACCCGGAAATTCCGGCCGACATCTATGAACTCGGCCTGATCTACAAGGTCGATATCAAGGACGATCGTGGCGTCGATATCGACATGACGTTGACCACGCCGAACTGCCCGGCCGCCGAGGAACTGCCGACGATGGTGGAGAACGCCGTGGCCAGCGTTGCCGGTGTCGGCATCGTCAAGGTGAACATCGTTTGGGAACCGACCTGGACGCCGGACCGGATGACCGACGAGGCGCGCCTCGTCCTCAATATGTGGTGAGATCAGCGTCTACCTGAATTCTCCGTTGGCGGCCTTGAACCGCCCAAGGGACTGAACACATGACTGAGATGACACCGAACGCACCAGCCTCCACGTTGGAAAAATCGGCCAAGCCGAAGCCGCGCCCGCGGCCGCAGGTGATGCGCCTGACCGATGCTGCGGCTGAGCGCGTGATGGCGCTGACCCAGCGTGCCGATTCCGAGATCATCGGGCTGCGCGTCGGCATCAAGAATGGCGGCTGCGCCGGCCAGTCCTATACTGTCGAATATGCCCATGACGTGAAGCCGACCGACGAGGTCGTCGAGGACAAGGGCGTCAAGATCCTAGTCGATCCCAAGGCCGTGCTGTTCCTGCTCGGCACCGAGATGGACTACAAGACCGACAAGATGCAGGCGCAGTTCGTGTTCAACAACCCGAACCAGATCAGCGCTTGCGGTTGCGGCGAGTCCGTGCAGCTACAGCCGGCGAAGGTGGATTGACGCGGCCGTAGCCCGGGTGAAGCGAAGCGTAACCCGGGACCGGCGCTTCCTCACATGTCCCTGTCCCCGGATTGCGCTTCGCTCCATCCGGGCTACAGTCCTTCATGGACCGCGAATTCCTCTCCGAACTGTTCGCCGGCTTCGGGCCGGTGACGATCCGCCGGATGTTTTCCGGCTTCGGCGTTTCCGCCGATGGCATCAACTTCGCGCTGGTGCTGCGCGGGGCGATCTATCTGCGCGCCGACGAAAACTCGATCCCGCGTTTCCAGGCGGAGGGATCGCAATGCTTTCAATATGAGATGAAAGGCAAGCTGCGGATGATCGCCTCCTATTGGCGATTGCCGGAGCGGCTCTATGACGATCCCGATGAGGTGACGGAATGGGCGCGCACCGCGCATGCCGCGGCGATCCGGGCAGCGCTGAAGAAGGCGGCAAAGAAGAAGATTGCGAAGACGAAAGCGAAGAAATCTGAGCCGTCATTGCGAGCGAACCGAAGCAATCCAGAATGCAGCAAAGCGAAGACTGGATTGCTTCGTCGCAAGAGCTCCTCGCAATGACGTCTATGGTTACGCCACCTGGAACGTAATCTCCGACTGATATTCCGGATCGACCTCGCAGATCACGCGATTGCGGCCGTTGCGCTTCGCTGCATAGAGGCAGGCATCGGCGCGGCCGATCAGCGTGTCCATGTCGTCGCCATTCTGCAGCATCGAGACGCCGACCGAGATCGTCACGCGACCCAGAATTTCCCCGGTCGATTTCTTCTTCAACTCTTTCGACATGACAGCGCGGCGGATGTGGTCGGCCACCGTCAGTGCCTGGCGCAGCGGCGTGTTGGGCAGTACCACGGCGAATTCCTCGCCGCCGTAGCGGGCAGTGATATCCTGGCCCTTGATGGTCTGCTTCAGCGACATGCCGACGAGACGCAGCACCTGATCGCCGGTGAGATGGCCGTAATTGTCGTTGAACGATTTGAAGTGATCGATGTCGAGCATCAGCAGCGAAAGCGGCTCGCCGCGTTTCTGCGCGGTCTCGATCGCGGTCGTCAGCGCCCGGTCGAAATACTTGCGGTTTCCGAGTGCGGTGAGAGGGTCGGTCAGGCTCTCGGCGCGGATGGCTTCGAGGCTCTGCTGCAACACGCTGACTTCGCCGCGCGAAGATAACAGGCGCTCTTCCAAGGCCTTGTTGTTGTCGTGCACCTCGCGGGTGGATTTCACCAGGCTCTCGATCACCGCCTTGATGGCCGCGGGATCGCGGGCGACGGCGAGTTGCTTGCCGGCGCCGCTCAGGCTCGCATTGAAATCGACGGTCAGGTTGAGCGCATCGTTGATCAGCGTCATCACGTCGTCGATTTCGCCGATCACGCGCGAGCCGACCTGGTCGATGCGGTCGGTGACGCGGGCTTGGGACAGATAGGTGTCGTGGATCTGGTCGAGATCGGAATCGCTGAGCCGGCCATTGCGGGCCAGTGTCTCGTTGATCACCTTGTTGAGCGCCGGATTGTAGCCGGTCGCATAGACGTACCAGATCTCGTAGTTACGCGGGATAGCTGGCTGGCGCAGTGAGCGGATCTGCCCAAGCGCGATGTCGGCGAACGCCAATGTGCGTTCGATGTCGTCGAGGTTTGCGGTCACGTCCTGTGTCCCCACAAGCGGCGCCAAACGCGCCGCCCTCAGCTGCGAAATTGCTAAAATATCGCAGTGAGACTAGGGCAGGTGTGTGAATCGAAGGTAAATAGAGCCTGAAAATGCTACCTACGCGCGTGCCCGGATCGGGCGCAGCAGGAAGGCGGGCAGATGCGAGTGATCACCGGGCTCGAAGTCCTCTTCGCGGCGCGGACGCGGGGCCTGCGGACGGCCGATCGAAGGCGGCAGTGCAGCATTCGATGCTGCAGCGGGCTGCTGCTGGCCGCCATTGCGATCCTCGTTAGGACGACGCTCACGACGTGGCTTGCGCTCGCGCTGAGCTTCGTTCTCGGGCGCACGGGCCTCGTTCGCGGGAGCGCGGGGTTCGCGCTCGGCGCGCGGTGCACGCTCGGGACGGGCGGAACGCTCACGGCGGCCATCGCGGCGACCGCCACGCGGCGCATCGTCATTGGCTTCGCGATTGCCGCTGCGGCGGCGCCCCGAACGCGGGGCCTCGCCCTCGGCGGATTCCTCGTGGGCCGGCATGGCGTCGAGAGCGGCGCTTTCATGCTTGGCGATTGAGGTGCCGATCAGCTTCTCGACGGCGGCCATGGACTTCTGGTCCGAGGGCGACACCAGCGAGATCGCAAAACCGGTGCGGCCGGCGCGGCCGGTACGGCCGATGCGGTGCACGTAATCGTCGGAATGGTGCGGAATGTCGAAATTGAAGACGTGGCTCACCGCGGGAATATCGAGGCCGCGGGCGGCGACGTCGGAGGCCACGAGGATTGGGATTTCGCCCTTGCGGAACTGATCCAGCGCGGCGAGGCGGGCGGATTGCTCCATGTCGCCATGCAGCGCGCCGACGGCGAAACCGTGCTTCTGCAGCGATTTGGCGAGCGTTGCCACTTCGCGCTTGCGGTTACAGAAAATGATCGCGTTTTTGAGGTCTTCGGCCTCGCGGAGCAGCGTGCGGAGCACGTCGCGCTTCTGCCAGTCGTCACGGGAGACGGCGACCTGCGACTGGGTGATGGTGGCGGCGGCGGTCGCGGGCTTGGCGACTTCGATCTTCACCGGATTATGCAGGAAGGTCTCGGTGATGCGGCGGATTTCCGGCGGCATGGTCGCCGTGAAAAACAGCGTCTGGCGGGTAAACGGCACCAGCTTGCAGATGCGCTCGATGTCCGGAATGAACCCCATGTCCAGCATGCGGTCCGCTTCGTCGATCACCAGCAATTCGACGCCGGTGAGCAGCAGGCCGCCGCGTTCGGTGTGGTCGAGCAGGCGGCCCGGGGTGGCGATCAACACATCGACGCCGCGGGTCAGTTTCATGTCCTGGTCGCCGAACGAGACGCCGCCGATCAGCAGCGCGACGTTGAGCTTCTGGCCGGCGCCGTATTTGTCGAACTGCTCCTTCACCTGAGCGGCGAGTTCGCGGGTTGGTTCGAGGATCAGCGTGCGTGGCATGCGGGCGCGGGCGCGGCCCTTTTCGAGCATGGTCAGCATCGGCAGCACGAAGGCCGCAGTCTTGCCGGTACCGGTCTGGGCGATGCCGAGCACGTCCTTGCGGGCGAGGGCGTGGGGAATCGCCTGTTCCTGAATGGGGGTGGGGGTGGTGTAGCCAGCGGCCGTGACGGCGGCGAGAACCTTGTCGGACAGGCCGAGATTGGAAAAGGACATTGAGCCTCTGTTATGGGGCCATGATGCTATCGCAGAACGGTGTATCGCTCATTCGATGCCGGTGCGAGATCATGCCTCTGGTCGAAACCGCCGCTTGGATTCTCGGAAAAACCATCACGCCTACCCCCGGAGCGGCACGCAAACATGCACGGGGATCGCTGGGCGCTGACAGGCGGCTTACTCGAGATATCGCGTTTCGATACCGGGCCGCTTCGAGGCGGAACATAGGCCCGAATCCCCCAAAGTCAATCCGCAGGGAGTGGAACTGCCCCAAAAGCTTAATGTTTTCGGCGAAATTCCGCTTCTGGATCGGCCTCATACCGCATCTGCACAGTGACGGGCAGGTCGCCGGCCTCGTTCGCCGGCGGCATCGCGGGTGGGCCGTCCGGTCGATGGCTGCTCCATTCGACGAAGGCGCCGACAGTGCCGATGGCGGCCGTCGCCAGAACGATCTCGCCGGGCGCGCCGATGGCAAGGGCGATCAGGCCGACAGCCCAAAGCGCAGTGATAAAGCCGATCGCGATCCGGAGCGACGTGGGTATGTTGATCATGGCGCTACCGAGTATACCGCACGTGCTCATGGGTGTAGTTCAGAGAGGCTCGCCTAAAAATTGCACGCAAAAATGTTCTCCAGAGTCAGTGGCTGCTGGAGGTTGGTCTCATGGCGGATGAAGCGATGTCCTGATATTGGGATGTCGATGACCGGATTTCTTCTGAAGAAATTCTGATATCGTCAAATTTACCGCCAAGGTTTATTGAGACCGCCTTGGACAGGTCAGCTATCTCGGGGGGCTGCGGTGTTTCGCTTTGCTGATTTCATCATCGATGTGCAGCGCGCCGAATTGCGCCGCGTGGATGGCGACATCATCAAGCTCAGGCCCAAGCCTTTCGATATGCTGGCGTTTTTTGTCAGTAACGCCGGTCGCGTGGTGGCCAAGCAAGAGCTCATGGAGCGATTCTGGCCGGGGGTTCATGTCGGCGAGGACAGTCTCTTCCAGTGCATCCGCGAAATCCGCGCGGCGCTCGGCGATGGGCGACGCCAGATCCTGCGCAACATTTCCGGACGCGGTTATCTGTTCGAAGCCGAGGTGGCCGATCTTGATGCTGGCGGCATAGCAGCGGCCGCGCCGTCGCAAGAGGCGAGGGTTGTCGACGGGCAGAGCGACGGTCACCCTGCGATCACCCCGGTTGACATAGGGCCTATCGACGACGTCGTGTCGGCACGGCGCCCAGCGCCAGCGCGGCGATGGTCGATTGCCGCCGCGGTTGTGATCGCTGCCAGCATGGTCGTGATTGGCGGGCTGGCTGTTGCGATTCCGCTCTTCAATGGCGGCACGATCGCGTCGCGCGCGGGCCCGACAGTATCGGTGACACCGATCGTTTCGCTGAGTGACGAACCGGACATGCGCACATTGGCGGTCGGCGTGACCGATCGTCTCGGCGCAGGCTTGGCGCGCATCGAGAATATCCGCGTGGTGACGCCGATGCAGGTCACGGCACGGGCGTCACTCGAGCCGACACGCGCGACTGTCCCCGACTATGTCGTCAATGCCGAACTTACGAAAAAAGACGATCAGGGCTGGCTGCTCCGTGCCCGCCTGACCCGTGGCACGACCGGCGAGATCGCGTGGGCGTCAGACATTACTGTCGCCGGTGGCGATATGGACGCCGACACCCAGCAGTCCCGTCTCGCGGCTGCCCTCGGCCATCCGTTAGCTGTTCGCCTCAACGCCATCCTCAACGAGGCGGGCCCCGGTGCCAAGGGCATGTCGGGAAGCGCCAAGGTCGCGGTGGAGCAGGCGACTGCATCGATCGTGCACACTTCGCGCGAACGTTTCCGCGCGGCGCAGGCCATGCTCGAAAAGGCGCTGGCGGAAAATCCCGACAATATCGACGTGCAATCGGCGCTGGCTGCACTGCAGCTGCGCGGCATTCAGATGGTCTGGTACGATCCCGACGAGCGCGAAGGCGTTCGCAATAGCGCGCAGGCCATGATGGAGCGCGTGCTGCGAGCGAAGCCGAGCTACGTGCCGGTGCTCGAAAGCTATTGTCGCCTGCTCAGTGCCACCAATCGCTTCGTCGACAGCCTGGTCGCTTGCGCGCGGACATTGTCCTTCGATCCATGGAACGGACTGGCGATTTATCACATCGGCCTCGGCCAGATATTTCTCGGCCGGTTCGAAGACGCGCTCGGGAATTTCAAGCTTGCCGACCAATATGACACGCCGACGGTGTCGCGCTGGACGTGGCTGCTCGGGGCGGGGGTCAGCCTGGTCTATCTGGAGCGCGACGCGGAGGCGGTGCGCTGGCTCGAACGCTCGCTTGCGGTGACGCCCGGCACCGGCCGCACGCATCTCACGCTGGTCGCTGCGCATCAGCGGCTGGGCCAGCATGCCGAGGCGCAGGCGCTGCTGGCGAAAGCGCTGGAACTGCGGCCCGGCGCGACCGCCGAAAATATCAGTCCTCCCGCGGAGAACACCAGTCCGGTCTATCTCGAAGCGTCGGCACGCGTCCGGGACTTGCTGGTCGAGGCCGGGCTACCGCGCCGCTGACATGACAGGCTCCGTCGATGACGGATATGCCGCACAGCCATACAGCACGAATTCGCATGTCTGCCGATAGCGCGCCGAGCAATCATTTGCGTCCGTCAGGGGAATGGCCTGACTGACGGCGCGGCCGCCGTCGGCAAGCGCCTGCGCGATCTCGGCGGCTGTGAAGCGGCCGGTCAGTTCGAGGCGATGCTGGCTTTGCAGGTCTGCGACAAGCTTTTCCAGTGCGGTCTGGAAATCGGCGCTCGTCCGAACCACGATGTCGCGGCAACGTCGGAATGCTTCAGCGGTCAGCTCGATCGTATGCGGTGACTGCGTCAGCATTTGCCGCGTTTCGCTGTAGCGCAGATCCACAACGCAGGCGACGATATCGAGCGCGCTGGCGCCTTCCTGGCGAAGTGCGGTGCCGGCAGCGATGGCCGTGGCGATGGCCTGTTCATTCCGAAACTGGACGGCTGCCCGGAATGCCTCTTCCTTATTGCTGAAATAGTAATACAGCGCGCGCTGCGTGAAGCCGCAGATACGGGCGAGGCCGACCATCGATAGTCCGGCATAACCGTGATCGAGGAAAGCTTGGTTGACCCTGAGCAACAAGTCGTGCCCGGGGGTGATCATCTTCTTGGCCATCGATCGTCGGGTATCCAGTCTAGAAGTCGGGCGAGAGGGAGCAAACGGGAATGATGAAAATCGCGTTGCTTGAAAAACCCGCTGATCGCGCAAAGGTATCGGCCGTGGCCAACTTCACTTCGCGTGTCTCGACTTCGGTCACCTTCGGCAGGAGAAATCCGCTTCCGGATCGTGCATCTGCCGACGCAAAGGTGGGTCTGAAAAAACCGAATAGATTCTGAATATTCTGAAATATGCGATTTTGGCGCGAAATTGTCGAGCAGTTCTAAGGCGTCTTGTCCACAGATGCGCGCGTGATGCCGGTTCCATGTGCGCCGGTTTCAGTTGTCATGGACCGCGATACAGCCACAGGGCGCCGTCGATCTTTGCTGATCAGTGCCTCTAGCCACGCTTTGCCCGCGACAAATGAAATGTGACGCAGCCTTGCGGCAGATTGCGCGTCGATCTGCCCGTCAATACAGGACAAACAGGCGCGAGGCGGGTACAGCTACCATTGAACCGGCCGCACTTTTGTCTCGACCAAGGCAGACAATCGCGCGGTCACGGGATCGCTGGACGACGGGAATGCAGGCATGAATGCGACGATGAGACGGTTCGTGATCACCATAGGTGTGCTGGTGAGCGTGGCCTCATCGGCTTTCCCCGCATGGGCGGAGAAACGCGTCGCGCTCGTGGTCGGCAACGACAATTACCGCAATGTCTCGAAGCTCCAGAAAGCTGTCAACGACGCCCGCGCCATGGGCGAGGTGCTGAAGAAGCTCGGCTTCGAGGTGATGGTTGCCGAAAACCAGACACGGCAGGGGTTCAGCCAGGCGCTGCTGTCGTTCGAAACGAAACTCGGCAAGGGCGATACCGCGTTCTTCTTCTTCGCGGGCCACGGTTTCGAGATCACCGGCCAGAACTATCTGCTGCCGACCGACGTTCCCGCGGCGACCGCCGGGCAGGAGGAACTGGTGCGCGACAGTTCCGTGCTGGCCGACCGGATCGTCGATCGGCTGCAGAATAAGGGCGTGCGTAGCGCGATCCTCGTCTTCGACGCCTGCCGGAACAATCCGTTCGAACGGTCAGGCACGCGGTCGCTTGCGGGTGGCGCCGGTCTCGCGCCAATGGTGCAATTGCCCGAAGGCGTGTTTTCCATCTTTTCCGCCGGTCCTCGCCAGACGGCGCTTGATCGGCTGTCCAATAACGACACCGATCCGAATTCTGTCTTTACGCGCACCTTCATCAAGGAAATTCAGGAGCCGTCGCTCAATCTGGTGCAGGTCGCGCAGCGCACACGTCGCACCGTGAGTGAACTCGCCGATACCGTGAAGCACCGCCAGGTGCCGGTCTATTTCGACCAGATGGTGGATGACGTCTTCCTCAACGGCCAGGCGCAGCCGAACGAGCCGGTCCAGGCCAGCACCATCCCGACCGCGCAATTGCCGAAAGTCGCAGCGCTGCCGCCGGTGAATACGTCACCACTGCCCACACCGGACAATCCGAACGCACCGATCGCCTCCTTCTCCCGCCACAACGGCGGTTGGACCGTGGTGTTCTCCATCGTCGATCCCGCGCTTGGCATTTCATGGCGCAAGGGCGATAGCGGCGACTTTCGCGAAACCGGCTTCATGGACACGCTGGATCCACGCACGCGAAAGCGACTGCCCAATCCGTCGATCCAGTTGAATGCAGACGAGCCGGCGACCACGCTTCAGGTGCGCTACATCGATATCACCGGCGAGATGCAGGGCCCGTTTCCGATCCGCTTCGATCCGGAAGCGGCCCTCGTGCGCGACCAGCGCAAGATTCTCGACATGACCGCGTCGAACTGGCTGGAATTCGGCGGCTCCAACGGGCTGCTCTACTACACCCATCTGATCTCGTATCGCTGCGCGATCCGCGAAGTAAAACTCGGCTTCGATACATCGGTGCCGGATCAGGTGCTGAAACTACCACCGTGCAATCAGCGGGATCCCATGGCTGTACCCAGCAACGCGCCGATCTACATGAAGGTGCCGGGCGGCGCGCGCTCTGTCTCGGTCGAACTGCAATTCCGCGACGGCAGCGTGTCCGAGATCAGGACGTTCCGGAAATAAACGACATTTGCGTCCCGCCATGGCGACAAGCGATAGCGACGAAGTAATCCAGAGATTCACAAACCAGAGCGCTCACTTTTCTTGCCATAACGACAGAGCGCATTGACGTCGCTGCGACGCTTCCTCAAGTTGCACGTCACAGCTTGGGGAATTGCCATGGTCACCGACACCAACCGCCTCACCACACGCTGCTGTATCGTCGGTGGCGGGCCTGCCGGCATGATGCTCGGCTATCTGCTCGGCCGCGCCGGCGTCGATACGGTCGTGCTCGAGAAGCATGCTGATTTCTTCCGCGATTTTCGCGGCGATACGGTGCATCCATCAACGTTGCAGGTGATGGACGAACTCGGGCTGATCGACGACTTCCTCAAAATCAAGCACGATCGCATTGCGAGGATGGACGGCTATTTCGGCCAGCACAAACTGCGCATCGTCGATATCACGCGCACGTCAGCAAAATACCCGTTCATCGCCTTCATGCCGCAATGGGACTTTCTCAATTTCCTGAGGGACAAGGGACAGCGCTTTCCGCATCTCAAGGTGATGATGAAGACCGAGGCGACGGATCTCGTCTGGTCGGGTGCGCAAGTGGTCGGGGTGAAGGCGACGACGGAGCAGGGTCCCATCGAAATACGTGCCGATCTCATCGTGGCTTGCGACGGACGCCATTCCGTGGTGCGGCCAGCTGCAAAGCTCGAGGTCGAAGACATCGCCGCCCCCATGGACATTCTCTGGTTTCGCATCGCCAAGGGGCCGGAAACCGAGAGTGTGTTCGCACGGCTCGAGCCCGGCAAAATGATGGTCACCATCGATCGCGGCGATTACTGGCAATGCGCCTATGTGATCGCCAAGAACCATTTTGACGAGGTGAAGGGCAGGGGCATCGATGCCTTCCGCACCGAGGTATCGCGGCTGGCGCCGATCCTCGCCGCGCATATCGACGACCTCAAGAGCTGGGATGACGTCAAGCTACTCACCGTCGCCATCAACCGCCTGACGCGCTGGCATCTCCTGGGTCTGCTCTGCATCGGCGATGCCGCGCATGCGATGTCGCCGGTCGGCGGTGTCGGCGTCAATATTGCCGTTCAGGACGCTGTCGCCACCGCCAATCTGCTGGCGGCGAAATTGCAGAAGGGACCGGTCAGCGAAGCCGATCTCGACACCGTGCGCCAGCGTCGCGAGTTTCCCATGCGTGCGACCCAGGCGATGCAGGTGATGATGCAGAACAATATCATCAGCCGCGCATTGGCGCCGGGCGACAAACCGCTTACGCCGCCGTTCTTCATGCGCGTCGTCAACGCGTTTCCGCTGCTCCAGGGCCTGGCTGCGCGCTTCCTTGCGATCGGCGTGCGGCCAGAGCATGTGCAGTCGCCGGAGGCGAAGACGCAATCGACGCCTTAGCCTTGCACAGAGTAGCCGCCGTCGACCGGGATCGCAGCACCCGTGACAAAATCTGACGCGCGTGATGCCAGAAACACCGCGATCCCCGCGAAGTCGCCGGCCAGGCCCCAGCGTCCGCTTGGCGAGCGAGCGAGCACGCGGTCATGCAGGCCATCGACCTCGCGGCGCGCGTTCTGTGTCAGCTCGGTATCGATCCAGCCTGGCAGCACCGCGTTGCACTGGATGTTGTCCGGCGCCCATGCAATCGCGCATGATCGGGTGAATTGAACGATGCCGCCCTTGCTGGCGCCGTAAGCGGGCGAGAAGCTCGCGCCAAAGATCGACATCATCGAGCCGATATTGATGATCTTGCCGCCGCCGGCTTCTTTCATCGCGGGATGTACCGCCTGCGAGATCACGAAAGCGCTGGTGAGATTGGTCTTGATCACGCTCTCCCATTCCTCCAGCGCCAGTTTGTCCGGCGACTTGCGGACATTCATGCCGGCGTTGTTGATGAGGATATCGATGCGGCCGAACGCCTTGAGTGTGTCGGCAACCATTGCTTTCACGGCAGCGGTGTCATTGACCTCCAGAGTCAGCGCGATTGCTTTGCTACCACCTGCCACCAGTTCGGCGACGGCCGCTTCGGATTTCGCCTGATTGCGCCCGGCGACAACGATCGACGCCCCCGCTGCAGCAAGGCCATGCGCCATTCCGAGCCCGATGCCTCCATTGCCGCCGGTGACGATGGCCACGCGGCCGGTGAGATCGAACAGTCCCTTTGTCATTGTATCGTCCTCTTCACGAAATCAGCCTTGAATGGAGAATCCGCCATCGACGGTGAGCGCCGCGCCGTTGACGAAGTCCGATGCCGCGCTGGCGAGAAACACGGTCGCGCCGACGAGATCATCAGGCCGGCCCCAGCGCGCCGCGGGCACGCGCGACACGATGCGATCATGCAGTTCGGGGACGCGTTCGCGGGCGCGGATCGTCAGATCCGTGTCGATCCAGCCGGGCAGGATGGCGTTGCTCTGGATATTATCTACAGCCCAAGCGGTTGCCAGCGACCGTGTGAATTGCAGGATGCCGCCTTTGCTGGCGGCATAGTTCGCGGCACCGCCCGAACCGAGCTGCGCCAGCACCGACGCGATGTTGATGATCTTGCCGGAACCTGCTGCCTTCATCTCGGGATAGACGGCCTGCGCACAGATGAAGGGCGCGGTCATGTTCACGTCGATCACCGTCTGCCAGTTGCCGAGCGACATCTCTTCCAGCGGCGCTGCGATGCTGATACCGGCATTGTTGACGAGGATGTCGATGCGACCGAAGCGCTCGCGCGTCGAGGCCACCATCTGCGCGACAGAGGCGGGATTGGTCACGTCGGTGACACAGGCAAGGATCTGATGACCGTCGCGTTCGAGCGAGGCTCTCGCCTGTGCCGAATTGTCCGCGTTACGATCCGCGATCGTGATCGCCGCACCCGCCTCGGCGAGCCCACGCGCCATCGCAAGTCCGATGCCGGCATTGCCGCCGGTGACGATGGCCACGCGGCCCTTGAGATCGAAAAGCTGGTTGGTCACGCGATCCACCCATTGGTTGTCGGCGCGTTCTGGGGCGCGCCTGAGGGGATCATTGCAAGAGTGGGAGCGAGAGGAAAGGGGGCTATGCGATCAGGGGCGTGACAATGCGTAGCCCGTCAATCCGACGCCGATCGCGGCCAGTGCCGCGCCGTAATAGGCCCATGGCATCTGATTGATCATGAAGCTCGACCGCGGCCAGGGGACAAGGCCCGTGCCCTGGCCGATCCAGAGCAGGCCGACCAGAACCGAAAGAATACCGAGAGTGAGCAGGGGCGCGCGCATATGCCATATACGCACGTCCCCGCAATCAGTTTCGTAAGGCCAGAAGAAAGCCTCAGACGTCCAGCAATTCGTCGCTGGCGAATTCCGCCTTGTCCGAGATGAAGGCGAAGCGCGCTTCGGCCTTGGTGCCCATCAGGCGCTCGACGGAGTCGGCCGTGCCTTCGCGGTCATCCGGCAGCAGCTGGACGCGCAGCAGCGTGCGGCGCGACGGATCCATGGTCGTTTCCTTCAGCTGCGCGGGCATCATTTCGCCGAGGCCTTTGAAGCGGCCGATATCGACCTTGGCATTGGCGTTGAACTCGCTCTTCAGCAGCGCATCGCGATGGGCTTCGTCGCGAGCGTAGACCGTCTTGCTGCCATGGGTCAGTCGATAGAGCGGAGGCACTGCGAGATAGAGGTGCCCCTCGTCGATCAGCTTCGGCATCTGCCGGTAGAAGAAGGTGATCAGCAGTGATGCGATATGCGCGCCGTCGACGTCGGCGTCGGTCATGATGATCACACGTGAGTAGCGCAGGTCTTCCTCGCGATATTGCGGGCCGGTGCCGCAGCCAATCGCCTGCATGAGGTCGGCGAGCTGGGTATTGGCGGTCAGCTTGTCCTTGGTCGCCGAGGCGACGTTAAGGATCTTGCCGCGCAAGGGCAGGATCGCCTGGGTCTTGCGGTCGCGCGCCTGCTTGGCGCTGCCGCCTGCCGAGTCACCCTCGACGATGAACAGTTCCGAGCCTTCGGTCGCGGTATTGGTGCAGTCGGCCAGCTTGCCTGGCAGGCGCAGCTTCTTTACCGCCGTCTTGCGCGAGGTTTCCTTCTCGGCACGGCGGCGCAGGCGCTCGTCGGCGCGCTCCAGCACGAATTCGAGCAGCTTGTTCGCCTGCACGGGATTGCCGGACAGCCAGTGATCGAACGGGTCCTTGATGGCCTGTTCGACGATCTTCTGCGCTTCGGCCGTGGCGAGACGATCCTTTGTCTGGCCCTGGAATTCGGGCTCGCGGACGAACACTGACAGCATCACGGCGGCGCCGACCATCACGTCTTCCGAAGTGATGGTGCCGGCACGCTTGCCCTGGCCGACGCGCTCGGCGTGGTCCTTGAGGCCGCGCAGCATGGCGCTGCGCATGCCGGATTCATGGGTACCGCCATCGGGGGTCGGCACGGTGTTGGTGTAGGACGCCATGAAGCCGTCAGCATCCGCGGTCCAGGCCACGGCCCATTCGCAGGCGCCGTGGGAGCCGTTGCGACCGGACTTGCCGGAGAAGATCTCCGGATGCACCAGCGTGTCGGCATGGATCGCTGCGGCGAGATAGTCCTTGAGGCCACCGGGGAAGTGAAAGGTCGCCTCGGCTGGGCAGTCTTCCAGGCCCTTGAGCAGTTCGGGATCGCACTTCCAGCGAATCTCGACGCCGCCGAACAGATAGGCTTTTGAGCGCGCCATCTTGAACAGGCGTTGCGGCTTGAACTGCGCCTTGGCGCCGAAGATTTCGGTGTCCGGCTTGAAGCGCACGCGGGTGCCGCGGCGGTTATGGACCTTGCCGAGCTCCTGCAGCTTGCCCTGCGGGATGCCGCGGGCAAAAGTCATCTTGTAGAGCTGCTGGTTGCGCGCGACCTCGACCTCGCAGAGCGAGGAGAGGGCATTCACCACCGAGACGCCGACGCCGTGCAAACCGCCCGAGGTCTCGTAGACCTTGGAGTCGAATTTACCGCCCGCATGCAGCGTGCACATGATGACTTCGAGCGCCGACTTCTTCGGATGCTTCGGATGCGGATCGATGGGGATGCCGCGGCCGTTATCCGAGACTGTCAGGAAGCCGTCGCCCGACAGTTCCACCTCGATGAAGGTCGCATGGCCCGCCAGCGCCTCGTCCATCGAGTTGTCGATCACTTCGGCGAACAGGTGATGCAGCGCCTTTTCGTCGGTTCCACCGATATACATGCCGGGGCGACGACGCACCGGCTCAAGGCCTTCGAGCACCTCGATGTCGGCGGCAGTGTAGCCGGCCTCCGCATTGGCAGCCTTCGGGGCTACCTTGGTGGCGGGAGCGGATTTTGCGGCAGCCGATCCAAAAAGGTCGGCTTTATCTTTCGGTTTCAGTGCCTTGGCCATATGTCTTGAAGTCTTGTCTGATGTGTCGCCGCGGCGTTCCGCGGCGAATCGTTGCGATGACTATGCCACGACTGGGCTGTCCATGGGCTAACCGGCCAGCGGCGCCGGGCTCAGGCCACGGCGGCGGCGTGCTCGGTGCGTAGCACGATCACCACGAAAAGCACCATGGCTGCGAGCATGATCAGTGAACCGATGATGGGAACCGCCATATAGGCATGGTTGGCCAGAAGCGTAATCCCGACCCCGACCGGGAACATCAGGCCGCCGACGATATGCAGCCAACCCTGAATCCGCGCCAGCAGGCTACGTCCGACCGTGGGTACTACGCGATAATACAGTCCGAACAGGAACAGCAGCACGCCACCGACCAGATTGAGGTGGGCATGGGCGGGCGAGAGCAAAAAGTCCTGTTTGATCCCCATGACGATGCCGGCCACCATCCCGACCAGCAATACGACAGCGCTCACGCAGATCATCAGCGATCCGATCATCAAATCATCCTCTTGATTGTGATTGGCCGGCGGGAGGCCGCAATGGGCAAGCCGGCAGAGAGAGCGTTAGGCGCTGCAACCTCCGGATGGTTCACCGATCCCGGTCACGAAGCCGGGATGCGGATGAGACAATTGAGGTCGAAATTCCCCCCACGCTGGTGTGAACGTCGGCACCCGGCTATGCCACGAATGCTACGGGAAAGCGGTGACGGCAGAGATCCGTCGAATTGGCCGACGGGCGAGAAGCAGGAGAGTGCAGATGAGGTTCCGACGACTGGTCATTGCGACGGTCCTCACTTTCGCACCGATCATGTCCCCGGCCATCGCTCAGACGATCCGGCAGGTGCCGGAAAGCAACGCCTCCGTGGCGCGGGCCAACAATGCCGCGGTGGCGCTGTTCAAGAAGGGAGACTATGCCCGCGCGCTGTCGTCTCTCGATGATGCGATCAGGCGCAACCCCAATTCGGCGCTGACCTATTCCACACGTGGTGCGGTCTATTTTCAGCTCAAGAAATATGACGAGGCCATCAAGGACTACACGCAGGCAATCGGCCTTGGCCAGAACGATACAGTCACGGTGCTGAACCGCGCCTCCGCCTATTCGAAGAACGGCGAATTCGACAAGGCGTTGGATGATTGCAATGCGATCATTCGCGTCAATCCGCGCAATGCGGTCGCCTATCGCGTCTGCGGCGTGGCCTATCAGGGCAAAGGTGACGTCGAGCGCGCCTTCACCAATCTGAACGAGTCCGTCCGGATGGACCCGCGCGCCGGTAAGACCTTTGTCGCGCGGGGCATGGCCTATGAGCAGGTCGGGCAGGCCGACAAGGCTGCCGCCGATTTTGCACAGGCGCGGCGTGTCGATCCGTCTTCCGTCACGCCACGCGAGATGGCGGAGGCCCGCGAGCGCGCCAACGGACTGGCCGCGGCTCCAGCGCCGAAGTCGGCCCCGCCGGTCGCCACGGCCGCTGCCGATCCCGCGCCGAGCCCGGTCGCGCCCACCGTGATCGCACAGGACGCGCCGGGCGGTGAGGTCCGCGTCGCGCTGGTCATTGGCAATGGCGCCTATGCCTCCGTGCCCAAGTTGCCGAATCCGGGCAGCGACGCCAAAGCCGTTGCCGACTCGCTCCGGGCTGCCGGTTTCAAGACGGTGTATCTCGATAACGATCTCAATGCCGCGACCATGCGCGAGAAACTGAATGCCTTCTCCGCCGAGGCGGCGCAGGCGGATTGGGCTGTGGTCTATTATGCCGGCCACGGAATCGAGGTGAGTGGCACCAATTACCTGATCCCGGTCGATGCCAAGCTGAAAACCGACCGTTCCGTCCAGTTCGAAGCGGTGCCGCTCGATTCGGTGCTGGCGAGCGTGGAAAGCGCGCGCAAGTTGCGGTTGGTGATCCTGGATGCCTGCCGCGACAATCCGTTCCTGCGCGACATGGCCAAGACCGTGGCGAGCCGGTCGGTGGGCCGTGGGCTTGCGCGGATTGAGCCGGAATCTAGTGCAACTCTCGTGGCTTACGCGGCCAAGGCAGGGCAGGTGGCGTCGGACGGCGTGGCCGGGCAGGCCAATAGCCCGTTTGCCACGGCGCTGATCCGGAACATGGGCAAGCCTGGGGTCGAAATTCGCAAATTTTTCGGTCTGGTTCGCGACGACGTGATGGCGGCCACCGGTAATAGCCAGGAACCGTTCGTCTACGGCTCCCTGGGCGGCGATGACTATTTCCTCCGCAAACCGTGATGATCATGTCGCAGGGTCGTTGCTGGCAATTGGCCTGCGGCTCTGGCAAGACCTGACGCCATGGTAGACGCTTTCCAAGGCCTCACCGATTTCGTGAGGGAGCATCAGGCATGGGCGGCCCCCATCGTCCTGCTCCTCGCATTCGGCGAGTCACTCGCATTTGTATCGCTGCTCATCCCGGCCTGGGGAGCGCTGATCGCCATCGGTGCGCTGGTGGCCGCCAGCGATCTCAGCGTTTGGCCCGTGCTGATCGCCGGCGCGATCGGCGCGGCCTTGGGCGACTGGCTGTCCTACTGGGTTGGACACAGATACAAGGAGCGCGTCGCGCAGATGTGGCCACTGTCGAAATTCCCTAACCTGCTGCCGCGCGGCGAGGCATTCATCAAGAAATGGGGCGTGCCGAGCGTCTTCATCGGCCGCTTTTCCGGCCCGCTGCGCGCCTCGGTGCCGCTCGTCGCCGGCATTTTCGAGATGCCCTATTGGCGTTTCCAGCTCGCAAACTTCTCCTCCGCCTTTGTCTGGTCGGCCGTGCTCATCATGTGCGGCGATGCGCTCTCGGTCGCGACCGAATGGGCGCTGAAGCTCAAATAGTCCCGCTGGAATAACTCGATCCTGCAGGTGTTGAACCCGCGCATGGCGATCTGTCGTCTCGCGGAACTGTCAAACCGCTGATAAAGATCGCTGCGACATTTGCCCGGCATCATGCTGGTCAGTTTCACTGGAGGGATGGACCATGGACTTGTCACGTCGTCAGGCTCTCACCGGCGCTGCTGCGCTCGCAGCAACCCCGCTTGTTTCCGCAATTCCCGCCAAGGCCGCTGCGCCGCTTGCCGACAAGCAGGCGCCGAGCTTCTATCGCTACAAGGTTGGCGATGCCCAGGTGAATGTCATCTCCGATGGCGCCAACACCTTTCCGCTCGCCGATACGTTCGTCCTCAATGCCAAGAAGGACGAGGTCAATGCGCAGCTGGAAAAGTCCTTCCTGCCGAAGGACAAGATGACCATCCATTTCGCGCCGCTGGTCATCAACACCGGCGGCAAGCTGGTGGTGATCGACACCGGCAACGGCCCTGGCGCTTTCGCCGCCACCAAGGGCAATGTCGGCCAGTTCGCCAGCAACATGGCCGCCGCCGGCATCGATGCCAAGAATGTCGATATGGTCGTGATCTCGCATTTCCATGGCGACCACGTGAACGGCCTTCTCGCTGCCGATGGCACGCCGGCTTTCCCGAATGCCGAAGTGCTCGTTCCGGCCGCCGAGTGGAAATACTGGAACGATGATGGCGAAATGGCCAAGGCTGCGAATGATCGGATGAAGGGCCTGTTCGCCAGCAACCGCAAACTCTTCAATGATGGCCTGAAGAAGAAGGTCACGCCCTATGAGTGGGGCAAGGATATCGCGCCGGGCCTGCTGGCAGTAGAAGCTGCCGGCCACACACCGGGCCACACCTCGTTCATCCTCTCGTCCGGCAGCGACAAGCTGTTCATCCAGTCCGACATCACCAATCAGCCGGCGCTGTTCGCAGCCAATCCCGGCTGGCATCTGATGTTCGACCAGGACCCGGCCCAGGCCGAGGCCACCCGCCGCAAGGTCTATGACATGCTGGTGGCCGAGAAGATGCGCGTGCAGGGCTTCCACTATCCATTCCCGGCCAATGGCCACGTGGTCAAGGACGGCAGCGGCTATCGCATCGTCCCGGCGCCGTGGAGCCCGGTGTAAGTTACTAAGCCTGCCGTAGGGCGGATGAGGCGGAGCCGTAATCCGCCGCGGAGTTTCAGCTTTGAGCTCGGCCGGCGGATTACGCTGCGCTGATCCGCCCTACGATCCAAACAAACAACCTTGACGTTTCATGGCCGCGGCTTTATGTCCGCGGCCATGATCCATTTCGTGACCAGCGCCATCGCCCGCCGTCGCCGCATTCCCGCGGCAGCAGGCGCTAGTCTCTAAGGATCGCCTCACTGCCGCCGGATACGGTCCGCGGCAGTCTTTTCCCTCACAGCAGCGCGATCGATCCGGCGGCCTTCAACCCAGAAGGAGCCTGACAATGTATACCCCGCCGAGATTCCAGACCGATCGCAGCGACGCTTTGGCGTTTGCGGATGCGCGTGGCTTTGGAACGGTGTGCGCCTTTGACGGCCGCAAGCCGATAGCCTCGGCGGTGCCGTTCTATCTCGAATACGGCAACGACGGCACGCCGCATCTGGCTTTCCATCTCGCGCGGCAGAACCCGCTTCTAAAGCACGCCGACGGTGTGACGTCGTGGACCATGGCGGTGCTCGGAGCCGACGCTTATGTCTCGCCCGACTGGTATGTCTCGCCGGATCAGGTCGGCACCTGGCTCTATCAGGCGGTGCATCTGACAGGGCCTGTGCGGCTTCTGCCCGAGCGCGAACTCGGCGCGCATCTTGACGCGCTGAGCGCGAGGTTCGAAAGCTGGCTCGCACCGAAGCCACCCTGGACCTCCGCCAAGATGGCCAGGGGGCGGCTCGAAGCGATGCGGAAGGCGATCGTCGGCGTGGTGATGGCCGTGGATGAAGTCGAGGGGAGCTTCAAGCTCAACCAGCACAAGTCCGATGCCGATCATCTGGCTGTCATGAGCGCGCTGGCCATGCGGCCAGAGCCGGACGCCATTGAGATTTCGGACGCGATGCGCAAATTACGGCCGCATTTGTTTGCGGAAGAGACGTCACATTTGGCTGCTATGGCCGAGGCGGAAGGATTTATGGGATGAGCAACAAGAAGAAAATCGCCATTTTGGGCGCCTCTGGCTACACCGGCGCCGAACTGGTCCGGCTGCTGCTGCGCCACCCGAAGGTCGAGCTGACGATCCTCACTGCCGACCGGCGCGCCGGCCAGCAGATGGGCGACGTGTTTCCGCAATTCGCGCCTTATGAGCTGCCCACGCTGGTGACCATCGACAGCGTCGATTGGACCACCGCCGGCATCGACCTCGTGTTCTGCGCGCTGCCGCATGCGACCACGCAGAAGGTGCTGCAGGACGTTCTCGCCAAGGCGCCGGAGACCAAGGTCGTCGATCTCTCCGCCGACTTCCGGCTCAGCGATCCCGCGGCCTATGCCAAGTGGTACGGCCACGAGCATCATGCGCTGGAGCTGCAGAAGGAAGCCGTCTACGGCCTCGTCGAAGTCTATCGGCGCGACATCAAGAAGGCGCGGCTCGTCGCCAATCCCGGCTGCTACACATCCTGTGCGCAGCTGCCGCTGGTACCGCTGATCAAGGCCAAGGCCATCGAGACCGACGAGATCGTCATCGACGCCAAGTCGGGCATGACCGGCGCCGGCCGCGCCGCCAAGGAAGAGATGCTGTTCTCGGAAGTGTCCGACGGCTTCAACGCCTATGGCGTTGGCAAGCACCGGCACATGGCCGAGCTCGACGAGCAGTTCTCCAAGGCCGCCGGCAAGGAAGTAATCGTGACGTTCACGCCGCATCTGCTTCCGCAGAACCGCGGCATCCTCTCCACGATCTATGTGCGCGGCCGGCGCGGCAAGACTGCCGAGGAGCTGCACGAGATCCTGGTGAAGCAGTATGAGAAGGAGCCGTTCGTTTACGTGCTGCCATTCGGCAAGACGCCGCACACGCGGCATGTCCGCGGCTCCAACATGACCTTCATCGGCGTCGCCGCGGATCGTATCCCGGGCCGCGCGATCATCGTCTCGACCCTCGACAACCTCACCAAGGGCGCGTCGGGGCAGGCGGTTCAGAACATGAACCTGGTGCTGGGCTTTGCGGAAACGCTCGGCATCGATCAGCCGGCGATGTTCCCGTAACTCCGTCCCTCATGGTGAGGAGGCGCGTAGCGCCGTCTCGAACCATGAGCTAGCCTGGCGAGTAGTGTGCCGCCATCCTTCGAGACGCGCGCAAGGGCGCGCTCCTCAGGATGAGGGCAGAGTGAGGCTGCACAAACAAAACGGCCCGGATTTCGATCCGGGCCGTTTCTTTATTGACGCTGTCCGTTCACAGATCTCGCATCATCACGATCGACGTTTGCCTGAATTCGTGTCGTTCGAAGAAATGATGCGCGCGGTGATTATCGACGCCACTCTCCAGGAAGAAGCGGGTGACGCCAAGCGTGCGGCATTGCTCGGCGAGCCAGTCGAACAGGGCGCTACCGAGCCCTTGACCGCGCACGGACGGCGAAAACAACAAATCGTGGATGGTGGCGAACGGACGTTCCGGATTGAGCCGGGAGATCTCGACCAGAGCAAATCCCACAATGACGCCGCCCTGTGTCGCAGTTGCCAGCATCGTCTCGTCGCTGGACGCATTCGACAGCAGGCCATTGATGTATGTCCGCGCCTTGGTCGCGCGATCCGGCGACCAGCGACCGATGTCGTCAGCCACGCCGTATTGCAGCTCCGAATGGGAGATGTAAGCGGGATCGTCATAGGCCAGCAGGATACCGAGAACGGCGTCGGTTGCGGTCGTGTCATGGCACCAGGCGAATTGTACCGGATGCGTCGGAGATGGTTCGGAAGACATTGTCGTCCTGTCGGCTGAAACGGATGCGCGTTGGATCATGCGCGTCGCTATCCATACCAATTGCCGGATCGATCGTGGCGCGACAAATGAGCTGCGCACCAAAACAAAACGGCCCGGATTTTCATCCGGGCCGTTTCGTTTGTCAGGTCAGGCGTTGCTTACGCGACGGCCTTCTTTTCGGTCGCGACTTCGGAGATCGTCTTCAAAATCTGCGAAGCGATCTGGTAGGGGCAGCCCTGCGAGTTCGGGCGGCGATCTTCCAGATAGCCCTTATAGTCGTTCTTGACGAACGAGTGCGGCACGCGGATCGAGGCGCCGCGGTCGGCAACGCCGTAGGAGAACTTGTTCCACGGCGCGGTCTCGTGCTTGCCGGTCAGGCGCATGTGGTTGTCCGGACCATAGACATTGATGTGGTCCATCAGGTTCTTGTCGAACTGGGCCATCAGAGCTTCGAAGTAAGCCTTGCCGCCGACAGTGCGCATATATTCGGTCGAGAAGTTGGCGTGCATGCCCGAGCCGTTCCAGTCGGTGTCGCCGAGCGGCTTGCAGTGGAATTCGATATCGATGCCGTACTTTTCCGTCAGACGGAGCAGCAGGTAGCGAGCGATCCACATTTCGTCGGCGGCGCGCTTGGAGCCCTTGCCGAAGATCTGGAATTCCCACTGGCCCTTGGCCACTTCGGCATTGATGCCTTCGTGGTTGATGCCGGCGGCGAGGCAGAGGTCGAGATGCTCTTCGACGATTTCACGGGCGACCGAGCCGACATTCTTGTAGCCGACGCCGGTGTAGTAGGGGCCCTGCGGAGCCGGATAGCCTTCCGACGGGAAGCCGAGCGGACGGCCGTTCTCGTAGAAGAAGTATTCCTGCTCGAAGCCGAACCATGCGCCTGCGTCGTCGAGAATGGTGGCGCGGTGGTTGGACACGTGCGGGGTGACGCCATCGGGCATCATGACTTCGCACATCACCAGCACGCCATTGACGCGGGCAGCATCCGGGAACACGGCGACTGGCTTCAGCACGCAATCCGACGAACGGCCTTCAGCCTGCTCGGTGGATGAACCGTCGAAGCCCCACAGGGGCAGCTGCTCAAGCGTCGGGAACGCGTCGAATTCCTTGATCTGGGTCTTGCCGCGCAGGTTCTGGGCGGGGGTGTAGCCATCGAGCCAGATATACTCGAGCTTAAACTTGGTCATTCAGGTCTCTCACGAGTTAGCGAAAGGAGTGAACCCCGGCAGGAGTAAACTCGGACATTGCCGGGATCGGACATTCCATCCCCGGCGGCGTGTCCTTATAAGCACGTAGTATGCCAACTTGCCGCGGTGCAACGGTTTTGTGACGAGAAAATCGCCTGTGTCCCCAGAGACGCTCCGTGACCCCGCCATCGGCCGGTCGGCGGCGGAAGAATCGGCGCAAAATTCTCGAAATTCAGCAGATTTTTGGTCGGACACCAAAATACCTCCTGCTCAATTCCGTTGCAGGGGCATTTTGAGAGGAACTTTTCTGCTTCTCAGGCGCTCATTCGGGCGATGTCAGGTCGGTAGACCGCAGCGAAAACCTGCGTGCCCAAAGCGCATACCTTTGAGTTGCGCATATTAGTGGCATTTGCCTGCTTTTTATGAGGCAGTTGGCACAAAGCGCGAGCCGGGCTGTTACACTTGCAAGCCCTGACGGCAAACCGACCCAAAAACACGTCAGGCAGGAGATCCAGGAGATGAGGACTACCAATCATTCCGGTCAAAACCAGCCGACTGCAACCATTTATCAGTTCCCGGTAGGCGGCCGCTCGGGCCTCAATGCGCGCCCAGGCGAGATCAAGCCGGCAGACTTCCATGACTATCCCGCCGTGGATTTCGGCTCAGGCTGGTATCACGATGAAGCCATCGCTGACGCCAGGAAGGTGGAGCATTGAACGCGCCGGGCGAGGTCGGAGATCAAGGGTCGAAACAGCGATGTTTCGGCCCTTTTTCGTGAGCACCTCACGTCCCAAAGATCGACCACCCCAGCCGCCGCGTCAGTTCTTCCAGCGCAATCCGTCCCAAGTGGGAATTGCCGTGGTGATCGAGACCGGGCGCCCAGACCGCTATGGATGCCTTGCCGGGCGCCACCGCGATAATCCCGCCGCCGACGCCGCTCTTGCCGGGCAGGCCGACGCGGTAGGCGAATTCGCCGGAGCCGTCATAATGACCGCACATCAGCATCAGCGCATTGATCCGGCGTGCGCGCTCGGATGAAACCACCGACAGGCCGGTGCTCGGATTGCGCCCGGAATAGGCCAGAAACCGCGTCGCCATGGCCAGCTGCCGGCATGACATGGCAATGGCGCAGTGATGGAAATAGACGCCGAGCGTGAAATCGACGGGATTGTTGATGACCCCGAACGACTTCATGTAGTTCGCCAGCGCAGTGTTGCGAAAACCGGTGCGCTTTTCCGAGGCGGCCACCGTCTCATCGATCACGATCGAATTGTCACCGGACAGAAACTGCATGAAACGCAGGATCTCGCCGATCGCCTCGCGCGGCTGGTGGCCGGACAGGATCACATCGGTGACGGCGATGGCGCCTGCATTGATGAACGGGTTACGCGGCACGCCGCGTTCGCGCTCGAGCTGGACGATGGAGTTGAACGGGTTGCCCGAGGGTTCGCGGCCGACATGCTTCCAGAGCCGGTCGCCGACCATGCCGAGCGCCAGCGTCAGCGTGAAAACCTTCGAGATGCTCTGGATCGAGAACGGCACGTCCGCATCGCCGCCGGCGGCGATATTGCCGTCAGCGTCAACGACCACCAGCGCGAACTGGTTGGGATCGACGCCAGCGAGTTCGGGAATGTAGGTGGCGACTTCGCCGCGGTCGGGCCGCTGCGCCATCTCCTCGGCTATTTCGGTCACGACGGTCTGGAGATCTGGCGCAGCTTTGCTCATCGAGATGGACTAGCGCATCCCGCCTCAGACCGGAATACGCAGGATCGCGATCGCCAGCACGGCCTGGGCGACGAAGCCGATCATGAAGGCGACGGTGCGCAGCACCGGCAGGCCGAGCGTGTAGACCACGAGATGCGCGATCCGCGACCAGAAATAGACCATGCAGGCCATCACGGTAGCGGGGGTCGAGACATCGGCGAGGTTCAGGATAATCACCAGCGGCGCGAAGATGATGAGATTCTCGACCGCATTGTCATGGGCGAACATCATGCGGTTGGCCCATTCTGCCTGAGGCTTGTCCGCGCGCGAGGGATTGGCCATGGCGCCACCGACGCCGCGCACCATGATGCGGTTGAGGATGTAGGGCAGCCACATCACGCCAGTGAGAATCACCGTCAGCGTCAGCCAGAACAACTCGCGTGTCATGGGCGGTTCCTCGAAATGTCCGCGAAAAACGCGGGAAAAAGGTCATGCAAATCGTGAGCAGGGCGGAGCAGCCATGCTCGTGGGGAAGCATAGACGGTTGGTATGACAACGCCAAGGGAAGGAGGAGGGAAGTGCGTTACGCCTGCACCCGCACGTAACTGCCCGGTGCGTCCTCGATCGGCGGATAGGCTTCCGTCCCGACACGCCGCGCCGGCACTTCTTCGCCATCGACGCTGCCGATCCATTCCCGCCAGTTCGGCCACCATGATCCCGCATGTTCGGTGGCCGACTTCATCCAGTCGGCGACATTGGCGGCGTGGTTGCTGTCATTGGTCCAGTATTGATACTTGCCGGATGCTGGCGGGTTCACCACGCCGGCAATGTGGCCGGAGCCGGACAGCACATATTTCACGGGGCCACCGAAGAACTGCGAACCGTAAAGCACCGACTCCGCCGGCGCGATGTGATCCTCGCGGGTGGCCAGATTATACACCGGCACCTTCACCTTGGAGAGGTCAAGGCGGGTGTTGTCGAGCACCATATTGCCGGTGGAGAGCTTGTTCTCCAGATAGCAGTTGCGCAGATAGAAGGAGTGATTGGCGGCAGGCATCCGCGTCGCGTCGGAATTCCAGTGCAGGAGATCGAAGGCGCGGGGCATGTTGCCTTTGAGATAGTTGTTCACGACATAGGACCAGATCAGGTCGTTCGAGCGCAGCATGTTGAAGGCCATTGCCATCTTGCTGCCTTCGAGCACGCCTGCGGCCTGCATGTCCTTTTCCAGCGCCGCGATCTGGTCCTCGTCGACGAACACCATGAGATCGCCGGCATGGGAGAAATCCACCTGCGCGGCCATGAAAGTCGCTGACGCCGCGCGGACGCGGCGATGTTCGGCGAGCCAAGCCAATGTCGAGGCGAGCAGGGTGCCGCCGACGCAATAGCCGATCGTGTGGACGGTGAACTCGCCGGTGACCTTCTCGATCACATCCATGGCTGTGAGCGGGCCTTGCTTCATGTAGTCTTCAAAGGTCTTGGCGCCGAGCGCCTTGTCCGGATTGACCCAAGAGATCACTCACACCGTGAGGCCCTGATCGACGCACCACTTGATGAAGGACTTCTCGGGCTTCAGGTCTAGAATGTAGAATTTGTTGATCCACGGCGGCACGATCAGCAGCGGCGTCCGCAGCACGCTCTCGGTCGCGGGCGTGTACTGGATCAGCTGCATGATCTCGTTCTGATAGATCACCTTGCCCGGCGTCATTGCCATGTTGACGCCGACGGCGAGATTGCTGGGGTCTGACTGGCGGATTTTCAGCGCGCCGCGGCCGGCTTCCATGTCCTCGGCGAGCATCGACATGCCGCGCATGAGGTTGCCGCCATTGGAGGCCACGGTCTCGCGCAGCACTTCCGGATTCGTCAGCACGAAGTTCGATGGCGACATCGCATTGGTCACTTGGGTGACGTAGAACTCGGCCTTCTTGCGCGTATGCGCGTCGAGCCCCTCCGCATTGCGGACGAGTTCATGGGCCCATTGGGTGCCGAGCAAATAGGCCTGCAGCACGAAATCGAAGAACTGGTTCGACTTCCATTCGGGATCGCTGAAGCGCTTGTCCTTCAGCGGGGCCTGACTTGATGGCGCCGATGCTTCGCCGGTCATCCGGCGCATCGCATTGCCCCAGAGGTCGAGATAGGCTTTTCCGAGCTTCATCTGCAGCTCGGACGAGCGCTTCTCGTCGGACAGCCAGTAATTGGCCACCGTGCTGAAGGTCTTGATGATCTCGGTCAATTCATTCGGCGGCTTATCGCCGGTCTCGCCGGTCTGGCGCGGCTGCAGATAGGCGGCCAGCGCCTTGCCGCTGCTTTCCATCGCCTTCGCCATGTTGAGCGCAAAGGCTTCCGGGTTGAACGGTTTGGCAGCCCCGTCGTCAGCCTTGCCGTTGGTGTGGCCGGGGGAGATCTGGTCTCGACGACGTCGGTCATGGCGCAGCTACGGTTTCATTCCAATGCGGTGACGATACGTCACCACGCGGCAGCATGATGACATAGTTCGCGGATCGTCGCAGGATTCGATGTGCTGCGGTGCGTCATGAGTGCGCTCAGGTCTTGCTTCCGTCATATTGCAGCGCCAAGCCTCCGCCATTCTGTCGGCGTTAATCAGTTGTCATCTATTCGGGTGTGACCACACGGCGGGATGAACCCGATCCGAATGAGATGTAAGGTTGTGGCGTGACGCGTTCAGGAACAGCGGTTGGATCGACGCGAGGCAGCCGGGCAGGGCGTGCGGCGGCTTGGCTGGCGCTTGCCGTGCTGGCCTTTCCCGGGCTGGCCGGCTGCGCCTCGACCGTGGCCGATCTGCCCGTTGTGGGTGCTCCGGCGGGGCTGCCGCAGCGTCCGGCGCAGCCCGGCGAATACCTCCCGGTCCATGACATGCCCGCCAGCACTGGAAACAAGACACTGGCGCCGTCCGAACAGGCCAAGATCGAGGCCGATCTGATCCGGGCGCGGGACCGGCAGGCCATCGTGACCCCGCCGGCCGCAGCGGCAAAAACCTCGACCCGCTGAGCGATTCCACCCGGTCGTGACTGGTGTCACCCGGTCCCCATGCTAAAACTAGGCGATTCAACCGCACCTTGAAGGCGGTTTCCCCGGAGCCCGAGACCAATGGAAGACTTTTACCGAATTCGCCGTCTGCCGCCCTATGTGTTCGAACAGATCAACCGGGCCAAAGCCGCCGCGCGCAATTCGGGGGCCGATATCATCGATATGGGCATGGGCAACCCGGACCTGCCGACCCCGCCGCACGTCCTGGAAAAGCTCAAGGAGACGCTCGGCAAACCGCGGACCGATGGTTATTCGTCGTCGCGGGGCATTCCCGGTCTCCGCAAGGCGCAGGCTGCCTATTATGCCCGCCGTTTCGGCGTGAAGCTCAACCCTGACACCCAGATCGTCGCCACGCTCGGCTCCAAGGAGGGCTTTGCCAACGTTGCCCAGGCCATCACCGCGCCCGGGGACGTCGTGCTGGTGCCCAATCCCAGCTATCCCATCCATGCCTTCGGCTTCCTGATGGCCGGCGGCGTGATCCGTTCGGTGCCGTCGGACCCGACGCCGGACTTCTTCCCGGCCGTCGAGCGCGCGATCCAGCATTCGATTCCCAAACCGATCGCGCTGGTGGTCTGCTATCCCTCGAATCCGACGGCTAAGGTCGCTAGCCTCGATTTCTACAAGGACCTCGTCGCCTTCGCGAAAAAGCACGAGATCTACATCCTGTCGGACCTCGCTTATTCCGAGATCTATTTCAACGACGCCAATCCGCCGCCCTCGGTGCTGCAGGTGCCGGGCGCTATGGATGTCACCGTCGAATTCACCTCGATGTCGAAGACCTACTCCATGGCCGGCTGGCGCATGGGCTTCGCGGTCGGCAACGAACGCATCATCGCTGCTCTTGCGCGCGTAAAATCCTATCTGGATTACGGCGCCTTCACGCCGGTGCAGGTTGCCGCGACGGCTGCGCTCAACGGTCCGGATGACTGCATCAAGGAGATGCGCGACACCTATCGCAAGCGCCGCGATACGCTGATCGAGAGCTTTGGCCGTGCTGGCTGGACCATCCCGGTGCCGGAAGCCTCGATGTTCGCCTGGACTCCGCTGCCGGAGAAATTCCGCGAGATCGGCTCCATGCAGTTTGCAACGCTTCTCGTTGAAAAGTCCGGCGTGGTGGTTTCCCCCGGCATCGGTTTCGGCGAACACGGTGAGGGCTATGTCCGCATCGCCATCGTCGAGAACGAACAACGTATTCGCCAGGCTGCCCGCGGCGTCCGCCGCTTCCTTGAAAGCGGGCTGGAAACGTTGCACAACGTGGTTCCGCTCGCCAATCGGCGATAGGCACCGTCCGGACGTCGCTTGCGGCGTCCGGTCCGTCGCTCAATAAGAACTCTTCCGACAGGTCTAATCTTTATGGTCGCACCCCTCAAAGTGGGTATCGCGGGTCTCGGCACCGTTGGTGCCGAAGTCGTCCGTCTCATCGAAGCGCAGCAATCCATCCTCTCGGCGCGCTGTGGCCGTGGCATCAAGGTTGTGGCGGTTACTGCCCGCAACAAGTCCAAGAAGCGCGGGATTGACCTGCGCGGCATCGACTGGATGAAGGACCCGCTGGCGGTCGCGACCCATCCCGAGGTCGATTGCTTCGTCGAACTGATGGGCGGTGCAGGCGATCCCGCTTTGTCGTCGATCTCCGCGGCGCTCGCTGCCGGCAAGTCTGTCGTCACCGCGAACAAGGCGCTGGTGGCCAAGCATGGCGTCAAGCTAGCAACTTTGGCCGAGAAGCATGGCGGCGCGCTGAATTATGAAGCCGCGGTCGCCGGCGCGGTCCCGGTGATCAAGACCATCCGCGAGGGCCTGTCGGGCACCTCGATCAATCGGGTCTATGGCATTCTCAACGGCACCTGCAATTACATCCTGACCCGGATGGAGCAGGAGGGGTTGTCTTTCGCGGAATGCCTCAAGGACGCGCAACGCCTCGGCTATGCCGAAGCCGAACCGTCGTTCGACGTGGATGGCTACGACACCGCACAGAAGCTTGCGATCCTCGCCAGCCTCGCATTCGGCACCAAGGTCAATGAGAGCGCAGTGTCGGTGGAAGGCATCTCAACGATCGCCGCCGAAGACCTTCGCGCGGCCGCCGATCTTGGCTACCGCATCAAGCTGCTTGGCGTTGCCATGCGCACCAAGACGGGCATCGAACAGCGTGTGCATCCGACCATGGTGCCGCTGACCTCGTCGATCGCGCAGGTGATGGGCGTGACCAATGCCGTCACCATCGACGGCGCCGGCATTGCGCCGATCACGCTGGTTGGTCCCGGGGCAGGTGGTGCGGCCACCGCATCCGCCGTGCTCGCCGATGTCGCCGACGTCGCCCGTAACGTCCGTGCGCTGCCATTCGCGCAACCGGTCGCCAAACTCAAGACCACCACCAAGGCGCCGATGGAGCGGCACGAAGGCGGCTATTACATCCGCCTGATGGCGCGTGATCTCGCCGGCACCGCAGCGCGCATCGCCACGCGCCTGGCCGAGCAGAAGATCTCGCTCGAATCCATCGTGCAGAAGCATCCGAATGGCGGTCTCGAGCCCATCGACGGCACCAAGAAATCGTCACCCGTGCCGGTTATCCTGATCACCTACGCGACTTCTGAGGACGCCATGCGCCGCGCGCTGCAGGCGGTGCAGAAGGACAAGGTGATCTCGGGCAAGCCGCAGGTGATCCGGATCGAAAAGAACTGAACGGCCGCGTAAGCGTTATCGGGGTCAGATGACCCCGGGGCCGCAAGGCCCTCGCTAAATTGAAGGGGCGGCAACGCCCCGAAGAATTGAAGGAGCCAATCGATGTCCACCATTATTTCCGTCCCGCCGCAGCAGTTGCTGGAGCGCATTCTGACACTGGAAATCGTGCGCGTGACCGAGCGTGCGGCGGTGTCGGCAGCGCGCCTGCGCGGCCATGGCAAGGAAAAGGCAGCCGACCAGGCTGCTGTGGACGCGATGCGCCGCGAACTCAATAAGCTGCCCATCGAAGGCACCATCGTGATCGGCGAGGGCGAGCGCGACGAAGCGCCGATGCTGTTCATCGGCGAGAAGGTCGGCATCAATGCCGGCCCGAAGGTGGACATTGCGGTCGATCCGCTCGAAGGCACCACGCTTTGCGCCAAGGACATGCCGGGCTCGATCGCGACGCTCGCCATGGCCGATGGCGGCACGCTGCTGCATGCGCCGGACGTCTATATGGAAAAGCTGGCGATCGGCCCTGGCTACGACAAGAACCTGCTCGATCTCGATGCGCCGCCGGCCGAGAACATCCAGCGTCTTGCCAAGGCCAAAGGCGTGCCGGTGTCGGAGATCACGGCGCTGGTGCTGGAGCGTCCGCGCCATGAAGCGCTGATCAACGCGATCCGCGCCACCGGCGCCTCGCTCCGCCTGATCCCGGATGGCGACGTCGCTGGCGTCATCCACACTACCGATCCCGACAAGTCAGGCGTCGATATCTATATGGGCACCGGCGGCGCGCCTGAAGGCGTGCTCGCGGCCGTGGCGCTGCGCTGCACCGGCGGCCAGATGCTGACCCGCCTGATTCTCGACACCGACGAGAAGCGCGAGCGCTCGCGCAAGATGGGCGTCACCGATCCGAAGATGATTTATCGCATCGAGGACATGGCCAAGGGCGACTGCCTGTTCGCGGCCACTGGCGTTACCGATGGCGCGCTGCTGTCGGGCGTCAAATTCCGCGGCAATGTGATCGAGACCGAGACCATCGTGATGCGCTCGGTGACCGGCACCGTCCGCGTCATCAAGGGCGAACATCGCCAGCTCGAAAAATTCCACCTCGATTGAGCAAGGCGCAAATGCCCAAAGCCCAAAATGTTGAAATCCGCCCGGTCGGCCCCGATGAACGGGCCGCCTGGGAGCCGCTGTGGCAGGGCTACCTGACCTTCTACAAGGCGACGCTGCCGCAGGTTGCCACCGACACCGCGTGGAAGCGCTTTCACGATGCCAATGAGCAGATGTTTCTGCTCGGCGCTTACGTGGACGGCAAGCTCACGGGCATCGTCCAGTTCCTGTATCACCGCTCGTCCTGGACGCCGGGTGACTACTGCTATCTGCAAGACCTGTTCGTCGACAACAGCGCCCGCGGTCTCGGCCTCGGCCGTGCGCTGATCGAGGCGGTCTATGCGAAAGCCAAGGCCGACGGCTGCAGCCGCGTGCACTGGCTGACCCAGAATGAGAACGCACAGGCGCGGATTCTGTATGATCAGGTCGCGGACAATTCCGGCTTCATGCAGTATCGGAAGATATTCTGAATTGTAGCCCGGATGGAGCGAAGCGTAATCCGGGTACAGCAGAGCTAATTGAAACGCCGGTTCCCGGATTGCGCTTCGCTCCATCCGGGCTACGAAGAAATCAAAAAACAAAACACGGGAGCGAGACCATGAGCGACACCTCCGCCGTCAAAGCCCTGATCTTCGATGTGTTCGGCACCGTCGTCGACTGGCGCACCAGCCTCATCAACGACCTCACTGCCTGGAGCGCGCCCCGGGGTATCAAGGCCGACTGGACAGCGCTCGTCGATGCCTGGCGGCAGGCTTACGTACCTTCGATGGATAGCGTGCGCCATCACCCCGAGCGTGGCTTCCTCAAGCTCGACAAACTGCATCGCCACTCGCTGGAAGCGCTCGTCGAGAAGTTCGGCATCAAGGGCCTGACCGACGACGATCTGCATCATCTCACCCTCGGCTGGCACCGCCTGCATCCGTGGAAGGACTCGGTGCCGGGCCTCACCCGCCTGAAGACGAAATTCGTCATCAGCCCGCTGTCCAACGGCAATGTGGCGCTGCTCACCAATATGGCGAAGTTCGGCGGCCTGCCATGGGACCTCATCATGAGCGCCGAGCTGTTCAAGCATTACAAGCCCGATCCCGAAAGCTATCTCGGTGCCTGCGAATTGCTCAGCCTCAAGCCGCATGAAGTGATGATGGTCGCCGCCCACAACAACGACCTCGACGCCGCGCAAAAGTGTGGCCTCAAGACCAGCTTCGTCCCCCGCATCACCGAATACGGCCCGCACCAGAGCCGCGACTTCAAGGCCGACGGCGACTGGGACGTAGTGGCGGAAGATTTTGAGGACATGGCGAAGCGGCTGGGGTGCTAAGACGCCGATGGCGAACCGGTAGAGACCTTGATCTCTCGCTGAGGTTGCTTATTATACCTTATTGGTTGTGTCAGGCGAATTTGCGACGATGGCTGATGGGGGCGGAGAGGTGCTCGATCCCATGGAATTCCGCGTCAAACGACTTGAGGATGACATGTCGGAATTGAAAACCGATGTGAAAGCAATTCGCAGCGATATGAATTCGTTGCGTACTGACATGAGCTACATCCGCGGTCGCTTGGATGCGATGCCAACGACGATCCAGCTCCTCGGCTTTCTGGTCGCGATCTTCGTCGCCTCCGGCCTGACCCGCTATTTCGGGCACTGACACCCGCCCATTTGCCATCCGCGCCCATCATGCTTATCTGCGCGCATGTCTCCGACCACCGACATCCCCGAACTCATCCATCCCGCCTTCCTCGGCGTGACCCAATCCGCCACCGGCCGCATCTGGCGCGACCGGGTGGACGAGCGCGGGGCGGCGCGGGCGCTGGCCATGGTGCAGCGGTTCAAGCTGCCGGAGATGCTCGCGCGGGTCATCGCCGGGCGCGGCATCCCGATCGATGCCGTCGAGGATTTCCTTGATCCCACCATCCGCAAGCTGATGCCGGACCCGTTCACCATCACCCAGATGGAAGCCGCCGCGAAGCGCATCGCCGATGCCGCGGTGCGCAGGGAGCAGGTCGCGATCTTCGGCGACTATGACGTGGACGGCGCGACATCCTCTGCGCTGCTCGCTTGGCACCTGCGCCATTGCGGCCTCGATCCCGCGATCCACATTCCCGACCGCATCTTCGAGGGCTATGGCCCCAATGCCGATGCGATCCGCGCGCTGGCCGGGAAGGGCAATACGCTGCTCGTCACCGTCGATTGCGGCACCACGTCGTTCGAGCCGCTGGCCGAGGCGAAGAAGCTCGGCATGTCCGTGGTGGTCATCGATCACCATCAGGCCAATGAGGAACTGCCCGACGTCGAGGCTGTCGTGAACCCCAATCGCCTCGACGACATTTCCGGTCTTGGCCATCTCGCCGCCGTCGGCCTCGTGCTGATCACGCTGGTCGCCGTCAATCGCGAGCTGCGCGCACGCGGTTTCTGGAAGCCGGAAATGCCCGAGCCGAACCTGCTCGACATGCTGCATCACGTGGCGCTCGGCACCGTTGCCGACGTGGCACCGCTGATCGGCCTCAACCGCGCCTTCGTTGCCAAAGGCCTGATCGCGTTGCGTCGGCGCGATCATGTCGGCCATGTCGCGCTGATGGATGTGGCGCGGCTCAACGGGCCGCCGGAAGCCTGGCATCTCGGCTTCATGTTGGGCCCGCGCATCAATGCCGGTGGCCGCATCGGCCGTGCCGATCTCGGTGTTCGGCTGTTGCTTGAAGGCGACGTCTCCGAGGCCGCGAAGATCGCCGCCGAACTCGATCGCCTCAACATGGAGCGTCGCGTCATCGAACAGGCGGCGGAGGCGCAGGCGGAAGCCGAGGCGCTGGCTGCGCTCGGCCTCGAGGACAAGGGCAGCGTCATCGTCACCGCGAGCGAAGGCTGGCATCCCGGCGTCGTCGGTCTCGTCGCATCACGGCTGAAAGAGAAGTTCGCACGACCGTCTTTTGCCATCGCGCTGGAGCCCGGCGGTATCGGTACCGGCTCCGGCCGTTCGATCTCCGGCGTCGACCTCGGCAAGGCGGTACGTCAGGCCGTGGCGGACGGCCTGCTGATGAAGGGCGGCGGTCACGCCATGGCTGCTGGCGTCACATTGAAGAAGGAGAAGCTCGGCGAATTTCGCGCTTTCCTTGAAGAGCGCCTCGCGCCGGATGTCGCGAAGTCACGCAACGAGAAAGAGCTGTTCATCGACGGCGCCGTCACTGCGCGCGGCGTCACTGTCGATCTCGTCAACACGCTCAACCGCGCGGGCCCATTTGGCCAAGCCAATCCGGAGCCTGTCATCGCGTTGCCCGCGCATCAGCTCGCTTATGTGGATGAAGTCGGCCAGGCGCATCTGCGGCTGCGTCTCAAGGCGGCCGATGGCGCCATGGTCAATGGCATCGCGTTCCGCTCCATCGGCCAGAAACTCGGCAATGCCTTGCAGGAATATCGCGGGCAGCAGGTGCATGTAGCCGGTTCGCTCACCGTCGATCGCTGGCAGGGACAGGAGCGGGTGCAGATGCGCGTCATCGACGTGGCGCTGCCGTCGAGCGAGCCGCGAATGATCAGGTGATTTCGCAGGATGGGTATCTTCGCGTTCGCCCCATCCGACCTAAGACACGATAAGAGGGAGACACCATGGGGAGCACGGTTTTCGACTCGGTGCTGTTTCGCGACATGTTCGGTACCGCGGAGATGCGCGAGATCTTTTCCGACGAGGCGCTGGTAGGCCGCTATATCGAAGCCGAGGTCGCTCTCGCCCGCGCCCAGGCACGTCTCGGTGTGGTACCGAAGGATGCTGCTGTCGCCATCGAAGCCGCCGGAAAATCGATCAAGATCGATTACGACAAGCTCCGCCACGAGACCGAGATCGTCGGCTATCCCATCCTGCCGCTGGTGCATCAGCTCTCCGCCGCCGCAGGCGAGGCCGGCCGTTTCGTCCATTGGGGCGCCACCACCCAGGACATCATGGACACTGCCAATGTCCTGCAGATCCGCGCCGCACTGAAGATCGTCGCACGCGATCTCCGCGAGGTCCGTGGCATCCTCCAGGCGATGGCGAAAAAGTATCGCGACACGCCGATGGCCGGGCGGACCCATCTGCAGCAGGCGCTGCCGGTGACTTTCGGCTACAAGGCCGCGGTCTGGCTGTCGTCCATCGACCGCCATATCGAGCGCGTCGATCAGGCGCTGCCGCGCATCTTGCTCGGTGAATTCTCCGGCGCTGCCGGCACGCTGGCCTCGGTGGGCGAGGGTGGCCTCGAAATGCAGAAACTGTTCTGCGAGGAACTCGGCCTGCATCAGCCGTCGATCACGTGGCACGTCGCGCGCGACGGCATTGCCGAAGCGGTGACGCTGCTCGGTCTCATCACCGGCACCCTCGGCAAGATCGCCACCGACGTGATGCTGCTGTCGTCGTCCGAATTCGGCGAAGTGGCGGAGCCGTTCGTGCCGGGCCGCGGCGCGTCCTCGACCATGCCGCAGAAGCGCAATGCGATTTCGAGCGAGCTGATGCTCGCTGCCGCCAAGGCTGTGCGCCAGCACGTCGCCACCATGCTCGACGGCATGATCCATGATCTCGAACGCGCCACCGGCCCCTGGCATGTGGAATGGGCCTCGCTGCCGGAGAGCTTCCTGCTCACCGCCGCGTCGCTGGCCAATGCAAAGTTCATGCTCGGCGGTCTCGTGGTTCATGAGAAGCGGATGCTGGACAATCTCGATCTCACCCACGGGCTCATTGTGGCGGAAGCCGTGATGATGGCGGCTGCGCCCAAGCTCGGTCGCCAGCATGCGCATGACGTCGTCTATGACGCCTGCCGCAAGGCCATCGATGGCGGCGGCAGGCTTGCCGATATTCTCACCGAGGTACCGGAGATCGTCGAAGCGCTCGGCGGCAAAGACGAAATCCGCAAGCATTGCGATCCCGCGAATTATCTCGGCCTGTGCGGCCCGATGGTCGATCGCGTGCTGAGCCTGAGCAAATAGTTCGATATCGTTTGATCGGTTGAGCGCAGCGAAAATTCATGCTGCTCGTCGTCTGCGCTCAATCCATTCTACGGCAGCGTCAGCCGCCTTGCCGCAGCCGCGCCAACACCTTCAGGCCGCCATAGCCATCCGCAGGCAGCAGTCCTGCTTTGGTCTGGAAATTTCGCACTGCCTGCATCGTGTCATTGCCGACGCGCCCATCAGTGCCGCCGGTGTCGAAGCCCGCGCGTGTCAATCGCGTCTGCAATTCCTGCACTTCAGCGAGCGTGAGGATGCGCTCCGAGCCGGGGAACGGCTGGATGAAAGGCGGCGCGCCGAGAATGCGGTCGCCGAGATGGCAGATCGCCAGCGCGTAATTCATCGACGGATTGTAGCTGCGCACGGCGTAAAAACCCTGGCCGAGCAGGAAGCTGGGTCCGCCCGCCGCCGGCGTCCAGAGTTTTGCCGTTGCATTTGGTTGCGGAAAGGCCTGCCCATCCGCACGCGTCACGCCGGCTGCAGTCCATGATGCGTAACTGCGCTTGGCATCCGACGAAGCGGCACCGTCAGCGCGCACCTCATAACCCCAATGCTCGCCGCGCGGATATTTTCCGCGGTTGACGAGGAAGCGCGCGCTGGAGCCGAGCGCGTCATCGGGCTTGCCGAAGGGCGAGACGCGACCGTCCTTGTCGTAGTCGATGCCGACATTGAGCCAGACTTCGGGCATCCATTGCGTATGCCCCATGGCGCCGGCCCAGGAGCCGCGCATCTCGTCCGGCGTGCTCCAGCCGTTCTGCACCACGCGTAGCGCGTTGATCAGTTCGGTTTCCCAGTAAGCGCGGCGGCGCGGCTCGTTCCAGGCGAGCGCCGAGAGCTGCGGAAACACCGGGCGCATGTGATTGGTCTGCACCAAGGGATCGCCATAGGCGGACTCGACGCCCCACAGCGCCAGCAGCGTGCCGCGCTCGACGCCAAAATCACGCTCGATGCGATCGAACAGCCCGCTGTTCTTGCGGAGCGCGTCCTTGCCGGCGGTGATGCGCCAGTCGGAGGCGCGACGGTTCACATATTGCCAGACCTGTTCGTGAAACTCGGGCTGCTTCTTCATCTTCTGGAACACGGACATGTCCGGCTCCAGGCGGCCCATCACGCGGTCATAAGTGGCCGCGGAAATGCCTTTGGCCGATGCCTTGGCGCGAAATCCGTCGCGCCAGGCATCGAAGCCCGCGGGCGCGGAGAGCGCTGCGCCGGGCAGCGTAAGCGTTGCCGCGGCGCCGAGACCGGACTGCAGCACTGCACGGCGGGTGAGGCGGAGATCGATCTGATTCATCCCGTCAGTCTAGCGCGGGATGGCCGGGTGCGGCAGGGCAAAGCTGTCGCAGCAACGTGCTCCGCCGGCGCAAAACAAAAGCCCCGGACGCGGTGAGCGTCCGGGGCTTGATGTCAGTTCGACCGCCGAAGGATCAGTCCTTGGCGCGCTCGACGTAGGAACCATCTTCGGTCAGCACGACGATGCGCGTGCCGGTGCCGACATGCGGGGGAACCGCGGAGCGGATGCCGTTGGACAGGATCGCCGGCTTGTAGGAGGACGAGGCGGTCTGGCCCTTGGTGACCGGCTCGGTCTCGACGACTTCGAGCGTCACGCGCTGCGGCAGCACGATGGCGACTGGCACCATGTCGTGCAGCGAGAGCTTCACGACCATGTTTTCCTGCAGATACGGGGCGGAGGTGCCGATCACGTCCGGCGGAACCTGGACTTGGTCGTAGGTCTCCTGGTTCATGAAATGGTAGCCGTCGGCGTCCTGATAGAGGTAGGAGAAGTTCTGGTCCTCGATGGTCGCCTTTTCCACCTGGTCGGTGGTCTTGTAGCGCTCCGAAATCTTCACGCCGTCGCTGATTCGGCGCATTTCGATCTGCGAGACCGGGGTGCCCTTGCCGGGATGGATGTTTTCGGCGGACAGAACCACATAGAGCTTGCCGTCTTGCTCGATGACGTTGCCCTTGCGAATAGAACTGGCGATGACTCTCACAGTGAATTTTCCTGAATTTGTCGGCCGAGGCCGGATGGGGCACGATTGCTGCCACGCGGCCTGCGAAGCGATTTCGGGCTGCAACATACTGATTTGCGGTCGGAATGCCAGCGCCTTGCAACCGAAAAAGGGGCCGTTTTGACCCCCGAAACCACCCCGATTTCACCCTGGTGGAGCCCAAACCGCCACAATGACCGCCGCGGCTTCCTCACCGCGCGTGGGCAAATAACGCGCGCCGTCAGGGCCTGGTTCGACGCTAACGGCTTCACCGAGGTGGAAACCGGGGCGCTGGTGGTGTCGCCGGGCAATGAGACCCATCTGCACGCGCCGCGATCGGATTTGACCGGCCATGACGGCGAAAAACGCGAGCGGTACCTGCGGACGTCGCCGGAATTCGCCTGCAAGAAGCTGTTGGCGGCCGGCGAAACGCGCATTTTCGAGCTGGCGCGGGTTTTTCGGGATCGCGAACGCGGGGATCGGCATCTGCCGGAATTCACCATGCTGGAATGGTACCGGGCGAATGAAGACTACGAGGCGGTCATCCGGGATACGGTTGCTATCATCCAGCTGGCTGCCGAGACGGCGGGGACGCGGGAGTTCAGCTTCCGCGGCCAGAAAGCTGATGCAAGTTTGCCACCGGAATTCCTGACCGTTTTTGATGCTTTCGAGCGCTTTGCCGGCGTCGATCTCGCCGCAACCGTGCGGCAGCACGAGGGAGACAGAGCAGCACTCGCCGCGGCAGCACAAGGCTGCGTCCGCGTCGCCGATGACGACACCTGGTCGGACATTTTCAGTAAGATCCTGGTCGAGCATGTGGAGCCGCATCTCGGGCAGGGGCGGATGACCGTGCTTTACGAATATCCGACACCGGAAGCGGCGCTGGCGCGGACCAAGGCGGCCAATCCTGATGTCGCCGAGCGCTTTGAAGTTTATGCTTGCGGTGTCGAACTGGCGAACGGGTTTGGCGAACTCACCGATGCCGATGAACAGCGCCGTCGCTTTTTTGAATCGATGGACGAGAAACAGCGGCGCTATGGCGAGCGCTATCCCATCGATGAGGAGTTTCTCGCAGCGGTCGCTTTGATGCCGCCGGCTTCCGGTGTTGCGCTTGGTTTCGATCGGCTCGTGATGCTGGCCGCCGGTGCAACGAGGATCGATCAAGTCGTGTGGACACCGCCGGCATGAACGGGCCCGTGAAAATTTCAACCACGCTGCGGCGGGCGAGCGAGCTCGTGGCCGAAGGCCTCGCGCCGGAGCAGGCGCTGGCGGAGCTTGAACGCGTCGCTGCGCGTTATGCCGTGGCGGTGACGCCGGCTGTCGCTGAGCTCATCGATAGCAGCGATCCCGATGATCCGATCGCGCGGCAATACATTCCCGATGCGCGCGAGCTGAATGCGCAGGCCAATGAGCGCGACGATCCGATCGGCGATCACACGCACGCACCCGTCGATGGCATCGTGCATCGCTACCCCGATCGCGTGCTGTTCAAGCTCGTCCATGTCTGCGCGGTTTATTGCCGGTTCTGCTTTCGCCGCGAGATGGTGGGGCCGGGCAAGGAGACGGCGCTGTCGCGCGAGGCTTACACAAAGGCGCTCGACTATATCTGCGGCCACGATGAGATCTGGGAAGTGATCCTCACCGGTGGCGATCCGCTGATGTTGTCGCCGCGCCGCCTGGCCGAAATCATGAATGATCTCGCCGCCATCGATCATGTGAAGATCATCCGCCTGCATACGCGCGTGCCGGTCGCAGATCCCGCACGCGTCAGCGATGAAATGGTGGCGGCCTTGCGCGTACAGGGCGCATCGACCTGGGTGGCGTTGCATGCCAATCATCCGCGCGAGTTTTCTGAGGCGGCGCGGGCCGCCTGTGCACGCATGATCGACAGCGGCATCCCCATGGTCAGCCAGTCCGTGCTGTTGCGCGGCGTCAATGACGATGCGGTGACGCTCACTGCACTCATGCGCAGCTTCGTCGAGAACCGCATCAAACCCTATTACCTGCACCACGGCGATCTCGCGCCCGGGACTGCGCATCTGCGCACCACCATTGCGGAGGGACAGGCCCTGATGCAGGCACTGCGCGGCAATGTGTCGGGCCTCTGCCAGCCCGATTACGTGCTCGATATTCCCGGCGGTTACGGCAAGGCGCCGATCGGTCCCGAATATTTATCTCAAAACGCACCGACCAATGCCAAGGCAGGCGATGCCACGCCACAGGAATCAAGCTATCGTGTGATGGACTACTGCGGTGACGTGCATATTTATCCTCCGAAGTCGTAACGTTCGGCTTCGGCGCGCTATCGGTGTCGGAGACATAAAATGAAGACATTGTTCGTGATGACGGCCGGCCTGATGGTGATCGGGCATTCACTCGCCTTGGCGCAGGAATCCCAGCGTAATCTGCCGCCGAAGGCATTGCGCGCGCAGCCGACCACGCAATCTTCCAGCGGCAATGTGCCGGATGCGCCGATTGGCCATCGACAGCCGCGGCCGGCGGATCTACCGCCGGAAACCGGCAAGAACAATCCCGATCGCATTGATGCGCAGGACCGCGAGCTCGATCGTATGATCAAGAATATCTGCAAGGGTTGCTGAGCGAAGACATGTAGGGCGGGCAAAGGCGCGATTATGCCGTGCCCACCTTCAAGTGCTCCGCTCGTGAAGGTGGGCACGCTACGCTTTGCCCACCCTACAGCTCACGCCTTGTTGCGCGCCGCCAATGCCATGCCGATCAGCGACGAGCCACCGATCAGAAGGTTGATGCCGACCAGCACGCCAATGGCCCATGCCGCGGAGCCCGGCAGGCCTGAGATGATGAAGAAAGCGATCAGGATGTCCATGAGGCCTGAGATCGCCAGCCAGCTCCAGCGCTCCGACAACTCCTTGCGGTGCTGCAACGCATACATGATCGTCGCGACGCCTTCGGCCAGGAAATAGATTCCGACGACGACGGTCAGGGTCAGCGTGCTCTCAGCCGGCCGCGTGAGCAGCACGATCCCCGCTGCAATGCCAAGCACCGCCGATATCAAAGACCAGACGAAGCCCGGTACCTGACGCGCCCACAATGTCATCAGCAGCGCGGCGAGTCCTGCCAGCAGGAACATCCAGCCGAGCATCACGGTGACGGCGATGCTGGCGATCGGCGGCACGATCATCGCGGCGAGACCCAGAACCACCAGCACGATGCCTTCGATGAGGAAGGCTTTCCAATGGGCGCGAACGGCTTCGCTCATCTTCGATTGCAGTTCAGCGAAATCGGGAGGCATGGTCATGGGCAATTCCTGATCGGCCCGACGGGGCACTGTCGCCTGACTATAGCCGCAACCGGGCCGCGGCGCGAAATATCCGCGACCATCGTCAAGTACTTTAGATGAATTGTCGAAGCTTATTGCTGAATTGGAATCGCCGGCGCCGCGGTCCGCATGCGGTTGCGGCCGAGGAAATAGGCGGCGCTGGTCAGCACCAGCAGCACGCCACCGATGACGATGGATGTTACACCGAGCGGCACCAGCACCATAGTCACTGTGCGCTCGGGATTGCTGTACCAATGCCGCAGCGATGAAATCAGGAACGCTGTGCCCGCAAAGCCCGCCGCGCCGCCCGCAAAAGTCAGCGCCCACATGCTGCGCAATTGCGCGAGCCGTTCGCGCGATACGTCCGTATGAGGCGCGTGATGAGCGCCGATGCGGCGCACCAGCCGGGCGGCAAGGGCGATGGTCCCGAACCCAAACAACATGCCGGCGCCTTCCAGCGCGCGACGGCCGAGCCCCACGATTTCGGGATGTTGTTGCAAGGTGAGCAGCGGCAGGTCGTAGCAGGCATGCAATGTGACGGGCGCCAGCACGATCAACAGAGGCGTGCGAATGAAAGCAAAACTGTCGCGGCGATGCGCGCCGAGTGCGCGGCCCGAGCGGGCGATCGCGATATAGGCGCCGGCAATGACGCCGAGGGCGCCGTGAAACGGCACCGTCAGCACGCTGCGCAGGACGGCCAGCGTACGCCACATCTCGGGATAGCTGAGCAGATAGACGAGATTTTCATATGCCGCGAAGCCGAGGCCGGCGGCGGCGCCATAGACAACATTGTCCATGGGATCGGCGGTGCGGGCACGCTGGGTCGAGACCGCGACGATCACCAAGATCTTCACGATCTCCTCGGGCGCGGCGATCCCGAACACCGCATGCAGCACCATGGTCCAGGTCGGGTCATCGGTGAGGCCGGGGATGGCGGCGAACAGCGCACGGGCATAGCCGAGCAGCGAGATGCTGGCCGCACCGAGCAAAAAGGCCGCCCAGACCAGTCCCGGGGGCCCGGGCCGTTCGTCCGCGGCAATGATCAGCCACAGCACCAGCAAGGCTGGCGCCACGGCTGCAATGCCAATCACGGTCGGGAGCGATTCGAGGGCGTCCATGGAGAGTTAAGTATAGGGCCGCCGTGCGGGCGGGAAGGGCCGTGCGGTCGCACCCGTCAGTTGTCGTGGCCCGGCTTGACCGGCCACTCCAGCAAACATGGAGGCTGCGGAGTGTGCTGGATCACCCGCTTCCGCGGCTGATGACAAGAGAGAACGGGGAGGGAACCAAATGCCGCCCGGCCGATTGGACCTGAAACCACCGCAAGACGGGGATCCGACCATGGCCGATGACGCACCGACGCCGCCCTTCATCTATGAGGGCGTTGCGCTCGTACCGGAGGAAAAATCCACCTTGTCCGAAGTGGTCGATACCGTGAAAGACGCTGCGCACCGCGTCAGCGACACATTCGAAGCCGGCAAGAAGCCCGGCATGCCGCTGAGCATCCTTGCCAATGTGGCCCGCGAAGCGCCGCTGGGATCGCTGCTGGTGGCCTTTCTGCTGGGCGTGGCGGTGGCACGGCGGCGCTAGTTTCTTCACCGGGCGTCCCGAGGGGACGATCCCTCGCCAATAGCCGCGAGGTCTGCTTTCTGACACGCTCGACGGTCGGCACCGTGTCGCCTGCGTGATATCCGGTGGGACATAGCGGATAGGCATGCCGCCCGAACACGTGTAACGAATCCAGGCAAGGCCCGTATCTCCGATGTGGGCTTTGAAAGGATTCTGGCATGCTTCTCGTCGCCATTGCCTATCTCGGCGGTGTACTCACTATCGTGAGCCCCTGCATCCTGCCGGTGCTGCCTTTCGTGTTCGCGCGCTCAGATCAGCCGTTCGCCCGAAGCGGCTTGCCTTTGCTGATCGGCATGGCTGCGACTTTTTCGCTGGTGGCGACGCTGGCGGCCGTCGGCGGCGGCTGGGCAGTGCAGGCCAATCAATATGGGCGCATCGCCGCTATGGTCGTCCTCGCGGTGTTCGGCCTGGTGCTGCTGTTGCCCAGCCTTGCCGACAGGCTGACCCAGCCATTGGTGGCGCTGGGTGGCCGGCTTTCCAACTCGGCTTCAGGTGATGGCTCGGGCCGAACTTTTACCCAATCGCTGCTGCTAGGTGTCGCCACCGGCCTGCTATGGGCGCCGTGTGCGGGCCCTATCCTCGGTCTGGTGCTGACGGGTGCCGCGCTGCAAGGCGCCAATGTTCAGACCTCGCTGCTGCTGCTGGCCTATGCGTTGGGGGCGGCGACATCGCTGGCGCTCGCGTTGGTCATTGGCGGGCGCGTGTTCGCGGCCATGAAGCGCGGGCTGGGAGCAGGGGAATGGATCCGCCGTGCACTTGGTGCAGCGGTCCTGTGCGGCGTGGCAGCCATCGCGCTCGGCCTCGATATTGGCTTTCTCACACGCGTCTCGACGGCCAGCACGGTCGCCATCGAGCAGAAGCTGATCAATGCGGTTCGCCCGCAGCCGGCGAAAGAGGCGTCCACGGGTGATCTCGCCGTCGAGGGCGAGTTGCCGCCGCTCACCGGCGCCGTCGAATGGCTGAACTCGCCGGAGCTCACCCGGGAGAGCCTGCGCGGCAAGGTCGTGCTGGTGGATTTCTGGACCTATTCCTGCATCAACTGCCTGCGTGCGCTGCCTTATGTGAAAGCCTGGGCGGAGAAATACAGGGACAAGGGGCTGGTGGTGATTGGCGTTCACGCGCCGGAATTCGCCTTCGAGAAGAACATCGACAATGTGAAGCGCGCGATGAAGGATATGCAGATTTCCTATCCCGTGGCCATCGACAACAGTTTTGCGATCTGGCGCGCCTTCTCCAACGAATACTGGCCGGCGCATTATTTCATCGATGCGCAGGGCCGTATCCGCCACCATCATTTTGGCGAAGGCGAGTACGAAAATTCCGAACGCGTGATCCAGAAGCTGTTGGCCGAAGCGGGCACACGCGATGTGCCATCCGGCTTCGTCACCGCTGATGGTCGCGGCGCACAGGCGGCTCCGGGGAATGATGTCGAGTCGCACGAGACTTATCTTGGCTACAATCGCGGCCAGAACTTCGCGTCGCCCGAGGATGTCGCGAATGATCGCGCGCAGGATTACTCATCGATCCCCGAACTTGGCCTCAACGATTGGACGCTCAGCGGCAACTGGACGATCGAAAACGAGCGTTCCGTCGCCAATGCTGCGCAGACGCGCATCACCTACAAGTTCAAGGCGCGCGACGTGCATCTCGTGCTCGGCTCAGCCGACAGCAAGCCGGTGCGTTTCCGCGTCACCATCGATGGCAAGCCGCCCGGCAACGATCGCGGCGGAGACATCGATGCCGAAGGCAATGGCACGATTACGAGCGAGCGGCTCTATCAATTGATCCGGAACAGTGGTCCAGTCGCCGAGCATCAATTCGAGATCGAATTTCTCGATCCCGGCGCCCAGGCCTTTGCATTCACGTTCGGATGAATGTGAGCATCGCCGCAGCTATCGCTTAGAGGTTTAGTTGTACATTCCTGCCGCTTTCCGATCGGACGACCCGGACCTCGCCTGGCAGCTTGTCGAAGATATCCGGTTCGGCTGTCTGATCAGCGGCGGACTGGGCCTGATGGCTTCGCATCTGCCATTCATGGTGGAGCGCGGCGATGCGGTTCGTCTTGTCGGGCATGTCGCGCGTGCCAATCCGCAATGGAAGGAGCTCGAGGCTTCGCCCGTGCTGGTGAACTTCCTCGGCCCCAACACGCATATCTCGCCATCCTGGTACACGACCAGCCCGCGCGCGCCGACATGGAATTATGTGGCCGTGCAGGTGCGCGGCCGCGTGCGCGTAACGGAAGATCGGGAGACGCTGCGTCGGATGGTGCTCGATCTCAGCGCGCTGATGGAGCCTGATGGCAGTCCATGGGAGGCTGCGAAGCTCGACATCGCCTATATCGACAAACTGCTGCCGGGCATTGTCGGCTTCGCGATCGAGGTGGATCACGTCGATGTTCAGCTGCGCCTGTCGCAGCAGAACAATGCGGATGATCAGCGGAAGGTCAGAGCTGCGCTTGGCGCCGGCTCATTGCGCGAGCGGCAGGTGGCGGAGACGATGACGCGTTATCTGGGACGGCTGCCGGAATAAAGCGACGCTCAGCGGCTGCGTTTGCGCTGGACGGCGGCCGCCTTGCTCCGGTTGCGGTTGTTCACCGTGGCGCGGGAGCGCGAGCGCCGCGGCGTCTCGCGGGCAGACGCCGTGTCATCAGTCGCAGAGGTGCTGGCGAATGATTGACGGAGATTGTCGAGGCTGGAGGTGAGGACGCCTACCTGCTCGGTCAGCTTCCGCGTTTCGTTCTGCTGGGCTGACAGCAGCCGCTGCATGGTCAGCAGCTGGTCCTGCACGACCTGCAACTGATCTACGGACTGTTGTTGGGTGGCTTCGATCCCCTTGGTTTTTTCGATAAGCTGTTCGGACGCCTGCGCTACGCGTGCCTGTTGCAAGCGTGAGGCGGTGAGCCGTTCGGGCTCGGGTACACTGCCGCTCCAGCTTCGCCATGCAAAGACACCGCCGATCCCCGCAAAGAGCAACACCAGCGCTACGGCCGTCACCAGCAGAGGCTGTTGGCCGATCTGCAGCAAGGCCGGCCGATCCTGCGGCCGCTCCGTCGTGATCGGCGGCGTGCGATCGAAGACATTCTGTCTGGCAGTGAATTCAGCTGGGGAATGGCTCGTTGTCATCTCGACCATAGAGCTCAAAGTCCTCTGGCAAGTGTTCGTTCCAAAGCGAACGCAGACGACGCGTAACGTGCAATATCGAACTGATACGCGGCAAAGTTCAGCGAAATTAAGTCAGAAACGAGGTGTCTGAGCTGAAGTTGTGAATACTACGCCTGTGCAACGTGTCGCCCGCCTGACCGGTCGCTGAGACGCTCGCGTCCGGAAAGACTTAGCGATCACTCGGAAGCGGTATTTCGTTGCTTGTAGCTATGCCATTGAATTATCGTCATATTTTCGCCGACTGGGTGTTCGGATTACAAACTGCCGGCGAAGGTGCTGACATACTCCTGTTACGAAGCTGAGCCATGAGAGGTCGTGATGGCCTTCGTTTCATCAGGATGCTCGTTGCTGCGGCTCGCTGATTGCTTGCGAAGGTTGATTTTTGTGGCGGCCCTGGCGGCTATGGCGTTGATCGAAGTCAATCATTCAGCGGTCTTTCCAGGTGCTCGGGCCTCCGAGGTCAAAGAACGCGAAACCGGCTCAGGCAAGATCGCGTTCGCGATCGAAGCTCAGCCGCTTGCTTCGGCACTTGAGGCCTACAGTGTCGTGTCCAGACGGCAGGTGATCTACAACGGAAACCTTGCGATCGGTCGCCAAACTGCGGCGGTCCACGGGACCTTCGATGTTGAGGAGGCATTGGGGCGGCTCCTCCAGGGGACCGGTCTCTCGCCACGCTACATGGCTGAGGATGCCTTTGTGCTGGTGCCGGCGCCGAAAGCCGCGCTGCCGACAAGTACGACGCCGGGGCCTCTCGCTGCACGCTACTATGGTTTGATGCAGACCCGGCTCCTGCAAACGCTATGCAGCGACGATGGCGTCATGCGTGAGACTGATCGACTGGCCGCAAGTTTCTGGATTGATTCAGGTGGCCAGGTCACCCGCGCCACCTTGCTGGATTCCACCGGGGACTCAGGACGCGACGCGTCAGTCTTGAAATTGCTTCGCCAAATCTCGGTTGGCGCATCACCACCTGCAGGTTTCGCTCAACCGGTCACGCTCGTGCTGTCGCCGCGGTCAGCGGCGTTTCAGCAGGAGTGCCGGTCGATGGATGCCGGCATGGTCAGCAGAGTGGGGCGATGACCGGCAACCTGTCCGAACTGCGACGGCGCTTCCTGCTGCGCTACGACGATCTGAAACTGCGCCTCACGCGTCGCCTAGGCTCGGCGGAGCTCGCGGGCGATGCCTTGCAGGACACGTGGCTGAGACTGGAAACGGCCGATGGCGCGGCGGTCGTACGCCACGCAGATTCCTACCTCTTCACGGTCGCCGTCAATATCGCACGGGATCGACGCCGGGCCGAAGCGCGGCGCCTGACCTCGAACGAGGTCGATGCGTTACTCGACGTCGCTGACGAAGCGCCGAGCCAGATCGATGTCGCCGAAGGCCGATCCGAGATTAGGGCACTGGAAGGGATTCTGCTGGAGTTGCCGCCGCGTCAGCGCGCCATTCTGCTGGCGGCCCGGCTCGACGACATGCCGCGCGCCGAGATCGCCAGGCGCTTCCGGATTTCGGTGCGGCTGGTCCAGCGTGAACTGCTTCAGGCACAAAATTACTGTGCAGGTCGCCTCAAGCGTAATTTTGATTGCACATTGGCTGTGCGGGAAACGTCATTGTTAAAGAACAATGCGGACGTGGCTGATGCCCGCTTTCCCGCCCATGATGATGAATGACGATGCCGCATCCCACCGATGATGACGATCAGCTGGCGCGCGAGGCGCATCGCTGGGTGGCGCTGCTCGTCTCTGGCGAAGCCAGCACCGAGGATGCGGAAGCGTTGCGAACCTGGCGACGGACCAGTGCTGCGCATGAACGCGCCTTTGCGCATGCGCGCAGGCGCTGGAAGGATTACGGGCAGGCCGGCCAGACCTTGCGCGAAAGCGGCCAGCTTCCGCCATGGACGCCACCGCGACCGTTGCTCAGCCGACGTGCGGTGCTGAGTGGTGCCGCCGCCGCCTGTGCCGCGGGCTATGTCGTTGCGAAACCGCCATTCGATCTGTGGCCGTCGTTGACCGAATTGGCGGCGGACTATCGGACCGGCACGGGCGAACAGCGCCGAGTCACACTGACGGGTGGTCTGTCCGTGCGCTTGAACACGCAGACCAGTCTCACGGTTGCCGACAATGCGGCTGAGGAGCTGAAGTTGATCGCCGGCGAGGCATCCTTTGTCATGCCGGCTGATGCCCAGCGTCCCCTTGCCGTCATGGCTGGCAGAGGGCGCAGCACGGCGACGAGCGGCCGTTTCGAGGTTCGCCACGTGGGCGCGTCCGTTTGCGTCACCTGTGTCGAGGGGGAGGTCCGGGTCGAACACACCGGCAAGGCAGCGGTGCTTATTGGCGGAAAGCAGGTCCGCTATGACGCGCGTGGCCTTCAGCCGGCAAGCGTCGCCGATCTGAATGTCAGCACCGCCTGGCAGGACGGCATGCTCGTGTTCCGGTTCACGCCGCTGTCCGATGTCGTCGCGGAGATCAATCGCTACCGGCCCGGCAAGGTCGTGCTGATGAGCGATGACCTCGGGGCGAGCCCGGTGAATGGCCGTTTTCGTATCCAGCGTATCGAAGACGTGTTGGTGTGGATCGAGCAGGCGTTCAACATCAAGGGGCGTTCGCTTCCCGGCGGGATCGTTCTGCTCAGCTAGCTCGTCGGTTTCGTAGACATAAAAGTTTCATAAAGATTCTTGTTCACGTAGGGGCATCCGCCGTCGTCTCCGAACTGAGTCACCGTGTCGCAGTTGCCGCTGAACATGGTCCCGATCTCTGTCGCGAGAAATGCCCATGTTCGTCCGCAATGCCGCCGTCTCCCATTCCCAGGCCCGCGCCATCGTGAGACGCCGGATTTTATGGGCGACCGTGAGCACCGTCGCGCTGAGCGTGATGCCTGCGTCGGTACATGCGCGCGCGCTTGGCGGCGGTAGCACCGGCGCGGTTTCCGCGCCGAATATTGCGGCAGATGCAGCGGCGCTGGCGGCACGGCAGGCCGCAACTGCGGTGCGACAGACCCAGGACTCCCTGTCGCGCGCGGCGCGTGCCGTACAGGACATACAGGCGGTGCAAGCGGCGGCCCGTGCGGCCGCCGCTGCGGCCCAGGTATCGCAGACACGGCCTGTGGCGGTGCCGAACGGTCTCGCGCCCGGAGGTCTGGTGCAAGGCCCGGGCAGTTGGACGAACGCCAATGGCCCCACGCAATCCATCGACAGTTCTGGTCAGACCCAGGTCAAGGTACAGCAGACGGGGCAGCAGGCGATCCTGGATTGGTCGAGTTTCAACATCGGTTCGCGCACCACGCTGACCTTCGATCAGCAGGGCAAGGCGGATTGGGTCGCGGTCAACCGCGTCAGCGCGAGCACGGCTCCGATTCAAATTCTCGGCAACATCAAGGCCGATGGCCAGGTCTATGTCATCAATCAGAGCGGCATCATCTTCGGCGGCAATAGCCAGGTGAATGTCGGCTCGCTGATCGTGGCGGCCGCGGCGATCTCGCCGGAACAGCTCAGCAAGGGACTATACTCGAACCAAAGCGGACAAGACTGGACGCCCAGCTTCACCGACGCGCTCGGCGAGGTTCGTGTCGAGGCCGGTGCGCAGATCGCCACGAAGGCGCCGACCAGCGTGACCTCCGGCGGTGGCTTTGTGATGCTGCTAGGCCAGTCCGTCGTGAATGACGGCATGATTTCAACGCCGAAAGGGCAGGCGCTGCTCGCGGCCGGTGACTCTTTTATCTTGCGTCATGGCTTCAGCACCACAGGCAACACCGCATCGACGACCCGCGGCGCCGAAGTGTCGCCGGTCATCAATGCCGGTAGCAGCAGCGGCCGGGTGGTGAATTCAGGCCTCATCTTTGCACAACAAGGCGACATCACGCTCGCCGGCCGCGACCTGCTGGTTGGTGGTGCGCTGATCTCGACGAGTTCGGTCAATACGCGCGGCACCATCCATTTGCTCAACCGGGCGTCCGATACCGCGGGCAAGATCACCTTGGCCGCCGGCAGTGTGACAGCAATTCTTCCCGAGCTCGACAGCGGCGAGACGGCGTTGGACAGTGCGCGCAACGCGCTGATCGCTGCGTCACTTGAAGCCGACAAGCTCCGCTTCGGCAGCGCAGCCGGTGTGTTCGACAATCTGTCGCGCCTCTCCGACCGGCAGGACCAGTCGCGGATCGAGATCGTCACCGGTGGCAGCGTCAGTTTCGCCGGCGGCTCCTATACGGCCGCGCAGGGCGGCCAGATTGCGGTCTCCGCGGCGAAGACGATCGACGTGGCCGATGGCGCCTTGCTCGACGTGTCCGGCGTGCGCAACGTCGCGCTGGCGATGTCGAGCAACAATATCAGGGTCAATGTGCAGGGCAACGAACTGCGCGATAGCCCGCAGAACCGCGACAACGGTGCCCTGACCAGCAACGATGTCTGGATCGATGCGCGCTATCTCACTTTCGTCGCGGCCGGCACCGGCGGCTATGCATCCGATCGTTACTATACGCCGGGCGGCCTGCTCGAAGTCGGCGGCTATCTCAACACCACCGCGCACACCATCGGCGAATGGGCCGCCATCGGCGGCAGCATCACATTGCAGGCACCTGAGCTCACTGCCCATGAGGGCGCGCGCTTCGATATTTCCGGCGGCTCGCTGGATGTTGCAGCGGGCTGGATCCGATCGACCAATCTGATCGGCAGCGATGGGCGCCGCTACAGCGTGGACAACGCGCCGGCCGACATGAAATTCGTCGGCTTTGCCGGCAGTTTTTCACGCACGCATAACATCCAGGGGAAGGTCGATGATCGGCTCACGGAAGTCTGGTTCAGCGTGTTCGATCGCGGCCGCAACTCGTTGCGCTGGGAAGAAGGCTATTCGGTCGGTCGCGACGCCGGCCGTCTGAACCTCGCGGCGCCGACCGCAAAATTCGCGGCCACCATCGTCGCCGATACGGTCACGGGTGAACAGCAGACCTCCCGCCGCAATGCCGGCGTGACCGATGGCTACAAGCTTTCGCATAATGTCGTCGCGCAAAACGGTACGCTGGCGTTGCAGATCTATGAGGGCAGCACCGGTGTACCGCGATGGACAGCACTCGACAGCGCCATCACCTTCAGCGATGCGCCGGCACCAAGCGACCGCACCGGAACGGTCTGGCTCAGCTCCGATCTGCTGACCAGCTTCAATCTCGGCGGCATCTCGGCATGGTCGACGAAGGGGATCGCCGTCGACAGTGCATTGGCAGTCGCTGCTGGCGGCGTGATCGATTTTCAGGCGGCGAACGTCACCATCGCTGCGGATGTCACGGCGCGCAGCGGCACGGTCACCATCGGCAATCTGGTGCCGGGAAGCTCGCCGCTGCTGGACGGAACCGCGAGCTCGCATATGACCTTGCGCAACGGCGCGGTGATCGACACACGCGGCGTCTGGAGCAACGCGCTGCTCGATGAAACGACCAGCCCATCCGCTGAAGCGTATATTGATGGCGGCGACGTCACCATCAGCACGACGCTCCATGTCACCCTTGAGACCGGATCGCGCATCGATGCATCAGCGGGCGGCATGGTTTCGCCGCGCGGCAAATTCAAGGGCGGCAGCGGCGGCGATATCACGCTGATCGCCAGCGCATCCAACGCATCCGGAACCGGACAACTGACACTGGGCGGCCAGCTCGTTTCGACGGGCTTCGCCAAGGGCGGTGCATTGACGCTCGACACCGGCGGCGCGGTGGTGATCGGCGGCGCTGTGCCCACGCAGCCGCAGACGCTGCATCTCGCCGCCGACTTCTTCAGCCAGGGCTTCTCCAGCTATGCCATCAACGGCCAGAAATCGCTGACCGTCGCCGCTGATGCGGCCGTCAACGTCACCAGGCCGACCTATCAGGCCACGAGCGCGCTTTATGAATTGGCGAGCGGCGGGGATGTCGCCACGGCCGCCGCGACAGTCCTGCAGCCGCTCTATCTCGACAATGCCATGAAGGGCAGCACCACGCAGCGCGCAGGCGCTGATTTGCTCCTGCGCTCCGGCGGTCGTCCGGACTTTGCTGGCACGAACAGCGCCATCACCATCGCGCAAGGTGCCAGCATCACGGTTGATCCCGGCCGCAAAGTCGAGCTGGTCAGCGCCGGGCAGATCACCGTGCTCGGCCGTATCACGGCGCATGCCGGACGCATTGAAATCCGCGACGGCAATGCGGGGTTCCCGTCGGCCGGTGTAACGTCGCCCTATACTGCCTATGATCCCGGCGCGCGCTCGATCTGGATCGGCGAGACCGCCGTGCTCGACGTGTCGGCACAAGCGCATGTGGCGCGCGACGTGCAGGGCGGTTTCTTCGGCATCGTCGCCGACGGTGGCAAGATCATCATCGGCGGCACCGGCGCGGTCGTGAAGGATTCGACGGTCCGCAACAGCGCAATCTCCCATGTGGTGATACGTTCGGGCGCGATCCTCGACGCATCGGGAACCGCGGGCGAACTGACCGTGTCCGATATCAACGGCACGCGCACGATCATGGCCGGCAGCAATGGCGGCAGCATCACGATTGCATCGCGATCGAGCATCTATATGGACGGCACGCTGCGCGCCCAGGCCGGCAGCGCCAATGCATCTGGCGGTTCGCTCTCGGTATTCTTCGAGTCGCCCTTGTTCGCGGAAACCAATGCGAGTTTCGTGCCGGCCTATATGCGCGCCGCACGCATTCTCACGATCGGGCAGAGTGCTGTCACCGGCGATCTCGCCGCGGGCGCGCGTCCGGGCGTCGCCGATCCCACCTTGGTCATCGGCCATGGACACATCACCGCCGACACGATCATGGCGTCGGGGGCCGATAGCGTCCAGCTGTGGACACGGGGTGGCATCTCGTTCGACGGCAATGTCAATCTCGCCACCGGGCGCAGCCTGACCCTCAGCCACAGCGGATTTATCACCAACACCTCGGCCGGCCAGGTGTGGAATGGCGACATCGCCAACACCACCGCAGGCGCAACGGTGCGGCTGAAGTCGGCCTATGTGGGCTTGATCGGTCTCGGCGTGCAGAAGGACACGCTCGTCTTCGCGGACATCCTGCCTGCGATGCCAGCTGGCGGTTTGCTGGAGATTTCGGCCGGGCTGATCGACCTGCAGAGCGACATCCGCTTCAAATACGCCGATACGGTGCTCGTCAGCCGCGGCGACATCCGGGTGCTCGCCACGCCGGGTGGGCTGACGACCATCGGCACCTCTGGCAACCTCACGCTCACGGCGCAGCAGGTCTACCCGGCCAGCGGCGCTTCCGCGACCTTGTTTGCGGGCATGAACAGCACCGGCACGACCATCACCGATATGAACGCTGTACTGCGCATCCTCTCCGTCGACGGCAGCCGTCCGGCCGCGCCTTATTCGGTGTTCGGCAGCCTCTCATTGACGGCGCCGACCATCCTGCAGGGCGGCGTGCTGCGCGCGCCGCTCGGCTCCATTACGCTCGGCAAGCACATCGCCAAGTCGGCGACGGATAACTTCTTCACGCGCGTCGAATTGCTGGCAGGCAGCCTGACATCGGTGAGTGCTGCCGGCCTGATCATGCCGTATGGCGGCACGACGGACGGTGTGAACTACACCGCCGACGGCGTGGCAGCCATCACGCCGGATCTGATGACCGGTGCGTTCGGCACGTCCGGTACGCGCCTGGGCGTGGCCATCAATGCCAGCGAGGTGACCAGCGCCGCCGGATCCGTGATCGATCTGTCGGGCGGCGGCACGCTGACGGGCGCGGGCTTCGTGTCCGGCCGCGGCGGCTCGGTGGACGTGCTGGTCGCAACGCTGGCCGATGCCAATCCAGCCAACCGCAAATACGGCACCGGCAATGCCGTCTATGCGCTCGTCCCCGGCGTGGTCACCGCGCCGGTCACCGGTGGCTACAACACGGCCTGGACCGGCAATGCGCCCGGTATCGGCCAGCAGGTCACGATCCCAGCGGGCGTGCCCGGCCTTGCCGCCGGCACCTATACGCTGATGCCTGCCAACTACGCGCTGTTGCCCGGCGCGTTCCGCGTCGAGATCGCGTCCAGCCATGTCACGGCGACCACGGCGCCGATCGCGCTCGCCAATGGCTCGTATCTCGCGAGCGGTATGCTGGGTATCGCCAATACGTCGATCCGCGATGCGCTGCAGACCACGCTGATCCTCACGCCCGGAAATGCCACGCGCAGTTATGCGAAGTACAACGAGCAGAACTATACCGACTTCCAGCTCGCACAGTCCGCCCGCTTCGGCACCACGCCGACACTGCTGGAGCGCGATGGCAAGTTCCTGTCCATCAGCCTGATGGCGCTCGACGGCGGCAACCCGACCAGTACGCAGCAGCGCACGCGTGACGCGCTTGTCTTTGAGGGCCGCGCGTTGTTTGCGGCGGACGACGGCGGCTATGGCGGCACGCTCAATCTCGGCGTCGTGCGCAACGTCTATGTCACTGGCTCGCAGTCGACGCTGCAGATCGTCAAGGCCGGCTCCATCGTCAACCGTACATCGATGGCGACCCCGGTGTCTGACGCCACGATCGCAGCGATCGGTGCGCCGAATATCAATATCGGCGGCGTGCTTGGACGGAAGGAAAACACGGTCGGCTGGGACTATACCCAGACGGATCAGATAGGGACCTGGAATGTCATAGTCGATAGCGGCGTGGTGCTGCGCGGCTCGCAGATCATTCTGGCGGCGCTCCGCAATATCACCATCGCATCGGGTGCGCGGGTCGATACGCTGGGCTGGGGCGTGCAGGCGCCCGACAGCAATGCCACCGGCCTGACCTATGGCGGGCCTTCGCTGGATTCCGCCAATAGCGGCAACATGGCCGCGGTCGTTGCGGTCTCGAACGGCACGATCGCCTTCAGCGCGCCCATCGGCACCGCCGGCAATGTGACCATCGGGGATGGCGCGACCCTGGTGAGCGAGGGATCGATCGGCTTCCTCGTGCCGGGCAGCCTGACGGTGAACGGAACGCCGGTTCTCGGCACCCGCAGCCTCAATCTCACAGTGCCGACCCTCAATGTCGGCACTGCCGCATCGCTGGACGCGGCGCGCGCCGCGGGAACGCTGCCGACCGGACTGGCTTTCGACCAGAGCCTGTTCGATCGCTTGCTGGCTGGCGGTGCCGGCGCGGGCGCGCCGGCATTGGAGACGCTGGTGCTCGGCGCCAGCAACTCCATCAACTTCTTCGGATCGGTGAGCCTCGACGCCATCGATCCGCTCACGGGCCGTTCACGCCTCAAGCAATTCCAGCTCAACACGCCAGCCATCTACGGCGCAGGAAGCGCGGGCGATCAGGTCCGCATCTCCGCTGATACCTTGATCTGGAACGGCTACGCCACCACCGTGGGCAATGCCACGCAGCCGTCGCCCAGCAAGACACCGGGTGCGACCACGCCTGGCGGCGCCGGTAACGGTGCCGGCACCATCACCATCGATGCAAGGCGCGTCGTGCTCGGCTTCGGCCCGAACGATCGCAGCTACTCGCAGGTCAATTACGATCGGCTGATGCTCGGCTTCTCGGCGGTCACTCTCAGCGCCAGCGAGGCGATCGTCGCCAACAACCGTGGCACGCTGGCGGTGTTCGCCTCCGGACCGAGCCCTGACAACACCTACAACAGCAAGACCTATGCCGGTGTCGGCGGTGCGCTCAATCTGGTGACGCCGCTGCTCACCGGCGATCCCGGCGCCGTGTTGTCGATCCGGGCCGGCGGCGATGTGCGTCTCACCCGGCCGGTCGGCGCATCCGAGGTCAAGCCGGCGGCGGCGCTGGGCGCCGATATCGCCATCACTGCGGGCGAATCCCTGTATCTCGACTCGACCATCTATCTGCCGAGCGGGCGCTTCTCTGGCACCGCGGGCAGCAATGTTACGCTCGGCGCCAACTCCAAACTCGATCTGTCGGGACAGGCGATTCCGATGCTCGACGTCACCAAATATTCGTGGGGCGGCGATGTCTTGCTGGAATCCCGCTTCGGCGAAATCCGGCAGATGGCTGGATCGGTGATCGACATTTCGGCGGCCAACAACGATGCCGGTTCGTTGACGCTGACAGCCACCAGCAGTTCGGGTCGGGTCATTCTGGGCGGTACGCTCAAAGCGACCGGCGTCCGTGGCGGCTCGATCGATCTGCGCGCGCGATTGATCGGCGCCTTTGTCAATACTCAGTCGGAAGACTTTGCCGCTCTCAATATCAAGCTCAGCGAGGCCGGTTTCACCGAGCGCCGCAGCTTCGTGCTCAAGCAAGGCAATCTTGTCATCGGCAATGAATTGAAGGCGCATGACATCTCGGTTTCCGTCGATGACGGCATGCTCACCGTGAACGGCAAGATCGACGCCAGCGGCGAGCGCGCCGGCAGTATCCGTCTGTGGGCGATCGATGACGTGATCCTCACCAATACCGCTGTCCTCGATGCCCATGGCACCGTGCTGCAGGTCGATAGCGACGGCAACGCCATCGCCGCCAAGAACCGTGCATTGGTGGAAGTCGGCAGCACTTATGTCGGGCTGCAGCTGGACTCGGGTGCGGTGATCGATGTGTCATCGCCCGATGGTGTTTCGCGGGGCACGTTCAACCTTTACGCACCGCGTTTCGGCGGTGGAACCAGTGCCACCGGTGCAGGTGCGCCATACAACGCCATCGGCTACGACATCCCCATCGAAATCGGGACGAACATCGATATTCGCGGCGCGCGCGAGATCGCGGTCTATGGGGAGACGACATACAAGAATGCTCCGGTCGATCCGAACACTCCCGGCACGCAGGTGATCGACAAGGCCTTCCTCGACAAGGTCGATCGGGACAGCACGGCCTTCATCAATGCTGCGCTCGCCAACAGTGATTTGATGGGTAGGCTTGCCGGCCTCACAGCCTATGGCAGCGCCTTCCATCTTCGTCCGGGCGTCACCATCGCCAGCGCCACACCCACGGGCAATCTCATTGTCAGTGGCGATATAGACCTGTCCGCTTATCGCTACGGTCCAAACGCCGAGCGCGATCCCGGATCTGCGACCTATGGCTCCGGCGAGGCTATGGGCCTCACTCTGCGCGCTGGCGGTAATCTGACAGTGCGTGGCAATCTGTCTGATGGCTATCGGACCACGGCCCAGGGGACGCCGGCCACATTCCGGCAGATCACGATCCTCAATAACAGTACCGATTTCGTCACCAATGGTACGCGCAACGTCACTCTCCCGAGTGGTACGCGAGTCAGTATTCCTTACTATCGCAATCGCAACGCGATCAGCCTCGTCACTGACTGGACCGTTCCGACGACGGACTACTACGTCTATGGTACGAGTGGGGTCACGGACAGCACCGGGAAGGTATGGTCGCCGGGATCGATCGTTCCGGCCGGAACGACGTTTTCTGTCAACCAGCTGCAACTGGTCACGGCGGAGGCGGCGAGATGGCCGACCGTGCAATACGTCACCCCGGCGCAGGCACCGCAATATTCCACACCGCTCGCCGGCGCTGCAACGCAGCTGCGCGTCGTTGCGGGCTCTGATCTGAACGCCGCCGCCGCACGCACGCTGGCCGCAGCCAGCACTTTGGCAAATCGTGGCAACATCATCCTGAACAATCCGATGAGCAATGGCAGCGTGCCGGCCCCAGCATGCTACGCACCGGTGCCGCCGATCTCGATCTTCTCGCGGGCGGCGATCTGAACCAGCTCTCGCCCTTCAACATCTCGACCTTCGGCAAGGGTGATGCGGTGCCCGCAGATCTCTTCGTCAAGACGCAGGGCGTTCTCACCGGTCATGCCTTCGTTGCGGAGTCCGGCAACTACGTGACCAGTGCCACGGTGTCGCGCTGGTACAACCAGAATGGCGTAAATTTCGCAGGCTTTGGCGCGCTTAATGGCGGCAATGTCACGCTCGAGGCCGGCGGCGATGCCGGCGTGTTGCGACCGCATGGCAGCGGCACCGCGTCGCTCGGATATGCCAGCACGGCCATCGTCGCCGGCGTTCAGGGCGGCGGCGATGTGCGCATCACCATTGGCGGCGCGCTCAATCCGCTAGGTTACGGCGGCTCGCCCGGCGGCGGCAATGACGACATGAACGGCGTGTTCAGTACCGATCGGGGCGACATCACCGTAAAGGCCGGCCGCATCGGCGTCATCCCGCTGGTTTACGGCACAAGGGAAATCAACGATCCACGTCAGGCAGACCGCCTGACCGCTGCCGCTATCGGCATGGCGGCCGGCGGCGTGATGCTGCTGCCGCGCGACGGTCATGTGTCGATTCTCAGCCGCGGCGATCTCGTCGTCGCCGGTTATGGCACATCCGGCACCAGCGCCAGACTGAACTGGAGCGACGAGACCGCGGTGTCGCTGTTCTCCGCGGGTGGCAATGTCGTGCCGATCAATGGCGACAGAGAGGGGCGGCCGAACGACAACTGGCGCAGCGATGCGCCGGGAGGCTTCCGTCAGTACCATGTGCCCGGACATTTCTCGGTGGTCGCGGCGGAGGGCAGCATTTATCTCGGTGGCCGGCCGCAGAATATCTCGACCTATCAAGACATCATCGTGCATGTCGATGCGGTGCCTGACGGCGGACTCGAATTGCTGGCCCGGAATTCGATCTACGGTGCGGCGACCCACGATACGATTCACCTGACCAACCCGGTTCGTTTCGATATCGGCGGCGGCGCCGGTTCACTCTATGACGGCGACGACACGCCGATACGGATCTACGCCGTCACCGGCGATCTGGTGAATGTCGTTCTGGGCCAGGCCCGTGTACGGCAGAACGGAAATGTCGACTATGTCGGCGCCAAGGCAGCACGCGTCATGGCCGGCCGCGACATGGTTGGTTTCGGCCTGATCACCCAAGCCCTGGACGATGGCACTCTTGGCATCCAGCCAAGTTTCATCCTGCACAACGACGCCAACGACGTGTCGGTTATCTCGGCCGGCCGCAACATGTACTACACGAATGTGGAAATCGCCGGTCCCGGTACGCTGGAAGTCACCGCGGGCGGTGACATCTATCAGGGCTACAAAGGCGGCATCGCCTCGCTCGGCCCGATCGCGCCGGGCGACAACCGGCCGGGTGCATCCATCGCGGTGATGGCGGGGCAGGCACAGCGGGCGCGCGCTACGACAATCTGCTGGTCTATCTCGATCCCGCCAATCTTGCAGTGTCCGGCACACCGCTGGCGGATCAGGTCGGCAAGGTGGCGAAGACCTATGAAAGCGAGTTGCGCAAGTGGCTGCAGGATCGCTACGGCTTTGCCACCACCGACGATACGCAAGCCCGCAGCTACTTCGCCGCATTGGCGCCGGAGCAGCAGCACATCTTCCTGCGCAAGGTCTATTATGCCGAGCTGAAAGCCGGCGGGCGCGAATATAACGATGCGACGAGCAGCCGCTTCGGTTCCTATCTGCGCGGCCGTCAGGCCATCGCGGCGCTGTTCCCGGAGGGTAACGCCTATCGCGGCGATCTCGTGATGTTCAGCGGCATCGAAGGCAGCGGTGCCAATGCCACGCGCTACGACTCCGGCATCCGGACGTTGTTCGGCGGCAACATCCAGATCATGACGCCGGGCGGTCAGCAGGTGATCGGGGTCGAAGGCGTCACGCCGGGCGCCAAGTCCGGTCTGGTGACGCAGGGGCAGGGCGATATCCAGCTCTATGCGGAGGGTTCGATCCTGCTCGGCCAGTCGCGCATCATGACGACGTTTGGTGGCGATATCCTGGCCTGGTCGGCCAGCGGCGACATCAATGCCGGCCGAGGCTCGAAGACATCGGTGCTGTATACGCCGCCGAAACGGGTCTATGACAAATATGGTCGTGTCACGCTATCGCCGCAGGTGCCGGCCACCGGTGCGGGTATCGCGACGCTTAATCCAATCCCGGAAGTGCCGGCGGGCGACATCGATCTGATCGCACCTGAAGGCACCATTGATGCGGGTGAGGCGGGCATCCGCGTCTCGGGCAATATCAACCTGGCGGCTCTGCAGGTACTGAATGCGGCGAACATTCAGGTGCAGGGCACCGCGTCGGGTATCCCGACAGTACAGGCGCCAAGCATCACCGCGGCGCTCTCCACCTCTAATGCGGCGGCGGCCACGCAGCAGACCGCCACGCCAAACCAGGGCAGCGGCAATGATCGACCGTCGGTGATCATCGTCGAAGTGCTCGGCTACGGCGGCGGCAACGATGGTGAGGACGAAGAGCGCCGCGACAAGCGACGCAGCGACGACCGCGCCAGCTACAATCCGAACAGTGCGTTGAAATTGATCGGCAACGGCGCGCTGAGCAATGAGCAGAGGCAGAATCTGACTGAAAGCGAGCGAAGGAATTTCGATCAGATCGGTCTGTAATTCCCGGAGTATCGCTGGCAGAGCATCCCTTTTCATTGCCGGGCTCTGCCAGCCAGTTCAACCAATCGCCGAGCGGCCCACTCGGCAATCCTTTAGCCGGCGTTTGACCAGGCAAAGGTTCCATAGTTGCTCATTAAGCAGCCTGGTCGCTGCTGCTTGCGTCATGAGGTATTGTTCGATCTCGCCGCTGAAAGACCACGTCGTAATCGACTGGCAAGCATTCAAGCTCTGGGGAATTCGAGCAAATGCGAGTTGTGGAGTTGTCCTAACGGCACCGCATTGTAGTCTACGATGCGAGCCCGTCACCACCGGTCAAATGGACGACGCATTGTCGTCCGGCGGGATCGATCTGGCAATGGGATACTGTCCCAATCTGAACGCTCTCGGAATCATGAGCGAAAAGCTATTCCTGCATTCATTGTTCTGTCTCGTCCGCGCCAACCATCCGCAGGTGAGATCGTCTCACGTAACGCTCGACACATTACTCGAATTGCAGCATGCCGTCGTTCATTCGGTAGGTCGCAGTAATGAACTCTTCGAGACGCTTCTGCGAACCAGGAAATTGCGAAGGAAGGTGACGCTTCTGTCATCTCACGTTTTGTCCTTGTCCGCGATCATCGCATCTGCCGACTTGATCGTAACGGTTCCGCGGTCGCTCGCCGAGTATTACGTCGGCATCGACAACCTTCGCATGGTTGAGCCACCGATCAATATTCAGCCTTACGAAATCAGTCAGTTCTGCCATGGGAGATTCGACGGCGACCCGGCCGTCAAATGGCTTCGGACGTACGTCGCAAATCTGCATCAGGAAAAGCGGTCGCGGTCACGCGCCGCATCCGGAAAGGGCGCCCGATCGTAGCGAACTGTTCGCCAAAGCTAATTTAGTCGGGGCGTCGCGACGAGGGATCGAATGGCGAGTTTGAACAGTTCGCTTTGCGATGAGATGCCAAGCTTATCGTAGGCGCGCTTCCGATAGGTCAGGGTCGATTGGAGGCTTACGCCCAGTTCGGAAGAGATGCCTTCCGAAGTTAAGCCGCTGAGTATGCGAAGACAGACTTCGCGCTCCCGCTTTGTGAGACGGAGCAGCGGTTCGTGAGTCGTGAAGGCGTCTTCTAGGAGCACAAACGGATCGGACCGATTTGCGGCCTCTGCACGGCAATGTTGGGCGACCGCCGACACGATGCCAGGCGCGGCCTTGCCGAGAGCCTCCCTTTGCTCACTATTGAAACGTCCTTGTGGGAGCGAGCGATACAAGTTGACGTAGTAGCAGGTGTCGTCGATCCACACCGCGGCTGCGAACTTGTCCACGATGGCGGATTCATCGAAGAACAGGCGGCGATACCGATCATTGTACATACGACGTGCAAAGGTGGGCAGGATTATCGATGTTTCGTCCGAACGCGCTTCAAATAACGCATCGCGGTTCGGGTCGGACAAGTGGAAATGTTCGGAATAGGCTGATCCGAGATCGGGGCCGATCGCAATATTTCCAAGGTCAAGAGCGCACCGGGTCGAGCGTTCTCCTTCCAGCGCGAATACCATACAGTGCCCCACGTCCGCTGTGCGCCGCAACATATCGAGAAGCGATCGCCCGAATTCGGGGTGACCGATTGACAGCCCTACATGCGTGCATTCGTCACGGGTGGGACGATCGTGCAATCGATCCGCCATGGCTTCCTCCGATTTATATTTTTTCCAGTTCTACCAGCGGCGTGGGCCGATGGATAGTGGGCGCGCATACTCCTCGCCGGTTCGAAGCGACACCCTGTCCCTAATTGTAGGGACTGACGCTTTGGGGACTGGTGGATACTTTCAGCACATCGGCACAATTGCGTCCGAGTGACTGGGGTATCTTTGTGGATCTCACCGTTCTCCTTTTCCTGTTCCAAGACGGAGTTATCAATGGAGCGGTTTATGCGCTCGTTGCGCTTGCTCTCGTGCTTGTTTTCGCAGTCACTCGCGTAATCCTCGTATCGCAGGGGGAATTCGTTGCCTTCGCTGCTCTGACCGTGTCCGCTCTCGAGAATGGCCGGGCACCCGGTACGATCTGGCTTCTCATCACCATGGGATTGCTTGCGGCGGCCTCAGAAATCGTCTTGTTTCGGAAGGATCTTGGCATTGGACGCCTATGTCGCATCGCAGCATTCGATATTGCGTTGCCGGTTGGTCTCGCGTTCCTCACATGGACCGTCGCGCCGCTGAAACTCGGCACGTTCGCGAACAGCGTCGTCGCTATCCTTTTAATCTTGCCGATGGGCTCGATGCTGTATCGCATCGCGTTCCAGCCGATCGCGACAGCCAGCGTGCTGGTCCTGTTGATCGCAGCATTCGGCGTACACTTCTCCCTGATGGGAGTCGGTTTGCTCTTCTTCGGGCCGGAGGGGGTCGGAACGACGCCCTTTTCGGCAGAGAGCTTCTCACTCGGCACGCTGGTTGTGAGCGCTCAAAGCATCCTCGTCGTATGCGTAACGCTCATTGCGCTTTCAGTGTTCGCCGGCTTCTTCAACTGGACGATTTTCGGGAAAGCCCTTCGGGCTTCGGCTTCCAACCGCGTCGGTGCCCGTCTATCCGGGATCCCTGTCGAACTGGCGGGACAGGCCGCCTTCACGATAGCCGCAGGGCTGGGCGCAGTTTCCGGTGTGCTCGTCGGGCCGTTGACGACGATGTATTACGACAGCGGATTCCTGATCGGTCTTAAAGGGTTCGTAGCGGCCATTCTGGGAGGGCTGGTGAGCTTCCCGTTGACGGTCATCGCCGCACTCGTCGTTGGATTTGCCGAGTCGATGTTCTCATTCTGGGCAAGCTCTTTCAAGGAAGTGTTGGTGTTCAGTCTGATCGTCCCAATTCTCCTGTGGCGATCGCTCTATTCGACGTCGGGAGGGCACGGCTGATGGGCGCTGCATCGAAAATGAAGCGCTTCGTTGAGCCTGTTGCATTCCTGCTTGTTCTCGCCCTCGCAGTGAGCGGTGTTCTATCGAGCTTCACGGTTGCATTGATCAATGACATCGCGATTGCCAGTCTCGTTGCACTGGGGCTTGTCGTATTGACGGGCGTTGGCGGGATGACGTCGTTCGGGCAGGCCGCGTTCGTCGGCTTGGGCGCTTACACGACTGCGGTCCTGACTGTCCGGTATGGCCTGTCTCCGTGGCTTGCACTGGCGGCGTCCATCGTCGTCACCGGCGGTTGTGCGCTTTTGATCGGGGCCGTGACGGTGCGGCTTTCCGGTCATTACCTTCCCCTCGGGACGATCGCCTGGGGCATCTCATTCTACTATCTGTTCGGCAATATCGAATGGCTTGGCAGGCACGATGGTATTTCGGGTATTCCTCCACTGACTCTTGGCAACCACGCGATCACCGGCCAGAAAGAGTATCTGATCCTCACCCTCGGCGTCTTGTTCACCGCGATCCTGTTGACACGCAATCTGTTGCGCGGGCGTGTAGGTCGAGCGGTTCGTTCACTGCGGGACGGCACCCATGCGGCCGAGGCGTTCGGCGTTCATCCCAGCACGGTCAAACTCATAGTCTTTGTGTTCGCAGCTATGCTCGCAGCGATCGCTGGTTGGCTGTATGCTCATTTTCAACGGTCTGTATCGCCAGGGCCATTCGGCATTACGGCGGGCACCGAGTATTTGCTGATGGCTGTTCTCGGCGGGGCAGGGCGGATTTACGGTGCGGTTCTGGGTGCCGCTCTCGTCATCCTTCTGCGGGATCAGCTTCAATCTTGGTTGCCGCATCTGCTTGGCGCTGGAAACTATGAAACCATTATCTTCGGTGCCGCGCTCGTTCTGCTGTTGAGAGGTGCGAGCGACGGTCTCTGGGCGAAGATCGCCGGACGTGAGGCTGCGATTGCTTTCGATTCTGCTTCGGGCGTTCTTACCGCTTCCAGAAAAGAACGACCGGCCAAGGACACGAAGTTGCTCGAGCTCCGGCACCTGAAAAAGGTGTTCGGCGGGCTGATCGCTGTGAATGACGTGACATTCGCAGTGCCTGCGGGCCGCATCGTCGGTCTGATCGGCCCGAACGGCGCCGGAAAGAGCACCACTTTCAATCTCGCGACGGGTGTCCTTACGCCCACGAGCGGAGAAGTGTGCTTTTGCGACGAAGCCTTGAAAACGATCTCTCCCCAGGAAATGGCACGGCTCGGCGTGGGTCGTTCGTTTCAACATCCTGAGATCATGACGGACATGAGCGTCGTGGAGAACGTCATGCTTGGTGCCCATCTGCGCGGCCATGCGGGTGCAGTGAAAGCGATGTTGGGACTCGACCGTAAGGAAGAACTTGTACTTCACGCCATTGCCTGGCGGATGCTCCAGCGCACCGGACTTGAAAAAGTCGCCCTGAGCCCTGCTGGGACATTGTCGTTGGGTCAGCTTCGCCTTCTCGAAGTCGCCAGAGCACTCGCTTTGGACCCGCTCATCGTCCTCCTGGATGAGCCGGCTGCCGGTCTGCGAGTCTGCGAAAAACGGGAGTTGGCGAGATTGCTTCGCGAACTAAGACAGGAGGGCGTTGCAGTCCTCATGGTGGAGCATGACATGGATTTCGTTATGAGTCTTGCCGACCACCTTATCGTTCTGGATTTCGGCAACCAGATCGCCGAGGGCGACGCGAACGGAATACGAAGTAATCCGCGGGTTCTCGATGCGTATCTGGGAGGGCCGCGTGAGCAATTCCTTGCTATCGGTAAGCTCCCTTTCGGCGGGTTACGGATCCGCCGAGGTTTTGCATGAAATTTCCATTGATCTCCCGGAGGGGGAGATCGTCACGGTGATCGGTGCGAACGGGGCCGGAAAAACCACGATGCTCAATGCGCTGATCGGCCTGCATCCGAGCACGGGGAGCATCTCATTCGCAGGAACCCCTTTGGAAGGAAAGTCCGTTGAGAAGCGTGTCGGGTCCGGTCTGGGCCTAGTCCCGAAAGGCGCGAATTGTTCTCCGACATGACCGTCGAAGACAACCTGTTGCTCGGCGGGTTTGCGCGCCCGCGTCGCGAGCGTGGGGAGAATTTAGATTCGGTGATGAAGAGATTTCCTCGGTTGCACGAACGGCGGCGGCAGTTGGCTGGTACCTTGTCAGGAGGCGAGCGGCAAATGCTGGCCATGGGACGCGCACTAATGGCCCGCCCGCGGTTGCTGATGCTTGACGAGCCAAGTTTAGGCCTCGCTCCAAAAATCATAAGCGACGTATTTGAACTACTTGTTCAGTTGCGTGAGACAGGCGTGACTATTTTGTTGGTCGAGCAAAATGCCAGGGCGGCGCTCAGGATCGCCGACTACGCATACGTCATGGAATTGGGCAAAGTCACATCATCCGGAATGCCTGCGGATATCGAACAGGACGAACGGTTGGTCGAGAGTTATCTGGGAATTGGCAAAAACACTTACTAACAATGGAGCAGGGAATGAAACGTAACAGGAAAATCGCGATTCTGGCATCCTTCATGAGCATTGCCACCGTTGGCGGCGCCTATGCAGACGTCAAAATCGGCATCACGGTCAGTGCTTCGGGACCCGGCGCATCGCTCGGGCAACCCCAGATGAAGACGGTCGGCGCGCTGCCCAAAGAGATCGCGGGCGAAAAGATCACTTACATCGCACTCGACGACGAGTCGGATCCGACAAAGGGCGCGCAGAACGCCCGTAAGCTGGTGCTGGACGAAAAGGTCGATATCCTCATAGGCTCGTCTCTCTCGCCCGTATCTCTGCCATTGGTCGATATCGCGGCAGAGAATAAAACTCCGCTTCTCACTCTTGCAGCCGCCGCCGCCATCGTCGCGCCGATGGACGAGAAGCGAAAGTGGGCGTTCAAGGTCGTTCCGAACGATGACCTGATGGCTGAAGCGATCCTGAAATACATTGGAAAAACTGGCGTCAAGACGATTGCCTATATCGGCGTCTCTGACGCGTATGGTGAAGGCTATTATAAGGTATTGGCCGATCTTGCGCCGAAGTTGGGCATCAAGCTCCTCGGAAAAGAGGTCTATGCCAGAAGTGACGCGAGCGTCACGGGACAGGTTCTCAAGACGATCTCGTTGAAGCCAGAGGCGGTGTTCATCGCATCGGCTGGTACGCCTGCCGTGCTCCCCCAAAAGGCGCTGCGAGAGCGAGGTTACAAGGGCCCGATTTACCAGACCCACGGTATTGCCACGGACGACTTCGTCAAACTCGGCGGCAAAGATGTCGATGGCGCCATCTTTGCCGGGGAAGCCTACACCATCGCCGACGACCTCGAAGCGGGTAACCCGTTCAAAAAGATCACGTCTGAATACATCGAGGCATACAAGAAGAGCCAGAACCAATCGCCGGTGATTTTCGGAGCCCACCTCTACGACTCGATGCAGCTTGTTGCAAACGCGTTACCGAGCGCTCTGAAGGCAGGCAAACCGGGAACGCCCGAATTTCGATCAGCAATCCGCGACAGCTTGGAGCTAACGAAGAATGTCTATCTAAACAACGGCCTCTCGAACATGAGCCCAGCCGATCACAACGGTTACGATGAGCGGTCGGCTTTCTTGATCAAACTTGATCAAGGAAAGTTCAGGTTGCTGAAGGATTGAGCTCTATGCCGTGAACCATCCGTCACGGATTTGGGCCTCCCGTGTTGGCACGGGAGGCCGTTTTTTGCTTTGGTCTGCGCAGAGAATGCGTCGAGCACTATGCCGAACACCGAGATAACATATGAGCAACGATGTCCCTCCGGGACCGGATTTTATCGACGGCGAATTCAAGACATTCTCTCGAGGGGTGATTGTCGAATGCGGACATTGCGCCCCTGCGGGCATTGTTTTTCACCCCCGCTTTCTGGAGTATTTTGACAGAAGTTCTGCAGCCTATTTCGAGACGGTTGCAGCTTTTCGCTCAGTGCGCTCCAACGTGACTTCGGATTTGCGGGATTTCCCATCGTGGAATCGACGGTTCACTTCGATGGGCTGTGCGCTACGATGATCTTATTGTCATTCACCGCAATCTCTGCGATCCGGAACTCCAGTTTTGACATAAGGCACTGCGGCGTTAATCGAAATCAAATGGCCGCGAGATGCTTCCAAACACGTGTTTGGCGCGCTTCATCTGCCGATAAAGGGCTTCGATCAAGTCCTGTTCCGGAACAGATCATCGCTTCGGTCCGGCGGTAAATTCACATTCGGTCATGAAGTTCTGGCTTTGACTTCATTCCATGCGACAGGAAGTGAGAGCAGGCCTCGGAAAGCCCAGCCACCGAGCTTGACTGCGTTGCGGTCCGTGATCCGCAGATTTGTCAGCCTGGCGAACATCTGTGGAAGTGCCACCTCGGCGACCATCGCTCTGGAAGCCCAAGCTCCCGCACAGAAATGGGGACCGGCGCCAAAGGCGACGCTTTTCGAAGTATCCCGCTTCACGTCAAAGCTGTCGGCCCGATCGAAATAAGACTCATCCCGATTGGCTGAACTGTAAAAAAGGAAAATACGATCGCCCTCGTCAAAGCGTACGTCGCGGATCGACCAAGACTTGGCGATACGCCGCGGAACCATGCCAATTGGCGATATCCATCGGGCGTACTCCTCGAAAGCGTTGAGCCATGAGGCATCGCCCTTTCTCACTGCAGCAAGCTGGTCGGGATCATCAAGGAGCGCCCATGTTGTGCCTGCAATCGCGTCACGGGGCTCGTTTTGGCCTCCGCTAATCGCAAGCTTGATGTTGGCGCGTACACTGTCCATAGGCATCCCCGAAGCAACCATCGTGCTGAGGAGGCTCAGATTAGGGTGCCTCTCCAGCACTGGGAGCATGTCGTCGATGGCGGCGTCGATGCCCGCAGTGGCTTCGTGACACCGGGCTTCCGCGGCGGGATCGCCCGTATAATTGGAAATGCCGTCGATCATCCCTTGAGACCAGGCGTTCATGTCCTGGTAGCGCATGTTTGTTAGTCCCGTGATGGACTTTAGGCATTCAGCGGAGAATGGCAGTGCAATGTCGGCGACGAAATCTGCGTGACCGTCATTCGGTAGACTGGAAATGAGCGCGTCGGCGTGTGCGCGAAATTGTTCGAGCCACTGGGTTGCAACCGCCTTCGGCGATACGGCTTTGAAGAACGGTTGGCGCTCCTTGAGATGGGCTTCGCCGTCTTTGCGCATCATGTTTTGTCCCATCAGCTTCGTCATGAGACCGGTGGGCTGATCAGAACTGAATACGTCGATCATTTTCTCGCAGGCGAAAATATCGTCTCGACCGCACAACACGGTACTGCCTAGCTGGTTGATGTGCGCGATAGGTGTATCTCGTCTCAGCCTCGACAAAGTCGGGTAGGGGTCCTTCCAGAATTCCGAGACGTCAATATCGATCCGGGGGGCGTTGCTCACGTTCCAGTCCTCAGCTTAGCTGGGAATCACGCTAGACGGCTTTGCTATCGCCGTCTGTCCCCATAGCTTGGGACAAGTTGAGATTGCCGCCTCCGAGCTTTATCACTGAGCAAAACCTGCATCGCGCTCCCGAAGATGGTCCTTGTAGCTGTGTCGCAAGGAGTGGATCGTCTGCTTCAGCGGAACATGAACGGCCTGCGGCTTTCATCAATCGAAGTAAGCGCTGCACGTCTTCGACTTGCAGATGGGCGATTTCGCCGAGGCGTGCGCCTGTGAGGGCACAAAGCAAGGGAATATACTTGTCGTCCGGACGCTTGCATCGGGCTGCAACTGGAACTTGTTCAGGTTTTCGATCGGCAGGCCCTCGCGGCGGACTGCAGCGGATGCGCTTCGTGGATGCGTGACGTAAAGATCTTCATGTGCAAGCGAGAATACGTCATGCGCGTACGTCGCTCGGATCACCTTCCAAACCGCGCGAAACTGGCTGAGATATTCTGCTCGCGTAGCCTTGGGTCCGTCGCCCAGCTCTTCGGCAGAGAAGGCCGAGAGATGTCGCATAGGTCTGGACGTCGAGCGGAGAATGTTCAGAGATGCGCTTGTCGCCGATGATCGAGGCGAACGACGCGGTAGCCCGTCGCAGGCGTGCGATGTAGCCTTCTGACTTTTGATCAAGTGCATCCGCTTTCGCTGCGATCACCATCTCAGCGGCGACGCTCAGTATCGGCAGCTCCCCGGTGATCGGTTTCGACTGTGCCATGCGGTCTAGCATTCGGTCGTACGTTGACTTCTCATGCACGGGGATGGACTGGTCGGATAGGAAGTCGCTCGGCCTTGCTCGATGTCGTTGATCGCGCCACTGGCTCGCAGCGCGTCGAAGTTTGCGCGCGATTCTTGGTTCTTTAGGTCGGCCAATTGGGACGCGAGCTCGGCGAGCGCATCACGGTATCTCTAGACATTTCGACGATCCCCATTTGTGCTGTCGCGTATCCCGCAAGAATGCGTGAACGACGTGTTGCCTCCGCCAACGGGAGCGGCCCGAGGCGAATTCGGACGGGGCAGCACCATACTTGTGAGGAATTGTTTCTGGATCGCGAGTTGGAACGTCCAACCGCTTTTACCTCGAAGCCAAAGGAAATCGGGCATGTGTAGGAACCCGTGTAGGCTACACAGTCCGGACAGCGTCTCTCTCAATGATTTCAATGGCTTGAGCTTGGCGCTCCCTAGCGGAATCGAACCGCTCTCTCCACCGTGAAAGGGTGGCGTCCTAACCGATAGACGAAGGGAGCAAAAATGCCGGTCCAACCAACGCCCGGGATCGGGGCTGAAGACCGTCACTTCGCACGGTTATGTAAAAACGACTGGAACATCAGTGCGTTATGATGTCAGCCGGGCGCTGGATGAAGCCATAAGCAAATCAATTCAGCGCCAGTGGGCGAACGTATAGTGACCTTTGGCGGGGTCGGCAAGTCATCTGATGCGGTATCTTTGCAAACAATCCCATCGCCGTGGATAAGCCGCCGCGCGGTCCCCATCGGCAAGTTGACGCAGGATCGCAACGCTTCTTAAAGCCCGCCGTTTTAAAGGAGAAAGGGGACGCGGAGAGTGCCATGGCAGTGACGAAGAAGCGCGATGTGCGGCGGTCAGTTCATCAGGCTGGATGGATCACGCTCGATGGCGGCTTCGCGGCACGGCCATGCAATGTGCTCGACCTGTCAACCACGGGCGCCAAGCTGGTGGTGGAAGATCCGACGTCCGTGAGCAACAAGATGCGGCTTGCCTTTACCCGCGATGCACGTACCGGGCGCAACTGCGAAGTGGTCTGGCGACGCGGGAAGACGCTGGGCGTTCGCTTCATCGGATGAACATCGTGCGTCCGGAAATCCTCGTTCCCGTGCTGATGAGCTGCGCGCTCCTGTGGTGGATCGGCCGCGGCATGGGTTGGACCACGCGCCTGACAGTTGTGAGCATCACCCTGGTCATCATCGTCGCGGTGCTGTGGATCGAACGGGCGATGCAATAGCTCTCATGTGAGAGGCGGGGACACCCAGGTCACGAAACCGGGTCGCTCGGCGATACTTTCATACCAGCGCTGGAGATGTGGGAGAGCAGGGCGCTCGATGCCTTCCACACCGAACCATCGCCGCGCGTAACAACCGATGGCGAGGTCCGCGAGACTGAAGGCGTCGCCTTCGAGATAGACGCGCCCGTCCAGGTGCTTTTCGATCATCGTCCACAACTTGGCGTTTTCTTCCGCAGCCTCTCGCAGCTCGGCCATATCGCGCGCGTGCGGCGGGGTTCGCACCAGCCCCCAGAACAAGGGGCGCTCCGCCGGCTGCAACGTCGTCAAAATCCAATCGAGCCAGCGTTCGATTCCGGCACGCGTTTTTGGCTCGGTCGGATAAAGCTGGTGAGCATCATCGAAGCTGAGCGCAAGATATCGGATGATCGCATTCGATTCCCACAGCGTGAAATCTCCGTGGCAAAGCGTCGGAACGCGGCCGTTGGGATTCATCGCGAGATAGTCGGGATCGCCGTTGCGGCCGAACTGCATGCCGGCGTCGATGCGCTCGAAAGACAGATCGAGTTCATGACAGCACCACAGGACTTTCTGCACATTCACCGAATTGGCTCGGCCCCATAGTTGGAGCGGCGGCGATGGCGTTCGGGGCACGGCGTTTCCTCGGAATTTGTTTGGTCGCTCAGGTGTAGCCAACCCCTGCAGTATCCCACAAGCGCGTGTTTCTCGTATCTGGCATGTGTGCATGCCCATACAAAAACGGGCCCCGCAAATGCGAGGCCCGTCTCTGTCGTATCTCGTCTGGCCAGGTCAGCGACCGAAGAACAGCCAGAGCAGAATGATCACTGGAATCGGCACACCCAGCATCCAAAGCAAAATTCCGCGTCCCATATCTCAGCCTCCATGAAATCAACGTCGCATCACTAACGACATCGATGTCACCGGGTTCCAGTATGGGAGCCGATGCGTGATGTTTTGTTATTCGGCTTACCAGTGACCCGTATTCTGCATGGACGTCCATGGCTCCTGCGGCGGCAATGCATTGCCTTTCTGAAGGAGTTCGATGGAGTGCAGGTCGGGCGAACGAACGAAAGCCATCTGTCCATCACGCGGAGGGCGGTTGATGGTGATGCCAAGCTTCATCAGGCGATCGCAGGTCGCGTAGATATCATCGACCTCATAAGCGAGGTGGCCGAAATAGCGGTCTTCGCCGTAACGTTCTTCGTCCCAATTGTAAGTCAGCTCGACCAGCGGCGCTCCACGCCCCTGCTGTCCGGCCAGCGGCGCAACGTCTTCGTCGGCGGCCAGAAACACGAGCGTGAACCTGGCCTTGTCGTTATCGACGCGGCGGACCTCCTGCAGGCCGAGCGCATCCCGGTAAAATGTCAGGGCAGCATCCAGATTGCGGACGCGAAGCATGGTGTGAAGATAGCGCATGTCGAAAGCTCCATGGGGGCAGCCGGGGCCGGGGGGCGATCGCCTAGCATAGCAGCCTATGACGACACGTGGCAGAGCCGATCGGGGATCGCGCACAGATATGGATGTCAGGCGGACACGTCGATAATGGCGGGCGTGTCGATTTCACGTTTGTGCCAGACCGTCAGATCTTTGCGCGGGTGGCTCCACGCATATTCATCGCCGGATGCTGCGAGATGCTTGAGGGCCATGGCGTGGGCCTGATCTTCACTCGCGGCTTCGACCACGATCTCCGTCGATTCCTCGATGGAGCGGACGACCACGACGCTGTAAAATTTTCTCGACATGACAGGACAACGAGAAAGGGTAAGGGGCGTTCCAAGTCCGCGCGGCCATCACTGGATCACAACGTGGTCAGATGGGTGCGATACTCAGATGACGATCGTCGATTTTTTCATGCGTGATATCGACGACTGCGCCGGGAAAGCGGACGGGCTCGCCGGCCTGATCGAACGTGCAGTTGCCGCGCGCATAGATCCAGTGTGTTTCGCCATGCGCGACAACGCGGTATTCCATCGAAAAGACTTCTCCGGGTTTCATCGTTTGACGGATCATTGCTGAAACCTGATCGAGATCGTCGGGATGGATCGCGTCCAGCCAAACCCTCAATGGAGCGCCTTGTGCGGCCTGCTGATCGGTGAGGCCGAACAGGCGGGCAAACGAGCCTTCTGCATAGACCCTGTCATTGAGGATGTCCCAGTCCCAGGTGCCGACAAGCCGTGTCCGGATATCTCCGCCGTCGTCAAAGCGCGCGCCCGCCTGCGTGGCTTCCAAAGCCGCCATGCGCAGGATTTGAGCGAGGATATCGTGCCGCTCTGATCCAGCCGACTCGGCAAGTTCGCGGCAGATGTCGGATATCGCTCGTCCTCGCATCAGGCTGGACTCCGGAACTAATAACCCGATAAATCGTAGTAATATTGGTGTTAGATTTTATTCAATGTGATGTGCAGGAGAAGGTTCCAAAACTTCATCGCACAACTTGGGAGTGATCGTCGTGTGGCGGTTTGGTCGGGCTTCGGACGCGGAAGCCCTGAAAATGGTTGTCGCTTACCTCAGCATTAATGAGCCAGAACGTCGTCGCGAGATTTTTTTGCTCGCGGAGAAATACGCAAAAGAGACCGCGGCATTGCCGCTCTCTCAGGACAACTTCGAAAAGAAGTGATCGTCCGCCCGCACGCTGCGCAAAAATGCGCCCGCATTAACAACTGCAAACGCGTTCGGTAAAATCCGGATAGGCCGGTAACCCTCATCAGTTAGGTTAAAATCCGACTCTAGTTGCACGTAAAGCGGCGTTGGATATGGATGATCTCATGCGAGGGTCATGTCATGTCCGCTTCGTTTCACAATGCCGATAAGCCTACACATCGTCGCGTTATGCTGGTGGGATTTTTGTTCTGCGCTGCATTTGTTGCGGTGAGTTTCTTCGCTCGTCCGCAACCGCAGACAGACCATGTGCTGCTCAAGGCGGATAAGATCGTGCGGACGGCCGGGCAGGCGGTTGCGACGAACTAACGTCGAGCTTCCGGGAATTTTACCGTAACACGCGCGTGGTCTTAGACCCTGCGGTCGAGCGCTGGTGAAGTATGTCCATCAACGGAAGTGTCGCCGTTTTCGTAGGCTTTACGCGCCTGCAGTTGGTCCCATGCGCCTTTGCGAAGATAGAGCTCGCCATAAGGCGGCGGGTTAGCCTGCACGTTGATGGTGGGAATGATCAGCGCTCGTGAGTTCATCCGCGTTAATGCGCATCGCGGTATTCGGTTCGGAAGCAACCTGACGCTTGGTTAATGGTCTGGCGCGAAATTCCGCGCGATTTGATGCACACTTATGCGTCAAAAAACAGCGCCCTAACAGGGCGCTGTTGGACATCTCTTCCGCAGATACTTCAGATTCCCATCGGTACGCCGTAGTAATCGTTCACCGCTCGGGCGCGTGATGTATCGGCCCAATTCCAGCTATTGTCGTTGCCATATTTCGGCGCTTTCTCCAGCTGTTCTTGCGTCACGCCGGTGCGATAACCGCCGAGCGCCGTATCATATTTGAGGGACTGCCACGGGAGCGGATAGTGATCGTCGCCAATGCCAAGAAAGCCGCCGAATGAGAGCACGGCGTAAGACACGCGCCCGCTCTTCTTGTCGATCATGACGCGCTCGATCGATCCAATCTTGCGATCATCGGCACCATATACAGCCGTGCCTTCGACCTTGTCGCTGCCGATGAGGTTGCCCTGTTCGTTTGCTTCGGTTGCCATGCCACGTCTCCATGATGTTCATGGTCCAACCGGCGGTCATCCGAAACGTTCCCGACGCGACTAGCGGCTAGCGACCAAGCGAAGTCGGGGCTTCAAAGAGTCCCTGAGCTTGTCATTCAGCTGCTGCACGCGGGGATCACGCGAGCGTGCCGCACAGGTCGAAAATTGATTGACGGACCGCACGAGAGCTTCGCGCTCTTCACGTGTACGCGTCACTTGTGGATGCGCAAGACGCAACACCATCCCACCAAGGCCCACCAGCAATTCGTCCAGCGCCGTGTCGATCCTTGCGATCTGCTCCATCATCACTGTCACTCCCATCCGCAACGCGCCTTCGGCACCTCGTCATCCTGGGAAAGAAAGCGTCGGCTTTGCGGGCCGTTCCGCCTTGCAGGCCGACATGCTGAACGAAGCGTAAAACAGAGGGCATCACAATCGCGGGAACCGTTTCGCGGCGTGTCGCAAGCCGTGAAACCAACAAAATCGAAACGCGTTAATTGCCGATCATGCTGGAGAGGATGTGACATGAAGAAAGCAGCAATCATTCTGGCGTCGCTTGCCGCGATTGGAACGGCAACAATCGCGGCACCTGCAGAAGCCCACGGCTGGCGTCATGGCTATGGCGGGTGGGGCCCCGGACCTGCGATCGGCTTCGGTATCGCAGCTGGAGCGCTCGCTGCGGGGGCTTACGGCCCGTATTATGGCCCGCGCTATTATGGACCGCGTTATGGCTATTACGGTCCGCGCTATTACCGTCCCGCATATTATGGCGGCTATTACGGCCCGCGATATGGCTATGGCGGTCCGCGCTACTATCGCAGTTACGGTTACTGGTAAGCGAAATGAAATCGACGCGAAGGCGCGCCGCACCTTCGCGTCAATTCACGCTCTAGATCGAGCTTATCTCGACGACGACTTGCGTTCCGGCGGTGGTGTTACGAACTCGTTCCAATCGGTTGATCGAACCTGCTCGATGACGCGGTCATAGTAGGTTTCCCGCTCGCGCGTGAGACGCGCCTGTTTATTGCGGAATGCAGCGACGCGACGTTCGATGTCCTGGCGGGCAGCTAAAAGTCTCTGGTCGTCCATCTATTTTCTTCTTGTTCTGGTCGAAATCGGCCTTGGCATTAAGGCGCGAGACGGAGCGGCTAAGGCCACCCGGGCAGATGCCATGCCAGCGCAACGGGTAAGAGGGCCACAGCCAACGCTTACGCCATCAATTTGTTCCATTGTGACATCAAGCTGTCACAGGTTCCTTGCTCGGCTAAATTGTTCCCTAAACGTTCTATGTAAGTCCATATCTCGTTGTCCATCGCAATCGCGTGCGTCGGCAGGATTTGAGAACTGTCATGGAGAGCCCGAGATCGATCGGCTATATAGCCGCATCAACTGGATCGGGACGGGGCATGAGCAAGCAGGCAATGCGCGAAGAAGCGGAGCGTTTGATCCGCGAGTCGATGGAGCGGAAAACCCTGGTGGTGAAACAGGGGGACACACGCATTATGTCCACATGCGGGAAATGCGGGGCGGAGAACAAGGTGTCGGCGCCGAAAGGTGTTTCGCGCGTGTCGTTCAACTGCAAGGAATGCGGTCACGCGCAGGTCACGCTCTGACGCTACAATTCCGTCAAACGGCTTGAAAATTGCTTTGTATTTTTGACGGTTCGGGGCGAGATTGGCGCAGCAAGCTTGGATGTGGCCTCACGGCACAGCGAGCGAAAGATCTTACCCTGCGGACTGGTATCTGGTGTTTGGGCGTCGGGGATCGTAATGCGTATTGGTCTATCGCTTTTGTCCGGAATTCTGGTCACGGCGGCTGCCGCCATGACCTTCGCGTCATCTTGTGACGCCCAATCCATCAGGACATCGGAACCGCTGATCCTCGCGCCATATGAAAGCGCGCTGGTCTATGACGGATCCTGCTCGGCGGGGAAGGTTTTGAAGGTCACAGGCTCCATTCGTGGCCTGCGACGAAAAAAGACCTGCGTGGCTCTCGGCGACACGCAGGCGTCGCTCGGCTTCATCATCCAGTAAAGCGACAGCCTCCGATGTCCGCGATCGGGGCAATCACCCGTTAAGGCTTTGGCCAAGCTCCGCTTGGGCAGCGCGCAAGGGGTGATAGCCTCGGTCCATGATCAGGCTCGTCCCAGTAGCGACGGTTCTCGCGGCGGACACCGAAAGCGGTGTCCGGCCGGCTGCCAAGATCAATCCCGAGGACGAGACCCAGCGCAATTACTGGGCGTATCGGCTGAGCGTGTCCTCCGACGATCTCAATGCGGCCATCGAGGCTGTCGGCCCGTCCGTGGCTGCCATCAGGCGCCATCTGGGCAAGTGACCGTCGTACCCGGCCAAAAAGGCGAAAGCCCCGCCGGGGAGGACGGGGCTTCCTGAAATAGGAGCATCGGGGAAGTTGCTCCGTCTTCACAATCTTTCGGGATCGGATTCGTTCCGCAGCGACGCGCGAATGCGCGCCTGCATGTGGTCGTAATAGGCACCGCGCTCATGTTGCAGCTGGGCCTGCCTGGCCTTGAACGCCGCCACGCGCTTGCCGATATCCGTGCGCTCAGATGCCGAGGTGTAGATGGAGGCGTGGCCTGTCAGTGACGCCAGGATCGTTTGTGCGGCGGGAATTTCGTTGGGCTGACCGGTCGCGAGGTCTTGCACTGTCACCTCGTCGATCTCGGCAGGCGATGCAGATGAAGCGCCGGGCGTTGCAACGTCGATCAGCTCTGCGTCCGGCTCCGGTGTGAGCGGATCTCGCGCAGAGTGAAGTCCCAGTTTTTGTGCTGCGGCCGGATGCGCGGCAGTGACCTGCTGCACGAATGCAAGTGTCTGTGCCACCAACCGGTCACGCTCTTCTTTCCAAGATGCCATGACGCGTTTCCTCTACCCTGGAACGATTGTCGTCGCAGCCACAATCGGGCGTCAACCTTACCAAGATGCAGTCGAGTTCAGTGGATGAGGCGCGTGATACGCTTGCGGCGCGCTTGTGATCTCGCTAGTTCGGACGAAACGGGAGAATTCCATGACGACAATCGATCTGGATTCGTTGAGCATCGAGCAGCTTGCAGCCTTGCGTGACCAGGCCACCGACAAACTGGCCGAGAAAGTCGCCGCCCGACAGGCCGAACTCGAAGCGGAACTCGACAAACTCGCGCAATACGGGAAGGTCGTGAAGAAGTCTCAGGCTACACCGGTGGCTAAGACAAAAAAGGATGAGGCCGCCAAATCGGACAATACGGCGTCCGACGTGTCGCGAGCAGCCTGACCTCCGGATACAACTGATAACTGCGAGCCGGTGCGGCTCTCAGTCGCTTGATAATGAGCGGTGCGTTAGCACCACTCTAATTCGATTTAATTGTTTTAGATGATCGTGCCCAATGCATGTTTTTATGCATCACCGACAGGAGCACGCGCGTTTTGTATCGGAGTGCGTAATGTATACGCCTGACCTCAAGTCTCTCTCGGTTCCGCAATTGCTCGCCTTGCGCGAGGATATCGACAAGCAGCTGCTCGCACATCGCGACGAGCTGCAAGCGCAGCTCGCTCAGATCGGCACAGTGAACGGAAGGGGCGGGCCAACCCGCGGCGTGAAGATCGCTCCAAAATATCGCCATCCCAAGACGGGCGAAACCTGGACCGGGCGGGGCGGTGTCGCGGGCTGGCTTGCGAAGGAAATTGCTGCTGGACGCAACCGCGAAGAATTTCTGATCGACAATGCTGCGAAGGGGTCTCGGTCGCGAACGAAATAGAACTGTTCGAGATCGTGATGGTTCATCAGCACTCAAGGCATGACGTTCGCGTCTGATTGCGGCAACCTGCATCCCGTACAACAGTCTATCGGGATGCGACGATGATTGCAGCGAGCCTTCAGAGCGGCGTGGATCAGTTGGGCGAATTCATCGCCGAAGCGAAAGTCATTGTCCCGTTCACCGGAGCGGGCATTTCAACGGAAACGGGCATTCCTGATTTCCGTTCGCCAGGTGGCCTGTGGACACGCAACCGGCCGATCCCATTCGATGAGTTCGTTGCGAGTCAGGATGCACGCGATGAATCCTGGCGGCGTCGATTCGCGATGGAGGAAACCTTCGCTGCCGCGAAACCCGGACGCGGCCATCGCGCATTGGCGTCGCTCTATAGAGCAGGAAAGATTCCTGCGATCATCACGCAGAACATCGACAACCTGCATCAGGCATCCGGTTTCGCTGCAGGCGATGTGATCGAACTGCATGGCAACACGACATATGCACGGTGCATCGGTTGCGGCACTGCATATGATCTTGGATGGGTGAAGACGCGCTTCGAGCCCCAACAGCGCGGGCCCGATTGCAGTGCATGCGGTGAGCCCGTGAAGACTGCGACAATCTCATTCGGTCAGGCAATGCCTGAAGATGAAATGCAGCGTGCAGCCGAATTGTCGCAGCATTGCGACCTCTTCATCGCCATCGGATCATCACTCGTCGTATGGCCTGCTGCAGGCTTTCCCGTCATGGCAAAGCATGCAGGTGCGCGACTTGTGATCATCAACAACGAACCAACTGAGCATGACGTGCATGCCGACCTTGTCATTCGTCACGATATCGGCCAAACGCTCGGACCATTCGTTCGAAACTGATGTGAAGCTGATTCGTTTTAGCGCAAGCTGTTCATAGCTCGCACTGTGTTCGTTTTTAGTCTTTGCTGAACAGTCGTCGGTGTTATCCTCGAATCGCAAGAGATTCGCACCGCACATCGTGCAACCGCATCGATGAGGCATGTGAGATAGCGCCGTCAGGGCTGGCAGCGCAATTGATAGTGGGATCCGGGGCCATGGGGTCGGACGCATTTGAGTCCAAGCGTTTGGGAGGTTTGATGCCAGGTGCGGGAGTTTCCCGGCCGACAGGCGAGAACCCAGGTAACGCGCAGCGCAGTTCTATCGATCCGTTTGCGGGGGCAGGCGAGGGTTCTGCAGCTGATCTCGTCGAGATCCGTGGCGTCATCAAATGGTTCGACGCCTCTAAGGGTTATGGCTTTATCATCCCGGATAATGGCGCCGCTGATGTGCTGCTGCATGTCACCGTGCTGCGCCGTGACGGCTTCCAGACCGCCTATGAAGGCGCTCGCGTGGTTGTCGAGTGCCTGCAGCGTTCCAAGGGCTATCAGGCTTTCCGCGTCGTCTCGATGGATGAGTCGACCGCGATCCACCCGGCCCAGATGCTGCCGCCGCGCACCCACGTCACGGTCACGCCGACCAGCGGCCTCGAACGCGCACAGGTGAAGTGGTTCAACCGTCTTCGCGGCTTTGGCTTCCTGAGCTGCGGCGAAGGCTGCCCCGACATTTTCGTGCATATGGAAACGCTGCGCCGCTTCGGCATGACCGAACTTCGCCCCGGCCAGTATGTGATGGTGCGTTTCGGGCCGGGCTCGAAGGGCATGATGGCGGCCGAGATTCACCCTGAGGGTGGCGCGCCGGGATTGTCCTCGCACTAAGGCGACGATCGTTGACATCTGTCGCGGGCCAATCTGCGGCCACAGGTGACTTGTCGATATTCCTCATCATCACGCGGCTTTGCTGATCACGGGTCTGGCTTTGGCCGGCCTCGGCAGGCTAGGTTCGCGCGCCCGGCGCATCCGCCTGGTCGCTCCTGGATGATTGTTGATGAGTCACTTTTCTTACCATCACCGCCGTTTTGCTTTTGCAGGTCGTGTCTGGCTGCTCGCTCTGCTCGTTGGCCTGGCTTCGCTGTCATATGAGGCACGTGCCGCCGAGTTCCAGCCGCTGGAAATCGCGACCAAGTCCGGCGTGAAAATGTTCTCGGTCGAGATCGCCAAGACCGACGAGGAGCGGGCGACCGGACTGATGTATCGCAAGGAGCTGCCGGACGGCCGCGGCATGCTGTTCGACTTCACCCCCGAGCAGACCATCTCGATGTGGATGAAGAATACCTTCATCTCGCTCGACATGATCTTCATCGGAGCCGATGGTCGCGTGACCCGCATTGCGGAGAGCACCGAGCCACATTCGACCCGCATCATTTCGTCTGGCGGACCTGCCAAGGCCGTTCTTGAGGTGATTGCGGGCACTGCGCGAAAGCAGGGGATCGCGCCTGGAGATCAGGTCGTGCATCCGATGTTCAAGAAGCGATAGGGAAAACAGGTGCCTGCAGCCTTGCTGCCTCGCACCGAACGGTGTATCGACGTCACATTGGCGGGGTATAGCGCAGCCTGGTAGCGCGGCGGTTTTGGGTACCGCAGGTCCAAAGTTCGAATCTTTGTGCCCCGACCAATCTATCCCTTTGAAATCAAAAAGAATTTCAGCCGCTCGCCCATTTCATCCGGCGACGCGGGCGTTTCGGCGTCTGTGAACCGGTTCCGCCGTATCGAGGTCTTACTCTGCGCTGTTCCCAGTTGTGTCGGCCGGCTTGCTCGCCGCCGGGGCCGGCTTCGGAAGCGGCTTGTCCTGCTTCTTCGACCACGAGATGTAATAGGCCACGCAGGTCATAATGGCGATGCCGCCGACGCTGACGAACAGCTGTGCCAGGAACGAGCCCGACGACATCATCAGCTGGAAGTGGCCGACAAAAGACAAGAACACACCCACGCAGAAGACCGCGAGTGACTGCTGGCCGCATTTGATCAGCGGGCGGAACACGGGCCATTCCAGACCCTTCCATTCCTTCGGCACGAAGCGGGTGACGAAGAAGGCGATGATCACGAAATGCAGCACGCGATAGGGCGCGAGATTGGTCTTGTCGTTCGGGTTGAAGGCATCGAACAGCCATTCCGGCATGATCATGTGGCCATAATCCGGGAAGCGTCCGGCCATGGTCATGACGAGCGAGAACAGCAAATAGACGATGCCGAAATAGAGCAGCACTTTCGATCGGATCACCGAGCGCGATTCCAGCGCGCCGCCCAGCGCAAACCAGGCGCCGAACACGAACAGCAGCTGCCAGGTGAACGGGTTGAAGTACCAGGTGCCGTAGGGATAGGCCGGCAGATTCCAGCCGAACTGGCGGGCGGCGAAATACAGCGCCAGCGAGGCCAGCATCGTGAGATCCGGCTTGCGCAGCATCATCCACAGCACCGGCGGGAAAAAGCCCATCAGGACGATGTAGAGCGGCAGCACGTCGAGATTCAGCGGCTTGAACTTGAGCAGCAGGCCGTTGGTCAGGGTCTGGATCGGATTATCGACCAGCCCCGCGACGTTGAACTCGTTGATAATGTCGGGGTCGTTGTAGCGCTGCGCCACCCAACCGATGGCGGCGATATAGATCACGAACAGGATGACATGGGCGACGTAGAGCTGCCACACGCGCTTGGTCAACCGCGTGGCGCCGACGATGAAGCCGCGCTCCAGCATCATCTTGGCGTAGACAAAGGACGCCGTATAGCCGGAGATGAAGACGAACAGGTCGGCTGCGTCCGAAAAGCCGTAGTTCCGGGTGGTGACCCAGTTCACCACATTGTCGGGGATGTGATCGAGGAAGATCGCCCAATTGGCGATGCCACGGAACAGGTCCAGCCGCAGGTCTCGGCCTTTGGGGGGAGGGTGGCGTGGATTTCCATGGGGACCGCTTCGTAAACCGGATGGGAGAAGCCGTGGGAGACGCGAAAAGCTGAGGTCAAATAGGCAGTTTCAGGCCCCGATTGTCACGGTGCCGGGGACCGAATATACACATTAGAAGCCGTTGAACGACGGAATCGCCAATATATCGTTCGTGACACGTGGATATATCAGCGACGTCGTTTTCACCAAATTGTCGCAGTGTCGCATCTTCGAAAGCCGTTGCAAGCCATGACCGCACGTATCTTCAAGGCCGCCAAGAACGCCATGCAGTCCGGCATGGCCAAAACCCGGGATTGGCAGCTCGATTACGAGCCGGAGCAGGCGCGGGTGATCGAACCGCTGATGGGCTGGACCTCGTCCACCGACATGAAGCAGCAGCTTTCGCTGCATTTCGACACCAAGGAAGATGCTGTCGCTTACTGCGAGCGTGAAGGCATTGCCTATCAGGTAATCGAGCCCAAGGGGCGGATCGAGCGCAAGGTCGCCTATTCCGACAATTTTGCTTTTGGCCGTCAGGAGCCGTGGTCGCACTGACCGGAATTGTCGCGTGCTCGACATTTATATGGTGGGCACGCTGCGCTTTACCCATCCTATAGCTTTGAGAACAGCCAAAAGTTAGGGTTGCGCGGGTCTGCCGCGCAATGAGACCATCCCACGCCCCGTCCAGAGGGCCGGGCAAAACAAGAAACGGATTTGCAGGAAACGGGAGCCGATGGCCCTTCGCTCAACGCTCGATACCAATTCGGCTGAATTCAAACGAAACATCGAGGCAATGCAGGCGCAGGTCGCCGAGCTCAAGGACAAGCTCGGTGCCGTGGCGGCCGGCGGCGGTGAGGCCGCCCGCGCCAAGCATACCGCGCGCGGCAAGATGCTGGCCCGCGAGCGCGTCGATCTCCTGATCGATCCCGGCACGGCCTTTCTCGAATTGTCGCCGCTGGCTGCCAACGGCCTCTATGGCGGCGATGTGCATTCCGCCAGCATCATCACCGGCATCGGCCGGGTGTCCGGCCGCGAATGCATGATCATCGCCAATGACGCGACCATCAAGGGCGGCACCTATTATCCGATGACCGTGAAGAAGCATCTGCGCGCGCAGGATATCGCGCGACAGAACAATCTTCCCTGCATCTATATGGTCGATTCCGGCGGCGCCTTCCTGCCGCTGCAGGACGACCTGTTTCCCGACGAACGCCATTTCGGCCGCATCTTCTACAATCAGGCACAGATGTCGGCGCAGGGCATTCCGCAAATCGCCGTGGTGATGGGATCGTGCACCGCGGGTGGCGCCTATGTGCCGGCGATGTCGGACGAGAGCATCATCGTGCGCAATCAGGGCACGATCTTCCTTGGCGGTCCGCCGCTGGTGAAGGCAGCGACGGGCGAGGTGGTGTCGGCCGAGGAACTCGGCGGTGCCGACGTGCATTCGCGGCAATCCGGCGTCACCGATCACTACGCGCAGAACGACGCCCATGCGATCGGCATCGCGCGAAAAATCGCGGCGACGTTCAAGCCGACGCAACGTGCGGCCTGGAATCTTCAGCCTGTCCGCGATCCGCTTTATGCAGCCGAAGAACTCTACGGCGTCATTCCCGCCGATCAGCGCAAACCGTTCGATATGCACGACATCATCGCGCGCATTGTCGACGGCTCGGAATTCGATGAGTTCAAGAAGCTCTACGGCACGACGCTGATCTGTGGCTTCGCGCATATCTGGGGTTTTCCGGTCGGCATCATTGCAAATAACGGCATCCTGTTCAGTGAAAGCTCGCTGAAGGGCGCCCACTTCATCGAACTCTGTTGCCAGCGCAACATCCCGCTGGTGTTCCTGCAGAACATCACCGGCTTCATGGTCGGCAAGAAATACGAGGCCGGCGGCATCGCACGCGACGGCGCCAAGCTCGTCACGGCGGTCGCCACGGCTGCCGTGCCGAAATTCACGGTCGTCGTCGGCGGCTCCTATGGCGCTGGCAATTACGGCATGTGCGGCCGCGCCTATAGCCCGCGCTTCCTGTGGATGTGGCCGAATGCCCGTATTTCGGTGATGGGCGGCGAGCAGGCCGCGATGGTGCTGAGCCAGCTTCGCCGCGACAATATCGAGGCCAAAGGCGGCACCTGGTCCACCGAGGAAGAAGAAGCCTTTCGCAAGCCGACCCGCGATCAATTCGAGACGCAAGGCAGTCCGTACCACGCGACCGCGCGGCTCTGGGATGACGGTGTGATCGATCCCGCCGATACGCGCCTCGTGCTCGGTCTCGGCCTGTCCGCCTCTGCCAATGCGCCTGTCGAGCAGACGCGCTTTGGCCTGTTCAGGATGTGAGGCGACGATCATGGCCAATGCAATCTATCGCCGCTTCCGCACACTCCTCATCGCCAATCGCGGTGAAATCGCCTGCCGTGTGATCCGCACCGCGCGGGCCATGGGCCTGCGCACCGTTGCCGTGTATTCCGAGGCCGATGCTGACGCGCTGCATGTGGCCGAAGCCGATGAGGCCGTGCTGATCGGCCCGGCGCGTGCGAGCGACAGCTACCTCAGCATCCCGCGCATTCTGGCTGCTGCGAAAAGCAGTGGCGCCGAGGCGATCCATCCGGGCTATGGCTTTCTGTCCGAGAGCGCTGAATTCGCGCAGGCTTGCGCCGATGCCGGCCTGGTCTTTGTCGGCCCCACCGCCGACATGATCACGGCCATGGGCTCGAAATCGGGCTCCAAGGCGCTGATGGAAAAGGCGGGCGTGCCGCTGGTGCCCGGCTATCACGGCGATGCACAGGACGACGCCACGCTGTCGAATGCCACCAACAAGATCGGCTACCCCGTTCTGGTGAAGGCATCGGCCGGCGGCGGCGGTCGTGGCATGCGTGTGGTGCGATCGGCGGACGAGCTTGCGCCAGCCATTGTCAGCGCCAAGCGCGAAGCCAAGGCGGCGTTCGGCGACGATCGCATGCTGATCGAAAAGTATGTCGATAATCCCCGCCATATCGAAGTGCAGGTGATCGGCGACAGCCACGGCAATCTGCTCTCGCTGTTCGAGCGCGAATGCACGCTGCAGCGCCGGCATCAAAAGGTGATCGAAGAGGCGCCGTCACCGACGCTGAACGACTCGCAGCGTGAAGCTGTCTGTACGGCTGCCCGTAAGGCCGCCGGCGCCGTGAATTACGTCGGTGCTGGCACCATCGAATTCGTGTCCGATGGCAAGGACGTGTTCTTTATCGAGATGAACACGCGTCTGCAGGTCGAGCATCCCGTCACCGAATTGATCACGGGCGTCGATCTCGTCGAATGGCAGCTGCGTGTCGCTTTTGGCGAAACGCTGCCGCTGACGCAGGGCCAGATCAAGCTGAACGGCCACGCCATCGAAGCGCGGGTCTATGCAGAAAACCCGGACAAGAACTTCATGCCATCGGTCGGCCGCATCAGCGCCTGGCGAATGGCGTCGGATATCGGCGGTTTACGCATCGACGCCGGCTATCGCGCGGGCGATATGGTGTCGCCGAATTACGACGCCATGCTGGCCAAGGTCATCACCTGGGCGCCGACGCGGGCGACCGCCATCGATGCGCTCGGCCGTGCGCTTGATGAGACCGACATTCGCGGCATCGTCACCAACACGGCGTTCCTGTCAAAATTGGTCACGCATCCCGACGTGCGGGCCAACAAGGTCACGACGGGTTTCATCGAGCGCGAGCTGAGCGCGTTGACCACGAGCGACAGCGCCATCGGCGATCTCGAATTGGCGGCTGCGATTGCTGCGATCATCGCCAGCGAGCAAGCCGCCGAACAGAGTAAAGAACGATCGCCTTGGCAGACCGCCGGCTGGATGCCGGTCGGACGACGCAGCCGGTTGTTTAAGTTCAAGCGCGGGCAGGATGAGTGGCCGGTGATGTTGCGCTATGGCAGTGGCGCCTCGCTGATCACCATTGGGGATCGCGAGCTGGTCTATTCCGCAACGCCGGCAAGCGACGGTGCGATTGATCTCACGCTCGACGGCGTTCGGTCGCGCATCACCGGCATCGTCGAGGGCCATGAACTCTATGTGCGGACCCGCAACGGCCGCTTCGATCTGCATTGGGTCGATCCATTCGGCGGTGACGATGAGGAAGCCGACGGCGAGGACAAGATTGTCGCGCCGCTGCCCGGCACGGTTGTGGCGTTGCTGGCCGAGGAGGGCGCAACGCTCGAGAAGGGCGCGGCCATCCTGACGCTGGAAGTGATGAAGATGGAGCAGACCTTGCGCGCCCCCTTTGCGGGCGTGCTCAAGCAGATTAAATGCAAGGTCGGCGATGTCGTCGGAGAAGGCGCTGAACTGGCTGAAATCGAGCCGAGTGCCTGATCTCTCCGCCTCTACGTAAGATTGGAATGCAATGAGCGATCAGGTTCGGATCATCGAAGTCGGCCCGCGTGACGGCCTGCAGAACGAAAAGGCACAGGTCAGCGTCGCCGATCGCATTGCTTTCTCGCGTGGCCTGTTCGCAGCGGGGCTGCACACGATCGAGGTCGGCTCCTTCGTCTCGCCCAAGGCCGTGCCGAAAATGCAAGGCTCGGACGAGGTGTTTCGCGGCGTCAGCGATCTGCCCGGTGAATTCCACGTCCTCGTGCCGAACGAGAAGGGCTATGAAGGCGCGAGGGCTGTCGGCGCCAAGGTCATTGCGGTGTTCGCGTCGGCGTCCGAAGGCTTTTCACGCGCCAACATCAATTGCACGGTCGCGGAATCCATCGAGCGGTTCAAGCCGGTGATCGAACGCGCCAAGGCCGATGGCATCAAGGTGCGCGGCTACATTTCCTGTGTGCTGGGCTGCCCCTATGACGGCGACGTCGCGCCAAAGGCCGTCGTCGATGTCGCCAAGACGCTCTCGGATCTCGGCTGCTACGAGGTCTCGCTCGGCGACACCATCGGCGTCGGCACCCCGTCCAAGGCGCGCGAACTGCTTCGCGCGGTTTCGGGCGTCGTTCCGATGGACCAGCTGGCGATGCATTTTCACGACACCTATGGCCAGGCGCTCGCCAATATCTATGCCGGTCTCGAAGAAGGCTGCACGGTCATTGACAGCGCCGCAGGCGGCCTTGGTGGTTGCCCTTATGCGCCGGGTGCGACGGGCAATGTCGGCACGGAGGACGTCGTCTACATGCTCGAAGGCATGGGGATCGCGACCGGTGTCGATATGGAGAAGTTGCTGGCCGCAACCAACCAGATCAGCCAGGTCATCGGGCGTCCGCCTGTCAGCCGCGTGGCGTCAGCATTGAATGCAAAAGCAAAAGCTCGCTGACGGACTTGGCTATGACGGCACTTCGTTCGCAAGTTTGAGAAGGTTCGCCGATAGCGCAGATCTCGCGCTGTAGTCCTTCCACGCCGTGTCGCGCGCGATGTCCCGCCATTTGCCGACAGTTGCGACATCCAGCCGTGTCGTCTGCGCGCCAGCCGTTTCATAGATCTTGGCGACCTCGATATCGTCGTCCTGCGCGCCCTTGCGGCCGAAGGCTTCCAGGTCGTGGCCGACCGACATCAGGATGTCCTGATGCGCTCTGGGCAGCTTGTCGAAGACGGTTCGCGACATCATCAGCGGTTCGAGCATGAACCAGTAGGATGCCCCTGCGCCTGACGTGAGATGCTTCGCGACGCGCGCAAGCCCGAATGAGATCAAGCTGGTCGATGAGGTAATGCCCGCATCACAGGCACCGCTTTCCATCGCAGAATAGATCTCGTTGGACGGCATCGACAGCACCGTGGCGCCGGCCATCTGCAGCACCATGTTCATCTCCCGCGAGCCGCCGCGGACCTTGAGACCCTTGGCATCTTCGGGAGCGACCAACGGGCGTGCACGGCTGGCGACACCGCCGGCCTGCCAGACCCAACTGAGCAGCACGACGCCCTTGTCAGCGAGAAAATCTGCGAGCGCCTTGCCGATAGGGGATGTCCGCCAGCGCAAGCCCTGATCGTAGGTCGAAACGAGACCAGGCATCATCCCGATATTCAGTTCGGGCAAGATCGTCCCGGCATAGGGCAGGGGATACAGGCTGAGGTCGAGCGCGCCGCGTCGCATCGCGGCAAACTGGGCGGTGGCGTCGAACAAGGATGCATTCGGATACACGTCTGCCGTCAGTTCCCCGTGGCTCCGCGCGGCGATCTCCACGGCGAACTTCCGCACCAGTCGATCACGAAAATCGCCCTGATCGACGGTTCCACCTGGAAATTGATGAGAGATTTTGAGCCGCGTTGCGGCGTGAGCTGACCCCGGCTGGAATGTCAGAACGGCCGGTGCTGCGAGCGCAGAAGCGAGGATGTGGCGGCGGGTGAACATGGTGTCGCTCCCGATTGGGGAATTAGCCGGTCGTTCTTGCGCGACCGTGTTCATCCGCTGCCGCGGTGTTCCGTATGCGCCAGCGCGCTTTGTCAGACAAAACCGCGCGTCTGGCAATGGATGTTCAGCATGCGCAGCCGTGGCCACTGCCGGGTATTCTGCAGAGCGCCACGATTGCACAGCCTGACGTGGTGGTTGTTATTTCTTCCGCGCCTTGCGAGCGGCGTAACGTGCGTCGCGTGCAGCTTTTTGCTGGGCCTCGAGTTCGCGTGCCGCGATTTCGGCCTCTTCCTTCTCGCGGGCGATCCGCTCGATCTCGCGCGCAGCTTCCTCGGCTTCGCGGGCCTTCTGAGCGGCCTTTTCGGCTTCACGTGCGATTTTGCTCTGTTCCCGAGCCGCTGCGATGGCTGCGCGTTCGGCAGCGCGGGCCTGAACGGCCGGATCGTCAGGGCTTGGCTGCGCCTTGAACTTGGCCAGAATGTTCTGGCGCGACTGCTGCGCGGCCTTCTGACGATCAGCGAAGCTGGGGGATTTGAATCCGCTCATGAACGAGCCCTTGTCACTTTCTCTTTAGGGGTTGTTGGATGGGTTCGACCACATGTCGGGCGCACGCCGGACCGGCCGAAACACCGCAGCGGTTTACATGGTGGACACCGCACACGCATCAAGAATCTGACGAATTCCAGCAATGCGAAGCGAACATGTGGCGCCTGGGACGTCGGAGTACCGCCCAGATGGCCTCGACCGGTGCCGATCGAGCTTGGAGCCTCGTCCTGACGGACCGTAATTCGCGACGAGTCAGGGTCCAATTGATTGAGTGTCGGCCGCCATCCGGCCGCAAACCGGGCGGATGCTGAACCCGCCAGGGGCCTCGGCCGACTGATCAGGAACTTTACGAGCGACGCAGGGTTTTCATCCCATCGGGAGTTCTTCATGCAAACAACCATCGATCGCGTCATCCGCACCTTCACCTTCAAATGGCCCACGGCCAGTGACGAGCAAACGCGGCGCGGCTTGGCGGATTCGCGCGAACATGGTCGCTCTTCCACCCCGGATGCTGCTGTTCTGGCTTCAAAACTGCTCCAGAACTACAAGGGATATGTCGCCGGGCGAGCGACCGTAGCCGAATAGGCGATTTGTCTTTTAGGGCCAGCCGGCCGGGCCTTACTTCGGAGCAGGCCTTACTTCAGGGCAGGCCTTGCATCAAGGCAGGTCGGCGGGGCATAGGTTTGGGCCTCGTCCCTCCCATCGTTGCAGGACATAATATGAGAAACTTTCGACGCGCGGTCGCAGTGTCGGCCCTTGCTCTCGGCGCAGCCACAATCTCGACGCTCTCCGATGTCTCGCAATCTCCAGCCATGGCGCAAGCCGCAGGAAAAGTCATGACCACAGCTTCAGGCCTCAAGATCGAAGACACCAAAGTCGGCACCGGCGCAACGCCGACCCGCGGCCAGACCTGCGTCATGCACTATACCGGCTGGCTGTATGAGAATGGCGTCAAGGGCAAGAAGTTCGACTCGTCGGTCGATCGCAACGAGCCGTTTGAATTCCCGATCGGTGCTGGACGCGTGATCAAGGGATGGGACGAAGGCGTTGCCACGATGAAGGTCGGCGGCAAGCGCACGCTGATCATTCCGCCGGAGATGGGCTATGGCGCCCGCGGCGCTGGCGGCGTGATTCCGCCGAATGCCACGCTGGTGTTCGAAGTCGAACTGCTCGGCGTCAAGTAAGCCGTCAGGCCTGTGCGATCCTGCGCAATAATGTGCGGGAAGCTTCCTCGCCGGCATAAAGGTCGGCGAGGGGAGCCGCTTTCGCGATGAAGGGCTCCTTGTCCGGGCGGACAAATGTCACGCCCATCTGCTGCACATCGGCGCGCGCCTTGGTTTCGAACGCGTCCCACAGTTTGTTCATGTGGTGATACGAGGCTGTCGCGGCTTCCTGCAAAATCTCGCGCTGACGCGGCGTGAAGCTCTTCATCCGTTCGGTGCCGACGAGAAGCACGTCAGGGATCATGGTGTGTTCATCGAACGAGTAATGCGTTGCGACCTCGCCATGCCGGCCGACGATGAGCGCCACGACGCTGTTCTCGGCACCGTCGACAACGCCCGATTTCAACGCCACATAGACATTGCTCCAGGCAAGCTCGACGCCCTCGGCGCCGAATAGTTCCAGCAGCCGGGTCATTGTCACGGAGGGCTGGATCCGGATCTTCATGCCTTTGAGATCGTCGGGATGATTGATCGGCTTGCGACCGTAGAAGCTGCGCGCGCCGGCATCGTAATAGGTCAGGCCGACCAGTCCGGATGATGTCGTGGTCGCAAGGATGTCGCGGCCAACGTCCGAATTGGTGACCCGGAGCCAGTGTGCACGATCGCGCAGCGTGAACGGCAGGTTGAGCACCTTGTAGGCCGGATGAAACCGCTCCAGCAGGCTGCCGCTTACTTTCAGGAAATCGAGCTTTCCGGCCTGAACCTGCGAGATCAGGTCGCTCTCCTGTCCCAACTGACCGTCTGCGAATAGCGCGATATCGAGCTCCCCCTGCGAGCGTTCGCGGGCAAGGTCGGCAAAATGCTGCATCGCAGGATGGACCGGGTGCGTGGTCGGCAATCCGTGCGCCAAGCGCAGTTTCTGTGGTGCAGCGCGCAACACGGCCGGGCAGGCCATGACGAGACCTGCGGTCAGGATGAGGCGGCGCCGGGAAAACATGATCGACCTGCGAACTGTCCGAGGGGCCGGCGATGACAGTGATGCTTCAAGCGCGCCAGCGGCTGGATCATATGTCGTCTCGCGCGGCGTTTAAAGCCTTGCGCCTGCCACCTTCGGTCGCTGGGCCTGCAGCAGCCCCACATAGCGGTTCTTGCTGTCTGGTGGAATTTCGCCGCGGCTGGTCAGATGGTGGACGCAGTTGAGCGCGAGATCGAACGAGCCGTAGCAATGATGCGCGATCAGCGCGAGGTGCTTGAGCTGCTCGCTCTGCATCGTATCCGCCTCGACGAAATTGCGGACATAAACCACATCAGCCTCGACGAGCTGGTTGATCGCCGCCGCGGGATCCGCACCGAGCATCGGAGCGATCATGCGCTTGTTGATGGCTGCAAACATGTGCGGCACGAAGCCGAGGCTACGCAGTTCGAGATCGATATCACCGAAAACCGGCTGCTTCTCATAAAGAGGCACGAAGGAAACTTCGGTCTGAATAGCCACTGCTGCGGCAAGCTTGCGACGGCCATTCTGAAAGACGGCCAGTTCGCCGCCCTGAATGTCGATCTTGAGCAGATCGAACGCCGGAATTTCATCGATCTCGTCGAGCCGCTTCGTCCTCAGCGCCAGATGATTGATTACACGGCCAAGCTCGGAAAAATTCGGAAAATGTGTCAGCGTCTTGGCATGCGGTTGCAACAGGCTGGCGAAGCCGATGCCACGGCATATGTTGAGTACGTGCTCTCCGCCGTCGCCCACTGCATAAGGCAGATAGGTTTCTTGCGCGCTCTTACGTTTTGCCAGCGCTGCGATAGCTTCCGGATGCGGATCGAATCCGGTCACTCGGCAAAGCCGCTGCTGCATCATGGTCTTGTAAGGCGGATCGCCATCGATGGGATTGGCGCCGATATCGACGACCTCAGTGAGCCGCGCCGGTCGCAACAATGCCGTCAGGCCATCATGGGTCGTTTGTTGGTTCACGGAGATCCGCCTCGATTCGACGGCGCGACAGTGGGCGCGGGGCGGCCGGGATTCTGCGTGTCACATCGTCGCGGAGTTCGATTACTGGAACGATCCGCGGCGCGAAAACTTGTCTTCGACTGTTCAAACACGGGAGAAACCCATGAGATTGCCGAGACTTATCTTGGCCGGCTCGATGGCCACCGCACTCCTCGGCACGACCGCTGCCTGGGCAGATCAGACATTTAGCGGGATGGTCACCATCGTTGATCGCACCACGAACGAGATCGTTGTCGGCCAGGCCACGAGCGGCACTGTGGGATCGACGGCCCAGCCGGCTCCGGAGCGCTTCAAATTGCGCGAGGCCGTGCCGGAGTCGCTACACGCGGGCGACAAGGTGACGGTGACTTATACCGAAAGCGCCGGGATCAAGACCGCAACGAAGGTCAGTGAAGACAAGAACTGATTTTTGGCAAATGTCATTGGCAATAGCGCGTCTCGTAGCGGGACGCGCTATTGGTCGTGATCACCACGTGTAACGGAGCACAGCTCTGCCGCCATAGCCGCGACTGGTGTCAGAGAACTCGCCGTCAAACGAGCCGGCAAGCGAAAATCCGTTGTTCCATTTCATGTCTGCACCTGCACTGAACAGTGCGAGGTCTTTCGATGTCACGGCGCCATTCACAGTGAACGAGGCGCCGGGTAGTGACGCGAAGCTGGCCGATACTGCACCATCATTGCCTTCGTCATGCGCCCAGGCCACGCGGCTCCGCAGGGTCAACACCGAGCGATCCATTACGAATGCCCGGTCGAAGCGCGCACCCAGTTCGCTGCGTGAAATGGTGGTCGCCGAGGCGCTGTGGTTCAGGGCGAAGCCGCCTGCACCGGACAAAGCGCTTTCGCCATAAGACGGCAGGTTGATATGAGTGACCTGGAAACCGGCATAGGGCGTTACGCCGAGATCGTGTCGCATGAAGCGATAGCCGCCCTCGACGCGTCCGCCGACAATGTGGCTGCCGAAACTGGCTTGCAGACGATCGGTGCCGGCAACTGTGACCGTGCGGTCAGTCGTGACATCCTGATACGTGTAGGACAGTCCAGCTTTGAAATAGGCGGCACCCATGATGTGCTTGCCGTAGATGCCGGACTGAAACATCTCGGCGCGGCCACTGCCAAGTCCGTTCGCCACCGCGAATGACGAACCGCCACCGCCCAGCGCAATGCCCAGCACGGTGTCGCGCGACAGCAGATAATCGGCGCCAGCTGCAACACCATAGACACGGCTGATGGTGTCACTCGATCCCGTTGTCGTGCTGCCGGAGATACTGGTGTTGCCGCCATAGGCCATGCCCCATGCACTCCAGCGGTCGAACCGGTTGTCACGCGGAGCCTTGGTGGCCATGGCCGCGTAAGCATCGCGTGCGTCGCGCGATCCGCGCGGCGCGTAGGCCATCGCGTCAGCTTCGCCGGCAAAGGCCATCGCACCATTGTCGGCGCGGCCATCGCGCCCCATCGCGAACGGATCGAACATGGCATTCATGAAGTAATTGGCTGCGCTGTATCCCATCTGCTGCTGGGCCGCACCGATTTCCCCGGACAACTGATTGAGCGCTTGTGCCAGGTTGCTGCCCGACAGCCTCATCAGGCCGATGATCTGGCTATTTGGCGTCGCGCCTCCAATAACGGCATTCTCGATGCCGGTGCCGATCGCCTTCGCATTGGCAGGCGCATTGGCGGGCAGGGCGGCGGCGAGACTGCCGCGGTCGAGCGTGAGGAAGACATCGTCTCCGATGATGTTCCATCCCGCGACCCGTCCCAGCCATGGATGCAGGCTGGTTGCGGACGTAAAGTCTCCGCCGACCCCTGCCGTTGCAGACAGGATCAATGAATTTGTCGCAGAGCCTATCCACGTCGTTGGAGCGACTTTCAGAAGGCCATCGAGATTAGCGATGCCATTCACGAGAACCTTGTCGGCATTGCCGAGATTGTCCGCCTTCACGATATAGGAGCTGCAGTCGCACATCATCAGGACGCCGTTGATGGTCAGCGTGCCGATCGTGCTCGGTGTGCCCGGCGCGAGTGTCGCGTGGTCGGCCAGGAACACGGCGCCGACGCTTCCGGTGCCGCCGAGCGTGCCGCCCGGATTGACCAAGACAAGCCCATTCGCATCCGTCGCGCCGTTCACCAGCAACGTGCCGCCGTTGATATTGGTATCGCCCGTGTAGGTATTCGCAGCGGCGAGAATGGTTGTACCAGCTTCCACAGTCACGGTCGCGTCGCCGGTGATCAACGGGGCGAAAGTATAGTTCTGGCTGGTGTGATTGAACACCAGGTTGCCAGCATTGACGAACTGCAAAGTGCCGGTGTTGATCAGACCTGCCGCGACCGGCGCGCTACCCGATGCGGCGCCGATATTCACGGTGCCGGTGCCGCCGCGGCTTCCTCCGGAGTCGCCACCTACGTAAAAATCGGTCGCTGTTACAACGCTGCCATTCGCCACGGTCAATATGCCGGTGCCTTCAAAGCCGACGTAAAGGTTCTGGCCAGCGAATATGCGCGTATTCGATCCCGTCGCGTTCAGTATTCCTGCCGAGCCGACACTGCGGCCAATATAGAGGTCGTTCGAAACAACGAGGTATTGGAAACAGTGACCGCGCCCGTGGCGGAGACACCGACACTCAACTCGCCAACCGAGGCAGAGCTTCCGCTCAGAACCGCCGCATTTGGCGATGTCGTATCGATATTGGCCGTGACGGCCGAGTCCGGCGGCGTTCCGGTACTCCAGTTCGCGCCGTCCCACCAGTCGTTCGATATGGATCCGGTCCAGTCAGTCGCGCCTGCGGGTGCCGCGAGAGCGACCAGCGCCGAAGTGACGAACAGCCCGACGCACCACCGCGCGAGCCGGCCCGAATATTCGGTTGCACTGCGCCTATCGGTAGCCGGCATCGTCAGAAACGCCGACGAATGTCCGCCCGACCGGTGTGGTCCAGTGCCCCGCATGTAAGTTGTCCCCTGTAGCTCAGGTAGACCCTAGAGGGGGTGGCCTCCTGTGGTCCTGAAATAAGTCTGAAGTTTTCTGAATTTCGAGACTTTTCATGGGGCGGCACCCGTGAAACGGGCGTGTAAGCAGGCCGCAACCGCTCATAATGAAGCGGCCATTCCATCGGTCTGGCGGCCGGATTTGCGCCAGACACCTTCGGATTGGCGATGGGGGATGACATGGCGATCCCAGCAGGACTCGAACCTGCAACCCGCGGAGTAGAAATCCGCTACTCTATCCAGTTGAGCTATGGGACCGGTGCGTCCTCATACCATCCTCGTTCCGGCTTGGACAGACCGCCGACGATACGGGCACAAGCTGCTCTGTCTGGCCTTCGTCTTGCTGATGTGACCGCAGAACGCGACATCAGCAAGAAAGTGTGCCGCCTTGATCCGCTTGACGCTCCAGAACGACACGGTTGTCTCATCTTTCCATCTTGCCGCTGTCGATCTCGCGGTCGGAGGGCGATCGCCGACATGGCGGCGACCTGTTGTGGGCGCCTGGCGTTCACGGCTTCGGCGACGCGGGCCCGGATGGTGGCGGATCGCGCTCGGGATCCTGGTTTGCGACGCTGCGCTGGCTGGGCTCGCCTGGATCGCCGTCGATTTCGTCGCCGGCTAGCAAATCCGGAAAGCCATAGCGCTTCGTGACAGCCCGCCCGGCCAGATAGGACAATTGGCACGCAACGAGGCACCCGGTCGTCAGCGCGATGCCGCCGAGCATCCCAAAATCTTGCGACCACGACATGCTGGCGGCGAAGATCGCCATCGCCACCGTTGTCAGGGCAATGGCCCGGACGGAAAAGACCAGTCCGATCGCCAGACCCGCCAAAGAACACGTTGCGATCAGCAGTTCGATCATCATGCGATGCGCCCTCGAAATCATGCGGGCCGCCATCGATGCGATGTACTTCCGCCAGACGTCGCCATTTGACGTCTGGACACTGGCGCGAGATACCGCCGGACGGGCTATGTCCCCAGCCATCAGAATTTAGTCTTAACATCTCGGGTTTGAATCAAAACCGGTGATTAGGCGCTGGCGATGCGAACCAATTCACCAATCACAGCGACCAAACGGTGGAGTCGTGGCTTGCCCTGAAATCGGTGCGGAGCCATGTCCTCACCGGAGACATGTGTATGTTTTCGCACCGCCTCGAATCGTGAATTCGTTGTGTCGCGTTATCAGAATAGGTTTCCTCCGAAGTCCCGCCGGCCACTCGGTCTGTCATCATTATCGCGCAAGCCTGAGCGCCATCAGCGCTCATCCGTGCAGGGGAGTTTTTCATGAAGGCTTTTGTTCGCGCCGCCAGTTTCTGCGTCGCCTTGGCAATGGGACTGGCGTCCAGCCAGGCCGCGGACAAGGCTTTCCGCCGCGATGAGCTGGCCGATCGCGCGATCAAGCTGGAGTCGCAGATCAAGAGCGAAGCGGGGCCCGTTGCCAAATCGGCGGTGACCTTGCGCACCGATGCCGATGCCGCATTCCGCCGCTCGGACATGCGCGCCGGGTTGCAGATCCTCGGACAGATCGTGGCGATTGCGCCGGAAGATGGCGCCAATTGGCTACGCCTCGCCAAGACTGTTTCGCAGATCCGCCCGGCAACATCTTCGGAAACCACCTTCCTGCGTGAGCGGGCCGCGACCGCTGCCTATATTGCCTATCAACGTGCCGGCAATGCTGGCGAGGAGGCCGAGGCACTGGCCGTGCTTGGCCGCGCCATGGCCGAACGGAAACTCTGGCGTCCCGCGCTGGATGCTTTCAGGCTGTCACTGGATCTGCGCGAGGTCGCGGATACACGCGAGCAATACGAGAAAATGCGCGGTGAGCACGGTTTCCGGTTGCTCGACTACAGCGTGGACTCCGATTCGGCGTCGCCGCGCGCCTGCTTCCAGTTTTCTGAGGATCTGGCGAAACGCGTCGATTTCGGACCGTTCCTGGCGCTTGCGGGCAGCGACAAGCCGGCACTGACGTCCGAGGACAAGCAGCTCTGCGTCGAGGGTCTCAAGCACGGCGAGCGCTACAACATCAATCTGCGTGCGGGCCTGCCATCCACCGTGAAGGAAAGCCTGCCGAAATCGGCTGAATTCAACATCTACGTACGCGACCGCAAGCCCTTCGTACGCTTTACCGGCCGTGCCTATGTTCTGCCGCGTACCGGCCAGAAGGGCATCCCGCTGGTGTCGGTCAACACACAGGCAGTCAATATCAATGTGTTCCGGATCGGCGACCGCAACCTGATCAACACCGTGATCGGCAGCGATTTCCAGACTGCGCTCAGCAAGTACCAGCTCGAAGCGCTTGGCGATGAGCGCGGCCAGAAGGTCTGGACCGGCGAACTCACTACAGACACCAAGCTCAACGAAGACGTTATCACCGCGTTTCCGGTGGATCAGGCGATCGGCGAGTTGCAGCCCGGCGTCTATGTGATGACCGCAGCGGCCAAAGGCCCGGGGTCGGCCGGCAACGACGACGAGGGAGGCTCGTTGGCCACCCAGTGGTTCATCGTCTCCGATCTCGGTTTGACCGCGTTCTCCGGCAATGACGGCATCCACGTCTTCGTCAACTCGCTGGCCTCGACCGAGCCGACGACGAAAGCCGAAGTGCGCCTGATCGCGCGCAACAACGAGATCCTGGCAACGCGCCAGACCGACGACGCCGGCCATGTCCTTTTCGAAGCCGGCCTCGGCAAGGGCGAGGGCGGGTTGTCGCCGGCGATGCTGACCGTGACGGCAGCCAAGGCCGACTATGCCTTCCTGAGTCTCAAGTCGAATGCCTTCGACCTGTCCGACCGCGGTGTATCCGGCCGTCCGGTTCCGGCCGGTGCGGACGCCTTCGTCTATGCCGAGCGTGGCGTCTATCGCTCCGGTGAAACCGTCTACCTCACCGCGCTGCTGCGGGACGGGCAGGGCAATGCCGTGAGCTCCGGTCCGATGACGCTTGTCGTTGAACGTCCAGACGGCGTCGAGTTCCGCCGGACCGTCCTGCAGGATCAGGGGGCAGGCGGTCGCAGCCTCACGCTCCCGCTGAATTCTGCCGTGCCGACCGGCACCTGGCGCGTCCGCGCCTTCACCGATCCGAAGGCGCCATCGATCGGTGAAACCACGTTCATGGTCGAGGATTACGTCGCCGACCGGATCGAATTTGATATAAATTCCAAGGACAAACTGATCAAAGCTGATCTTCCTGTAGAACTTAAGGTTGATGGCAGGTTCCTCTATGGTGCGCCGGCTTCGGGCCTCCAGCTCGAAGGCGATCTGCTGGTTGCGCCGGCCGCCGCGCGCCCGGGTTATCCCGGCTATCAGTTCGGTGTCGCGGACGAAGAAAGCGCCAGCAACGAACGCAAGCCGATCGAGGACCTGCCCGAAGCCGACGCCAACGGGTCCGCGACCTTCCCGGTCAGCCTGGCGAAGCCGCCATCCTCGACCCGGCCGCAGGAGGCGCAGATTTTCATTCGCATGACGGAGTCCGGAGGGCGGGCCGTCGAGCGCAAGCTGGTGCTGCCGATTGCCCCCGCAGCTCCCATGATCGGCGTGAAGCCGCTGTTCCAGGACAAGAGCGTTGCCGAGGGCGACAATGCGGCCTTCGACGTCGTGGTCGTATCGCCCGAGGGCACCTCGCTCGCCCGCAACGGTCTGCGCTACGAACTCCTCAAGATCGAGTCGCGCTACCAGTGGTACCGGCAGAATTCGTCCTGGGACTATGAGCCCGTAAAGTCCACCAAGCGCGTGGCCGACGGCGACCTGACGATTGCCGCGGACAAGCCGGCCCGGATCAGCCTGCAGCCGCAGCCGGGCCGGTATCGCCTTGATGTGAAGTCCAACGACACGGATGGCCCGATCACATCGGTGCAGTTCGATGTGGGCTGGTATTCGGACGGCAACGCCGATACGCCGGACCTGCTGGAGACCTCCATCGACAAGCCGGAATATGCCTCCGGTGACACCATGACGGTGTCGGTGAATGCACGTACGGCCGGCCGTCTGACGGTCAATGTCATCGGCGACCGACTGCTCACGACCACCAGCGTTTCGGTCAAGGAAGGCGCCTCGAAAGTCACCCTTCCAGTCGGCAAGGACTGGGGCACTGGCGCATATGTCGTGGCGACGTTGCGGCGGCCGCTGGACAGTGCGGGACAACGGATGCCTGGGCGCGCCATCGGCCTGAAATGGTTCGGGATCGACAAGAAGGCGCGCACCCTCGACGTCGCATTGACGCCGCCGGCGCTGGTGCGCCCCAGCACGACCATGAAGCTGCCCGTCAAGCTCGGTGGCCTCAATCCGGGTGAAGACGCCAAGATCGTGGTCGCAGCCGTCGATGTCGGCATCCTCAACCTGACCAACTACAAGCCGCCGGCCCCGGATGACTACTATCTCGGCCAGCGCCGCATGACGTCCGAAATCCGCGATCTCTACGGGCAACTGATCGACGGCATGCAGGGCACCCGTGGCCAGCTGCGCACAGGCGGCGACAGTGCCGGCGCCGAATTGCAGGGCTCCGCGCCGACCCAGAAACCGCTGGCGCTCTATTCAGGCATCGTCACGGTGAAATCCGACGGCACGGCGGAGATCGAATTCGAGATCCCCGAATTTGCCGGCACGGCACGCGTGATGGCCGTGGCCTGGACCGCCACCAAGCTCGGTCGCGCCAATGTCGATGTCATCGTTCGCGATCCCGTGGTGCTGACGGCAACGTTGCCGCGGTTCCTGCTGTCGGGTGATCGCGGCACCATGAATTTCGACCTCGACAATGTCGAAGGCGCAGCCGGCGATTACACGATCAGCGTAAAAACCTCGGGTCCGGTGAAACTCACCGGCAATCCGTCGACCACGGTCAAACTGGCTGCCAAGCAGCGAACCTCCATGGCGCTCGCCATCGATGCGGCCGGTGCAGGCCGAGCGCAGTTCGATGTCGATATCAAGGGTCCGAACGGGCTGACGCTGGCGCGGCATTATGAGCTCGACGTCAAGGCGGCCACGCAGATCCTGGCCCGGCGCTCGATCCGTACTTTGGCGAAAGGCGAGAGCCTGACGCTGACATCGGACATGTTCGCCGATCTCGTACCAGGCACCGGCGGTGTGTCGCTGTCAGCCAGCCTCTCCACGGCTCTGGACGCTGCCAGTATCCTGAAGGCGCTGGATCGTTACCCCTATGGCTGCTCGGAGCAGATCACCAGCCGAGCGCTGCCGCTGCTCTATGTCAACGATCTCGCTGCAGGCGCCCATCTGGCGATGGACACGTCCGTCGATCAGCGCATCAAGGACTCCATCGACCGGCTACTGGCGCGGCAAGGCTCGAACGGCTCGTTCGGCCTGTGGTCGTCGGGCGGCGACGACCCGTGGCTCGATGCTTACGTGACGGACTTCCTGACCCGCGCCCGCGAGAAGGGTTTTGTGGTGCCGGACGTTCTGTTCCGTGCAGCGCTCGACCGTGTCCGCAACTCCGTCGTGAATGCGGCGGAGCCTGAAAAGGACGGCGGCCGTGAACTGGCATATGGCCTCTATGTGCTGGCCAAGAACGGCACCGCACCGATCGGCGATTTGCGCTATCTCGCAGATACCAAGCTCGGCAATCTGGCGACCCCGATCGCCAAATCGCAGCTTGCTGCCGCGCTGGCGCTGGTTGGCGATCGCGCACGTGCCGAACGCGTCTATGGCGCCGCCGTCGAAAGCCTGCAGCCGAAGCCCGTCATCGAGTTCGGCCGGACCGATTTCGGCTCGGCCCTGCGCGATGCGGCGGCGCTGGTCTCGCTGGCCAGCGAAGGCAGCGCGCCACGGGCAACGCTAACCCAGGCCGTCCAGCGCGTCGAAGCAGCGCGCGGGCTGACGCCATACACCTCCACGCAGGAAAACGCGTGGCTGGTGCTGGCATCGCGCGCACTGGCCAAGGAGGCCAATACGCTGTCGCTGGACGTCAACGGCGCGGCGGTGAAGTCGGCACTCTATCGCAGCTACAAGGCAGCTGAACTGACGGGCGTTCCGATCAAGATCACCAATCGCGGCGATACACCGATACAGGCTGTGGTCTCGGTCACGGGCGCGCCGGTGACGCCAGAGCCGGCTGCGTCCAATGGCTTCAAGATCGAGCGCAATTACTTCACGCTCGACGGCAAACCGGCCGATATTGCCAAGGCGAAGCAGAACGACCGCTTCGCTGTAGTGCTGAAGATCACCGAAGCCAAGCCGGAATACGGGCACGTCATGGTGGCCGATTATCTCCCGGCCGGCTTCGAAATCGACAATCCGCATCTGGTGTCGTCAGGCGACAGCGGCAAGCTGGATTGGATTGAGGACGGTCAGGAGCCGGTGAACACCGAATTCCGCGACGACCGCTTCACGGCAGCCATCGATCGGAAGGCGAATGACAAGGCTGTGTTCACGGTCGCCTATATCGTTCGCGCTGTGTCGCCCGGCAAATACGTGCTCCCGCAGGCCTATGTGGAGGACATGTACAATCCATCGCGATATGGCCGGACGGGAACGGGCAGTGTCGAGGTCGCGAAAGCGAAATGAGCGAGGGTGATTCAGTAGAAACACCGTCATCCCCGGGCTTGTCCCGGGGATCCACGCCTTTACCGCCCCTTCGCGAAGACGTGGATGGCCGGGACAGGACCGGCCATGACGGGAGGAGAGCGCGGCGCGTCATCAAACGTGCGGTGATCGTTGCAGGTGCGGCTCTGCTTTTCGCTGGCGCTGCTTTCGCCACCTGGGTCCATTCGCTCGGACCGCTCCCGCTCGACAAGGTCAGCACCGTTTCCACCACGGTCGTCGATCGCAACGGCAAGCTTTTACGCGCCTACGCCATGGCGGACGGCCGATGGCGGCTGCCGGTGACGGCGAGTTCGTCGATCGATCCCGGTTATCTCAACATCTTGCTCGGATATGAGGACAAACGTTTCTACGCGCATCACGGCGTCGATCCGCTGGCGCTCGGGCGTGCCGCTATTCAATTGGTGACGCGCGGACATATCGTTTCAGGTGGCTCGACCATCACGATGCAGGTGGCGCGGCTGCTGGAGCCGCGGCGCGAACGCTCGGTCCATGCGAAAATTCGCCAGGCCGTGCGCGCGCTCCAACTCGAGCGCCAGATGAGCAAGGAGCAGATCCTTGATTTGTATCTGACGCTTGCGCCATTCGGCGGCAATCTGGAAGGCGTTCGCGCAGCGTCCATCGCCTATTTCGGCAAGGAGCCGAAACGGCTATCGCTTGCCGAGGCTGCGCTGCTGGTGGCGTTGCCGCAGTCGCCGGAACATCGGCGCCTCGACCGGCATCCCGGCAATGCCCGCGTTGCGCGCGATCGTGTGCTGGAGCGGATGGTCGGCGAAGGACGGGTGTCTGAGGCCGATGCGGTTCAGGCCAAGGCTGTTGGCGTACCCAAGCTGCGCAAGCCCATGCCGATCCTCGCGCCGCATGCGGCCGATCAGGCGGCATCGTTGCGCAAGGATGTCCCGATCATTCCGTTGTCGCTCGATGCCGGCATCCAGCAGGCGTTGGAGACATTGGCGCGGGATCGCGCAGCTGCTCTCGGCGGCAATATCTCCATCGGCATTCTCGCGGTCGATAATGAGAGTGGCGACATTCTCGCCCATGTCGGTTCGGCCGATTACTTCGATGACCGTAGGGCCGGGCAGGTGGACATGACGCGCGCCGTGCGCTCGCCCGGTTCGACGCTCAAGCCATTCATCTACGGCCTCGCTTTCGAGGATGGGTTTGTTCATCCGGAAAGCCTGATCGAGGATCGGCCGGTGCGGTTCGGCACCTATGCGCCGGAAAACTTCGACATGACGTTCCAGGGCACGGTGCCGGTGCGTAAGGCCCTGCAATTGTCGCTCAACGTGCCAGCCATTGCGTTGCTCGACCGCGTCGGAGCGTCACGGCTGACATCCCGTTTGAAACAGGCCGGTGGAAATCTCGTGCTGCCGCCCGGCGAAACGCCGGGTCTCGCGATGGGTCTCGGCGGCGTCGGCGTGACGCTGCACGACCTCGTCCAGCTCTATACCGGTGTGGCGCGCCTCGGCAGCGTCAAGCCACTGCGCGAACTGATGCAGGCGAATGGCGGTGATGATCGTGAGACATTCCGGCTGATGGACCCGGTCGCGGCATGGCAGGTCGGCAATGTGCTGATCGGCACGCCGCCGCCGGATAATGCCGTACACAACCGTATCGCGTTCAAGACCGGCACCAGCTACGGCTACCGTGACGCCTGGTCGGTCGGGTTCGATGGCCGTATGACCATCGGTGTCTGGGTGGGACGGCCCGATGGTGCGCCGGTGCCCGGACTGGTCGGGCGAGTGGCCGCGGCGCCGATCCTGTTCGACGCCTTTGCGCGAACCGGGAAGCTGACTGCACCGCTCCCCAGGGCCCCCAAGGGGGCGCTTGTGGCGAGCAATGCCAAATTGCCGCTGCCGTTACGCCGGTTCCGCCCGGCAGGTGAACTGATGCGATCCGGCAGCGAACAGGCCCTGCAGATCCAGTTTCCGTTGAATGGCTCCCGGATCGATGCCGGCGCAGGCGAGGGGCAGCTGTCCCCGGTGCCGGTAAAAGTCGCTGGCGGGGTGCTGCCCATGACAGTGATGGTCAATGGTTCCGCAGCTGGCGAGATTGATAGCCGTCGCGAGCGGATGGTGGATCCCCCGGGCCGGGCTTTGTCCGGCTGACCGTCATGGACGCGGTGGGCGCCGCAGCAACAGTTGTGGTCAGAATCCAGTAGACCCCGGCTAACTGGTTGTGAGACCGGTAGTTTCAGCGTATGCGACAAGCATATGGCTGAGACTGAATATACACCCCGATTTGGTGCCCCCCGTGAGCCGAAACCCCGTGTCGATCCGGGCAATACGCTCGCGCGCGTGCTGGATTTCGTCACGTTGAGCCACGGCCGGGCGGTCGCCTTCCTGGCCGTCGTCAGCTTTTTGTTCTTCCTGTCCGGCTTCTTTACGATCCCGCCGATCGACCGCGACGAAGCACGGTTCGCCCAGGCGACCAAGCAGATGGTCGAAAGCGGTGATTTCGTCGATATCCGGTTCCAGGACGAGGTTCGCTACAAGAAGCCCGTAGGCATCTACTGGATGCAAGCGGCCGTGGTGGAGGTCGCCGACCGTCTCGGCGTGCCCAATGCCGAAATCCGCATCTGGCTGTACCGCGTGCCGTCGCTGCTCGGCGCCATCGGCGCGGTGCTGCTGACATATTGGACCGCATTGGCTTTCGTGACGCGGCGCGGCGCGGTGCTGGCGGGCCTGATCATGTGCAGCTCGGTGCTGCTGAATGTCGAAGCGCGGATGGCGAAGACCGACGCCATGCTGCTCCTCACGGTGATGGCCGTGATGGGCGCCATGGCGCGGGTTTATCTGGCCTGGCAGCGCGGCGAGGAGAACAAGCAGGGCGGCTGGCTCGAACCCTTCGTGTTCTGGACGGGCATGGCGGTCAGTATCCTCATCAAGGGGCCGCTGATCCTGATGTTTGTCGGCTTCACCATCCTGGTGCTGGGCATCATGGATCGTTCGGTGGGTTGGCTCGGTCGGTTGAAACCGTTGGCAGGTATTCCGTGGACCCTGCTGCTGGTGCTGCCGTGGTTCGTGGCGATCTATCTGAAGGCCGGGCAGAGCTTCTTCCAGGATTCCATCGGCGGCGACATGCTGAGCAAGCTGCAGGCGCAGGAATCCCACGGCGCACCTCCGGGCACCTACTTCCTGCTGTTCTGGGTGACGTTCTGGCCCGGCGCGCCGCTCGCCGGCATGGCCGCGCCGGCAATCTGGCGTGCACGCCGTGAGCCCGGCGCCCAGTTCCTGCTGGCCTGGCTGGTGCCGTCCTGGATCGTATTCGAAGCCGTGATGACCAAGCTGCCGCATTACGTGCTGCCGCTCTATCCGGCCATTGCCATTCTCATTGTCGGCGCCATGGAACGCCGGGTGCTGGCGCGTGGCTGGCTGTCGCGCGGCTCGGCGTGGTGGTTTGCCATTCCCGTGCTGGCAGCCGTGGGCGCGTTGGTGGGCTCCGTCGCCGTCGTCCGTCACCCGATGTTCCTGGCCTGGCCGTTCGCGGCCGGCGCGCTGGTCTTCGGCCTGTTCGCCTGGATGATGTATGACAACAACCGCGCCGAACGCTCGCTGTTGTCGGGCGTGGTGGCGGCCTTCTTCATGAGCATCGCGTTCTACGCGGTGTTCCTGCCGTCGCTGAAGCCGGTGTTCCCGAGCGTTCACCTCGCGCGGGCATTGCGCACCGTTGTCTGCGTGGCGCCGAAGGCGGCTGCAGCCGGCTATCATGAACCCAGCCTCGTCTTCATGGCCGGCACCGGAGCGCAGCTTCTGGATGGTGCGGGGGCCGCGGATTTCCTGGCGCAGGGCAGCTGCCGGTTCGCTCTGGTGGAGTATCGTTCCGAGCGCCAGTTCGCGCAGCGTGCGGAAGCGCTGGGCCTGCGCTACAACATGTTTACCCGCGTCGAAGGTTACAACTACTCGCAGGGTAAAGCCGTCTCCATCGCCATCTATCGTTCCGAAGGAACCGAGTGATGACCGGGCCGTCGCAGACTGCGCCGGGCTACTTCGCACAACTCGGCAGGATCCTGTGGCATGCGGTGACGCAGGTGCTACGGCCACCCGCGCATTCGCGCCGCGCCGAAGCTGCGCGCCATTGGGCGAAGCGCTCGCTCGCATTCGGCGCGCTGACGGCAGTGGTCATCATTGCATTGATGTATCTGCTCGATGTCTATGAGATCGGTCTGATGCCGCCGCGGGGCACGGCCAGTTTGTGGCCATTGCGGATCGTGACGGATTTCGGGAAGTCCGAATATGTGCTGTGGGTGCTGTTCGCACTGTTGATCTTCATCATGCTGGTCGCGCCGCGGCTGCGTGGCGTGTCACGGGCGATCTGGCTGAGTGTCGGCACGCGCGTTCAATACATCTTCCTTACGGTGGGCGTGGCCGTCATCCTGGGTGAATTGCTCAAGGGCACCATTGGCCGCGGGCGGCCGTTCGTCGGTGGCGCCGCCAATGCGTTTCACTACTCGCATTTCTCATGGAGCGAGATCTATGCGAGCTTCCCGTCGGGCCATGCGACCACCAGCTTTGCGCTCGCCTTTGCAGTCGGAGCGCTATGGCCGCGGTTGCGCATGCTGATGATCGCCTATGCGGTCATCATCTGCTGCAGCCGGCTGGTCCTACTAGCCCACCATCCGAGCGATGTAGTGGCCGGCGGTCTGCTCGGCTGGATCGTCGCCATGGCCATGCGTTACTGGTTCGCGGCCCGCCACCTCGCTTTCACCATCCGACCGGGCGGAGAAACTGTCCCGTTGCCGGGGCCGTCCTGGGGACACGTCAAGAGGGTTGCCCGCGAGGCGATCGCCCCATAATAAGCCGTCTTCGCGCCGTGGCTGCGGCGAGTTCCCGTAGCCGGTCCGCCAACCAAGAGCTTCGCTTTGTCCGCTGCTGACACTTCTCCCATCGACGTCTCCATTGTCGTGCCCGTGCGCAACGAGGAGGGCAATGTCGCGCCGTTGATCGCCGAGATCGCAGCCGCGCTGGATGGCCGCTGGGCTTACGAGATCATCTACGTCAATGACGGCTCCACGGACCGCACGCCTGGTTTACTCGCCGAATTGATGCAGGCGCGCGGCAATCTGCGGCGGATCGATCATGCGGCGTCATCGGGCCAGTCGGCGGCGGTACGCACCGGCGTGCGCCATGCGCGCGGCGGCATCGTCGCGACGCTCGACGGCGACGGCCAGAACAATCCGGCATTCCTGCCGAACCTGATTTCGGCGATCGCCGATGGCGGCGGGCGCGTCGGTCTCGCTGCGGCTCAGCGGGTCGGCCGCAAGGATACCGGCTTCAAGAAATTCCAGTCGCGCATCGCCAACAAGGTGCGCAACGCCGTGCTCAAGGATGGCACCCGTGACACCGGCTGCGGGCTGAAGGCGTTCCGCCGTGACGTGTTCTTGTCGCTGCCTTATTTCGATGGTCTGCATCGCTTCCTGCCGGCGCTGGTGCGCCGCGAGGGATTTGAGATCGCCTATGTGGATGTCATCGACCGCCCGCGTCATTCCGGCGTGTCGAATTACGGATTCTTCGACCGGCTGTGGGTCGGCCTGATGGATCTGGCCGGCGTGTGGTGGCTGATCCGCCGCAAGCGCACGACGCCTGTCGCAACCGAGTTCAAGTAAATGCTGATCAGCTACGGCCAGGTTCTAGGCGACTATCTCTACGATGTGTTCGTTGCCAAATTCGATTTCTGGCTGGCATTCGGCCTGGTGGCGCAACTGCTATTCACCGCGCGCTTTGTGGTGCAGTGGATTTCAAGCGAGCGCGCCGGGCAGAGCGTGGTGCCGATGGCGTTCTGGTTCTTCTCGATCGCCGGCGGGCTGATGACACTGGTCTATGGCATCGCCAAGCGCGAACCGGTGATCATCATCGGCCAGGCCGCGGCCACGGTGATCTATGTCCGCAACATCATGCTGATCATCAAGAACCGCGGCCGCGCCTCGAAGACGCTGTCGAACTAATCGCCTGCTGCGCCGATCTTTGCGTGGTCATTGAGCCACGGTCATCCACCAGTGCTGAACGATCTCGGGGCTCGTGAGCTGGATGGTTGCAGATGCTTCGAGCTGGCTTTTGCGATAGGCGCTCGCAGTAGACCCAAACCTTGCGCGAAAGCTGCGGCTGAAATGCGCCTCGCTGCTGAAGCCCAGGTCTGATGCGAGCCGCGACAGCCGGCGGGTCTCCAGGGGATCGCTGAGGGCGGCCTGCACGGCGAGCAAACGACGCTCCTGGACATAGCGCATGATGCCGCCATGATCCGCGAACAGGCGATAGAGCGTGGCGCGCGATATGTCGAGTTTCAGCGCCAGCCAGTCCGGCGACAGTTCGGGCAATGCGAGATGATCCCGGATCGTCGCTTCGGTCAGCGCCAGGATGTTTTCGTCGGCATCCTTTTGCCGCACGAGAAAATCGTCCGGCATCGGCGCGAGCAGGCGTTTCAAAAATCCAACAGTATCGTCGATCGTGGCCGTGACATCGGCCTCGGTCAATTGCGCGCTCCGTTCCAGCAGCGAGCGGATATGTGCGGCCAGAAGGTCGTTCCTGAGTGTATCGAGGCGCGGCTTGAGTGTGTCGAACGGCACGCCATCCAGCAACTTGCGCGGCACGATCAGCGAGACGGTGGTCGATGCAAAGGCGCGTGTGTTCACGGGGTGCGCGAGATCGATCAGCGCGACCTTGCCGGGGCCGATCGTCGTCGTTTGCCGATTGATCGTCCCATTGAATCCGCCATTGACATAGAGGTGCAGTAGCAGGTGGTCCGGCGTGACAGCGATGCGTTGTTCGTCGCGAACGAAATCCTGGGCGGTGAAGATCACCTTGGCGATGATGATGTCGCCGATAATGACACCCGACGCCGACCCGGTCGGGATCTTCTTGTTGGGACCACACGACCTCGGCTCGAACAGAGGGGAGAGCACTGCACTCCAGGTTGCAAATGCATCGAGGTCATCGAGCCCGCTGGTCACGTAGTATAGACGGGGAAGCGGCGGCGCATGGAGCTGCGGGTCTTGCAAGGCACTTTCCTCGGACGAGCGATGGCTCTGATCCGGACATCGATGACGCGTATTGTAGCGGGGTTGTGGACGAGAAACGACCGATACGTTGGTCGCAACTGCGAGAGCTTGTCAGCGTGGTGAACGCAGGCATCGCGATGACACGGCATCATTCGTGATGCCGTGTCGTGGCTGGCTGCGCCCGTGGCCAGATGCCACGCTCAGAAAATCGAGTTCACGCGGCTGCCTTCAGCGCCGCGAAGCCGCGTTCGAGATCGGCCTTGAGATCGTCCAGGCTTTCGAGGCCGATATGGAGACGCAGCGTCGGGCCGCCCGGCGCCCATGTGGTCGCCGTGCGGTACTCGCTGCAATCAAACGGGATGACCAGGCTCTCGAAACCGCCCCACGAATAGCCCATGCCGAACAGCTTGACGGCGTCGAGCAGGGCATCGACGGCCTTCTGGGACACCGGCTTCAGCACGATGCTGAACAGGCCGGACGCGCCGGTGAAGTCGCGCTTCCAGATCGCGTGGCCGGGATCTTCGGGCAGAGCAGGGTGCAGCACTTTCAGCACTTCCGGACGTGCCTTCAGCCATTGCGCCATCTCGATGCCCGCGCGCTGGTGATGGGCAAGGCGTACCGACATGGTGCGGAGGCCGCGCAGCGCGAGGAAGACATCGTCAGGACCGGCGCAGGTGCCGAGCAGCTTGATGCCTTCGCTGATCTTCGGCCATGCGGCGTCGTTGGCCGAGATGGTGCCGAACATGATGTCGGAATGGCCGCCGATATATTTTGTGGCGGCCTGGATGCTGATATCGACGCCTTGCTCGAGGGAGCGATGATAGAGCGGCGTCGCCCAGGTGTTGTCGTCGATCACCAGCGCGCCATGCTTGTGGGCGATGCCTGCGATCACGGGCACATCGGGCATTTCGAAGGATTGTGAGCCCGGCGCCTCGACCATGACGGCGCGCGTGTTCGGCTTGATCAGGGCCTCGATGCCAGCACCGATCAGCGGATCGAAATAGGTGGTCTCGATGCCGTAGCGCGCCAGCATGCCGTTGCAGAAATTGCGGGTCGGGCGATAGGCGCTGTCCGAGACGAGGAGGTGGTCTCCGGCGTTGAGGACCGAGAGCAGCGCGGTCGAGATCGCAGCCAGGCCGGACGGCACGAGGCCGACGCCGGCGCAGCGCGGGCCTTCCAGCGCAATCAGCGCCTGCTGAAGCGCCTTGGTGGTCGGCGTGCCGTGGCGGCCATATTGATATTCGCCGCGATGGGCATGCAGGTCATCGGCGGTCGGGTAGAGCACGGTCGACCCGCGCACGGTGGGCGGATTGACGAAGCCCCATTGGCCTTTGGTGTCGCGGCCGGCGGTGACGATCACCGTATCGGTATCGAGCGAAGAAGTGCCGTGATTGTCGGATGAAGCCATCGGGAAGCGCCTGCCGGGTCTGGTGTTTTGCCGCAGCGGACCGCGGCGAACGCGCGCATCTGCTGCAGCGCCACTAAGCCGACAGGACCGGTTCCCCGTCAACCCCTTGACCCGACTGGCAGATCGCTCTCGTCTGCAAGCCATGGTGGTGACCTGCGGCTCCGACTCGCATAACTGGATTTGATCCGAACTGGCGCGAACCGGCCTTTTCGGCTGAGTGGTGGCCCGCTATGGAACTGATCGAACGGTTCGGCATTCAGTTCTTTGTGTGGTGCTGCGCCCGGTTGGTCGGGCGACGCCGACGCCTCAGGAAAGGCTCCTCCATGAAATCCGCGACCTTGATGCTCACCCTCGCAATCGCAGCCGGCTGGACGGCGCAGGGCGCGTCGGCGCAAACACTGAAGACTGTGAAGGATCGCGGCGTGTTGTCCTGCGGCGTGACGCAGGGCCTGCCGGGCTTTTCGGCGCCGGACGACCGCGGCAACTGGGCCGGCCTCGATGTGGATCTGTGCCGCGGCATCGCGGCGGCGATTTTCAATGACGCGACCAAGGTCAAATATGTCCCGCTGTCGGCCAAGGACCGCTTCACCGCGCTGCAGTCCGGCGAGATCGACGTGTTGTCGCGCAACACGACCTGGACGCTCTCGCGCGACACATCGCTGGGCGTGAATTTCGCCGGCATCAACTATTACGACGGCCAGGGCTTCATGGTTCGCAAGGCGCTGAAGGTGAACTCGGCGCTCGAACTGAACAGCGCGTCGGTGTGCCTGCAGACGGGCACCACCAACGAGCAGAACCTCGCCGACTTCTTCAAAGGCAACAACATGAAATATGAGGTGGTCGCGTTTTCGACCGCCGATGAAGTCGTGAAAGCCTATGAGTCCGGGCGGTGTGATGCGTTCACCGCGGACATCTCGCAGCTCTATGCCGAGCGCCTGAAGCTGACCACGCCGGCCGATCATGAAGTGCTGCCGCAGGTGATTTCCAAGGAGCCGCTGGGCCCGCTGGTGCGGCATGGCGATGATCAATGGCTCGACGTGGTGCGCTGGACGCTGTTCGCGCAGGTGAATGCGGAAGAGCTGGGGATCACCCAGAAGAATGTCGATGACCAAGCCAAATCCGACAAACCCGAGCTGAAGCGCATCTTCGGCACCGATGGCAGCCTCGGCGAACAACTCGGCCTCACCAAGGACTGGTTTCATCGCATCATCAAGGCGACCGGCAATTACGGCGAGAGTTTTGATCGCCATGTCGGACCGGGCTCGAAGCTCGGGATCGCGCGTGGCTTGAACCAGCTCTGGAACAAAGGCGGCATCATGTTTGCGCCGCCGATCCGCTAAGCGCCGCGCCCGCGATCACAATGACAGGCGAAGCCAGACGACCGCCACTGATGCTCCGCGCGAAACTGCGCCGCGCATTGGGCGGGCAGGCCGGCTGGAGCGGCTTTGCGTTGCAGGTCGTGCTCGTCGTGGCACTGGCCTGGATTGGCCATGAGATCATCGACAATGCGCGCGACAATCTCGCGACGCAGAAGATTGCGTCGGGATTCGGCTTTCTCTGGAGTACTGCAGGATTCGGTGTCAGCCAGACGCTGATCCCTTATTCGGAATCCGACACATATCTGCGGGTGCTGCTGGTCGGCCTTACCAACACGCTTGCCGTCTCCATTGTTGGCATCATCTTCGCGACCATCATCGGCTTCATGGTCGGGCTCGGGAGATTGTCGTCGAACTGGCTGCTGTCGCGCATTGCCGGCGCTTATGTGGAGCTGATCCGCAATCTGCCGCTGCTGTTCCAGATCCTGTTCTGGTACCTCGCAGTACTCGCAGCGCTGCCGCAGCCGCGCCAGAGCATCAATCTGTTCGACAGCGTGTTTCTCAGCAATCGCGGCTTTGGCATGCCGAAGCCGATCGGCACCGAGGCACTTGCGCCTTTCGCGATTGCCATCGGCATTGCCTTGCTGCTGGTGGTCGCGTTGCGCGCGATTTCGCAGCGGGTGCTGTTTGCGACGGGCCGGCAAATAGTGATCTGGCCCATGGTGCTGGCTGCCCTGATCGGACTGCCGGTGCTGACGGTTTTCATCTTCGGCAAGCCGTGGACCCTCGACTATCCAGTGCTGCGCGGGTTCAATTTCTCCGGCGGCATGCGCATGGTGCCTGAATTCGCCGCACTGGCCATCGCGCTATCGACCTATTCCGCAGCCTTCATCGCCGAGATCGTGCGCGCCGGTGTGCAGTCGGTCCATAAGGGGCAGCCCGAAGCGGGCGCTTCGCTCGGGCTCTCGCGCGGCGACGTGTTGCGGTTGATCGTGGTGCCGCAAGCCATGCGCGTGATCCTGCCGCCGCTCACCAACCAGTATCTCAATCTGACCAAGAATTCGTCGCTGGCGGTGGCTATCGGCTATCCCGACCTGGTGTCGGTGTTCGCAGGAACCACTTTGAGCCAAACCGGACAGGCCATCGAGATCGTCGCCATCACCATGGCGATCTATCTTGCGATTTCGCTGATCACGAGCGCACTGATGAGTGTCTATGGCTGGCGGATGTCGCGGAGCATGGGCACATGAGCGAGACCGCCTATGTCGCCGGAGCGATGATCACGGCCCGCGATGCGCCGGTCCGAAGTACCGGACTCGTCGGCTTCGTGCGCGGCCGATTGCTGAACTCGCCGACCAACATCCTGCTCACGGCCGCGAGCATTCTGTTGCTGTGGTTCACCATTGTCCCGCTGACAAAATTTCTGCTGGTGGACGCCGTCTGGCATGGCAGCGACCGCAGCGCCTGCCTGCCGGAAACGCTGGGGCGCCCGGTCGGCGCCTGCTGGCCGTTCGTGCAGGCGAAGTTCTCGCAGTTCATCTATGGCTTCTATCCCGAAAGCGAACGCTGGCGCGTCGATCTGACGTTCCTGATCGGAGCGCTTGTGCTTCTGCCGCTGCTCATTCCGCGCTTGCCGGGAAAAACGACCAATGCTGCGGTGTTCTTTCTCGCTTTTCCTGTGGTGGCATTCTTTCTGCTGTATGGCGGAGGCCTGGATGGTTTCGGTATCGGCGCTGCTATCGAGGCGCTGGCGATCGGTGCGGATCACCTGAAAGCCTGGGGAATTCCGCTCGCTTCGGACGCCCATGTGTATCTGGCATTGCTGCATGACTGGCTGCGTAACCAGGGCGATGCGCTCGGGTCGCCTGTCTGGTTCGAATTCGGGATCGTTGCGACGTTCGTTTCGCTTGTCATTCTCGCAGCCGGCGGCATACGCGCATTCGTGGGGACAGTTGCGACCTTTGCCGCCACTGCTGTGATGATTGCAGCGCTTCGGTTGGACCATGGCGGCTTGCCGATCGTCCCGACGGGATCCTGGGGCGGGTTGCTGGTCACGCTGGTGGTGGCAACGACCGGCATCGTGGCGTCCATGCCGGTCGGTATTGCACTCGCGCTGGGCAGGCGCTCCGGCATTCCGCTGATCCGCATCGCATCGGTCGCCTTCATCGAATTCTGGCGCGGTGTGCCGTTGATCACGGTGCTGTTTTTCGCGACATATATGCTGCCACTGTTCTTGCCCGGCAATTTCACCATCGATGGTTTGCTACGCGTGCTGATCGGCGTGGCGCTGTTTGCGGGCGCCTATAATGCAGAGGTGATCCGTGGTGGCCTGGCGGCGATCCCGCGCGGGCAGGCGGAAGCAGCCAGCGCCCTTGGCCTGTCCTGGTGGCGGACGACGCGACTGATCGTGCTGCCGCAGGCGTTGCGCCATGTCATTCCGGGTCTCGTCAACAGCTTCATCGCATTGTTGAAAGACACCTCGCTGGTGTCCATCGTCGCGCTGTTCGATCTGCTCGGGCAGTTGCGTGCGGCCTTTGCCGATCCGGAATGGTCGTCACCGACGACGTTGTTCACCGGATTCGCTTTCACCGGCATCATCTATTTCGTGTTGTGCTTCGGCATGTCGCGATACTCGCTGTTCGTTGAGCACAGGCTCAACGCGCACCGACGGAGTTGAGACATATGGCCAGCACACAACCGGTCGTCAGCATTGCGGGCCTCAACAAGTGGTTCGGGGAGTTTCACGTGTTGCGCGACATCGATCTGAATGTCGGCGCTGGCGAACGTATCGTCATCTGCGGGCCGTCCGGCTCGGGAAAATCGACGCTGATCCGCTGCATCAATGCGCTGGAGGATTTTCAGGAGGGGCAAATCACCGTCGACGGCATCGAACTCGGCCCCAGGCTGAGCCGCGTTGATGACGTCCGCCGTGAGGTCGGCATGGTGTTCCAGAGCTTCAACCTGTTTCCCCATCTGACCGTGCTGGAAAACTGCACGCTCGCGCCGATCTGGGTGAGGCACATGTCGAAGAAGGATGCCGAAGCATCCGCGATGAAATATCTCGAACGGGTGCGGATACCCGAAAAGGCCGGCAGCTATCCCGGCCAGCTCTCGGGCGGCCAGCAACAGCGCGTCGCCATCGCGCGGGCATTGACCATGAAGCCCAAGGTGATGCTGTTCGACGAACCGACGTCAGCACTAGACCCGGAGATGGTCAAGGAAGTGCTCGACACCATGGTCGATCTCGCCGACGAAGGCATGACGATGCTCGTCGTCACCCATGAAATGGGATTTGCGCGTCAGGTCGCCGACCGCATCGTTTTCATGGATGCCGGTCAGATCATCGAAGTGAACAAGCCGCAGGCGTTTTTCGATGCCCCGCAGCACGAACGCACGAAACTGTTTCTCGGGCAGATTTTGCGGTGAGCCCATCTCTCAAATCGTCATCCTGAGGTGCTCGCCCAAAGGGCGAGCCTCGAAGGATGCGGCGGCGCACTCCGGTGCTTGCGGGCCATCCTTCGAGGCTCGCAAGTGCTCGCGCCTCAGGATGACGGGGAGTTCGTGGGACGGTGAGTTACACCTTCTCGAACGGCACCTGAATGTCGCTCTTGCGCTCCAGCCATGCCGGCACCGGCAGGTTCTTGCTGCGCATGAAATCCGGATTGAACAGTTTCGACTGATAACGCCCGCCGGAGTCGCACAGGATCGTGACGATGGTCTTGCCCGGCCCGAGTTGCTTGGCGAGACGAATGGCGCCGGCGATGTTGACGCCGCTGGACCCGCCGAGGCAGAGGCCCTCGTGTTCAGCGAGATCGTAGATCTCAGCCACGGCTTCCTCATCGGAGATCAGGAAGGCTTCATCGACGGCCTTTTTGGCCTGCTGCGCGATGGGCGTGATGCGGCCAAGACCAATACCCTCGGTGATCGATCCGCCCTCGGACGCCTTGGCTTCGCCGGTTTTGAAATAGCTATACATGGCAGCGCCATGCGGATCGGCGCAGCCGATCACGATGCCCTTGTTCTTTTCCTTGAGATAAGTGCTGGTGCCGGCGAGCGTGCCGCCGCTGCCGACCGCACAGATGAAGCCGTCAATCTTGCCGTCGGTCTGCTGCCAGATCTCGGGACCGGTCGACTCGTAATGCGCTTTCGCATTGTCGAGATTGTTCCACTGGTCGCCAAACAGCACGCCATTCGGCTCGGTCTTGCGGAGCTGTTCTGCGAGCCGCTTGCCGACATGCTGGAACTGGTTCGGATTGGAAAAGGGAACGACAGGCACTTCGATGAGCTCGGCACCCGCCAGCTTGAGCATGTCTTTCTTTTCCTGGCTCTGGCTGTCAGGGATCACGATGATGGTGCGATAGCCGCGCGCACTCGCCACCACAGCCAGACCGATGCCGGTGTTGCCGGCCGTGGATTCCACCACCAGGCCGCCGGGCTTGAGATCACCGCGCTTCTCGGCTTCCAAAATCATCCATTTGCCGGCACGGTCCTTCACCGACTGGCCGGGATTCATGAATTCGGCCTTGCCGAGAATGGTGCAACCGGTGAGTTCGGAGGCGCGTTTCAGCTTGATCAGGGGCGTGTTGCCGATGGCCGCGACGACGTCTTTGTTGAAAATCATGAGCCTGTAATTCTCGAACGGGTTGACGATGCTGAACTCAACCTAGTGAACGCAGCAAGGTCATACAAGGGAAGCAGGGGCAGGACAGGGCGGCGCGAGCAGGCAGCCTTGAAGGCGCGCCTCATTTCGCTTTTGCGAACACGACCTGGCGGACGTCGATATTCCCTGACAAGAAACCAGCCTCGCAATAAGCGAGGTAGTATTCCCACAGACGGCGAAAGCGATCGTCGAAACCGAGCGGCGTCAGGCTTGGCCATGCCGCGCGGAAATTGTCTCTCCAGATGGCAAGCGTCGTAGCATAGTCCTGCCCGAAAATGCGCTCCCGGATAACGGGAACGCTGAAGCGCTCACCGAGCGATCTCAGGATCTCGGGCGATGGCAGCATGCCGCCGGGAAAGACGTAGCGCTGGATGAAATCGACCTCGTTGCGATAGGTCTGGAAGAACTTGTCCTGAATGGTGATGGCCTGAATGCCGGCGAAGCCGCCAGGCAGCAGGCGATCGCGGATCTGCGAGAAATAGCGCGGCCAGAACTGCTCGCCGACGGCCTCGATCATCTCTATGGAGACGATGCGGTCATACAGCCCGCGCTCGTCGCGGTAGTCCTGAAAGCGGATCTCGACTTTGTCCGCCAGACCGGCGTCCTGCATGCGCTTCAGCGCGTAATCGCGCTGCTCGGTGCTGATGGTGAGGCCGACCACCTGCACGTCGTAATTCTTCGCGGCATATTCGGCGAAGCCGCCCCAGCCGCAGCCGATCTCCAGCACGCTCATGCCTGGCTTGAGTTCAATGGCTTCCGCGAGCCGGCGATATTTGTTGTGCTGGGCCGCGGTGAGATCCTGCGTGCCGTCCTCGAAGATCGCCGACGAATAGGTCATGCTCGGATCGAGCCAGGCCGAATAGAACCGATTGCCGATATCGTAATGCGCGAAGATGTTCTTGCGCGCCTGCCGCTTGGTGTTGCGGTTGAACCAGTGTCTGACGACCTGCACCAACCGCATCATCGGATTGTTGCCGAGCATCGACTGGATCAGGTCGTGATTGACGCAGAACAGATACAGGAATTGCGTGAGGTCCGGCGTGTCCCAGTCGCCATGGAGATAGGCTTCGGCAATGCCGATATCGCCGCCATTGATCAGGCGCGAGGCGAAGGCGTAGCTGTGGACGGTCATTTCCGCGGCAGGGCCGGGCTCGCGACCACCTAGCCGATAACGGCGGCCGTTCGGCAGTGTCACGTCGAGCGTGCCGCGGGTGATGTGCGCGCCAAAACCCAGCGCCATCCGGACGATCCTGGGCAGGTCCGCCAACAGGCGCTTGGCATTTTCCGGGGTGACGCTTTCCGGCACATTGGCCGGCGCGTTGAGAGTGAGTTCAGACATGTGCATCCGCCGTCAGGATTTGCGTTGTGCGTCGCGAGAACGCTCAGCGTGCCGATGACTTTGCGGAAATATAAGCGCGGCTTTGTTCACTCGCCAAGCCGGTATTTCCGGCATTGGCGGACGGCCGCGGGACGAGCCGCGCACCTTTGAGCCAGAGGCGCAGGGCCTCCCAGTGGATGGCGGCCATGATCTTCAAAGTCACGAGTGGAAGGCTGAAAAACGACTTCAGAAGCGCCCGCGATGTCAGCGCGCGACGTCGGCCATGAAAGGTCGCGGCGAGCAGCGGACCTTCTGCATCGGTTTCCAGAATGCGCAGCTTCACGTCATCTGACGGCGGCGACACGCGGAAGTGATAGCGCATGGCCGTCTCGATGAAGGGCGACACATAGAACAGCTTGTCCTGCACCTGCCGGATGCCGGCATCGGTCTGCTCGCCGTCAGTGACCGGCAGCACGTAGGAATGGATATCGCCAAAGGTGTTGCGCACTTCATAGATGATCAGTGCGAGTGTACCGTCCGCGCGATGGCAGAAATAGACCGACAGCGGATTGAAGGTGTAGCCGAGCAGGCGGGGATAGCAGAGCAGTTCGACGCGACCGCCGGTGAGATCGATGCCATGCGCCGCAGCGGAGCGTTGGGCAAAAGCACGCAAGGAAGATCCGTCGCGATCGCCGTGATCCTTCTCGTAAAAACTGTACAGCGCGGCGCGATTGACGCCGAACAGGCGCGACGTCCGGTCCGCTTGATCCAGCCGGTCGAGATCGATGAGCAGGCTCATGACGCGGTAGTTGAAGCGATGACCCATCGGCTTCAGGCGCGCATGCATGACGTCGCCGAAATACAGCGCCGCCGGTGCCATCGCTTTGCCTGCGCTCTTCATCATCGCTACTCCGCAGCCTCCGCCAGTTCCGACGGTGTCTCGCGCCAGGGGACCGTGGCTCCGAGCGCTTCGGCGACGGCGAGGCCCGAACGCAAACCATCCTCGTGAAAGCCGTAGCCGGTCCATGCGCCGCAAAACCAGGTGTGGCGCTTGCCCTGGATGTCCCCGAGACGCTTCTGTGCCGCAAACGCCTTGGCGTCATATTGCGGATGCTCGCACATATAACGTCCGAAGGTGAGATCAGGGTCCGGCGCGAAGGGCGGATTGAGGCTGACAAAGAGCGGTTTGTTGCCGGGAATGTCTTGCAACTGGTTCATCCAGTAGGTGACGGCAACGTCGTTGACATGGCTACCTTCGCGCTTCCAGCGCAGGAAATTCCACGACGCCCAGGCATTGCGGCGCTTCGGCATCAGCCTGGGGTCGCGATGGAGATGGACGACATTGGGCGCATAGCCGATGTCGCCGAGCACCGCAGTCTCGTCTGCGCTGGGATCGGACAGCAGCGACAGGGCCTGGTCGCTATGCGTGGCGACGATGACGTGATCATAGAGTTCGTGATGACCGAGGCTGTCATGCACGGTGACGCCGTGCGGGCCGCGCTCGATGGAGGATACCGCGCAGCCAAGACGTAGGTGATCGCCGAAGGCCGCGGTGAGCCTCTCGACATAACGCTTGCTGCCCCCGCGTACCGTGCGCCAGACGGGACGGTCATATTGCAGCAGGCGGTGATTGCTGAAGAAAGCGACGAAGTTCTCGGCCGGAAAATCCAGCATGCGATCCGCCGGTGCCGACCAGATGGCCGCGCCCATCGGCGCGAGATAGTCGGTGAGCAGGCGCGGCGCGAATTTGCGCCAGCGGAAATAGGCGCCCAGTGTCATGTCACCGAGAAGGCCTGCCGCCCGATCCTTCACGCTCTGCTCGTTGAAGGTGAGGATATCGCGCAGCATGCGCAGATAGGATGGCGACAGCACATTGCGCTTCTGCGCGAACAGGCCCCGCGCCGTATCCGCCCAGTTGTCACCGCCGCCCTTCCATTCGAAACGGCCGGCATCGGCGCTGACGGCAAAGCTCATGCAGCTATCGACGGTCTCGACGCCAAGATGGGCGAACAACGCGGTGAGATCGGGGTAGTTGAGCTCGTTATAGACGATGAAGCCGATATCGACCGGGATCTGCTCGCCGTCATAATCCACGGTCACCGTGTGGCTATGACCGCCCGGCCGCAATTCGCGGTCATAGACCGTCACGGGATAGCGTTTCGACAGTGCCCAGGCCGCGGCGTTGCCGGCTATTCCCGTTCCGATCACTGCGATGCGCATTCCAAAGTCCCTTGCGGTGGCCTGATAATGGTGGAGCTACGGTTGGAATGAGCCCAGGGTTTCACCGCGGGAACAGCAGCGAGGCGAGGAGATATGCGGCAGCAATGTCGAGACACATGAAATCTTCGTAAGCCGGGTTGAGCAATATCGATTGTCACATTCAGATTAAGCCAGTGAAATAAGGGAATTTGTGCAAATAGGAGCGTTTTCACAGGCCCAACGTTCGAGCCTGCCTGCACGTTCCGACACGCAAGAACACTGTCCGCCGCATCTGCGGGCGGCTAGAATGGCGACGCGTTTTCATCGTCCAGCATCACCCGGTCAACGTGTCGCAGTCTATTGCTCCTTTCGTCAGTTTCCCCTGCATTTTGCGGGTGGGCGACGCCTGTCCGCGGAGCAGTCACTGTGAGCCGTCCCACATTCCGAATCATCGGCCGCGTGCTGGCCTTGCTGACGGCCGGATCGGCGCTGACCGGATGCATGCTGACGTCGGATTTGCCCGATCCGGCGCTGGATATCCCCACCGTTTACAAGGATGCCCACACCAGCAAACCGGGCGCGGCCGTGCCGGCGCTCGACTGGTGGCGCGGCTTCCGCTCGGCCGAGCTCACTCAGCTCATGGAAGAGGCGCAAACCGTCAATCTGGATATCGCAGCTGCCGTGGCGCGACTCCGGCAGGCGGATGCGCAGGCGCGAATCACCGGCGCGGCGCTGTTGCCGACCTTGAGCGCGGGCGGTCAGGAAAACTACGCGCGCACCTCCGGTTCGAGTGCCAGCGGCCTGACCAATAACGGCCGCGAGATCACCAACTTCCAGGCGTCGCTCTCCGCCAGCTACGAGATCGATTTCTGGGGCAAGAATCGAGACGCGGCGCTGGCGGCCGAAGAGACGGCCAATGCCAGCCGCTTCGACCGCGACGTCGTCGCCCTGACCACCATGGCGGCGGTGGCCAATGCCTATTTCCAGGTGGTGACGGCGCAGGACCGGATCCGAACCGCCGAGCGCAACATCGCCAGTGCGGTCCGCATCCTCGATGCGATCAAGCAGCGTTTCAGCGCAGGTACCGGTTCCGAGCTGGACGTGGCGCAGCAGGAAAGCGTGCTCGCGAACCAACGCGCCTCGGTGCCGCTGTTGCGCACCACGCTGGCTCAGAACAAGCATGCGTTGGCGACGCTGGTGTCGCGTCCGCCGGAGAGCGTGCGTGTCGCCGGCGGCACGCTGAACGCCATTACTGGACCGAAGGTAACGCCGGGGCTGCCGTCTGAGCTTCTCACCCAGCGTCCGGATATTCGCCGACAGGAAGCTCAGCTCGCTGCGGCAACCGCCAATGTGGGGAGCGCGCGTGCGCAGTTCTTCCCGACGATCCAGCTGACCGGTTCGGGCGGCTACCAAAGCGCCGCCCTCGTGGCTCTGTTCAATCCCAATGCGGCGTTCTTCAGCCTGGTGGGCGGACTGACACAGCCGATTTTCGATGGCGGGCGCATTCGCGGCAATTTCGAACTGACGCAGGCGCGTCAGGACGAGCTGCTGCAGACCTATCGCAAAACGGTCGTTTCCGCCTTCGCCGACGTGGACAATGCGCTGGTGGCGATCCGCCAGACCACGGAACGGCTGCGACTGCAGCGTGAAGTGGTCCGCGCGTCGCGGCGAGCCTTTGAACTCTCCGAGCAGCAATTGCGCGCCGGAACCGCTGATATCGTAACTGTGCTAAACACCCAGCTGACGCTGTTCCAGGCCGAGGACACGCTGTCCCAGGCGCAGCTTGCGCGGCTGCAGGCCATCGTCAGCCTCTATCAGGCGCTGGGCGGCGGCTGGGAGCCGAAAATGGAAAGACCGGTCAATGCTCTTTAAGCCGGACATGAAAGCTGCCAGCGATGGCGTGGCGACGGTTGCCGGCAAGGCCCGCCGCCGCACCGTCTCGATCGCGGTGACGCTGCTGATCCTTGGCGGCCTCGGCTATATCGCCTGGCAGGCTATGCAGCCGCGTCAGGGTGGTGGCGACATGCGCCGCGGCGGCTTCCGGCCGGACATGATGATCGTGCCGGTGCTCGCAGCCACGCCGAAGATCGAGGACGTGCCAGTCTATCTCGACGGCGTGGGCGCCGTGCGTGCGCTCAACACCGTCACGGTCCGTGCGCAGGTCGACGGCAAACTGATCAAGGTCAATTTCAAGGAAGGCCAGGACGTCAAGGCGGGCGATGTGCTCGCCGAGATCGACCCGGTCCTCTACAAGGCGCTGTACGACCAGGCTGTCGCCAAGAAGGCGCAGGACGAAGCCACACTCGCCAATGCGCGGCTCGACCTGATCCGTTACGAGCAGCTTGCCCAGTCCAATGCGGGTTCCAAGCAGCAGGCGGACACCCAGCGCGCGCTGGTCGCCCAGCAGGAAGCGCTTGTGAAAGCTGATCAGGCCGCCATCGACAATGCCGGGGCCACGCTCAGCTACACCAACATCATCGCGCCGCTGTCCGGCCGCGCCGGCCTGCGTCAGGTCGATCAGGGCAACCTGATCCGCGCCTCCGATACGACGGGTCTGGTGGTGATCACACAGCTGCAGCCGATCGCCGTGCTGTTCAGCCTGCCGCAGCAGCAGATCACACGCGCCAATGCCGCTGCCGCCAAGGGACAGCTGACCGTCGACGTGTTTGGAAATGACGGCGTGACTGTCGTCGATACGGGCACGCTGACGGGCATCGACAATCAGGTCGATCAGACCACGGGCACCGTGAAGGTGAAGGCGGAGTTTCCGAATCCGAACTATCAGCTCTGGCCCGGCCAGTTCGTCAATGTCCGCCTCAAGGTGGAGACGCTGAAGGACGCCATGGTGGTGCCGACCTCCGCCGTGCAGCGCGGTCCGGCCGGCACATTCAGCTATGTGATCGGCGAAGGCGATGTGGTGAAGGCGGTGCCGATCACGGTCACGCAGCAGAGCGAACTGTCGGCCGTTATCGCCAAAGGCCTGTCAGCTACCGACCGCGTCGTGACCACGGGCTTTGCCAATCTGTCCGATGGCGCCAAGGTCAGCGTCGGCACCAATACGGGCGAGCCCACGGTTGATCTCGCGCCCCGCAAGCGCAGCGGCACCAAAGGCAGCGATGCCGGTGAACGTCGCAGCAAACGCGGGCAGGGCCAGCAGCAGGGTGGCGATGGCAATCCGTCCGCGCCAATGGGCCAGACAGCCCCCGCCGCCGGCCAGCCCAATCAGGGGAACGCACCGCAGGGAGCGAAACAGCCATGACGCCGATCCAGACCGGTCGTCGCGGTTGATGGCCGCGATCGCGAAGAGCGCACAGATATGAGCGTCTCCGAACCCTTTATCCGCCGGCCTGTCGCAACATCCCTGATCGGGGTGGCGCTGCTGATCGGCGGTTTGCTCGGCTATTTCGCGCTACCGGTTTCGGCGCTGCCGCAGGTCGACTTCCCGACGGTGCAGGTCTCGACGCAATTGCCGGGCGCGAGCCCGGAAGTGACCGCGTCGCTGATCACTGCGCCGCTGGAACGGCAGCTCGGCCAAATCCCGTCGCTGGTATCGATGACATCGACCAGCTCCTATGGCGTCAGCCAGATCTCGCTGCAGTTCGACCTAAATCGCGACATCGATGGCGCCACGCAGGATGTGCAGGCGGCGATCAATGCCGCCGCCGGCGTGCTGCCGCGCAACCTGCCTTATCCGCCGGTCTATGCGAAAGTGAACCCGGCCGACGCGCCGGTGATGACGCTGGCGCTGACCTCCGACACGATCGCGCTGCGCGCCATGAGCGATCTGTCCGACACGCTGTTGGCGCAGCGGCTCAGCCAGATCTCCGGCGTCGGCAAAGTGGGCGTGCTTGGCGGGCTCAAGCCTGCGGTCCGCGTACAGGCTGATCTGGCGCGGCTTGCGGCCTATGGCATCTCCATGGAGGACCTGCGCACGGCGATTGCGGGCGCCAATGTGTCCGGCCCGAAAGGATCGCTCGACGGGCCACAACAGGCCTACACCATTGCGGCCAACGACCAGATCGCTGCGGCGGAGGCGTATAAGCCGATCATCATCGCCTATCGCAACGGCGCGCCCGTCACCATCGGCGACGTCGCGCAGATCGTGGACGGCCTGGAGAACAATCGCACCGGCGGTTGGTATCAGGGAACACCGGCGGTCATCATCGAGATCCAGCGCCAGCCCGGCGCCAATGTCATCGAGGTGGTGCGCCAGATCCGCGAGGAAATCCCGAAAGTGCAGCGCTTGATGCCGGCCGGCGTCAAGCTGACCATCGTCAGCGACCGCACGGTGACCATCCGCGCCTCCGTTCATGACGTGCAATTTACGCTGGTGCTGGCCGTCATCCTCGTGACGCTGGTGGTGCTGCTGTTCCTGCGCTCGCTGCGCGCCACGCTGATTGCCGGCGTCGCGCTGCCGCTGTCGCTGATCACGTCGTTCGGCGTGATGTATTTCGCCGGCTTCAGCCTCGACAATCTCTCGCTGATGGCGCTGACCATCGGCACCGGTTTCGTGGTCGACGATGCCATCGTGATGATCGAGAACATCGTCCGCCACATGGAGGAGGGCGAAAGCCCGATGCAGGCGGCGCTGAAGGGCGCCAGCGAAATCGGCTTCACCGTCATCTCGCTCACCGTCTCGCTGATCGCGGTGTTCATCCCGCTGCTGTTCATGTCCGGCCTTGTCGGCCGCATGTTCCGGGAGTTTGCGCTGACACTGACCATCGCCGTCGTGATGTCCGCCGTGGTGTCGCTGACACTGACGCCGATGATGTGCTCGCGGCTGCTGAAGAACATGCATGACGAATGGCAGGTGCCGGGTCTTGCCACGATCAGCCGCGGTATCGACGCCATGGTGGCGTTCTATCACCGCACGCTGCTGTGGGTGATGAAGCATCAACCGGCGACGCTGGTGGTGACCTTCATCACCATCGCGGCCACGCTCGGCCTCTATGTGATCGCGCCCAAAGGTTTCCTGCCACTGCAGGATACGGCGTCGATCACCGCGGTGACCGAGGCCGGTCCGGATGTCTCCTTCACGGAGATGCAGAATCGGCAGAGCGCGGTCGCTGCCATCATCCAGGTCGATCCGGATGTGGTCGGGGTGGTGTCGGTGATCGGCGGCGGCTCCGTCAATCCGACCACCAATGTGGGTCGTCTGGTGATGACGCTGAAACCGCTTGGCGAGCGCAAGGACAACATCACCAAGGTCATCACGCGGCTCAAGGAGCGCGTCGCTGGCGTTCCGGGCATGACGGTCTATTTCCAGCCGGTGCAGGATATCCAGATCAGCACGTCGTCGAGCCGGTCGCAGTATCAATACACGCTGACCGGCACGGATGCTGCCGAGGTGACCCAGTGGTCGCAGCGCCTGGTCAAGGAGTTGCGCAGCGATCCGATGTTCCGCGACGTGTCGTCAGAAGCGGCCGTGGGCGGCCTGCGCGCTGCGCTCGATATCGACCGCCAGCGCGCCGGCCAGCTCGGTGTCAGCCTGCAGGCCATCAATGACACGCTGAACGATGCCTTCGCGCAGCGGCAGATTTCGACCATCTATGGCCAGTCGAACCAGTATCGTGTGGTGCTGGAAGCACTGCCGGAGCAGCAACGCGATCCCGGTGTGCTATCAAAACTCTATCTGCCCGGCGCCAATAACGGTACCAACAATGCGCAAGTGCCGCTCTCGGCCGTCGCCACGCTGACGCGGACCACGGCGCCACTCGCGATCTCGCATCAGGCCCAATTCCCCGCGATCTCGCTCAGCTTCAATCTCGCGCCTGGCGAATCCCTCGGCAATGCCGTCGAGGAAGTGAAGACCATCGAAGCGCGGATCGGTATGCCGACCAGCATCGTCGGCATGTTTTCGGGCGATGCGGCCGAATTTTCCAAGTCGCTGGCCGGACAGCCGTGGCTGATCCTAGCCGCCATCGTCACGATCTATATCGTGCTGGGCGTGCTCTATGAGAGCTACATCCACCCAATCACCATTCTCTCGACGCTGCCATCCGCGGGTGTCGGCGCCATTCTCGCGCTGATGCTGTGCGGCGAGGACCTGTCGGTGATCGGCCTGATCGGCATCATTCTCCTGATGGGCATCGTCAAGAAGAACGCCATCATGATGATCGACTTCGCGCTCGATGCCGAGCGTGAGCGCGGCATGGCGCCGGAGGCGGCCATCGTCGAGGCCTGCCTGCTGCGGTTCCGCCCGATCATGATGACGACGCTGGCGGCGCTGTTCGGCGCGCTACCGCTGGCGCTGGAGAGCGGCACCGGCTCGGAGCTGCGCTTTCCGCTCGGCGTTTCCATCATCGGCGGCCTGATCCTCAGCCAGATGCTGACGCTTTATACGACGCCGGTGATCTATCTCGCGCTTGATCGCGTCAGTCTGCGGTTCCGCCGCTCGTCGCCAAATGTCGCGGGTACGCCGGGACGGGCCGGGGCAGGAGGGCGGCCCTAGTGGCGATCTCGATCTCCGAGCCCTTCATCCGCAGGCCGGTCGGCACCACGCTGATGGCGATCGGCCTGTTCCTGCTCGGCGTCGTCGCCTATCGCATCCTGCCGGTCGCCGCCACGCCGAATGTCGATTTTCCGATGATCATGGTGATGGCGTCGCGTCCCGGCGCCGATCCCGCGATCATGGCATCGACGGTCGCCGCCCCGCTGGAGCGGCGTCTCGGGACCATTGCCGGCCTCGAACAGATCACCTCGACGAGTTCGCTCGGCTCCACCCGCATCATGATGCAATTCGCCATCAGCCGCGATGCCGACCGCGCGGCGCGCGATGTGCAGGCGGCGATCAATGCCTCGATGGCGGACCTGCCAACCGATCTGCCGACGCTGCCGACCTTCCGCAAGGCCAATCCGGCCGCAGCACCCGTCTTCATTCTGGCGCTGACATCGAAGACCATGTCGGCCGCCGCCATCTATGACGTCGCCGACACCGTGCTGGTGCAGCGCATCGCGCAGGTGCCGGGGTAGGCGAGGTCACGGCATCGGGCGCCGACCAGCCTGCAGTGCGCATCCAGCTCAATCCGGTCGCGCTGTCGAATGCCGGCATATCCAGCGACGATGTCCGCACCGCCATCGTCAATGCCAATCCGCTGGGCCCGGTCGGCATCTTCCAGGGCGCACGACAGAGCGAAACGATCTCGATGAATCCGCAGATGCGGACCGCGGAAGAATTCCGCGAGATCATTATCAAGAGCTCGAACGGCAACTTTTTGCGCCTGGCGGATGTTGCCGACGTTCAGGACGCCACGCGAAATAGCCGCTCGGTTGCGTGGTTCAACAAGCAGCCGGCGGTGCTGATCCAGATCACCAAGCAGGGTAATGCCAATGTCATCGACACCGTCGATCGCGTGAAGGCGTTGATCCCTGACCTGAAGCAGTGGATCCCCGCCGGCATCGAGGTTTCGGTGCTGACGGACCGCACCGGCACCATCCGCGCGTCAGTCGAGGATATGGAATGGACCCTGTTCGCCACGGCGATCCTGGTGATGGGCGTCGTGTTCCTGTTCGTCCGCCGCGGCGTGCCAACCATTGCGGCGGGCATTTCGGTGCCGCTGGCGCTGGCGGGCACGCTGGCCGGCATGTGGCTAGCCGGTTTCTCGATCAACAATCTGTCGCTGATGGCGCTGGTCATCTCGGTCGGCTTCGTGGTCGACGATGCCATCGTCATGATCGAGAACATGTATCGCAATCTCGAAGACGGCATGGCGCCGATGCAGGCCGCGCTCGAAGGCGCCAAGCAGATCGGCTTCACCGTCGTTTCGATCAGCCTGTCGCTGGTCGCCGCCTTCATTCCACTGCTGTTCATGGATGGCCTGGTCGGCCGATTGCTGCGTGAATTCTCGCTGACGCTGACCTTTGCGATCGCGGTTTCAACCCTGGTGTCGCTGACGGTGACCCCGATGATCTGCGCGCAATATATTCGCGCGGCGATGTCCTCGACCGAAACACGCTTCGATCGCATCGTCGAAGGCTTGCTGTCACGGATCATCGCGATCTACGAGCGGACACTGCGGGGCGTGCTGGAGTTCCCGCTGATGACCCTGGTGGTCTTCTTCGCCACCATCGCTCTGACCGTGACGCTCTACATCAAGACGCCGAAAGGTTTCTTCCCGAGCGATGACAGCGGCTTTGTCATCGGCTCTACGCGGGCATCTGCGGATACGTCTTTCCAGGCCATGCTGCCGCTGCAGCAGCAGGTCATGGACATCGTACTGGCCGATCCCGGTGTCGCCAGCGTCGGCTCCTCGCTCGGTGGCACCGGCGGTTTCGGCGGCGGCGGCCCGCGCGGCTCCATGTTCATCGCTCTCAAGTCGCCGGCGGAGCGCGATGGTGCGTCCACCGAAGACGTCATCAACCGCCTGCGGCCGAAGCTGAGCAATATTCCCGGAATTCGCCTGTTCATGTTCGCTGCACAGGATCTGCGTGCCGGCGGACGGCAGAGCGACTCCAACTATCAGTACACGCTGACATCCAGCAATCTGGAGCTGCTGCAGAAGTGGGCGCCGCTGGTGAGCAAGCGGCTGGAGACGGTTGAAGGCGTCACCGACGTCTCCAGCGACCGCGATCCCGGCGGGTTGCAACTGACGCTGCAGATCGACCGCAAACTGGCGTCGAGCCTCGGCGTCGATGTCGCCGATATCGATTCCGCGCTCAACAATGCATTCTCGCAGCGGCAGATTTCGACGATCTACACCCAGCGCAACCAGTACAAGGTGATCCTGGAGATCAACGGCAAGTTCCAGAACGATCCCGCCGATCTCGAGCGCATCTATGTGGCCGGCACCGGCGGCGCGCAGGTGCCGCTCTCGGCAGTCGCCAAGATCACACGCTCGCTGACGCCGCTGGCGGTCTATCACTCGCAGTCGATGCCTTCGACGACGGTGTCGTTCAATCTGCTGCCCGGCGTGCAACTGGATTCCGTCACCAGCTCAATTCAACGCGCCGTCGACGAACTGCACATGCCGGAAGGAATTCGCGGCGGCTTCGAGGGCAGCGCCGGCGATTTCAACAAAACGGCCAGCCGGCAGCCACTGCTTATCCTGGGCGCATTGATCGCGATGTATATCGTGCTGGGCGTTCTCTATGAGAGCCTGATGCATCCGCTGACGATCATCTCGACATTGCCGTCTGCAGGGCTGGGCGCACTGCTGGCGCTGCAACTGACCAATACGCCGCTGACGGTGATCGCCTTTGTCGGCATCATCCTGCTGATCGGCATCGTCAAGAAGAACGGCATTATGCTGGTGGATTTTGCGCTCGAGGCCGAGCGCCAGCGCAATCTGTCGCCGGCGGATGCCATTTTCGAGGCCTGCCGCGCGCGCTTCCGGCCGATCCTGATGACATCGCTGGCCGCAGCCTTCGCCGCGATCCCCCTGGTGGTCGCCACGGGCCCCGGCACCGAACTCCGGCGACCGCTCGGAATCACCATCATCGGCGGCCTCTTCGTGTCGCAGATCCTGACGCTGTACACGACGCCCGTGATCTATCTTTTGATCGACCGGCTGCGAAACAGATACCGCTCACAGCCGCTACCGGCGCCGGCCGAATAGCGCCGCGGCGGTTGAAGCCGGCCCGTCCGCGGCGTATAGCGGGCAATGTCCAGCACCCAAGACGTTTCGCCCGGCGAGATCATCGAGATCCCGGATTGCCCGCATTGCCAGAAGCCGGTGCCGTTCTGCATCTGCGACAGCATCGAACCGATCAAGAGTAAGCTCGAACTGCTGATCCTGCAGCATCCGCAGGAGCAGGACAGGGCGCTCGGAACCGCGCGCGTGGCCGCCCAGCATTTCGCCAATGCCCAGGTCAAGGTCGGCCTGTCCTGGCCAAGCCTGTCCAAGATTCTCGGCCGGACCGTCGATCCCGCCCGCTGGGCGATTCTTTATCTCGGCTCGGCCAAAGTGGCCGACTATGACACCGATCTCGACATTCTTGCCATCGACCGCAAGGGCGAAGCCGAGATGAACCAGAAGTCGCTGCTGCGTGACATCGAGGGCGTGATCCTGCTGGACGGCACCTGGAGCCAGGCCAAGGCGCTCTGGTGGCGCAATGCCTGGATGCTGAAATGCCAGCGCGTCATTCTTGGGCCCGCGGCACCCTCGCTTTACGGCAAGCTGCGCCGCGAGCCGCGCAAGGACGGCCTCTCCACGATCGAGGCGGCCGGCATGGTGCTCTCGGCCCTGCAGAAGCGGCCGGACATCGCCGCCACGCTCAATGCGAGCTTTGAGCGCATGCTGGCGCGATATCGCGAGGTCCAGGCCGAAATCCCGGAATTGGCCCCCAAAGCAAAGCCCAAGCGCGATTGGCGCCGTCGCGGGAAGAAGAAATAACGGACAAAAACGTCACCGCGACGAAAGATACAAAATCATGACGGCATAGCTATGGATTAGCCGTCGTGAGGGTGTTATAGGCCCGCCACTGGCCGCGTGGCGGAATGGTTACGCAGAGGACTGCAAATCCTTGCATCCCGGTTCGATTCCGGGCGCGGCCTCCAGCCTTGCGATATGCAAGGCGTTCGACCTCTTATTCAGCTCATCACATTCGAAATTTGCAGCAGCCTGCGCGTCGGGGCTGACGGCTGTCGTGTTGGCCTGATGCAAAACGAAAACGCGGCCAAGCCGGAGGGCCTGACCGCGATGATTGCGCGTCACATGCACGGCGGTCTGGACCGCCGCCAGATCTCAGCAGGAGGCGTGCCAGCCGTCCGGAAACGGGAGGTGAGGCCAGGGGCCGCCATTGTCGTTGGCCGCCGTCGGAATCGGCGCCAGGAACATCACCTGACTGCGGAAATCGTCCTCGATCTCGGCTTCGATCTCGGTACGGACCGCTTCCAGAATGTAATCGAACTCGGCTTCACTCATCGTCAAACTCCCTGTCTTGAGGGCAATCTGACGGAAAGCTTTTGTAGGCGCGTTGCAGGGATCGCTCAAATTGTATCGATCCACCGCGGAGGGCCGCGATGGTTGTCGAAGCGTTACGATGATTGATCCGATTTGAAGCAGGTCATCGGCGGTCAAAGCGCGATGGAAACGGCGGGGTCTTGTACGCATACACAATTTCACTGGCCCGGCACGACCACCAGGCCAGCATTCCAGGGCTAGAGAAGCGGCTCAGATTTCGATCGGAACGGCCAGACGGCCGATCAGCAACGCCACTTCGTCGAGATGCTCGTCGTCGTGATGCTCGACGGCTTCGGCCAACCGAATGACGCACTCGTCGTCGCTGATCAGGGGCAGGGAATTGATGTTGGTCGGAAGCGCGCGGTCGGTGTGCGTGGCGGGCATCGGTCACCTCGTTCGATTCGGGACTGGTTCGACGTCTCAGGGACCGAAGTTTCCGGCGCAATGTGCCGATAATTTGGCACGGCCACGCCGGCGGCCCGCAAGGGAAATGGCGCTGACCGCAAAAAGTGCCTGCAAGATCGGGCTTTTCGAGGGTTTTCCCGTCCATGAAGCCAATGTGAAACAATCCGCATTTCCCACTTTCCAAGCCGGGATCGCTTTGTTATACGCTGCCGCACGCGACACGGTTCGCATTTTCCCTGGTAGCTCAGCGGTAGAGCATTCGACTGTTAATCGAATGGTCGCTGGTTCGAATCCAGCCCGGGGAGCCATTCACTTTCAATGGCTTAAGCGATTTTATCGCTTTCTCACTCTCTTTTGCATTCAATGGACGGGGCCCACCGTGGGCCATTCGAACCGGCAACTAAGGTCGGGACATACCTGCACGCCGAGTCCGCCACCGTTACGCATCGGGCGATCTTGATCTGCGGGCCGTAGCAGCCTCAAAACATCGCTGAACCGTACGGACGTTGGGATCTGTGAATTTTGGCTAATGGCGTGCTCGGAAGCCTCTTGCTGTCTCCGGCAAGTCGGTAAATCGCCACCTAGGCTGCGTCCACTTCGCAAGCTACGCCGATAAATCTGAAAATGCGCGGACGTTCCCTGTGTCGGCAGCCGTCAGCCGCGGCGCGCGTGATCGGGACGGGTGGACTAGCGCGGGTGAAAGTTCAATTCATCAGCCGCGCGGCAATGAGCAGCGACCCGATTGTCCCTGCCACCACAGCGATGCCCATAACGATGATCATCACCCGGACCCAGCCGCTCTGTCGCGGTTGATCGACCATCAGCGCAGTCCCAGCGAAGCGATTGGAAATTTGAGATCGATGCTCATCTCGGTCCTGTCAGCCCGGTCGGAATTCTGCGGGCACGTCGCGGCGGGTCACCTGCAAACCAAAAAAAACATCGGCGAGCAGCGGCGCCGGGACTAGTGGCGTTCGGTGATGCGCGCAAGGGTTCGAATGAAAGTGTTTATCGCGGCGACTTTATGGGCAGCACAATTGGCTCGCCTTTGCCTCGAAACAGATAGCTGACAGTGTCATCGCACTCTGGGCAGTGAAAGGTGCGAATTTCTCCATGACCGTCGGAAGCGCGCTTGATACTCTTGAGGTCGCGTCTCTGGCCGCAGCCAGGACACGGGACTAGGCTTGTTGAATACACGTTGGTCTCATCGTCGATTCTCGGTTTGCGACTTTCGTCTATTGGATAAAAGCTCTCTCGTGTGTCGGCAAGCTGACGCAGCGCGTAGATTTGCCAGAGTTTTCATTTCGCGTGACAAGATAGCTTCACCAATCTAGGTGATTGATTTTTGCGAATTGGGAATGAGGGGCGCTAATGCCTACTCCAAAAGCTTTGGAAGTTGTTGCCCACGAGGATGGCTTCGTCATCGAAGCGGAGTGGCACGACGGATCGACCGAAAGGTTGATCGGGCTTTTCGATACGGAACGCGCTGCGCGCAATTGGATATCAGGGGACGGCTACGTTCGTTGGTTGCGGAGCAAGGCCGGCGAAAGCGAAGAGTAAGGCCTGGAAGCGGAAGACAGGACGGAAAGCTCCGAGCGCCTTAAGATCTCGAAGCGCGTATTCGCCCCTAGAACGCCAAGGTTGGAACTCGCTTCGTCGGAGAGTGATGGGCTCGATGACGCTGTCGGCAATCCGCTGATCCTTGCTAATCTGGCCATGTTCCGCGGGAGACTAAGTAATACGTCACCCAGTTGGGTGAGGCAGCACGACGCACTGTTAACTAGACTCTGCCGATCGGAGAGCTTGCGATGATCGCACCGCCGCCAGATCGTGCAATTGTCGAACTGCTGGATGAGCTGAAGGCGGCTCAATTGAAGGCGGCAAGGCTCGGCCTGTTCTTGACAGCTAGCTTGATCGGAATGGCCACTTTGGACGTCCGCGACGAGGGCGTTCGCCGAAGCGAGATCGTCTCCGTGAACGACAATCCGACCAATGAGCTGAAAACATAGCCAGCGCTCAGGTTAGCTGCGCCCTTTCCGGCATCGATCTCGGTGTCATAGCGATGTAATACCTTTCTGACTAAGTTGAGTTACTCTCTTTTCCCCGAGAGATGGACCGGCGCGAGGGCAATTCGCGTCTCTCCCGAGGTCGCTCTTTCCTCCAAGTGGGGCGACCTCGTCCCTTGCCTAGACAGGTATATCGTCCCCTTCAGATGCGCGTATTTGCTTCTATGGACCGGCTCGTTTGAACCTGTGAGCCGGTCAAACCGCCCCAGCTTTCAGTCTCCGGACGAAGAGAAGGGCGTGAGATGCGGTTCCTCGGATCGTTATTGGTCGTGATTGGCACGCTGTGGATCATCATGTGCTTTCTCGGCACCTCGATGATGTCGCGGTCGGTGGACATGTTCACCGAGGCGGTATTGCCATCGGCTGTCGGATTTGCCGCCATTCTCCTGGGTGTCTGGGTATTCAACCGCAGACGGGCCAAGGGCGAGCTGCCGCCGTCATTGGTACGTCCCGAATAAGCGGCTGGCGGGCAGCAACTGTGCCTTTCCGCACCTTGCCCGCGGCACCGTGTTGCCGTAATTCCTCAGCTTCGAGACCTTCTAGACTCAGCCGCTTCTAGACTTTGCAAGGGATTGCCATGTCCGACTTCTCCGCCGCCCGCCAGAAAATGGTCGATGGGCAGGTCCGTCCGAGCGATGTCACCGATCTGCGAATCATCGATGCCATGCTGGCGGTTCCCCGCGAGGAATTCGTGCCCGCCCAGCTGCGGCCGATGGCCTATCTGGACCTCGATCTCGATCTGGCAGGAACCGGGGAGGGCAAGCGCTTCCTGATCAAGCCGGTCGTCCTCGCCAAGATGCTTCAGGCGGCCGAGCTCAAGGCTTCTGACAAGGTGCTCGTGGTCGGCTGCCCCAGCGGCTATTCCGCAGCCGTTATCGCCAAGATCGCCGCCACCGTGACCAATGCGGGCACCGAAGGCGACGCCGCGAAAGGTCCGTACGACATCATCGTCCTGGCCGGCGCCACCGAGGTGGCCCCACGGCGCTCTACGCCCAACTCGCTCCCGGTGGCCGCCTGCTGGGCGTATTCGCCCAGAACAAGCCGCAGCGCGCCACCATGGTCACCCATTCTCACGATGATTATGGCACCCGGCCTCTGTTCGACGCGGCCGCACCGGTGCTTCCGGGCCTGGAGCGCCGGGCCGAATTCGTGTTCTGACACGGGTCCCGCCCGTCGGCTGCCGGAGAGTGGCCAAACGCGCATGGGCGTCGCGGTAGAAATTGCAAGTGTGGCTTGTATGTCCCAGCCGCCAAGTTTCCACCGCGATATCGCCACGAGAGGTTCCGTCTCGCGACTGCGAGGAATATGGTGAGTGGAGACTCGCTAACGGACTCGGCCGATCCGGCGCAGCAAGACTGCGGCCAGATAGGTGAGTGGCAAGAATGGATTACTGAGAATGGGCCGCGTTAAAGTATCTACCGGCGCTGCTGCTGCGGCCTTGTTGTTGTCGCTTGCGGGCACTGCTCCCAGCCTGGCCGACACGATCGAGGCAGCGCTGGTTCGGGCCTATCAGAACAATCCGCAATTGAACGCTCAGCGTGCATCGGTTCGTGCGACTGACGAAAACGTGCCGCAGGCTCTGTCGGGCTATCGCCCCAAGGTCGCAATCACCGCGAGCGGCGGCTATCAATATACGGACGCCGTCAGCGTGGTAGGCGGCAACACCATTGCGCTTCATGGCACGCAAGTGCCGCGCTCTGTCGGCGCGACGGTGACGCAGAACATCTACAACGGCAATCAGACCGCCAACCGTACACGTGCGGCTGAGGGCCAGGTGTCCGCAGCGCGCGAAGGTCTGCGCGTTCTCGAGCAGACCGTGATGCTGTCGGCTGCAACAATTTACATGGACTATTTGCGCGACGCCGCAGTGGTCGAAGTGCAGAAGAGCAACGTCCGCGTTCTTGAGCAGACGCTGAAGCAGACACGCGATCGTTTCAACGTTGGCGAAGTGACGCGCACCGACGTCGCGCAGTCTGAAGCGCAGCTCGCCGCAGGCCGCACCCAGCTTCTCACGGCTGAATCGAATCTCACCACGACACGCTCCAACTTCCGCCGCATCATCGGCAACGAGCCCAGCTCACTCCAGGCCGGCTCGCCCGTCGATCGCTTCCTGCCTGCTTCGCTGCCGGCTTCGGTCGATCTGGCGCTGGTCGAGAATCCGAACGTCACTGCTGCCATGTACGGCATCGACGTGAGCTTCCTGAATGTGAAGGTCAACGAGGGCGCGCTGTTCCCGACGGTTTCCGTCCAGGCCAGCATTCAGCAGGGCTGGGACCAATCCATCACCGCGCCGCGCGGCCTGACCACGGCAGCTGTCGCCCAGGTCTCGATCCCTGTGTTCCAGGGCGGCGCAGAGTATTCGTTGATCCGCCAGTCGAAGGAAACACTGGCTCAGCAGCGCCTCGCGCTGGAGCAGGTGCGTGACCAGACCCGTGCGAGCGTCGTGCAGGCTTGGGGCCAGTTGCTGGCGGGCAGGGCGCAGGTCGCCTCCGCACAGGCGCAGGTCCAGGCCTCGGAAATTGCGCTGAACGGTGTCCGTGAAGAAGCCAAGGCCGGCCAACGCACCACGCTCGACGTGCTGAACGCGCAGCAGGCATTGGTCAACGCGCGCGTTGCGCTCGTGACGGCGCAGCATGATCGCGTCGTCGCATCCTATGCGGTGCTCAATGCAGTCGGTCGTCTGTCACCGACGGTGATGAAGCTGAACACATCGGTCTACGATCCGAGCGTGCACTATCACCAGGTCCGCGACAGCTGGGTTGGCGTGCGCACGCCCGACGGCCGCTGAGTCGCTGCTACATTGCAATGCCATGAAGGGCCGCCACGTGCGGCCCTTTGCTTTTGCCGTTTACTTGCAATCATTTGATGCAATGACGTAGCGTTCAACGAAGTAGCAGTGCGATTCGGAATGCATCACGCAGGAATTGGCACGGCTGGCGGTCAGGCTTCGCTTGATCTGGGGACAAGTCAGGCTTGCGCGATGAATGGTTAGCCCGATGTGATCGGGGGCCACCAAATTCAGCCTCGTCTGATGTAGGATGATGACGAGAGCTTGACGATGCGGAGTCGGACATGACGCAACCTGCAAAGGTCCAGGAACCCTCCATGGAGGAGATTCTGGCGTCGATCCGCCGCATCATCGCTGACGATGAAGCAAAGCCTGTCGAAGCCGCGCCTCCAGCACCCGCCCCGAAACCCGTCGCACCTCCTGCACCGGCGCCCAAGCCCGCTGCAGTGACTGCAGCACCGCCTCCCGCTTCGCCAAAGCCTGCGCCCGCACCACCTCCTGTAGCCGAGCCTGCCGTGAGCAACAGCCAAGACGATATCGACGCGATGCTCGCGAGCCTCGACGCTGTCACGACGGAAGAAGAAGTCCGCCCGCCGGAGCCGGAAGAGAACGACGTCTTCGAACTCACCGACGAGATGGTGGTGCCGGAACCAGAGCCAGCGTTCCAGCGGGTCGAGCCAGATGACGATCTGGAATTTGCCGAGGCTGTCGCTGCCAGTACCGATCGTGCGCCGCCTCGCTTGGATCCGCCATCCTACGATCCGCCGCCGGTGACGCCGCAGCAGCAGATGCTGTCGCACTCGACGGTGTCGGCGGTCGAATCGGCTTTCAATTCGCTTGCCAACACCGTGCTCAGCAACAATGCCCGCACGCTGGAAGATCTCGTCAAGGAGATGCTGCGGCCGATGCTGAAGTCGTGGCTGGACGACAACCTGCCGGGCCTGGTGGAGCGTATCGTCAAGGCCGAGATCGAGCGCGTCTCGCGCGGCAATGGCGGCCGTTAGGCCGCGTTAGCCGTTTCGGGCGGAAACGGGCCTTCGTTTGGCCCATTCAGGGCTTATATACCTGCCATCTGTTGACTTGCGCCGTGCCTGTGGGTTTCTAACCGACAGGCATCCGTAAGGCCGTTTTTACGGCCCATCTCTGATTGATTGCATCCGTCATGATCGAAAAGACCTATCAGCCCGCCGATATCGAAGCCCGCATCGCGGCTGCGTGGGAGAGTGAAGGGGCCTTCAAGGCCGGCCGTCCCGAGCGCAAGGACGCCGAGCCCTATACGATCGTGATCCCGCCGCCGAACGTCACCGGTTCGCTGCATATGGGCCACGCCCTTAACAACACGCTGCAGGACGTGCTGTGCCGCTTCGAGCGCATGCGCGGCCGCGATGTGCTGTGGCAGCCGGGCACCGACCACGCGGGCATCGCGACCCAGATGGTCGTCGAACGCCAACTGATGGAGCGCCAGGAGCCCGGCCGTCGCGAGATGGGCCGCGAGGCATTCCTCGAACGCGTCTGGAAATGGAAAGCCGAGAGCGGCGGCACCATCGTCAACCAGCTGAAGCGCCTCGGCGCGTCCTGCGACTGGTCGCGTGAGCGGTTCACGATGGATGAAGGCCTGTCCGAGGCTGTCATCAAGGTGTTCGTTCAGCTCTATCGCGAGGGCCTGATCTACAAGGACAAGCGTCTCGTCAATTGGGACCCGAAGCTGCTGACTGCGATCTCCGATCTCGAAGTTGTGCAAGTCGAGGTCAAGGGCAACCTCTGGCATCTGCGCTATCCGATCGAAGGCAAGACCTTCAATCCGGAAGATCCGACAAGCTTCATCGTCGTCGCGACCACGCGTCCGGAGACGATGCTGGGCGACAGCGGCGTTGCGGTGAACCCGGAAGACGAGCGCTACACGCATCTGATCGGCAAGAAGGTCGTGCTGCCATTGGTCGGCCGCCTGATCCCGATCGTTGGCGACGAATACTCAGACCCGGAGAAGGGCTCGGGTGCGGTGAAGATCACGCCGGCACACGACTTCAACGACTTCGAGGTCGGCAACCGCCACGGCCTCGCGCGTATCAGCATCCTCGATATCGAAGGCAAGCTCGCGCTCGCCGACAACGAGGATTACGCACGTGGTCTGCCCGAGGGCTCTTCGCAGCTCATCGAGGAGCTGCACGGCATGGAGCGCTTCGCCGCGCGTAAAGCGATCGTGCAGCGGCTCGACGATTTTGGCTTCCTCGAAAAGATCGAGCCGAACGTCCACATGGTCCCGCATGGCGACCGCTCGAATGTCGTCATCGAGCCGTTCCTCACCGACCAGTGGTATGTCGACGCCAAGACCATGGCGCAGCCGGCGATCGCCGCCGTGCGCACCGGCGCGACTGAATTCGTGCCGAAGAACTGGGAAAAGACCTATTACGAGTGGATGGAGAACATCCAGCCATGGTGCATCTCGCGCCAGCTGTGGTGGGGCCATCAGATCCCGGCCTGGTATGGTCCGGATGGCAAGTTCTTCGTCGCCGAGACCGAGGACGAGGCGGTCGGTGCCGCGCTCGGCTATTACGTCGAGCAGGGACATATCACCGAAGAGCAGGCCCGCGAGATGGCGGAAGATCCTGCCAAGCGCGACAGCTTCATTCGCCGCGATGAAGACGTGCTCGACACCTGGTTCTCGTCGGCGCTGTGGCCGTTCTCGACGCTCGGCTGGCCGCAGACCGATGTCGATGTGAAGCGTTACTATCCGAACAACGCGCTCGTCACCGGCTTCGACATCATCTTCTTCTGGGTCGCCCGCATGATGATGATGGGCATCCACTTCCTGAAGGAAGCGCCGTTCCCGACCATCTACATGCACGCCCTCGTCCGCGACGAGAAGGGCGCCAAGATGTCGAAGTCGAAGGGCAACGTCATCGATCCCTTGAACCTGATCGATCAGTTCGGTGCCGACGCGCTGCGTTTCACGCTGGCCGCCATGGCTGCGCAAGGCCGCGACATCAAGCTCGCGACGTCGCGCGTGGAGGGCTATCGCAATTTCGCGACCAAGCTCTGGAATGCGTGCCGCTTCGCCGAAATGAACGAGTGCGTTCTGCCGGCCGGCTTCGATCCGACCGCGGCGAAGGAAGTGCTCAATCGCTGGATCGCGCATGAGACAGTGAAGGCGACGCGCGAAGTCACCGAGGCGATCGAGGCCTATCGCTTCAACGACGCGGCGGGCGCCGCCTATCGCTTCGTCTGGAACGTGTATTGCGACTGGTATCTCGAGCTCGCAAAACCCTTCATGATGGGCGAAGACGGCCCGGCCAAGGCCGAAACCCGCGCCATGGTCGCCTGGGCGCGCGATGAAATCCTGAAGCTCTTGCATCCGTTCATGCCCTTCATCACCGAAGAGCTGTGGGCGGTGACCGCCAAGCGCGACGGCTTGCTGGTGCTGACGCCATGGTCGCGCAAGGCGACGGGCATCACGCGCGAACAGGAAGCGCTCATCGTCGCGACGGCCGCCAGCGATCCGATCGTGGCGCCGATCCTGCTCGGAGAGCCCACCGACACGCCCGCCGATTTCACCGACGATGCCGCCGAGGCCGAGATCGGCTGGGTGGTCGATCTCATTACCGCGGTGCGCTCGCTGCGTGCCGAGATGAACATCGTGCCCGCGACCCTGACGCCGCTCGTGCTTGTCGCTGCATCCGCCGAGATGCAGGCGAGGGCGCAGCGCTGGAGCGACGTCATCAAGCGCCTCGCACGCATCGACAACATCACTTTTGCGGACAAGGCGCCGGAAGGCACCGTGCAACTCATCGTGCGTGGTGAAGTCGCCGGCCTGCCGCTCAAGGGCCTGATCGACGTCGCGGCCGAACAGGCACGACTGGAAAAGGAACTCGCCAAGGCCGAAGGCGACATCAAGCGCGCGGACGCAAAGCTCTCGAACGAGAAGTTTGTCGCAAATGCCGCAGAAGAAGTTGTCGAGGAAGAGCGCGAGAAGCGTGCGGCGGCCGAGGCGCGAAAAGCAAAGACGCTGGAAGCGATCGAGCGGCTGAAGACGATGAGCTGATTGTAGCCCGGATGGAGCGCAGCGAAATCCGGGGACCAGCGAATTGCTGAGGTTCTGAATCCCGGATTGCGCTTCGCTCCATCCGGGCTACGCGACCTTCGCAAACGGCTTGCTCAGATACTTCGACCCGCGCACGCCGTAGCGCCACGGATACTCCACCGCCTTGCTGATCCCGATGCGGATGCCGCGCAACACATCTGGCACCCCAGTCCGCGCGAACATCTCGATCGGCGCTCTGTCCAGCGCCAGCCCATTATGCGCAAGACCGATCCCGAGCGCCTGGCACAGCCGGCCCGGCCCGGAGCAAAGCAGCCGCTTGTCATCGACTCCACGCCGCGCCCGCATCTCGTCGAGCCCGAATGTCGGCTGCAAGGCGCGGATCAGCACGGCGCTCGCCGAGCCTTCCGCCTCGCAGACCGCATTCACGCAATAGACCTGATGGATGCGATAGACATAGGCGAAGCCCGCCGGGCCGAACATGATGCGGGTACGCGGGGTCTCGCCGTTGAAGGAATGCGCGGCCGGGTCGGTGTGATGATAGGCCTCCACCTCCACGATCATCCCGCCGACGCCATCGACCAGCAGGGTCGCGCCGATCAGTTCCGGGGCGACCTCATGGACGCTGCGATCGAAGAACTTCCGATTCAGTGCTTTGCCGAGTTTGTGGGTGGTTTGGTCAGATTTTCGGGCCATTCTCACACGATATGCTGGGATGCAGGGGCGGGCTTGATCCAGGCGGGTTGCGAGCGGGCGCCCGGCGGATTACCTAGAGCGTTGCACAGATCGGACAATTCATGGTCGTCGTCCTCGATACCGTATCATCATCCCAGGTTCGCCCGCGCCACCCGGAAAAGGTGAATCGGCCTGATAATTTTTCGCCGCAGAAGCCGGACTGGATTCGCGTGCGCGCGCCGACCAGCCGTGGCTATGGCGACACCCGCAAGATCGTCAAGGAAAACGGCCTCGTCACCGTGTGCGAGGAAGCCGGCTGCCCGAATATCGGCGAGTGCTGGCAGAAGAAGCACGCCACTTTCATGATCATGGGTGACACCTGCACCCGTGCCTGTGCGTTCTGCAACGTCAAGACCGGCATGCCGAATGCGCTCGACGCCAACGAGCCCGCCCATGTCGCCGAAGCCGTGCGCAAGCTCGGTCTCGAACACGTCGTCATCACCTCGGTGGACCGCGATGATCTCGCCGATGGCGGCGCTGATCATTTCGCGCAGGTCATCCGCGCCATTCGTGCGGCATGCCCGACAACGACCATCGAAATCCTGACGCCTGATTTCCTGCGCAAGCCTGGCGCGCTTGAAGTTGTCGTCGCGGCGAAGCCCGACGTGTTCAACCACAATCTCGAAACAGTGCCGTCGCGCTATCTCACCGTTCGCCCCGGCGCCCGCTATTTCCACTCGCTGCGTTTGCTGCAGCGGGTGAAGGAGCTCGATCCCTCCATCTTCACCAAGTCCGGCATCATGGTCGGCCTCGGCGAAGAGCGGCCCGAAGTGCTGCAGGTGATGGACGACATGCGCTCGGCAGAGATCGACTTCCTCACCATCGGGCAATATCTGCAGCCGACGCGGAAGCATCATGTGGTGTCGCGCTATGTCACGCCGGATGAATTCAAGGGCTATGAGAAGGTTGCTTACACCAAAGGCTTCCTGATGGTGTCGGCGTCGCCGCTGACGCGCTCGTCGCATCATGCCGGCGAGGATTTTGCCAAGCTGAAGGCAGCGCGCGAAGCCATCGCGCGCTGACCTCTCGTTTGTCATTGCGAGGAGCGCAGCGACGAAGCAATCCAGAAGGCGGCAAGCAAGAACTGGATTGCTTCGTCGCCTTCGGCTCCTCGCAATGACGACGATAGATCGAGACTTAGGAAATGCCGAGATTTGCCAATAAGCGCCGGGTGCGCCACAGCGCGCCGCAGATGTTCGACCTCGTGGCCGATGTCGAGCGCTATCCGGAATTCGTCCCGCTCTGCAAGGCGCTGAAGATCCGCCAACATACGCAGAATGCCGATGGCCGCGAGGTGATCGTTGCCGACATGACGGTGTCGTTCAAGCTGGTGCAGGAGAGCTTTACGAGCAAGGTCACGCTCGATCGCACCAATCTCAAAATTCTCGTCGAATATCTGCGCGGTCCGTTCAGCAATCTCGAAAACCGCTGGACCTTCGAGCCGAAAGGCGAGGCCGAATGCGATGTCGGCTTCTTCATTAATTACGAGTTCAAGAGCCGCATGCTGGCCCTGCTGATGGGCTCGATGTTCGACGCCGCATTCCAGCGCTTTGCAGCAGCGTTCGAGAAGCGTGCGGACGAAGTGTATAGAGCGCGCATCTCGTAGCCCGGATGAAGCGAAGCGCAATCCGGGATTCAGAGTCGCAGCAGTTCGCCGGTTCCCGGGTTACGCTGCGCTCCACCCGGGCTACACCTCAGTCCACTTTCGGCTTTGGCTTAACCGACTTCTTCACCGGCCGCGTCGCGGCCTTGCGCCTTGGCGAACGCGCCACCCGAACACTGCTCGCCAGAGCCCGTTTTTTCGCTGGCGGCTGCGGTCCTCGCGCCAACTCCATCAGCATGCGCAGCGCTTCCAGCACTGAGCGCTGACGTACGGCACTTCGCCCGATGGCGCCGAACCGGAATTCCCTATCGACGATCCGTCCGTCACGCGCAGCGACAGCAAAATGTACGAGACCCACAGGCTTGCCTGGCACAGCACCGCCGGGGCCGGCGATGCCGGTGATGGACACTGCGAGATCGACATCCGCTTCTTCCAACGCGCCGACCGCCATCTGGATCGCGGTCTCCTTGCTGACCGCGCCAAAACTCTCCAGCGTCGTCGCCTTGACGCCCAGCATCTTGCGCTTGGCGTCATTGGAATAGGTGACGAAGCCGCGATCGATCACATCGGACGAGCCGGGGATTTCCGTCAGCGCGCCGGCGACGAGGCCGCCGGTGCAGCTCTCCGCCGTTGCGATAGTCAGCTTGCGGCTGCGGCAAAGGTCGAGCAGCGCGCGGGAGAGGGCTCTTGCGTCGCTGCCGGCCATGTCAGTCCACCCAGGGTAAGCGGATCGTAGCCGCCGCGGTCGCGGCAATGCCTTCCTCGCGCCCGGTGAAGCCGAGACGTTCGCTGGTCGTTGCCTTCACGGCCACGCGCGACACCGGCACGCCGGAGATCTCGCTAATGCGCGTGCGCATGGCGTCGCGCAGCGGACCGATCTTCGGTCGCTCGCAGATCAGTGTGACTTCGAGGTTGGCGATCTTGCCGCCACGCGCGGTGACGCGGCCGACGGCATATTCCAGAAACTTGTCGGACGCCGCGCCCTTCCATTGCGGGTCGCTCGGCGGGAAATGCGAACCGATATCGCCATTGGCCAGTGCGCCCAAAATCGCATCCACCAGCGCATGCAGGCCAACGTCGCCGTCGGAATGCGCCAGAAAACCCTTCGTATGCGGCACGCGGACGCCGCAGATCATCAGGTGATCGCCCTCGCCGAAGGCGTGGACGTCATAGCCCGTGCCCATGCGGATATCGCCGAGCGAGGCGGCGAGGCGGGCTTCTTCGCGGGAAAAATCTTCGGGAGTCGTCAGCTTCATATTTGCAGGATCGCCTTCAAAGGTTGCCACGGTCAATCCCGCCCATTCGGCGAGCGCGGCATCGTCGGTGAAATCATCACGTCCCTCGGCTGCGGCACGACGATGCGCCGCGAGGATGACATCGAAACGAAAAGCCTGTGGCGTCTGTGCGATGCGCAGCTTGGCGCGCTCGGGCGTCGCCTCCACATGGCCGTCGCCATTGACGACCTTGATCGTATCGACGACCGGCGCGGTCGGGATCGCGGCGCCGGTGATCTGCGCGGCGGCAATCGCGCGCTCGATCACGGCAGCAGTCACGAAGGGGCGGGCGGCGTCATGAATCAGCACGATGTCCGGTGCCTGGTCGGCCAGAGCCTCCAGTCCGGCATGAACGGATGCCTGGCGAGTCGCGCCGCCGTTGGCGGGAACCCGGTAGTTGAGGCCGGCAACTGCCTCATTGAACAGCGCGACATCGTCGGGATTGGTGATGGGCTGAACCAAGGATACCTGTGGATGCGCGCAAAAGGGCTCCATGGACCGGGCGATCACCGGACGGCCGCCGATGGTGCGGTATTGCTTCGGACCGCCGCCTCCAGCGCGCAGGCCGCGCCCGGCAGCAACGATGATGGCAGCGGTTTTCGGTGAATTTGTCATCAGGCTCAGGTGATTAAGGGGTAAGCGTTGGTCGCACAGCCCTTAGCACGGCCGCGCCGAAAAACAGTAGGTTTGCTTTCAGCTTTGGTGGGCATGACGCATAAACGTGCATTGCTGCACTGCACTTGCAAAACTGTTGGCTTTGTCTAATGTGTAGGCATGACAATTGACTGCACAACAAATGTGCGCATACTGCGCCCAGTCGCCGCAACGCTGCGGGACCGAGCAAGATGAGCAAGTCTGTGAACCCGGACGCATCATACAGCAAGACATTGAAGATTGGTGACGTCGAAATCGCCAACCGGGTCGTGCTTGCGCCGATGTCGGGCATTACCGACGCTCCGTTCCGACGCCTGACCGCCGAACTCGGCGCCGGCCTTGTGGTCTCCGAGATGACCGCCAGCGACGATCTGGTGAATGGCCGCCCGATGTCGGTGCTTCGCTGTGAAGCCACCGGAATCGGCCCGCATGTGGTGCAGCTCGCCGGCTGTGAGGCCCATTGGATGGCCGAGGGCGCCCGCATTGCCGAAGGCGGCGGCGCCGATATCATCGACATCAATATGGGCTGCCCGGCACGCCACGTAACCGGCGGCCAGTCCGGCTCCGCGCTGATGCGCGATCTCGATCATGCGCTGACGCTGATCGAGGCTACGATCTCTGCCGTGAAAGTCCCGGTGACGCTGAAGATGCGCCTCGGCTGGGACGACCGCTCGATGAATGCTGCCGAACTTGCGCGCCGCGCAGAGGAGGCGGGCGTTCAACTCATCACCGTGCATGGCCGCACGCGCTGCCAGTTCTACAAGGGCGACGCCAATTGGGACGCCGTGCGCCCGGTGAAGGACGCGGTGAGCGTCCCCGTCGTCGTCAACGGCGATATCACCTCCTACGACAAGGCCGTCAGCGCGCTTGAGGCTTCCGGTGCGGACGCCGTGATGGTCGGTCGCGGCGCCTATGGCCAGCCGTGGCTGCCCGGCCAGATCGGCCGGCAGCTCGACACCGGCATGGCGGAAGCGACGCCCTCGCTGCAGCAGCAGCTTGCTTACATCGCTGCGCTCTATGACGATGTTTGCCAGCACTACGGCCTGCGTGTCGGCCTGCGCCATGCGCGAAAACATCTCGGCTGGGCGCTCGACGCGGCCGCTGCCACCTCAGGCGCCTCGGCTGAAAAATTGAAAGCGTGGCGCCAGGCCATTCTCACCTCCGAAGATCCGTCAGGCGTCCAGCGCGCCCTGAACGAGGCTTTCGACGATTTCGCATGGAGTGCTGCCGCATGAGCGCCGCAGAATATCGCCGGCCAGCCCCCGCAGACAGCGAGGCCATCCTCAACGCGCTGCCGCATCCGATCATCGTGATCGCGCCGGACGGCAAGATCGTCGATGCCAATATGGCTGCGGAATCCTTCTTCGATATTTCCGCGCAGTTCCTGCGCCGGCAGTCGCTGAAGGAACTGGTGCCGTTTGGTAGTCCGCTGCTGGCGCTGATCGATCAGGTCCGCGACGTCAATTCGCCCGTCAACGAATACAAGGTCGATCTCGGCACGCCGCGCATCGGTGGCGACCGTCAGGTCGATCTGCATGTGGCGCCGCTCACCGAGCGTCCCGGCCATATCGTTGTCATGCTGCAGGAGCGCAGCATTGCCGACAAGATGGATCGCCAGCTCACACATCGTAGTGCCGCGCGCTCGGTGACGGCGCTGGCCGCGATGCTGGCGCATGAAATCAAAAATCCGCTCTCCGGCATCCGTGGCGCCGCGCAGCTGCTGGAACAGCAGGCCTCCGCCGAAGACCGCATGCTGACGCGCCTGATCACCGACGAGGCCGATCGCATCGTCACATTGGTCGACCGTATGGAAGTGTTCGGCGACGAACGTCCTGTGGCGCGCGGCGCCGTGAACATCCACTCGGTCCTCGATCACGTGAAGCGCCTGGCGCAGTCCGGCTTCGCGCGAAACATCCGCTTCATCGAGGATTACGACCCTTCATTGCCGCCGGTGCTGGCCAACCAGGACCAGCTCATTCAGGTCTTCCTGAACTTGGTGAAGAACGCCGCCGAGGCGATCGTCGATCTCGGCTCCGATGGCGAGATTCAGCTCACCACAGCATTCCGCCCCGGTGTGCGTCTGTCGGTGCCTGGCAAGAAGTCGCGCGTATCTCTACCGCTGGAGTTCTGCGTGAAGGACAACGGCCCCGGTGTTCCTGAAGACCTGCTGCCGAATCTGTTTGATCCCTTCGTGACGACCAAACCGACCGGAAGCGGCCTGGGTCTTGCATTGGTTGCGAAGATCATCGGCGATCACGGCGGGATCATCGAGTGTGAATCCCAACCACGAAAGACGACCTTCCGCGTGCTGTTGCCGATGTTCAATCCAGCAAAGACCATTGATCCGAGCAGTGACGATGCGGGTGCATCGTCCGGCTTGCAGACTTAAGTAGAGGACTGACGATGCCTGCAGGAAGTATTCTGGTTGCGGATGACGATACGGCGATCCGCACGGTCCTCAATCAGGCGCTGTCGCGCGCGGGATACGAGGTACGCCTCACCGGCAATGCCGCCACTTTGTGGCGCTGGGTGAGTCAGGGCGAGGGCGATCTCGTCATCACCGACGTGGTGATGCCCGACGAGAACGCGTTCGACCTTTTGCCGCGCATCAAGAAGATGCGGCCCAATCTGCCGGTCATCGTGATGAGCGCGCAGAACACCTTCATGACCGCAATCCGCGCCTCGGAGAAGGGCGCGTACGAATATCTGCCGAAACCCTTCGACCTGAAAGAACTGATCGCCATCGTCGGCCGCGCTCTGGCCGAACCGAAAGAGCGGGTCGCCAGCAATGACGACGACGGCGAGTTCGACTCGATCCCGCTGGTCGGCCGTTCGCCGGCGATGCAGGAAATCTACCGTGTCCTCGCCCGCCTGATGCAGACCGATCTGACGGTCATGATCTCCGGCGAGAGCGGTACCGGCAAGGAGCTGGTCGCCCGCGCGCTGCATGACTACGGTAAGCGCCGTAACGGCCCGTTTGTCGCGGTCAACATGGCGGCGATTCCGCGCGATCTCATAGAGTCCGAACTGTTCGGCCATGAGCGTGGTGCCTTCACCGGCGCCAATGCCCGCGCGACCGGACGCTTCGAGCAGGCTGAAGGCGGCACGCTGTTCCTGGACGAAATCGGCGACATGCCGATGGAAGCCCAGACCCGCCTGCTGCGCGTGCTGCAGCAGGGCGAATACACCACGGTCGGCGGTCGCACCCCGATCAAGACCGATGTGCGCATCGTTGCCGCCTCGAACAAGGATCTGCGCATCCTGATCCAGCAGGGCCTGTTCCGCGAAGACCTGTTCTTCCGCCTCAATGTCGTCCCGCTGCGCCTGCCGCCGCTGCGCGAGCGCATCGAGGATCTGCCGGACCTGATCCGCCACTTCTTCGCGCTGGCCGAGAAGGATGGCCTGCCGCCGAAGAAGCTCGATGCCCTGGCACTCGAGCGCATGAAGCAGCACCGCTGGCCTGGCAACGTCCGCGAGCTCGAAAACCTCGCCCGTCGTCTGGCCGCGCTCTATCCACAGGACGTCATCACCGGTCCGGTGATCGATGGCGAATTGGCGCCGCCCGCCGTGGTCTCGGGTGGCAATGCGCCGACCACCGTGGACAATCTGGGTGGGGCCGTGGAGGTCTATCTGGCCTCGCACTTCTCCAGCTTCCCGAACGGCGTGCCGCCGCCGGGCCTCTATCACCGAATCCTGCGTGAGATCGAGGTGCCACTGCTTACCGCCGCGCTGGCCGCGACCCGGGGCAACCAGATTCGCGCCGCCGATCTTCTCGGTCTCAACCGCAACACCCTGCGGAAGAAGATTCGGGACCTGGATATTCAGGTGTATCGAACGGGGGGCTGATGAGACCGTAGGGCGGATGAGGCGAAGCCGTAATCCGCCGCGGAATCTCCGCCTCGAAGTCGGTCGGCGGATTACGCTTCGCTCATCCGCCCCACGGAGACGCTCGGTCAAATCATTCCTGATTTTTCACCGATGAAACGGTGAAAACGACCGTCTTGCGCAATCCGCGGCTGTTCTATGCCGCGGATTTGTCGTAATTGAGCAACATTGTTGTATGATTGCATCAGTGCGCGGCGGACAAATCCGTCTGCGTAAGCGCGGCACGCTCAGCAAAACATCCCGGAATGACCAACGCAGAGACGTCGGCCCAAACTATGAAATCGCCGGTATTTGAACCGTCGGTATTCGAGCCGCGCAGGTGGTCCTTGCGCCGGCTTTTTGCGCCTGTGGCCGTGGTGCTGGCGCTGCTGTCGTCGTGCCTCACTTTCGTCGTGCTCAACGGCCTGACCCCGATCGCGCCCACCCATACGGTGGTCGTCACCTTCCTGATGATCAATGCCGCCACGGTGCTTTTGCTGGTGCTGATCATCGCGCGGGAGATCTGGAAAGTCGTCCAGGCGCGGCGCCGGGGCAGGGCAGCCGCACGCCTGCATGTGCAGATCGTCAGCCTGTTCTCCGTCATCGCCGTGCTGCCGGCCGTACTCGTGTCCATCGTCGCCAATGTGACGCTCGATCGCGGCCTTGACCGTCTGTTCTCAGGCCCGACCAAAGCCGTGATCGGCAACTCGCTGACGGTCGCGCGTGCTTATGTGCACGAGCATGCCCAATTGATCCGCGGCGACATTCTCGGCATGGCGAATGACCTGACCCATATCCGGCCGCTTTACGATCAGGACCGTGGCACGTTTCGTAGCTTGCTGTCAGCCAATGCGACGTCGCGCAATCTTCCAGGCGCCATGCTGATCGACAAGGACCGGCAGGTGCTGGAATCCGCGCAGACCGGTATCCGCCAGGACTTCTCGACGCCGGCGCCGGAATTTCTGCAGAACGTCAACGAGAACGAGCCCGAGATCGCCATCATTCCGGAAGGCAATTACGTTGCCGCGGTGATCCGGCTGCGGGCCTATGACAACACCTTCCTCTATGTGGCACGGTTGCTGGACCCTCGCGTGGTCGCGCAGCTCAAGCAGACCGAAGCCAGCGTTGCCGAATATGCCGAACTGGAATCGCGCAAGCTCGGCATCCAGGTCGCCTTCGGCTTGATGTTCACGGTCATCGCATTGACCGTGCTGATGTCATCGGTTCTGATCGGCCTGAACTTCGCCAACTGGCTGGTGGCGCCGATCCGCCGCCTGATGAGCGCCGCCAATGTCGTCTCGACAGGCGACCTCCACGTTCAGGTGCCGGTGATCCAGTCGGAAGGCGATCTCGCCCATCTCGGCGAGACCTTCAACAAGATGACGTCCGAACTGCGCAGCCAGCGCGACGAACTCGTCAGCGCCAGCGATGTGATCGACAGCCGCCGCCGCTTCATCGAAGCCGTTCTGTCATCCGCGAGCGCCGGCATTATCGGCGTCGATGGATCCAACGTCATCGGCATTCTGAACCGCTCGGCCGAGAAGCTGGTCGGCCATTCGGAATCCGAAGTTCTTGGACATCCGTTGCATGAGATCATCCCTGAACTCGACGAGCTCATGCAGAACGCCCGTGAGAGCTCTCAGCGCCTCGTGCAGGGCCAGATCACCATCGATCGCGAGGGGCGCGAGCGCAATCTGTCCGTCCGCATCTCGGCCGAGCAGACCAGCCAGTCGCGTGATAGCTACATCATCACGCTGGACGACATCACCGATCTCGTCTCGGCGCAACGCACCTCGGCATGGGCCGACGTAGCCCGCCGTATCGCCCATGAAATCAAGAATCCGCTGACGCCGATCCAGCTGTCCGCCGAGCGTATTAAGCGTAAATTCGGCAAGGTCATCGTCGATGACAAGCAGATCTTCGAACAATGCACCGACACCATCGTGCGCCAGGTCGATGATATCCGCCGCATGGTCGATGAATTCTCGCGCTTTGCGCGCATGCCGAAGCCGGTCATCGAAGGCGAGGATGTCGCCGACACCGTCAGACAGGCCGTTTTCCTGATGCGCGTGGGCCATCCCGATCTCGATATAAATGCCGAGATCAAGCAGGAGCCGATGAAGGCGCAATTCGATCGCCGGTTGATTTCGCAGGCGCTCACCAACATCATCAAGAATGCCACCGAGGCGATCGAGGCGGTACCGCCCGAAGAACTCGGCAAGGGCCGCATTGACGTCATAGCGGCGTGCGAGAACGATATGATCGTCATCGATGTCGTCGATAACGGCATTGGACTCCCGACAGCCAATCGCTCCCGCCTGCTCGAACCTTATGTGACAACGCGGGAGAAGGGCACCGGCCTGGGTCTCGCGATCGTCGGCAAGGTGCTTGAGGATCATGGCGGCGGGATCGAACTCGGCGACGCATCCAGCATCCGCGAAGGACAGCGCGGCGCGTGGATGCGCTTGCGGTTTGCCGTCTCCGGACAAAAGGCAGACGCCGAGAAAACAGAAACCGTTGCTGCAAAACCCGAGATCGAAGCCGTTACCGGCAGTTGACCATAAGAAACGTGACCAGGATTTTTTGAGCCATGGCAAATGACATTCTGATCGTCGACGACGAAGCCGATATTCGCGATCTTGTCGCGGGTATTCTGGAAGACGAGGGATTTACGACGCGCACGGCGCGCGACAGCGACAGCGCGCTCAATGAAATCTCGAACCGGCGTCCCAATCTTGTTTTCCTCGACATCTGGCTGCAGGGCAGCAAGCTCGATGGTTTGCAGTTGCTCGAGCAGGTCAAGAAGGACAATCCGGACCTTCCCGTGGTGATGATTTCCGGTCACGGCAATATCGAGACCGCCGTTGCCGCCATCAAACGCGGCGCTTACGACTTTATCGAGAAGCCGTTCAAGGCTGACCGCCTCATCCTGGTGGCCACCCGCGCGCTCGAAACCTCGCGCCTCAAACGCGAGGTTCGCGAACTCAAGCAGATGGCTCCGATCGCCAATGCACTGACCGGCCGCTCGGCAGCGATGAACCAGCTGCGCCAGACCATTGATCGCGCAGCCAAGGCCAATAGCCGTATTCTAATCGTCGGCCCGTCCGGTGCCGGCAAGGAACTGGCCGCACGTACGCTGCACACGGCGTCCGCGCGCGCCAATGGCCCGTTCGTCGTCATCAACGCTGCAGCGATCACGCCGGAGCGGATGGAGTTGGAGCTGTTCGGCACCGAGCAGACCAATGGCGAGCAGCAGCGCAAGGCCGGTGCACTCGAGGAAGCCCATGGCGGCACCTTGTTCATCGACGAGATCGGCGATCTGCCGCGCGAGACGCAGAACAAGATCCTGCGCGTGCTGGTCGATCAGACCTTCATGCGGGCGGGGGGCACGACCAAGGTCAGCGTCGATGTCCGCATCATCTCCTCGACCGCGCGCAATCTCGAAGAGGAAATCGCGGAAGGCCGCTTCCGCGAGGATCTGTATCACCGTCTGTCGGTGGTCCCCATTCGCGTCCCGCCGCTGTCCGAGCATCGCGAGGATATCCCCGAGCTGATCGAATATTTCATGGAGCACATCTCGGCCAATACCGGTCTGCCCAAGCGCCAGATCGGGCAGGACGCCATGGCGGTGCTGCAGTCCCACGTCTGGCCCGGCAATGTCCGCCAGCTCCGCAACAACGTCGAGCGCGTCATGATCCTCGCCGGTGGCGGGCCGGAGGTGATCATCACCGCCGACATGCTGCCGCAGGACGTCGGCTCCATGGTGCCGTCGATGCCGACTTCGAACAATGGCGAGCACATCATGGGCCTGCCGCTGCGTGAGGCCCGTGAAGTGTTCGAGCGCGATTATCTGATTGCGCAGATCAGCCGCTTCTCGGGTAACATCTCGCGCACCGCCGAATTCGTCGGCATGGAGCGGTCGGCCCTGCATCGTAAATTGAAGGCGCTGGGCGTCGGCTAACTCACTCTCACTCACGCAACGGAAATCGACGATGTCGCGTATTGCCTATGTCAACGGCCTCTACCAGAACCTCAGCGACGCCGCGGTCAATGTGGAGGATCGCGGTTATCAGTTCGCCGATGGCGTCTATGAGGTCTGCGAGATCGTCGGCGGCAAGATGGTCGATTTCCCGCGCCACATGGCGCGGCTGGAACGCTCGCTGCGTGAGCTCCGCATCGCTACGCCGATGGCGCTGACCTCGCTGAAGGTCATCATGCAGGAAGTGGTCCGCCGCAACCGCATCAGCTACGGCATCGTCTATCTGCAGGTCACCCGCGGCGTCGCCCATCGCGACCACGGATTCCCGTCGCCCGATGTGAAGCCGAGCGTGGTCGTGACCGCGAAGTCGCTGAATTTCGCCAAGAACCAGGCAGCGGCCGAACGCGGCGTGAAGGTCATCACCACGGCCGAGAACCGCTGGCCACGCGTGGACATCAAGAGCGTCGGCCTGCTGCCGAACGTGCTGGCCCGCCAGGAAGCCCGCGACAAGGGCGCCTATGAGGCCTGGTATGTGGATGATAAGGGCTTCGTCACCGAAGGCGCATCGTGCAACGCCTGGATCATCACCAAGGACGGCCGTGTGATCACCAAGAGCGCGGAGCGTGGCATCCTCTCGGGTATCACCCGGGCCGTCCTGGTCGAGGTGCTGGCGTCGTTGCAACTCAAGCTCGAGGAACGGAATTTTACGCCGAAGGAGGCCGCTGACGCTGCCGAGGCCTTCGTCTCCTCCGCGAGTCAGATTGTCATGCCGGTCATCTCGATCGACGGAAACCCGATCGGCAACGGTAAACCAGGACCGACCGCGCTGCGCCTGCGGCAGGAATTTCACAAATTTGCGGACATCGCGTAGGATTTGCCGCATTTCCAGGCAGGTTTTCCGTGTGGCGGCTTGCCTTCACACGCCGTCTGCCGTCTAATCCCCCTGTTTCGCGCCCCGAGGGGATCTTTGGGCGCGGGACAGTCAGGCGACACCCCTAAGAGGGTGAGCTTGGCGCAAGAAAAGCAACAAAACAGACACAACAGACTTCGGGATTAAGAAAAATGGCGGCAGACCGCGCTCAAAATCTACAGGACACCTTCCTCAACCACGTTCGCAAGACCAAGACACCTCTGACGATCTTCCTCGTGAACGGCGTCAAGCTGCAGGGAATCGTCACCTGGTTCGACAATTTCTGTCTTCTGCTCCGCCGCGACGGCCACTCGCAGCTGGTGTATAAGCATGCGATCTCGACCATCATGCCGGGCGCGCCGATCCAGTTGTTCGAAGGCGGCGAAGAAGCCTGAGCGAACAGCTGAGAGACGCTTGATTGGAATTTCGTAGCTTCGAAGGCAATGCTGCCGACCGCCCCGCGGCCGGCAGCGCATCCACCGGCCGCGTTCTCGTGGTCGGCCCCTATCTGCGCGAACGCCGCGGCGATGCCGAGGCCAGCGCATATGCCCATATTCGCGACACCGAAGCCCGTCTCGAAGAAGCGGTGGGACTCGCACGCGCCATCGAGCTCGAAGTCGTCGAGGCGATCGCCGCGCCGTTGAGCCAGATCCGTCCGGCCACCTATCTCGGCAAGGGCAAGGTCGAGGAGATCGCGGGCGTCATCGCCGCGAACGAGATCGGCATCGTGGTGATGGACTGCGCGCTGTCGCCGATCCAGCAGCGCAATCTGGAAAAGGAATTCAAGGCGAAGGTCCTCGACCGTACCGGCCTCATCCTGGAAATCTTCGGCCGCCGTGCAAAAACGAAAGAGGGCACGCTGCAGGTCGAACTCGCGCATCTCAATTATCAGCGCAGCCGTCTGGTGCGCTCGTGGACCCATCTCGAGCGCCAGCGCGGCGGCTTCGGCTTCATGGGCGGCCCCGGCGAAACCCAGATCGAAGCCGACCGCCGCATGATCGGCGATCGCATCGGCCGATTGGAAGCCGATCTCAAGAAAGTGCAGGCAACACGCCGGCTGCATCGCGCCGGCCGCCAGCGCGTGCCGTATCGTGTCGTGGCACTTGTCGGCTACACCAATGCCGGCAAGTCCACGCTGTTCAATCGGCTCACGCGCGCCGATGTGCAGGCCGAGGACATGCTGTTCGCGACCCTTGATCCGACGCTGCGCGCGCTGACGCTGCCCCATGGCGGCAAGGCGATGCTGTCCGACACCGTCGGCTTCATCTCCAACCTGCCGACCCAGCTCGTTGCGGCGTTCCGCGCCACGCTGGAAGAAGTGCTGGAAGCCGACATCATCCTGCATGTGCGCGACATCAGCCACGAAGATGCCGAAGCGCAGCAGAGCGACGTCGACAATGTGCTGCGCCAGCTCGGCATCGACACCGAGGGTGGCGCGCGCATTCTCGAAGTCTGGAACAAGATCGATCGCTTCTCGGAAGAGGAACGCGAAAACCTCGCAAACATCGCTGCACGGCGCCCGACGGAAAGCCCGGTCTTCATGGTCTCAGCCGTGACCGGCGAGGGCGTGAATGAGCTGCTGACCAGCATTGAGGATCGTCTCGCCGCCACGCGCATCACGCTCGATCTCTCCATCGACGCATCAGACGGCGCCGGCATCAGCTGGCTGCATCGCAACGCCGAGGTGCTGGCAAAGGAGCTGCATGACGGTCATTTCGACATGACCGTGCGCGTCGATGAGACCAAGCGCGATGTGGTGATCAGCAAGTTCGGCGCGGTGCTGCGCGCGATGGAGTAACTCTCCAACTCCATCCCTCATCCTGAGGAGCTGCGAAGCAGCGTCTCGAAGGATGGCCGCAATCTCCGAGCCAGGCCATCTCATGGTTCGAGACGCGCGCAAGGGCGCGCTCCTCACCATGAGGAGAGGAGCGTTACGGCTTCCACTTCGCCTCGTTCCACAGCGCATCCATCTCTTCCAGTGATGCCTCTTCCAGCGTGCGCCCCTTGGCCCGCAGTGCCTTCTCGATATACGCAAACCGCGTCTCGAATTTCACATTGGTCCCGCGCAGCGCCATTTCCGGATCGGCCTTCACATGCCGCGCGAGGTTCACCAGCGCGAACATCAGGTCGCCGGTCTCCTCCGCGATGTGGTCGGGATCGCCACGCTCCAACGCCGCTTCGATCTCATCCGCTTCCTCGCGGATTTTTGCCAGCACCGCGCGCGGATCGTTCCAGTCGAAGCCGACCGTGGAGGCCTTGGCTTGTAGCGCCAGGGCCTGCGCCAGCGCCGGCTGGCTGGCCTTCACGCTGGCCAGTAGCGAGGCGGGGGCGGCAAGATTTTCGCCGCGTCGCGCTGCGCGTTCCGCCTTCTCCTCGGCCTTGATGCGATCCCACACGCCCTTCACGTGGCCCGAGGTGACATTCCCGTCCGCATCGGCAAACACATGCGGATGCCGACGGACCATTTTTCTGGTGATCGCGGTCACGACGTCGCCAAAATCGAACCTGCCTTGCTCGGACGCCATCTGCGCGTGAAACACGACCTGCAGCAGGAGGTCGCCCAGCTCCTCGCAGAGATCGTCGAGATCGTTCCGCGCAATCGCGTCCACGACCTCATAGGCCTCCTCGATCGTATAGGACGCAATGCTCGCAAAGTCCTGTTCCAGGTCCCACGGGCAACCGGTCACCGGCGTGCGCAGCGCGGCCATGATCTCGATCAGGCGGGTGATATCGCGGGAAGGGGTCATGCTTGGCTCCGGAGGCTTGCGATCCCGGTATGCCGTATGCAGGGCGCGATGTGTAGCCTGCATGCAGCGAAGCGGAATGCAGGGACCGGCAGGCATGCGGAAACGCCAGTCCCCGGATTGCGCTTCGCTCCATCCGGGCTACAAGAGGGCCATGACCGACACCTCCACAGCCCTCGTCCTGTTCTCCGGCGGCCAGGATTCCGCCACCTGCCTCGCCTGGGCGCTCGACCGTTTTGCCCGCGTCGAAACCCTCGGCTTCGCTTACGGCCAGCGTCACGCCGTCGAGCTCGACAGCCGCGCCAAGCTCATCGACGGCATGAAGGCCATGAACCCGGTCTGGGCCACAAAAATCGGCGACAGCCACACGCTCGACATCCCGACCCTGTCGGCGATCTCCGACACAGCGCTGACCCGCGACGTCGCCATCGAGATGGGCGCCGACGGCCTGCCCAATACTTTCGTGCCCGGCCGCAATCTCGTCTTCCTGACCTTTGCAGCCGCGCTGGCCTACCGCCGCGGGATCACCGACATCGTCGGGGCATGTGCGAGACTGACTATTCCGGCTATCCCGACTGCCGCGACGACACCATCAAGGCGCTCAACGGCGCACTCAATCTCGGCATGGCCAAGGACTTTACGCTGCACACCCCGCTGATGTGGCTCGACAAGGCTGCGACATGGGGGCTGGCGAATGACCTTGGCGGCGAGGCGCTGACGGGTTTGATCCGCGAGCACTCCCACACCTGCTATCTCGGTGAGCGCGGCGCGTTGCACGACTGGGGCTATGGCTGCGGCAAGTGTCCTGCCTGCGAGCTGCGCGCGAAGGGCTGGCGGGAGTTCAAGGCGACGGCGGTTTAACGCGGTTCTGTAGCCTGGATGGAGCGAAGCGAAATCCAGGGACAGCTGAGCCAGTTGGAACGCCGGTCCCCGGATTGCGCTACGCTTCATCCGGGCTACGCGCGCGTCAATCCGCCGCGAAACTACCGCTCGACAAGCGGCGACTCAGCTACGCTTTCGCCATGGGGACAATCCGGGGCAAAACGCTGGCGGTCGCGCTCGTGGTGACGAGCGCCGCGGGCTGTCTGGCGCGCTCGGCCTCCGCCGCCAATGGTGCCTATGCCGTCGATGCCGCCGACATTTCGGAAGTCGGCTCCTGCAAGGTCGAGAGCTGGTATTCGATGGCGACGAATACCGATTTCGCAGCCGTCGCCAATCCGTCCTGCGTGGTTGACCTCGGCAAGCCTGTCGAGCTCAGCGCACTCACCAATTACAGCCGCTCGGGTGGTGACTATTCGACCACCATCGCCCCCAAGGCGAAGTACAATTTCGAGCCGACGGGCATTGGCAAATTCGGCGTCTCCGTGCTCGGCAGCATGACGTTCGACGCCGTCACCGGCCAGAACACGGCGCTGTTCGCCGAGATTCCGGCGACCTATCGCCTGTCCGAGACCATGCGCATCAATCTCAATGCCGGCTGGCTGTGGGACCGCGTCAATGACTGGCACTATCTCACTTACGGCATCGGCTTCGACTGGAAGTTCACCGACACGCTGCAATATACGGTCGAGCTTTACGGGCAGGCAGGCCGGGCGGACATGCCGAGCGTGGTGCAGCCGCGGCTGCAGACCGGCATCCGCTATCGGCCGAACGAGACCTTTTCGGTCGATCTGATCTATGGCCGGAATATCACCGGCGAAGATTCCAATTGGATCACCATCGGCACGACCATCCGCTTCCCGCCGGAAGGCGGCTCGCGCCAGCGCGAGCCGCATTTGTAGTTACGCCGCGAACGATGCCCGCACGGCTTCCGCTTCCGCAGCGCCCAGACCGGTGAGCGGCGGACGCACGCGCATCCAGCCGTCATTGCCGTAGCGCTTGGCCAGCAGCACCTTCAGCGAGGGCAGTTGCGCATAGCTCGACACCGCGTTGCGGCCGGCCACGATACGCTCCTGCGCGGCTGCGACCTCTGCCGCCTTGGCCGGATCGTTGTAGCCATTGAACACCGTGGCGAGATCGCCGCCGACCAGGTTCGACGTTGCAGTGATGCAGCCCGCCCCGCCCATGGGCAACAGCTTGATCATCAAGGGATCGGCGCCCACCAGCACCGAGAAGCCCGGAAAGCGTTCGACGATAGCGCTCATATTGGCGAAATCGCCGGAGGAATCCTTGATGCCCGTCACAATCTCCGGGAAGCGCTTGCGCAAGCGATCGATGACGTCCAGCGAGATCGGCACCGCCGACATCTGCGGGATGTGATAGAGCACCACGCGCAGGCGTGGATCGTTCACGCGCTCGATCACCGCCGTATATGCATCAACGATGCCGTCATCCGACACGCCCTTGTAGTAGTACGGCGGCAGCATCACGACGGCTTCGACGCCATTGGCCACGGCATGCTTGGTGAGGTCGATCGTCTCCATGATCGACGCCACGCCGGTGCCCGGCAGAAGCTTCGTCGGCGCGATACCCGACTTCACCACGGCTTCGAGCAGCGACTTGCGCTCGGCCGACGACAGCGAATTGGCTTCGCCGGTGGTGCCGAGCATGGCGATGCCCGTGCAGCCATCATCCAGCAGGCGCTGACAGTGGGCGGTGAACAGCCCCTGATCTACCGAGAGATCGGCATTGAAGGGCGTGGTCGCGGCGCAGAACACGCCGGTGGGGAAGGTGGAAGGCATCGTCGGGGTCTTTCGGGTTGCTGGGATGTGTAGCCCGGATGGAGCGCAGCGCAATCCGGGGACCGGCGTTTCGACTATATCTGCTGTCCCCGGATTACGCTGCGCTCCATCCGGGCTACGAAGAGCGAGCCTTACGGCATGATCTGGCCGCCATTGACCTCGATCACCTGGCCGGTGATGTAGCCGCTCATGCTTTCGTCGGCGAGGAACTGATATGCGCCGACGCATTCTTCCGGGGTGCCGATACGGCCGAGCGGGATGGTCTGGCGCGAGGCCTCGAGCTGTTCCGCATTCGAGTAGCGCTGGTGGAACGGCGTCATGATCACGCCCGGCGCCACCGCATTGGCGCGCACGCCGAACGGCGCCAGCTCCTTCGCCAGCACGCGGGTGATGGTGCTCACAAAACCCTTGGCCGAGCCATAGAGGCCCGCACCGCCGCCGCCGCCGTTGCGGGCTGCGACCGAGGTCGTGTTGATGATCGAGCCCGAGCGCTGCGCTTCCATGATCTTGGCGACCTTGCGGCAGGCGAAGAACACCGAGCCGATATTGAGATCGATCACATCGTCATACTGCTCGTCGGTCGCATTGGCGATTGCGGTACGGCCGAACATGGCGCCGGCATTGTTGATCAGCACGTCGATGCGCCCGAGCTTCGCATGGGCTTCCTCGATCACGCGCGCGGCCTCCGCGCGTTCCGAGACGTCGCCACGGATCAGCTCGGCCTTGCCGCCGGTGGCCTGGATGCTGGAAACAACTTCCTGCGCGCCTTCGGGATTGCCGTTGTAGTGCACGATCAGGTTGGCACCGAGGGTGCCGAATTTCTTCGCCACGGCAGCGCCGATGCCCGAGCTCGCGCCAATGATCACAATGGCTTTGCCGTTCAGTCCGTTGGTCACGCAAAAATCCTTTCGAATGTTGCCAGCGTTCGACCACGAATTTTGCAACCTGACAAGTTGCCAGATTTTGTGCACCGCAATACGGTATCTGATCAAATCAACAAAATTCTCTGTTCAAAATCATATAGATAACTGCGACATCGGACGATCCGCGCAATTTTGACATGTTGACAAGTTTGACGCGCCTCGACATGTTCGCCGCAACCTGGCGAGGAAATGTTTCCAACAGAGAGCCGAGCGGATCGATCGAGTTTTCGAATGAAACCTCCGCGCCGTCCTGTGAGCAGCGGTCCCGACTTGATTATGAAGCCGATCGATCCCAGCGAACATCCTAACGCGCCACGCCCGCGTAACGCCGGCGCGTCGCTGGTCGACAAGGTCTATAGCGAGCTCGCCGAGCGCATCGCCAGTGGTGAATACGCAGCTGACCAGAAACTGCCCGGTGAACACGAACTCGCTTCCATCTTCGACGTCTCGCGGCCAGTGTTGCGCGATGCGCTCGGGCGCCTGCGCGAAGATGGTTTGATCTATTCGCGTCAGGGCTCCGGCAGCTTTGTGCAGGCGAGGGGCAAGGCGCCGCAGATCGGTTTTGCGCGGGTCGAGACCATTGCCGACATCCAGCGCTGCTTCGAATTTCGCATCAGCATGGAAAGCGACGCCGCGCATTTCGCAGCACTTCGCCGCAGCGACGACAATCTGGTGCAGATGGAAGCCGCCCTCGGCCTGCTGCGCGAGGCGACCAAGAACCGCAAGCATCGCGAGGACGCCGACTACGCGTTCCATCTCGCGATCTCCGAGGCGACCAACAACCACTATTTCGCGACCTCACTGAACGCACTGAAGGATCATGTCGCTGTCGGCATGAAGCTGCACGGCCAGTCGCTGATGGGCCCGCAGCCCGGTCTCGAAGCGGTGTTCGAGGAACACAGCAGCATTTTTGAAGCCATCCGTGACCGCGACGCCGAGGCCGCGCGCACGGCCATGCGTCTCCATCTCGAGACCTCGCGCGACCGCCTGTTTGAAGGCCGTTTGCTCGATCTCTCGTTCCGGTAGACGAGGAGAATGATTTGACCGACCACGCAACGTTCTTGGCCACGCTCACCGGCATCGTCGGCGACAGCTACCTCATCGGACCCGGCGGCGATTTCGAGCCTTATGTGGTGGACTGGCGCGGCCGCTATCACGGCAGCGCACTGGCCGTGGTGAAGCCCGGTTCGACGCAGGAAGTGTCCGCCGTCGTGAAGGCCTGCGTGGCCGCGGGTATCGCGATCGTCCCGCAGGGTGGCAACACAGGCATGTGCGGCGCGGCCACGCCGCTTGGCGACCGCGACATGATCGTGCTGCGCCTCGATCGTCTCAACAAGATCCGTAGCGTCAGCCGGCTTGGCGACTCTATCGCCGTCGATGCCGGCTGCATCCTGGCCGATATCCAGAAGGCCGCAGACGATATCGACCGCCTGTTTCCCCTCAGCCTCGGCGCCGAGGGCTCCTGCCAGATCGGCGGCAATCTCTCCACCAATGCCGGCGGCACCGCAGTGCTGCGCTATGGCACCACGCGCGAGCTTTGTCTGGGCTTAGAGGTGGTCATGCCCAATGGCGAAATCCTCGACGGCATGACGGCGCTGCGCAAGGACTCGACCAGCTTCGACACCAAGCAGCTTTTCATCGGCGCCGAAGGCACGCTCGGCATCATCACCGGCGCGGTGCTGAAACTCTTTCCAAAGCCGCGGGCGAGGGCAGTAGCCTTCGTCAAGCTGAACAGCATCGATGCGGTGCTCGACCTGCTCGCCCAGGCGCGTACCGATCTCGGCGATCGCCTCGGCGCCTTCGAGGTGATGTCGCGCGGCCAGATCGACGTGATTGCCGAAAACCTGCCGCTCGTCACCATCCCGTTCGAGCTGGATACGCCCTGGTATGTGCTGATCGAACTGGTCGACACGCTGCTGTCCGTCGATCTCAACGAAGCCATGGAGACCATGCTCGGCAATGCCTATGAGCGCGAGCTGATCGCGGACGCGCTGGTGGCTTCCAGCGAGACCCAGGCGGCCACCTTCTGGAAGATCCGCCACAGCGTCTCAGAAGGCAGCAAGGCTGCAGGCTACGTCATCTCGCATGACAGTGCGGTGCCACTGTCGCAGCAGGCGACTTTCGTGAAGCAGGTCGAGAAACGCATCGCCGAATATAGGCCCGATGCGCGCATCGTGATGCACGGCCATATCGGCGACGGCAATATCCACGTGCTCGCGATCATTCCCGGCTTCAAGCAGGACCAGAAGAACGAGATCGCCGAGACGATTCTTGCCATCAACACCATCGTCGATGAGGAAACCGCAGCCCTCGGCGGCAGTATTAGCGCCGAGCACGGCATCGGCATCGCAAATCGCGAGCGCCTCGGCCGCGTTGCCAATCCCGTCGAGCTGAAGCTTTTGCGCAGCGTCAAGGCGATGCTCGACCCCAACGACATCATGAACCCCGGAAAGGTGCTGCCGGCACAATGACGCCGCAGCTTCGACTGCTGAACGAAAATCGATACGAGAAGAGGATACCCATGAAGATCAAATCCATCCTGATGGCTGCGGCCATCGCGCTCGGTGCCGGGCAGGCCCACGCACAGGACGCCAAATACCCGACCAAGCCGATCACCATCGTGGTGCCGTTCGCGGCGGGTGGCACCGTGGACATCATCGCCCGCATGGTCGGTGAGCACCTGCAGAAGAAGCTCGGCGCCACTGTCGTCGTTGAAAACATGGGCGGCGCCGGCGGCAATATCGGCGTCAACCGCGTCGCCAAGGCACAGCCGGACGGCTACACGATCGGTCTCGCCTCGACCTCGCCGCTGGCGATCGCGCCGTCACTCTATGGCAGCAAGCTGCAGTTCCAGCCGGCGAAGGACCTCGTTGCCTTCACCCAGGTCAGCCAGGTCCCGAACGTTCTCGTTGTGAACCCGGACCGCATCAAGGCCCGCACCGTTCCGGAGCTGATCGAATACATCAAGGCCAATCCGGAGAAGGTGACGTTTGGCTCGTCGGGCCCCGGCACGTCGCAGCATCTCGCGGGCGAGCTGTTCCAGCAGATGACCGGCACCAAGATGATCCACGTGCCCTACAAGGGCTCCAGCCAGATGGTCACCGACCTGATCTCGGGCCAGATCGACATCGCCTTCGACAATGTGCCGCTGCTGCTGCCGCATGTCGCCGGCGGCAAGCTGGTCATGCTCGCCACCGCTACGCCGAAGCGCGCCGAATTCGATCCGAAGGTGCCGGCCGTCGCCGAATTCCTGCCGGGTTTCGAGGCCGTTGCCTGGCACGGTTTCATCGCGCCGATCGCGACGCCGAAGCCGATCGTCGACAAGCTCTCGTCCGAGGTGCGCGAATTCATGAGCCTGCCGGAGACCAAGAAGAAGATGTCCGAACTCGGCGCCACTGCCGTGGCGATCCCGCAGGATGAATTCACGACATACATCGCCAGCGAGACCGCGCGCTGGAAGACCGTGATGGAGAAGGCCAACGTCACGATGAACTAAAGCTCTGATGTAGCCCGGATGGAGCGCAGCGAAATCCGGGAACCAGAGCTTCGGCAATTCGCCGGTCCCCGGATTACGCTTCGCTTCATCCGGGCTACGACATGACGCACCACGCTTCCCGGCGTGGTGCGTCACCCCAAATCGAGCACCCACAAACGGGGCCGATTCAACCCACTGGAGGAACGACCCATGAGACTGCTCTCAACCTTGACGGCTGCCTGCCTCACGTTCGGCGTGCTCACGCCAGCCTCGGCGCAGGATGCGAATTATCCCAGCCGCGCCATCACCACCATCGTCCCATTCTCCGCAGGCGGCACCGCCGACATTCTCGGCCGTATGGTGGCAGAGCATTTGCAGAAAAAGATGGGCGCCACCATCGTCGTGGAAAATGTCGGCGGCGCCGGCAGCATCATCGGCGTCACCCGCGTCGCCAAGGCGCAGCCCGACGGCTACACCATCGGCGTGGCGAGTACGTCCGCGATGTCGATCAATCCGACCATCTATGGCGCCAAGCTGAGCTACAATCCCGAGAAGGACCTGGTGCCGATCGCCCAAGTCAGCATGGTCCCCAATGTGCTCGTGGTGAACCCGACCAAGATCGCCGCGCGCACCGTGCCGGATCTCATCGCCTATCTCAAAGCCAATCCGGGCAAGGTGACATTCGGCTCGGCCGGGCCGGGGACATCGCAACATCTCGCGGGTGAGCTATTCCAGCAGATGACAGGCACCAAGATGGTTCACGTGCCCTATAAGGGTTCGAGCCAGATGATGCCGGACCTGCTCAGCGGCCAGATCGACCTGTCCTTCGACAATGTCCCGCTGCTGCTGCCGCATGTCACCGGTGGCAAGCTGGCGATGCTCGCCACAGCCACGCCGAAGCGTGCGGAGTTCGATCCCAACCTGCCGGCCGTCGCCGAATTCCTGCCGGGTTTCGAGGCCGTCGCCTGGCACGGCTTCATCGCGCCCACGGGCACGCCGACGGCGATCACCGACAAGCTCTCGGCCGAGATCCGCGCCTTCATGCAGCAGCCTGAGACGAAGAAGAAGATCTCCGAACTCGGCGCTGTCGCGATGGACGTGGATGGCCCGACTTTCGGCAAATACATCGCCAGCGAAACGGCACGCTGGAAAGGCGTCATCGAGAAGGCAAATATCACGATGAACTAGAACTCTGATGTAGCCCGGATGAAGCGCAGCGTAATCCGGGAATCAGAGCATCATCATGTCGCCGGTCCCCGGATTTCGCTTCGCTTCATCCGGGCTACAAAAAGAATCGCGTCGCTCAGGCGGCGCGATTGTCCTACTTCTTCACCGACGCCAGGAACTTCGTCAGCATATCTGCTTCCTGCGCATGATAGCCGCTGTGGCGGTCGCGCAGGTCGGAAGGGGCGCTCCAGCCGGGCTCGATGCCCGTCATGTCGGGCAGCTCATGCGCGATGCCCTTGTGGCAATCGATGCAGGTGCGCTCACCCGTGACGAGATACTTGGCATGGATCGCCGCCGCACGCGGGGCCTGTTTGGTAAAATCCATGGCAATCGACGAATGACAGTTGCGGCATTCCAGCGAGTCATTCGCCTTCAGCCGCGCCCATTCATGCTTCGCCAGTTCCAGGCGCTTCTCCTGGAATTTTTCACGCGTGGCGATGGTGCCGAAAATCTTGCCCCAGACTTCCTTCGAGGCCTGCATCTTGCGGGCGATCTTGTCGGTCCAGTTATGCGGCACGTGGCAATCCGGGCAAGTGGCCCGCACGCCAGAACGATTGGCGTAATGCGGTGTGCGCTGCAGCTCCTGATACACGTTGTCATGCATCTCATGGCAGCCGGTGCAGAATTTCTCGGTATTGGTCACCTCCAGCGCGGTGTTGAAACCGCCCCAGAAGATCACACCGCCGAGAAAGCCGCCGAGCGCCAGCACACCGAGGCTGATATGCGTGGCGGGTCGGCTGGCGATCTGCCAGAACCACTTCAGTTTCGCGAACAACCATTTCATGGCGCAGACCTGCCGGATGCCTTCATGTCGGTGAACGTGTTCGGAACAAGCGGACGCACATCGGTCTGCGTCACGTGGCAGGCCGTGCAGAAGTAACGCCGCGGCGTCACGTCGGCGAGCATCTGGCCATCGCGATCCATGAAATGGGTCACGCTGATCATCGGCGCGCCCGAGCTTTCGGTATATTCGCGGTTATGACATTCGAGACAACGATTGGTCTTGGTGGTGAGTTGATAGTTGTCGATGGAATGCGGGATCACCGGCGGCTGCTCCGGATAATTCCGCATCACCCGCTTGTCGTCGGTGATCGCGCGCGGCAGAGCAGGAGCGGGGATCTCCGACATCGGCTGGGCCGCGCCGGTGACGCGCGGCACGATCTGCACCGCGGACTGCGTCGATTGCGCGTAGATTGCGCCAGACACCAGCACCGTGCCGCCGGCAATGATGGCTGCGAGGAGGGTTTTCATGGCGCTTACACCGAAACGATCTTGACCGCGCATTTCTTGAAATCCGTCTGTTTGGAGATCGGGTCGGTGGCATCCAGCGTGACCTTGTTGATCAGCTGGCTGGCATCGAACCACGGCACGAACACGACACCGCGCGGGGGCCGGTTACGCCCATTGGTGTCGATGCGCGTGCGGATTTCGCCGCGTCGCGATGCGAGGCGAATTTCTGCGCCCTGGTTCAGGCCACGCGCACGGGCGTCCTCGGGATGCATGAAGCAGCGCGCGCCGGGGAAAGCCTTGTAGAGTTCGGGCACCCGCATGGTCATCGAGCCGGAATGCCAGTGTTCCAGAACACGACCGGTCACCAGCCACAGATCGAACTCGGCGTCCGGCGATTCAGCGGCGGGCTCGTAAGGCACCGCGAGAATGCGGGCGCGACCATCCTTGTTGCCGTAGAATTCGACCTTCTTGCCCGGCTTCACATAGGGATCGAGACCTTCACGATAGCGCCACTTGGTCTCCTTGCCATCCACCACGGGCCAGCGCATGCCGCGCACCTGATGCAGCATGTCCCACGGCGCGAGGTCGTGACCGTGACCACGGCCAAAGGCCGCATATTCCTCGAACAGGCCTTTCTGGACGTAGAAGCCGAAATCCTTGGATTCGTGATTGTTGTAGTCCGCCGGGATTTCGCTGACGGGGAATTTGTCGGACGTGCCGTTACGGAACAGCACCTCGAACAGCGTCTTGTTCTTGAAGGCCGGATTGGCATCGAGCAAAGCCGCCGGCCATACTTCCTCAGTGGTGAAGCGCTTCGAGAATTCCATCAGCTGCCAGAGGTCGGAGCGCGCCAGGCCCGGTGGATCAACGAGTTGACGCCATACATGGGTGCGCCGCTCGGCATTGCCGTAAGCGCCTTCTTTCTCGACCCACATGGCGGCAGGCAGCACGCAGTCAGCCGACATCGCCGTCACCGTCGGATAGGCATCCGACACGACGATGAAATTCGCGGGGTTGCGATAGCCGGGATAGGTCTCGTTCGAGCTGTTGGGCGCCGCCTGAACATTGTTGTTCACCTGCACCCAATAGAAGTTGATCTTGCCATCCTTGAGCATGCGATCCTGCTCGACAGCGTGATAGCCGATCTTGTCGGGCAGCAGGCCGTGCGGCACACGCCAGAGTTCTTCAGTATGCTTGCGATGCTCGGGATTGGTCACGACCATGTCGGCGGGCAGGCGATGTGCGAAAGTGCCGACCTCACGCGCGGTGCCGCAAGCCGAGGGCTGGCCGGTCAGCGAGAACGGCGAATTGCCGGGCTCGGAGATTTTTCCGGTCAGAAGATGGATGTTGTAGATGAGCTGGTTGACCCAGACGCCACGGACATGCTGGTTCACACCCATGGTCCAAAGCGACATTACCTTGCGCTTGGGATCGGCATAGAGCTCGGCGAGTTCGAGCAGGTAGTTCTGATCGACACCAGAGAGCTTCGACACCTTCTCGAGCGTGTAGTCCTTCACGAATTCCTTGAAGGCGGCAAAGTCGATCGGCGTGGTGGCGCCGGCCGTGGCCGCACCTTTCGCCTTCTGCTCCAGCGGATGCTCCGGGCGCAGCCCGTAGCCGATATCCGTGGTGCCCTTCACAAAGGTCGTGTGGGCATTGACGAACTCCATGTTCACGCGGTTCGTCGAGATGATGTGGTTGGCAATGAAGTTCAGGATCGCCAGATCGGTGCTCGGCTTGAACACCATCGGGATGTCGGCGAGATCCGAGCTGCGATGGGTGAAGGTCGAGAGCACCGCGACCTTCACATGCGGATGGTTCAGGCGGCGATCGGTGAGGCGCGTCCACAGAATCGGATGCATCTCGGCCATGTTCGAGCCCCACAGCACGAAGGCGTCGGCGGCTTCGAAATCGTCATAACAGCCCATCGGTTCATCCATGCCGAAGGTGCGCATGAAACCGACGGCCGCCGAGGCCATGCAATGCCGTGCATTGGGGTCGAGATTGTTGGTACGGAAGCCTGCACGCATCAGTTTTGATGCGGCATAGCCCTCGAGCACGGTCCACTGGCCGGAGCCGAACATGGCGAGCGCGTTCGGTCCCTTCGCTTTCAGCGTCGCCTTGGCATGCGTCGCCATGGTGTCGAAGGCTTCATCCCAGCTCACTGGTGTGAGGTCGCCACTCTTGTCGTAGACGCCATTCTTCTTGCGGAGCAGGGGCGTTGTCAGGCGGTCGGCGCCGTACATGATCTTGGAGAGAAAGTAGCCTTTGATGCAGTTGAGGCCACGGTTCACTTCCGCGAGCGTATCGCCATGGGTGGCGACCACCTTGTTGTCCTTGACGCCGACCATGACACCGCAGCCAGTACCGCAGAAACGGCAAGGGCCTTCGACCATTTGATCGACAATGGATTGACGCTGCCAGCGATCGACTGCGCGACCGCAGGCACGCTGATGCCGGCCGCGGCCGCTGCGACTGCTGCTGCCTGTGCCTTGAGAAGATCACGTCGCGAGAGAGTCATGTTAGTTGTCCTGATCGAGACGTTGTTCGAAAACCATGTTGGCGGACAGCACGCCCGGCCATGACGAGATCTCGGCGAGCATCGCGCCGAGCGCACCGCTGCCGGGGCCTTCGAGCACCGCGACGAGCTTGTGCTCCGAGCGATGGTGAATCTCGACGCCGGGCAGGCCCAGCAATCGCGCGGACACGGCTTCGATGTGCACTGGGAGCACTGAGACGACCGCGCTCGAAATGTGGTCGTGGTCTTGCGAAGACGCGTCAGCGCTCGCGCCCGTGAACAGGGCGCGTCGGGTCATTTTGTTGGTCATGTGCGTGTCCTATTGAACCGAAGGCGGACCTGGCGGGCCGAAGATCATTTGAAAGATCCAGACAGAAAATCCGTAGCCGCCAACAATGCCGACAGCGACGACGGGCCAGATGAAAACAATGATTGTGAGAAAGACGAGCAACTCCGACAGGCGGCTGTTGCGCGTGGGTGCCTGATCAGGCGGAGAAATGTTCTGGTCCATCACCATATGCTCCCCCTTCGGTTAACGGCCATATGCCTAGAGAAGAGGCGAGAGAGTCGCCCTGAGCGTGTGCAACATGCCCGATGTGGCAGCGACGTTCTTTGCGCTAAGTCAATCAACAAACTCAAAGGAGGATTTATTCGATATCTTAGTTCTGATTGCGACGTGCGCGTGCAGAACCGCAGCTACCTGTCGTTGATGACAATTTTATTCGATTGCGAGGGCTGCATGACGACGCTACGTCTTGCGGAGAACCGACGATGGATCGCGGCAACGGAAAGACATTCGCGGAGGCGCCGCTTTTTTTTGGCCTCAACGAGGGCGCGCGTGCGCGCATCGTCGAAGCCGGCAAGCGATTGACGCTCGATACGAGTTTCGCGCTATGGCAGCAGGGCGATGCGCCCGACATTGTCGCTTTCGTCCTCGACGGCCAACTCAAGGAAGCGGTGATCGATGCCGAAGGCGGCCAAAAGACATTGCGCTTCATGCGCCGTGGCGACTGCATCGGCTGCTCGTCCGTCTACGGCGATTTTCCCTATCCGGCGACGGCCACCGCCACGATGACGACCGAACTGATGTACTGGTCGGGCGAACGCTTTACCAACCTGATGCATGCGCATTCGCAGCTCGCCATCAATGTCCTCGGCATCGTCGGCCGCCGCAGTGCGCGGCTGCTGCGGCGCCTGCACGAGGCGACCAGCGAGAATGCCGATCGCCGCCTGGCGCGGATCATCCTTCGTCTCGCCAATGTCGCTGATATCCGCATGAGCGAAACGCCGGTCGAATTGACCATCTCGCGCCAGGAACTGGCCGAGCTCAGCGACACCACGCTGTTCACCGTGAGCCGGACCGTCTCGGCGTGGCACCGGCTGCAGATCGTCAAGGCCGGCCGTGGACGACTGGTCATCACCGATCTCGGCCGGCTCGCCGGTCTTGCCGGGGCCGCCATCATGGAATGCGCGCAAGACGCATAGCGGGATCCGACCGTTGCTTGCGGCGCGCTTGCCACAATTTTCTGCGATATTTGCAAGTCGTTGATATCGCGATGGCAGAATTAGGCAGCGTTTTGAGGTCGAGTGACAAAGTTGAAGCAGACTCGCAGCAAGTTCGCCGTCATGGTCGCGGCAATGTGCATGACATCGGCCGCCGCGGCCGGCACGGATCTCCTGACCGCGCCGCCCGACCTCACCGGTTTCGCGCAGCAAGGCCTTGATAAAGTGACGGAGATGCTCGACCGCGAAGTCGGGCAGGGTCACCTCGCCGGCGCCATCATGCTGATCCAGCACCGCGGCAAGCCCGTCTATTATCAGGGCTTTGGCGTCCGCGATCCCGCCACCATGGCGCCGATGACACGGGATACAATCTTCCGGCTGTATTCGATGAGCAAACCGGTCACGTCAGTGGCCGCCATGGTACTGGTCGAGCAGGGCAAGTTGAAGCTCGATGATCCCGTGTCGCATTACATTCCGGCCTACGCCAATCTGCGCGTCGCGACCGAGAAGACCGGCGCCAACGGGCAAAAATATCTCGATTTTTCGCCGGCCTTGAAGCCGATCACGGTGCTCGATCTGATGCGCCAGTCATCCGGGATCAGCTCGGCTTTCACCAATCTTGGTCTGATTACGGACCTTTATCTGAAGGCCGGGCTGTTCGATGGCGATTTCGACAATCGCGAATTTGCCGATCGTCTGGCCAAACTGCCGCTCGCTTACCAGCCGGCAACCGTCTGGGATTACGGCCATTCAACCGACGTGCTCGGACGCGTCATCGAGGTCGCGTCCGGCATGTCGCTCTATCAGTTCGAAAAACAATACATTTTCGATCCGCTCGGAATGCCCGATACGAGCTACTACGTCGCCGATCCCGCCAAGGCGTCGCGCATCGCCCAGCCTCTGCCGACTGACCGTATCATCGGCAACGAGACCATCAGCGACCCGACCATCCCGCGCAAATGGGAATCCGGAGGAGGCGGTCTTGTTGCCACGACGGGCGACTATGCGCGCTTCCTGCAGATGCTGCTCAACGGCGGCGAGATCGATGGCAAGCGCATACTTCAGCCAGAGACCGTCGCGCTGATGCGCAAGAACGAAGTCGCGCCGGCAACCGATGTGAAGCCCTGGGCCTACTATTATCCCGGCGCAGGTTTCGGCTACGGCCTTGGCTTCGGCGTCCGCACCGGTCCAGGAGAAGACGGCGTGCCGGGCTTCATCGGTGAAATGGCCTGGGGAGGCGCTGCCGGGACATATTTCTGGACCTATCCGGACCAGGACATGGTGATGATCCTGATGGTCCAGACACCGACCCAGCGCGGCCGCATCCAGCCGATCCTGAAGACGCTCGTCTATGATGCGATCAAGAAGAACTGACATCGCCCGTTGACGGCACAGCGCCATGTACAGGCGAGCCTTGCTCGATCTGTTTCGTTCCCAATTAGGACCTGAACGCTGAATGGCATCGATAATGTCGGGCTGCTGACTGTCCACCGAAAGAACGAGCAAGCCGACCGTCTGCTGGCTGGTTTCAGCAGCAGCGGGGTCCAGTGGAGTGGATATCGGACGACATGCAAGGCGGGGCTGGCTCAAGGGCTTGTCCCAAGCCCAATATCCAATATTCGCATAAGGTATATTATGGAATATATTATCCTTCAGCGATATGAGCGGCTTAGCCGAAACCGCTCATAGATCTGGCGTCAATCGCTGCTCGCTTCATGGATATTTGGGCAGCAATCCATGCGCGGCAAAGCCACCGTCCACGTTCAGCACGTGCCCCGTGACGAAGCTCGACTTGCTGTCGTCCAGCAGGAACATCGCGGCGCCCGCGACTTCGGCCGGCTCGGCATAGCGCCGTTGCGGCACGACTTGCATCCAGGCCTCACGGGTCTCAGTCGTGTGCATCTCCTGGACCATGGGCGTCTCGAACGGCCCGGGCGCGATGGCGTTGACGCGGATCTTCAGCGGCGCCAGTTCGGCGGCCATCACCTGGGTCAGCGTGATGACGCCACCCTTGGACGCGCCATAGGCCGAGCGCTCGATATTGCCACGGATGCCAGACACGGACGCCACATTGACGATGGCGCCGCCGCCATGGGCCTTCATCATGCGGGCGGCTTCCTTGGCCACGGCAAAGGTACCGACCAGATTGATGTCCAGGATCTCCCGGAACAGCTTTACCGAGGTCTCGAAGAACGGCACCTGACGGCCGATTCCGGCCGAATTCACGAGGCCACGGACCGGGCCGAAACCGTTTTCGCAGTCCTTGAGGCCGGCGATCACGGCGTCTTCGTTGGCGACATCCATGACCACCGTTCGGGTCGCACCGGGCTTGATGGCATCGACCTGGGCCTTGGCGGCATCAAGAGCAGGCTGGGTGAGGTCGGCGAGGAGGACCTTCCACCCCTCACCCACGGCCGCCCTGGCGATCGCCAGTCCGATTCCCGATGCTCCGCCGGTGATAATGACGACGCCACGATCGCTATTCATGCGCATTTCCTCAGAAGTTCTGCGTCAGCCTTGCGGCTGCACAGCATCGTTGTTGCAGCACTGCTTTCCACCAAAGATCGCTGGAAGTCGAGGCTGTGGCTGTGTGTCAGCCTTTGGTCTGAGCCGAAAAGGCTTGACCGGGCAGCTGCGACATGATGACCAAACAACAAGGTCTTCGACATCACAAATGCAAATGAAGACACGGCAGGGAGAAACAAAATGACGATTTCACGCCGCACTCTGTTGAAGGCATCGGCCGCCGCGACGGCCATGGGTGGCATCGGCATGCCGCTGGTCGCACGCGCCCAGCAAGCCGAATTTGTCTACAAATACGCAAACAATCTGCCGGATACCCATCCGCTGAACGTCCGCGCCCGCGAGATGTCGGCAGCGATCAAGATGGAGACCGGCGGCAAGGTCGATCTGCAGGTGTTTCCGAACAACCAGCTCGGCTCCGACACGGACATGCTGAGCCAGATCCGCTCGGGCGGCGTCGAGTTCTTCACGCTGTCGGGCCTGATCCTGGCCACGCTGGTACCGGCGGCGTCCATCAACGGCATCGGCTTCGCCTTCCCGGATTACAAGACCGTTTGGCAGGCGATGGACGGCGATCTCGGGGCCTATGTGCGCGGCGAGATCAACAAGGCCAATCTCGTGGTCATGGATAAGATCTGGGACAACGGCTTCCGCCAGACCACCTCGTCCACGCGGCCGATCAGAGGCCCGCAAGATTTGAAGGGCTTCAAGATCCGCGTGCCGGTGTCGCCGCTGTGGACCTCCATGTACAAGGCGTTCGACAGTGCGCCGGCCTCGATCAATTTCAGCGAGGTCTATTCGGCGCTGCAGACCAAGGTCGTCGAGGGCCAGGAGAATCCGCTGGCGCTGATCTCCACGGCGAAACTCTATGAAGTGCAACAGTACTGCTCGATGACCAATCACATGTGGGACGGCTTCTGGTTCCTCGCAAATCGCCGCGCCTGGGAACGCCTGCCCGCCAATCTGCGCGAGATCGTTGCCCGGAACATCAACGCCGCGGCAGTCAAGGAACGCGAGGACACCGCGAATCTGAATGCCAGTGTGCAGAAAGAATTGGCTGCCAAAGGCCTGCAGTTCAATGAGCCCGACGTCGCGCCATTCCGCGAAAAACTGCGCTCGGCCGGCTTCTATGCGGAATGGAAGGGCAAATATGGCGACCAGGCCTGGTCGCTGCTTGAAAAGTCCGTCGGCAAACTGGCCTAAAGCACCGTCATGGCCCATGCCGAACTCGCACAGCCGCCGGGCGGGATGACACCCGATGTCACCCGTCCGAAGGGATGGCTGACATCGCTGGAGCGAATCCTCGGCACCCTGGTGGAAATCCCGGTGGCGATCCTGGTCGTCGCCGAGATCGCCATTCTGTTTGCCGGCGTGGTGGCCCGCTATGGCCTCCACCGGCCGCTGGTGTGGTCGGACGAACTGGCGTCGATCCTGTTCCTGTGGCTGGCGATGCTGGGTTCGGTCGTCGCGTTCCGGCGCGGCGAGCATATGCGCATGACGGCGCTGGTCGCGACCGCCGGCCCGCGCATGTGGGCCTTTCTCGATGTGGTGGCGACCTGCGCCGCGCTGGCTTTCCTGCTGATGGTCGTCGCGCCGTCCTACGAATACGCTTACGAGGAAAGCTACATCACGACGCCGGCCTTGCAGATCGCAAACAGCTTTCGGGCTGCGGCCCTGCCGGTCGGCATCTCGCTGATGATCGTGTTCGCCTTCCTGCGCCTGCTCCGCCATGGCCAGCCGAAGACCGTGCTGATGGCGCTGGGCACCGTCGTCGCCATCATGGGCGTGTTCTGGCTCGCCGAACCGTTCCTGCGTACCCTCGGCAATCTCAACCTGATCATCTTCTTCGTCGGTGTGGTGGCGCTCTGCGTCTTTGCAGGCGTGCCGATTGCCTTTGGATTCGGCCTCGCGATCTTCGGCTATATGGCGCTGACCACGCGGACCCCGATCATGGTGCTGATCGGCCGCATGGACGAGGGCATGAGCCACCTGATCCTGCTGTCGGTGCCGCTGTTCGTGTTTCTCGGCCTCTTGATCGAGATGACCGGCATGGCCCGCGCCATGGTGGCGTTCCTGGCCAGCCTGCTCGGCCATGTCCGCGGCGGCCTGCATTACGTGCTGATCGGCGCCATGTATCTCGTCTCCGGCATTTCCGGCTCCAAGGCCGCCGACATGGCCGCCGTGGCGCCGGTTCTGTTCCCGGAAATGAAGAAGCGCGGCGCCAAGCCGGGCGATCTCGTCGCCCTGCTCTCGGCCACCGGCGCGCAGACCGAAACCATCCCGCCAAGCCTGGTGCTGATCACCATCGGCTCGGTCACCGGCGTCTCCATCGCCGCGCTGTTCACCGGTGGACTGCTGCCCGGCGTCGTGCTGGCGATCACGCTGGGCATGCTGGTCTGGTGGCGTTATCGCGGCGAGGACCTCAGCCATGTGAAGCGGGCGACCGGCTCCGAGATCGGCAAGGCCTTCATCATCTCGCTGCCGGCCATCGCACTGCCATTCGTGATCCGCGCCGCCGTCGTCGAGGGCATCGCCACCGCCACCGAGGTCTCCACCATCGGCATCGTCTATGCCGTGCTGGCGGGCCTCCTGATCTATCGCCAGTTCGACTGGTCACGGTTGCAGAAGATGCTGGTGGACACCGCTTGCCTGTCCGGCGCCATCCTGCTGATCATCGGGACCGCCACCGGCATGGCCTGGGGCCTGACCCAGTCCGGCTTCTCGCGCTCGCTGGCAGCCGCCATGACCGGCCTGCCCGGAGGCGCTGCGACCTTCATCGCGGTCTCCATCGTGGCCTTCATCATCCTCGGCAGCGTGCTCGAGGGCATTCCGGCCATCGTGCTGTTCGGGCCCCTGCTGTTCCCGATCGCCCGGCTGGTCGGTGTGCACGAGGTTCACTATGCGATGATCGTGATCCTGGCGATGGGTATCGGGCTCTTCGCACCGCCCTTCGGTGTAGGCTACTATGCCGCCTGCGCGATCGGACGGGTCGATCCAGCAGAAGGCATAAAGCCGATCCTCGGCTATCTGCTCGCTCTGCTGGCCGGCCTCATCATCGTCGCGATCTTCCCCTGGATCTCGATTGGATTCCTGTAATCCAATTAAAATTCAGACAGTTATGGTCGTCTACCGATCTAACTTTGGAAGAACGTTCCGCCGCTAATCTGCTAGGTGAGATATTTCCAACATCTCACTGAAATACATAAAAGAGTGCAAAATGATACCGGATCAAGGCGCCTATAGCATCGGACTTGACCAGAACGCCGCCAACTTCGTGGCGCTGTCGCCGATCAGCTTCCTCACCCGCAGCGCGGCCGTCTATCCGAACCATCTCAGCACGATCTATGAGGACCGCCGCTTCACCTGGTCCCAGACCCAGGAGCGCTGCCGGCGCTTCGCCTCGTTCCTGACCGCCCGCGGCATCGGACGTGGCGACACGGTCGCGACCATGCTGCCGAATGTGCCGGCGATGAACGAGGCGCATTTCGCAATTCCGGTGGCCGGCGCTGTCATTCATGCCATCAACATTCGGCTCGACGCCGCGGCCATCGCTTTCCAGCTCGACCATGGCGCCGCAAAGATCCTGCTGGTCGATCCGGAATTCGCCGCCGTGATCACCGAGGCGCTGGGCCTGATGAGCGGGCCGAAGCCGTTGATCGTCGATGTCGACGACCTCGCCTTCTCTACCCCTCAGAAGATCGGGGAACTGGAATATGAAGCCGCGCTGGCCGAGGGCAGCCCGGACTTCACCTCCGCCTTCCCGCTCGACGAATGGGATGCCATCGCGCTGGGCTACACCTCGGGCACCACCGGCAATCCCAAGGGGGTCGTCACCCATCACCGCGGCGCCTATCTCAATGCCATCGGCAATGTGATGGCGACCGATCTCGGCCGGCATCCCGCTTATCTCTGGACCCTGCCGATGTTCCACTGCAACGGCTGGTGCCTGCCCTGGGCCGTGGCCGCCACGGCCGGCATCAATGTCTGCCTGCGCAAGGTCGAGCCGACCAAGATCTTTGCGCTGATGCGCGAACACGGCGTCACCCACATGTCGGGCGCGCCGATCGTCTACAACACGCTGATCAACGCCCCGGACGCCCCGGCCTATGCCGGCGGCCCGATCATCCGCGGCTCCATCGCCGGCGCGCCACCGCCCATGGCCGTGCTGGCCGGCGCCGAGCGGATCGGCATCAAGCTAACCCATGTCTACGGCCTCACCGAAACCTACGGCCCCGCCTCGGTCTGCGAGGAGCAGCCCGGCTGGGACGCCCTCCCCGCCGACGAACGCGCCCGGATGAAGCGGCGCCAGGGCGTCGCCTATCCGTCGCAGGAGGGGCTGACCGTGATGGATCCCGAGACCATGCAGCCGGTGCCCGCCGATGGCGAGACCATCGGTGAGATCATGTTCCGCGGCAATATCGTGATGAAGGGCTATCTCAAGAACGAGAAGGCCACGCAGGAAGCCTTTGCCGGCGGCTGGTATCACACCGGCGATCTCGGCGTGATGGACGCGCAGGGCTATGTGACCATCAAGGACCGCTCCAAGGACATCATCATTTCCGGCGGCGAGAACGTCTCGTCGGTGGAGGTGGAAGACGTCCTCTACAAGCACCCCGCGGTGCTGTTCTCCTCGGTGGTCGCGAAGCCCGATCCCAAATGGGGCGAGGTGCCCTGTGCCTTTGTCGAGCTGAAGCCGAACGCAACGGCGACGGAGGCCGAGATCATCGCCTTCTGCCGCGACCAGCTGCCGGGCTTCAAGACCCCGAAGGCCGTCGTGTTCGGGGCGATCCCGAAGACCTCAACGGGCAAGATCCAGAAATTCATGCTGCGGGATCGGGTCAAATCGACGGGCTCGTTCGAGAGCTGAATCCCATCAGTCGTCATTGCGAGGAGCGTCAGCGACGAAGCAATCCAGAGCCGGATGAATGAACACTGGATTGCTTCGCCCAAACGAATTGCAAAGGCAATTCGTCAGGGCTCGCAATGACGGTTGTCAGGCCGGCGATCTATTCAATCACCAGCCGCATCCCGTCATAACCGGGAACCACGCCCTCCGGCACTGCCGCGCGCACCGCCTCATAGTCGAGGTCTGCATGCATGTTGGTGATGACCGCCCGCTTCGGCTTGAAGCGCTCGATCCATGACAGTGCGTCGCTGAGGCTGAAATGGCTGGAATGCTGGGCATAGCGCAGGCCGTCGATGATCCAGAGATCGAGGCCTTCCAGTGCCGGCCAACTCTCTTGCGGGATGTCGTGCAGGTCCGGCGAATAGGCGGTCTTGTCGATGCGATAGCCGAGCGCGGGGATGTTGCCATGCTGGACCAGGAACGGCGTCAGCGTGAGATCGCCGCCCTTCCCCGTAATGGTGCGGCTCTCGCCGGCCTCGATGTCGAGGCGGTCGAGGATCGGCGGATAATCGCTGCCGGGGGTGACTGGAAGCAGTAGCCGAAGCGCATCATGATATCGGTCGCCGTGGACGCGTTCATATAGACCGGGATGCGCTTGCGGCGCTTCAGCACCACCGAGCGCAGATCGTCCATGCCATGGGTCTGATCGGCATGTTCGTGGGTCAGGAACACCGCATCGATGTCGTCCACATCGGCATCGATCAGCTGCTCGCGCAGGTCCGGCGAGGTGTCGATGATCACGCGGGTGATGCCATTCGGCCCGATGCGCTCCGCCATCATGGAACAGCGGCGGCGGCGGTTTTTCGGATTGGCGGGATCGCAGGCGCCCCATCCCAGCGCCGGGCGCGGCACCCCCGCGGATGATCCCGAACCGAGAATGGTGAGCGCCAGGGTCATGCGGCGATGCTTTCCGTAGGTACCTTGCCGAACAGGCGGAAGAAGTTGTCCGTGGTCTGCTTCGCCAGTTCTTCGTAGGTGACGCCGCGCGTTTCGGCGAGAACCTTGGCGGTCTCCACCACATAGGACGGCTCGTTGCGCTTGCCGCGCCATTTGCCTGGCGCCAGATACGGTGCATCGGTCTCGACCATGATGCGGTCGGCCGGCAGTTCGGCGGCAAGGTCGCGCAGCTCCTGCGACTTCTTGAAGGTGATGATCCCTGTGAAGGAGATCGACAGGCCCATGTCGATGGCCTTCATCGCCAGCTCGCGGCCGCCGGTGTAGCAATGCAGCACGGCCTTGAAGGCGCCCTTGGCCATCTCGTCTTCGAGAATGGCGCCGCAGTGCTCATCGGCTTCACGGGTGTGGATCACCAGCGGCAGGCCGGTCGCGCGAGCTGCCGCGATATGGGCGCGAAAGCCCCGCTCCTGCGCGGCGCTGGAGCCGTGTTCGTAGAAGTTATCGAGGCCGGCTTCGCCGAGCGCAATCACCTTCGGATGTTTCGTGAGTTCGATCAGCTCGTCCGCGGAAATGCCGTCTTCCTCGTCGGCATTGTGCGGATGGGTTCCCACCGAGCAATAGACATTGGGAAAACGTTCGGCGATGGCCAGCAGCGCCGGCAGGCGACGCACGCGGGTCGAGATCGTCACCAGTCTTCCGACGCCCGCGGCTTCGGCGCGGGCGACGATGCCGTCGAGGTCTTCGGCGAAATCCGGGAAGTCGAGATGGCAGTGACTATCGACCAGCATTGCCAAAATCTCAGCTCGCTGCCGGCGGCTCGACATAGCGCGGGAACACGCCGGTCGGGGTCGGAAGCTGCGTGCCCGGCTTGATGCGGGTCGCGATCGCTGCGAAGTCACGCGCGTCTGCCGGGATACCGAGGACGTCGAGCAGCTTGGCGCACGACGCCGGCATCACAGGCTGTGCGAGGATGGCGACCTGACGCACGATTTCCGCCGTGGTGTAAAGCACCGTGGCCTGCTTCTTCGGATCGGTCTTGGCCAGCGCCCACGGCGCCTCCCCCGCAAAATAACGGTTGGCTTCGGCGACCACAGCCCAGATCGCATCTAGCGCCTTGTTGATCTGCTGCTTCGACATGGCGGCGCGTGCCGCTTCGAGCATGCCATCGGCCTGCGCCAGGATCGCCTTGTCGTTGTCGCTGAAATCGCCGGGCTCGGGCAGCACGCCGCCATATTGCTTGCCGATCATCGACAGCGAGCGCTGGGCGAGGTTGCCGAGGTCGTTGGCGAGGTCGGCATTGGTGCGGTTGACGATGGCGTCGTGGCTATAGCTACCATCCTGCCCGAACGACACCTCGCGCAGGAAGAAGTAGCGCATCTGATCGACGCCATACTGCTCGGCCATGCCGGAGGGATCGACGACATTGCCCGCCGACTTCGACATCTTCTCACCGCTGTTGTTGAGAAGGAAACCGTGGCTGAAGACGCGCTGCGGCACCTCGATGCCGGCCGCCATCAGGAAGGCCGGCCAATACACCGCATGGAAGCGCACGATGTCCTTGCCGATGACATGCAGGTTCGCCGGCCACAGCCGCTTGAAGTCCTCGCCGTCGATATCGGGATAGCCGGCGGCGGTGATGTAGTTGGTGAGCGCGTCGATCCAGACATACATCACATGGCCGGGCGCGTTGGGCACCTTGATGCCCCAGTCGAATGTGGTGCGCGAGATCGAGAGATCCTTCAAGCCACCTTTGACGAAGCTCGCGACTTCGTTGAGTCGTTCACGCGGCAGCACGAAATCCGGCACGCGGGCATAGAGGTCGAGCAGCTTGTCCGCATAGGCGGACAAGCGGAAGAAGTAGGTCTCCTCCTCGGTCCACTCCACCGGCGAGCCCAGCGGCTCACGGCGCACGCCATCGGGGCCTACCGTGGTTTCCGCCTCGTCGAAATAAGCTTCCTGGCGCACCGAGTACCAGCCGGCATATTTGTCGGTATAGATCGCGCCAGCCTTCTCCAGTTCGACCCACAAGGCCTGCACCGAGCGCTCGTGGCGCTTCTCGGTGGTGCGGATGTAGTCGTCATAGGAGATGTTGAGCGCGGCCATCATCTCGCGGAAGCGCGCGGAGTTGCGGGTGGCCAGCTCGAGCGGCGTGATCCCTTCCTTGACGGCGGTCTGCTGCATCTTCAGACCGTGCTCGTCGGTGCCGGTCAGGAAGCGGACGTCATAGCCGTCGAGGCGCTGGAAGCGCGCGATCGCATCTGTCGCCATGCAGGTATAGGCGTGACCGATATGCGGCACACCGTTCGGATAGAAGATCGGCGTGGTGAGGAAATAGCTCGGTCGGGTGGTTGCGTTCGCCATCGGCGCGAAAGCCTTTCAAATGATCGATCTTGCCGCGTTAGTTTGGCTTAGCGCGTCGCGTCTGCGAGCAGGCCAAACACCGAGAAAACCAGCGGTTTTCGCTCGAGATTGTAGGATTCGGTCTCGCGCGCGGCTTTGTTGATCTTTTCCCATACCTCCGCAAGGCGTGCAAGGCGGGGCAGATCGGCGTTCAGGCTGGCGGGATCGGCGCGCAGGCGCTCACCGATCCAGCGATCGACGCTATCGACGAAAGCACCGAGCGCCACACGGTCGCTGGTCCCCAGCGCATCGCCCAGCGCATGCAACTCGCGGGGGTCCACATGCGGGAGCGTGTTGAGCAGCGAGGCGGTCCGCTGGTGCAGCTTCAGCGCGCCGCCGCCGAGCAGATTGATGGCCCGTGCCACGCTGCCCTCGGAGGCGTCGGCAACCTCGCGGAGCGCGGGATCACCTTCCTCGCCTTCCGTGGCCAGCGCGACAGCGGAGAGCACGTCATCGGTGGAGAGCGCCCGCAGCGGCAGCTTGCGGCAGCGCGACTGGATGGTCGGCAGCACGCGCGCCTGGGCGTGGGTGATCAGCAGGAACAGCGAGCGCTGCGGCGGCTCTTCCAGCACCTTCAGCAGCGCATTAGCAGCATTGGTGTTGAGCTCATCCACGGTATCGACGATGCAGACGCGCCAGCCATCGACCGCAGCCGTGGAGCCGAAGAAGCCGACCGTTTCGCGCACGTCGTCCACGGTGATGACAGTGCGCATGACGCCTTTGTCATTGGCGGTGCGCCGGATCGACAGCAGCCCGCCATGAGATTCCGAGGCGACCTGGCGGCTGACCGGATGCGCGGCGTCGAGATCGAGCGTCTCGGCGGATTGCACCTGCACCGATGCGGGATCGCGATGCGCCAGCACGAAGCGCGCCATGCGATAGGCCAGCGTCGCCTTGCCGATGCCCTGCGGCCCCGAGATCAGCCAGGCATGTGGAATGCGGCCGCCGCGATAGGCATTGAGCAGCGTCTGTTCGCCCTCGTGATGGCCGAACAATGCGGCGGTCTCGCGCGGATGCGGGACGGCGATATCGGGCTCGTTCTTGCTCATGCCGGCGCCGTCTGGTTGTTCTCGACCAGCGGATCGAGACGCTTCAGCACGGCGAGCCACACGGCTGACGCCACCGACTTCACATCGCGGCTCGCATCGATGACGACGCAGCGATCGGGATCGTCTGCCGCGATCTGCCGGAAGGCATCGCGCAGGCCCTGATGAAAATCGACCCCTTCGGACTCGAACCGGTCCGGCGCGTCATTGCCACGCCGTGCCATGGCGCGGGCCATCCCGATCTCGACGGGCAGATCGAGCATCACCGTGAGGTCCGGCTTCAACCGGCCGATGGTGACACGCTCCATCGCGTTCATCAACTCGGGCGAGACATTGCCGAGCCGGCCCTGGTAGGCGCGCGTCGAATCCGAGAAGCGATCGCACAGCACCCAGATGCCCTGCTCCAACGCCGGCGCGATCACCGAATGCACGTGGTCATCGCGCGCGGCCGCGAATAGCAGCGTCTCGGCTTCGGGCCCGAACATCTTGCCGACGCCGGACAGTACCACATGGCGGATGATCTCAGCGCCCGGCGAGCCACCGGGTTCGCGCGTGACGATCACGCGCGTGCCTGCGGTGTCCAGGCGATCCGCGAGCAGACGGATCTGCGTTGACTTGCCGGCGCCCTCGCCGCCTTCGAAACTGATAAAGCGTCCGCGTGGCGGCGACATGGATGTGTCTGCCATGTCTAGAGTTTCTCGACGCCGGCGCGGAACAGGCCGATCATGAGTTCACTGGCGCCGTCCATGGCACGCTGCACGGTGGTGCCGTTGCCGATGGCATCGACGGCATAGAGCGGCGTCTCGACGGCGACCTGCGCGCCGCGCCAGACCTTGACCGCCCCGATCGGCTGACCCGGCTTCACCGGCGCATGCACCGGGCCTTTGTAGACCACGCGCGCGATCAGCTTGTCGGTGCCGTTCTTCTGCACCATCACCTTGACCGGCTCCTTGCTGGCCAGCGCGACGGAACGGTTTTCACCGCCGAACACCTTCGCATAGCCCACCGTCTGGTCAGCGGCGAACAGCGTGCGCACCTCGAAATTCTTGAAGCCCCATTCGAGCAGCTTCTTGGCCGCCGCCGCGCGATCATCGGAATCCTCGAGACCGTTCACTACCACGATCAGGCGCGTATCGTTCTGCACGGCCGAGCCGACCATGCCGTAGCCGCCTTCCTTGGTGAAACCGGTCTTGAACCCGTCCGCACCTTCCAGCGTGGCGAGCAATGGATTGCGGTTCTGCTGGCGGATCTTGTTCCAGGTGAATTCGCGCTCGCCGAAGATCTTGTAGAAATCCGGATAGGTGCGGATGATGTGACGCGCGAGCACGCCGAGTTCGCGCACCGTCATCCGGTTGCCGGGATCCGGAAGGCCGCTGGAATTGGCGAAGGTGGATTTCGGCATGCCGAGCGCGCGCGCACGCTTGGTCATGCGCTCGGCGAATGCAGCTTCGTTGCCCTCCATGGCCTCCGCGAGAACCATGCAGCTGTCATTGCCGCTCTGGATGATGGCGCCCCGCAGCAGATCGGCCACCGGCACGCGGCTGTTGATCGCCGCGAACATGGTCGAGGCACCGGCAGGTGCCCCGCCCTTGCGCCAGGAATTTTCGCTGACGCGATATTCGTCGGTCAGCTTGATGTCGCCGCGGGTCAGTGCGTCGAACGCGACCTCCACGGTCATCAATTTCATCATGCTGGAGGGCGCGCGCAACTCGTCGGCGTTCTTCTCGAACAGTACGGCGCCGGACGAGGCCTCGATCAGAATCGCCGTCGGCGCATCGGTGTCATAGCCACCGTCCTCGACCGCCTTCTTGGCGCCCTGCACGCTCTGGTTTGCGGCCTGCACCGTGGATGGCAGCACGAGCGCCACAGCGACGACAGCCGCCAGCAGCGAACGCCAGCGCGCCGGGCGCGGCCGCGAGAGATGTGCAGTGAAAAAGCCTGATGTCATGCCGTGTCCCGAATGGTCAGGTCTTAACAGCATCGCGGCACCCGGACAACGCAAGCCGGTCACCGGACCGGCCGCGTGACGGTGTTGCTAGATCAAATATGGGTCAGTACAGGCCGCGGCCCGACAGGATCGCCGCAGCTCCGCGGGCATCGACGGTGCCCTCAGCGCGCCCGGCCGGTTCGGCGGATGCGGTGTAGTCGGCATTGCCTTCATAGGACACCGCACGGCGATTCTCCGCGGGATAGCCGGCAGAAGCCGAACGGTGCCGGCTGGACGACGACATTTCAGAGGTCTGGCGATCCGCGGACGTATTGCCCAGCGAGTAAGGCCGGCCTTCCGGCATCGGGATGTCACGCGAGACGACCCGGCCGCCCTGCATGTCCGGCACGAAAGAGCGCGCCGATGCCACGCGGACCAGCGATGGCGACGGCGCAGGTTCGCCGGTGCGCAGGGTTGCGACCAGCTGGCGGTCGTCGGAGCCTTCCAGCGAAGCGCGACCGACATACTCGACGCGCACGCGGGCAACACCGTTGTTCTTGAAATCGAGAAGTTCGGCAGCCTTGTTGGAGACGTCGATCAGGCGGTTGCCGTGATAAGGGCCGCGATCGTTGACGCGCACGATCAGCGACTTGCCGTTGTACATATTGGTGACGCGCGCATAGCTCGGGATCGGCAGCGTCGGATGCGCCGCCGTGAGCGAGGTCATGTCGAACACTTCACCATTGGCGGTGCGGCGGCCGTGAAACGCGTCGCCATACCAGGACGCCATGCCCTCGGCGCGATAATTGGCATTCTCTTCGGGAACATAGGTCTTGCCGGCGATCATGTAGGGCTTGCCGACTCGATAGGTGCCGCCACCTTTGGGAACCGGCTCTCCGGCCCCGACCACGCGCGGGCTGCTGGACACGCCATATTTGGGATCGACACGGCTGAAGCTGGTGGTCTGGGACGTGCAATTGGCCAGCGCCAAACAAGCGCCCATGGCCGCCGCTGCACTCGCAGCGCGGCCGAGCCGGTGTGACCGAAGAATCCCCATACGCCCCAATACCATGCCGGCGACCGTCTGCCCATCTTGGGGCAGCCCCGTGGCCGCAAAATCCGATGCGCCCACTTCCGCATCGCGTGGTGAATATATCGTAGCCCAATCAGGGCGAAAATGGGGTGAGCCGGGTTATGGTAAACGGAACACTGACAGAGGCGAGCCGTGCCATCCCAAAATCGATTCCACATGCGAATGACGGCGGGATCAGATTATACCGCGCGTTGTGCGGTAGATATTTACGAGCGCTTCATCTCAGCCACCTAGCGTCGCCGCATGATGACATTGATCAAACGCTTCATTGCCGACGAGTCGGGCGCCACCGCCATCGAATACGGGCTGATCGCTGCGGGCATCGCGCTTGCGATCATCGCCGTGGTCAACGGCACCGGCAGCAATCTCAAGGGCAAGTTCACATCGATCAACACGTCGCTCAAGTAAGCGACGTCGCCGAGCGAAAACTGGTGATCAGCCGATGAGACGCCCGCTCCGCTCCTCGCGGCGGATATACGGCCCCCACAACACATCCTGCCGCCACAGATAGATCTGCACGCCAAGGCAGATGAAGCCGGCCAGGATCGCCAGCAGCAATATGGTCTCAATCATGTGTGCCCCCGAATGGTCTTTGGGAGCGATGTACCGAATGAGATTTAAAATCGCGGCGCGAAAATGCCTCACATTTCCACGCGGCCGCTAACCGGGGTTAACGGCCCTCGCTTGCATCGAGAGAGACTGCAGCGACTAGCGCGGCGGCAGGAACGTTGCGGCATTGATCACGGCGACGGCCGCAAAGGTCATCATCCATAACGGCCACACCGGTGCATCGGCCGGATTGTTGAACCGCCGGTGAACGCCAAAATTACGCGCCATGGGTTGCTCCTTCGTCCAGATCGAGATCGACTCAAAGCTCGCATTTCAACGTGGTGAAAATGCGCCTCGGCGCAGACCATAGCTTGTCATACAGCGACAACCGGCCGCAAAGCGGATCCATCTACCGATGCACGCGCAAAGCCCGTTGCAGTAAGGTTGAAAGCTTAGGTTAAATCCGTCGTTGCGTTGACCGGCATCGGCGCCCTGCTCAACTGCCGGAATGATCGACGATGATGACGAGCATTATCAGCTCGACGCCCACGGCGTGCGCGTGCTGATCGGACTGTCGGCAGCGGAAACCGCTGAATTCATCCGGCTCGATTCGGCACTCGGCGATGTCCGCATGACGCCCATGGAGGACGGGCACACCTGGTCATGCATGGAAGATCGTCGCTGGCTGGAGCTGTTCGAGAAGCACGAGGCGGCCCGGCAACCGTTCCGAAATGCCAGCAGGACACGGCACTGAACACCGTGCAAAGAAAAACCGCGCCATCCCGAAGGATGACGCGGCCGGCCGTTCTGTTGCTAGGTGGACCAACCCCGAACGGTTACGCCGCGAGGCGCACTTCGTTCATGCTAACGTTATCGTTGGCATTTAGGTTTTTGACCCGATAACGGCGGTATCATGCCGAGCACAATTCGCGACTTCTTCGCAGCCATCGATCCTGTTTCGCCCCCGCCTAAGCAGCCCTGCGACCGACTTCCCTGAGAAAAGCCAGAAGCTGCTGAGGTGGAGGCGCCGGGTACTGCCCCCGGGTCTGCCTGCGGTCCATCGTGAGGTTCAGCGCCATCGTCTTGCGACAGGATGAATATAGGGGGGATGACGACGGAAATCTAGGTGGGCCCCGGGATGAGCCCGATGCACAGCCGCGCGCGCGGGAATTGGCGGAAGGGGTGGGATTCGAACCCACGGTACCCTTGCAGGCACGGCGGTTTTCAAGACCGCTGCCTTAAACCACTCGGCCACCCTTCCGTTGCCGACAGCGCTTAGCAAAGGGGGCTGCGCAGGGGAAGAGGAATACGTGCGCACGGTCGGTCGACTGGCCCCCCGCAGATTATTTTTGCCGGCTTGTCGGCATATGCGCAAAGCGAGACGTCTTGATCACAGGCGCCGGTCGTGGCGCAGGAGGATCTCAGAATGCGAAAGCTCATCGTCGGCGCCTTCACCAGCCTGGATGGCGTCATGCAGGCACCGGGCGGCCCCGAGGAGGACCCGATCGGCGGCTTCTCGTTTGGCGGCTGGGCGGCGCCCTATTTCGATGAAACCATGGGCGCCGAGGTCGGTGAGCTCTTCAGCGCGCCGTTCGATCTGCTGCTCGGCCGCAAGACCTACGATATCTTCGCCGCACACTGGCCCTATGCCAAACCGGACGATCCGATCGGTCCACTGTTCGACCGCATCAACAAGTATGTCGCGACACGCAATCGCGGCTTCGAGACAAACTGGCAGAACAGCCACATCCTCGGCGCGGATGCCGTGGAGGCGGTGCGCCAGCTAAAGCGCGAAGACGGCCCCAACCTGCTCACCCAGGGCTCCACGGATTTTTTGAAGACCCTGTTCGCGCATGGCCTGGTCGACGAGATCAATGTCTACGTCTTCCCGATCCTGCTCGGTCGCGGCAAGCGGTTGTTCGGTGACGCATCGCAGCCCACGGCGCTGAAGCTCGTGTCGTCGAAAACGACCGCGAGCGGCATCACCGCCAATCGCTATGTTCCATCCGGCGCTGTCACGACGGGCTCGTTCGAATTCGAACAGCCCACCGAAGCGGAACTGGCGCGGCGCAAGAACCTGACCTGACCTGACGCGCCGACCTAGCGCGGCGCCGGGGCTGCGCCGCCCAGTGGTGCGCCGCCGACCGACACTGCACCGGCGGGGCGATCTGCGGCGCGCTTGCGCGGCGCCGTGGGTGCCGGCCGGGGGCTGGCGGCGGCGGGCGCCGCGGCAGCGGTAGGCACGGCGACCGGCGCGGGTGTCGGTGCCGCGGCGGCCCTGCCCTGCTGCATCTGGTCGAGCTTCGCGGTCAGATTCGCCAGCTGGCCGGTCAGTCCCTGCACCTGGTCCGACAAGCGCTTGAGCTCAACCTTCTGCGCATTGAGCAGATCATTGGCGGTCTGGATCGCGCTTCCGGTCTGCTGTTGGAAAGCTGTGAACTCGGCTGCATTCACGGCCGGCTCGGCGGCGCTCGCAAGGACTTCAGCATTTTCACCGGGGGCGCTGACAGGGTTCGCCGCTCCGTGCAGCATATCAGTGACGGTATCGAGATTGAGCCAGACAAGCCCGCCTGCGGCGCCGACGATGAGCAGGACGGCCAGAATGCCGACCGCACCAAACGACCTCCGCTTCCGCAGCGTCACCGGCGGCGGTCCAACATTGATCTCATTTCCGTATGTATCGGCCACGGGATTTCCTTAATTGTAGCACCCGACCCTGCGGCTCGATCGACGAGACATGCGGCGCATCCGATCGTGTTTGTAAGCACAAATCAGCTGACCGTGAACCGCCATTGCCGAGAGGCAAGGCGTATCCCCATGTCGACGCCGTCGGGCTTACGACACGCTTGCGCCACCCCACCGCCGCGAGTCTTGCCACATGGTGCCACGCTTCGACGCTGATGGATGTTGCAGCAACGCATCACCACACAACCGAATGAAAGCGCTCTCACGAATATCTTTGACTGTGCGGCAGCTCATCACGTTTGGTCAGCGCGGGGGAAAAGGACCACCGATCATGATCGACACCGTCACTGCAATCTTCGGCGTACTCAGCGCAGGCATTCTTGTTGCTCACGCTTACGACGGCTTCCGCGCTCGCCTCTGATCGCGCCCCCCCGGCTGCTCGACGGCGGACATCAAACACCGCCCGGTGCAATTCATGCCCGGTGTTGGTCACCTCACTTTCTGATGCGCATGCAGCCAATCTGCCCCCGCATCATGAAACAAGACTGAAACACGATTCTCCATGCGCCGGCTGAACGCTGCCTGAGGGCAGCGCGACCCATCGGCAGGGACATCACAGGGCCGCTGGCCCAGCCCAATGGAGAACGACCATGCTTCGCAAAATCACCCTCGGCCTGATCGCCGCCGCTTCGCTCGGCGCGGCTGCCCTCGCGCCATCCGCAGCTTCGGCCCAGGGATGGACCCATCACCATGGCTGGCACATCGCCGGCTGGAATGGCCGCATCGTCCATCACGGCTTTTATGGCGGTCCGACCTTCTATATCGGTGGCCTCACCGATGACTGCCTGCAGCGCCGCGTCGTCGAGACCCGCCGCGGGCCCCGCGTCCGTGTCGTCAATGTCTGCACATTTTAAAGGCCCTGCTCGAAGCCCGGCAACCAGCCGGGCTTCTTTTCCCATACCGGGGTATTGTCCCTGCGGTTGTTGCCGGCCGGTCACAGCCATCGTGATCGGAACCCGCTAGAGTACTTTTGTCCGCAGCGCGTTGCTGGGGTCAAAGGCAAGCGGATGAGACTGCTCGGACTGGCAGCATTGTTGGCAATGACTGGCGTGGCTACGGCTTCGGCGGCCGACATGTTGTCACGCATTGTCACCAAAGCTCCGCAGATTACCGATGCCTCCTATAACTGGGGCGGCTGGTATGTCGGCGGCCATGCCGGCGGCGTCTGGGGGCGCAGCGACGTCAACAGTGCTTTCGTCAATGGCACGACGCCGATCGCCAATCAGCAGGCTTTTGCGTCGAGCTCAACGCAATTCAATCCTGCCGGTTTCAATGGCGGTGGCCAGATCGGCTACAACCATCAGGTCGATCGCTGGCTGTTCGGTGTCGAGGTCGATGCCAGCTATACCGGCTTACGTCAGGCCCGCAGCGTCACCGCTCCATTCCCCGTCGGTGGCACCTCATTCACGGCGACGACTGCGACAAGCGCCGACTGGTCCGTGACGCTGCGCCCGCGCGTGGGCTACACCGTCGATCGCACGCTGTTCTATCTCACGGGAGGCCTCGCCCTCACCGAGCTCAACCTGTCGTCGTCCTACGTGGATACGGCCGGCCAGAGCGAACGCACCGATTTCAGCAAGACCGCGGTTGGCTGGGTCGCCGGTGCGGGGATCGAGCATGCCTTTACGCGCAACTGGAGCGCCAAGGTCGAGTATCTCTACACTGACTTTGGAAAGCAGAAAGCGGCATCACCGCTGCTGACGGGCGCGGGAACGGCCAACGGCCTGGTCGCCCATGACGTGAATCTCAACACGAATACGGTTCGTGGCGGACTCAACTATCACTTCGGTGGTCCGTCGGTTGCCCGTTACTGATCAGCCTGATCAAGACGAGTTGTCAGCCAGCTAAAGCCATCGCGCGACCGGCAACCGGGTAGCCCTCGACGACGATCTCCCAGCGCAGCGGCCAGCAAGTCAGATCCGGTCGAACCGCATGCACGTAACCTCCAACGAATGTGCTGTCGCTTGCGGCGCTGAAACGCTCGTCGATCATCTCGCCATACAGATGCGCCATGCGGCAGCGGCGCATTTGTGCGTAAGACGTCGTTTCATATATGGCCAATCAGGCCTCCCGCGCATTCGATCTATTCGTTCGGAGCCTGAATGAGTCGCGGTTAACAAATTCAGAACGCGGCGCTTCACGCCTATTCGCACGCATCCACCGCAATCTCGCAGACACCCCCGACTTTCCCTGATCGGATTCACGACCGTTTCAGCAATCCCGCGCAGGTTAGGCGGAATTTCTGGAGCGCGCCCGATGTTCATGATTGCGAGCATACTCACGGTCGCCGCTGGCATCTTCTACGCGGCGAGTATCAACAACACCGCCTGGGCAGTCCGCATTTGCCGCTACGGCGACATGTTCTGCATGAATCCGTCATGGCTGTTTACAGCAGCCATCCTCGCGATCCTCTGCGCACTGTTTCTGCGCGTCGATCGTCTCTGAGCAAGGCCTCGTCTGAACAACGCGTCGTCTGACCAACGCGTGGTCTGAGCGAGCCGGCGGGTTCAACGCATGCCAAGATCGCCGCACGCGACGACCTCGAATGGTCGCGCCCTGACGCTGCGTGGCAATAGCCGCATCAGGCGGCGGGCCTGACAGTGCGGGCAAGCAAAGGTTCGCACCTCACCGCCAGCGCCGTCGGGCTCAATTTTTGAGAGATAAACCTGCGTCCGGCAACAGGAGCATTTGAGGTGCTCGGTGCGGATATTGTCGTTCAGGTAGAGTATGCGCGTGCTAGGCATCGGCGAGCTCCGAAAACCGTCAGGTTTCGGTCGCAGCGCCTAAAACGGCGCCGACGACCTCAGAACAAACAACCTTTAATTGCTTAAAAAGCGCTGTACGCGCACTGGGAATCGCGTCCGTAACGAGCTACCTCAATTCCGCACCGTATACCAGAGGCCACACGCCCAGCGTGCATAATTTTCACAGACTGTTGCAGGAAGCACTCAAATTCATCGATTGCGGTCCGGCGTGACACAACTGTAGATTTTGATCTCACCATCAATTCCGGACGGGATTCGGAGGCGAGATGCATAAGCGATATCAGCCGCTCAACATCCCCATTGAGATCGTTCGCACAGTCGTCGCCATCTCCGAGACCGGAAGCCTCACCAAAGCGGCTGAACGACTGGGCTTAAGCCAGCCTGCGGTCAGCTCGCAGATCAAACGCATTCAGGGCTTGGTCGGCGGGGCACTTTTTACAAAAACGTCTCAGGGCACAAGCGCCACGCAACTCGGCAAGCTCGTCCTGCATCAAGCCCGGCGCATCCTTGAAGCCAATGATCAGATGCTCCGGATCGGCGGTGCCGCGCATCTGCCGCAGCCGATCCGGTTGGGATTGAGCACCTTGTTCGTGCGGCAGTTTCTTGCTGAGCAACGCGGCGGGCTACTAACCGATCTCGTCATCCATACGGACAACTCGGTCGGTATTACCAAGGGCTTGATCGACGGTTATATCGACATCGCCTATATCTTTGAAAATCCGGAAATGACGAGCGAGATTTCGCATCTGATCGTCAACGAGGTTGATGAGGAATTCGTCTGGGTGCGGTCGAAGGATTTCGTGCTGAGTCCCGGCGCGCCGATCCCGTTGCTGACCTGGCCAGGCGACGACCTGATGATCCGCACGCTCACCCGCCACGGACTCGCGTACAAGATCGTGTTCAATAGTCCGGACTATCATGCCAAGCTCGCGGCCGTGGAGGCCGGGATCGGCATCGCCGCGATTCCGAAGCGGATGATCCCCGCCCCGCTGGTCTGGGCACAGGAATACTACCTGCCAGCTTTGCCACCGCTCAAGGCATTGCTCTGCGCGCGATCCAATCTGGAAAGTTCACAAAGCACCAAACTGCTGAAGACCATGTCAGAACGGTTCTTCGGGACGCCACAAATCGTCAATCTATAGGCCCCGCGTCACCTTGGGACGAGATAGTGCGCATCCCACTCGCTGCGCGGGACTTCGGCGCCAAGCTGATAGCTGAACGATTTCACTTCGAGACCATCGGATGAGGTTTCGCAGACATAAGCCAGTCTGTACCATTTGCCGCCGGAGCGGATCGCACCGCCGGGAGCTTTGATCTGGGTTCCGCGGATGACGGGCTCCGCGAAGGCATAGGCAACGAATTCGTCGGGCCGATACCCCTTATGCTCGCGGCCAACGATACCCATCGCGCGCGCATCGCAACGCTGCTCGACGCGCGTCGCCGGATCGAGTTTCAGCATTTGATCGTTGCGCGAAGATTTAGCGAGCGTGGGCGACACGCCGACGATTCCGACGGCGACGAGAACGCCAAGAGCGAAATTTTTCATAGGCTTATAACTGGAACCTGAGACAAATGAGGAGAGCGTCTTTGGCCCAAGCTAGCACGTTCGCAAGTGCGAGAAACCCTGCCAATGCAATGACGGAGTTGCGGACGACCGATCAGCCTATGCGATTGTGATCCAAGAGCTGGTAGAATTCGGAGGGCTTGAACTCTCGACCGCCCAAGCCAGAGATATGAACGCGCCAACCTGCATCGTTCAGTTGCCGGGCCTGAGCGACGGCGATGTCCGGTATGATCCGGTGCGTCGTCAGGCTGCGGTCATCACGGGTCGCATGGATCGTGAATACCGCGCCCCGTTTGGATCGCGCGGATGCCTCGGCATCAACGCTCTCGTCGATCAACATCTTCGCCAATGCCAGTCTCCTGCGGAACGACTCGCCTGAGACCATGTTGCAACGGCACCATTAACCGAACCTTGCACGGCATTCCATCGATCAGGATTTGAAGACGCCCGTGATCTTGGTCCACAATGATGGATCCTGATCGGCATCGTGCTTGGATTTGTCAGGCTGCGTGGCACTGACGGGATCAGAGGCCGGGAATGTGCCGTCCAACCCCGCTTTCAGATCTTCACTCGTCTTGCGATCTGCTTTTGCGGCCTCTTTCACGCCCTCCGCATATTTGTCGTGGGGCGCCGGATCGAACTTCTCAGCCATGATCGTCTCCTCCGTCATTGCGAAGAAAAACGCGCACGAGACAGGGAGGTTCCGGAATGCGGCAGTTCAGTCGAGACCGCGTTCGCGGCTCAGCTTCACCATTTCCTGGATGAACAGCGCCTTCTGCTTGTCGTCGAGCACCGCATAGAGCGGCTCGGCAGCGTCAGCGACGGCACGCTGGTCGACCGCGCGGTCATTGAGGAACTGGGCCTCGTTGCGCATCTGCTCAATGATGTCATCCGGCGGATCGCGCTGTGCGCGCGCAACACGCAGCTTGAAACGCTCGGCACCATTGTTACCGAGACCGTGCATGGCGTCGCTGAAGCCGCTCCAGTTCTTCTCCTGTTCGGGCGTCAGGTTCAGCGATGTCTTGATCCGCGCGATATTCGCGTCGCTGTTGGCGACGATCTGCTCGGCGGTCAGCTCGGGGGCTGCACGGCGCCCTTCTTGCCCTTCTTCGCCTTGGCCTGTTTCGCATTGGGCTGCGCGCCGGATACCGGTCCGCGCACGCTGTTGTTGTTGGCGGGAACACCAAGGACGCCGCCGACCGCACCAACCACGCCGCCGATCGCTCCGCCCAGCACGCCACCAATCGGCCCCGCTGCACGATTGCCGTCGCGCGCGCCGCGCTGCATGCCCTGTACCAGGCCCTGGGCTTCGGCGGCTCCGGCATGCCCGATGAGCAGGGCAACGGCGAGACACAGTGCACGACGCGGTTGGGACAATCGGATCATCAACAACTCCTTGAACGCTTTTGCGGCGCAACAAAATGGCCGAGCGGAATCTGCGGGATTGAACATATTAGCTTCGCGTCGGCGAAGTCCACTGGCTCTGCCACGCTGCGTTGCGCTGGCCGATGTGGACCTCGTCGCATCAAGCCTGTTAGATAAATTCAGCGCAGCGAAGAACGTGCGCGCATCACAGATTGAATCTTTCAAGGGGTGGAAATGGCGACCAACAAGAAGAAACTTCTGATCACCGAGTCCCTGTCGCCGCAAGGCCGCGCGTTGTTCGATGCACGCGACGACATCGAGACGATCGAGTTCAGCAACCTGATTTCCGCGCCAGACTTCCTCAAGCTGATCGAAACCCATGCGCCGGTTCATGGCGCGGCACTCGGCGCCACGCGCTTCGGCGCACCGGAACTCGAAGCCAGCAAAGACCTGAAAGTCGTGGCGCGTATCGGCGTCGGCTATGATGCCGTGGACGTGCCGGCACTCAGCACGCGCAAGGTGCCACTGATGATCGCAGGCACCGCCAATTCGCCTTCCGTCGCCGAACAGGCACTGTTCATGATGCTGACCCTGGCCAAGCGCGCCGCCGAGCTGCATGCCATGGTGAAGGAAGGAAAATGGGCGACGCGCTTCACCGCGCTGCCTTTCGACCTGTTCGGCAAGACCGTTCTCATCGTCGGCTTCGGCCGTATCGGCAGCCGCACGGCGACGCGCTGCCAGGCGATGGAAATGAACGTGCTGGTCTATGATCCCTACGTCTCCGCCGATGCCATCAAGGCTGCGGGCTACGAGCCGGTGAAGGACCTGGACGCCGCCGTGGCGCAGGCGGACTTCGTCACCCTGCACTGCCCGAAGACACCAGAAACCACCGGCCTGTTCGACGCAGCGCGGATCGGCAAGATGAAGCCGACCGCCTATCTCATCAACACCGCACGCGGCGGCATCGTGGTCGAGGCCGCGCTGTATGACGCACTGACATCAGGCAAGCTCGCCGGCGCGGGTCTCGATGTGTTCGAGGCCGAACCGCCGCCGCTCGGCCATACACTGTTCGAACTGCCCAACGTGATCATCGCCCCGCATGTGGCCGGTGTCACCCGCGAGGCGCTCGACCGCATGGGCCTGCAGACTGCCCGCAACATGCTCAGTGCGCTCGACGGCGAACCGATCCGCGCCAATGTCGTGAATACCGACGTACTGGACTGATGGAGGTCCGAGCCGGCGGCCATGAAAATGGCCGCCGGCATGCCCCAAAAGGGCCACAGGCGTTGTGAAAGTGTCATATGCCCCGGCGGATTGCCGGTGAAATGCCGCCTTGATCTGCCTTTGTACTTGCCTTTTGGATGTGCCGGGAGCCGCGCCTTGACCCAGAACGATCCGACCGACCACGCTCTGGCTGCCATTGCCAGCATTCTCGACAGCAAGGAATCCTCGCTGTCCCGGATCGCCGATGCGGAGCCCACGGATCATCACCTGCATGAGACCGTGACGGTGGTCGCCGAGCGCGTGACCGTGACCGTCGAGCAGGAAACGGTCATTGCCGAGACGGACGCGCCGACCACGGCGCCCGAACCTGATTTCACACCCGAGCCAGAACCGGAATTGCCCGCGATCGAGCATGGCGAGGTCGACGGCTACACGCGCCTTGGCCCTGGCCCGCTCGATGCCATCCGGTTTCGCTGGACCGCACGACGGGACGAGGACGGCCAGTATTTCGTCGATGAGACCATTGGCAGCCATTCGCGGCCGATTTCTTCCGGTCCAATGCCGCGCCACGAGGTGGTGGAGTTCATCAACGCCCGTGAGGGTGCGGCACGCGAACGGTTCCAGAGCCTGAAACGGCAGATGACCATCAGCCGCCAGATGCCCGAAACCGAGCCAGTCAGCGAAAACTGAACGTCCTTGAATTTTTCGGAACGCCGGTATGAACCCGGCGTTTTCTCCCGGCGACGAAGAAGCACGAGGGTTCCGTCAAGGTTGCGCTCTGGAGGCGAGACGCGGCCGATATGACGGAACTGGATGCGCAAACGTTCAGGGGACCATCATGAAGCGCTTCGCCGCTATTGCCGCCATCCTGCTGGCCACGACTGCCGCCCAGGCAGCCGACACCTATTCCTTCGACATCGGCGGCCAGTCCGTCACCATCGATGCGCCGAAAGACTGCAACTCTGCGGATTGCGTGTCGATCTCGATCCCGGGCGTGTTCGAATACAACACCAAGCGCATTCGCCGCGATCGTGACCGCGACAACCGCGAGAGCAACACGGCGCCATCCCCCAGGGAAGAGCGCGTGCGGCCCGCCCCGCCACCGACAACGGCTCAGCCTGCGCAACCGGCTCCAGCGCCGGTCGCAGCGGCCCCTGCAGCGCCCGCGACCACTGCCACGCCGCCGGCGCTATCAAGCGCGCCGTCGAGCAACACGCCTGCCACAGCGGAGCCCGCAAAGCCCGCGCCATCGACCGTTGTCGCCAATACACCGGCTGCTGATCCTGCCGTGAAGCCGGCACCGTCACCGGTGGCAGCCGCTTCGCCGCTCGGCATCTGGATGACCGAGAAGAACGAAGGCAAGATCCGCATCGAAAATTGCGGCAGTGATATCTGCGGTTATGCCATGGACAAGAAGACCGAAGCCAATGGCGAAAAGATCCTGATCAACATGAAGCCGGGCGACAGCAAATGGGCCGGCAAGATCTACGATCCCAAGAGCGGCAGCACCTATGACTCGACCATCGCGCTGAAGGGCAACGACTCCCTGCGCGTACAAGGTTGCGCCTTCGGCGGCATGTTCTGCGGCGGCCAGACCTGGACGCGGGTGAACTAACAATCTGTAGGGTGGGCAAAGGCGCCATTACGCCGTGCCCACCTTCAACTGCACGGCTGGTAAAGGTGGGCACGCTTCGCTTTGCCCACCCTACAGTCTGAGTTACCCGATAGCCTTGCCATACTGCTCGTCGGTCACCTTCTCCATCCAGTCCGCTGTCTTGCCGTCGAGCGCTTCCTGCATGGCGATGTGAACCATGCCGGTCTCCGGCGCAGCGCCGTGCCAGTGTTTTTCACCCGGCGGAATCCACACGGTATCGCCCGGCTTGATCTCGATGATGGGATGGCCTTCGGTCTGGAAGCGGCCGACGCCGTCGGTCACATACAGCGTCTGGCCGAACGGATGCGTGTGCCAGGCGGTGCGCGCGCCCGGCTCAAAACTCACGCGAAACGTCACCAGCCGTGCCGGCGCTTCCGCGACAACGACCGGATCCTGCCAGACCGTGCCCGTAAAATACTCGTCCGGCGCCCGTTTTGTCGGACGCGAACCTGCAGGAAAAAGCTTCATGAAGACTCCTAATCTCTGCCTCTCATGGTGAGGAGGCGCGCAGCGCCGTCTCGAACCATGAGCTGGTGGCCCTCACCCTTCGAGAAGCGGCCTTCGGCCGCTCCTCAGGATGAGGGACGACGGCGATCGTCTTGTTACTTCTTCGACGCGGCGTAGCGCGCCTTGGTCTCGGCGTTCATCGGATAGAGGCCGGGCAGCGCGGCGCCGTTATTCACCTCGTTGACGATCCAGGCTTCCATGCGCTCCTGCTCTTCGCCTTCAGCGAGAACGTGATCGAGGAAGGCCTTGGGAATGACGACGGCGCCATCCTGATCGGCGACGATGATGTCATCCGGGAAAACGGCAACGCCGCCGCAGCCGATCGGTTCGCCCCAGCCGACGAAGGTCAGACCGGTCACCGAAGCCGGCGCCGCAAAACCATCGCACCAGACCGGGAGATTGGTGCCGAGCACGCCTTCGATATCACGCACCACGCCGTCGGATACCAGCGCGGCAACACCACGCTTCTGCATGCGCGCGCAGAGGATGTCGCCAAAGATGCCGGCATCGGTGATGCCCATGGCATCCACCACGGCGATGCAGCCTTCCGGCATCGCCTCGATGGCAGTGCGGGTGGAGATCGGCGACGACCAGGATTCCGGCGTAGCGAGGTCCTCGCGGGCCGGGACGAAACGCAGCGTGAAGGCGGGGCCGACGAGGCGCGGCATGCCCGGACGCAACGGTTTTGCGCCCCGCATCCAGACATTGCGCAGCCCTTTCTTCAACAGCACCGTGGTGATGGTGGCGGTGGAGATCTTGGACAGGGTGGCAACGACTTCAGGAGACAGGGACATGCGCGGAGCTTTCCGTCAGAGGATGTTCAGGCCGCGCATCTTGCGGTGGAATGCCACGACGTCAAGAGGCTCGCGCACAGTGCTGCATCGCATCGGCGATCATCCCAGCTTATCGTTCACATGCATGATAATTTATTGAAGCTGCACGGCTATTTTGAGATTGCGAATTCCACTGACCGGCAAAACGCGATATGCAGAATGCATCGTGACAGACGTGAGACGCCATGGCCGCAGCTCTCTCCCCGCCCCGCATTCTGCCCTCCGGCGATGCTGCCATCACGGTCGAATTCAGCCGCACCATCGATGACGAGGCGAACCGTCGTGTGCTCGCGCTGGACAAGCTCGTCGCCACCGCGGCGCTTGCCGCGATCACCGAGACCGTGCCCACCTATCGCTCGCTGCTGGTGCATTACGATCCGCTGCAGATCGACTTCGAAGCGCTCGGCACGCAGCTGACCGAGCTTGCCCTCAAGCCGCTACCGGACCCCAAGCCCGCGAGGCGCTGGCGCATTCCCGTCGCCTATGGCGGCGAGAATGGCATCGATCTCGAAGACGTCGCCAAGGCGCTGAACATCACGCCCGATGAGGTCGTGTCGCGCCACGTGGCCGGTGACTACAAGGTCGCCATGATTGGCTTCACGCCGGGCTGGTCCTATCTCTCCGGCCTGCCGAGCGATATGCAGATGGGACGGAGACAGAATCCGCGGCTGCTGACGCCAGCCGGCACCATCTCCATCGGCGGCATCCAGACCGGCGTGCAGTGCCTCGCCGGCCCCAGCGGCTGGCACCTGCTCGGTCGCACGCCCGTGCGCACCTATCAGCTCGGCCGCGATCCCACCTTCCTGCTGGAGCCCGGCGATGCCATCACCTTCGCTGCTATCGACGAGAAGACATTTGCGGAGCAGGACCGTGCCGCCGAGGCCGGCGAATTCGTTGCCGAGTTGATCCCGTCATGAGCAAGCTGATCGTCGCTTCCGTGAGCCCCGGCACATCGGTGCAGGATATCGGCCGTTTTGGCGCACAGCGTTATGGCCTCGTGCCATCCGGTGCTGTCGATCGCCTTGCGATGGCGGCAGCCAATGCATTGCTCGGCAATCCGCTCTTCGCTGCCACCATCGAACTCGGCCCGCTGAATTCCGTCTTCACCGCGAAGGGCGGCGCCGTCCGCGTCGCACTGACCGGCGCGTTGCGGCCGGCCGATGTCGCAGGCTCCTCGGTTGCCGTGAACACGACGGTCACGCTGGCTGACGGTGAAAGCCTGAACATCGGCGTCGCCCGCTCCGGCACCTTCGGCTATCTCGCCATCGAAGGCGGTGTGCGTGGCGAGCCGATGTTCGGCAGCCTCGCCGTCAATGCACGTGCCGGCCTCGGCAGCCCCTATCCGCGACCGCTGCAGGCTGGCGACGAATTGCTGGTCGCGACAGCAAGCGCGACAACGGAGAAACGCATCGAACTGCCGTCACCCGGCGAAGGCCCGATCCGCGTCGTGATGGGACCGCAGGACGACGAATTCGCGGACGGCAAGGACTTGTTCCTGAACAGCGAATGGAAGATTTCCGCCACCAGCGACCGCATGGGCTACCGCCTCGAAGGTCCAGCAATCAAGCACCTTCATGGCCACAACATCGTCTCCGACGGCACCGTGAACGGCTCGATCCAGGTGCCCGGCAACGGCCAGCCCATCGTGCTGATGCCGGATCGCGGCACATCCGGCGGCTATCCGAAAATCGCGACGGTGATCTCCGCCGATCTCGGCCGCTTCGGCCAGACCCAGCCGGGCATGCCGTTCCGTTTCAAGGCCGTCACCATGGCGGAGGCGCAAGCCGCGTATCGCGCGCATGCAGAGCTCCTGCAGAGCCTGCCGTCGCGCGTCCACGATTCCAACATCCTGATGCTCGACATCAAGGCCCTGCTCAACGCCAACGTCGCCGGTACCGCCATCGACGCCATCAATGACGCGACCTGGCAAGCCGCTGCCAACAGCTGACAGACCGGGAGAACCCATCATGACCATCGATTTGAACTGCGACCTCGGCGAAAGCTTCGGCATGTGGGAGATGGGCAATGATGCCGCGATGATCGATCTCGCGACATCGGTGAACATCGCCTGCGGCTATCATGCCGGCGACGCCGATGTGATGCGCAAGACCGTGCAACTGGCCAAGGCGCGCGGCGTCAAGATCGGCGCGCATCCCGGCTATCGCGACCTGCATGGTTTCGGCCGCCGTCCCATTGTCGGCCTCACCGCGCTCGAGATCGAGAACCTGATCGCTTATCAGATCGGCGCCTTGCAGGGCATCGCTGCGATGGAAGGCTACAAGGTCACCCATGTGAAGGCGCATGGCGCGATCTCGAATGTCGCCTGCGAAGACGACATGACCGCCCGCGCCATTGCGGCAGGAATCAAGGCCGTCGATCGCAACCTCACTTTCGTGGTGCTGGCGAATTCGAAACTCGTCACCGCCGGTGAAGCCGCCGGCCTGCCGCTGGCACATGAGGTGTTTGCCGATCGTGCCTATGAAGACAACGGCAATCTGGTTTCGCGCAAGAAGGAAGGCGCGGTGCTGCACGATCCCAAAATGATCGCGGATCGCGTCGTGAAGATGGCGCAGACCGGCGAGGTCATTTCGATCACCGGCAAGGTCATCAAGATGAAAATGGACACCGTGTGCATCCATGGCGACACGCATGGCGCCGTGGAAATCGGCCGTCAGGTGCGGGCCGGACTGCAGGCCGCGGGGATCGATGTGACGCCGTTCACGACGGTGCTTTAGGGTTTGCAAAGCGCTCCGTAAGTTCCCTCTCCCGCTTGCGGGGAGGGTTAGGGAGGGGCCGCAGCGAAACGCTGATGCCGGTGATTGTTGCGCCCCCACCCCGGCCCTCCCCCGCAAAAGCGGGAGAGGGAGAAGATCCATCGCCTACCGATCGTTCAGCATGCCCTCATGCGGCAGACCTTCGATCGGGCATTCCTCGACACCGACCGTCCGGCGCGTGATCGCCTCGACATTCTCCCGCGCCTGGTCGGGATTGTTGACCCAGGTCGCATAGAAATCGAACGGGCACGCCGCCACGCCCTTGTTGCTTTCGCCGGAATTGATGGTGCCGGTATAGCCGCGGTGCAGCAGCTTGAAGAGGTGGTTCTCCGACTGACCGTTGCGGCGGGCATCGCGGATCAGCGACTTCGACAGCGCCGCATACTGGATGCCGTAATCCTCCTCGCCGCATTCACCGAGCGTGCGGCCATCAAAGCCGATGATCGCGGAATGGCCGAAATACGAGTAGACGCCATCGAAGCCTGACGCATTGGCGACGGCGACATAGGTGTTGTTGGCCCATGCCATCGCCTTGGCCATCAGCACTTGCTGGTCCTTGGCGGGATACATGTAACCCTGGCAGCGCACGATGAGTTCAGCGCCCTTCATGGCACAGTCGCGCCAGATCTCGGGATAGTTGCCGTCGTCACAGATGATCAGCGAGACCTTCAGTCCTTTCGGACCTTCCGAGACATAGGTGCAGTTGCCGGGATACCAGCCCTCGATCGGCACCCAGGGCATGATCTTGCGATATTTCTGAACGATCTCGCCCTTGTCGTTCATCAGGATCAGCGTGTTGTACGGCGCCTTGTGCGGATGCTGCTCGTGGCGTTCACCCGTGAGCGAGAACACGCCCCAGACCTTTGCCTTGCGACAGGCTTCAGCGAAGATTTCGGTTTCTTCGCCGGGCACCTGAGATGCGGTCTCATACATCTCCTTCTCGTCATACATAATGCCCTGGGTCGAATATTCCGGGAAGATCACGAGATCGAGACCGGGCAGACCGATCTTCATGCCAGTGATCATGTCGGCGATCTTCTGCGCATTAGCGAGCACCTCGGCCTTGGTGTGCAGCCGGGGCATTTTGTAGTTCACGACGGCCACGCCGACCGCGTCCTTGCTGGAAGAGATATCGCCGTGGTGCATGATGCAGGGTCTCCGTTTGACGGTGATCCTGTGCCGGGCATCCACGGCCGGCCATACGTGGATTTACGGATGGTATGCTTATTGCCATCACTCGTTGTCATCGCCCGGCTTGATGTATGACCCGGAGAGATAGGTAACACCCGTTCGGAGACATGGGTAACACATCGTCGGCATGGATGGCTTGAGGAGGCCGGCATGCCTTGGCGCGAGGTGTCACACATGGATCAGAGAATGGAGTTCGTTCGGCTGTTTCAGCAGCCGGACGTCAATCGGCGGGAACTGTGCCGCCGTTTCCAGATCAGCCCGAAGACCGGCTATAAATGGCTGGCCCGTGCCCAAACCACTGAAGCCCGGTGGGCACAGGATCAATCGCGCCGGCCCCATGTCTCGCCCAAGCGGAGCGATCTGGAGGTCGAAGCCGCTGTGCTGGCGATACGCGATGCGCATCCGGCCTGGGGCGCGCGCAAGATCCGGCGCCGGCTCGACGATCGGCAAGCAAGCCTGCCGGCCGCCTCGACGGTGCATGCCATGCTGGCACGGCACGACCGTGTGCCGGCTCCTAACCAGCCGTCGCACTACACGCGCTTCGAGCATCCGGCTCCCAACGATCTGTGGCAGATGGACTTCAAGGGGCGCTTCCCGCTCGGTGAGGGGATGTGCCATCCACTCACCATGATCGACGACCATTCCCGCTATGCGCTGTGCCTTCAGGCCTGCAGCAATGAGCGGCAGGATACGGTGCAGCAGCATCTCATCGGCTGCTTCCGGCGCTACGGCCTGCCGCAGGCGTTTCTGGTCGATAACGGCGTGCCGTGGGGCACCTGCTCTGAAGTCAGGTGGACGCGGCTGCGCGTCTGGCTGCTCAAGCTCGGCGTCGATGTCGTCTATGCCCGCCCGTATCACCCGCAGACCAAGGGCAAGAACGAGCGCTTCCATCGCACCCTCAAGAGCGAAGTCCTGTCGATGGCGACCTATCGCACCACCCAACAAATGCAGCAGGCTTTCGACCGCTGGCGGCATGTCTACAATGCCGAGAGGCCGCACCAAGCGCTCGGCTACGACGTGCCGGCGAACCGCTACCGACCGAGCACTCGTGCCATGCCAGGCCAGTTGCGGGAGCCAGACTATGACGAGGGCACGATCGTGCGCCGGGCGAGCTGGCACAAGGCTCAGTTCAGATTCGGTAAAAAGCGCTGGCGGATGCCGGAAGCTTTTAGCGGCGAGCTATTGGCCATCCGGCCGCTCGCCACCGATGGCGCGTTCGGTGTCTTCTTCGGAGCCCATCAGATCGCTTCCATCGATCTACGCAACGAGGCAACATGAAAACCGTTACCTATGTCTCCGAACACCCGTTACCCATGTCTCCGGGCCATACACTTGACCGGGCGATCCAGCACTCCCGTAAACAGCGGTGTGTGCTGGGTCACCCGGTCAAGCCGGGTGACGACATGAGGAGCAAGGGCGGACCTACAATCCCGCGCCCTTCCCGATCGCCACGTTGAACGAGCGATCAAGCAGCACATTGGCGTCGAGCTTCTGCTTGATGAGGCCGCTGCGCAGGTACAGATCGATGGTCTTCTGCTCGTCGGCCACAACGCCGTCGTCAACGGGCGCGATCCTGACCTGCGCACGATTCAGCCAGTTCAGCGGCACCGATGGCGCCACATTCATGAGCTTGCCCCAGGTCTGCGCATAGGTCTCCGCATTCTTCAGCGCCCAAGCGCGCGCTGCGGTCAGACGGCGGAGATAGTCCTCCAGTTCCGCATGCTTGTCGCGGATTGCATTGGGCGTGGCTACGACAAAACTGAGGCCGGATGTCAGGCCTTCGGCATTGAGCACGACACGCGACTGGAACAGCACCTCTTCCTGGCTCACATAGGGCTCCCAGGTTGACCAGGCATCGACGGAGCCGCGGGTATAGGCAACCTTGGCGTCCGATGGCGCAAGGAAAACGAGCTGTATATCGCTTGCCGTCCAGCCCTTCTTCTCCAGCGCGGCAAGAATGAGCTGATGCCCGATGGAGCCGCGGCCGGTGGCGATCTTCTTGCCCTTCAGATCGTCAAAACTCTTGATCGCGGAATCCTTCGGCACGAGGACCGCCAGACCGTCACCGGTCTGCCGGATCGCGCCGATGGCCTTGACCGGCACATTGGCCGCCGCGGCAAAGGTGAAGGGTGCATCGCCCACCAGCCCGCTATCGAGCGCGCCAGCACCAAGCGCTTCCAGCAGCGGCGCGGCCGCGGCGAACTCCTTCCATTCGATCTTGTAGGGCACATCCTTCAGCACGCCGGATGCCTCCATCACGGCGCGCGCATTGCCCTTCTGATCGCCGACGATCAGCGTCGTTTCGGCCTGTACGGAGGGGGCGAGGACCGCCGCGATCAAACCAGCGGCAAATGCAAGACCTTTCATGCTGCGACGACTCCCTTGTCCGCTTCGCGCGCGGCGATCAGCGCACGCGTGGCCGGGATCAGTTCACGGCCATAATCGATGGCATCGATCAGCGGATCGAAGCCGCGGATCAGGAAGTGGCTGACGCCGAGATCGTAGTAATCAGCGAAAACTTCGGCGACCTGCTCTGGCGTGCCGACCAGCGCGGTGGTGTTGCTGTTGGCGCCGGTCAGCGCCGCCATTTCGGTCCACAGCCGCTTGTCGATGCGGGTGCCCTGCTCTGCCAGGGCCAGCAGACGCTTGGCACCGGCAGTGGCATGACCATCGGCCGGCTTGCGATAGCCGGTCTTGTCTTGCAGCGCCGTAGCGCGAGCGAGGATGTCATCGGCCTTGGCCCAGGCCTTTTCCTCGTTGTCGGCGATGATCGGTCGCACCGACAGGCTGAAACGCGGCGCCGGGCGACCATATTTCTTGGCAGCGGCACGCACGCGCCCGGTGACGTCGCGCACTTGCGCGTAGGATTCACCCCACAGCGCAAATGTATCGGCATGCTTGCCGGACACTTCGATGGCCGCGTCCGACGCACCGCCTACGAAGACATGGATCGGCACGATCGGCTTCACCTGCGAAAAGCCGCCTTCGACCTGATAATATTTGCCGTGATAGTCGAACGGCCTCTCGCTGGTCCATTCCTGCTTGATGATGTCGAGCCATTCGCCGGTGCGGGCATAGCGCTCATCCTTGTCGTCCAGCGTATTGCCGTCCTGCCGCAGTTCCTTCGCATTGCCGCCGGTGATGACATGCAGCGAGACGCGACCGCGGTGGAAATTCTCGATGGTCGCCAGCTGCCGCGCGATCACCGTCGGCGCCGTGAAGCCCGGACGCTGGGCGATCATCACCTTCAACTTCTCGGTGACGCCGAGCGCATGCTGGGCGACCTGCAATCCGTCAGGCGTCGTCGAGTGGAAAGCAAGCAGCGCGCGGTCGAAACCGGCGAGCTCATGGGCCTTGGCAACAGTCTCGATGTAGCCGGGATCGAGGATCGGGCCGGAGCGCACGCGGGTTTCGGATGCGTCATTGTTGGTGATGAAACCGATGAATTCGACGGACATGTCTTCCTCCAATTTCAATTGGTGATGATCAGATGCCGAGAGCGCGGCGGCCGGCGGCGATACGGGTGCTGTCGTCCTGCGGCGTGTGCACGCGTCCGCACAGGACATCGCGATAATGCCGCTCAAGCGGATTGGCGCGGGTGAGTCCGTGATTGCTGGTGAGCGACAGCGCATCTTCGACCACGGCGACCGCATTATTGGTGACGGTAAGCTTGACGATATTGCCTTCGCTCGCAGTCAGGACGGCGCCCTCGTCGAGGTCACGCGCAAAGCCGTTCAGCAGCCGCGCATTCACCGTGAGCTTCGCCTCCATGCCGCCGACGATCTCCTGCGCACGCGGCAGCGACGCCAGCGGCGCGCCAAGGCTCGACGGCATACGGGTCTTGAGGAAATCGATCAGCCAGTCACGGGCCGCACGCGCGACGCCGTCATAGACCGCGCCGACCAGCACGGCCTGCACCGTGGATTGCGTGACGTCAGGCGGTCCCCACGCGCCGGGCGCTCGAACGTCGATCTCGTGGTCGAGCGGGATCAGAACATCATCGAATACCACATCATGGCTGCCGCTGGCGCGCAGGCCGAGATGATCCCATGTCTCGATAATGCGAATGCCTTCGGATCTGGCGGGGACAAGAAAGAGACCCACACGCACATCCGGCTTGTCGGTCTTCGCCCACACCGTCATCCATTTCAGGATGGGTGCACCGGTCGAATAGATTTTTCGGCCGGAGATGCGCCAACCGTCCGACGTACGCCGTGCGGTCGTGGCCGGCAGTCCGCCACGTGCGGGCGAGCCGAGATCGGGCTCGACACGCAGCGCATTGATCAATGCAATATCATCGATCGTGCCGCGGCCGACTTTCTCCGCCAGATGTTTTGGCCAGTGGCCGCTTCTGGCGATGACGAGATGGTGGATATAGTGCATGGCCAGTACGAGGCCGGTGGCGGCATCCGCCTTGGCGACGAGGCCGACAACGCGCGCAGCCTCTGCCACGCCGCCCCGCCGCCGCCGATCGCTTTCGGCACGGGCAATGCGAGCAGGCCGGCATCGGCGAGATCCTGAAAATTCTCGAACGGAAATCCAGCCGTACGATCGTGCAGCGGCGCACGCTCGGCAAAGCCTGGCGTCAGCAGATTGACCCTGTCGATGATCCCCGGAATTGCGTCCATGACGGCAAGCGGCCCGCGATGTCTGTGTGGTATCCGAAGGCCGCGATAGACGGCCCTCGCCTGGTTCTGTTGCATGGAGAAAAGACCGTTTGGCTGCGGTTACAAGCCGCGCGCGGAAATAACGACGCCCGCGCTTTGTCCATCACGGCGGGCAGATGAAACATTCTCTGCGTGATCTTCGACAGAGAAGATCATTCGCGCGGATTTGTCCGGATGTGTTCACCATGTGGCGTCGAGTCCCAGCAGGCCGAGAATGTCGCGTCGAAGTTCCGCCAGATGCGGATCACCGCGATGGCGCGGATAAGGCCGATCGACAACGATATCCGCCTTCACCTTTGCGGGACGATCACTGAACACGATGACGCGATTGGCCAGGAACAGCGCCTCCTCCACATCATGGGTCACCAGCAGCGCCGTGAATCCATTGCGCTGCCACAGCGACACGATCTCCGACTGCATGGTGAGGCGTGTCAGCGAGTCCAGCTTCCCCAATGGCTCGTCGAGCACGAGGATGCGCGGATCATTGACCAGCGCACGCGCCAGTGCGACGCGCTGCGCCATGCCGCCGGAGAGCTGATGCGGATAGGCCTTTCGGAACGCGCCGAGACCGACGAGCTCGATCGCGGCATCCACGCGATGGCGCTGCGTCTTCAATACGCCCTGCGCTTCCAGGCCGAGCGCGACATTGTCATAGACGCTCCGCCATGGAAACAAGGTCGGATCCTGGAACACGACGACGCGCGACGGATATGGTCCAGTGATCGCTGCACCGTCCTCCGCCAATGTGCCGGCGCGCGGCGGTTCGAGACCGGCGACAAGCCGCAACAGCGTGGACTTGCCGCAGCCGGAGGGGCCGAGCAGTGCTACGAATTCGCCGGGCGCGACCTTGATGCTCACATCGTCAAGCACCGGCAGCACGGCGCCATCGATGTCGAAGGCATGGCTGACATTGGCTATATCGAGCGACGCGCCGGTCGCATCAACCGCTTTTGCGAGCGCTACCATTTGACGACTCCCTTCTGCCAACCCAGCAGGCGATCACGCACGCGGAACAGCAGCGTGATGGCGCCGGAGCACAGCAGCGACATCACGATGAGCGCCGCATACATGTTGTTGTAGGAGGCCCAGCCCTGCGCCCATTGCAGATACCAGCCGAGGCCCGCCTTCACGCCAATCATCTCGGCCACCACGAGCACCGCGAAGGACGCGCCAAGCCCCATGAACAGGCCGACAAAGACATGCGGCAATGCTGCGGGGATCGCGACTTTGGTGACCAGGAATGACGGCTTTGCACCAAGCGTGCGCGCGACGTCGTAATAGGCGCTGCTGACGCTGGCGACACCCGACCAGGTCAGCACCGTCACCGGAAAGCCGGTGGCGAGCGCGATCAGGAAGGTCGAGGCACTCCAGCTGGATGGAAACGTGAAGAAGGCGATCGGCGGCCACGCCGTGGCCGGGAGCGGACCGATGAAGCGCAGGATCGGATGCACCCAGTAGCCGGCAAGACGCGACCAGCCGATGGAGACACCGGTCAGGAAGCCGACGGCCGCGCCGATGAAATAACCGCCGAGCTGGAGCTTCACCGAGGCGAACACGCTGTCGAGCAGCTTTGGCAGATCGTCGGTATAGACCTCGACGATGGATTGCGGCGGCGGAAAGAACGGCAGCGGCAGCCAACCGAATTTCGCCGTGGCCAACTCCCACAATGTCAGGAACACACCGAGCGCGAGCAGCCAGGGCGCACGCTCTCGCACGCCCTCGCCAAAACTGCCGAGCGCGCCCTGCGCCGTCGTCGTGACGACTATGAAGGCGGCAACCGCGAAGGCCACATAGGCGACGGCTTCTGTGCGCGACCAGTCGCCAATGTCCGGCCAATGCAGGCTTGCAGCGCCAAACGCCAGCCAGGCCAGCCCTGCCCCCACACCCGACAATGTCGGACGCAGCTTGCCGGCGATGGAGAGACCGCCATCGCCTGCAATCGCAAGGCTTTCGCGGTCGGCGCTACCAGGCGCGATCTCAGACGCGGAATACGTCGGCATAGATGCGCTCCGCAAATTTGGCCGTATCGGTATTCGGCTTGAACACGGACACCGTCTTCAACTCGTCCGCATAGGTCTTCAACTCGCGCTTGAGCTGCTCGCCGACGGGATGATGGTGATGGGTGTGATACTTCACCATCGCCAGCAGATCATCGGGAGTCGCCGCCTTCGGCGCATAAGGCTGGAATGCCGCAGCGGCCTTGTCGGGATTCTGCGAGGCAAACATCGCGGCATCGAGCAGCGACTGCGTGAGCGCGCGCGCCACCAGCGGTTCCTGCCGGATCAGGCTGCCGCGCACGCCGACGATGCAGCAACTGATGTCACGATAAGGTCCGTCGAGATTGGAGCCGACCTCCCTGAACTCGCCGTCCTTGAGCCAGAGATAGGCAAGCGGATCGGATGCGAGACCGACCTGCGCCTCGCCCTTCTGCACCGCGAGTTGCACCAGATTGCCGGGGAATTGGCGAAACTCGACGTCCTTGTCCGGGTTCAGCCCGATCTTGGCGAGCTGAACGGCAAAGAAGTTCTTGTCCGGCCCAGCCATATCGCCGACCGCGATCACCTTGCCCTTGAAGTCCGCGACGCCCTTGATCTCCGATTTCGCCGGCACGAAGGCGCGCAGGCAACCGCCATGGGTGCCGGCGACAATCTTGACGTCAAAGCCCTGCTCCAGCGGCTTCAGCCAGCGCAGCGCCATGCCGACGCCTGCATCGGATTTGCCTGTGGCAATGGCCTCAAGCAGCTGATCGGTCGAACCGCTATAATTGACGAGCTCGACGTCGAGATTCTGCTTGGTGAAGAAACCATGCTCGATCGCCACAGCCAGCGGCGCGAGGCAGACCGCGCCAGCGTTCCACGACAGTTTCAATTTACGTGGCGCGCCGGTGAGTGCGGGCGCATCGGATGATGCCTTGCAGATCGGGGATTCGGAGAAATCGATGGGCGACGCCTGCCTGAACGGAAAGGCCTGCGCAGCGCCCCAGAGGCCGAGCGGCGCGGCGAAGGCCGCGGCCGCACCGGCACCGAGCAGCGCGCGGCGGTTTAGCAAGGCGGCGCGCTTGTGGTCATCGTCGGACATGTCGTCTCCTTGAATGCGACACAGCACGGCCCCTTAGCGCAACGCAGGACGTTGCAGCTCGCGCTGATGCGATAGTGGAAGATGAGTGCGGCGTGAGCGTCATTCGACTCCCACACCGTCTGTGTTGACGGTGCGAGAATGCGCAGCGCGGGCGCATGGGGTCAATGAAATGGAATTTTGAATGTCGCAGGTGTTGGAGAGATTATCTCCAAGTGGCGCGGCATCAGGAGAGGATGAACTATCGCCACAATGAAATGTGCTACGCGACTTCGTAGAGGCGTTACGTTTCCACTCCGTCCACGTAGCCCGGATGAAGGGAAGCGCAATCCGCGGGAACGGAGCTGCGAGATAATCGCCGGTCCCCGCATGACGCTTCGCTCTATGCGGGCTACGTCCGAACTGATCAATACACGTCGAGCTGGAATCGTCCTTTCTTCTTCAACTCGCTGACAAAGGTCACGGCCTCGTCGATCGACCTTGCGCCGTGTTGCGCGGTGACGTCCACCAGCGCGCGCTCGACATCCTTGGCCATGCGCTTGGCATCGCCGCAGACATAGACATGGGCGCCTTCGGCGAGCCACGTCCACAGATCGCGGCCGACCTCGCGCATGCGATCCTGCACGTAGAATTTCTCGCCGGTGTCGCGCGACCAGGCGAGCGACAGGCGCGTGAGGAAGCCGTCATTCTTCATGCCGTTGAGTTCGTCGGCATAGAAGAAGTCCGACGCGCTGCGCTGGTGACCGAAGAACAGCCAGTTCTTGCCCGGCGCCGCCGTCGCCTTGCGGTCATGCAGGAAGGCGCGGAACGGCGCGATGCCGGTGCCGGGGCCGACCATGATGATCGGCGTTTCCGGATTGTCCGGCAGCGCGAAGCCATGGGCCTTCTGTACATAGACCTTGAGTTCGTCGCCGGGCTTGATGCGATCGGCCAGGAAGCTCGATGCCAGACCATGCCGTTTGCGCTTGCCGATGACGTAGCGGACCGCATCGACGGTCAGTGAAAGCTTGCCCGGCGTGGCATTATGCGATGATGAAATCGAATAGAGCCGCGGCTGCAGCGGCTCCAGTGCCTCGATGAAGGCTTCCGGATGCGGACGCACGCTGGGGAATTTCTGCAGCGCAGCCATCACGTCGAGCGTCGCAGCATCGCCATCCGGATCCTCGCCCTGGGCCAGCGCACGCGCCTTGGCGCGAGCGGGCCCACCGGTGAGATAGGAGATCAGCTCGAACAGACTGTCCGGCGCCGGCGCCAGCGAAACGTCGTGCTGCAACACCTCGCGCAATGTCTTGCCGCGGACCTCGGTCGTATGCGAGGCACCGAGCAGCGCGATGATCTGATCGACATGGCCGAGATCGTTGCTGGCAAAAATGCCAAAACTGTCGCCGACCACATAATCGAGACCGCAGCCCGAGAGATCGAAATCGATATGCCAGGTTTCCTTCTCCGAACCGGCGCCATTGAGCAGACGGCGGCCGAGAAAGATCGCCGGCGCCGGATTATCGCGCGAGCGTCCGAGCGTCGAAGGATCGGGCGCGGCGGCTTCGACCGGATCGGCGACCGCGGGCTTTGCCGCCGGCGCAGCACCGGCGGCCGGCGCCTTGTCCAGTTCCTCGTAGAGCGACTTCAGCATCCGCGCGGTTTCCTTGCCGCCGGGAACGCAGAGATTCAGACGCGGCTCGGCCTTGGAGGCAATCGCGTCGGAATAGTCGTTGCAGTTATAGCCGCACTGGCCGCAGTCCTGCTGCGCCATCGCCGCCATCATCTTGCGACGTACAGCCTTGCCTTCGGCAAGCTTCATGCGGTCACCGATCGGCATGGTCTGGTCATGCCACGGCGCGCCGTCGTCCTCTTCCATGATGGCTGCGCCCTGCTCTGCCGACAGCGGCGTGGCGGGGGCGTCGGACAACAGGCCGGCGAAGAAACCATTCAGCCACGAACGCTGCGCTTCGGAGAACGGCGCCGAGGACGGGATGATGTCGAGTTTGGGAGGCGTCACCATCTGGTTCATGCCGAGACCTCGTCAGCGAGCTTGCGCAGGGTTGCCGCATCATGGCGGCGCGAGAATGTGAGGAAGGTTTCGTCCGCCGAGGCGCGATTGGCGAGATAGGCTTTCAGAAGCTTCTCGACCACGGCCGGCGCGTCTTCCGACTTGACGTTCTGATAGAGCTCCTGCCCCACATCGGCCTGCGGGCCAAAACCGCCGCCGGTGAAGATGTGGAATCCATCAACGGCATCGTCGCTATCCTCGACCTGGACACGTGCGCCGATCATGCCGATATCGCTGATGTAATGCTGAGCGCAGGAGTGATGGCAGCCGGTCAGATGGATATTGATCGGCGTATCCAGTTCGACGCGGGTGTCGCACCATTCCGCAATGTTCGTAGCCGTCTTCTTGGTGTCGGCATTGCCGAATTTGCAGCCGGCGCGACCGGTGCAGGCGATCAGGCCGGCCCGGATTTCCGTCGTCTTGACCGCAAGGCCGATGGCCTCGATGGCGGCGATCGCCAGCGCGACATTGGCGTCCTTCACGCCGGGAATGAGCAGGTTTTGCCACACAGTGAGACGGATATCGCCGTCGCCGAGATCGGCTGCGATCTTGGCCAGACCGCGCATCTGGTCCGACGTCATCTTGCCGAGCGGGAGCACGACGCCGACCCAGTTCAGCCCCTCCTGCTTCTGCTTGTGCACACCGATATGCGCCGTGCGATCGAATGCGGGCCGCGGCAGCAGCGCCTCCACCGCGATGCGCGTGAACGGCACGCCGAGTTTCTCCTCCACAAGGATGAGAAACTTCTCCATGCCCATGCCGTCGATGACATATTTCAGCCGCGCCTTGAGCCGGTTGGTGCGGTCGCCGAGATCGATAAAGACGCGCACGATGGCGTCCGACACCTTGGTCGCCTCTTCCGGCTTCACGATGATGCCGGTGTCGGCAGCAAAATCCTTGTGGCCGGTAATGCCGCCGATGCCGAGCTTGAACCAGACGCCGGGCGCAACACCAAATCCGTCCTTCACCTCGACGGCCGCGAAGGCGATGTCATTAGTGTCTTCCAGCACGGCGATCTTGCCGGCGCCATCGAACGCCACATTGAACTTACGCGGCAGGCCATACAGCGAGCGGTCGTTGAGGATGTGATAGTGCCACTCACGCGCATAAGGCCGGGTGTCGAGCAGCTCCTGCGGATCGATGCCGGCGGTCGGCGTGCCCGTGACATTGCGGATATTATCGGCGCCGGAGCCGCGCGAACACAGGCCGAGATCCTGGATGCCTTCGATCAGCCGCACCGCATTGTTCGGCGGAATCTCGCGCACCTGCAGATTGGCCCGCGTGGTGACATGGCTGAAGGGGCCACAGAGCTCGTCGCTGAGATCGGCGAGGCCCGCCAGCTGCCAGTGCTTCATGATCCCGTTGGGAATACGCAAGCGCGACATGTAGCTGTCCTGCGTCGGCCCGACGTAAAAGATGCCGTAATAGCGCCAGCGGAAATTATCGGCGGGCGACGGCCGCGCATCATTCGCGGCCTGCTCACGCAGCCGCGGATAGGCGTCAAACGGATGCTCCTCTCGCTTCCACTTCTCCTGATCGACCAGCTTCTTGCCCGCGGCGGTGGTGCGGTCCTGAGCCTTGATATGCGAGGCATCCGGCCCGCTCGGCTCCACATTGCCCTTCGCGGCAACGCCGCCACCAAGACCCTTCCCAACTCGGCTGATCTGGAGGCCGGTCGTAAAACCTTCGAGATAGCGCTTCTGCTCGTCGGAGAAGTCGATGGAGAGTGGTTCGATTTTCATGCGGCGACGAAGCTCCTGCGAGGCAACGGGATGTGACGGACGAGACCGCTCCACATCGCACCGGCACTTCTGCCGGTTTTGATCTGGAGGACGGTCCGATCAGCCTCGTTGCTGCGGATATCCATCAGGGATGGCCGGCAGACATCAGCGGGTGCCGGCACTTAGAGACATTCAAGTCGCGTGCCAGACAAAATCTCGAGAATTTTCCTTTGAATTCATACCGATAGACGAGCGAGGGTGCCGAAAAGACAAGCTGATGCAGCTATTTCGCACTGCACGCACAATAATGAGGCGGCATAACCTCGTTGGCCTGGGTCGCGTCGGTGCGACAACACAGCAGCTGCCGGCCGGAAGCCAGGCCTCGCAGTGGCTCGTACGAAAATGCCACTTACGCGCAGCGCATCAGCCCCCGCCAACCCGTCAGTTGCCCTGCCAAATCTGAAATTGACAGCAATGGAACTTAGCGGTACTCGTACTTAACGAACGTTAGGTAGGCTCAGAAACCCCTTATGGATACACCCACTACGCGCGTTTCAATTCTGGAAGTCTCGGCTGAACTCTATGCCGACCTCGGATACAGCGCAGTGTCCATGCGCGATATCGCCAAAAAAGTAGGCGTAACACCCGCCAACCTCTACCATCACTTCAAAGGCAAAGATGATCTGATCCGTGAGGCTCTGGCTCATGTTTTTGCGGAGAAAACCGCACCGATCGCGGCATTGCTGAATGAAAAACACGACGAAGCCGAACGGCTTGGAATCTTCATCGCGTACTTCGTCAAATTGTTAGCGGAAGATCGCGTCTTCTTTCGCCTGCTCGTGCGCGAATTGGTCGATGGCGATGAGAACCGCCTCGGTTATCTCGCGCGCTCGGTCCTCGAACGTCCGTTCCGCCTCATCAGCAGCCTTGCCGGACCTGGGCAATCGGAAGACCAGCAGTTCCTGGCAACGGTCTCCATCGTCAGCCTCGTGCTCGGTCACGCCCTCCTGGCGCCACTTCTTCCCCATTTGCCGGGCGGTCGTCCCGACCATTCCGACGCATCTGTGGTCATCGGACACGTCACAGCGGCGCTCAGCCGCGCTTTTCACTCCAACGGAAACGACAAGTGAAATGCTCACTTTCTCTCGCGTCGCATCCCTTATCGGTTTCTCTTCATCCCTCCTTCTCTCTGCGGGCGCTTTAGCGCAACGTGCGACCGAACAACCTCCGACGATTGCTGTCGCGCAGGTGATTCAGACGGACATTCCCGTCACCTACTCCGTTCCCGGATCGGTTATTTCGGATGGTCGTATCGAGGTATCGTCGCGGGTCGTAGGCTTCATCGAACAACTCGATGTGCGCGAAGGCAAGAAGGTCGCGCGCGGCGATTTGCTGGTGCGGATCGACCAGACTGACATCGACGAGGCGATCCAGCAGGCAAAGGCCAGCGTGCGAGCTGCGGAGCGGGATCAGCAGGACGCCGAGTTGGACGTGCAAAAATTCGAAAACCTCGCTCGTTCTGGCTCCGTCGCGACCGAGACACTGCGAAAAGCGAAGGTCCGGGTCGATGTATCAGGAGCGGCTCTCGATAAGGCTCGCTCGGCTTTGACTGTGGCAGAAGCGCAGAAGAACTACGCAACGATCACCAGTCCGGTCGATGGTGTTATCGTCTCCGTTGCGAGGCGCAGCGGTGAAATGGCGACGGTGGGCTCCACCATCCTGAAAGTGGAGTCGCATCAAGTCTTGTTGTTCAAGGCTTTCGTCTCGGAAACCAACCTGGCAGTGATCGACCCGAACAAATCTGTGACGGTGCGGATCGATACGCTCAAGAACGCCGTCTTCCAGGGACGTATCCGCGGCATAGTCCCGTCGGGCGATGACGTGACCCGCCGCTACGAGATCAACATCATCTTGCCGAAGGACACGCGGCTTGTGCCCGGAATGTTTGGGCGGGCGGAAATCGTGACTGGCACCGAGAAGGCGATGCTGGTTCCTCGCGAGGCCGTTGTCCGCCATGGCGGGCTCGACGGCGTCTTCGTCGTGAGTGATGGGTCCGCGCGTTTCCGCTGGTTGCGCACCGGCCGCGTCATTGGCGACACCATCGAGGTGGTGTCCGGGCTGTCTGGCGATGAACGCATCGTCGCAACCCCAACAGATTCCATTCGTGACGGCGCTTCCGTGCGAGCCGAGGCGCGCGCGCAGTGAACAAAACACCTTTGAACTTCGCCGGCCGTCTGGCTCAAACCTTTATCACATCGAAGCTGACGATCGTCTTCATCATCGCCGTCGCCTTGATGGGGACCCTTGCTGTTCTGAAGACGCCGCGCGAAGAAAATCCGCAGATCGTCGTACCGGCGGCGGCCGTCACAGTCACATTGCCCGGTGCCTCGGCAGCCGAGGTCGAAAAGCTGCTCGTGGCCCCGCTTGAAGGTATCCTCAAGGAGATTCCCGGCGTCGATTATGTCGAGAGCACGGCGCAGAACTCGGTCGCGGTCATTCAGGTGCAATTCAAGGTCGGCCAGCCGCGAGAGGCCTCTCTGGTCAAGCTGTACGACCGGGTGCTGGCGAGCCGCGGCCGCCTGCCCTCCGATGCCGGTGCTCCGCAGGTGCAGAGCATCGATGCCGACGACGTTCCCATCGTCACCTTCACACTCGCTTCCGCGCAATATGACGATTATGCGCTGAAACGGGTTGCCGAACGCGTGGCCGAACGGCTGCGCAGCACTGACAATGTTTCGGTGGTCTCGATCAAAGGTGGTCGTGAGCGTGAGATCGCCATCGAACTCGACCTCGATCGTCTGCAGGCATTCGGTGTCACCCTGAGCCAGGCCTACTCCGCATTCACCACCAGCAATCTGTCGGTGCCTTTGCAGCAGACCGTGCGGGGCGGCAAGGTCGAGGCGATCAAGCTGTCCGCCTCCTACACATCGGCCGTGGACGTCCGCAACCAGATCGTCGCCGTCTCCAACGGACGCCCGGTCTACGTCCGCGATGTTGCGACCGTCACCGACGATCCGCCTTCCGAAGTAACGGCGGTCAGCCGCTTTTCGTTCGGCCCCGGCGACCCGCGTTCCAGAGCAGCAGGCGCGACGGACATGGCAGCCGTGGCCATCGCGGTGGCCAAGAAAAAAGGCGCAAACGCAGTGGTGGTTGCCAACGCCGTTATCGACCGCGTCGAACGCATGCAGGCGACGCTCGTCCCCAAGGACGTTCAGGTAATCGTCACCCGCAACGACGGCGAAAAGGCGAATGCCGCCGTGAACCTGCTGCTCGAGCATCTGCTCGTCGCGCTCGGAACGGTCGGCCTTGTGCTGATCTTCTTCCTCGGCTGGCGCGAAGCGATGATCGTCATGGTCACCGTGCCCCTCATCCTTTCCATCACACTCGTCGCCGACCTGCTCGGCGGTGTGACCATCAACCGGGTGACATTGTTCGCATTGATCCTCGCCCTCGGCCTGCTCGTCGATGCGGCCATCGTTGTCATCGAGAACATCCACCGCCACTTTGGGACCGCGAAGGCTGGCGCCGACAAGCAGGCGATCACGATCATGGCGACCAACGAGATCGGCAACGCGACCAATCTCGCGACCTTCGCCGTCATGCTGGTTTTCTCCGCTCTGTTTCTCGTCACGGGCATGGCGGGCGATTATTTCTACCCGATCGCGTTCAACGTCCCGATCGCCATGGCGGCCTCGGTGGTCGTCGCGTACATCGTCACGCCCTGGGCTGCCAATCGCTGGCTGCATCGCCACGAGGTCCAGGAAGAGGACGCCCACGCCGCGGAGGAATCTCACGGCCAGCCTGGTTGGATGGAGCGCCAGTATTTGCGCCTTGTCACGCCCCTTCAGCAATATCGCCGCACACGGATCGTGTTCGGCGCTGTCATTCTTCTCCTGATGGTGATCTCCATCATGCAGGGCGCTTGGCAGTTCGTTCGCCCATCCGGCGTCGGCGGCGCGACAGCAAGTCTCGGCGTGCCCATCGGCTTCCTGCCGAAAGACAACAAGAACACCTTCAACATCGTGGTCTCGATGCCGGAAGATACACCGGTTGAACAGACCGACAGACTCGTCCGCGAGATCGCCGTCCGCCTCGCGAAAGAGCCGAATGTCGTCAACTACCAGACCTGGATCGGTCAGTCGGGCGTGGACGATTTCAACGGCCTGTTCAAGCGCACCGCTGGCCGCACCGGCAATCATGTGGCCGAGATCCGTGTCAATCTGACCGACAAGCATGCAAGATCTGCCAGCTCGATCGACATCGTGCATGCGTTCAGGTCGCAGGTCGATGCGATCCGCCTTGCCTATCCGGCAGCTAAAGTGGCGCTCGTCGAGGACCCGCCGGGACCGCCGCTGCGCTCGACCGTGTTGGCCGAGCTCTACGGCCCGGACTCCGAAGGCTTGCGCGCGTTGTCCGCCAAGGTGCGCAAGGCTTTCGAGGAAACCTACGACATCGTCGATCTGACGCATACCGAGCAGGTGCATATCCTGGAGCACCGCATCGTTCCCGATAAGGAGAAGGCGGCGTTTTCGCGGGTATCGACCGCTCAGATCGCGGAAGCCCTGACCCTGGTCTATGGCGGCAAAACACTCAGCCGCGCGCATCTCGCCGACGAGCGCAATCCAGTCGCAGTACGTGCCTTCGTGCCTCGCCGCTTCGCGGTTGATCCTACGCGTCTCGACCGCGTCTTCGTTAGCAATGCTGACGGCAATCCCGTGCCGCTCTCGGAATTGGTCACGATCCAACCGGCTTCGGCCGACCGCCCCATCCTTCACCGCAACAACGAGAAAGTGACGTTTGTCGGCGGCGAACTCTCCAATTCCGTTCCGATCTATGCAGTGCTCGACCTGCAAAAGCGGCTAAACGGCATCGTCGCGCCGGACGGCCGCCCGCTCAGGACCGGCAATCTGGGTTTCATTGAGGATGCCCCCGACACCATCGACGGCTATCAACTTCTCTGGGGCGGCGAGATGCGGATGACCCTCGACGTCTATCGTGACATGGGAACGGCGCTCGGCGGCGCGCTGCTGGCCGTCTATTTCTTGCTCGTCGCCTATTATCGTTCGTTCCTGATCCCCGTGATAGCGATGTCGTCGGTGCCGCTTGGCATTATCGGCATCTTTCCCGGTCATTGGCTGGTCGGAGCAGATTTCTCGGCGACCTCGATGGTCGGCATCATCGCCCTGTCCGGCGTCGTGATCCGCAACTCGCTGCTCATCATCGATTTCATCCAGGACAACCTCAAACACGGCATGCCGCTTGACGTTGCGGCCCGGCAGGCAGGTGCGGTCCGTCTGCGCCCCATCCTGCTGACCACGCTGGCCATTATCCTCGGCTCGGCGATCATGGTGACCGACCCGGTCTTCGGCGGCCTGGCGATCTCGCTGATCTTCGGCACGGTGGTCTCCACCGCGCTGACGGTCTTCGTCGTGCCTATCCTGTACGAACTCGATGCAAAGAGGCGGCTCCGCCGCGCGGTGCCTACTCGAGCGTAACGACAGCAAGTATCCCGCCGTCTCAGCTCTTCGGATATGCGATTTCGAAGGCGGCGAGATGCGTCTCGATTTTGGCGGGATCAAAAGCCGGCCCGGCAAAAGCCCCGACCGGATCGCCGGCGTGGTCATCGCCACCGCCGGACTTGCCGATGGCCGCGTCGTAGAGATCAGGTCGGAACACGGACTCCGCGATGGCCAGCGCCTCAGGGCTGATTGCTGTCTGGCCCCAACGCACCATCTGGGCATAGAGCCACGCGGCCTGCCTCGGATCGGGCCGCCCGGCGTCTTCGCGGCCGACCAGGAGATAGCGGTTGCTCTCGCGCCAGGTGCCATCGGGCGAAATCTTGAGCTTGCCGTCCAGCGTCCGCTGCAGCACCTCGGGAGACACGCCAATCCGTTCGGGCCTGGCGAGAATGGCCGTGACCTCGCCGCGATTCTCCGGCGCTTCGATGAAGGCGGCCGCTTTCACATGCGCGCGCGTCAGCGCAACGACGATCTCCGGGTTCTTCTCCGCCCAGACCTGCCGGATGCCCAGCACCTTCTCGGCCGCGCGCTGCAGGATATCCGATGCAAAGTGCAGGATATGGCCGATGCCGAGATCGACCGCGACCGAATTCCAGGGCGCGCCGACACAGAAAGCATCCACATGCCCGTTGGCGAGACTGTCCACCATGTATGGCGGCGGCAGCACCACGAGCCGCACATCCTCGTCGGGATCGACGCCGCCTGCGGCCATCCAGAACCGGAGCTGGTAGTTGTGGGTGGAGAACGGGAACGTCATCCCGAAGGTCAGCGGATCGGCCCCTGCCCGCGCCCGTGCCACCACCACGCGGTTCAGCGCCTGCGCCGTCGCCATGGGATTGGCAAAATCGGGATTGTTGGCATCGCCATCCAGCTCCGACATGATTGCCGCATGCAGCGCCGGTGACACCGTGATGGCATTTCCATTGATGCCAAGATTGAACGGCGCCACGATCGGCACCCTCACATGGCCTAGCCCGAGGCTCGACGCGATCGCGACCGGCGCCAACAGGTGTGCGGCCTCGAACAGGCCGATATTCAGCTTGTCGCGGACATTCGACCATGACACTTCGCGGACGAGTTCGACAGCAAGTCCCTCGTCCTTCGCAAAGCCCTTGTCGACGGCAACGATCAGTGCGGCAGCATCAACCAGCGGAATGAAACCGATGCGAAGCGGATGGGTCATTTCAAAAGCTCCGCTGCGGTGATGATCGACTGTGCGATCTCGCCGATCTTCTTCTTCTCGCGCATCGCCGTGGAGCGCAGCAGGACATAGGCCTCTTCTTCATTGAGGCCCTTGAGCTTCATCACGATGCCCTTGGCACGGTCGATGATCTTGCGCTCCTCCAGCGCCGACTTGGTGCGCTCGAGTTCGTCCTGCAGCTTGGAGAAGGCGTTGAAGCGGGAAATGCAGAGATCGAGGATCGGCTTGATCCGCTCCTTCTTCAGCCCGTCCACGATATAGGAAGATACCCCCGCATCCACCGACGCCCGCGCCGACTCGGCGTCGCTCTGGTCCACGAACATGGCGACCGGCCGGCGCACCGCGCGGGACACCTGGAACATTTGCTCCAACACGTCGCGGCTGGGGTTTTCGAGGTCGATCAGGATGACCTCGGGATCGAGCTGGTAAATCCGGGCCAGCAGGTTCTGCATTTCCCGGATGTGGTGCACATCGCCATAGCCGGCCTCGCGCAGCCCTTCTTCAAGGATGGCGGCCCGGATCGGGCTTTCGTCGACGATGACGATCTTGGGCGACTTGTCGGGCATCGGGCTCTCGGCTGGATACCTATCCATAGCATGCGGCGCTGCGGCATAAAGCCTTGTATTGAGAGCCAGCGAGGACTGCGGGCTACGGCCTATAAAGCATAGGGCGTGCGAATTCCGGGATCGTCGGGCGGAAAGTCCTTCGTATTGCGGGTCACCAGCAGACGTGCGGCGGTCTGCGCCGTTGCCCAGATCACCGCATCGGGCAGCTTGATGCGATGCGTCTGCCGCAACGTCACTGCACGATCGGCAATCGCGTTGTCCAGGGCGATGACTTCGAAGCCGCCGAGAAAGCGGCGGGTCTGCTCGACCAGATCGCGTTTCGCGCCCACCATCACCTCCATCCAGGTAATGATGCTGATGGCGCGATTTTCGAAACGCGCGATCTCTTCGCGGGCCTGGGGCACGGCGTTCAGATGGTCGATGAGGATGTTGGTGTCGAATAGCGCGCCTACCATTCGCTGCGCACCTTGTCCTGATAGGCCAGACCATCGACCTCACGTTTGCCCCACAGGCCGAAACCGTCCTCCACCTGGGCGCGATGATGGCGTTGGAGATAGTCGTCGATCGCCGCCCGGATCAGCGCAGCACGAGACTGCCTCCCTCGTTTCGCCAGCGCGTCCAAGGCTTTCACCTGGGCGTCGCTCATATCGATCAAAGCACGCATCACACCCTCCACTGATATGCTATATACATATCATATGAATCCATAAAATGGAAGTGACCGGTAGGATGAGCAGAGGAGCGCCGCAACGTGCCCCCTCCAGCAGACCGCTTGTGACAGCGGGCGCGCTGCTGCCGTCGCCCTTCAGGCTAAGGCGGACAAGTCGTCTTGCCCACCCCGCAAGGGGAATTCGCCCCCTCATCACCGCGCATAAATCCTTGAATTTGCGAGCAAATGGGACTACCTGCTGCCCTTCAATCAGGCAGATCGAAACATGCAGCAGGCCGCCGCGCCCAAAATCTCGTTTGTGTCCTTGGGATGCCCCAAAGCCTTGGTGGATTCCGAGCGCATCATCACGCGCCTGCGCGCCGAAGGCTATGAGCTAGCCCGCAAGCATGATGGCGCCGATGTGGTCATCGTCAACACCTGCGGCTTCCTTGACAGCGCCAAGCAAGAATCGCTGGGCGCCATCGGCGAGGCCATGGCGGTCAATGGCAAGGTCATCGTCACCGGCTGCATGGGCGCCGAGCCCGAGCAGATCGAGGCGGCCTATCCCAATGTGCTGTCGATCACCGGCCCGCAGCAATATGAGAGCGTGTTGGACGCCGTGCATCGTGCGCTGCCGCCGGTGCACAATCCGCATATCGATCTCGTCCCGCCGCAGGGCATCAAGCTGACCCCGCGGCACTATGCCTATCTGAAGATTTCCGAAGGCTGCAACAATCGCTGCACCTTCTGCATCATCCCGAAGCTGCGCGGCGATCTCGTCTCGCGCTCGGCCAAGGACGTGCTGCTCGAAGCCGAGAAGCTGGTGAAGGCCGGCGTCAAGGAGCTGCTGGTGGTGTCGCAGGACACCTCGGCTTACGGCGTCGATATCAAATATGCCGAGAGCATGTGGAAGGATCGCAGCGTCCGCGCCAAATTCTACGATCTCGCCAAGGAACTCGGCGATCTCGGCGCGTGGGTGCGGCTGCAGTATGTCTATCCCTATCCTCATGTGGATGAAGTCATCGGCCTGATGACGCCCGGCAGCAATGTGCTGCCCTATCTCGACATCCCGTTCCAGCATGCCGCGCCGAACGTGCTGAAGGCGATGAAGCGACCTGCCGCGCAGGACAAGACGCTCAACCGCATCAAGGCCTGGCGAGAGCAATGCCCCGACCTCGTGCTGCGCTCGACCTTCATCGTCGGCTTTCCCGGCGAGACCGAGGACGATTTCCAGTATCTGCTGGACTGGCTCGACGAAGCGCAGATCGACCGCGTCGGCGCGTTCAAATATGAGCCGGTGGCGGGCGCCGTCTCGAACGGCATCGGCCTCGATGTGCCGGCCGAACTGAAGCAGCAGCGCTGGAACGCGCTGATGGAGCGCCAGCAGAAGATCTCGGCCCGCCGCCTCAAGCGCAAGGTCGGCACGCGGCAGCAAGTGATCATCGACGAGGTCGGCCCGACCGTGTCGAAGGGCCGCTCGAAGGCAGATGCGCCGGAGATCGATGGTGCGGTGTATGTAACTGCGCGGCGACCTCTTAAGGTCGGAGAGATCGTCACGGCGAAAATAGAGCGTGCGGATAACTACGATCTGCACGGGACGGTGGCGGGGTTTTAATTGGAACGTAGGGGTTCTTAACCCTCCCCTTGTGGGGAGGGTCGGCCGAAGGCCGGGGTGGGGGTGCCCACGTGACGTAGGGCTTGTGGAAGCACCCCACCCGTCTCGAAGCTCGCTGAACGCTCGCTTCGATCCACCCTCCCCGCTGCGCCGCTTCGCGGCTTGGGGAGGGAAAAGAAGGTCACACCTTCAAAATCACAGCACCTGTCGTCTTGCGGGCTTCCAGATCCGTGTGCGCCTTGGCTGCATCCTTCAGCGCATAGGCGTGGTTGATCGGCACATGCAGTTTGCCGTCGATCACCGCGGAGAACAGCGTATCCGCGCCTTCCAGCAAATCTTTCCGCTTGGCCACATAGTCGTTGAGCTTTGGCCGCGTCGCGAACAGCGAGCCGTGATTGTTGAGTTCAGCGATCGCGAAGGGCGGCACTGGGCCCGACGCATTCCCGAACGACACCCACAGGCCCAGCGGCTTCAAGCAGGACAATGAGCCAGGGAACGTCGTCTTGCCGACGCCGTCATAGACGACATCGCACAACTCATTGCGCGTGATCTGCCTGACGCGCTCGACGAAGTTTTCCTCGTTGTAATAGATGACGTGGTCGCAGCCATTGGCGAGCGCGAGTTCGCCCTTTTCCTTCGAGCCGACAGTGCCGATCACATGCGCGCCCATCGCCTTGGCCCATTGGCAGGCGATCAGGCCGATGCCGCCGGCCGCAGCGTGGATCAGCACGCGGTGGTGCGGCTCGACCTTGAAGGTCTTGTGCAGCAGATACCAGACCGTGAGCCCCTTGAGCATCAGCACCGCGCCCTGCTCATGGGTGATGCGATCCGGCAGCTTCACCAGGCGATCGGCGGCAAAGACGCGCTCGGTCGCGTAGCTGCCGAGATTGGAATAGTAGGCGACGCGATCGCCCGGATGGAAACCGGTGACGCCTGCCCCAACGCTGACCACCTCGCCCGACGCTTCGTTGCCCGCGATGAAAGGCAACTGCGGCGCCTTATAGAGGCCGGTGCGGAAATAGGTGTCGATGAAATTGACGCCGATGGCATGCTGGCGAATACGAACTTCGCCTGCGCCCGGTGCCGGCACCTCGACATCCTCATAGGTCAGCACTTCGGGTCCGCCAACCTGATGGACGCGCACGGCCTTCGTCATCGCTCAATCTCCCTGAATGACTTCGCGCACAAGCGATACCAATGGCCGGGAGATGTCAACCGGACCTAGCCTCGCTTCCTGCGGTTACGCTTGGCCAGCACGTTGAACAGTTCAACCGCCGCCGAAAACAGGATGGCAAAATAGATGTAGCCGCGCGGGATATGGAAACTGAAACCATCTGCCACCAGCGACACGCCGATCAGCACGAGGAATGCAAGCGCCAGCATCTTGGTGGTTGGATATTCCGCGACGAAACGCGCCACCGGCCCCGACGACACATACATCACCGCACAGGCGATGATGACCGCTGCCACCATGATCTCGATATCCTGCGCCATGCCGATGGCCGTGATAATGCTGTCGAGCGAGAAGACGAGATCGACGACGACAACCTGCAGGATCACCCACGCAAACGCATTCGGCACCGGCTTGTCGGTCACCGCACCCTCGCGGGCTTCGACTTCGGCATGGATTTCATGCGTCGCCTTGGCGATCAGGAAAAGGCCACCGAAAATCAGGATCAGATCGCGCCACGATAGCGAGAAGCCGAAGGCCGTCACCACCGGCGCGGTGAGGCCGATCAGCCAGACCAGGATGCTCAACAGCGCGATCCGGAAGATCAGCGCGAGCGCCAGACCGATCTGTCGTGCGCGCGTCGCTTGCGGCTCCGGCAGCCGCGACACCAGCACCGACAGGAAAATCACATTGTCGATGCCGAGCACGATTTCGAGCGCAGTCAGCGTCAGCAGCGCGGCCCAGGCTTCCGGGCTGGAGAACAATTCGATCATGGCGTGGAGGGCCTCATGAGGCGGATGACGGCGTCACCGCAGACAATGTAGAGCGCGATCAGGCAGAGCGAGATGGTCACAGGCAGAGCAACATCGAAATTCTGTATCAGCGTGATGACGGCCAATCCCGCCCATACCGCCATCAGCATCAGATTGAGCCATCGCAAACGCTTGACGCGTACGGGATGCAATACATGCAGCGGGACGAAAGTCAGGATGATCAGCGCCAGCACCACAGCGCTCGCCAGCATCGGCGAAGGCTGCAGCAGAAACAGATAGAACGCCGCTCCGTTCCACAGCGCCGGAAAGCCGCGGAAATGGTTGTCGTCGGTCTTCATCCTGAGATCGGCGAAATACAGCGCGCTGGTGACGACTATGCCGGCACCAAGCAGCGTGGCGGTCCACGGTGCCAGCAGACCAGAGGTGGCGATCGCATAGGCCGGAACGAACACGTAAGTGAGGAAGTCGACCACGAAATCCAGCGCGTCGCCCGACCAGTTCGGCAACACGCGGCCGACATCGAGATAACGCGCCATGGGACCGTCGAGCCCGTCGATCACGAGGGCCAGACCGAGCCAGCCGAACATCGCGGCCCACTCGCCGCGCACAGCGCTCATCATGGCGATCAACGCAACTCCGGCGCCAAGCGCCGTGAAAATATGAACGGAGAACGCCGCCATGCGCGCGGGCCGTGGAACAGACGGACGATTGTCGGGACTCGAAGCGGTCATGGACAACGGATTGCTAGCAGGAATTGCAGAACTTTGCACGGCGACGCTTGCGGCGTTCGGCCGCCGAGGCCGAGTGGAACGATTTTGCAACGCGTCATGGCTTGAAAAGACCGGCCCAAAAGCCGATGGTTCGGCCATGACCGATACCCCCGCTTCCCTCTATGACGTCGCCATTGTCGGTGGCGGTCCGGCCGGCCTTGCCGCGGCCGTGGCCGTGGCCGAAACCGGCGCCCGCACGGCGCTCGTCGCCCGCCGCCTGCCCTATGCGGACAACCGCACCACCGCCCTCCTCGGCGGCTCCGTCGACTTTCTCCAGTCGCTCGACGTCTGGCATCGCTGCGCCGACAAGGCGGCCGCGCTGACCACCATGCGGCTGGTGGACGACACCAACCGGCTGATCCGCGCGCCAGAGGTCAAGTTCGTCAGCGAGGAGATCGGTCTCGACACGTTCGGCTACAATATCGAGAACCGCGAATTGATGATCGCGCTGGAAGCGCGCGCGGCGGAGCTGAGCAATCTCGTCCGCATCGACGACGAGGCCGCTTCGGTCAACCCCGGCGAGATGGAAGTGACCATCCTCACCGCACAGGGCGAGACCATTGCAGCGCGGCTCGCGGTCGGCGCCGACGGCCGGCAATCCATGTCCCGCGACGCCGCCGGCATCACCGCCGAGCGCCGTCCGCTGGATCAGGTGGCCGTCACGTTCAATGTCAGCCACAGCCGCCCGCACCGGAACGTATCGACCGAATTCCACACACCGGCCGGTCCGTGCGTATTCGTGCCGCTGCCCGGCGACCGCTCCAGCATCGTCTGGATCAACAAGCCCGCAGACGCCGAGCGCCTGATGGCGCTGAGCGACGATGACCTGTCGGCAGCCATCGAAAAGCAGTCGCACTACATCCTCGGCCGCATGACGGTCGAGCCCGGACGCTATCGCTTTCCGCTCGGGATCGGCGGGCCGCGGGAGCTCGCGAAAAACCGCGTGGTGCTGGTGGGCGACGCCGCGCATGTGGTGCCGCCGATCGGCGCGCAGGGTCTCAATCTCGGCCTGCGCGATGCGTCCGATCTGGCCGACATGGTCCGCGACGCCGGCACCGCCGGTCAGGACATCGGCGCGCCCGACGTCATTGCGCGCTACACCCGCATGCGCCGCAGCGATATCGCCTCGCGCACCTTCGCCATCGACATGGCCAACCGTTCGCTGCTCAACGACCTGCTGCCGGTCCAGATCATCCGTGCCGCCGGCATGCATGCGATGGGCGCCATCGGCCCGCTGCGCCGGCTCGCCATGCGCGAGGGGCTGTCGCCGTCATGGCGCAAGAGCGCATTCTAAGGAAAAGCGATCTGGCCTGACTTCAGGAGATACATCACAGAGGTCAGCGTGAGCACTGACACGAAGGTGCCCAGCAGAACCGCGACCGAGGCCGGCTCGATCCAGCTGTCATATTGCCGCGCGATCACGAACACATTGAGCGCCGGCGGCAACGATGCCAGCAGAACGGCGGTGGCCGCCCAGACCGGCGGAAACGGGCCGAGCAACAGCATCAGGCCGAACACGATCAGCGGATGGATCAGAAGCTTGATCATGATCAGGCCCGGAATCTCCCATGGCACGCGCCCGAGCGGCCGCAGCGCGACGGTGACGCCAAGCGCGAACAGCGCCACCGGCGCCGCCGAATTCTGCAGGAACAGCAGCATGCCATCGAGCGCCACCGGCATCTGGATATGGAATGCTGCCACGGCCGCACCGAGATAGGCCGCCACGATCAGCGGATGCAGCAGGATGTGCTTGATGACGATGCCGATGGTCGGGAGCAATGGCCGCTTGTCGGCCGAGGTCAGCGCCATCATCAACGGCGCGATCGAAAACAGGAAGATACTGTCGAAGCAGAACACCAGCGCCGTCGGCACCGCCGCGGACGGACCGAGCACGGCCAGCGCCAGCCCCGGCCCCATATAGCCGATATTGCCATAGCCGCCCGCCAGCCCCGCCATCCCGGCCTCGCGCATGGTCAACCGGCCGAGGAATTTGCCGGTGCCCACGGACAGGAAGAACGCCGTTGCGGTGGCCAGCGTGGTGCCGATCACGAAGGGCAGATTGTTCAGCTCCTCGAACGGCGTCTTCGCCATGATTCGGAAGAACAGCGCAGGCAGGGAGACATAGAGCAGGAAAAAATTCATCCAGGCCAGGCCGGACTCGGGCAGGCTCTTCACCTTGCCGCAGGCAAAGCCGATGAAGATCAGGCCGAAATACGGTAATGCGAGATTGAGGACATCCATCATGGGCCGGCATTCGCCTTTTGCTTCTGGCCCATTGGTGGGAAACCCAATGTTTTGGACTTATGAGCCAATGCTATTACGATCTAACGAGGAATTAATACCAAACCGAATGGCATAAGCCCATTGCGCTGCCGTCGATGCTCGCCCGAACCATAAGGCCTCCCATTCCCCACCGATCGCGCTTCGCCACGACAGCGGCAACGCATTCGCACGGAATCAAATCGATTCAAAGATCTAGCAGTCTGTTACCTCGCACCAAGCGAGCTGTCGAAGCCCGTTTGATGCAACAGGAACGGAACGCAGGGCTAGGAACCATTCCCGATGGCCAGGGACCGCTCGGTCTTCAAAGCATCGCCCGCTTGAAGATCGCCTCAGTGCGGCCGCCGGCCGCCGCTTCTTCGGATCATACCCGGCCGAGCTTTCGCGCACAGTGCTTCAACGCGTTGCTGAGGTCGATCTCAACCATACGCGCGCTCACACCCAGCTCGGTGGCGATCTCGACATAGGGCTTGTTTTTGACCATTGCAGCGGAGCGGATTACAGGCTGGTCCGCGCCGTCCATAATCGGCTGCCACACGCCAGCGCCCGCCGCATTCTCTGCAGCGAGCGCCTGCCGTCACGGCGTTGACGATCACAATCGTCGCCGCTCTCCCGCGAGAAGCTCCATCTTCTCCTCATCCGTCAGCGACTTCATCTGCTCGGGCGTGATTGGACCGCTTCCGATGACACGGACCGTATCGGACTTTTTCTCGTTGAGTTCGGTCCGCTGCTCATTGCGCCGACGCTTGTTGTCTTCGTCGCCGTCGCCACTTCCCCCGCCATAGCCCAACACTTCCACGATGATCACCGACGGCTGCGCGTTCGCGCTTTGCGCTGGTGCTGCCGCCTGCTGCGTCGCTGCCGCGGCATTGCTGCTCGACAGCGAGCCGCTGATACTTGGCGCCTGCACGGTGGGAACACCGGTCGCCGTGCCCTGCCCAGAGATATTCGCGGCATTGACGATCTGCAGCGCCGCGAGGTTCAGATTGCCGGCAAAGCGGATGCCGGCTTCACCGGCGTCGATGACGCCGAGCGGTGCGATCAGGTCGACATCGCCGGGCGGCTTTTCCGGGAACGGAATGCTGGCAATGCCCGCACCCGCAGACGGCGCCACCGGCGACAGCGCGACATTGCCATAGTTGTCATAGACGCGGCGCGACGGAGCGAACAGCACCGTGGTCTTGGCGCCGCGGCCGGCATTGATGTCGCCGGTCGCGGTCCATGCCAGGATATTGCCACCGAAGGTCGTCATGATGCGCGACAGGCCGAGCAGCACGCTGCCATCGCTATACATCTGGATGTTGCCCTCGCCCTGGGTCATCACGCCTGCCGAAGGCGGCGGCTGGTCGCCTTCGACGCCGAGGGTGATCTGGCCGCCCGGTGCCAGCATCTGGATGTCGCCGCCGAAATTGGTGCGAATGCCGGAGCCGTCGAACATCGTGATGTCGCCGAGATAGGCCGTGGGCTTGCCAGCGTCATCGGTTGCAGGGAACAGCGCCGCAATCATCTCGCGGCCGCGCAGATAGCTCTGATAGCGCGGGCTTTCAGGATTGTTGTATTCGCGGCCGCCAGCGGTCAGTTCGGCGTAATAGACCTGCCGCAGGAAGACGCGCTGCTGTTCGGGTGCCAGCCCGGTGAAATAGTCTCGCGCCTCAGCGTCATCCTTGGCGACGAAGCCGTAGCGCTGCTGCAGCCATGCCGTCAGGTCCTTCTCATAGGTCTTGGCGACTTTACCCGAGCCATCCAGCGGCGTGCCGGTTGGCAACTGGTTGGCCGGATCGAGATAGCGCAGCAGTGCCTGCCACGCCGGGCCTTCCGGTCCGGTGCCGGCCATCACGACGATGCTGGCCCCAGGGCGCTTGTCGCCGGCGATCAGCGGCCCGACGCTGGTCAACGAACCTGCATCGCCCTGATAGATGTTGCGGCCGGCCGTTACTTCCAGCGTGCCCGGCCCACCGATCTGCCAATTCGCATAAGTAAGGTCGCGCCCGGCCTGGATGATGGAGACGTCGGTTGCGTTATTGTTGACGATCAGACCTCCGCTGCCGACGATGTCGCGGCCGGCACGGATGCGTGCGGACGTCGCGCCGACATACCAGGTGAGGATCGACCGGCCCGTAGTCGCGTTGAAATTCAGCACCTCGCCCGATTCCAGACCGAGAATGTCGCCGCCGACCGCATAGAACAGCGCAGGCGACTGGCTGCCCGCATGCAGATCGCGGCTGCCAAGCGTGTTCGGACCGAATGCGAACAGCGCCGCGCCGCCGCTATTGCTCGCCTGGCTGTTGAATCCGCCGCCACTGGTGAGGGTTCCTTCGCGGCTCGTATTCGAGAGCAGGACGCCGACCGGCGAGCCACCGCGCCCGACAAAGGCCGGGTTGAACGGGGTCGGGATCGGCGTGTCGGCGCCGGACATGCTGATCGTATAGCCGCCGCCGAACAGCGAGTTGGCCGCGAGGAATTCGAGCGCACCGGACGAGGACGGTGCCAGCACGATCCCCTGCTCGGACGTCTTGGTGTCGCCGGCCACGGCCAGTCCGTAATAGATACTGCCCGATGCCGCCGTGGCGCGCAGGATTGACGGATAGGTGGTGCGGATGTCGCCCTGCAACGTGTTGGCATAGTTCGTGTTGCGTTGGCCGACGATGGTGCCGGGCGTCACGTTGCCGCCGATGCTGAACAGGTTGATCGCGGTGCGATCCGTCCATAGCGAGAACCAGCTTTCGCCATCGCCAGTGTAGGACACGCCGCCCGCCTTGAACGCCTGCGTGTTGATCACCGGCACGCGACCGGGATCGCTGACGCCGGAGATCACGAGATCTCCCGGCGTGTTGAGATAGACCGCGCTGTCGCCGGGCATGAGCACCAGACCCGCGGCGCTGATGGCGCGCCCGGCCGCGAACGGATCGCTGGCGCGGATATCCTTGTGATCGCGCGTCCCGTAAGCGAGATCGACGGTGCCGACGGCACCAGCCATCACCGAGGTCAGGCCGCGTAGATTGATCAGTGCGCCGTTCAGCTCCGTATACTGCTGATTATTGCCGAGGCTGCCGCCCTGGGTGGCCTTGAGATTCGGATTGACCGTTCCGACGACCTGCAGCGTGAGATCGCCGCCGCCCGTGAGCGTCAGGTTGCCGGCGGCATCCACGCGGCCGGTGCTGCCGATGGCGGCCACCAGGCCCTCACTGCCCGGATAGTTCACCAGATTGGCAGTCCCCTCCGTGATGATGCCAGCATCGCCGGCGGCGCGGATGGTGAGGTTGCCACCGCCCAGCGTGCCCAATCCGGTGAAGCCGACAATGAACGGATCGGTCAGCGCATTGCTGAAGGGATTGCGGACATAAGTGCCGAAATTGATCCACCAGGCCGTCGCCATGCCATCCGCGCTGCGATCGGCGCTGCCGGTGCCCTGGCGCCAGAGCCAGTTGCCGACGCCGACCGTGCCGAGCTGCGAGCGGTTGCTGGAGGAAATGCCGCCAAGGATGTTGCCGATGAAATTGCCGCCGACTGCGATGTCGAGATTGCCGCCGTGGTCAGGATACCAGGCCTGATAGGCCGCATCCGCCGCCGCGCGATACTTGGTGTCATTCTCCTGGGTGCCGAGCAGGAAGCCGTTGTACAGGCCGCGACCGAGATCGAACGGGTCGTTGCCATTGGCGTCGGTTAGCGTCACCGAGCGCGCGCCGGCGGTATAGACGCCGAACAGCGACTCCATACGGAAGTCGCCGGCCGCCGCCATGGCGAGATCGCCGGTGCCGGTGCGCACCACGCTGAATAGCGGCGCTAGAACGGTGTGTTGCGTGGTTTCAGGCGAAACCGTTTCGAACTTGTTGCACCAGGTCGGCCTGACCCTGCATTGGGCTTCTTGATTCTTCGGAACAGGCTGCCCCTCGACACGATTGCCGGTGGCTAGGGACGTCCATGTATAGGAAATGACTATGCTCGCCGGAATGGTGACCACATTCGTCATTGCATGGCTGTCGGCGAGGATGATCGAGCCACTCGCACCGGGCATCGTGGCGCGACGATCCGCTGAGCCGAGATCGGCACCGGCCGTGAACTGCATGTCCCAGCTCGTGCTACCCTCGCCCAGCATCGGCGCCAGCGCCCAGTTGCGGCCCGGCACGCCATTCACCACCGGCCGCAGGTCGATCGGCTTGTTGTCGATGAGTTCGACAGCGGTGCCACCCGGCACCACCGAGCCGCGCGGGATCGCGACCGTGGCATTGGCGGTGATCGTAGCCGGCAAGGCAAAGCCCTTCGGCCAGATCAGCGGACCGACCGAGGCGTCGCTGCGCAGTGCCGTGCCGGCGCCGAGCTTCATGCCGCTGGTGATCACGATATCCTGCTGGATCACCTTGCCGGCCGCATGCGCGATGCTGCCATCGACATTGTAGACATTGCCGCGCAGCACTGATCCGACCGGCAGCGTATAATTGGCCGTCAGTGTCACATCGATTGGCAGGATGACACCCGACGGCAGCGTCATCGCGTCGGTCGACACGTCGTAACCGAGCGTGGCGCCGCGCGGGAATACGGTGCCCTTGTCGAGCACCACGCCATCGATCGGAATCGACACATCGGCGCCAAACGGCGTAAAGGGCTGGTTGAACTGGTCGCGCCATTCGACGAGATACCAGCCATCGTCGTTCGGCGTGGCCGGCGGCGGCGCAAAACCGTCATTGACGCTGCCATAGATGCTGATGTTGCCTTTGGCGCGGATCGCCAGCGCGCCCGGCTCGCCATAGCCGCGGCGGACGTCATTGAGAACGTCGGCATCAGGGCCGTAACGATAATTCGACAGATCGAGATCGCCCACGATGGTGAGATCGCCATTGGGATTGTCGGCGCTGACCCGGCTGGTGATCTCCATGCCCGGACGCAGATGATAGGCGCCGAGCCCGCTCAGCTTCGCACGCAGCGTTCCATTGGCGAGCGCACGGTCGATGAAGGCGCGATTGTCGTCGTCGAGATCGTCGAGATAGGCCTGGGTGATGTCCTGCGGCTTGTGGCCGGTCACGTCCGGCGCCGCAGCGAGCGGCGCATCGTCATAGATGCGGAACGCATTGACGGCGATGGTCTTGGCGCCGCGGATCCCCGGCGAACCAAGCACATTGATGGCGACGTCATCAGCGCCATCGTCGCCGCGGGTGCCCGCGGCCACGCCACTGCCGCCGAGACGCGGCGCATTCAGCGCCAGCGTGCCGCGCGCAACACCATCGTTCCGATAGGCCGACGCACCGGCCGCCTCATCGGTGCCGGCGCGCAGATCGATCACTGCGCCGGCTGCGAGCGTCAAGGTGCCCTGTCGCGTGGTGAGATCAACGATGGCACGGTTTGGCGCGTCGATGATCTTGCCATAGCTGTCGAAACGCAGGCGCGTGCCATGGGCATCAAGCGTGCCGTTGATGACGAGATCGTTCATCGCCATCAAGCGGATGGTGCCTACCTGCGCGCCGCTGGCATCGATGGTGCCATTCACCGTGAGGCTGCCGTCGTCGAGGACGATCTCGACGGTGCGGGCCTTCACCTCATTGCCGACCGTGAGATCGCCCTGCTTGATCTGGAAGCGGCGGGCACCGAATACTTCGCCGTCGGTGAGGCGGGCATTCAGGCCGGCAAAGTCGACAATGGTCTGGGCCCGTAGCGTGACCTCGGCGCGATCATACGGCACGAACGTGCCGCCCGCGTCATATTCGCCGCTGGCCGAGCCGATAATGCGACCGGCCAGATCGATGCGGCCGGCACCGGTGCCGAGCGCGGTCGCCTGCAAGGTGCCGGCGCGGTTATTGACCGCCGAAAGATCGATCGACGATCCCGCAGCCTGAACGATATCGCCCGACGTGCTCGACAGGACGATCGCTCCGCCATTGCTGTAGCGGGTCTGCTCGAAGAACGAGACAGCGCGACCGGACAGGTCGATCTGCGCATTGTTGCTGAGCGACAGCAACTGATCGGCGGTCACCGACAACTTGCCGGAAGCGAGTGCGATATTGCCATCGATGGTGACATTGCGGCCGGTCAACGCCAGTTCGGCGCCGAGCGCGTCGCGCTTGGGGGCCGCGGCACCCTGTGACGAGAACAGGATGTCGCCGCCCGCAGTGATGCGATTGACCGAGCCGGCCTCACCGGTGAGCACCGGCGCGAACAGATTGAGATCGCCGCCGCTATAGCTGTAGCCGCTGCCGGGCGTGTAGCTGCCTTGCTGATGATAGACGCTGAGCGAGCCTTTCAGATTGGCCGAGATGTTTTCGCTGGCATGCAGATTGACCGTGCTGAAACCGAGTGCGACGCGATCCGCCGAATAAGGGACGGCCGGCTGGGTGTTCGGGCCATAGCCGAACACGATGCGTTTGGCCGAGATGTCGAGCATGCTGCTGCCGAGCAGGCTGCCGATCGCAGCGCCGGGCGTGTTCGGAATATTCGAGCCGCCACTCACGGGCGATGGCTGTTCCGACAGGCCGGTCCAGACGAATTCGCCGGTGGAGATGATCGCCTTGTCGGTGGCCGAACCATAGCCATAGATGGCCGGCGTTCCCAGCACCAGTCGCTCGATCGAGGACTGGCCGGTGGCGACATCAAGCGTATCGAGCGCCACCGAGCCGTACATATTTACGGACTCGCGGGCGTTCAGCACCAGCGTTTTCACCGCCGGAATGCCCGCTCCCTTGTTGCCCGCGAGCAAGCTGGCCAGGATATTCTGGTTCATCGACATGCCGGACGGCAACTGGCCATTGGCGGCCGCCTGCGCCAGCGCCGCATCGCTGCCGAGGTTCACCGACGACACGGACAGCGCCAGATTCTCGGCGCCGTAACGAACATTGTCCGCGAAGGTGAATGCCTTGTCGGTGCCGACCGCAATCGTGCCACGCGCCAGAATCGTGGTCTCACCGCTGCAAGCGCCGGTCGCGCATTCGCCGATCCGGATCGTGCCGGGCTGCTGGCCGCCATTGGAGACAGGCGCCAGCATGTTGATCCAACCATTGGACACCGCGAACACGCTGGCATTGCCGGTCGAGAACACGATGCCGTCATCGGAGTCGTAAGCGGCTGCCCCGCTGGCCAACGTATTGATCGATGCGCCCTGCTCCACCACGATGCCATCGCGGCCGGAGATCAGGACAACTTCCGCGCCGGTGAGCACAGCGCCGCTGCGCACTGTCGTGCTCCATCCGTTGGTGCTGTAGGTCGCCACGGTTCCGGCATAGGTCAGGTCGAGCTCACCGCCGATCAACAGCCGCGGCGCGCCGAACGCATTGAGCTCATCGGCATGAACGGACGTGCCCGTGAAACCGGCTGAGGGGAGTTGACCCTTACCGAGGATCTCGACGTCGAAACCGGTCAGCGCGACGGTGCCGCCATAACCGACGCTACCGGCAGCCGGCGCGAACAATGCGCGGCCATCGAACTGCAGCAGCGGCGCGTCGGCGCGCTGCTTCGAATAGCCGAAAGCGAGCACGAGATTATGCGCATCGGCAAGGATCTCGCCGCGCGTGCCGCCGCGCCGAGCCGAGTCCGCAAGGACAAAGGCATCGTAGCCCATCGTGTTGTAGCTCGAATGCAGACGCATCGCATCGGACGGCGTAACGATCACGCGGCTGGCCAGCGCCGACCGGATCGACGTATTGGCAACGCCGAGATAGCCATTCGAGACATAGGAGCCCGTCTCGATCGCAGCCGTGACATTCGGACCGGTATGCGCTGCGCCGATCTCGATACGGAATGCGCCCGGCAGCAATGCGTAATTCGCCGGCATCAACGTATAGGTACCAGCCTTCAGGCCGCCGACATCCGACGGCAGCGTGATCTGCTGGCCGAGAGCCGGACCGCTCGCTTCGAGCCCCGTCGGCGCGATACTGCCGGCATAGGTCGGGACGATGGCATAGACGTTATTCTTGGCCGAACTGAAATCGAAACCTGGATTGGCATTGGCCAGCGGCGTGCGGATCACATCCACCGAACCGCCGCGGCCGCTGACGAAGCCGGCGCCGACGAGTTCACCGCCGCCGGACAGATCGAGGATCGCACCGCTGTGGCCGATGACACTGTCGCCGGACAACGAGATTTGCGACGCGCCGAGCGCACGCGGCGTGATCGTCGTGCCTGCCACGCTGTAGCTCTGGCCATCGGCCGTGCCGCCGTAAGGCATCAATAGCCCGGCAGCACTCACCGATGTGATACTGCCAGGCAAGAGGTGCAGATTTGCGGATGTCACCGACGCGTTGGTGACATTCGTTCCAAGCACCAGCGTTCCCATCGGGGCGCGAACGACACCGCCCTGACGCACGGTGTGCGCGCCGAGCGACAGGCTGCCGAACAGCGAATAAGGCGCAGCAATATCTCCATCGCGCCCGCGCCGAATCTCCAGGACGCGGCCCGGCGCATAACCCGCCACGATCTGCGCCGAGACGCCGGTGTCGGGATAGATCTGCGCTGCCGTGATGGTGAGATCGCCTGGCGTATGCAGCTCCGTACCCACACCGATGCCGCGTCCGGTCAAACCGCCAAGCAGACGCAGATCACCGCGGCTGACCATTTCGACGGAATCGAAGCCGCGGCGGTCCATCACGACAGCCGGCCCGTTGAGCATTGCGACCTCACCGCGCGCGCCAAAGCCGACGCGGTCGCGCACATCGATATGATCCGCCTGCACGCGGAAGGTGGCATCGCTGCTGCGTGCAGAAGCGCCGTCTCGCCAAGTCACCGTCGGAAGGATCTGGAAATCACCTGGGATGCGTGTTGGCGCCGCCAGCCTGACATAAGACGAAGCCAGCGATATCTGCGCATTGGACTCCGCGGCCTCGCTCAGGGCGTAAGCGCCACCGTAAAGGCGAATACTCTGTGCCAGGGAGAGCGTGACATTACCGTCGAACGACAGAATGCCATCCACCAGCAGAGACAGATTGCCGAAGCCACCAGCGGTGATCTGATCAACGCCAAGCCGACCGACGCCATAAGCCAGCGTCGCATCGGCTTCACCGAACTTCATATCGGCAGACAGGCCGCTCCCGCGATTCACTTGTGACAGTACGAATTCGCGCGGTACGCGGACCTCGTTGTCTGCTTGATAGGCGGCGCTGGTCGAGTAGATCGACGTCTCGAGCGCGATCGCCAGCGTGCCGCCGGCTGCCGACGCACCACCGGCCTGCGCACGGAGCGTGCCATCGAGATACAAGCTATGCGCAGATTTCAGCACGATAGTGCCGCCATTGCTGGCGACCTCGATCGGGGTGTGTCCATTGGGACCGGAAACGTCGAGCATCGCGCGCGTCCCCGACGCATCAAGCAATGCACCGGGCCGGATGACGACGGCGATGTCTTGAGTCAGGCCGTCGCCGGTCGCCTCCCAATCATGGCCGCCACCAATCGCGATGGTGCCGCCCGCCTGGACGCTGCCATAGCGGCCCTGTCCGACCGCCGCGCGCGCCGCGACATCGAGCACCGCGTTGTCGCCGATCCAGATCGAGCGCCGATGCGCATGCTGCGACACATTTTGCGGCGAATAGGCCAGCGGTCCGTCGATATTGATATTGATGTTGCCGCCGAAGGCATTCAGTCGTCCCTCGACATCGATCTCGCTCAACCCTCCGCCGAACAGGCTGATGCTACGACCAGGATCGACCGAGACCACGGCATTTTTGCCGATGACGATGTCACAGCCCTTCTCGAGCAACTGTGAGCGCAAGACGAGATCGGCGCCGGCGCGCTGGGTCAGCGTGCGCTTGGCCGGATTGTCGAGATACAGCGGCGCCTGCACGACCTGCAATGCGGCACGATCGCCGGCAGCCAGAGCAGAAGTGTCCTGCACCTGATAAACCGGCGCGATCACCTCGACGTGGGTGCCATCGGCGACGGTAACGCCGCCATAGCCATTGATGTCGTATTTGGCGAAGCCGCGACGGAAGAAGTCGGGCGTCAGCAGCAACGCTCCGTTGGCCACAGCCGATCCCGCTGCCGCGATCAACACCGACGAGGTTGAGATCGTCAACGCGCCGGCGCCGCTGATGCCATAGCCGCGAAGCTCACCATCAAGGCGCAAGGACCCAGCGGTGGCACCGGCATTGATCGACTGGCCGGCCACCAGCGTCACGCTGCCACCCTTACCTCCCTGGATTTTGCCGTTCACCAGCAACGCCGCGCCCGAGGAGACATCGATCAGCGCATCACGCTCGATGACCATATCGCGCGTCACCTGCAGATCGACCGTTCCACCATCGAGAAGGCCCAGCAAGGCGGAGGCGCTGCCGTCGGCCGCCACGCCGCCGACGAGGCCCGAAACATCGATGGTCGCGCCTGCTCGCAGCGTCAGCGACGGCTGGGCACCATTGACCAGTTCCTCTGTCGCGGCCCCGTCGCGAACCGACTTGAACTGGTTGGTCGATGTCACCCGTCCGCCATGCGCCGTGACATTTCCTTTGATGTCGATGGACGCTGCCGTCATGTCGAGCGCACCACCATTGGCGAGCGTCAGGCTGCCGTCGATCGTGATGCTGCCGCGGGTGCCAAGATCGAGCCCGCCGAGCCGCTGGCCGCTGAGGCGGTTTGCGTCAAACCAGACCGTGTTGACGCGATCGGCTGCGAGCAGGCTATCGACGGAAAGATTGCTGGCGATGTCCGCAATCGCGCCGATGCGGATATCGGTATCGTAGAGATCCCAGCGCCCGATCCGCGAATAGTCGGCAAGGCCGAGCGTACCGGCCAGCGGCACCGCGTCCTGCACCTGCTTATAGCCATCGGCGACATTGGCGGCGCGTGTCGAGGTCTGGCGCTCGCCCTTGATGACATCGGCAATGATGTCGGCTTCCATGACGGCGGTCGGTGTCGAAAGATTCAGCCGGCCGGCATCGCGGCCGGCCGTATAGCCATCCTCATAGCGCCAGCTTGTCGAGCGGTCGAACACCGAGCTCCAGATCTCGGTGAGCTGGTCGGAGACACGGCCCTGGATGTTATGCGTACGCGAGAAGCCGCCGGCGATGCCAACGAACTTCATGTCGGCCGGTGCATTGTCGAAACTATAGATACGGCCATCGGAGCCGATCAGCTTGGTCGAATAGATCTTGCCGCCGTCATAGCTGACCGACCCGCCGGAAATATCGAAACGCGCGCCCTGCTGCGCAATAACGTCATTTGCCGCCAGCGTAATGGTGCCGCCGACTGCCGACCATTCGCCAATCGTGTGCTTGATATTGGCGAGATAACCGCCGACTTCCAGCAATCCACCTTTGGTGTAGTAGCGATAGCCGCTATAGCCGCCGGTGCCGTCGGCCAGCAAAGTGAGATTGCGAATATCGATCCACACATCCTTATTGACCAGCAGGCCGCTATCGCGGTTCTGCGGGCTGTCGCGCAATTCATTGCCCTGGACATTGACCAGCACCTGATTGGCCGACATCGGCAGCAATACGCCGCGCACGCCGGAGACGTCGATATTGGCGCCGCTCTCGACAAAGATGCGCTCCTTGGCGCTGACCGAGATCTGGCCGCCTTGCGCCATGGTCTGCGACTTGTTCTGGAACGTGACCTTGCCGCCGGTGACGATCTCGATACGCGACTGATCCTGCCGGTCGGTCATCCGCGACAGATTGTCGAACAGACCGAGCGTGGCCTGGGCGCGGTCAACATCAGCCTGAGGCGAGGCTTTGATCAAAGCGTCGCGCTGACCATCGAGTGCGGTCTCGGAGCTGTCGAGTTCGGGCAGGATGGCAGTCAGCGCATTGGCGCCGAGCGTGATGCGGCCTTGCGAGTCGTTGGCCGAGTTGAGCAGATGAATGGTGCCGCGGGTATTGACCGACGTGGTCGCGATCATCACGCCGCTCTGGTTCAGCGTGCGGCCGGCCAGCGTGATGTCGCCCTGTTGTGCAAGGATCAGGCCGCTATTATCGACGCGGCCACTGGTGCTCCCATTGAGAATCTGCGGTGCGATCTCGATGCCGCGCGTGGTCGATATGGTGTTGCCGGTGGTGCTAAAGCCACGGCGCAGGGCAAAACTGTCGCCCGCAGCCAGAAGCGTCTGCCCCTTCGGCGTGGAAATCGTACCGGCATTGCTGACTTCCGAACCGATCATCAGCACGAAGCCGCCGCCGGAATTCACGGACGCCGGCGCATTGGTGGCGATCGAAGCGCCAGACTGCACCACGACCTTGCCGCCGGCCGCGGTGAAGTTCGGCACATAATTGTTATTTACTTGCGTGCTGAAGATGCCGTTGGTGCGGAACAGATCGGTATCGATATCGGCCGTCGAGGCAATCAGCGAGCCGACATTGACCTGGCTGTTGCCACCAAAAACAATGCCGTTGCGATTGATCACCAGCACTTGGCCGTCGGCCTTGATATTGCCGAGGATCTGGCTCGGCGCAATGGCACCGCTGACGCGATTGAGCGCAGTCCAGCTGCTATTGCCCTGTTGGTCGAACGTCAGCGTGGTGAGCGCGCCGACATTGAAACTCTGCCAGTCGAGGATCGCCTGCTGGGTGGTCTGACGGATATTGACCTGGGTCTGTCCCGCTGCATCGATGCTCTGGGTCGGGCTGTTCGCACCACTCCAGTTCTGCGGCATATGCGGCAGCAGGCCACCGGCGCCGAGACCGTTCGGAACCGGTATTGACGCCTGGGCAGCGGCAGCAGCAGCGCGCGCTGCGGCCTGCACAGCCTGCATGTCCTGAACCGCCCGCGCCGCGCGCGTCAGCGAGTCCTGCGATTGCCGCGCGGCTGCCGCGGCCTGCCGAGCAGCCTGTGCGGCGGCATCAGACGCGATGTTCGGCGCCGAAACCACTCCCCCTGCGCTGCCACCGTTCAAGGATCGCGCTTGAACCGCCGGTGAGGCGGCGAACAGGGTCAGCACGCTGGCGCCTGCCAGGAATACAGCGTTCCGCATGGCGCGAAGCTTGGAACCGGTCACGATCGAGGACGAAGAGGCGGCACGGACGGACATGAATAACCATTCCCAGAACTGACGTTAGAAGCTCGAGTCACCCCACGGTCATGCGTTGAGGCTCGAAAAAACGCTTTCATGGAGTCAGACGGAGGTGCCGCGCGCCGTGTGACAGGGAGTGAAAGAAAAATTTAAGAAAGAGGCAGCGATCGCAAGCATGACAAGATCACGTTCAACTCAGCACGACGATCCCTGCGGGATAGCGCGTGACTGTCAGCTTGAACGTATTTTCCACTTGCGCGAGCGCCTGCTCCATCTGGTCGATGCGAAAGCGACCGCTGAGCAATCGCTGTCCTTGCGCAGCATTGCTCAGAATGATCCGACCGGATCTGTAGCGGTTCATCTCCTCCACCGCTTCGGACAGCGGCGTATTGCGAAATGTCACGATGCCGCGGCGCCATTCCGACACCGCGGCCGGATCGATCGCATCGATTTCGCCGACACGGAGGCCACCATAGGAGACCCGCTGCCTTGCATTGAGCTCTGCGACCTGCGTGCCGCTTTCGACCCTCAGCCGGCCCTCCAGACATGTCACGACCGTTTGCGCGCCGGCGCCAAAGGTGCGCAGTTCGAATTGGCCGGCTTCGCTGACGATCTTGCCGTCTGCGGCAAACACTGCAAGCGCACGCGACGCACTGCCTGGCGCTTTGAAGGATGCTTCACCCGCGATCAGTTCGATGCGTTCCTCCGTGGCGGTTGCGGGACGAACTGCAAGGCTTGTCTGGGTATTCAGCGCGATCTCGACATCGCCGGCAAAGGCGACCGTGCGCTGCTCACCGGTGCCGGTGCGGAAATCCGCCCGCATTTCGGAGACGGAGGGCCACAACCCAAGAGGCGGTCTTATGGCGCCGTAGATCGCCGCACCGCCGATCGAAGCAAAGGCGGCGCCTAGCATCACGCGCCGGGTCATCACCGCACGCTGCCGGCCATATTCCTGAAGCGGCGCCATGAAATTTGCGTCGGCGCCGTATTTGGCGCGGCCCACCACCGCCATCCGCTGCCAGATGCGCTCGGCCTCCTCATAGGCTGTCTGGTGATGCGGATCCTGCATGCGCCATCGCTGCGCGCTCGCGATCTCTTCCGCTGTCGCAGCCCCCGAAGCGAGCTTCTGAACCCAGCCAACTGCCTGCTGCTCGATCTGGCTCAGATTGGACCTGTGATGCTCGCTCATCTGTCGTGATACCGCTGACGCCATGACCGAATATCGGGATGGCAGTTCTCCTGTGTTTCCATTAGCTCAGACGTTTATGCCGCGCCGAATGTGACATCTCAGCCCATCAATTCCTTGCAACGCGACAAACAATATTCGTGGGCACGGACCAACTCCCTGGCAACCGTCCGACGCGTGATCCGCATCTGTTTGGCGATGACGTCATGCGGGATATTTCCCACGCGCGCCGCAAGGAAGATCGCACGCTGTCGCGCCGGAAGCTCGGACACGATGGTCTCGAACGCATCGATCTCGGTCCTCGCAATCATCTCCTCTTCCGGCGTCGGCTTGTCATCCGGGATTTCCAGAGCCAGATCGAGCTCGACACTTCGCCGGTGCCGCTTTTCCTTCCGGTGCAAATCGATGGCCGCATTCAGCGCGGTGCGGAACAGATAATTCTCCGGTCGCGCGATCTCCCTGTCCGTCCGCCCCGTGGCGAGGCGGATCCAGGCGTCGTGCATCGCCTCGTCGGCGAGATCGGCTGAACCAAGCCGCCGGGTCAACCGCTTTTTCAGATCGGTGTAATCCTCGCTGAACAGCCGGCGCATCACCGTTTTCGCCAGACCGCTCATCGCACGCCACCCTGCGCGCGACGATGGGGCTCAGTGGCGTCACAATCGGATTTGGCGCCCGGTGATTGCGGCGTGAACAGCAGACGGATCGGCTGAACGAAGCCCGCCGGCGGCGGCTCCCGAAAGTGGATCCGACGCAGTGCGCTGTTGATGGCGTGGTCAGTCTCAGGCTGTCCAACACTCCCAAGCTTGAGAAAATCCTGCACCGTGCCGTCCGGCGCAATCCAAAACACCGTGACGAGGCGATATTGGCCCGGCCTCGCATGAGGAATCCGGCAAAGCGTCTCCAAAACATCCTGTTGCACAAGCGCATAATAGCGCCGATCCGGGCGATCCTGCCCTGATCGTCGCTCCGGAATTGGTTCCAGTACGTATGTCTCTTCGGCAACGAAACGCGCTGTCAGACCTGTTCCGACGAGCATCTGAGCCAATGCCGCCTCTGGCGTCGCGCGCCCCTCGACGCCGCCCGAGAACCGGCCGTCCACGACCCCGCCTTCGTACAGCGCCTCTTTGCCAGTCACATCGCCATAGCGAATGAGCGCCGAACCAAGCGGTTGCGCGGCAATCGAGAAATGAAACATCGGCTCTGCGGCCACGCAGGTCGTTATGGCGGCGTGCGCGAGCAGGAGGGCGCCGTAGATGCCGCCCGAGATCGACGCGCCCCTGCGCTTCGCCCCATTCCGCTTCAAGTCTGGAAATGGCTTACTGGCGATGTCGGCTCGCTGAGGCATTCTCACTGCTCAACCGGCGAGGAGCAGCTCAGGATCTGCGCCGATAAGTCTCTGCGACGGCTCCGGTCACGCCGCCAACAAACGCGGCGGAAACTAGGCGCGCCTCATTGCAGATTTACGACAAGCGGGAGACTGTGGGCGGGCGCGACCATCACGTCGCTGTCCCTTTGGCCGTCTGGCCGTTCGGATGGCATCAGGGTAGAAGCAGTACAGCGCGATTAGGCCTGTTTTAAAAATGGCAGGTCAAGGGCTGGTAGGTGATCGGCTGAAGCCGATGTCCGCCATGCGCCCCAATACCAGCCATCGCCTCATTCCAGGTGTCTGACCGAAGATGATGTTGAGTTATTTCAAAATCTTACGGAGGTGCCACGAGAGTAAACAATCGGATTGCTTCAGCGGAAATGTTCAAAACGCTCGGCGATTCTGAACGATAGGAATCCATCGCCTGCCAACGGACCAATGCCGCATCCTTGGCTTTTAAGGCGTTATTTTGAGACAGACTCTTAGGGGAATAATTCGGTACTCGATGCAACTCTTGCGACGCTGATTATAGCATTCACTTTGCTACCGCCTCTGCCAGAGCAACCCAATAGTCGATTCCGAAAGGGAGAGCGTCGTCGTTGAAGTCGAAGTTTGGATTGTGAAGGATGCGATCGCGCTCCATCGTACCGTTTCCGATCCACAAGTAGCATCCGGGCACTTCCTGCAGCATGAAGGCGAAATCCTCGGCGCCCATGGTGGCGGGAATTTCCTTTTTCACCCGATCCGTGCCGACTAGTCTCTGCACGACCTCGCCGCAGGCTGCAGTCCATTCCGGCGTGTTGACTAAGACAGGATAACGCCGGTCATAAATGATATTGGCAACGCATCCCAAACCGCCGCAGATGCTGCTCACGACCGACCGCAGCCGGGCCTCGATGAGGTCGCGCACGCCTTGATCGAGCGCACGCGTGGTTCCGCGCAGCACCGCGCTGTCTGGAATAACGTTCCATGACGCGCCGCCTTTCATCTCGGTGATGCTGACCACGGCCGCATCGAGCGGATCGACGGAGCGGCTGACGATGCTCTGGACGGCTGAAATGATCTGGCCAGCCGCAACGATGGGATCCGCGCCCAAATGCGGGCGGGCCGCATGGGTGCCCTTTCCTTCGATTGTGATCTCGAAGACATCGAAGGATGCCATCGAAGGCCCGCTACGCAGCGCAAAACTGCCGATGTCCAGGCCGGGTCGCGTATGCATTCCGAAAACGGCATCGGCGGGAAAGCGCTTGAACAACCCATCCTCGATCATCCGCTTGCCACCGCCTTCGTTCTCTTCGGCTGGCTGGAAGACGAACTGGATCGTACCGGACAGGTCGCGCTGCGCGAGATGACGGGCGGCGCCGAGCAGCATGGCCGTGTGGCCGTCATGACCGCAGGCATGCATCTTGCCGCGGATGCGAGATGCATGCGCGAAGCGATTGGCTTCCTGGATATCGAGTGCATCCATATCAGCACGAAACGACACGGTCCGGCCGCCGCCGGTGCCGCGTTTGACGCCGACGACACCAGTGCCGCCGATGCCTTCGGTCACCTCGAGGCCAAAGCTGCGCAGCTTCTCGGCGACGAAACGGCTCGTCTCAAACTCCTCGAAAGCGGTTTCGGGATGGGCGTGCAGGTGATGCCGCCATGCTCTGACGTCTGACAGATCCACCAGCGTTCCTTTCTATTGCAGAGATTCCAAGGCGCGATCAGATGGACCGTGCGGCGCGTTCGCAGAGTTGGCGACGATCGACCTTGTTGGTGGCAGCCAGCGGCAACTCGTCCAGGAAGAACACACGGCGCGGATGCTGATAGGCGGGCGCATGCGCCAGCACATAGTCCTTGATGGCCTTCTCGGAGAGATCGGCGTCCTTCCGGGGTACAACGAAGGCGACCGGCTTCTGGCCCTTGAGTTCGTCCGGTACCGGCACCACGCAGGCCTGCATGACGCCCGGGACCTGCTCAATGACCTTTTCGACCTCACCGGGATAGATGTTCTCGCCGCCGCAATTGAACATGTCATCGACGCGGCCGACGAAATAATAGCAGCCCTCCGCATCGGTGCGGAACGCGTCGCCGGATTTGTACCAGCCATCCGGGGTCAGCGCCTCGGCCGTCTTTTCCGGCATGTTGAGATAGCCGAGCATATTGGCCGGCGTGCGCATCCAGAGCTCGCCTTCGGCAGCGTCATGTCCGTCCACATCGACGATGCGTACTTCAACATCCTTCAAAGGCCAGCCGAGACCATCACCGCCCGGCAGCGTGCGATTTTGCGTCGGCCCGAACACGATCGGCCCCGCTTCCGTGGTGCCATATCCGCCGGCGACACCGGCATTCGGGAATGTGCGATGAACCGCATCATAGAGCTGCTGCGTGGCGGGGGCCGAACCCATGCGCACATAGCGGACTCGCGACGTATCGATGCCGGCCAGCGCGCTCGTCTCACGGGTCAGCATGGCCATCATGGTCGGCACCGAGGTGATCCAGGTAACGCCGAACCGGCCAATGGCATCGATAAACGACTTGGCCTCGAACTGCGGCATCAGCACCACGCTGGCATGGGCGCAGATCGCGAATTTGCAAGAACCAAGCGCATTCATGTGAAACAGCGGCGCCGCCACGATCAGGCGTTCGTCCTCGAAGGAGGCACGGGCGGCCACGCGGATCGTCAGCGCCCAGATCTGGCCGTCATGAGAGAGTTGCACGCCTTTCGGCCGGCCGGTGGAACCGGACGTATAGAGGATCATCGCACAGGTGCCATGCGGCGGCTCGAAAGTGTCGAACGGGCCGGGATCCAGAAACGCGTCCCATTCAGGTCCGTCGAGGCGGACGGTCGGCAGACCGCCGGGAACGAGCGATGCACGGTCGCCATCGACGAAGGCCAGCTTCGCCGAGCAATCGGAGAGGATGAAAGCGACCCCATCGGCGGACAGCTTGTGGTTCACCGGCACTGCGATCATCCCGGCCCGCATGATCGCGAAATAAGCGATGATGAACTCGGCGCGATTGACGCTCATGATCGCGACGCTGTCGCCGCGCTTAAGGCCCTTGTGGACCAGCCCGCGCGCGCACGCATCCGACAACCGATCGAGGTCGCCATGTGAAAATTCCCTCGCCTCTCCGCCGGAACAGTCGATCAGTGCGACCGCTTGCTGGTTCTTCGAGGGATCGACGAGCTTACCGAGATTCTTCCACATGGCGTGACTTGCTTCGATGATATCTGAATGATGTAAGGCTGCGGTTGCGGATGTCGACGCGGTTATTCGGACAACGATTTCATGCCGCCGCTGCGGTCCCAGAAGACCAACCTGTGCTGCAGCATCTTGATGATCTGGCTGCCGCCGATGCCGAGCACGGCGAGGCTTATCAGTGCCGCGAACATGGTGCTGGTGTCCAGCGTGGTGGTCGCCGCATTGATCAAGAAGCCGAGGCCTTCAGAGGACGACACGAATTCGGCAACGACGGCACCGATCAGGCCAAGTACGATCGAGATCTGCAGGCCGGCGAAAATATGGCTGGCCGCCGATGGAATCTTGATCCGGGTCAGGACGTGCCAGCGGCTCGCCGAAAACGCGCGCATCAGGTCGAGCAGCGACGGATCGGTCGCCTTCAGACCCACTGCCGTGTTGATGAACATCGGGAAGAAGCAGACCAGGCCCACCATGACGGCCTTCGAGCCGAGGCCAAAACCGAACCAGACCAGGATCAGCGGCGCCAGAGCCACCTTCGGCATCGACTGCAGGCCGAGCACGAAGGGATACAGCAGACGCTCCAGCCAGCGGAACTCGGCGAACAGCACGCCCATCACGAAGGCCAGCGAACACCCCCGATATAGCCGAGCATCATAGACGACAGCGTAAATCCGAAATCCTTCCAATAGGCGCCGTCGATATAGCCACGCTTCAGGGCTGCAATCACGCTGTCGAGCGGCGGCAGGACGTAGTTCGGTACACCCCAATAACGAACGGCGGCGACCCATAGTGCCAGCAGCACGGCCAGCAGGAGCAGCGGATAGACGACAGATTTCAATCGCTCGTTCATGCTATCTCTCACTTACTCTCACTTGGCGCGCGGCGAGAACATCGCGCGGAGTTCTGCACACAGTTCGGCAAATGCCGGCAGGCCCATGGTTTCTTCCGTGCGCGGCAGCGGCAGTTCGATATTGACGTCGCGCATGATGCGCGCGGGACGTGGCGACAGCACGAGCACCCGCGACGACAGGAACACGGCTTCCGGAATCGAATGGGTGATGAAGATCACGGATTTCCGAGTATCCATCCAAATACGCTGCAATTCGACCATCATATGCTCGCGCGTCATCGCATCGAGCGCCGCGAACGGCTCATCCATCAGGAGCAGGCTCGGATCATGCACAAGTCCGCGCGCGATGCCGACACGCTGTTGCATGCCGCCCGAAAGTTCGTGCGGATAGTGCTTCTCGAACTTCTCCAGCCCCATCAGTTCGAGCAATTCGCGGGCACGCGCCCTGCCCTTGTCAAGATCCATGCCTAAGGTCCGGATCGGAAGCAGAATATTGTCGATCACATTCTGCCAGGGCAGCAGCGTCGCCTGCTGGAATACGATACCGACGTCACGGCGGGGACCGGTGATCGGCCGACCATCGAGTTCGGCCACGCCGGAGGATGGCGGCAGCAACCCCGCCGCCACCTTCAGCAAGGTGGATTTACCGCAACCCGACGGGCCGAGGATCGAGAGAAACTCGCCTTTTTCGAGCGTCGTCGTGAAGTCTTCGAGCGCCTTCGTCTTACCGCGCGACGAACTATACGTCACATCGAGATTTTTGGTCTGGAAGACTGGCTCGCCCACCTTGATTCCCCGTTCGTGCATCATTGGATCAGTCCTTGAAGGCCTTCGCCTGGGCGACGATCTTCGCGGCATCGAAGTCTGAGAATTTTGGCACCAGCGCATTGGTGTAGCAATTCTCCACATCGACGGTCTTCGGCTCGAGTTGGCCGCCCTCATGCAGGGCCTCGGCGAAATCAAGCCAGACCTTCTGGTCGAAGCTGCCCCACTGGCGCGGCTTACCGGTCGGGAAGCTGAGCATCTTGTCGAAGCGCGCCGAGAAGATCTTCACGCCATCGGCGAGGACCTTCGCTTCGTCGCCGCTCGGCTTGGTGTTCGGATATTCCTTCCAGAACAGTTTGACGCAGGCCTCGCGATTGGCCTCGCAGAACACCGTCGCCTTGGCGATGGCGCGACCGAAACCGGCCAGCACTTCCGGCTTGTCGCGGATCATGTCCTCATGCGCCACGAAGCCATTGCTGAACAGGGCCTCGTAACGCGGGAGTTGTGGCAGACGGCGGATCTTGGTGCCCTCTGCTTCCAGCGTCGCGTGCTGGGCGTCGAACAGGTTCAGCACGTCGATGCGTTTGCTAGTGAGGGCGAGGAAGGCGGCACTCCCGACGCCGACAGGCACCATGGTGGCGTTGACACCGAGATCCTTGAACGCCGCCTTGGTGATCGGCACATTGCCGAAGGTCATCGCGCCGACGCCGACGGTCTTGCCGTTCAGATCCTTCAACGACTTGAGTGGTGAGTCGTCGAGGACGGCGAACTCCCATCCCGAACTACGGGTGGCGTTGTAGAAGTATTTGATCGGGAGCTTTTCCTTGCCCGGCGCACGCGACAGGATCAGCGTGTCGGGATTTGGATAGCCGATGTCGACGCGCTTCGCCAGCATCTGCGGCATCAGCGTGCCGGTGCCCTTGAAGCCCATCAGTTCGACATCCAGCCCTTCTTCGGCGAAATAGCCGAGCCGCTTGGCGGCGACCATGGGCACCTGCGACAACGTCATCTCGGTGACGTTGCCATACACGATCTTGGTCGATGCGGCGCTCGCCTGCCCGGCCATCAAGGCGGATGCTGCTGTCACCAGCAACAGGCGCGAAAGTCTCAAACGAAACGTGCTCATGCAAATACCCCGTTCTCTCAACCTGTAATGGGAACGTACGTCCCGCGACCGATCGCGACCAGTTTGCGGTCTTCAGAGAAGATGTCGATGTCGATGACCGCCGACGTTCTTCCTGTCTTTCGTACGACTGCAACACCTTCAAGAAACGCGCCAACTCCGGGGCGAAGATAGTCGATCCGCAGATTCATCGTCGGCACACCGCCACCGACCATCATGCCGATGGCGAAATCGCCGACGACATCGATCAGCGCGGCGATCGCACCGCCGTGAAATTGCTGCGTTCCCTCCCGGCGTTCGTATTCGGGACGCAGCGGCATGCGCACGGCAAATTCGCTCTTGTCGTGATCGACGCGCAGGACTTCGAGATTCATGAAGTTGATGAAAGGCGATCTTGCGAAGATTGCCTCGATATCAGGCTTCTGAAGCTTTTTTACTTCGGATCCGCTCATGGTTTGATCAAAACCTTTCCGAACAGATGACGGTCTTCCATGTGCTTGAACGCATCGTTGATGTCGGCGAGACCATAGGTGCGATCGATGACCGGCTTCAGTTTGCCGCCGCGCACGAGATCGAGCAGGCTCGTCAGGTCGTCGCGGGCCCAGCCGTTGGAGCCGAGAATCTGCAGTTCGTAGCTCCAGATGAAACGCAGGTCTTCCTTCGGATCGTAACCGGCGGTGGCGCCGCAAGTCAGAATGCGGCCACCACGATGCAGCGTGCGTAGCGACTTCACCCAGGTATCGCCGCCGGTGAAATTGACGACGACATCCATGCCCTTTTCATAGAGGCGACGATGGGGCTTGCCGAATTCGGCGAAGACCCACTTCATGAAATCGTCTTTCTTGTAGTCGACGACATGATCGGCGCCGAGTTCTTTCAGGCGCGCGAGCTTCTCGGGGCTCGACGCCGCAGCGACCACTTCGGCGCCTGCGAGCTTGGCGAGTTGCACGCAGCATGTGCCGACGCCGCCGGATGCGCCGAGCACCAGGACCTTTTCGCCGGCCTTCACCTTACCGATCGTCACCATCATGCGCCACGCGGTGCCATAGGCCACCGGCAGACAGGCCGCGACGTCGTAGCTGACATCGTCGGGCAGACGCACCAGATGATGATCCGGGACGGCGCAATATTCGGCCAGGCCACCATGGCGCGCTTCGCCTAGGACGCCGCCGAACGTCTTGCGATCCGACGGATCGATCATGACGCGATCGCCGACTTTCCAGCCGCCCTCGACGCCCTCACCCACCTCGACAATCTCGCCGGCGAAATCCAGCGCCATGATCATCGGCATTGGCACCGTGATGCCGGGCATGCCGTTGCGCGTGAAGACGTCGTGATAGTTCAGCGTGGCAGCGTGAACCTTAATGACGACTTCGCCGGAAGCAGGCTTCGGATCGGGGAAATTGGTTTCATATTTGATCGAGCCCGGACCGCCGTGCTCATAGATAACTGCAGCTTTCATCTGCCTCTTCCTTCGTCTTCACGCCGTTTGAACAAAAACAAGAATGCTGTGGCTCGCTTCGGTCGGAGCGACCCAGATGGAATCGTCGGAGTCCAGCGATGCTCCGGCGACGAACGGTACGTCGTTGCGATCGAGATGCGCCTTCAAATCCGGCAGAGACCTTACGCCGATGCACGCGGCGCCGACACGGTTCACGGGATGACCGTTCGCCACAGGAGAGACCGCGCGCATCGTCGCCTCGGTCATGACCCAGATGCTGCCATGGGCCATCGCGAAACGATATGCGTCATTCTGGGATACCGGCGGGCCCATGACCAGCGCCAGACGTTTCAATGCTGAATCCACATCGTTTGTGACCAGATACGTGGAACGAAGCTCTTCCGCGCCGTTCGGATGCAGCATGAGATGCTGCTGCCACAGCACCTCCCGCGTGTCGTGTTCGATCACGATGAAGCGCGCATCCGGGTAATCGTGCGAATCGAGATAGACATTGCGAAACCGAGCGCGCCGGACATCCTCGTCGGATGCGCCGAATGCCGCATCCCGTTCGAGCGTGATCGGCTTCGCCGCAGCAACACCGCGCGCGGCCAGTTCCGCCTGCATGATGTCCGCCGACTGGCACGCAAGTGCAACGATGTGCAGCCCCTCATAGGTGGACACCATCTGCTTGACGTTGCTGGGAAGCGCATCATCAACGAGGCCGAGCAGTTCGAAATAGCCTCGCCGGAACATGGCGCAGTGATTGCCCGATCCCCACGGCACCACCGGGCCGCCGGGAACGACCGAGCCGGCATGCATGCTGCGCGACGACAGATTGAAACCCAGCCGGGCGAAGGCCGCCCTCGCCTTCTCGAGATCGCGAACGGCAAGACCAAGATGATCGAGCGCTAGTTCGGAAACCACAGCCATTCCAGATCCTCCCCTATGGTGTTGCGCTACGGCTATGCTGCCGTTTCGACACAAAGCGCGGAATCCAGTGCGCCGCACATGTCCTCGATGAGGTCCTGGACGTCCTCCAGTCCCGCATGGATCCGGAGCAGCGGCCCATCGCATCCGCCAGTGGGTACGCATCGCTTCGGCGGATCGACCAGCAGCGCTAGGCTCTCGAAGCCGCCCCATGACAGGCCGATGCCGAACAGATTGAAATTCTTGAACAGTATCGACAGTTGGCTGCGCGACATCGGCTTGAGGACAACGCCGAACAGACCACTGGCGCCGCGGAAATCGCGCTGCCAGATCGCATGACCCGGATCGTGCGGCAGGCCGGGATGTATGACCCGGGCAACGGCGGCATGCGCCTGCAGGGCTTCGGCCAGCCGCAGCCCGCTCTCATGATGTTGCTTCATGCGCACCGACAAAGTGCGCAGCCCGCGCAAAGCGAGGAAGATATCGTCGGGACCGGCCGTCTCGCCGAAGTCATGCGCGGCGGCCTGCAGCGCCGGCCACGCCCGCTCATTCGCCGTGGCGATGCCGAGCAATGCATCAGAATGTCCCACGATATATTTGGTGGCGGCCTGGATGGAGATATCCACGCCGTGCTCGAACGGCTTGAAGAACAGCGGCGTCGCCCAAGTATTGTCGAGCACGACGAACGCATCCTGCCGATGCGCCACCTCGGCGATGGCCGGAATGTCCTGAATTTCGAATGTCATCGAGCCCGGCGATTCAACAAAGACAACGCGCGTCGCGGGCTTGAACCGGGCGATCAGATCGGCGGTGTCGCTGGGCGCGAAATATTCGACGTCGATCCCTAACCGCTTAAGCACCCGCTCGGCGAAAATCCGCGTCGGCCCATAGACGCTGTCGCTGATCAGCAGGTGGTCCCCGACCTTCAGGAGTCCCAACAGAGCATGGGTGCAGGCCGACAGACCGGACGGAAACAGGATCGACCGATAACCGCCCTCGAGGTCGCAAACAGCCGCCTCGAGCGACCGCGTCAGTGGGGAACCGAAACGGCCATAATTGGCCATCGGATTGTCTTGGGTCTTCTTCGATTCCCAGTCTTCGAGCGTGTCCGACAAAATGGTCGATCCGCGGTAGATGGGTACGTTGACCATGCCGCAATGCTCTGACGGCGCCCGACCGGTATGGGCAAGGCGCGTATCGAGTTCAAAAGGCTTCTTCCGCCGCGGCAACAATCGCATTTCCAGCACTTTCGTCGTTCTAATGCGCGAAATATACATCCTGAAATGCGGGCGTAATTTGCAAAATCATGCTGGCTTATGCACGCTACCTGCAATATTATTCCTCTCTGATATCAGATTGAGGATGTTCATACTCATGTCACGTGGAGAAAAGCTGGATCGGTTCGATCGTGAAATCCTTGCGCATCTCCAGGAGGATTCGACCGTGTCCGTTGCCGAACTGGCCGAGCGGGTCGGCCTGACCTCGACACCCTGCTGGCGCCGGATCCAGCGACTTGAGGAGCGCGGGGTGATCAAGAAGCGGGTGACGCTTCTGGAGCCGAAGCAGATCAATCTCAGTTTCACTGTCTTCATCTCGATCCGCACCCGCGAGCACCGGTTCGACTGGTTCGAGAACTTCCACAAACTGGTCAGCGAAATCCCGGAAGTCACCGAATTCCACCGCGTCGCGGGCAGTACCGACTATTTGCTGAAGGTGGTCGTGTCCGACATGGACGGCTATGACCATATCTATAAGACACTCATCAAGGGCGCAGACCTTGCAGACGTAACGTCCATGTTCGTGATCGAAGAGATCAAGCACACGACGTCACTGCCGCTCACGCACGCATGAAATTCGAAGCCGAGACCGGCTTTCGACACATCGAAGGGTCTGTCAGCTAGGCCGGGAACTGCGCCGCGGCAGGCCGCAATGTTCGGTGCAGACACGGCTCCGCCAGCGCTGCCGCCAGGAGCGGACATTCGGAACGTCGAGCGCCCCGCCATCACTCATTCGTATTTTGCGTCTTTGTGTCGATGAGCAATCAGACAATTGCTCATCGACGATTTTCAGGGTCACCAGCGCATCAGCGAACGAGCCGACGCCTCTCCTCCGGGGTGAGCTGATCCAGCGCCGCCTGCTCCAGTCTGCCGGCGCCGAGCACCTGGACCGGACTGTTCGGGTTTTGCGTGCGGCGCTCATCGCGCGGTTCGGTACGCAACTGCTCACGCTTCCTTTCGTCGTCATCCCCGCTGCCTCCGCCATAGCCGAGCACTTCGACGATGATCACCGATGGCTGTGTATTGGCTGACTGCGTCGGGGTCGCTGTCTGCTGGGTCGCAGCGGCGGCATTCGAGGTGGACAATGCAGCGGAGATGCTCGGCGCCTGCACGACAGGAATGCCCGCGCTGCTGCCCTGCACCTGGATATTCGCCGCATTCAACACCTGCAGTGCGGCAAGATTGACGTTGCCCGAGACGCGGATCCCGGCCTCGCCGGCGTCGATGGTGCCGAGCGGCGCGATCAGGTCGATGTCGCCGGCCTCCACTTCCGGGATCGGATTGAGCGTCGCGATGCCGGCGCCCGAGGACGGCGTCACCGGTGCCAGCGTGACATTGCCATACATGTCCATCGTCCGGCGCGGTGGCGTGTAAAGGATCGTGCTCTTGGCGCCGCGGCCGGCATTGATGTCGCCAGTCGCAGACCACGCCAGAATGTCACCGCCGAAGGTCGTCATCATACGCGACAGGCCGAGCAAGACGCTTCCTTGCGAATAGATCTGGATGTTCCCGCTGCCTTGCGTCACGAGTCCCGCTGTGGCGCCCGGCACCACGCCTTCGACGCCAACGATCACCTGTCCCCCGGTGCCATCATCTGGATGTCGCCGCCGAACAAGGTCCGCACCGAGCCGTCGCGCGTGCGGCGCACGCTGTCATTGACCATGGTCACGGGATTGTAGACGTCCTCGAAATATTCCGTGCTGAACAGCGTGATGTCGCCAGTGCGGACGATTGCACTGCCGTCCGCATTCTTCTCCGGGAACAGGGTCGCAATCATCTCGCGGCCACGCAAATAGGAGCCGAAGCGCTTCGACGTCGGATCGTTGTAGTCACGCCCGCCCGCGCGCAGTTCGGCGTAATAGATCTCGCGCAGGAAGATGCGCTGCTGCTCCGGCGCAAGGGCGTCGAAATAAGCGAGGTTTTCTTCGGCGCTGCCGTCGTGCCCGTAGCGGGCCTTCAGCCAGTCGGCGAGTTCCTTGCCATAGGACTTCACAGCCTTGCCGGGCTGATCCGCCAGCGGCATGTCTGGATTGGCGAGGTTCGCCGGATCGAGATAGCGCGTGCGAACCGCAGCCCAGTTCGCGTCCGACATGCCCGCCGCCACGAACACGCTGGCACCGGGTCGGTTGTCGCCGGCGATGATCGATCCCAGCGAGGTGATCGCGCCGCGATCTTCCTGGCGGATGTTGCGTGCAGCCGTCACTTCGAGCGTGCCGGGGCCGGCGATATCGAACGAGCTGAAGATGATGTCACGGCCCGCGGACACGATCGACACATCCGTCTCGGACGAGTGGGCGATCAGGTTGCCGGTGGAGCGACCGCCCATGCCGGTGGTCGGCATATAGGTGAACTGACCGATATTGGTCCCGCTGTTGACGATGTCACGACCGGCCTTGATCCAGACAGGCCCGCCGGCTTCGTAAAGTGTTCGGCCGTTCAGGGCGTCGGTGAAGCTTGTCAGAACCTCGCCCGTTCGAAGGCCGACGATGTCTCCCGACAGCGCATAGAAACGCGCCGGCTGCAGATCGTAGAGACCGGAAGCGGTATTGGGGCCGAAGGCGAACATGTTGTTGGCCATCTGGAAAGCCAGCGGACTGAGATTGCTCATGGTCGCCGGGTTAAATGGGGTCGGGACAACCGATACATCCGCGCTCGACCGTGTGATCGCGTGGCCACCGGCATAGATCGAGTTGCCGGCGAGAAGCTCAAGCTCTCCATACGGCGATGGCGCCAGCATGAGCGAGTAGCCCAGAGGCTTGCCACCCTGCCGAACCGCGGAGGCCCCTGCATAGATGCTGCCTGATGGCGCGGCGGCGCGCAGGATCGCGGGATAAACGAACCGTGCGCCGGTCGCACCCGCCATCGCATTGGGAGCAATCTCCGACCCGGCCTCGCCCAGTTGAATGCTCGGTGTGAGATTGCCGCCCGCAGCAAACAGATCGATCGAGGTCCGGTCCGTCCAAAGGCTGAACCAGGGATTGGACCCACGAACCGCAGGATCGATGCTCGGCAGGCGACCACCGTCCCAAACACCTCCGGCGACGAGATCGCCGCGCGACGTCAGGCTGAACGTGGAGTCGCCCGGCATCAGCATCAAACCGCCGCCCGCCAGCGCCCAGGTCGACGTGAACGGATCGTAGGCGCGCACTTCCTTGGGATCCTGGAATGCCGCGAACGGACCATAGCGAAGCTCGACATTGCCATGCGCCCCCGCCTGGATCGCGGCATGACCGCGCAGATTGGCAGCGAGACCGCTCAAACCCAGGTTGAGATATTCGGGCGTCGGATTGCTCGAGCCCGGGACCATTTCCATATGCGCGAACCGGTTCGGATTGATCCCGCCGCCGATGCGGACATCCATGTCGCCGCCGCCGGTCAACAGCAATTCGCCATTGGCATTGACGCGGCCGGTCGAAGCGACGGCCAGTACAAGCCCCTGGCTGCGCGGATACACCTTGGTATCGACGCGGCCCGGGCTGAGCACGTCGATGGTGCCGGCGCCGCCGCGCACATCGACCTGCAGATCGCCGCCGCCGAGCGTGCCGTAACCGGTGAAGCCGACAAGATAGGGATAGTCGCTGAACGGCTGAGTGTCGTTCCGCCCGGCAACGTAGCTGCCGAAATTGATCCACCACGCCGCGCCATTCGCAGCGCCGGCGACATCCCCCTGCCGCCACAGCCAGTTGGCCGGATCCGCACTCGAATTCTGCCCGTGCCGGCTTCCTTCGGCACCGAAGACGCCGCCCTGCGTCCATGAATCGCCGGTGAGATTTCCGCCGGCTTTCAGCAGCAGGTTGCCGCCGAGTTCGGGATACCAGGCGCGATAAGTGGCATCGGCACCACTGACGAGACTTTCATAGTCGGAGGCACCATCGCCCAGAACCGAGCCGTTCCGCGTGACACGGGGGGCGCTGAAGACCGGATCCACGTTCCGCGACTGCGTGCCCGCGGTGTAGACACCGTAGGACGAGCGCATCGCGATATTGCCGCCGGTGACAATATCGAGATCACCGATGCCGGTGCGCAGGACGCTGAACATCGGCGTGATCGGATTCACTTCGGCGAGAACGCCATTGCCGCCGATGCTGACGCACTGACCGCTTTCCGCTAGACAGACATTGTAGCTGGGATCGAGTGCCCACTCATCGACTGGCTTGCCGGGCGTGCCGCTAAACTGATTACCGGGAGCCCACAGCCACGAGACCTTCACGCATTGTCCGGGTTCCTGCAAGCAGACATTGTAATCCGGGTCGAGCGCCCAATCATCGACCGGCGTGCCGGGCACGCCGCTCATATAGTTGCCCTCCGCCCAGTACCAGACGCCGCCGCCTTCGAACCGATCGACTTTCGAGAAGTGCGTATCGGCAAGCGTGAGATGGCCATTGGCATCGCGCGGGCGAAGCATCCTGGTATCTGCGGCCTCGATGTCTGCACCGGCGACGAAGCGCATCGACCAGGATTGCGAGCCGGCGGGCAGCATCGAGGCAACCGCCCAATTGGCGCCCTGACGTCCGTTCGAGTCAGCTGGCCTGAGATTCACCTTGATGGCGTCAGCCGGCAGTTTCAGATCGGCCTGGGAGGGAATGAGGCCTCCCATGGGCAGGGTCACATCGCCGTTGATCGTCGCGACCGCAGGCAGCGCCACGCCCTTCGGCCAGATCATGGCGCGGAGCGATGCGCTGACGGGAACGATGAAACCGGCGCCGAGACGGGTATTGGCAGCGAGCGTCACGTCAACGGCGAGACGCGTGCCCTTGGCGTACAATAGCGTCGTGCCATTGGCGGCGAAGATATCTCCAGCGAGAATCGTGTTGGCTGGAAGCGTGATGCTGCCGTTGAGAACTCCCTCGACAGGCAGCTGCGTGCCCGCAGGGACCGTCATCGCCTTGATCGGCAGATTGTAGTTCAACGCGCGGCCAGCGGGATAGGTCGTGCCATCGGCAAGCGTCACGTTGCCGTTCGGCACGACGACGTCGCCGCCGTAAGAGAGAAGCCCCGGACGCAGCAGCCAACCATCATTATCGGGGGTTTCCGGCGGCGGCGCGAAGCCGTCATTGATCGAGCCGTAGATGTCGAGATTGCCGCCGGCACGAATGGTCAATTTGCCTACTTCGCCCGAGCCGTAGATGCCGGAGCGCTGGAAGTTCGGATTGACGCCCTGATAGCGGTAGCCGGACAGATCGAGATCGCCGACCACCACGAGGTCGCCATCTGCGGTCGCACTGACGATCTCGACGCCCGATCGGAGATGGAAAGCGTCTCGATAAGCGGCGTTGTTAAGACCGGCGAGCTTGCCGTTCATCAGCGCATTGCTACCGAGCGCGTTGGCGACGAAGAGTATGCTCTCGTTGTGTTTCTGATCCAGATAGGCCTGGGTGATCTGCTGATATGGGCGCCCGCTTGCTGCCGGGTCCGTGCCATAGGCGGCATCGCTGTAGCGCTGCACCGCATTGACCGCGATGGAGCGCGCGCCCTGAATGGTGATGCTGCCGCTGGCGTCGATATCCACATCTCCGCTCGTTGCACCGCCAAGGCGCGGCACATTGAGCTCCAGCGTGCCGCGCGCGACGCCGTCGTGCTGGCTCGGACCGGTGCCGGATGCGGCAGCGGTGCCATGGCGTAAGTCGATCCGCGCGCCGGATGCGAGGGTCAGCCGCCCCGTACCGGAGCTCAGCTCCACGATCGCCCGGTTCGGGCTATCGATGATCTTGCCGTAGCTATCGACGCGTAGAATCGTACCATGTGCGTCGAGCAACGCACTGCCGGCGATGGTCAGTCCGTTCTTCGCTGCGAGGCGAATGATGCCAACTTCGGCGCCACTGGCATCCACCGTACCGGTGACCGTCAGATGACCGCTATCGAGCGAGACGTTGATCTCGCTGGCTCGCAGTTCATTACCGATGACGAGATCACCCTGCTTCAGCTGGAAGCCGCGGCCGCCGGTCATGTTGCCGTCGTTGAGACGCGCGTTGAGCGCCGCGAACCTGTCGCTGAGCGTGCCTGTGCCGCCGAGATGCTGCGCCCTGATATCGACAAAACCCGCACGGTACGGCACCAGCGTGCCGCCGGCATCGTATTGCCCGCCCGCGGAGCCGAGAATGCGGCCGGCGAGATCGACAGTGCCCGCACTGCTCCCCAGCGCCGACGCGGTGAGGCGACCGGCGTGATTGTACTTCGCCGACAGGTCGATCACCGCGCCTGCATGTTGGGTGATGTCGCCATCCTTGCTTTCGAGAACGACATCGCCGCCCCAGGAGAATTTCTTCACGTCATCGAAGCTGACCTCGCGGCCCGACAGATCGAGCTGTGCCGCATCCGTGAGTACGATGTTGCCCGTAGCACTGACCGTGAAGCGGCCGGACGGCAGCACCACGGCACTCGCCAATGTGACGCTTTGGCCGGTCAGCGCCAGTTCGGCGCCAAGGTTTTTGGCTCCAAGGCTTTCCGCGCCGAGGATTGTGCCTGCCGCGCCGTTCGACACGACACTGATCGCCCCGCCCGCCGTGATGCTGTTCACCGATCCGGCCTCGCCGGTCAGCAGCGGCGCTGAGATCGTCAGATTGCCGCCCGTATAGGAATAGCCCTCGCCCGGTACATAGGCCCCCTGGCTTTGATAGAACGCGACGCTTCCCTTGTGATTGGCGGTGATGCGCTCGCTGGCATTGAGATTCACCTGAGCGAACCCGAGCGCGAGACGCCCCACATCTTCGATCCCGCTGATCTGTACATTCGGGCCATAACCGAAGGTGATGCGCTCGGCATCGATGTTGAGCGCGCCCTGCCCGGTGCCCGCCCCGCCTGCAATGACCGAGCCCGGTGTCCGCGCCAAGCCGCTCCACACCAGATTTTCGGTACGGATCGTCGCGACATCGCTGGAGCTGCCCGCGCCGTAGATCGCCGGCGTGCCGAACACCAGATTGGCGATGCGCGATGTGCCGTCTGCCGCGTAAGTGTCGAGCGTCACAGTGCCGAAAATGTTGACGGCCGAACTGGCGTTCAGCTTGAGGCTTTCCAGCGCCGGAGCGCCGGCCGAAACATCGCCACGCAACAGCCGGTCGAGAACCTCCTGGTTCAGCATCAGGCCCGATGGCAACACGCCCGCGGCGCTCGCCGCCGCCAGTGCCGCGCTGGTGCCGATGTTCAACGCCCCCACACCGATCGACAGATTTCGCGTACCGTAACGCACATTGTCGCCGAGTTCGAACCGGTTCGTCGTTGCAAACGCGATCGTCCCTTCGGAATACAAGGTCGTCGGCGCATTGCAATTGCCACTCGCCCCGCACGTCCCAATCAGAATGGCGCCTTGCGATGTAACCGTTGCATTTGAGGGAAGGACTTCGATCACGCCATTGGAAACCGCCAGCATCGAGCCGCCGGCATTCAACGTCGGCTGCGGCGTGTAGATGAAGCCGTCGCGTGAATCGAATGGCGTCGCGCCCATTCCCAACGTGCTGATCCCGGCGCCTGCCTCGATCGTAATCGCGCCTTGTGCACCGGACTGGACCAGCAGCACTTCGGCCGCGCGGAGCAAGGTGCCCTCGCGCAGGATAATGTTTCTGGCGTTCATCGAGCTTTGCAGGAAGGTGAAATAGTTGCCCTGCTGGCCGTATCTGACCTCGGCTGTCGCACCGATGGTCAACCGGTTGGCCGCCAGCGCGTTGAGATCGTCTGCATAAAGCGAGACGCCGCTGAAGCCAGCCGTCGCACTTTGTCCCGCGGCCAGAATTTCGAACGAACTTGCCGAAACGCCGGTGACATTTGCCGATCCCGCATAGCCGCCCGTTGCGGCGCTGAAATCGACCGCGCCGTCGAATTGCAACGCATTGGTACCGGCGCCAGGCCGCAAATAGAGGTGCAGGCTCTTGCCGTCCAGCGGCATCATCGCTCGCGGCGTGCCAAGACGCGCCGCATCCGCCACAGCAAACTGCGCGTAGGTCGTTTCATTGAACTGCGAAAGCGTGCGAACGACATTGGCCGATGTGAGGATCACCTGCCGGGAGAGACTGTCCCTGATCGCAGTATTGGCAAAACCCAGCCGGCCGCTGGCCATATAGGAGCCGTTTGGCAAAGCCGCGTTTCCGGCAAGGCCGCGCGGGTCAGCCGCAGTCGGGATCTCGACGCGGAAAGCTCCTGGCAACAACGCATAGGTCGCGGGCATCAAGGTGTAGGTGCCGGCCGGAAGGCCCGGAATGCTGCCGTCAAGCGTGATCTGCTGACCGACCAGCGGATTTCCAGTGCCGACTTCCGGCGTGACCGGCGCATAGCCTGCGCCATGGCTTGGCACGATCGCATAGACTGCATTGCCGTCGGCGCTATAGCCATTCGCCGGATTCGCCGCGATGAGCGGATTGCGCAGCACATCGACGGAACCACCGCGTCCCGACACGAAGCCCGCCCCCTTCAGATCGCCGCCGCCGGACAGGTCGATCAATGCGCCTTCCCGGACATCGACCGACTCGCCGTAGAGGAAGACGCCACGCGTCGCAGATACCGCGCCTTCGAGCGCAACCTTGTTTCCGTCATAGAGCCAGTCGATGCCATCGACCGTGCCGCCATATGGCATGACCAGGCCGCGCGAACTCGTCGAGGTGATGCTGCTCGGAAGCAGGTTCACGTTCTTTGCCGAATAGCTCGCGATACGTCCGAAACTGATGGTGCCCAGTGGCGCCCGGATGATGCCGCCCTGATCGATCCTCGCGGCATCCAATGTCAGTTGCCCGAACGCCGAATAGGGCATGTTCGGGATATCACCGGTCGTACGTGATATGGTCAGGATGCGAGCCGGATCGAAATCGGCACTATTGCCGCGCCAACCGGCAATGATCGTCGCATTGGCGCCCGTCACCGGATAGATCTGCGCCGCCGCCAGATTCAAACCGCCGGTCACATAGGCGCGGCCTGAACCGAAGCGCAGATCGCCCGAACTGATCAGCGACACCTGATCGAAGCCTCGCCGGTCGATGATCTGATTGCTCGCGCTGGTGATGCCGGGGATCGTCAACCGACCACCCGTGCCGAAACCGGAGCCTGCGACGACGTCGATCAAACCGGCCTTGAGTTCCAGGCTGCCGGTAACAGCCTGCTGAGATGTCTGCAGCTTGCTGTCACCGTAATGCATGCCGGTCCGATCAATCGGAACGTTGGAGTTGGAAAGATCAGAGCCAGCCACGCGAATGATCGATGCGGCGAGTTTGACATGACTGTTCGCGGATGCTCCCTCCGACCAGCCGAGCGAACCCGCATAAAGGTTGAGCGCCAGGCCGAGCGACAGATCCACATTGCCGTCGAAGGCGATCATGCCGCTGCTGTGCAGCGTCAGCGTATCGAAGCCGCCGTCCCTGACCTTGTCGACGCCGAGGCGTGCATGGCCGTAGACCAGACCATCGGCAGCAGCGGACGGATCGATGTTCTGCGGGAGCAGACTTGGCCCCTGGCGCTCCGCGACAATCAGTTCGCGGATGCGCCGTATACGCTCGGGGGTGCCGCCAACGACCACCTGACTGCCGATCCCGACCGTCAGGCTACCACCAGCTGCGCCCTTTCCACCTGCCTGAGCTCGCATGGTGCCGTCGAGATAGAGGCCGTTCGATGACGCCAGCACGATCTCGCCGCCATTGCTGGTCACATCGACGGCGCCGCGACCGGCAACATCCAGAACTGCATGGGCGCCTGACGCATCGAGCAGCGCGCCTTCGCGCACGACAACGAACAGGCTGGATCCTGCGATGCTGCCGTCTTCAGGATTGACGCGATTGCCGATCAGGATGCTTCCGCCCGCACCAACCGATCCGTAGCGCCGACCACTCAGATCCTGCGCGGTTACCGCGCGGCCCGCCACATCGAGCACAGCACGTTCGCCGATCCAGACCGACGTGCCGGCTGCCGCGACGGTGTTAGTGCCCACGCCACCCAATTCGATACGTCCACCGGCCGCTTGAAGCCGACCATCGACGGTCAACTGTCCAGCGCTCCGCAACGTGATCGCCTGGCCGGGATCGACCGTGATCGCCGCCATGTCGGCAATGTGAAGCACTGTGGCGCTTGCGATCGAGGACGCATTGCCTGCCTGGAGCAGCACGCTGGCGCCGTCACGCTGCTCCAACAGCCCGGTGCGCGGATTCTCGGTGTAGACGGGCGGCGTCCAGAGCTCGAGGGCTGCGGATGCCGGTGCGCCAGTGGCGACATCGAAAGCACGATCACTCGGGCGATAGACCGGTCGCTCGACCTCGATATGGGTCCCGCTCGCGACCGTCAGGCTGCCGCGCGTAATGACTTCATAATTCGCAAAGCCACTACGGAAAAGCGAGGCATCGAGATCGGTGCCAATCGTCAATGTTCGACCGAAGCCGAGTCTCAGCGTTCCGCTGCCCGACACGCCGAAGCCTTGCAACCGGCCATCGAGTTGCAAATCTCCTGTCGAGCTGCCGATGCCCGCCTCCAGGGTGATATTGCCAGCTGCCCCGCCCTTCAACGTGCCATTGGCCTGAAGCGCGGCCCCCGACGACACGTCGATCACACTTCCTGATGCAATCGACACGTCTCGAGAATTTTGAAGAAGGACAACGCCACCGTCGACATAGGCCGCCTTGAGGTAGTCGTCGCGGTTCAGGAGCGCATTGACCCACAAGCCGGTCACATCGAGGGTTGAACCGGTGCGCACATCGATACGCGACGTGCCGCCAGGTGTCGTCAGGACAACTGTCGTCCCGCCCCGGACGTCCGGCCGGAACGAGTTGCTCGCGGTGATATCGCCTCCGCGCACTGTGATGTTCGCCGCGATATCGATAATTGGCGCAACAAGATTGAGCTTTCCGCCAACCGCCATTTCGACATTGCTGTCGATGACGATGCTGCCGCTTGTTGCCAAATCGAGACCGCCGAGCTGCTGCTGCTTCAGCCAGCCGGCATCCAGCCAAAGTGTATTGGCACGACCTGCAGGCGTGGCGCTTCCAGCATCAAGACCAGCCGTGACATCTGAAATGTCGCCGATCCGGACATCCGTATCGAACACGCCCGTTCGACCGAGACTGGTGTATCGCCCGAACGCCAGCGTGCCGTTTTGCGCGGGTGTGGTCTGGGTCGCCTTATAGCCATCTGTGATGCCACTGCTTCGCTTGTTCGCCTGATAGGTGCCGGCAACCGTATCGGCGACGATCGTCGCTGAAATCATGCTGGTCGCTGCTGACAGGTTAAGCCGGCCCGCATCGCGACCGACGGTGTATCCGTCTTCCCAGCGCAGCGAGGTGCGTCCGCGATCGAAGACCGACGTCCAGATCTCCGTGAGGCGCTCGTCTGCCTGCCCCTGGATGTTATGCGTGCGGCGGAAGCCGCCGGCATAACCGGCATAGCCGAGATAGCCCGGCGCGTTGTCCACGCTGTAGCGGCGACCGTCGTTGCCGATCAGATTGGTGGAGCGCAGCCAGCCGCCGGCATAGTCGAGCGAGCCGCCGGAAATGTCGAACACCGCGCCCCGCTGCGCGATCACTTCTGGCGCCGACAGCGTGATGGTGCCGCCCACGGCGGTCCATTCGCCGATCCCATGCGCCGTGTTGGTGAGATAACCACCGACTTCGAGCAGCCCGCCAGCCGTGTAGTAACGATCGCCGTTGTAACCACCGGTGCCATCCGGCACCAGCGTCAGCGTGCGAACGTCGATCCAGACGTCGTTGTTCTTGAGCGTATCGGAATCGCGATTTTGCGGGCTGTCGCGCAGTTCGTTGCCCTGCACGTTGACTTTGACGTTGTTGGATTCCATCGTCAGGGCGACGTTACGCACGCCGGACACGTCAAGCCGCGCGCCATCTTCAGTGAAGATGCGCTGGCCTGCCGTTGCCGCAATCTGGCCGCCTTGCGCAGCCGTGTACGAATTCCCCTTGAAGACGATATTGCCGCCGGTGACGATCTCGATGCGCGACTGGTCCTGACGATCAGCCAGCAGCGACAGATTGTTGAACACCGCATGCGCCGCGCGCTGCGCATTGGCGGTGGCCGAGGCGGCGATCAACGCGTCGCGTTGCCCGTTGAGTGCCGTCTCCTTGCTGTCCAGTTCGGGCAGGATGGCCGTCAGACTGCCGGCGTCGAGCGTGATGCTGCCATCGCCGTCATTGGTCGCGTTCAGGAGGTGAATTGTCCCTCGCGTGTTCACCGACGTGGTCGCGATCAGAGCGCCATCCTGGGTGATGGTGCGACCGGCCAGCGTGATATCGCCTTGTTGCGCGAAGATGAGACCGCTATTGCCGACAATACCGCGGGTAGCGCCCGCCGCGATGGTCGGAGCGATCTCGATGCCACGCGTAGTCGAGATTGCGTTGCCGGCGGTGGTGAAACCTTGGCGCAGATTGAAGCTGTCACCGGCAGCGAGGATCGTCTGTCCCTTTGGCGTGCCGATCGACCCGGCATTGCTCACCTCGGTGCCCATCATCAGGACGAAGCCGCCACCTGACGTCACCGACGATGGGGCGCGTGTATTGATCGTGGCGCCCGCTTCCACGAAAATCTTTCCGGCGATGGCGCCCACGCCGCCTGCTCCTGCGGCGGTGAAACTCGGAATCCAGCTGTTGCCCGACTGCGCGCTGAAAATGCCGTGCGCCCGGAAATGAGCATCGTCGATATCGGCCGTGGAGGCGATCAGCGAGCCGACATTCACCTGGCTGTTGCCGCCGAAGATGATGCCGCTTCGATTGATCACATAGACATGGCCGTCAGCTTTGATATTGCCGAGGATCTGGCTCGGCGCGGTGGCGTTGTTAACGCGGTTGAGCGCGACCCAGCTGCTGTTGCCACCCTGATCGAAAGTCAACGTGGTGCGCGCGCCGATGTTGAAACTTTCCCAGTTCAGAATCGCCTGTTGGACACGCTGGCGAATATTGACCTGGGTCTGTCCGTTACCATCGACACTCTGGGTCGGCGTGTCGGCGGCATTGTTCCAGTTATATCCTCCCTGATCCAGGCCACCGGCTCCGAGGCCATTCGGGATCGCGAGCGGTGCCCGCGTAGAAACCTGCGCCGCCGCTGCCGCAGCCCGCGCAGCAGACTGCACCGCCTGAATGTCCTGCACGGCGCGCGCTGCTCGTGCCAATGACTGTTGGCTTTGCTGGGCTGCTGCAGCCGCCTGCCGCGCCGCCTGCGCCGCGGCATCGGCCGCAATGTTCGGTGCAGAGACGGCTCCGCCAGCGCTGCCGCCGTTGAGCGAACGGGCATGAACCAGCGGCGCGGACATCAAGAGGGCGACGGCGCTGACCGTCGTCAGCAAAGCGCCGGAACGCGAAAACACCTGATGCTTGTTGAAATTCGACGCCATGATTGCCCCTTACACGGCGCGACAGAACGCACCGACACCATTCCTGCGAAGGGACCGAGGCAGAACACATCGATATCCGCGATTGCGGCCGGCAATTTCTATTGCCGAACCGTCAATCGCGCATGACAGACACGTCCCTGCTCCCGTCTCTTCTCGTGATTGCCCGTAAGACGGTTGGAGGCAGGGCCGGACTGAACCGTGTCACAAATATTTCGTATGTAAATCGGCTCAGGACAGGACGACAATGGCGCCGGGCAGTGACGTGACCTTGGCACCGTAAGCTTCCCGGACCAGCGCGATCAGATCGTCCACACGGTTGATCGCGATACGTGCATCGACCGCGCGCCGGCCAAGCGCTTCATTCATCAGAACGATGCGCCCATTGCGATAGCGGTTGGCTTCATCGACCACCTCGGCAAGCGGCGTTTGCCGGAATACCAGTTGCCCGTCTCGCCAGGCCATCACGATGGCCGGATCAACCGTCACGGCCGCGCCGACCACGCCATCCGCATAAGCCAGCTGCCTGCCAGCGCGCAGGTCGGCCGATCGTCCCGCATATTCAACCACGAGCGCTCCGCGGTGGCAGGTGACCACCGACCGACCGGCATCACATCGCAAATTGAATTGCGCGTCTGCAGCATGAACGAGACCGCCAGCGGCGCGCACCGTCAGCGCTCCTGTTTGCATCGACGATACCGATATCGCAGCTTCACCCGCGATCAACTCGATCTGTCGTTCACTCGATCTCGGGCTTATGTTCAGGCTGCTGCGTGTGTTCAGCTCAACCGTAACGCCCTCCCCCATGGCGATCTCGCGGCGCTCGGCCGTGCGGGTTCGATAATCCGCTGCGAGCTCCTGGGGCGACGGCCACAGCTCCATGGGCGGGCGAGCGACCAGATAACCGGCACCGGCAACGGAAGCGGCGATGGCTCCGCCAAGAAACCAGCGTCGTGACGGCACGCCGCGTTGTGACGCCAGATGGGTCGTGACTGGCGCGACGGCCGGCAGCCGGGCAGCTGTCTCAAGACGATCCCACAGCAAATTCGCTTCGGCAAAAGCCCGCGCATGCGCGGCGCTGCGACCGCACCACGCCTTCAGCGCCCGCGCATCCGCTGCGGTGGCGTCGCCTGACGTCAGGCGCATGAGCCATGCCTGCGCCTCACCTTCCAGCGCCTGCGTCCCGCCCGCATTCGTCATGGGGTCCTCTTTTTCAGCCACCGTCCCCCTATGACTCTTTTGAACCGCCGGGACCGAACCGGCGAACAACTTTTCTTCCGAGCCGCTGTGCGCAATGGTGCAAGGCTTGGGCGAGCTCCTTCTCGACCATGCGCGGCGAGATGCCGAACCGCGCCGCAATATCGGTATGTTTCATCTCGTCGATCCGCGCGAGCAGGAAGATTGCCTTGCGCCTCGGCGTCAATTCGTTGAGCGCTGCCGCAAGAGCATCCATTTCCCGCCGGGCATCCGCAATCCGTTCAGGATCGAGCATATGGTCCATCATATGGCGCAGGGCATCGACCTCGGCTGCAGACAGTTTGCGGTTATCCGCCTCCTTCCTGTCGGCAGCCTCGTTGAGCGCCATCCGAAACAGATAGGATTCCGGCTTCTGGATCGCGCTGGCATCGCCGATGCGCTCCAACCGCAGCCAGGTCTCGTGCAGCACCTCGATAGCCAACGCGTCGGAGCCGAGCCGGCGGCGCAACCGCTCCCGAAAGCGTTGATATTTGTCCTCGAAAATAGCCCGCATGCGGACGGTCGAATTCTCCGTCATGGCGTAGCCGCGGGTCCGATTGCGCAATGCGCGCGGGCAACGTCGCCGCGCAGGATCATCGTGACCGGTTGCGGCAGGCCGGCCGGGGGCGGCGCGACACGGATCCGCATGATCCGCTCGGACAGCATGGCGCGGCGCCCGTCATCCAGCATTGTGACCACATGGACCGCATCGACCGCACCAGCCGGTCCGACCCATACCTGCACAACCCCCGCTCTGCGCCGAGATCGACGTAGGGGTCGTTGCAGAGCGAGCGTTCGGTCTGGTCCTGAATACGCGCAAAATATGCGCTATACACGCCGTTGCCGCGGCTCTCCGACGGTCCGTCCATCACCGCTTCCGGCGTATTCGGACCAACCGCAAAGGCGGTGTCATTGACGCGCCGGAATGACAGGCCAGTACCAGCAAGAAGGATGCGCAAAGCGTCCTGCGGCAAAAGCCTTCCTTTGACCTTGGAAGAGGTCCTGTTCCGCGCAATCTCCGCATCGACCAGAGCGGCCATTCCAGCCTGATCCGCGAATTCGGCAAGTGCGGCCACCAGCGCTTGTGCTTGAATGTCGTAACTTCGAACACCGCTCAAAGCTGACACCGGGCCACCAAGCAACAGAACTGTAACGACAGCAGCAAGGCGAATGACAACGCCCTGACGCGCAACACACGGCGCGGGCATCGAATATCACCCTTGGGTTACGCGAGTTCACGGCAGTAGGCACGTACCTAAGGGACTATTGTAACAGTTAGATGTCAGTGCAATCTCGATCGCTTATGGCATCCAAGCGTCCGCTTTGCGCGACTGCACCATGATCGATGGAAACGCGGGACCTGGATAAGACCGTATTCGGCACGCGAGAGCGAAAGAAACGCGCTTCGCAAAAGGCCCTAGAGTTGATCTGCGCGCAAGATCTCAACCGAGGGATCTGGACCTGCATCCGCATACGCAACATGCACAGCGCGGCGACCGGCAAGCGCGGTTTGCGACACGCAAGTTGTCCAGGCAAGACGGCAATCATCGTAGCTCTCGATGAGCCGGTTCACCGGGTGGCGTTCTGCGGCAACCAGCGTCTGCATGGCGGTGCGGTGTTTGCCGGCGTCCCGACTGCCTCTGCTGCAATTGCAGAACTTGCAGGCCATGGCCTTGGCCGCCTTGTCGATGGTTGCCACATGCTGGTTGAGATGTCGGCCGGATCCCGACACCCCGGCTTCGATGCGCAGGCGCACGCGGGCGGCGTCCTTGTTCTCACGCTCCGGAATGAATGTAGGTCCGTCGCAATAAAAACATGCGCCGTTCTGTTCGTGCCAAAGGCCGAACAACCTGATGTTACGATCCCTGCCGTTGTCGCTCACGATCTCAATCCAAACCAACTTCCAAGCAACCTGCTGCGGCCGCCCCTCGATGCGTCCGTCGCGAGGACAATTATCCGGATATGGGATGCCACGCACATGTCATGCAAATCACGGCAAGCAAAGCGCCCACTGACGCCACGCGCCGCATTCATTTCATTGCTCGGGGTCAGCCGACAGAATAGTCCCTGGACCGGCGATTTTAAAGTCTCGAAATATACCGCGCGATCAGAGCGTTACGCGCGGTCCGGCGCGAGCCTCTTGAAGGCTGTTACGGTCATCTGACGGCTCATCGGTATCCGGCCGGGCTGTCGCAAAACCGTCGTTTTGCCTCTAGCATCGGCCACAATCCTGGTCTATTCGACCAGACATGATTAAAGCGCGGACCGCCAAATTCCAGATCGGACAGATCGTCCGCCACCGGGTCTATTCATTCCGGGGCGTGGTGTTCGATATCGACCCGGTGTTCAACAACACCGAGGAATGGTGGCTGTCGATCCCGGAAGAAGTGCGTCCGCACAAGGATCAGCCCTTCTATCACCTGCTGGCGGAAAATTCGGACTCCGAATATGTCGCCTATGTCTCCGAACAGAATCTTGTCCCGGACGAGTCCGGCGAGCCGATCCGGCATTCGCAGGTCGCCGAGATCTTCGTCAAAGACAAGAGCGGCGGTTACCGCCAGCGCAATCCGTCGCTGAACTGACGATACCCCATCGGCCGGGCCTGCCGCCAAGGCGGAGCAGCATAGGTTTTCGCTCCGCTCATCCATTCAAGGATCGAAATTCCCCAAGCCCTTCTCCACCCCTCATGGTGAGGAGCGCGCCCTTGCGCGCGTCTCGAACCATGAGCTGGCCTGACGCCAAAGTCTGCGGCCATCCTTCGAGACGCGGCCGAGAGGCCGCTCCTCAGGATGAGGGCCGGATGTATAGCCCCCAACAGAAAAAGGCGCCCATCGCTGGGCGCCTTTTGGTTTGTCTGGCCGAACCGCTTACTTGGCGGCTGGATTGGCCGGAGCTGCCGGGGCAGCGCCGCCTGCAGGCTGCTGCGCTTCGAGCTTGGCGCGGGCTTCAGCCGCACGCTTCTGCAGCTCTTCCTGCAGCTTCTTCTGGGTTTCTTCGAACACCTTCGGATCGGTCGGCGGGCCATCATAGGCTTTGGCGAATTCGGCCAGCGGCAGCGGCAGCGTCAGCGGTGCGCCGTTGGAATTGATCGCCTGCACGACGAGGTTCTGGCCCTTCTTCATATTGGCCAGCAGCTCCGGGGTGACTTCGTAGTCCGACATGCAGCCGTTCTGGAAGCAGATCACATAGGGGCTCTGCGCCGGTGCATTGCTGTCGACGATCACGCGGGTGCCGTGCACGAGCTGCATGCCGAGCGGCAGCGTCACGCGCAGGATCTTCTTCGGCTCGCCTTCCGGCTCGATGATGACGGCGGCGATGACGGGCTGACCCGACTCGATGCGGCCGTCCTTGCCGGTGAAGCACACCTGCTTGGCGTTGGCGTCCTGGCCCTTGAGGCAGAACTTGGTCCACGGCGCGTAGATCAGCTGAACCTGCTGCTGCTCACCCTGCGGCTGCTGCGGCGCAGCCTGCTGGGCGGGAGCGGCCGGGGCAGCCTTGGGGGCAGCTTTCGGCGCAGCCTTCGGGGCCGGTGCAGCCTTTTGGGCGGGAGCGCCCGGAGCGGGTGCAGGAGCCTGAGCGAACGCGTCCGGAGCGACCACAGCGGCGGTCAGAGCCGTCGCCGCGAGAAGCGCGACGCCCCGCCCGCGCGGCAACACCGACGCAGCCAAGAGACGGAAATTCATTGCGGAAAACCCTTTCTGAACGGAGGCGCTCATATCCCGGAGGCGGCGCTGTCAGTCACCCGTTGCCGGGTGTCTCGCTGCCGATTACGGCCGTTACGTGACAGGCCGCGCCGCCCTCGTCAATTGCCCGCACTCCAATACAGCGGCGGGCGAAAAGATCAATGGCAACAGGCCGATTTGATGCGTGCTACGCATGGCCAATACACAGCCATGATAGGGTTCCTGGGTGAATTGGACCGAATCAAATCATTCAAAACTGTGGCGACGGCGGTGGGCGCACGGCCTGCTTGCAGCCGTGACTGCGCTCTCCGTCATCGCCGATCGCGCGGTCGCCGATTCCGGGCCCCGGCATGCCATCGCCATGCATGGGCAGCCGGCTTTGCCAGCCGATTTCCAGTACATGCCTTATGTCAATCCGAACGCCGCGAAAGGCGGACGGATCACCTGGGGCGTGCTGGGCACGTTCGACAGTCTGAACCCGTTTATCGTCCGCGGCATCGCCGTGCAGCAGATGCGCGGCTATGTCACCGAGAGCCTGCTGGCCCGCGGCCAGAACGAGCCTTTCACGCTGTACGGCCTGCTCGCCGAGAGTGTCGAGACCGACGATGACCGGACCTATGTGACTTTCCGCGTCCACCCCAAAGCGCGGTTCTCCGATGGCAAGCCGGTCACGGCGGAGGATGTCCTGTTTTCCTGGCATCTCCTGAAGGAGCGCGGCCGGCCGCATTTTCGGCAGTACTTTGGCAAGGTCACCAAAGCCGAGCTGCAAGACCCGCTCACCATCCGTTTCGATATCGCTGAAGCCAAAGATCGCGAATTGCCGCTGATCCTCGGCCTGATGCCGATCCTCCCCAAGCATGCCGTCAATCCGGAGACTTTCGAGGATACGTCGATGGCTCCGCCGCTGGGGTCGGGGCCGTATACCGTCACCCATGTGCGGCCTGGCGCCAGCGTGACCCTGACCCGCAATCCCGATTATTGGGGCCGCGACCTGCCGGTCAGTCGGGGCTGTGGAATTTCGATGAGCTGCGCATCGATTACTACCGGGAATCGAACGGCATGTTCGAGGCCTTCACCCGCGGCCTCTATGATTTTCGGGTCGAGAACGAACCGCTGCGCTGGCACGAGGGCTACAATTTCGCGGCCGTGAAGTCCGGTCAGGTGATCCGCGACAGCATCACGACCGGCCTGCCGAAGCCGTCGGAATTTTTCGTCTTCAACACCCGCCGACCGGTCTTTGCCGATATCCGTGTTCGTCGTGCACTGACGCTGTTGTTCGATTTCGAATGGATCAATCGCAACTACTTCTTCGATCTCTATGCACGATCCGGCGGGATTTTTGCCGGCTCCGACCTGTCCGCCTATGGCCGCCCCGCAGACGACCGCGAGCGCGCGCTGCTGAAACCCTATGCCGCGCAAATCCCGGCCGATATCATGGACGGCAGCTATCGCCTCCCCGCCAGCGACGGCTCCGGCCGCGACCGCCCGGCGCTACGCACGGCGCTCACGCTGCTGAAAGATGCCGGCTATCGCCTCGACAACAATGTCCTGCGCAAGACCTCCGACAGGACGCCGCTGAGCTTCGAGATCCTCGTCACCTCCCGCGATCAGGAACGTATCGCCCTGACCTATGCGCGCGATCTCAAACGCGCCGGCATCACCGCCACAATCCGCGCGGTGGACGGCGTGCAATTCGACCAGCGCCGCATCAATTACGAATTCGACATGCTGCCGAACCGCTGGGACAATTCGCTGTCACCCGGCAACGAGCAGGCCTTTTACTGGGGCTCGGACGCCGCAGACGTGCCCGGCACCCGCAATTACATGGGCGCCAAGGACCCAGCCATCGACGCCATGATCGAGGAGATGCTGAAAGCCCGCGAGCGGACGGATTTCGTCGCTGCCGTCCGCGCGCTTGACCGCGCATGGATGTCCGGGGCCTACGCGATCCCCCTGTACAACGTGCGTGAACAATGGCTCGCGCGATGGAATCGGATAGAACGGCCATCGACCACCGCGCTTGTCGGCACCCTGCCGGAGACATGGTGGGCCAGACCGCCGACACCTGCTCCGCCCGACCGGAAGTGATGCCGTGACCTCAGCCAGCAATTCGCCCACCCTCGATGGACTGTTTCGCCGCTCGCTGCTCCGGCAGCCGGAGGCGCTGGCCCTGGTCGATCCCGCTGACAAAATGCGCGTGACGCAGACACCGCCACAGCGCCTGACCTTTGCCCAGGCGGATCGCGAGATCAACGCGCTGACCGCACATTTCATCGATATGGGCCTGCCGCCGGGCTCGGTGATCGCCCTGCAGCTCCCCAATACGGTGGAGTTCGTGCTGACGGTACTCGCCGCACACCGCGCCGGGCTGGTTGCCGCGCTGCTGCCGCAGCTCTGGCGCCAGCACGATCTCACCACGGCGCTGAATCGCTCCGGCGCCCGCGCCATCGTGACGTCGAGCCGGATCGATGGCGTCAGCCACGCCGACCTCGTCATGAACGCCGCCGCCGAAGCCTTCTCGATTCGCTATGTCGGCGGGTTCGGCAGCGATCTCCCCGAAGGCATGACCCCGCTCGACCATGTACTGGCCGGCCCGTTCATGGAGCCGCTGCCGCCGGCACCGGACGCGCGCAGCGCGGCCATCATCACATTCGACATCACCGCCGACGGTTTTCGCGCCGTCCCGCGCACGCATCTCAATCTGATTTCGGGCGGCCTCGCCGTTTTCCTCGAAAGCGGCATGCCGCAGGGCGCGACAGTGATGTCGGCATTGGTGCCGTCGTCCTTCGGCCATCTCGCCTCATCGCTGGTCACGTGGCTGCTGTCAGGCGGCGTGCTGTCGCTGCATCATCCGTTCGACAGCGCGGTGCTCGAGCGCGAGATCGTCGATGGCGGATGCGACGTCCTGATTGCCCCCGCCCCATTCGCGCAGGGGCTTGCCGATGCCGGCCTGCTCGACCGTGCGCCGATGCTCAAGCATGTCATCGGCCTGTGGCGCGCGCCGGAGCAGGTGGAAAGCTCCGCGGCCTGGCCGGCCACACAGGCTGCTTTCACCGATGTCTATCTGTTCGGCGAGGCCGGCTTGTTTGGCGCCATTCGTGGCAGCGATGGCCTGCCCGCAACCATCATGCCCGGCCCTCACGGCGCACCGCGGGCTGCTGCAGGTTCGGCAGTGGCTGGCGAAACCCTGATGACACCACGCGGCACGCTCGGCCTGCGCGGACCCATGGTACCCGTACTCGCCTATACCGCGCAGGCGGATGCCAGCAATGGACTGATCCCGGCCAAGCCGCTGGACTATGTGGACACCGGCTATCAGGCGCGGCTCGATCGGGGCACCGGCGCACTGCATGTGACGGCGCCGCCGTCCGGCGTAATGTCCGTGGGCGGCTATCGCTTTCTCGCGCAGGACCTCGGCGAATGGGCCAAGCGGCTCGGCGACAATGCCATGCTCACGGCCCTGCCCGACCGCCTCAGCGGCTACCGCCTCGCCGGCCGCGCCAGCGACAATGGCTGCGCGCGCGAAGCGCTCAACGAGCTCGGCCTCAATCCGTTGATGGTCGAAGCATTCAGGGACCGGGCGAGCGCGGAGTAGCTTGGGCCCTGCATCGAAAACACGAGCAATCTCAGCACGGGTTCACTGCTTGCCATTGACCGCCCATGCCGGTCACGGCGGTGGTCTAATTGGCCTTAAGTTCATCACAGATGAACGAAAGGCAGCTGGATGAATAGCAAACACGTGTTCCCCAGACCGAACTCCTCCTGCGACCATAAGATCCTGATCGCTAAGCCGCAGCTGAGGACGGTTGAGCGAGAACTGGCACGCCGTAAGGCAGCCGACTGCTCGCATCTTATGCGCGACCGTCGCCGTGGATATTCGCGAGGCTAGCCATGAGTGCCGCGCAGTCTTCCCACGACGCCCTCTCAGGCTCTCGCGACTTAGACTATGGAGCGCGCTCTATATCTGAGCATGAGCTCTGCATCGGAAAGTCCGACGTTCATGCCATCAGACCACAAGATATTCACCGTCATCTCTGTGACAGGAAACTCTCAACTGCAGGCAGGGATTTCAATGACTGTGCGGTGCCAGTCGCAGCGCAAGCGGATCAAATACTGTCGCGGAAAACGTATTGATTGCTACTGAGACGTTTAGCAGCGTCACCGCCCCGAGTTCCCGCAGCGGAGCTTCCGTCGGAGCTGGATCAACATAAACGCAGAATGCAGTGGCACTGGCTCTGCGGGCAGACCGGCAGCGGCGCTGCTTGTGGAGAAAACAGGTGCGTTACACGCAATCGAGGCGGCGCTAACACAGGTACTGGCGTCGCTGGACTGCTCGGTTCAGGCGCCATCTTGATAGTGTTCAGAACAAAACTATCAGGGCGCAGAGAGCATTGCGGTCGCAGGTGCGAAAGACAGCAATGGCATAGCGCGCAAGTCAGCTCTCTAGCCGCTGAATACCTTACTTCTTGACGGTGACCAAGAAGTCGTTTGGCAAATAGGAGTGATCAACCGATCCGAATTCTTCAGGGTCACAATAGTGAGCTTGTATATTTCGTTTAGGCGAGCGGGTTGAAGTCAGCGTGTAGCAAATGCCTTTCTTAGCTGATTTCATCATTAGTGATGTTAGCAAGTTGAACCGATCCTGCCAGAATTTTTGCTCATGGCCAAATAGACCTACAGCAACAATCCAATCAGCCTCAGGCGGAGGCACTGTAGCGATATCAGCACAAACGAATGCTGCCTCTGAATGGCAAAGGCGCGCTTCTTCAACGAAGCTAGGAACAATGTCTATGCCGGTGTACCGCGCGTGTGAAATTCCGAGTTCTTTGATACGCGCGAGCAAGCCGCCTGCGCCACAGCCGACATCGAGTATTGAATTAAGCCTTGGATCAGTCGCCGCGATTACGGCATCGTATCGCCTGGTCGCGCCTTCTTGATTCCCCCAAAACCGCGTTTTGGCAGGTTTGCCTTCATAGTACGTCCGCTCGTCGAAGAACATTCACGGACACTACACTAACCCTTCTGAGCGAGGCAACACGAAGCGGCGATTCTGCAGTTCGGCGTGCGGGTGGGTTGCCGCTTATCGGCCGTCTATCCCACCATCCAGCATGGCTACAACCGACCTTTCATTCATGAATGCCGCGGCCACTCGAACCGGAAACAATCCGGTCACGGCGTTTTCCGTAACGTAGGTTCTGTGGCTACTATCGCATTGAAAGGTTAACAGAATTTTGTCAAATTAGAGCAGTTCACCTATCGGAGGCAGCCGGCCGAGATCGAAAAACTTGATCGGATCGACGCCACGGTGCAGAGGAGCCCGCAGGAGCCTTGGACTGGGGCGTGCGCGCTGCCGACAGACGTGCGGGAAATTCGCGCGCTCGAGGTTTCAGGGTGTACGGTCAAGTATGAAGTCCACGGATCGACCCTTCTTTGCGACCCATCGGAGGATGCGGAGGTCATCCTGCACTATATCTGGCGGGGACCAGAAAGCGCTTGGCCCGCATGGTATCGTGAGGGAATGATCCAGCGGTGCGAGGCGATATTCTTGCAGGGCGTCGGAGAGCGCTATCGCAAAGCTTTGGCGCGGACGATTCCGCTAGCGACCGATTCAAAATTGCGGAAAACCGCGATGCGTAGTCGCAGCCGCCGCGAGATCCCAGTATTTAACCAATCCTGCGCGCGGATCTTCAACGTCGGCCGCCGATAATTCGCGGCCACGGCTCGCTGAGGTGATGCCATGCCTCGGCGCAAATCCCTGCAGATAAGTTTCTCGGCCGGCGAGCTCTCGCCCGAAATTGCTATGCGGGGCGTCTGGCTAATCTTCCTGGGCCCGCGCGCCTCGTCGATTTCGTCGTCTATCAAACAACGAGTTTGTGCCGCCAGGCGTTGCCGCTAACGCCGTTTGCACTGACTGGCTCGATTACCTTGACAATAAGCGGATCTGTCGCGTTCTCACCGCAGCGCATGTCGGTCAGTATATCCGATACTTAGGTAAGACTTGCTTGACAACGGCTGTCGCAATCGATGGACTGTCGTGCGCGGTGACTGTCATCGAGCCCCTTCCGCGAACGCAGACGTTAACCGTGTCAAATTCGTCGAGCTTCGCGTTTGGTGAGGTGATCGAAGGTGGGACATCGAGCGCGAAGAGCCTCGTGACTGGCATCCCGAACGCTACGCACATCCTGGCGATAATTATTGAAAAGCTAGCATCACTTGCCTCGTCCGCCCCCTGACCGACTCGAATGCAGTCACGATCGCATCGGGCGTTGTAGGCGCCACGCCAGGCGCGTATCGAACGGCGACTCCGCCATGAATATCCTGCGCTTGGTCTCGAAATTCGGCGCGACTTTCGAAATCGAACGGCACGCCGCGCTTCATACCCGGACTGCATACGGCTACAAACGATCCTACAAATCGTGGGGTTCAGCAACGTAGCGCCCGCAGAGGTTGTCGCGATCTCAAGCCAATACCATCCAAGCCTCCGCTCACGAGCGCGGGCAGCTTTCCGTGACTTTAGCGCAAGCCTTTCAGTTCGAGCTGACCTTGTGCCAAAAAGACGTGATCGGCAAACGGGCGCCGATGGATGACAATGCCTCGTCGGATGTCATGGGTTGAAGTGGGTTCTAAGCCCTCACTGAGAAGAAATCGATGCCGACATGATCCTGCGCCACCAGATGTCCAAGGCGCGCAGGGCCAAGGTACTCGAGTTCGACATCAAGCTCTACTCGATGGTGGCCGAGGAATTGGCTAAAGTGCCGGAAGATCGCCGATCTAGCCCGATCATCGTCAGCGAGATAAACGGTCGATCGTGGAAGCAGCCAGCATTTCGCCAGCAGTGGCGTGAAGCCGCCAAGACGGCGAAAATTCCGTCATTGATCCGCAACATGGATAGCCGCGCCGGTGAGGCAAGCGAGATGATCGATATCAAGGACGACAACTTGGAGAAACACACAAGCAGGCCAGTCACGCGAGCATCGTAACCACCCAGCGCTACAGCCGCGAAGCTCTGAAGAGCAACAGCGAGGTTGCCATTCTGAGATGTACCAAAAACGAAGCATGACCTAGACCTTGAACTCGACTGAACGAAAGCAAGTAAAATCAACGTCGTTACTCGCCCAATACATTGACCGCGCATTAACGACATCACGCTAGCGTGACCCTACTTATCTCCGTCAGGGTCCACGCGCGCATGTCCGATCAGGCGACCATCGTTGCCATTTCCAATCAGCAACCTGCGCCCTTTGCGACAGCCCTGGCCGAGAGCAACATCTTTCCGGTGGTCGATGCCACATGGGCCGATGCGCTCGATGCCGTGGCGCGCGTCCAACCGGCTGCGGTGGTCGCCTCGGCGACGGCCGAGGACATGCCGGCCTTTGAAAAGCTGACCGCAAGGCTCGGCGCACGCCAGCCCTACATCCCGCTGATCGCCATTGATCCCGTGACGGCTTTGCCTGGACACGCCATCCCGCTCACCGGAGACCGCGGCCAGTTCGAACGACTGAGCGCCCGGCTGCGCAATGCGCTGCGGATCCGCACGCTGCACGCCACTGTGTTGCGCCGGCTCACGGCCGACAATCTCCACAGCTTCACGACCAATGCGCCCGACCCGCTCGACGATGCGACGGTCATGCTGGTCGGCCGCAGCGGCAGCCATGCTGCGCTGTCGGTCGCGCTCGGCGCGCATGTCAGCCTGGTCGGCGCACTGAGTATCGAGGCCGCCGCCAAACACCTCAATGCGCGTGACCTCGACGGCATCGTGATCGGCGACGGATTTACACCGCGCGTGATCGATGCCTTCCTCACGGTGCTGACGGAAGACCCGCGCTTCCGCAGCCTGCCCGTCATCGTGACGGCGCCGGGCCTCGCGCAAAGTTACGACCTCGCCAATTTCGAGATGGTCACCGGCGAGGCCGATGACGTCACCCGGATCGCCTTGCCCCTGGTGCGGCAGCGCGCCTTCGAGGCACGACTGAACCGCACGCTGCGCTCCATCGATTCCGAAGGCCTGATCGATGCCGCGACCGGCCTGCTGACGCTACAGGCGTTCGAACGCGACCTTGCGACCGCGGTCTATCACACCCAGACGCGCGGTGGCGGCCTCTCTGCCGCACGCTTCACGTTCAAGGACATATCGCTGCGCGCGCAACGCGACGCCGCCCGGATCATCAGCCGGCTGATGCGCAAGATCGACTTCGGGACGCTTTGCGAAGATGGATCGATCATCGTGATGTTCGCGGAGACCGATCCGCGCAATGCGCACATGATCGCGCGACGCCTGTCAGCCGTGATGAAGCACACCATGCACGGCCCCAAGCGCGATGCGCGCAACGACCCGCGCGTGAAGGTGACCGGAATGAATCCGGACGACACCGCAAAATCTCTGATGGAGCGTCTGCAGGAGCAGACCAGCCAGCGCGCGGCTTCATGACAATTCCGCAATGAGCGGAACGATGCTCATTGCCTCGTATTGTTGGGGTATCCGAAACGGAGACGACAACAATGAAAAAACTCGCAATCATCACCACCTCGCTCGCCTTGCTCGCCTCCCCGGCGCTGGCGCAGTCAACCACCACGACGACCACGGCTCCGGCCGCAGCCACCACGGGTGCAGCGCCAGCCGAGGCAAAGTATTCGACGGTGTCGAAGGATGAAATGTTCTCGTCCAAGCTCAAGGGCCTGAACATCACCAATCAGGCGAATGAAACCGTCGGCGAAATCACCGACCTTGCCATCAAGAACAATCAGGTCGACGCCATGATCCTGTCCGTCGGCGGCTTCCTCGGCGTCGGCGAGCGTTATGTCGCGGTATCGCCAGCATCCGTGAAGGTCAGCCTCAAGGACAACAAGTGGGTGGCGACCATGAACACCACCAAGGATGCGCTGAAGGCTGCTCCGGAATTCAAGTATCCGAAGTAAGATTGCGTAGTTCGGACGAAGGGCCGCCAGCGGAAACGCTTGCGGCCTTTTGTTTTGCTTTGACTGTAGGGTGGGCAAAGCGCAGCGTGCCCACCACGACCAGCTGTGCATTTGAAGGTGGGCACGCTGCGCTTTGCCCACCCTACAAAATCACGCCGCCTTCTTGCCGCTCTCCGCGAGGTTTGCGAGATCACGCAGGATATCCGTCGCGCCTTCGAGGCGATCTTCCGGCGTATCCCATTCCTGCAGGAACACCACCTTCATGTCCGGGCGTACCTTCGCCGCAGCGCCGTAACGACGGATGAAGGCCACCAGTTTTTCCGGCTCGGCAAAGCTGTTGTCGCGGAAGACCAGCGACATGCCCTTCGGGCCGGCATCGACCTTCTCGACATTGGCGCGGCGGCAATAGGATTTGATCGCGGCGATCTTGAAGAGGTAACGCACCTCGTCCGGTAGAACGCCAAAACGGTCGCGCAGTTCGGCGGCAAAGCTCTCGATCTCCTCGTCGGTGTCGAGATCGGCGAGACGACGATACAACGATAGCCGCACCGACAGATCGGCGACGAAATCGTCGGGGATCATCACCGGCATGCCCAGCGTAATACTCGGCGACCACCTGTCGGCGATCGGCTCGGAGATGCCGGACTTGAGCGCGAGGATCGCCTCTTCCAGCATCGATTGGTACAGTTCGAAACCGACTTCCTTGATATGGCCGGACTGCTCCTCGCCAAGCAGATTGCCGGCGCCGCGGATGTCGAGATCGTGCGACGCCAGCTGGAATCCTGCGCCGAGGTTTTCCAGCGACTGCAGCACCTTCAGGCGACGCTCCGCCTGCCCGGTGATCTTCTGCTGCGCCGGCAGCGTGAACAGCGCATAGGCGCGCAGCTTGGAACGGCCGACACGGCCGCGCAGCTGATAGAGCTGCGCGAGACCGAACATATCGGCGCGGTGGATGATCAGCGTATTGGCATTCGGGATATCGAGGCCGGATTCCACGATCGTGGTGGACAGCAGGATGTCGTATTTGCCGTCATAGAAGGCCGACATGATATCCTCGATGACGGTCGGCGCCATCTGGCCATGGGCCACGGCGACTTTCATCTCCGGCACATGCTTGTCGAGGAAATCCTTCACCCCGGCGAGATCCTCGATACGCGGCACGACATAGAAGGCCTGCCCGCCGCGATAGCGTTCGCGCAGCAGCGCTTCGCGGATCATCAGCGGATCGTGCGGCGCCACGAAGGTGCGGACGGCGAGACGATCGACCGGCGCCGAGGCGATGATCGAGAGATCGCGCACGCCGGTCAGCGCAAGCTGCAACGTACGCGGGATCGGCGTTGCCGAGAGCGTCAGCACATGAACATTGGCACGGAGCTGCTTGAGCCGCTCCTTATGCGTCACGCCAAAATGCTGTTCCTCGTCCACCACGACAAGGCCGAGATCCTTGAACTTGATCGACTTGCCGAGCAGCGCATGGGTGCCGACGACGATATCGACGGAACCATCGGCGAGGCCTTTCTTCGTGGCCGACAGTTCCTTCGGCGTCACCAGGCGCGAGGCCTGCGCGACATTCACGGGGAAACCGCGGAAACGCTCGGCAAAGTTCTTGGCGTGCTGACGAGCAAGCAGCGTGGTCGGCACCACAACGGCGACCTGCTTGCCTTCCATCGCGACGCCAAAGGTGGCGCGCATGGCGACTTCCGTCTTGCCGAAGCCGACATCGCCGCAGATCAGGCGATCCATCGGCTTGCCGCTTTCGAGATCATGCAGCGCCGCGTCGATGGCGTTCTGCTGATCCTCGGTTTCCTCATAGGGGAAGCGCGCGCAGAATTCGTCATACTGCTCGCGCGGGATCGAGATCTTTTCGGTCTCGCGCAGATGGCGCTCGGCCGCGATCTTGATGAGTTCGCCGGCGATTTCCTGAATGCGGTTCTTGAGTTTTGCTTTCCGGGCCTGCCAGCCGGAGCCGCCGAGTTTGTCGAGTTCGACATTCGTCTGGTCGGAGCCGTAGCGCGACAGCAGCTCGATATTCTCGACCGGCAGATAGAGCTTGGTCTCGTTGGCGTAGCGCAGTTCGAGACAGTCATGCGGTGCTCCGCCGACTTCGAGCGTCTGCAGGCCGACGAAGCGGCCGATGCCGTGCTCGACATGAACCACGATATCGCCGGCCGAAAGCGAGGTGACTTCGGATATGAAATTATCGAGTTTGCGGCTCGCCTTGCGCGGGCGCACGAGGCGATCGCCGAGAATGTCCTGCTCGCTGATGACGGCGACGTTATCGGTCTCGAAGCCCGATTCCATGCCGACCACGGCCAGCGACGCCTCGTTGCGCGGCACGGCGTTCACGGCACGCCAGGAATTCACCATCTGCAGATTGAGCAGCTTGTGATCCTTGAGCATGCTCGCCATGCGGTCGCGAGAGCCTTCGCTCCAGAGTGCCACGACCACCTTCTTGCGCGCCGATTGCAGCGACTGGATATGCGCAACGACACGTTCGAACACGTTGACGGAACTGTCGGCACGCTCCGGCGCGAAGTCGCGGCCTTGCCGCGCACCGGCATCAACCGTATCCGCAGTGCCCTCAGGCACCGCAAACGGCGACAGCCGCGCCACGGCGCGCTCGCGCAGCCGCTGCTTCCACTCGTCTTCGGAGAGATACAGCCGGTCCGGCGGCAACGGCTTGTAAATGGCGCCGCCGCCGGCCATGCCCATGGCGTCCTTGCGGGCCTCGTAATAATCTTGGATCTGCTTGAAGCGCTCGCTGGCCGCGTCTTCGGCCAGCGACTGCATCACGATGGGCGTGCGATCGAAATAATCGAACAGCGTGTCCATCTTCTCCTGGAACAGCGGCAGCCAATGCTCCATGCCGGGATGGCGACGGCCTTCGCTGACGGCCTCATAGAGCTGGTCGTCTCGCTCGGGCGCGCCGAATTCGGCGACATAGCCCATGCGGAAGCGGCGGATGGTCTCGGTGATGAGCTGGAATTCGGACACCGGCACGAGATCGAGGCCACGCATCGTGAGTTCGGTGCGCTGCGTTTCGGCATCGAAGGTGCGGATGGATTCCAGGCTGTCGCCGAAAAAGTCGAACCGCACGGGCATTTCCAGCCCGGCGGGAAACAGATCGAGGATGCCGCCGCGGACGGCATATTCACCGGGCTCGCGCACCGTGGAGGAGCGGCTGTAGCCGTTGTGTTCGAGCCAGGCGACGATGTTGTCCATCGGCACCACATTGCCCGGCGCCACCGACAGCGCCTGCGCCGCGACGATGTCGCGTGTCGGCACCCGCTGCACCATGGCGTTCACGGTGGTCAGCACGATCATCGGCTTGTCGCTGCCGGTGAGGCGCGACAGCTGCGCCAGCGCCGTCATGCGCTGGGCGAGAACGCCGGCGAAGGGCGAGACGCGGTCGTAAGGCTGGCAGTCCCAGGCCGGGAATTGCAGCACCGGCAGATCCGGCGCGAAGAATTGCAGCGCGCGCGCAAGCTGCTGCATGCGCGGGCCGTCGCGGCACACGACCGCGAGGCTCACCGCCGGCGGCTTCGGCTTGGCGGCGACGGCACGGGCGAGATCGGCAACGATCAGGCCTTCGGCGCCTTCGCTCACATTGGCAAAGGTCAGCGCCTTGCCGGGCAGGAGCTGCGAGGCCGGCGAGGCAACAGGAGATTTCATCAGACCTTGTCCAGATTGCGGAACTCTTTGATCCGCTCGAACAGCGGCGTGTGGTATTCCGGCGCCAGCTGGGTGTCGCCGACAAAGGCCGGATAGAGTTCGGGATCCTCAAGGGCGATCAGTGCTTCGAGCTGGGTGAGCTCCAAATCTGCGAGAATGCCGATCTCGGCATCGGCAAAGCGGCCGAGGATCAGGTCCATCTCGCGCGTGCCGCGATGCCAGCAGCGATACAAAAGCCGCTTGCGGCGATCATCCAGCCCGTTGCTCGATCGTGTCGTACCCGTCATTCGTTCGTTCCCAAGCGGCTGAAGTTCAACGCCAAAAGCCCGGACATGCCGGGCCGGGTGCATATAGCGAGCGCCTGCCCCGTTGTCAGCACCTCACGCACGCAAAGCGGGCCTGCGCGGATTGCTTTCGCTCCAAAATGCCGCCAAGTCTGGCGGTATCCGGCGAATTCTGCCGTTCCATGAGTCGGTCCATGCGCCCAGAAGTCCTCAACGCCCTGTTCGCACCGATCACGGCCATGACCGGGATCGGCCCCAAACAGGAAAAACTGTTCCGCTTCCTGCTCGGTCGCGACGAGACCCCGCGCATCGTCGATCTGCTGCTGCACCTGCCCGCGAGCGTCATCGACCGCCGCCAGCGGCCGAAGATCAACGAGGCCGAGATCGGCGCCATGGTGACGCTGGAGGTCATCGTCGAGCGTCATCGCCCGCCGCCGCCCGGCCGCTCCCGCGCGCCTCATCTGGTCTACTGCGCCGACGATACCGGCACGGTGATCCTGACCTATTTCCGCACCTATCCCGGCCAGATCGAGAAACTGCTGCCCGAGGGTGAGAAGCGCTACGTCTCCGGCACCACGCAGCTGTTCGACGGCATGCTGCAGATGACCCATCCCGATCGCGTGGTGGATGAGGAAGGATTTGCCAAGCTCACCGGCATCGATGCGGTCTATCCGCTCACACAAGGGCTCGCGATCACCGCGCTGCGCAAGGCGATCGCGCAGGCGCTGACCAAGCTGCCGGACCTGCCGGAATGGATCGGCGCCGACGTCCTTCGTCGCTGCAAGTTTCCATCCTTTGCGGACGCGCTCCAGCGCGTGCACGTCCCGCAGGAACTGACCGACATCCTGCCGGACGGCCCGTTCTGGTCGCGCCTTGCCTATGACGAGCTGCTGGCCGGCCAGCTCGCGCTGGCGCTGGTGCGCGCGCAGTTGCGGCGTCCGGCCGGCGACCGCAATGCCGGCGATGGCGCATTGCGCCGGAAAATCATCGATGCCCTGCCCTATGCGCTGACGCCGTCGCAGCAGCAGGCATCGGCCGCCATCGCTGATGATCTCACGCAGCCCGTGCGCATGCTGCGCCTGCTGCAGGGCGATGTCGGCTCGGGCAAGACGGTGGTCGCACTGCTTGCTGCGGCGGCCGTGGCGGAGGTCGGCAAGCAGACCGCCCTGATGGCGCCCACGGAAATCCTCGCGCGCCAGCACGTCAAGACCATCGCACCGCTGGCCGAACGGGCCGGCCTCACCGTCGCGATCCTGACGGGCCGCGAAAAGGGCCGCGAGCGCAAGGACATTTTGGCGCGGCTGGAGTCTGGCGAGATCGATTTTCTCGTCGGCACCCATGCGCTGATCCAGGACGACGTGATCTTCAAGTCGCTCGCCCTCGCCGTGGTCGATGAGCAGCATCGCTTCGGCGTGCGCGAGCGCCTCGCACTCACCAACAAAGGCAACGCCGTGGACGTGCTGGTGCTGTCGGCGACGCCGATCCCGCGCACGCTGGTGCTGACCTATTTCGGCGACATGGACATTTCCGAGCTGCGTGAAAAGCCCGCCGGACGCCAGCCCATCGAGACGCGAACGTTTTCCGCGAGCCGCCTGCAGGAGATCATCGACGGCGTCGGCCGTGCGGTGGACAGCGGCAAGCTGATCTACTGGATCGTGCCACTGGTCGAAGAGTCCGAGATGGACGGCCCAAAACTCACCAATGCCGAGGAGCGTTTCGAAAGCCTGCAGCAGCGTTTCGGCGACAAGGTCGGCCTCGTCCATGGCCGCATGCGCGGGCCGGAAAAGGACGCCGCCATGGCGCGCTTTGCTGCCGGCGAAACACAGATCCTCGTGGCCACCACGGTGGTGGAAGTCGGCGTCGATGTGCCGGCGGCAACCATCATGGTCATCGAGAATGCCGAGCGTTTCGGCCTCGCGCAATTGCATCAGCTGCGCGGCCGCATCGGCCGCGGCTCAGAAACATCGACCTGCCTGCTGCTCTATCGCGAGCCGCTGGGCGAGATCGCCAAGAAGCGCCTCACGGTGATCAAGGATTCGACCGATGGTTTTCGGATCGCCGAGGAAGACCTCAAGCTGCGCGGCGAAGGCGATGTGCTGGGCACGCGGCAATCAGGCCTGCCCGGCTATCGCATCGCGCGCTCGGAAGTGCATGCGCAGCTGATCACGCAAGCCCGTGACGAGGCGCTGCGGATCATGAAGGACAACCCGAAACTCACGGGTGAACGCGGCGAAGCGCTGCGCTGCCTGCTCTATCTGTATGAGCGCGATGAAGCGATTTCGCTGCTCGGTGCTGGATAGTCGGGCAACGTGTTTTTGCTCGGGAGCCCGTCGCACGACGACACGATGTTGCCGTGCGACGGTGATCCGGCCTCTAGTTCTCTCGCTCTAGACTACCACTACGCTTGCCTCGCATCCGGTATAGCTGTCCGACCATTGGATCGCCCATGGCAACAGTACCGGGACATCCCGGTGATCTCGTCAGGGATGGTGGCAAGAGCCTGGCTTTCGTTGGCACAGCGTGGGCAAACGTCAACGACCCTGCCCTTCAAGAATAAAGCCCGCCGTCGCCTTTGGCGCAGGCTGATCGTTTGCAGCCGAAGTGCTGCGAACGATGACTGCCTCACAGTTTTTTTTTGAAAACGTAACCTGCCAAACAAGTCAGCACAGGTCCGCAGCGCTACGCTTCATCTGGAATTTGACGCCGACCTCACCGACCACCACAAACCCAAGCCGCTCGTAGAGCCTGCGTGCCGGATTATTTTTCAGCACAGTCAGGAAAATCGGTACACCCATCTTCGACCATCTCGCCAGAAGATGCTCAAGCACATGCGTACCAATGCCTTTTCCTTGGTGGTCAGGCGCAATGAAGAACTGCTGAAGCAAAACTCCTGTCTTTGTGATTTGTGCCTCAAACCAACCGATGGCTTGCCCCTCGAAAACGATGACCTCCGAAGCTTCGGTCGTCCATTGTGACGCGAAACTTTCACGTTGCTTTGCATCGTCCCACGTCATGAGCTCCGCCGCGTAGGGCTCCATGGTCGCGACATAGAGATCAAGCGCCATCGCAAAGTCGCTCTGCTGAGCCGGCTTAAGTTCAAGTCCACTAGCTATCCTATGCATGAAGCGCTACTCGTCTGCCAATACATCCTGCAAAGCCAGCAGCGCCTCCTTGAGCGGCGGAAGCTCGTTCTTCAACGCATTCCAGATGATGCGCTCATCGACATTCTGGTACTTCGACTGGCCTCGGAGATAATCTCGATCCCGCGCTCCAGTGCGGAGCGCAGCACCCATGATCTTTGATAATCCCGATCACTCATTCCGCGGATGGCCCGTTCGATCTCCTTGGCGGCATCCAGCATGTCGTGAATGCGGAGCAGAGGGGGACGCGGCATCAGAAGACCCGAATGGCCTCGGCTTCAACCTTCTTGCGGATCAAGGGATGCAGTCCGCTTCTGGTGGTGAGGTCCACATCGACCCCCAACCCTTCCTGCAGCATGCGCTTGGCGGCTACCAGGTCAAAGGCGCTGAACCTGCTACGAGGGTTGTAATCCAGGAAGAGGTCGAGATCGCTCTTCGCGTTCGCCTCCTTGCGAGAGGTCGAGCCGAACAGATAAAGCGAGGTTGCCCCACGCTCTTTGAGAGCGCCGGTAAACGCCCGCAATCTCTTCAGGGCTTCGGTCCGGTTCATGGTCAAATCCTATCCATAAACATAGGGAGAGCGGCACAGGTGAATTCCAGTGCGGCGGACAGGCGTGGGCAAACGATGACGCCCCTCTTCTGCGATGACGGTACCATATTGCCAAACACCATTGGGTCTGAGCGATAGAATATCTTGCTATAACTCACCAGAAGTCCGATTATGAGTTATAGAAGGAAGCTCATAACTCATGCCCTGGATCTGGGAAGACCCCGATTGGCCTCATTTCTCCTATGACGGCAAACGGCTGGAGAAAGTGGAGGCTGACTTCCTACTGCACTCCGGTGAATTCATCGGAGCCTTCAAGCACGTCACTCCGGACGACCAGACCAGCCTGCGTATCGAACTCATCAGCGAGGAGGCGCTCAAGACCTCCGAGATCGAGGGAGAACTCCTCGACCGCAACAGCGTCCAATCATCCCTGCGCTACCAGTTCGGCCTCGCCACGGACCAAAGAGGGGTTCCAGCCGCTGAACGCGGCGTCGTGGACATGATGGTCGATCTCTACCGCACCTTCGCTGCGCCCCTCACCCATGAGACACTGTTCAAGTGGCACACGATGCTGATGGCGGACGCCGACTCTATCCGCGTAATCGGCGACTACCGGAAACACCCCGATCCGATGCAGGTGGTGTCCGGCCCGATCACGCGCCGCAAGGTTCATTTCGAGGCGCCCCCCTCCGAGCGCATGGCAAAAGAGATGGAGGCCTTCATCACCTGGTTCAACGAGACCGCCCCCGGCGGCGCAAACGTGCTGCCCGCATTGACCCGCGCCGGTCTTGCCCACCTCTATTTCGTCAGCATCCATGCGTTTGAAGATGGCAACGGCCGCATTGCGCGTGCGCTGGCTGAAAAATCGCTCGCCCAGAACCTCGGCCAACCCACGCTCATTGCACTCGCCTACACCATCGAGCGCAAACGTAAGGCCTACTACGATGCTCTGGAGCACAACAACAAATCCACCGAGGTGACCGACTGGCTGACTTATTTTGCAGAGACCGTTCTCAAAGCCCAGGACATCACCAACAAGCGCGTCGAGTTCTATGTCGCCAAGACCAAATTCTATGACCGCCTGCGCGATCAGTTCAACGAGCGTCAGCGTAAAGTCATCGCGCGCATGTTCGAGGAAGGCATCAATGGGTTCAAAGGTGGCCTGAGCGCCGAGAACTACATCAGCATCGCGCATGCGGCGCGCGCCACGACAACACGCGACCTACAGGATCTCGTCGCAAAAGGTGCACTCACCCGAACAGGCGAACTAAGGCACACGCGCTATCATCTGAAGCTGGATTAACCGGGGTTCCACGACACCCAGCCGTTCGGGTCAAATTTGTGCTGGCCTATCATGCTTGTGCTAATTGTCTTGATGTAGATCGAAATCCCCCATCGGGCATAGCTGTCTGACCATTGGATCGCCCATGGCAACAGCACCGGGACATCCCGGTGATCTCGTCAGGGATGGTGGAACGAGCCGGCTTTCGTTTGCACGGGCGCGGGCAAACGATAATTCCAATGCCCGCCTTCGGAATCGAGCGTTGGCAGCCGTTTGAGCAAGGAATAAAGCCGCAATCACACTCCCGGCGCCATTTTTGGCGCCCACGGTTCAATTGTCAGCATGAGCTATAGAACGCCGCCCTATAGCTCACGGATTCTGAGATCGCGGCTACACACCCGCTATTCATCGAGCAGTGCATCGAATTTGCGAGAGATGACCGCATTCGCCTTGTCATTGCCGATCCCCAACTCTGCCCCTGAATTCTGTCCGCTATCGCGACCGGCATGCTCCCCTCCGATTTATACACTTTGACAAATTTGGCACTTTCTGTCAAAGACGTCTTATGCGAGTATCTCATTCATGACCAAGCAGCTTTCTCAACAAGAGGCGGAAGCACGTCGCCTGAGCATCCTGACAGAGGCTCGCTGGTGCTTTCTGAATTTTGGATTCGCGAAGACGTCCTTCGACGACATCGCCAAAAGGGCGCGAATCTCGCGAACGCTGCTCTATAAAATCTTCAAGGACAAAGAGGACATCTTCACCGCTGTCTTCGCGGAATGGCTCGTTTCGCGCCACCCGGCTGCCAAAGCTGCTGTGACCATGCGAGGCACCGCCCAAGATCGGCTCTTTGAGGTCTGCCGCCTGATGGTCATCGAACCATGGTCCGACATGATCGGCGCCCCGATGGCTGGAGAGTTCTTCGACGTATGTGAGCGCATTGACCCTGAGGTCGAAGCGCTTCACCGGCAGATCGTCATCGAAAGCGCCACTGAAATCCTTGGAGGCGACAGCACATCCGCCGAGGTTTTCACTCTCGCACTCGACGGCCTTCTCACCGACGAGCCCCCAATACCGGTGCTTGAACAGCGCATCCGGCTTCTCGCCGCGCGCTTCGCTCCGTCCAATAAGAAGGAACGTAAGTAGTATGAGTAAGGAATGGACATTGAAGGATATCCCTTCAATGGCAGGCAAACGCATCATCGTAACCGGTGCGAGTAACGGCATCGGCTGGCACACGGCCCTTGAATTGGTGCGCGCCGGAGCTGATGTGACGATCGCTTCCCGCAATGAGGGAAAAGCAGCCGACGCCGCTCGTCGCATTCTATCGGCTGTCCCGACCGCCACCGTTCGATCCGACAAGCTTGATCTCGCGCACCCGGACTCGGTTCAATCATTTGCAGAGCGCCAACTTGCTCTTGGAACGCCCCTCGACATCCTCATCAACAATGCAGGCGTAATGGCGCTACCAGACCGCCGGGAAAGCGTCGATGGTCACGAGATGCAATTTGCCACCAACGTGCTTGGGCCTTATCGCCTCACCGCCTTACTTCTTCCCGCACTGCTGAAATCATCTTCGCCCCGCGTCGTGACGGTGGCTTCTGGGACTCACGCCATGGGCGGTCCAGTTCCTATTCAAGACCTTGATGCAAAGCAGGGCTACAAACCGATCAAGACCTACGCAAAAACGAAGCTCGCAAACATTCTCGTTGCAAGGGAGTTCCAACGACGTGCAGGCGACCGGCTCCTTTCAGCTTGCAGCCACCCTGGCGCTGCCAAGACCAATCTCTTTGCAGACACCAGCAAGCTCATGCTGCTCTCCGTTTTCGCGATGTATCCCTTGATTCAAAGCGCAGCTGCTGGTGCCGAACCAACGCTGATGGTTGCCACATCGAAGGACATCAAGCCGGGCGGCTACTACGGCCCTGGTGGTTTCATGCGACTTCGTGGCCATCCGGCTGAAGATAAGACCGCACCAATTGCCGACGACATCGAGGCTGGACGTATCCTCGTTGAGCAACTTGAGCACATGACCGGCGTCAAGTTCGAGTTCTAGCCCTTAGGGAAACACGATGAGCACGACGACCACTTGCAACGATTTCTTTGGGTTCTTCCGCGCCTGGATAGCCAATCCCCGCCGGGTGTCGGCAGTTGCTCCATCGGGTCAATCTCTGGCAAGGCTCATAACAAGCGAGATAAAACCAGGGGATGGCCCTGTCATCGAGCTTGGACCTGGAACTGGAGTCTTCACCAAAGCACTCCTCCAACGCGGCGTCTCGGAATCAGAACTTCTGCTCATTGAGTACGGCTCTGACTTCATGCGCTTGCTGCAACAGCGGTTTCCAAATGCACGCGTGCTATGGATGGATGCTTCGCAGCTTGCGCAGTATGAGCCCTTCATCGCGCCAGCAGGGTCGGTCGTAAGCGGCCTTCCGCTGCTTTCTATGACGCCCCGCAAGGTAATGGCCATTCTCACTGGCGCCTTCCGTCATATGCGTGATGGAGGCACATTTTATCAGTTCACTTATGGCATAGGCTGCCCCGTTCCGCGCCCGATCCTGGACAGGCTAGGTCTCAAGGCCAGCCTGGTTGGACGAACAGCCCGCAACGTGCCGCCCGCCTCTGTCTATCGCATTCGTCGTCGGCAGCCTGTCGCGTACATGACATGAGGTAACCATGAACACGCTTATTGCCCCGATCCTCGCATTACTGGCGCTCCTGACCGGCGCATCAGCGCAGGAAGTCGGCACCACTTACGCCATACAAAATGTGCTCACTGCCAAAAACATTCGTCCATTCGAAGCCAAGAAAGACGACGGTAACAACATCATTCTCTATGATCACTGGAGCTGGAAGTGCATGACCTGGCAGTTTGATCAGGTGCAAGGCAACACCTATCAGCTTCGCAATGTGTACACTTCTAAAACACTGGAGCCATCAGGCACTCCAGGTGCAATGACGGCACTTTGGCAGCAGCCGCTTGGCAGCAGCAAAACTCAATATTGGGATTTCATTTCAGACGGAGGAGAGACCTACCTCATCCGACTTAAGGACACACAACTCTACGTCACCATCTCGTCTGAGAAGACGAACTCCCCAATTGTCCTCAAGCCACTTCAGAACTCAACCGCGCAGAAATGGCGTCTGATCAGACAGAATCCTTGGTTCTAGCCTCACGATATCGAATCAAAGACGCGGATATCGCCGTCGTGGCTCCCATGCCGCCAACGCACCGACGTCGTTGCATCTGAAGCGCGTTTTCCGGTGCGCGTCGTTCGCGTATACGCTGAGCAAACCCGGTCATCATGTCTCTAAGAGGTATGAGCTAAGGTCTCGTCGGAGCTAATTCCACGAATAGCCGCGTGCTAGGTCGTCCCGATGGAGTGTGGGCAAACGAAAGCGCTGGGCTTTCGCCCGCGAGGGCAGCATCTAAACCAACGCCCTTCAGGCTATGAGCCTTCTAGGCCAGCGCTCGCGCAAGCAGGACGCGCCCGGCGGTCCACAACGCACTTGGAATGGTGGGTGCGCCGAGAAATGTCATGGTGGCGATGCCTATGGCAACGTTCGCAATCCACCATCCCCGCTCCGGTGTCGAGAACCCAAGTCCCGAACAGGCAACGTTGGCGAAAAAACCGGCATAAGCGACCCCGGCAGACAGCGCGACGCTGCCCATCCCGGCGATCCGCATTTCGGTGACGGCGGTTACGATCACGCTGGCGAGGATAACGAGCCCCGCCAGAGACCAGGAGTTAAGCGGTCGCATCGGCCGCGATCACTCGACCTTGGCCGGCTGCTTCGTCGCGGTCCCGGCGCGTGACGCCTTGGCCATCTCGGCCAGTGCCGCGATCTTCTTCTGAGGGTCGGATCCGGGCTGCACCACGCCAGCCGACATGATCAGCGTGGCCGCCGCTTCCGCCGACATGTCGATCTCGATCAGCTTGCTCTTCGGCACGTAGAAGAAGAAGCCGGTGGTCGGGTTCGGTGCGCAAGGCAAGAACACCGAAATGTGCTCCTCCTCGCTCGGGATCTTGGTGGCGACCTCGACACTCGGCGGCTGCGAGATCAACACCAGCGACCACATGCCCGGCGATGGAAACTCGACCATGCCGACTTTTCGGAAGCTCGAACCGTTGCCGGAGAACAGCGTCTCGAACACCTGCTTGAGGCCGCGATAGATCGCGCGCACCACCGGCATGCGGCCGAGCAGGTTTTCACCGAGATCGACCAGCGAACGGCCGATGAGATTGGCCGTGAGGAAACCCAGCAGCGTCAGCGCCACGAAGGCGACGACCAGGCCCGAACCTGGAATGCCATAAGGCAGCCATTGCTCCGGCCGATAGGCTTCGGGCACCAGAGGGCGGACGATGGCGTCCACCCAGGTGACGAACCACCAGGTCAGATAGAAGGTGATGGCGATCGGCCCGGCGACAATCAGGCCGGTGAGGAAGTAGTTGCGGATGCGCGCCATGAAGCCCCGCGGGGCCTCGGGCGGCAGTTCGCCCAAAGGCGGTGTCGGCGGCAGATTGGTGGGCTGCATCAAACTCTCGGCGTCAGAAACGACAGGTGGCGCACGACTGCGCCTACCCCTTTGATGGGTATCCTAGCAGCATTTCGCCAGTGCGGGGAAAGCCACCTTTCGGACAAGACGTCGCGGAACACACCGTCAGGATGCTGCTTTCAATTTACGAACCTTCCGAAGGTCGGCGTTGATCTGCGACTGCCAGCCGGCGCCAAGCGCCCGATAGGACTCGAGCACATCGGCATCAAGCCGGAGCGTGACGGACTTTTTCGGTTGATCGCCCAGTGGCGGTCGCCCAGGTCTGATGACTTTATCCCCATCGCGCCATTCAGCAGTCCGGAAAAACTCTTCTAGCAATTCCGGAGCATCATCGGGGTCATCAGTCACCGGACTGCCGAAAATAGGCTTGCCAATAGGTTTCTTCCTTCGCATGGCAGTACCTCATCGAGATCACGTGACGATCATCGCCGCGAACAGTCCAAACCATCACAGCCATTCGGCTGCGGACATATCCGGCACTGATGTAGCGAACCTCGCCATAATCGAACCGGTCATCGACCTTTGTAGCTTTGATGGAGCCGAAGACCTCATCGGCATCGACGGCGAAGTCGAGCCCGCGATGCTCGATCGTCCATTTCCGTTTGACAGGATCGAACGTCGTCGCCATGCGCTGCCCGCGTTGCTGCAGTCACCACAGGCATTAATGTAACTACATAATTCAGCCAGGGCAAGATCAGCGCTTAGCCCTACTCCACCGTCACCGATTTCGCGAGATTGCGCGGCTGATCGACGTCCGTGCCCATCACCACGGCGGTGTGATAGGCGAGCAACTGCACCGGCACGGCATAGACCAGCGGCGTGAAGGCGGCGGACATGTCGGGCATCACGATGGTCACCATGGAGTCCACGGTCGCCTCCTCGGCGCCCTTGGCGTCGGTCATCAGGATGATCCGGCCGCCGCGGGCAGCGACTTCCTGCATGTTGGAGACGGTCTTGTCGAACACCTTGTCGTAAGGCGCGATCACCACCACCGGCATGGTCTCGTCGATCAGCGCGATCGGGCCATGCTTGAGTTCACCGGCGGCGTAGCCTTCAGCGTGGATGTAGGAGATTTCCTTAAGCTTCAGCGCGCCTTCCAGCGCCAGCGGATAGCTGGTGCCGCGGCCGAGATAGAGCACGTCCTTCGACTTGGCGATGTCGCGCGCAAGCTTCTCGATCTCGTGCTCATGGGTGAGCGCTTCGGTCATCAGGCGCGGAATTTCGACCAGCCCATGGACGAGCTTGGCTTCGTCGGCATCCGACAGCACGCCGCGTGCCTTGCCGGCAGCAACCGCCAGCGCAGCCAGCGTCATCAATTGGCACGTGAAGGCCTTGGTCGAAGCGACGCCGATCTCGGGGCCCGCAAGCGTGGGCATCACGGTCTCGCTCTCGCGCGCGATCGTCGAGGTCGGGACATTGACCACGGCCAGCGTGTGCATGCCTTCGGCCTTGGCATAGCGCAGCGCTGCCAGGGTATCGGCGGTCTCGCCCGACTGCGAGATGAAAATCGCCAGATCTCCCTTGCGCACCGGTGCTTCGCGATAACGGAATTCCGAAGCGACATCGACCTCGACCGGCAAGCGCGCGAAACGCTCGAACCAGTATTTCGCGACGAATCCTGCAAGGCTCGCCGTACCGCATGCAGCGATCGAAATACGCTGAACATCGTTGAAATCGAATGGCAACTCGGTCGGCAGCGAAATGCGTTCGCTGGCCATATCGACGTAACGCGCCAGCGTATGACCGACGACTTCCGGCTGCTCGTGAATTTCCTTCGCCATGAAGTGGCGGTAATTGGCCTTGTCCACCATGAAGGCCGAAGCACCGGATTTCAGCACCTCGCGCTTCGCCGGTTTGCCGGCCTCGTCGAAGATCTCGCAGCCCTTGTGGTTCATCACCACCCAGTCGCCGTCTTCGAGATAACAGATATCGTCGGTGAACGGCGCAAGTGCGATGGCGTCGGAGCCGAGATACATCTCGCCATCGCCGAAACCGACGGCCAGCGGCGAGCCCTTGCGGGCGCCGACCATGAGATCATCGTGGTCCTTGAATACGAAAGCGAGCGCGAAGGCGCCTTTCAGGCGCGGCAGTGCCTGCTTCACGGCATCGACGGGCTTGGCTCCCTTTTTGATGAAGGAGTTGACCAGATGTGCGACTGTCTCGGTGTCGGTCTCGCTGGCGAACACTGCGCCCTGCTTTTCAAGCTCGATGCGCAGCTCGCGAAAATTCTCGATGATGCCGTTATGGACAACAGCCACGCCATCGGCAGCATGCGGATGCGCATTGGCTTCGGTGGGCTTGCCATGGGTCGCCCAACGCGTATGTCCGATACCGACATGGCCTGCCAATGGCGACTTAGCCAGCTTGGCTTCGAGGTTCTTCAGTTTGCCCTCGGCGCGGCGACGCGTCAGTTCACCATTCTCCAGCGTGGCAACGCCGGCGGAATCGTAACCGCGATATTCGAGCCGCTTCAGCGAGTCCACGATCTGCTCAGCGACGGGAGCGCGTCCCAGAATTCCGACGATGCCGCACATGTGCGAATTGATCTCCAGTAAATCGACGATCGGTAACAAGCTGCCACAATGGGCGCCGGAACCTCTTAGCGAGAATCGCAAAAGCCTTGATACTCAAGAATTATTGCGGATTGAGACAGTTTGACTGGCCATCCCATGCGATTTTCACGGCGGCGTTTAACAAAACGTCAACGCAATTTAGCGACGCTCCAGCTTGAAATGGAGTGACGGCCATGTGGGAGCCACGCAATCCACGCGAACCGCGATCCATCGCTGGGACACGGCTGCGGCATATCGAAATGCATGAGAGCCGCCTCGCCCAGTGGCCACCGCCGATGCGCGACACTGTGACCCCTCCGGCCCACGAACCGCCACCGGTCGAACTTCCCGCCGAAATGCCCGTCAAGGCGCCACCCCGGCGGAACTGGTTCCTCAAGGGCTCCGGCAAGTAGCCGGCGGATATCGTCACTTGGATTTTTTCATCACTTGGATTTCTTCGATCCGGCGTTCTTGTCGCGGAAACGCTGTCCCCAGCCTTCCTTCACGGATACGTCGTTGCGCTCCACTGCAAGCGCGTCGTCCGGCACATCGCGCGTGATGACCGAACCGGAACCGATGTACGCACCCGCACCGATCTTGACCGGGGCGACCAGCGATGAATTCGACCCCACAAACGCGCCGGCGCCGATGATGGTCTTGCTCTTGTTGAAGCCATCGTAATTGCAGGTGATCGTGCCCGCACCGATATTGGCGCCGGCACCGATCTGGGTGTCGCCGATATAGGTCAGGTGATTGACCTTGACGCCGGCCTCGAGCTTGGCGGCCTTGGTCTCGACGAAGTTGCCGATCCGCGAGCCATCCCCCAGCGATGTGCCCGGACGCAGCCGTGCATAGGGACCGACGGATACCTGCTTGCCGATCTCGGCCTGCACGATGTGCGAGAAGGCATGGATGACCGCGCCATCGCCGATGCTGACGCCGGGACCAATGACCACGAATTGCTCGATCATGACATCCTTGCCGAACGTCGTATCGGCGGACAGATGTACCGTGTCCGGCGCTACGATGGTGACGCCCGCATCGAGCGCCGCCTTGCGCAGGCGCGCCTGCATGATGGCTTCGGCCTCGGCGAGCTGCGCCTTGGTGTTGATGCCGCGGACCTCGTCCTCGTCGGTCTCGATCACGGTCGCCTGCAGGCCCATGCCGCGCACGATCTCGACGGCATCGGTCAGGTAATATTCGCCCTTGCTGTTGGCATTGCCGATCTTCTCGATGACCTCGAGCGCAGTCTTGCCGGCAAAGGCCATGACGCCGGCATTGCAGAGATCGACCTTGCGTTCGGCCTCGGTGGCATCGGCCTGCTCACGAATGGCGACGAGTTGACCGCCCTCCACGAGCAATCGTCCGTAACCGGTCGGATCGGCCGCGCGAAAACCCAGCACCGCCAGCGCGGCACCATTCCGGAGTGGCGCACGCAGCCGCTCGAATGTCGCAGCCGAGATCAACGGCGTGTCGCCGAACGCGACCAAGAGATCGTCGGCGCCTTTCACCATCGCCTCTTTGGCCGCCAGCACCGCATGCGCCGTGCCGAGCCGCTCGCGCTGGACATAAGTCGCAGCGTCGGCCCGGGCGCGGGTGGCTTCGGCCGCAACATCCTCGCGGTCTGGCCCGACCACCACCGCCAGCGACGATCCCGCCCCCTGCGGCGCGGCGCGCAGCACATGCGCCAGCAGCGACTGGTTGGCGACCTGATGCAACACTTTCGGCTGAGACGACCGCATCCGCGTGCCCTCGCCTGCGGCAAGGACGATGGTGAGGCTGGTTCGATCGTTCATGGAAGTCCTCGTAGCGTGAAACGCGCGAACGCGTGCCCCCGTCATAGCCATCTTTCGGCGAAACCGGAAACCAGTTTCCCCTATCACGTGGCTTTCCGGCGTCAGGGTCACAAAGGTTTCCTGATAATGTCAAAGCGTGATTCGGGGCGACGGGACGACGTAGACGTCGGATGGCTGACAAGCGCGACCAATGGGCGGATTCCTTCTCGGCCGAGCCGCAAGGCTTGCTGACGGGATTCCTTGCCGATGAAGACAAGGGAGGCCGGCGCCTGATGTGGCGGCTGGGCTCCTGGGGCGTGGCTGCGATCGGCGCAGTCAGCCTCGCCGTGGTCTCCAGCCAGTATCAGCTCCAGCTGCGCCACGACCAGGTCGTGGCCTCCGATTCGATCGCGCGCCAGGCCCAGCAGCTGCAGCAGCTCACCAAGGAAGCGCAGGTCGAGAACCGCCGCCTGACCCACGCCATCGAGACCCTGAATGGCGACCGCGACCGGCTGTTTGCGCGCGTGACCTCGATCGAACAGGGGCTGGATTCCGTGACCGGATCGATCAAGCGGCAGGCGGCCGCCGTGGTCGTTCCGAAACCGGTCACGCCGGAGCCTGCTGCCGAACCGGTCTCCACCGCCGCGATCCCCACCGAGCCGGTGCCAGCAACACTCCCGGCGATCCCGTTCGTCCCGGTGGTCGCCCCCGTCGCCTCGACGCCGCCGCAGGACGAGCCCGCCAAGGTTACGACCGCGGCGATACTGGCGCCCGAGCCGACGCCTGAAGCGCCCCCTGCGATCGAAGTGGCCGCCACCGCTGTCGTTCAGCCCGAAGTGGTCGCCACGCCGGTGTCCCGCACCGAATTCGGCGTCGATATCGGCGGCGCGAATTCGGTCGATGGCCTGCGGGCGATCTGGCGCGGCATGTCCAAATCGCGCGCATTGTCCGGCCTGCGCCCCATCATCACCGTCCGCGAACGCAGCAACGGCCTCGGCATGCAGCTTCGCCTGGTGGCGGGACCGCTGACCGATGCTGCGGCGGCGGCCCAGATCTGCGCCGCGCTGATCGAGACCAAACGCCCGTGCGAGACCTCGACCTTCGACGGTCAGCGCCTTGCCCTGAAAAATGAGGCTGAACCGGCAGCTGCCGCTCCGGTCGTACCCAAGCCGCCGCGCCCGGCCCAGCGGCGCGCAGCGCCCAAGCCGGAACCTGCACCCGCACCAAAGCCCGAACAGCGCTCCGAGCCCTCGCCGCCACCGCGCCCGGTCGAGGAAGCGCAGGCCCAAGCCCCCGAGCCGAAGCCGACGCCGTCGCTGCGAACATTGCTCGGCTTCAGCCGCGAATGAAAATCCAGCAATTGAAAACGCTTGGCAGCGAAACCTATATCGTCTTCTAAGCTCAAGCGCGCCCGCGACGGCCTGACGGGTTGTCGTCCGATCCGATCCAAAGCATAGTCAGGCCATGAAAAAAGATCCGTTCCGCCTCACCGCTCGCGAAGTCCAGTGGCTCCTGATCGTCGGTTTCGCCACCGTCGGTTATGCGATCTATCTGCGCTATATGGCGATCGAACTGTCGTCTGCGGCACTCGCCTGCGATGGCGGCTTGCAGACCATGCTGTGCAAAAGCCGACTGACCGCGACCTATCTGTTCAAGAATTCGGTGTTCGGCATCGCCGCGATCGTGATTGCGACGCTGAACCTGCTGCGGCCATCGATCGTGCTGATCACCGGGGCGTTGATCGCCGCCGGTCTCGGCATCGTGCTCTACAACGTCGCCCTGTCGGGCATCGCGATCGGGCTGCTTATCCTTGGATTTGCGCGGCCCGCGCCCGCCACAGCGTAAGAGCGAACAGCAGGTAGACCGCACAGGTCCAGACCGACTGCCAGTTCTCCGGCCCTTCGTTGAAGCCGATATAGACGACGGCCGCGGCAAGCAGGCCGGCGAAGGTGGCCTCGGCAATCGGCCGCGTCCCGTCGGCGCGGCGATTGACCGTCATCAGGCCGGCGAATGGCACAACGGCCATCGAGAGCGCAGCGAACGGGAAATCGCGATAGCGCGGATCGAACACGAAGCCGAGCGCGGTCTGCGCTGCGATCAGGGCCGTGACGATCACGGTCAGGCCCAGCAGAACGGTCGCAAACGAGCGATTCTGGTAGGGCTGCGGACCCAGCAGCTCCAGGAATGTCGGCAGCGAACGGCCGGACATGGTGGCGTAGGCACACAAGATCGGTGACAGTACGCCTGCGGCAAGCAGAGCGGCCCACTGGATCGACCGGCCGCTGCCGTAGCTCTCGTAAATCAGCTTGTCGATGGCCACGCCGAGCAGTGCGCCGGCGACCGTTGCGGACACCGCTACCGTCAGCCACGCCGAAAAACGCGGCATCCACGGCTTGCGGCGCAGCGTCAGCATACCCGTGAGGAACACGACGATGCTGAGGCCCATGCCAAGCCCCATCTGCAGCTTCCAGGTCGGATAATTGCTGACAGGAATGCCGGCCGGATACTTCAGATCGCGGGCATCGGCGTCATAAAGCCCCCAATAGCCGCCAACCGTTCCTTCCAGATCGCGCTTCCACGGCTGGTCATAGGCCTCGATCAGATTGACCCGGAAGCCTTCACGCTTGGCGAGATCGAGCAGTTCCGACACCACCCGCGCCTGATTGGCCCGCGACGGCAGTGCACCTTCGCGCATGCGACCCGCGCTCGGCCAGCCGGTCTCGCCGATCAGGATTTCCTTGGCGGGGAATGCCACTGCAACCCGCTTACGGATCGAATCGATATGCGCCGCCGCGTTCCGGGCACGGATCGGCAGGTCCTCCCAATATGGAAGGATGTGAATCGTGACGAAATCGACGGCGTCATAGAGTTCGCGATTCTTCAGCCAGAACTCCCAGACATCGGCATAGGTCACAGGGACCTGCCCGACCTGCGCCTTCACCGACCGGATATTGCCGACGAGATCGGCGGCAGTCATCTCGCCGCGCAGCAACACTTCGTTGCCGACTACGACGCCGGTGATGACGCTGGGATAGCGCTTGGTCAAATCGACCACGCCCGCGATCTGTGCCAGGTTCTTTGCCCGGTTGCTGCCGAGCCAGACGCCCTGCAAGACCTTGAGACCGACCTTCCCGGCCAGCTCCGGCACCTGATCGAGACCATTGTCGATCGAATAGGTCCGCACGCATTTCGAGATCTGCGCCAGTTGCGCCATGTCGGCGGCAATCTGCGCGGCAGGAATGATGGCCGTCGAATTGAGCGGCGTCTGCTCGCCGCGGAACGGCGCGTAGGACACGCATTCCAGCTTGGCGGCGGGATCGATCGGGGCACGCGCGAGCGAAACCGGCGTGGCGAGCCACCACCACACCGCTGCGATCGTACCGAGTGAGATTAGGAGAAGCGCCAGCGGCGTGCGGTAGGAAATTGGTTCCGTCCTCCAAAAGACGCTCGTCGATTAGCCCGTCATCGCCGATCTGCCAAGCCCGCCAACCGGCGCTGCGGCGAATGTTCACCGTCACGCCACGAAAATGAGACGAACTTCCGGCGTTGCTGGACAAAATCCAAAATAACAGTCATGGGATTCACCCGAGGTCTTCGCCGTAATGGAGACCCATTTGCGCGGCATCTGGCGAGGACGTCAGGGGCTGACAGCTAACTTTTATCGGGGACTTTATGGGTCGACTGGTGTTCGGGTTCCAAACTTCGGTTCTGCGTCGTTGCGCCGTTCCGGCACTCGCTTTGCTGCTGGGTGTGAGCGCGACAATCATGCCGGTCAGTGCCGTCCTCGCGCAGGATCAGAAACCTGCGGCAAATGCGCCTGTCACCCCTGCCGACGTCGCCCGTGAGAGCCAGAAGAAGGCCGACGAATTCGTCGAGGCGACTCAGGCGATCAATGGCCCGGGCGGCAATCCGGAATGTGTCTGGCTCGGCCGCCGCGTCGTCGTCCTGATGTGGCGCGACGATCTCGACACGGCTTTCCGTCACCTCGACCTCTATGACCGCTTCGGCTGCCCCGGCGGCCACGTGCAGGCGACGTTCCGTTGCCTCGTGAAATTCGGCCCGGCGATCGACCCGAAAGTGGCCGACAGCCTGAACCGTCACGTCCATGCCTGCTGGATCAATCCGAACGCCACGCCGCAGCCGGCCGCGCTCACCCAGCCGCCCGTGCCGTCCCCTGCTCCTCCGGCTGCCCAGCCTGAGGCGAAGCCGGATGCCAAGCCGGCAGAGGCGCCAAAGTAAGTCTAGCTTCGCGCGACCGGCCCAAGCCGGTCGTGCACCGCAAACGTCTCCACAGAGATCGGTCGTCGCCCTCAAAACGCCACGGCCGCAGTTGAGTTGTTCACTCGTGTGGCAGATATAATCGGCCACGATCGCTACTGGCCGGACCTCGGGGACAGGTCCGCTTCCCGGCCTCGCTCGCCCCGTATGGTTTCCTCGCGATGCGCGTCGTCGTCGCCGTAATATTTCTCGTCACTGCCATTCATGCCGGTCTCTGGGCCCTCCTGCGCGAGAAGCAGGACGCCCCGGATTTCCGGGGCATGATCCCCAGCATGTCCTATGCGCCGTTCGAAGGAACGGCACATCCGGACATCGACAATATCCCGACCGTCGACAAGGTACGCGCCGACCTCAAGAAGCTCGCGACCATGACGCGGGCGATTCGTCTCTATTCGTCGACCGGCGGCGTCGAAATCGTTCCGGCCATTGCCGCCGAATTCGGTCTCAAGGTCACGCTCGGCGTCTGGATCGACAAGAATGCCGATCGCAATGAGCGCGAAATCGTCTCCGCGGTCGATCTGGCGAAAAAGAACTCGAACGTCATCGGCGTCGTGGTCGGCAACGAAACGCTCTATCGCGACGAACTCAAGATCCAGGACCTGATCGAGTATATCCGCAAGGTGAAGAGGCAGGTCTCCGTTCCGGTGACCACCGGTGAAATCTGGAACATCTGGCGCGACAACCCGCAGCTCGCATCCTCCGTCGATTTCATCGCCGCGCATATCCTGCCTTATTGGGAAAACTTCAAGGACACCCAGGCCGTCGATCAGGCCGTGTATATCTACGGCCTCCTCCGCGAGACTTTCCCAGGCAAGCGCATCGTGGTCGCCGAATTCGGCTGGCCGAGCGAGGGCTACAATCTCCGCAATGCCGAGCCCGGCCCGTTCAAGCAGGCGGTGGTGATCCGCAATTTCGTGACCCGCGCCGAAGCCATCGGCATGGATTACAACATCGTCGAAGCTATCGATCAGCCCTGGAAGTTCTTCGAAGGCGGCGTCGGCCCGTATTGGGGCATGCTCAACGCGTCGCGCGAACCGAAATTTCCCTGGACCGGTCCAGTGGTGAACCCAGACTACTGGAAGAACGCCAGCATCGCCCTGCTCGTTGGCATTCTGCTGTCGCTACCGATCCTGCAGATCGTCGCCCCGACCGCGCTGCAGGCCTTCGTGCTGGCGGTGGCTGCCAATGCGGTCGGCGCCTGGGCGGCAACGATCTTTGCCTATCAGCAAACTCATTACTTCGTCTGGGGCTCGGCTTTCGCCCTCACGCTCGGCTGTATTCTCCTGATTCCGCTGATCTTGATCGCACTTGCCCGCATCGAGGAAATCGCGGCCATTGCATTCGGGAAGAAGCCACTCCGGCTGCTGACAGCCGAACGTAGCGAAGTGCTGCGCGCGGCGGCCGATGCCGAGCAGAAATATCCGAAGGTCTCGATTCATATCCCGGCCTATCGCGAACAGCCGGACATGCTGAAGCTGACGCTGGATGCGGTGGCAGCCCTCGATTACCCGAATTTCGAATGCGTGGTGATCATCAACAACACCCCGGATCCCGCCCATTGGCAGCCGATCCAGGATCATTGCCGGATGCTCGGCGAGCGCTTCATCTTCATCAATGCGGAGAAGGTCGAGGGCTTCAAGGCCGGCGCGCTGCGCATTGCCATGGATCGCACCGCGGCCGATGCAGAGGTGATCGGCATCATCGATGCCGACTATGTTGTGGAGCCGAACTGGCTCAAGGACCTTGTCCCTGCCTTCAACGACCCGCGCGTCGGTCTCGTGCAGGCGCCGCAGGACCATCGCGACGAAGACCGTTCACTGATGCACTACATCATGAACGGCGAATATGCCGGCTTCTTCGACATCGGCATGGTCCAGCGCAACGAGGCCAATGCGATCATCGTCCACGGCACCATGTGCCTGATCCGTCGCGAGGCGATGGACATGGCGGGTGGCTGGGCCGGCGACACCATCTGCGAGGACAGTGATCTCGGTCTCGCGATCATGCAGCATGGCTGGCTGACCCATTACACCAAGGAGCGCTACGGCTACGGCGTGCTTCCGGACACCTATGAGGCGTTCAGGAAGCAACGGCATCGCTGGGCCTATGGTGGCTTCCAGATCATCAAGAAGCACTGGCGCCGTTTCATGCCAGGCGCGAGCCGGATGACGCAGGACCAGAAGCGAGAATTCGGGCTCGGCTGGCTCAACTGGCTCGGTGCCGAGAGCCTCGGCGTCGTCGTGGCGATCCTCAACATCATCTGGGTGCCGATCATCGCCTTTGCCGATATCTCGATCCCAGACACGATCCTGACACTGCCGATCATCGTCTCCTTCGTGATTTCGCTGGCGCACTTCCTGATCCTGTACCGGCTGCGCGTGAAGATCGGCCTATGGCAGATGCTCGGCGCCATGGTCGCCGCCATGTCCGTGCAATGGACGGTGTCACGGGCCGTCGCCGACGGCCTCATCAAGGATCACCTGCCCTTCACCGTGACGTCGAAGGGCGGCAAATCGACCATGTCGATCGAATTCCAGGCGTTCTGGGAGGCGGTGATCGGCGTCTTGCTGCTGATCAGCGCCGGCGTGCTGGTGTTTTCGAACAACGACAAGCAGGTCACGGAAATCTACATCTTCGCCGGCGTGCTCATACTGCAGAGCCTGCCATTCCTGTCGGCGGTGCTGATCGCCATTCTGGAAAATTCGCGCGCCAATCAGTTCCAGTGGTGGACAGACACCACGGTGCGCACCGCCGAGCTGATCGGCCTGCGCCCCGTGCGGATGCCGCAGCTGGACATTTCCCGGCCCGAGCCGCAGCGCGAGGCCAGCTGACCTGCGTTTACCGTCCGCCGGTTCATGTCCACAACCAGCGGGCTCGCCCTTGACCCCGGCGGACCCGCCTTTTACACAGCGTCCCAACGCGATACGCTGCATCGCAAGCGGCATGGCGGACGGACTGTCTCTCCCCAGGGTTGGGCATCAGCCGTCGGACCGCAAAATCTTACGGCATCTTCGGGCGGGTAGCTCAGCGGTAGAGCATTCGACTTTTAATCGACTGGTCATGGGTTCGATCCCCATCCCGCCCACCACTTTCGCAATCAACGACGCCGGGCCAACCGGCTTCTGTCCCTCCAGCCTCTGATCACCGGACACATACCATGCGGATTACGCTCGTCGGCTCCCGTCACTTCGGCGTCACGACCTTCGATATGCTGAAGACCCACAAGGTCGAGATCATCAGCGTGGTCGTGGCGGATGCAGAGGACCGACTGGCCGCTGCAGCCAAGGCCGCAGGGATTCCGGTGACCGTGCAGGCCAATCCGAAGCTCGTGGTCGCCTCAGAAATCGCCGATGGCACCGATCTGATCATCACCGCCCACAGCCACGCCCGCATCGGCAAGGATGCACTGGCCAAGTCCAAGCTCGGCGGGATCGGCTATCACCCGTCGCTGCTTCCGCGTCACCGGGGAATCGCAGCGGTGGAATGGACCATCAAGGAAGGCGACCCGATCGCCGGCGGCACCGTGTACCATCTGGCCGACGTGATGGACGGCGGCGCCATTGCGGCCCAGGAATTCTGCTTCGTGAAGAAGGGCGAAACCGCTCGCGAACTATGGGAACGCGCCCTCGCCCCGCTCGGCTACAAGCTGCTCGGCGAAGTCGTCGATTATGCCATTGCAAACAATAGCTTGCCGGCCACCTATCAGGACGAGCAATTCGCCACGAAGGCGCCGAAGCTGAGCTGATTTTTCGGACGAGCCGAAAATAATACCGGCTCCCGGGGAACGAAACCGGGGACCGTGCGTTGCGCCATGCAGATGTTTTGGGTCAATGCGCACCGCACAAATTTTGGACACATTAGTCGCGAATAACGCGACCCATCACAACATCAAAGGATTTGATTCAATGCGTTTCGACCGCATGCGCGTGTTCCTGTCCGCCTCCTTGCTGGCCGGTGCCACGCTTGCCGCCACCGTCCCTGCCTCCGCCCAGCACCCTTATGACGGTCTTTGGAACGTCACCATTTTCACGCAGACTGGCAGCTGCGACCGTACGGCCAGCTATCCGCTGACGGTGACCGACGGCCGGGTGACTGCACCTGGTGCTGACGTTTCCGGCAAGATCGCGAGCACCGGCCTCGTGCGCGTCTCGATCGGCCCCGCATTCGCGAACGGCCAGCTCACCGGCAATGCCGGCTCCGGCAAATGGAACGGCGCCTCGGGTGGCGTCCCCTGCAGCGGGCGCTGGGAAGCTTCTCGTCAATAACCCGCATCAGGAACTGCCCATGACCGCCGTCTCGACCTTCCCGCGCGCCTTTGCCCGGACCGCTATTTTCGCCGCCGCCATTGCGGTGCCGTCCATTGCGGCGTTCGCCCAGTCCGCGCCCTTCGCGGGAATGGCGGGTGTCTGGTCGGGCCAGGGCAACATCTCGCTCGATGGCGGCGCCAAGGAGCGCATCCGTTGCAAGGCGACGTATGCGGTCAGCGGCGACGGCAACGGGCTCAACCAGTCGCTGCTCTGCGCCAGCGACAGCTACAAGTTCGAGCTGAAGAGCAATGTGATCGCCAAGGGCAATACGCTGTCGGGTAACTGGTCCGAGACCACCCGCAATGTCAGCGGCGAACTCCAGGGCACCTCTTCGGCTGGCAAGTTCAACGTCAATGTCTCGGCACCGGGCTTCGATGCCAAACTGACGCTGACGACCACCGGCAACAAGCAGGCGGTCTCCATCGCATCCGATGGCCAGTTCAAGGGCGTGAACATCACGCTGACGCGCAGCTAAGCCTGTCATCCCATCCGTGATCCTAACCCCGGTGGCGCCCTGCGCTGCCGGGGTTTTGTTTTGCGCGCGCATTGCTGCTTCGGCGAATTCGCGCGTTGCAAAGCCCGGATATCTCGCCGATACAGCGGCGAGATGGCAATCGCCGACCATAACGGTGCATGCCCTGCAGGAAACAAGCTCGTCTTCATGGACCGCCAGCCCTCCAAAATTCGCGCCGCCTTCTGGATGTCCGGCTGGCTGCTCTTGATGCTGTTCGTGGCCATCGGCGGTCGCGAGACGCTGCGCGAACTCGGCGTGTTTCAGGTAATGGAAATCCGCTCGCTGTTCGGTTTCGTTTTCCTTGTACCGATCGTCCTGATGAATGGTGGTTGCAGAGCCATGGCGACCACGCGGCCGATGGCGCATGTCACGCGCAATCTGGTGCACTACGCATCGCAGCTCGGCTGGTTTTATGCGCTGACCCTGATCCCGCTCAGCCAACTCGTATCGATTGAATTCACGATGCCGATCTGGATCGCCATCATGGCCGCGATCTTTCTCGGTGAGCGCATCACGCGCTGGAAGGTGATCGCGATCGTCCTCGGCTTGATCGGCGTCATCGTGATCGTGCGGCCGACGACAGGCGAGCTGAATGTCGGACAACTGATCTCGCTCGCCTCGGCTTTTGGATTTGGTATTTCGGTGACCTTGATCAAGTCGCTGACGCGCACCGACAGCGCGCTCAAGATCATCTTCTGGATGATCGTGGTCCAGTCGACGGCAGGTCTCATTCCCGCGATAGCCACATGGGAATGGCCATCGGCCTATGTGTGGTTCTGGCTGGTCGTCGTCGGCTTCTGCGGCACCTTCTCGCACTTCTGCATGGCGCGCGCGATGCTCTATGCCGATGCGACAGTCGTCGTGCCGATGGATTTCCTGCGCGTGCCGTTGAGCGCCATGATCGGATGGTTACTATACTCTGAACAGCTGGACATGTTCACGGTGCTCGGCGCCACGCTGATCCTCGCCGGTAATACGCTGAACCTGCGCAGCCCCGATCGCGCACCGGCGCGCGCGACCACCTGAGTTCCATTTTCGTTTTTATTCCTGCAGTGCGCGTCTCGCCATTTTGGCGCGGGCACACCCTTGATAGTTTCTCCTCTGCCAGTGGTCGAACGACCGGATTCGATTAGGGGAGATTTGCCGTGCGCCAGCTCGTATTCGCTTTGTCTGCGCTGTCTGTGGTCTTCAGCGCCGACGTTGCGCTCGCCGACAAACGCGTGGCGTTTGTCGTCGGTAACGGCGCCTACAAGAATGTCGATCCGCTGCCGAACCCGCCGATCGACGCCAAGGCCATGGCCAGCACGCTGCGCAATGTCGGCTTCGAGGTCATCGAAGGTTCCAACCTCACCCGCGACGGCATGACCGAACGCCTGCTCGAATTCGGGCGCAAGGCACAGGGGCGGATGTCGCCCTCTTCTTCTACGCCGGTCACGGTATCTCGGTGAACAACGTCAACTACCTCTTGCCGGTCGATGCCAATCTGAAATCGGAAATGGACGTCAAGCTCGGTGCCGCCATCAATGTCGAGATGACGCTCGAACAGACCATGGGCGACGCCAAGGTCAAACTGGTGTTTCTCGACGCCTGCCGTGACAATCCATTCGCCGCCAAGATCCGCTCCAGCGGATCGGCAACGCGCAGCGTCGCCGTATCGTCCGGCCTGGCCGAAATGAAGTCTGGCGAAGGTACCCTGATCGCTTTCGCGACCAGCCCGGGCCAGACCGCGCTCGACGGCAAGAGCGGCGGCAACAGCCCGTTCACCCGCGCGCTGTTGAACAACATCACCACGCCCGGCGCCGAGATCCAGCAGGCCATGACCAAGGTCCGCGCGCAGGTGCAGGACGAAACCAACAAGGGACAGCTGCCCTGGGGCCACACCAACCTGATCGGCGCCGTCTACCTCAATCCGGATGTCCAGACGCAGGTACAGGTCGCCGCTGCCAGCCCGACCGCCACGATGCCTGCGGCAGCGACACCCGGCTCCGATGTCGAGCTTGAATTCTGGCGCTCAATCAAGGACTCCAACCGTCCCGAAGAACTCAACGCCTATATCACCATGTATCCGAACGGCCAGTTCAAGCCGCTCGCCCTCGCCCGCATCGCGGCGCTGCAGGAAGCCGCCACAGCGCCGCGCACCGCGGCCCCGGCGGTGACAAAGCCGTGTTCACCGAACAGGCCAACCAGCTCACCGAAGACAAGATCGGCCTCAACCAGGCCAAGCGCCGCGACGTGCAGCGCCGCCTCAACGGGCTCGGCTTCGACACCAAGGCGACCGGCAGCTTTGACGCCGGAACCCGCGGCGTCATCACCCGCTGGCAGGCCGCGCGCGGCTATCCGACCTCGGGTTACCTGAACAAGGTCCAGCACGTCGCATTATTGGCCGAACCTGTGACCTTGGCCGAAGAGCCCGCGCCGGCACCGAAGCCGGTGCGCCGTCAGGTACAGACCTATGAGGAAGCACCCGCGCCTGTGGTAAGGCGCCAGGCGCCGCCGCCTTCGGTCGATCCCGCACTGCCGGGCCGGTTCATCGGCGGCGTTGTGGGCGGCATTCTCGGGCGCTGATCATGTGAAAAGGCTGCGGGGCTATTTTCCCGCAGCCTTGCGCAGCGCATCATTGATCCGGTCCTGCCAGCCTGGACCGGCTTCCTGGAAATATTCGAGCACGTCCTGATCGATCCGCAGCGACACCACCTCGCGAACACCAGGAATGGCTTTCGCCTTGGCCGGTGCTTCCGCAACCGGCGCGGTGACCTTCTTGAAAGCTGATTCAGCCTCGGTGCGGGCGTCCTGGAGCGTGCGTGGTCGGCGTGGGGGCTGGGCCATCGAGGCGAATCCTTGCAGGTGTGAGACGCGCCCAAGAGCTACGGCAAGGCCCCCGCAATTGCCAGCAGGCATCCTGCTGGGTGTCACGTTAATCGCTGCATATCCGTAACCGATCCGTCTGGTAACGAAACGGAGAGGGTCGCCTGCGAACATTGAAAAGCGTGACACTGCGTCGCAATTGCCCGCAGTGCACAACGTCGTAACGCGCTGCATCGCAAAATCGCGATGGGAATATCACCGGATCAACGCATTTGTGTTGCGCCGAGGTCAAACAAATCAGTTTTGGTCGGGCAAATCAGGATAATCTCATCGCGGGTCAAATCAGATGGTGAAGGAGGTCACGATGGCAGCTGCTGCTGAAATCCATACGACCACGACGTCCCATCAGACTACGTCGAGCACGACACCACGTGTCGATCTTCCCACTTGTCCGGTCTGCGCCGACAGCATGATCGCCGCAGAGTCTTCCGCGTTTCTCGCTGAAAATGTGGTGAGCTATCTCTGGACCTGCGACACCTGCGGCTACGGCTTCGTCACCAATCACACGATGAAGAAGATCACCTGTAGTTAAACGGGCGGCGGTCGCGGTGTTCGCGGCCTGAAAACTCTACCTCGGCAAAATTTGTTCGTTGTGCTCGCCCAGGCGTGGAGCTGGCCGATCTGGTGCTGGCTGCGATTTCGACCAACGCCCCGTCGATCGCATGGCCCTGATCGGACCTTCGCTGGGATGCTCGACCTCGTCGAAGAAGCCGACCGCCTTCAGATGCGGATCGTCGATCAGGCTGTCGATGGTCGCCAGCGGCACTGCGGGAATATCGACACGCTCCAGTTCCTGCATCCACCAGTCGGTCGTGCGCGTCGCGACGAGTTCGGCGACGATCTTGTAGAGCGCTGTCGTGTTATGCGTGCGCCCTGATACTGTGGAGAAACGTTCGTCCTCGAGAACATTGCCGCGATCGACGAGATCAAAGAATGCCTTCCACTGTTTGTCGGTGACGAGCAGCAAGCAAACCACGCCGTCCAACGTCGGGAATGGTCGGCGCACCGACGCATATCGTTCGAACACGGTCGGGCCGAGTTGAGGCTGATAGGTGCGACCGCCCATGTGATCGGACAGCACCATGAAGGCCATCGTCTCGAACATCGCGACCTCGACATGCTGGCCCTCACCCGTCCTGAGACGGTGATACAGCGCACCCAGCGCCGCATTGGCCGCATTCATGCCGGTGACACGATCCGCAACAGCGATCGGCGCGTAGCGCGCGCCGCCTTCCTGCGACGCGCCAAGCGACGGAATGCCGACGGCCGCCTGAATGAGATCATCATAAGCTGGCCGATCCGAATAAGGCCCACCGCTGCCATAGCCAACGATGCTCACATAGATCAGGGTCGGGTTGATCGCGCGCAAATCATCGTAAGCGAGGCGCAGACGCTGCATCGCCTTGGTCCTGACATTGCAGATCAGGACATCGGCATCCTTGATCAGACCTATAAATGCGTTGCGCCCATCCTCGCTCTTGAGATCGAGCGCGACGCTGCGCTTGCCGCGATTGGCATGAAGATGCATCGGCCCCATCCCGCCGCTGCGGGACTGGCCGATATTGCGGAGATTGTCGCCCTCGGGCGTCTCGACCTTGGTGACGTCGGCGCCCATCTCGGCAAGGGTCTGCGCAGCACATGGCCCCGACAACATCGTGGTGAGATCGACAACTCGAACACCATGTAGCGGACCCGTCATGACAAACTCCCCGATCGATCATTGAGACAGCGCTCTGTGCGGCGCGTTGATTTTCTGTGGTGCGGACTATTCGGATTCAGTGAAATCCAGTGTCTCAAACACACCAGCGAATGACTACCAGTATTCGCCCGACACTGAGAAGTTCGGGGCGGACATGGCCGCCCCTCGTTCAATACTCGATCTCGGTCCCGATCCCGATCGATGTCGCGCCGGTGCCCGAGGCCTCGCCCTGCAGGCGCAGGCGGCGGGTGAGATCGATATCGAGCGTGACGGCGGAATCCTTGGCGGCAGCTGCGCCTTTCACGCCGACGCTGACGCGGCTGTTGATGGCGCGCGCGGCGCCGACGCTGGGGCCGCCGGCACCGCCGGCCGAAATATCCAGCGCATCAACGCCGAGCGAGCGACGCAGGCGCTCCATCGTGTCCGGTCCGCCATCGCCCGAGAACTGCGCCACCATCTGCGCAAGCTGCACCGCCTGGAACGGCGACAACCCACCGGATGCCTTCGAGAACATGATGCGCGACAGCACCTCGTCTTGCGGCAGGTCGGGCGACGAGCTGAACGCGAATGTCGGCGCCGAGGCGATGCCGCTGACCGTGATCTGTGCGGTCACATCGCCCGCCTGGGTCTGCGCGACAAAATCGAGTTCCGGCGTCACCTCGCCGCTGAAGGTCGCGCGGCCACGGCTGAAATCAAGCCGCGTGCCGGCCACCTGCAGCTTCCCACGCCGCATCTCGAACGCACCGATGGTCACCGGTGACGCCAGCCGGCCGGTCAGGCGCATGTCGCCGCCGAGCTCGGCATCGATGCCACGACCGCGCACGAAGACGCGATTGGGTGCCGCGATGGTGAGGTCGAGCCCCGCGTCGAAAGGCGGCGCCCGCTTGGTGCGCTTTCGGGCCTTCTCTTCTTTCTCAATTGCCTGCCGAACATGTTCGGGCGCATCCACATGGCGTGTACCAGCCAGCGGCTTCAACGTGGATGGCAGCCGCTCCGGGACATTGACGTCGAGGCCATCGACATCAATGCGCCCGGTGATCCGGGGATCGCGCATCAGCGGGCCCGCAATGCGCAGGTTCGGGCTGGCGCGCATCTTCATGATGGCGTTCGACGCCAGCAGCACGTCGCGGCCGGAGACCTGGATCGAACCGGGCAGACCGGCGTCGGGATCGATGCGGATATTGCCGCTGGCATTCAGGCTGCCGCCATTGGCGCTGGTCGCGGTGAAGCGCTCGATCACCACGTCTTCGTTACGCGCGGCGATCCGTGCGGCGATGCCAGTGAGCTTGGTGCCAAGTTCGACATCGTCGAACGTGCCGCCCGACAGCGTCGCCGCACCATTGAGCTTGGGCTTGTCGAGCGCACCGGTCACGCGCAGGTCGATATCCGAGCGCCCCGACAGCCGACGTCCCTGCGGCGACAGATGGCCGTTGGCCGCGGCAAGATCGAGCGATCCCTTCACCGCGAGATCGAGCGCTCCACGCTGTAGCGGGATCTTCCCGGCGGCGCGCAACTGGCCGAGGCGCGGCGCGCTGACCTGCGCATCCAGTGTAGTCTGCCCCTCGCTCAGGCGACCGCTGGCCTGAATGCCCATCGGCGCCAGTGCGAATTCACGCGTCTGCGCCGCTGCGAGCCCCGCGATGGCCACGCGCCAGTCTCCGCTCGGCGCCTGCGCGGTCCCGGTGACGCGGGCCTGCGCATCGAGCGTCCCCGCAAGCCCGAGCTGCGGCGCCACGGCATTGGCGACGGCGAGCGGCACGGCCTTGGCCGACAGCGTCAGATCGAGCGTGTCACCAGCCGTCCCATTCACGCTGAGCACACCGCGATCCAGCGCCAGCGCGAAGTCGCGGATATCAATGGCCGAGCCACGCAGCGTGAACGATGCCGGTCGTGCCAGCGCGATGCGACTGCTCTCGTAGCGCGCTGTCAGCGCCGAGAGATCGAGGCGGATGTCGTTGGCCGGCACCAGCATGGCCCGCAGATCGGCCCCGACACGCTTGCCGTTCAGCTTCAGCGTGATGTCGCTGCCCGATGTCGTGCTGCGCGAGGCCACGCGGACGCTCTGGACCACCTCGCCCGCGATGCTCGCATTGTCGATGGCGACATTGCCGTCCGCCATCGGACGTCGCCAGATGTCGCGCAACGCCGCTTGCACATCGACCTTGCCGATCGCATCGCTCGCATATTTGAGCCCCTGTCCGCGCAATGCGATCTGTGCATTCTGCGCGCCTGCCTCGGTGGTGAAGTTCAGACTGGCATCGAAGGCGCCGGCCAGTTTGGCCAGCAGCAGTGGCGACAGGTCATCGAGATTGCCGGCAGACGCCGCAAGCTGCCCCGACAGCAGATGCTCCGCATCCAGCGCGATGACACCGCGCGCAGCGACGGAACCGACGCGCAAATCGAGATCATCGACCCGCCAGCCGCCGTCACTCTGCTTCGCCACATGCAGACGCCCATTCGCGGAGTTGCGATCGATGATGCCATCGAGCGTCGCCTTGGCGTCGAGCGCACCGGTGACGTCGGTTGCGGCGAGTTCAAGCGTGACGCGCGGCACTGGACGGCCGGAAGCCCGCACATCGTTCAGTGCCATCGCGACATGGGCATTAAGCTTGCCGAGCGATCCACTGAGCTGCGCATTTGCCTCGGCCTGCCCGCTCAGTGTCTTGTCGGCATGTGACAGCTGCGGGATCTGCACGACGGCGCTGATCGCAGCGTTTTCTCTGGTGGCATCGCCATGCACGCGTGCACCAATATGGCGGCCGGCAATGCGCAGATCGTCGAAGCCGTACCCTGCACCGGGCAGCGTGCGGACGGTGCCCGCGAGATCGACCGTTCCGCCGGTAAGTCCATCGACCTGTCCGATCCCGGTCGAGAGACCAGTCAGCTTGCCATCGAGCCGCGCGTCGATCCGTCCGGCGTCGGGGCTGCCATCGAGTTGCGCTCCGAATGCCAACGCACCGCGGAGCTTGAGGCCAGCCAATGCGCCAAAACGCGCGAGATCGGACGAGGTGATATCGGCCCGGCCTTTCAGTAAGGGACCGCCGACCTGTCCGGCGAACGAAGCGGCTGCGGTTTCCGTCTGCAGCTGCAACGTCTGCACATCGACGATGCCCGCACGGCTCGTACCCGCGAACATCAGCGAAAGTGACGACCCGACAGCGCTGTCGATAGCCGCGTCACTCGCATGCAAGCCCGTTGCCTTGACCTGCCCCGTCAGTTTGACCGTCGTGTCCTTTTCAAGCAGCGAGCCCGCCGGCGTTGCGTTGAACGACGCGTCGATCTGCCCGAAACGGCCCTGCGGTAATTTTGCGTCGCGCAGCGCGGCTGTGGCGGCGACCTGCGGTCCTGACAGCGCGCCCTTCACCGTGGCATCAAAGGCCAACGTCTTGATGCCGATATCGTTGACCTCGGTGGCGTCGCCCGTATTCGGCAAAGCGCGCATGCGGATGGTGAGATCGGCGACCTGCTCCGCATCGACGGAGCCGCCGATATCCATGCGCGCCAGTTTCGACACCACTGACAACGGCTCGATGCGGATGCCGCCGTCCGGCGCGAAACCGATACTGCTGTTCAGCCGGGTGGTGCCGGCGAAGATCGGCTGGATCACCGACGGCAACAGCCCCTCGATGCGCGCACCGAGATCGAGGCTCAGCCGACGTCCATCGGCCTGTCTGGTCAGTTGCGCAGCGCCATCGGCACCTGTGCTCGGTCCGGCATCGAAAGCCAGCTTTGCATCGAACGCATCCAGCGTGCCGGTGCCGCGCAGGTCCAGTTTGGCGGCCGGGAGATCAGCAACCTTGAGCAACCGCACCACGATGCCGCCAGGCGCTTCGTCGAGGGTCAGCATGGTCTGCAGCCGTCCGCTCGCCGGGATGTAATCAAGCTTTGCTGCAAACACGCCCTGCGCATCGAGCCGTCGCGCATCGAGCGTCAGCGCGAGGCCTTCGGCGGGATTGCCAAGCACGGCCTGGCCGGCTGCCGTGAGCCGGGAGGCAACGCCGAGCAGCGGCTCGCCGAGGGACAGTTCCGCCAGCGCAAAGGATTTCAGCTCCACCTTGACGGGGATGGTGGGCAGCAGCGGCTCATCGGGCTGTGCTGTCTGACCGGGCGGCGATTGTTCGGGAACAATCGTTGCAGGTGTCGGCAGCGGCTTGCGATGGATGGCGAGACGGCCGACATCGAGCTTGTCGATCTCAAGCCTGCCCGCCAGCAGCGCCGTGCGGCGCCACACCAGCCTGATCTTGTCGAGCTTGAGCCAGACGCCATCCTGATCGGCGATCGAGACATCGCTGACGGTGACATCCGATGTCAGCACGCCCGAGACGTCACCGATCGAGATTTGCGCCGCCGGTGTCGATAGTGCGCGCGAGATCAGATTGGCGAGCAGCCCCTTGTCGTCGCCCTGCCCGCGCAATGTGAAATGGAGAAACGCATAGCCCGCGACGCCGAGCAACAGCACGAATGCGGCAAGACCAATGAATATGGTTCTGCGGCGTAACCGCATGTCAGAACGCCTGGCCGATGCCGACGTAAAACGCATAGGCGGATTCGCCCGGTCGCTTGTTGATCGGCAAAGCGACATCGAGGCGGATCGGCCCGATGGCGGTGTAATAACGCAGGCCGACACCCGCCGCGACGCGCATCTCCTCGCCAAAGTTCGAATAGCCCGAATTGAACGCGCCGCCGACATCGACGAAAGGCACGATGCCGATCGTATCGGTCACCTTGATGCGCGCCTCGAACGAGGCTTCCAGCAGATTGCTGCCGCCGACCACTTCACCGGTCGGGCCGAGCGGACTGATGCTGCGATAGCGGAAACCGCGCACCGAGCCGCCGCCGCCCGCATAGAAGCGGTGATTAGCGGGGATCAGCGCGGTGTCGGCGCCGAACAGCGAACCGGCCGCCACACGGCCGGCCAACACGTATCGCGCGGACTCGTCGAGCGCGCGATAGACCGAGGCCTGCGCGCGCGTTTCGGTAAAACTGACCGACGAGCCCAGCCAGTCCGGATAGGTCGCGGCAAAGCCTTGCAGACGGATGCCCTTGGTCGGGTCGAGCGCATGATCCGTGGTGTCGTAGGAGACCTGCACGGGAATGCCGACCAGGTGATAATCGACTGTGCCAAGCGTATCGGTGGTGCGGCCGACGTCACCTGCAATGCCGATCTGTGCAGAGAACGTATCGCTGAAGCGATGGCGGATCGATGCGCTCGCAGTCGCGCGCTCGCTCTCATAGCCGCCATAGCGGTCGCCACCTGTGCGGTCCCGCTCGACCATGCCATCCAGCAGCAGATCGTTGCGCGAGCCGTTCAGCGCCGGTTTGATGAACGTGGTGCGCAGACGTCCACCGAGGTCGGAGAAGCCGAAATCGCGCAGCGTATCCAGTGCGCTTTGATTGGTGCGCGGCGGCACGAAGATGTCGGCCTCGACTCGCAGGCTCTCGGCGCCGCCGAACAGGTTGCGGTGCTGCCAGTAGCTGCGGAGGCTCGGCCCATCCAGCGTCGAGAACCGGGCGGATGCACCCAGCACATTGTTGGGACGTTCGGTCACCTCGGCCGTGAACGGCAACTGCCCGGCGCTGTTGAGGTCGCGCGCCTCGCGCACGCGGACCGTCTGGATCGCCGGCACCTGCAGAACCGATTTGCGAATACGCGCGATCTGGTCTGGCGAATAGGGATCGCCCGGTGCCGGATAGATATACGACTGCACCACGCGTGGATCGACATTCGTCGTGCCGCTGACCGTGACCTCGCCGAAGCCGGCGCGCGGACCGCGATCGATCACGAAGGTGATGTCCATGGTGCGGTTGCGATGATCGACCAGCGGCTCGGCATCGCGCGCCCGCACCAGCGGATAGGACTGCGCGCGGAAATAATCGACGATGGCTCCCTGCGCCGCCTGCAAGTCCCCTGCACTTGCCCCCATCCCAGGCGCGATCTTCATCACATGGGGCGGCAGTGTCTGCGCATCGAACGGCCGCATGGTGGCGGCATCGACCACCGAGATGTTGCGCAGTTTGAACAGGGAGCCCGGCGCTACCCGCACCTTGATGGGAACGAGGCCGCTATTGCGGAATTCTTCTGCCTTTTGCGCGGCCGTTGCGCCGTCTTCACGCAGCGGCACTGATGCAATCTCGATCGTCACCGATGCATCGTAATAACCGGAGCCCCACAGTGCCCGCAGCATCGGCTCGGCATCGAGCTGCGCACGCCGCACCAGCATCTCGCCATCGGCAGGCGGATCGGTGCGCAGCTTGTGCAGATTGGAGACGTCCTTCAATGCCTGCACGGCAGTCTTATCGACACCATCGGCATCGAATTCGACCTTGTATGGCAACGTGTTCGGCGAAACTTTCGGCGTATCGTCGCCGGTGACCCATGCAATCGGGTCGAACGCCAGCGCGTCGGCTGGATGAACGGCAACAACCAAAGCAGCAGCAGAGAAACAAACCAATAGATCGGAAGAAAATTTCCGCAGTCGCATCACATTCCAAAGACGATTGCGCGCTCAACCCCGAGACATCTAAAGAGCGCTTTCGGACATAGTTCGGCCAAATACGGCGAAGGTGTGAGCCAAACAAGAACGCGATTTCGCCAAAATCTCGCTGGGGTCGCGTGGCGCATCGATGCAACGTAGGCGCATCGTCGAGATCGCGGATCGTCCTTTATTTATAGGGTTCCCGCGTCTCAAACTACGTATTGTCATATTGCCGCATGCGGAGATTTATTTGCGCAGATGCTGGAACATTGCGGGTTCCCGCATCGTGCCGACGCAGCGCGCGTTTATCTCGCTTGCAAGATGCAACCGGCGACGAGCGATCAGGGGCCGATTCCCTGAGACTTCACCGGCCGAATGCGCACCACTGGTTACTTCGCATCCGCAACACACGTGCCTGTGAAGTCCGCTCGTCCGCTGCTCTGCTAGCATTTCGTCACTCACCATGGAGGGCATCACCCCCACCACATCCGATCATCCAGATGACATCTGCTCATCCGGCCTTGCGGGCGCGCAAGAGCTGCCGGGGAGCCGAGACCGGGACGCATGCGATGCGCTCCCGTCCACCATCGAAGCTTACAAAGAGCGAGGAACGATCATGGTCACACTCAATATCAACGGAAAATCGCAGACATGGGACGGAGATCCCGATCTCCCTTTGCTCTGGTATCTGCGCGACGAGCTCGGGCTCACAGGCACCAAATATGGCTGCGGCCAGGCTCTGTGCGGCGCCTGCACCGTGATGATGGACAAACAGGCGATCCGCGCCTGTATCACATCCGTCTCCGATGCCGCCGGCCAGCCGATCACCACCATCGAGGGCCTGCATCCAACCGGTGATCACGTGGTGCAGAAAGCTTGGCGTCAGGAGAACGTGCCGCAATGCGGTTTCTGCCAGGCCGGCCAGATCATGCAGGCCGCAGCCCTGCTCGCCGAAAATCCAAAACCGTCAGGCGACCAGATCCGCGAGGCGATGTCCGGCAACATCTGCCGCTGCGGCTGCTACCAGCGCATCCAGAACGCCGTTCATCTCGCATCCACGGGGGCCTGACATGAACATCGCTTTCGACCCAGCCAGCACGCGCAGCTCAGCGCCACACGCCAGCAAGGTAGAAAACCTCTCCCGTCGCAGCATCCTGAAAGGTCTCGGGATCGCCGGAAGTTTTGTTCTTGCCTCGCCCCTCCTTTCGCGCCCGTCCTTTGCCTATGAGACCGGCGCCAGCAAGATGCCGCACGGCGTCGTCGTCGATCCAAAAATCTTTGTGGCCATCGCGCCCGACGGCAAGGTGACGATCCTCGCGCATCGCGCCGAGATGGGCACCGGTATCCGCACCAGCCTGCCCCTCGTCGTGGCCGAAGAGATGGAGGCCGACTGGACCCGTGTGACCGTCCAGCAGGCCCATGGCGATGAAGCGCGCTTCGGCAATCAGGACACCGACGGTTCGCGCAGCACGCGTCACTATCTGATCCCGATGCGCCAGATCGGCGCCTGTGCCCGCTTCATGCTCGAAAACGCCGCCGCCAAGAAATGGGGCGTCGCGCGCGCCGAGGTGAAAGCCGTCAATCACACCGTGACCCATCCCGCGACTGGCCGCAGCCTCGGCTTCGGCGATCTCGCGGATGCCGCAGCGAAGGAGCCGGTGCCTGCCCTCACCGAGATCACGCTGAAAGATCCCAAGGACTTCAAATATCTCGGCAAGGGCACCGTCAGCATCGTCGATCTTCACGACATCACCACGGGTGCCGCGCATTACGGTGCGGACATCCGCCTCCCCGGCATGAAATACGCCGTCATCGCCCGCCCGCCGGTAACTGGCGGCACGCTTGCATCATTCGATGCGACAGATGCGATGAAGGTCCCGGGCGTCGAGAAAGTCATGGAGGTCAAAGGGTGGCCGTGGCCTTCGAAATTCCAGCCGCTCGGCGGCGTGGCGGTGATCGCGCGCAACACCGGCGCGGCGATCAAGGGCCGCGATGCGCTCAAGATCAAATGGAATGACGGCGCCAATGCCAGCTACGATTCCGCAGCATTCCGCACGACCCTCGAGGCGGCGACACGCCAACCTGGCCTTGTCGTCCGCAAGGAAGGTGATGCGGATGCGGCATTGAAAGGCGCGGACAAGGTGCTGGTCGGCGAATATTACGCGCCGCATCTCGCTCATGCGAGCATGGAGCCGCCGGTCGCCGTCGCGCATGTCCAGGGGACAAGGTGGAGATCTGGGCACCCGTGCAAAGCCCTGGCGGCACTCGCGGCGATGTCGCCAAGACCCTCGGAATCCCTGAGGAGAACGTCACCGTCAACGTGACGCTGCTCGGCGGTGGTTTCGGACGAAAATCGAAATGCGATTTCGCGCAGGAAGCTGTGCTGCTGTCGAAGGAACTTGGCGCCCCCGTCAAAGTGCAATGGACGCGTGAGGACGATGTCCAGCACGACTTCTATCACACCGTCTCGATGGAGCGGATCGAGGCCGGCCTCGACAAGAGCGGCAAGGTTATCGCCTGGCGTCATCGTAGCGCCGCGCCCAGCATCGCATCGACCTTCGCCGCTGGTGCCGTGCATGAGCTTGGCCTCGAACTCGGCATGGGCCTGATCGACGTGCCGTTCGAGATCGCCAATCTGCAATGCGAGAATCCGGAAGCAAAGGCACAGACGCGGATCGGATGGTTCCGCTCGGTGTCCAATATACCGCGCGCCTTTGCCGTGCAGTCCATGGTCGGCGAAATCGCCTATGCCACCGGTCGCGATCAGAAGGATGTGTTGCTCGACCTGATCGGCAAGCCGCGCATCGTCGACCTGTCCTCGGTCAAGGAGCCGTGGAATTACGGCGAGCCCTATAGCAGCTATCCCATCGACACCGGCCGTCTCCGCCGCGTCGTCGAGCATGTGGCGGAGAAAGGCAAATGGGGGCGGTCAGTGCCGAAAGGCCATGGCCTCGGCATCGCCGTGCACCGCAGCTTTGTCGCCTATGTCGCGACCATCGTCGAGGTCGCCATCGACGACAAGGGCAAGCTAAGCGTCCCTCAGGTCGATACGGCCATCGATTGCGGCACCTTTATCAATCCCGAGCGCATCCGCTCGCAGATCGAGGGCGCTGCGATCATGGGGCTCAGCCTCGCCAAATATGGTGAGATCAGCTTCAAGGATGGCCGCGTGCAGCAGAAGAACTTTGACGACTATCAGGTCGTCCGGATCGATGATGCACCGGCCATCACCAATGTGCACATCGTGCCCGCCGATCCCGATGCGCCGCCCAGCGGTGTCGGCGAACCCGGCGTGCCGCCATTCGCACCGGCACTGATGAATGCGATCTTTGCGGCCACTGGGAAACGCATCCGCAGCCTGCCGATCGGCAAGCAGCTGGAGGCGTAACCGACGCAAACATCACGCAGGATGGAGCCCACATTCCATCCTGCGTGACGCGCGCTACGCCGGTCTGAAACTGGCAAGCACAGCGGGATCGGTCTCGATCCGGCCGGCTCCGATGAGATCAAGGCAGTAAGGCACGGCGGGAAACACCGCTCGCAAGCATATGTCGATAGCCGCTGGTCGCCCCGGCAGATTGATGATCAAGGTCTGCCCACGAATACCCGCGGTTTGACGTGAGAGAATCGCAGTCGGCGTCTGTTCCAGACTGACGCGACGCATCAGCTCACCGAAACCGGCCAGCTCTTTCTCCATCACCGACTGCATCGCTTCTGGCGTTTCGTCACGCGGTGCCGGGCCCGTCCCGCCGGTGGTGAGGATTAGATCCACGGGATCGCGATCGCAATATTCCATCAGCGCGTCTGCAACCAGAGCACGTCCATCGGCGACCACACGGCGGACGAGTTCGAAGTCCGATGTCACAAAGCCGCGCAGGCACGCTTCGATCGCCGGTCCGCTGATATCTTCATAGTCTCCGCGGGCAGCCCTGTCCGATATCGTGATGATGGCAATGCGCATTCTTCGTCTCCAACGCGATCAGCCGGTGCGAAATCCTTGGCGACGCCACGTATCTCACCTGACGCAACGCACGCGAAAGTTGTAGATCTACTTAAATTCCTACCAAAGCGCTCGCCCTTTCGACATTGATGTGCCGCAATGCGATACAAGCACCATTACCACACCATAGCACCACCGTCGCGCAAGCCACTGACCTGATTCGTAAAATCGCGTCCCAGTTCGCATGCACGATCGGTTGGAGTGCAACGCCGCATTTCCTGATCAACGGCCCAGCACCGCCAAAACACAACCTTGCCGCGAATATGTCGCGAGAAAGGATCGACAGTGTCAGGACCTCGCAAGACCAGGAAAGCTCTGCTGACGAAGGGAATTGCCATAACGGCTCTCCTCGGCGTTGCAGGCTTTTTCACTCTCACATCTCCGTGGGCGTGGTCGCTCATCCATCCGTCGCGCGACGTCGCCGATAGCGGACCGGCCGATCTCAAGAACGGCCGCGACGTGTTCGTCGCGAGCGATTGCGCGACATGTCACGCCACACCGAACCAGCCGGACCATCTCAAGCTCGGCGGTGGCCGGGTTCTCGATACCGAGTTCGGCAAGTTTCGCATGCCGAACATCTCGTCCGATCCGAAGGACGGCATCGGCGGCTGGACCCTCGCACAATTCACGCGCGCGGTGCGCGAAGGCGTCGGTCCCGCAAAATTCCTGCCGGATGGGCAGAACCTCTATCCGTCCTTCCCCTACACGTCCTATCAGCGCCTGAGCGCCAATGACGTGCGCGACATGTTTGCCTTCATGAAGACCCTGCCGGCCGTCGCCGGGAAGGTACCCGACCACGAGCTGAAGTTTCCCTACAATATCCGCCGCGGCATCGGCGTCTGGCGTCTTGCCTTCCTCGACGGCAAGCCGCTCGACGACAACGCGGCACAGGCCGGCAAGACGGGAGCCCCGCTTTCGCAGGCCGACCTCGTCGCGCGCGGCCGCTATCTGGTGGAAGGCGCGGGCCACTGTGCCGAGTGTCACTCGCCGCGCAACTTCATGGGCGTGATTGCCGATGCCAAGCGCTATGGCGGCGGACAGGCGCCCGATGGCAAATCATTCTTCCCCAATATCAGCCAGCATGACACCGGCATCAACTTCTGGGCCGAGGCATCTATCGTCTCGTACCTGAAGACCGGCATCAGCCCACTCGGCAAGACGGCGGGCGGCGACATGGCCGAGGTCATCGCCAACACCAAGCAGCTTCCGGACCGTGATCTCAAGGCCATTGCGGCCTATCTGAAGACGCTGCCAGGTGTCGATAATCCCGCACCGGGCCAGCCATCGCCGAACTACACGGCGAAGGTCGTCACGATCCCCGTACAGAAGAACGAGGTGCCGCTGCCGACATCGACTGCTGCCGACATCGCGAAATCTCCGGTGCTGTTCACCACGGCGACCAAGCCGCTTTATCTCGACCAGGCCGCGATGAGGGATGCCACCAAGAGCAGCGGCAAGCTGCTCGGCGCCGCCAAGCTCATGGTTGAAGAACGCCAGGGCGATCGGATCAAGGTCCGTCTCGACGGCTGGCAGCCGGAAGGCGTCACCTCGGTTGTCTATGCCGCGCGCGGCAAGCGCATCGTGGCCGCCGTCCTCGACGAGGATGCCATCGCCAAGGTCGAGCGGGGTGCGTTCGAAACCGACAAGGACTCTGGCGCCCGCTGGGCCCAGGTGAAGGCAAGCATCTGGATCGACAGCGCCGGCCTCAACGTGAAGCAGGAAAATCTGTGGCAGTTCTCATCGAACCTGCTGTCGAGCAGTTGTTCAACTTGCCACTCGCTGAATACGCCGGAGCATTTTACGGCCAATCAGTGGATCGGCACACTCGGCGCAATGCGGCGCTACACGTCGCTCAGCAATGATGAGTACCGCCTGCTCCTCGCTTATGTACAGAACCACGCGAAGGACATGGGGGGACATCACTGATGCCGATGACCGCCCAAACCCGCGGCGCCGGCAGCCTTGCTGCCTGTCCCGCGAGGGCGGAGGTCGATGCCTCTGCCCTCCTCGCCGACTGGTTCGCCCACCGCCTGCTGGCACCGATGCAGGCCTGCGACGTCAAGCAATTGCAAACCGCCGAAGGCCGGCACTTTGTCCGCAGCCTTGGCGACGCGCTGGACTGCGAAGCCGCAGCCCATGCCTTGCTCGCCGCGGCCGGTGATGCGCCAGCGGTGGCCGAAGTCCGATTGTCCCGCGACTATCTGCTGCTGTTCGAGGGTATCAACGGGCCGAAGTCGATCTCGCTCTATGAGAGTAGTCATTGCGGCAACGGAGTTGGCTTGTTTGGCGCGCCGTTCGTCGAGATGCAGGAAATCCTGCGCGCGCTCGACATCCGCCTCGACGATCCCTGCCGCGAGCCGCCGGACCATCTCGCCATCGAACTCGCCGCATTGGCCAAGGCGCTACGCCTCGGCAAACGCGACATCGCCGATGGGCTCGTCACGCGGCTGTGCCGCTGGACACCCTCAATCGGCGGCGCGGTGACGACCAGTCCTCACTGCGGCTTCTATCGCCACCTCTTCGCGCTGCTCGATGCGTTCCTCGTTGCAACGGCGTCGCTGCTCCGGCCGACAGCCGACCGCGCTCCCCATGCCTATCAGGAGGCAGATCATGCCCGTCACTAATGTTCGCACATCCTCGCATCTCGATCGTCGCTCATTCCTCAAGAGCGCAGCTGCGCTGGCCGCGCTTGGCGTCGGCGGCACGCCCCTATTCACCAGAGGCGCGCTGGCCGCAGCACCGGAGACGCTGCCGCTTTCAGCATCGCATTGGGGCGTGTTCCGCGCCCGTGTGAAGAACGGCCGCTTCGAGGAAGTCATCCCGTGGGAAGGCGACAAGCATCCAAGCGTCATGCTCCAGGGCATGCGCGACTCCATCTACTCGCCGACCCGCATCAAGTATCCAATGGTACGCCGCGCCTGGCTCGAAAAAGGACCGGGTGCCGATCCCGAAGGACGCGGCACCGGCGATTTCGTCCGCGTCAGTTGGGACAAGGCGCTCGACCTCGTTGCGGCCGAGATGCAGCGGGTCCGAAAGGCCCATGGCAACACCGCCATCTATGGCGGTTCCTATGGCTGGAAGAGCGTCGGCAAGGTGCATAGCTGCCGCGTGCTGCTGTGGCGCATGCTGAAGCTCACCGGTGGCTTCGTCAGTTCGGTCGGCAACTATTCGAATGCCGCCGCCTCGGTGATCCTGCCCCATGTCATCGGCTCGGCCGGCGTCGTCGATCAGTGCACCACCTATGAGATGCTGGCCAAGCACTGCAAGGTGCTGGTGATGTGGGGATGCAACCCCATGAACACCTCCAACATCGCCTGGATGGTCCCCGATCACGGCTACATGAAGCATCTGGACGAGGTGAAGAAGGCCGGCGTCAAGCTGATCTGCATCGACCCCGTCCGCACCGAAACCTGCCAGCATTTCGGCGGCGAATGGGTCGCGGTGAAGCCGCAGACCGACGTGGCGATGATGCTCGGCATCGCCCATGTCCTTTATTCCGAGAAGCTGCATGACGAGGCGTTCCTGAAGAAGTACGCCACCGGCTTCGAGGACTTCCGCAAATATCTCGTCGGCGAAACTGACGGCGTCGCGAAGACAGCAGACTGGGCAGCGGCGATCTGCGGCGTGCCTGCGGACAAGCTGCGCGAGCTTGCCCATACCTTCGCCAAGAACCGCACCATGCTCTCCATGGGCTGGTCGACGCAGCGCCAGCATCACGGCGAGCAGCCGCCATGGATGATGGTGACGCTGGCGGCCATGCTCGGCCAGATCGGCCTGCCCGGCGGTGGCTTCGCCTTCTCCTATCACTACAATGCCGGCGTGCCCTCGCACAATTCGCCGAGCGTCCCCGGCATGACCGACGGCCGCGGCCGTTCGCTCGCCGACCTGCCTCCGGGCTGCACGCCGGGCAACACCACCTCCTACTGCATGGGTGATGCCGGCGTCTCGATCCCGGTCTCGCGCATCGTGGAAATGCTGCTCAATCCCGGCATGACCATCGATTTCAACGGCAGCAAGGTGAAGTATCCCGACATCAAGATGGCGTTCTGGGCCGGCGGCAATCCGTTCGCGCATCACCAGGACCGCAACGAGATGCTGCGGGCCTGGCGGAAGATCGAGACCTTCGTCGTGAACGACTTCCAGTGGACAGCGACGGCGCGCCACGCCGACATCGTGCTGCCCGTCACCACCTCCTATGAGCGCAACGACATCGAGCAGGTCGGCGATTTCGCCCTCAGCCATATCGTGCCGATGCGCAAGATCGTGGAGCCGCTGTTCGAGGCCCGTTCGGACTACGACATCTATGCAGGCATCTGCGAACGGCTCGGGCTCAAGGAGCAGTACACCGAAGGCCTGACCGAGATGGACTGGATCCGGAACTTCTACGAAAAGGCCCGCATGACGGCCCGCTCCAAGGGCCAGGAACTGCCGGTGTTCAACGCATTCTGGAACAGCAATGACGCGCTAGCCTTCCCACTCGAGAAGCCGCAACGGGATTATGTGTCGTATGCTGCATACCGCAACGATCCACTGCTCAGCGCGCTGGGCACGCCTTCGGGGAAGATCGAGATATTCTCCAAGGCGATCGCCAAGATGAAGTATGACGACTGCCCGGCCCATCCGACCTGGATGGAGCCGATCGAACGCCTCGACGGCCCGACGACGAAGTATCCGCTGCACATCGCGTCGAACCATCCGATCTACCGCCTGCATTCGCAGCTCTGCGGCACATCGTTACGGGAGAAGTATGCAGTCGCGGGTCGTGAGCCCTGCTGGATCAATCCGGTCGATGCCGACAAGCGCGGCCTGAAGGACGGCGATGTCGCCCGCGCCTTCAACGATCGTGGCCAAATCCTGGTCGGTATCAAGATCTCGAAGGACATTCGCCCCGGCGTGATCCGCATCGACGAAGGCGGCTGGTATGATCCGGAGAACCCGCGCGAGGCTGGCACGCTGTGTCGCTACGGCGACGTCAACAACCTGACGCCGAGCGTGGCGACCTCCAAGCTCGCACAGGGCACCTCAGGACAGACCGGCAGCTGCGAGCTGGAGAAATATCAGGGCACGCCGCCGAAGGTGGCCGTGTTCGACGAACCGGCGAAGCAGGCCAGCGCCGGCTGATGCGACACTGACAAACAACAAACCCCGCCGGGCGACCGGCGGGGTTTTGCGTTCATGGGTAACCGGTTTCGCAGGATGGGTTGAGCGAAGCACCTCAACGCGGCGCGATATCGCCTTTCGCCCAGCCTTCTTTCGTCGCGACGCGAAATTCCTCGAAGGTCCCGGCTTCGATCGCGGCGCGGATGCCCCGCATCAGGGTCTGGTAGTAGGCGATATTGATCTCCGACAGCAGCATCGCGCCCAGCGTCTCGTTGGCGCGCACGAGATGGTGCAGATAGGCGCGCGAATAGTTACGCGCCGCCGGCCACGGGCTTTCTTCATCCAGCGGACGCGGATCGTCCTGATGCCGGGCATTGCGGATATTGATCTGGCCGTGGCGCGTGAAGGCCATGCCGTGGCGACCGTTGCGGGTCGGCATCACGCAGTCGAACATATCGACGCCGCGCGCGACAGCTTCCAGAATATCCTCGGGCGTACCGACGCCCATCAGATAGCGCGGCCGATCCGTCGGCAGGATCGGCGCGACTTCCTCGATCATCGCCAGCATGACCTCTTGCGGCTCGCCAACCGCGAGACCACCGATGGCATAGCCGTGGAAACCGATATCGATCAGCCCGCGCGCGCTCGCATGCCGCAGCGCCGGCACGTCACCGCCCTGTGCGATGCCGAACAGCATATAGCCGTCCGGCGCGCTCTCGAAGGCGCGCTTGCTGCGCTCGGCCCAGCGCAACGACAATTGCATGGCGCGCTCGATCTCGACAGGCTCCGCCGGCAGCCGCACGCATTCGTCGAGTTGCATGGCGATGTCAGAATTCAGCAGCCGCTGAATCTCCACCGCGCGCTCCGGCGTCAGCTCATATTTCGCGCCGTCGATATGCGAGCGGAAGGTGACTCCCTGCTCCGTGACCTTCCGCAGCTGCGCCAGCGACATCACCTGAAAGCCGCCGCTGTCGGTCAGCATCGGCCCATTCCACGTCGTGAACTTCTGCAGGCCACCGAGTGCCGCAATGCGCTCGGCGCCCGGCCGCAGCATCAAATGATAGGTGTTGCCCAGCACGATATCCGCGCCGGCATCGCGCACCTCACGCCAGTGCAGCCCCTTCATGGCGCCGATGGTACCCACCGGCATGAAGGCCGGCGTCCGCACCACACCATGCGGCGTGGTCAGGCGACCGAGGCGCGCGGCGCCATTCGAGCCGAGCAGTTCAAAGTGATTGGCGACGGTCATTGCGGGCTTTCGTTACGGAACAGCAGGCTGGCATCGCCATAGGAGTAGAAGCGGTAGCCCGTGGAAATGGCATGCGCGTAAGCGGCTTTCATGGTGTCGAGCCCGGCAAAGGCCGAGACCAGCATGAACAGCGTCGAACGCGGCAGATGGAAGTTGGTGAGCAGGATATCGACGGCACGGAAACGATAGCCCGGCGTGATGAAGATCGCGGTGTCATCGGCAAACGGTTTGATGACGTCATCCTCACCGGTCGCGCTTTCGAGCAGGCGCATCGACGTCGTGCCGACAGCGACGATGCGGCCACCGGCAGCATGTGCGGCATTCAACGCATCGGCGGTCTCGCGCGAGATCGATCCCCACTCGGAATGCATCTTGTGTTCGGTCGTGTCGTCGACCTTTACGGGCAAAAACGTGCCCGCACCCACATGCAACGTCACGCGATGCAAGCCGACGCCGCGTTCCTTCAGCTTCGCTTCCAGCGCGGGCGTGAAATGCAAGCCGGCAGTAGGCGCGGCAACGGCGCCTTCATTGACGGCAAACATGGTCTGATAGTCCGCCGCGTCCTGCTCGTCGGCATCGCGCTTGGACGCGATGTAAGGCGGCAACGGCGGCGCACCGAGTTCGGCGATGGCCTGATCCAGTGCCGGGCCATGAAAGGTGAACGCAAACGTCACCTCGCCCGCCTCACCCTTGGCTTCCACCGTGGCGTCGAGATGCCCGAGCAGGCAGACGCGGCCTTCATTGCCGAAGCGCACGATATCGCCGGGCGCGAGCTTCTTCGCGGGCTTCACAAAAGCCTGCCAACGCGAGCCATCGACGCGCTTGATCAGTGTCGCCTCGATCTTCGGTTCGGTCTCGCGCGAGATGCGACGGCCCGTGAGCGATGCAGCAATCACCTTGGTGTCGTTGACGACGAGCTGATCGCCCGGCTTCAGCCAGTCCGGCAGATCGCCGACGGTGTGATCTTCCACCCCACATCCCGGCTGCACCACGAGAAGACGCGCAGCCTCACGCGGCGACGCGGGGCGAAGCGCGATATTGTCGGATGGAAGCTCGAAGTCGAACAGGTCGGTGCGCATGGTCTCAACGGCTATAAAACGTGGATGCCCGGGACATCCAGCGAAGCAACGCTTCGCGTATGGCCCGGGCATGACGTCGTCAGGAAAAACGAAGGCGTCGATTACTCAGCCTTGTCGGCAGCCATGTACGCCTTCACGATCTTGTCCGGGTTCTGCACGGGTTCGCCGCGCTTGATCTTGTCGACATTCTCCATGCCTTCGGTGACCTTGCCCCAGACGGTGTACTGCTTGTTCAGGAACGACGCATCGTCGAAGCAGATGAAGAACTGGCTGTCGCCGGAATCCGGGCTGGCGGCGCGGGCCATCGAGGTGGTGCCGCGCACATGCGGTTCGGCGTTGAATTCGGCCTTCAGCTTTTTGCCCGAGCCGCCGGTGCCGGTGCCCTGCGGGCAGCCGGTCTGCGCCATGAAGCCGTCGATGACGCGATGGAACACGATGCCATCGTAAAAGCCTTCGCGCACCAGTTCCTGGATGCGGGCGACGTGGCCGGGAGCCAGGTCCGGGCGCATCTCGATGGTGACGTTGCCCTGGGTGGTTTCGAGGATCAGAGTATTTTCGGTGACAGCCATGCTTTTCTCTCGACTGGTTTGGGTTGGTTTCGGCGGTCGTCGAACCGCACTCGGAACGGGCGTCCAGCGACAGCGTCGCCTAGTCCCCCGCTAAATGGCATCGGTGAGCACCGTTGCAAAGTCTCCATCACCGCCGTTCGGTAGGCGATGCTGTCGGTATCGGACGCACCCGGTGTCTCAAAGGTAATCCGCGGCCGGCCAAGAAGTTCGCCGTCGCGTTTGAAGCTGAACAGCACAGTGATCTGCATACCGAGATGGCCGCGCGGCAATTCCGGTCCGCGCCAGCATCCCTTCAGCTTTTCGAACATCCCATCCAGCGTACTCACCGTCCCCTCCTGCGCGAGAGCAGTATGCACACGAGCGGGCCCGATCAGCATCAATGCTGCGAGCAGGACGATATGTCCGCGCCGCAGCATCGCTGCCTTACTTGATGTCGGAGGCGACCTGGACTTTCACCATCTTGTCCGGATCGGTGACGGCGCCCGACGCCGAGCCCGGAGGTGCCTTCTTCAGCTTGTCCACCACATCCATGCCCTGCACGACATCGCCGACCACGGTGTATTTGCCGTTCAGCGACGAGCCGTCAGCGAACATGATGAAGAACTGCGAATTCGCCGAATCCGGATCGCCAGCGCGTGCCATGCCGACCACGCCACGCTTGTACGGCACCTGCGAAAACTCGGCCTTCAGGTTGGGATATTTCGAGCCGCCGGTGCCGTTGAAATTCTTGCCGTCGCCGGTCTGGGCCATGAAGCCATCCATCACGCGGTGGAACGGCACATTGTTGTAATAGCCCTCGCGCGCCAGCAGCTTGATGCGCTCGGCATGCTGCGGGGCGATATCCGGACGCAGCTTGAAGACGATGCGACCCTTGGTGCTGTCGATGACGATGGCATTGGCCTTGTCGAGGCCGGCCGGCAGCGCTGCTGCGGCTGGAGCCTGCGCAGCGGGCGCCTGCGCAAAAGCGGGAGCGGCCGATAGTAGCACGGCAGCGATGGCGAGGGTACGGATCATGGAAACTCCGGATGCAGCAATGCCCAAAGGGCGTTCAGTTCAGGTCGCGAATTTGGTCTTCAGGCTGTTGGCGACAGCCTCCGGCACGAAGGCCGAGACATCGCCGCCCATGGCAGCGATCTGCCGGACCAGTGTGGCGGTGATCGGGCGGACGCCGACCGATGCCGGCAGGAAGACGGTCTTCACATCCGGCGCCATGGTCTGGTTCATGCCGGCGATCTGCATCTCGTAATCGAGATCGGTACCGTCGCGCAGGCCGCGGATCATGATGGTTGCGCCGATCTTTTCGGCGGCCGTGATGGTGAGGTTGTCATAGGTCGTGCAGTCGAAGTCGCAGCCGGCGGCTTTCGCCGCTGGGCCGAACACGTCTTTCACCATCGCCAGCCGTTCTTCGGTCGTGAACAGCGGCTTCTTGCCAGGATGGACGCCGATGGCGACGACGAGCTTGTCGCAGAGGCCGACGGCGTTGCGGACCACATCGAGGTGGCCATTGGTCACGGGATCGAACGATCCGGGATAGAGCGCGATACGGGTCATGCCCCCGTCCTAGCCTGCCCAAGGTAGCCCCGCAAGCGCCGTTGGTTCCCTTCGGGACGCCCCGCCCCGGCCACAATATTTTTTGCGTTCGTTCGAACCGGAATGCCGGTCACCGCGTCTATTGGGCATCTGGGACGGCACTGAAAACACACGCTTTTCAGCGGATTGTGTCGTCGCGGACGGATGGATGAAACACAGGCCGGGCGGGATGAAACCAGTTTGCCCGGCCACGACAATCTCCCGAAACCGGCCCTGATTAATCAGGCAGGCACAGGGACCACAAACAACCGGGGCAAAATGCCCCAAATGACAGGGACCGTCATGATCAAGGCTCTTTCCGCAATCGCGATTGCCGCTTTCATTGCCGCCGCCGTCACCGTTCTCCCCGGCTTCGCACCGCGGGTCGAAGCGTCGGTTCCGGTGGCGCTCGCCAAGGCCGACCGCCTGGACGTCAAGCAAGTCGGTCGCGCCTGTTCCGAACAGGCCTGGCCGAACTTCGAAGCCTCGTGCCTGCGCAACGCCGCGACCAAGGTCATCAATATCCGCGAAGTGCGCGTGGTCAGCACCGATCGCCACTAGACGTTCCAGCGATCCGAACACATCAAAAAGCCCGCGGCATGTCCGCGGGCTTTTTGATTCGATGACGCCGCTGGCCGGAGATCTGGCAAGCTTGTTGCTTTGTCCTCAGCGATCAGAGGACTCCAGATGACGCTTATTCCCGTACGCTACAGCCACCTCACCTTCGGTGTGATCCAGTCTGGTCTGACCAGTGGCATATCGGCGGCCGTCGCCAGCGTGCCATTCTGGCAGCAGCGGTCATTTCTCGCGCATTGGCTGTCGGCCTGGTCGATCTCCTGGCTGATCATGCTGCCGATCGTGGTTTTTGCCGCCCCCTTCATCAAAGCGCTCGTTCACCGCATGACACACGACGTTGGCTGATCTTCAACGCCGCTAGCGACCAACACCCGCACGGCCTTGCGCCGCCTTGCCGAAGCAATCGATCAGCATCTCGGTGAGCACCCTCACCTTTCGCGCCGGATGCTGGCTGGGCGGGCGGATGACATAGACCCCGGCCGGCGGCGGCGGATAGCGCGTCATCACCGGAACAAGCGCACCGGAGGCGACATGTTCGCCGGTGATGGCATCGGGAAGCCATGCGACGCCGAGGCCTGCCAGGGCCGCTGCCATCAGCGCGGTCCCGTTGTCGGCCTTGAAACGACCCTGCGGGCGAACCGTCACGATCTTGTCGCCATCCGTGAACTGCCAGGCCTCCGTGCCCTGCATGAGCGCCTGATGGTCGGACAGGTCGTCCGGTTTCTCGGGAGATCCATGCGCCCTGATGTAGTCGGGACTCGCGACGAGCTTCCCAAGGAAAGGTCCGACGTGGCGCGCAATCAGGTTGGAGTCCTGCAGATAGCCGAAACGGATCGCGCAATCGAACCCCTCGGTGATGAGATCCACGAAGCGATCGCTGTAGACGGTGTGCATGTGGAGCTGCGGATGTTTCTGCGCCATCTCCGCGAGCACGGGCGCGAGATGTGTGGGGCCGAAAGTCAGCGGCGCAGCGATGCGTAACCGGCCGCGCAATTCGCCATCCGGCAGGATCAGTTCGCGCGCGGAGTCGATCTCGGCGCAGGCGCGAGCGGCATGATCGCGAAACAGGGTGCCGGCTTCGGTAAGCGCGGCACCGCGCGTGCTGCGTGCAAGCAGTTGAACGCCGAGTTCCGCTTCAAGCCGAGCAAGCTGCCGACTGACGATGGACTTGGAAACGCCGAGCCGGCGGGCGGCAGATGACACACCGCCCGCGTCGGCGACTTCCACGAATGTCCTGAGCTCTTCGATATCCAATCCGGCGTTCCCCATGTTGCGACACAGCTTGGCACCCGAGAGCCCTACCGCACAGGAAACCGGAATGACAGTTTCCGTCGCGCTGCCGGCGCATGTCTTCCGGCCAACCAAACTTACACACACCGGCAGCAGAGGATGAATACATGACCTTTCGTAACGGCCTTGCATCGCTTCTTCGCCCCGAAGACTCGGTCCTCGTTCTGATCGACCACCAGCCCTACCAGCTTGCCAACGTGAACAGCCACGAGCCGCAGATGGTGATCAACAATACGGCTGGGTTGGCCAAGGCCGCGAAGGCCTTCAATGTTCCCACCATCCTGACCTCGGTGATCGCCGAGCGCGGCGGCCTCCTGTTTCCGCAGATCACCGACGTATTCCCTGGTCAGGAGGTGATCGACCGCACCTTCATCAACACCTGGGAAGATCCGAAGGTTGTGGATGCGGTCAAGGCCACCGGCCGCAAGCAGCTGATCATCGCCGGACTGTGGACCGAGATCTGCGTCGCAATGCCTGCGATTCAAGCGCTTGGCGAAGGCTGGGATGTCACCGTCGTCACCGATGCATCGGGCGCCGTGTCTGTCGAGGCGCATAACGTCGCCATCCAGCGCATGATTTCAGCCGGCGCTAATGTGATGACCTGGCTCGTCGTCGCAGCCGAATGGCAGCGCGACTGGGCAAGGACCGACAGTGCCGCCAAGCTCACCGAAGTCATCGTGCAGCATGCAGGCGGCAGCGGCATTGCCTTCCTGTGGGAGCAGCAACTGCTCAACACGCCGGTGCCCAAGACCTGACCGAAGCGGAACCAACGATTGGGATGGCGCGTGCGGCAGAACAACGCACGCGCCATCCTGCGTCGTCATCCCGGTCTATTCTCATTTAACCCGACGGCATCAGCCACATCGATACGTCAATCCGGAGACATAGTGATGGAAATCGGCATCGACAGTTTTGCCGCCATTCTCCCAGATCCCGCGACCCGCCAACTACCCTCAGCGACTGACCGCATGGCCGACCTCCTCGACGAGGTCGAAGTCGCCGACCGTGCCGGGCTCGACGTGTTCGGCATCGGCGAGCATCACCGCGCCGAGTTTCTCGATTCCGCGCCCGCCATCATTCTCGCCGCCGCGGCAGCGCGCACCGAGCAGATCCGACTGACCAGCGCCGTGACCGTGCTGAGCGCCGCCGACCCTGTGCGGGTGTTTCAGGAATTCGCGACGCTTGACCTGATTTCAAAGGGCCGCGCCGAACTCGTCGTCGGCCGCGGCTCGTTCGGCGAGGCCTATCCGCTATTCGGCATGGATCCCCGCGACTATGACGAACTGTTCGCGGAGAAGCTTGATCTGTTCCTGAAGCTTGGCGCGAGCAAACATCCGATCTGGAAGGGCCGTTTCCGCGCAGCGCTTGAAGGCCAGGGTGTCTATCCCCGCCCCATCAGCCCAAACTGCCGGTCTGGATCGGCGTCGGCGGCACGCCGGAATCCTTCGTCCGCGCCGGCACTCTTGGCCTGCCGCTGATGGTCGCCATCATCGGCGGAACGTTCGAGCGGTTTCGCCCGCTCGTCGATCTCTATCGCGAAGCCGGTAGCAAAGCCGGGCACAGCCCGGACAAACTCAAGGTGGGCGTGCATGCGATGGGCTTTGTCGGCGAGACGGACGCCGCCGCCCGAGACGCCTTCTTCCCCGGCTGGGCGCATCTGACCGCGAAGATCGGTCGCGAACGCGGCTGGTCGCCGCCGTCGCGCCAGCAATTCGATGCCATGGCCGGGCCTGAAGGCGCTTTCCTCGTTGGCGCCCCCAACACCGTCGCAGCCAAGATGCGCCATGCCAATGACGCACTGGGCGGCGTGTCGCGCATCACCTTCCAGATGAGCACTGCCTCGCTCGAGACGGCCGCCATGAAGCGCTCGATCGAACTGCTCGGCACCGAAGTGGCGCCAGTCATACGTGCTGCCCAGGCGTAACCGCGGCCGGTTCCATCTCCGGCACCTTGCCCGCCGCGCAGCACGCAGGCATATGCAACCACGGTGCTGCGCGCGCCGGACCGGGCTGTCCGGTGCATCAACGAAAGAGGTTTCATGGCGGACGCTTCCGGTTTCAACTTGGGACACGCAATCGTCCTGCTGGGTGCGGCCACCGTCGCGGTACCATTGTTCAAGCGTCTGGGGCTCGGCTCGGTCCTGGGCTACCTCACCGCCGGCCTTGCCGTGGGACCATTCGGCCTTGGCCTGTTCAACGATCCCGAGACCCTGCTCCACACCGCCGAACTCGGCGTGGTCATGTTCCTGTTCATCATCGGGCTGGAAATGCGCCCGTCGAAACTGTGGAAGCTGCGGCGGCAAATTTTTGGCCTCGGCGCCGCGCAGGTCGTCACCTGCGGCTTTCTGCTCACGCTGGTGGGCATGGCTGCCGGCCTCTCTTTCCCCGTGGCCATGATCGGCGCCATGGGCTTTGTGCTGTCCTCCACCGCCGTCATCATGCAGCTGCTGGAGGAGCAGGACGAGACCTCCTCGCCCGAAGGCCAGCGCGCGATCGCGATCCTGCTGCTGGAGGATCTCGCCATCGTCCCGTTGCTGGCGCTGGTCGCCGTCTGGGGCGCTGCCGGCGCGCCTGCTGCCGCCAATGCGAAGCCGATGTGGCAGAGCGCCATGATCGCGCTGGCCGGCCTCGCAGCCCTGCTGGCCGCCGGCCGCTGGCTGCTCGATCCGTTCTTTCGCATCATCGCGCGCGCGGGCGCCCGCGAAGTGCTGACCGCCGCAGCACTGCTCGTCGTGCTCGGCTCCGCCGTGTTCATGCAGAGCGTCGGGCTATCGATGGCGATGGGCGCCTTCCTCGCCGGCGTCCTCCTATCGGAATCCAACTTCCGGCATCAGCTGGAAGCCGACATCGAGCCGTTCCGCGGCATTCTGCTCGGCCTGTTCTTCCTCAGCGTCGGCATGTCGCTGAATCTCACCATCGTCATCAGCGAATGGATCATCGTGCTGGGCGGTGTCGTCGCCTTCATGATCGTCAAGGCGATCGGCATCTATGTCATCGCACGCCTCGCGAAATCCGATCACGCTGCCGCCACCCATCGCGCAGCCCTGTTCGCGCAAGGCGGCGAATTCGCCTTCGTGCTCTATGCAGCCGCCGGCACCGCCGGCATCTTCGATACCCGCGTCTCCGCCGTCATGAGCGCCATCGTCATTCTCTCAATGGCGCTGACGCCCATCGTGCTGCTGATCCATGCGCAGATGCGCCAGAGCACGCCGGTCTCCATGGACGGCATCGACAAGGCCGAAGGCCTGAGCGGCAAGGTGCTGTTCATCGGCTTCGGCCGCTTCGCCCAGGTGGCGAGCCAGGCGCTGCTGGCGCGCAACATCGAACTGTCGCTGATCGAGACCGATGTGGACATGATCCGCGCCGCCGGCAATTTCGGCTTCAAGATACATTATGGCGACGGCACCCGCCTCGACGTGCTGCACGCCTCGGGCGCGGCCACCGCCGAGGCGATCCTGGTCTGTATCGACAAGCCGGAGGCCGCCGATCACATCGTCGAACTCTGCAAGTCGGAATTCCCGCTGGCCAAACTCTATGTCCGCTCCTACGACCGCGGCCATTCGCTGCGCCTCATCCATGCCGGCGTCGATTTCCAGATCCGCGAAACCTTTGAATCAGCGCTGCTGTTCAGCGAAGCCGTGTTGACCGGCCTCGGCCTCGACGAAGACGAAGCCCGCGAAGCCATCGCCGACGTCCGCGAACGCGACGCCCAGCGTGTCGAGCTGGAAGTGATCGGCGGGCTTGAGGCCGGGCGAAAACTGCTGCGCGGCAATGCCGAGACGCCGGAGCCGAGCCCGTTCTTCAAGACGAAGGCGGTGAAGGCGGAGGATGCGGGCGCAGGCGCGGCGGGAGCGGCTGCAAAACCGTAGTGAAGATAAAGCACTGTGCGATCGATGCATCGAATTACCCGTCCATCGCAATAGGAGTGCCCATGTGAGGGCTTTGAAGATTGCAATCCAGGTCGTTTGGACAGTGGTCATTGTAGGCGGGGCGACAAGCATTGGAGTCCTCTATGGCTGGCAGCAGTCCGGTCCGTTCGGCGCAATTGCGCTCGGTTTGGTCGGGTTCGCTGCTGGGGCCATTGCCGCTGCCAGCCCGGCTTTGGTGTTCCAGTTTTTGCGTTGAGGCTTTAATCCACTCTAACGCATCAACAGTGACGACACCGCAGATGAGAGCGTTGATTTGAAATCCTCACGATTGAAGTGGGTCGCAATTGTACTCACCGCACTGCTCGTGCTGGCAGCTTGGAGAATTTATTCGTTCGCTATCTATGACGACTGCCTTGACCGCATAGACTACGATAGGACACGCAAGCACCTCTGCGATTCCGCTCCAACGAAGAACTATCCTCGGACGCCCTAGAGATCATCAGACAGCGAACATGACTTGAGTTTTGCTGTCGTGGTTACTTGGTTCAGCACCTTTTTGCTCGTCTTGTCACCGCAAGCATAAAAAAGCCCGCGGCATGACCGCGGGCTTTTTAACTCACGTCTCAGAGACTAACACGAAGAGCCTCAGCCCTCCGCCACCGGCACATCCCCACCAGCCTCAGGCTCATCGCCCTCGCCGGCTTCGCCGATATGCTCCACCGAGACCACATGCTCGTCATCGGCTGTGTTGAACACGATGACGCCCTGGGTCGAGCGGCCGGCGACGCGGATGCCTTCCACCGGGCAGCGGATCAGCTGGCCCTTGTCGGTGACCAGCATGATCTGGTCCGAGTCTTCCACCGGGAATGAGGCGATCAGCTTGCCGTTGCGGTTGTTCACCGACATGGCGACGATGCCCTTACCGCCGCGGCCGGTGGTGCGATACTCATAGGACGAGGTACGCTTGCCATAGCCGTTGATGGAGATGGTCAGCACCACCTGCTCGGCGGCGGACAGTTCGACATAGCGTTCCTGAGTCAGCTGGATCGCGCCGGACGTCTCGCCCGAAGCCTCTTCCGCCTCGGCCTCGAGCACGGACTCGTCGGTCACCGCCGCCTCGCCTGCCACTGCGCGGCGCATCTTCAGATAGGCCGTGCGCTCGTCGGACGTCGTTTCCACATGGCGCAGGATCGATAGCGAGATCAGCTTGTCGCCTTCGGCGAGGGCAATGCCGCGCACGCCCATGGAGCTGCGGCCCTGGAACACGCGCACATCGGTCACCGGGAAGCGGATGCACTGGCCGCCGGCGGCGGTCAGCAGCACGTCGTCATGCTCGGTGGCGATCTGCACATCGACGATGGCCTCGCCCTCGTCCAGCTTCATGGCGATAATGCCGGAGCGGCGCACGTCGGAGAAATCCGAAAGCTTGTTGCGCCGGACATTGCCGCCGGTGGTCGCGAACATCACGTCCAGCGTATCCCAGGTGCTCTCGTCCTCGGGCAGCGGCATGATGGTGGTGATGCGCTCGCCTTGCTCCAGCGGCAGGATGTTGATCATCGCCTTGCCGCGGCCGTTCGGCGGCGCGATTGGCAGGCGCCAGACCTTTTCCTTGTAGACCTGGCCGTGCGACGAGAAGAACAGCACCGGCGTATGCGTGGAGGCCACGAACAGGCGGCTGACAAAATCTTCATCACGCGTCGCCATGCCGGAGCGGCCCTTGCCGCCGCGGCGCTGCGCCCGATAGGTCGAGAGCGGCACGCGCTTCACATAGCCATGATGCGACACCGTCACCACCATGTCCTCGCGCTGGATCAGGTCCTCGTCCTCGACCTCGCCTTCCTGCTCCATGATCACGGTGCGGCGCGGCGTGGCGAATTCGGACTTCACGGCGCCGAGCTCGTCCTTGACGATGCCCTGCACGCGCGCACGCGAACGCAGGATGTCGAGATAGTCGGCTATCTCGATGGCGAGCTTGTCGAGTTCGTCGGAAATTTCCTCACGGCCGAGAGCCGTGAGGCGGGCCAAACGCAGATCGAGAATGGCCTTGGCCTGTTCGAAGGACAGGCGCGCGGTGCCGTCTTCCTCGAGACGATGACGCGGGTCGTCGATCAGCGTGATCATCGCCGCAACGTCCTGTGCCGGCCAGCGGCGCTCCATCAGGATATCGCGCGCAGTGGTCGGATCCGGCGAGGTGCGGATCACGCGAATGATTTCATCGATATTGGCGACGGCGATCGCGAGACCGACGAGGATATGCGCGCGGTCGCGTGCCTTGTTGAGCAGGAATTTGGTGCGGCGGGTGACGACCTGCTCGCGGAAGGCGACGAAGATCGTCAGCAGGTCCTTCAAATTCATCAGCAGCGGACGACCGGCATCCAGCGCCACCATATTGGCACCGAAATTGGTCTGCAGCGGCGTGAACTTGTAGAGCTGGTTGAGCACGATCTCAGGCACGACATCGCGCTTCAGCTCGACGACCACGCGATAGCCGTCACGATCGGATTCGTCGCGCAGGTCGGAAATGCCTTCGATCTTCTTGTCGCGCACGAGTTCAGCGATGCGCTCGACCATGGTGGCCTTGTTCACCTGATACGGAATTTCCGAGATGATGATCGCTTCGCGATCCTTGCGCGTCGGCTCGATCGCCACCTTGCCGCGCATCACGATGGAGCCGCGGCCGGTGTTATAGGCCGAGCGGATGCCGGCGCGCCCGAGGATGATGCCACCGGTCGGGAAATCCGGCCCCGGAATGATCTTGTTGAGATCGTCGATGGTCAGCGAGGGATCGTCGATCAGCGCGATACAGGCGTCGATGGTTTCGCCGAGATTGTGTGGCGGGATATTGGTCGCCATGCCCACGGCGATGCCGCCGCCGCCATTGACCAAGAGGTTCGGGAATTTTGCCGGAAGAACTTTTGGCTCTTTCTCCGACGAGTCGTAGTTGTCCTGATAGTCGACGGTGTCCTTGTCGATATCGTCGAGCAGCGTCTGCGCGATCTTGGTGAGGCGCGATTCCGTATAACGCATCGCCGCCGGTTGATCGCCGTCGACTGAGCCGAAATTGCCCTGACCATCGATCAGCGGCACGCGCATGGAAAAGTCCTGCGCCATGCGAACCATGGCGTCATAGACCGACTGGTCGCCATGCGGATGATACTTACCGATCACGTCACCGACGGTGCGCGCCGACTTGCGGAACGGCTTATTCCATTCGAAGCCGTTCTCGTACATCGCGTAGAGAATGCGCCGATGCACCGGCTTGAGGCCGTCGCGTGCGTCGGGCAGCGCACGCGCCACGATCACGCTCATGGCGTAATCGAGATACGAGCGCTTCATCTCGTCGAGGATGGATACGGGACGGATATCCGAGGGAACCGGCGGCTCCCCGGGCTTCTGGTCTTCGTTGTCGGACAAGGTCGTTTCCGGTCAGATTCGGGTGCGACTCATATAGCGCAACATGCACGCACAGGCCACCCCGAGGCGGTTTGCGGCGGGCGATTTTCCACCTTGTTTTTCAATTGGTTACAACGCTCACCCCAAGAACGCCAAATCGCGCGGACGGGGCAAAAATCCTGCGGCGATTCAGCGACCGAACACCACCATATGCATCACCCGCCCCGGCACCAGCGTGAACACGCCGGCGACGACCAGCGCCCCAACAAAGATCGACACCATGGTGATCGCATGCGCCCTGACGCGATGTCGGCGCGCCCTGAGAACGCCAATGACGAGCATCACGGGCGCAAAGATTGACAGAAGATGGATCGGACCAAAGTCGCGCCACAGCCGAAAACCGTGGCTGTGAATCCAGAACGAACTGATCGCCGTAACGGCAAGCAGCAGCACCCACGCCCAGCCGATCACGCGATGCGACAGCGTTCCCTTCGGCGCGATGAGCTGGACAATGCCGAGCACAAAGCCAGCCATGGCCGCAGAGGCATGGAGGGGAATGGGCGCAGCGGAGTCGAGCAAAGGTGACAGGTTCATGTGCAGCCCCGCTCGGGTCGGCTCCGCCCCGTGACCGATCAGTCGCTTTCAGCCCAATAACTTCAGACTATTTGGCATCGCCGCGCCGACGCAATCTAAGAATAGCATCTTGTATTGATGCAACCAAAAAGATATTCGTATCAGATGTCCAATGCTCTGTGCATCGTCAACCGCAAACCAATGACCCGCTACTCTGGCTGGGCCATGGACGGAGTCGTGCGCTAGGACATCTGACGACACGATTTTTTCCAAGAAGCCCCGCCGGCACCGGACGGGGCTTTTTGTTGGCCTCTCCTGCCGCGCGCAACAGCAGGAGCATCCGATGCCGACACACCATCACCACTTCGTATCCGAGGCCAAGCGCGGCACGGCACGCCCTGCCGCTTACACCTCGGCAGCGACGCGGTTCATCTATGCACTGATTAGTTACTGGCGAGCATTCCAGGAGCAGCGCCAGCGCGAAAACGTCCGCATGGCGCTGCGCGACCTCAGCGACAGGGAGCTGACCGATATCGGAGTGACGCCCGCCGAGATCGAATACATCGCCGCTTACCGCGCTCACGACACGCTGAGGGACAATTCACGTAACCTCGGAATGCACTCAGGAACATGAGCAGTCGAAGGGTGGGCAAATCGGTGTGCCCACTCTTCTTGCCCCGCCGAGAGCCATAACCAATGCGCAAAAGCGCCGTTGCCTACCTGGCAGTTCTGTTGCCTTCCGAGTGCCGATCAAAACGGAATGTCGTCATCCATATCGCTGCGACCGCCGGCCGGCGCAGCCGCTACGCGGCGCTGCGGCGGGCTGGATTGGCCACCGCCAAAGCTGTCGCCCATGTCGTCGCCGCCATAGCCGCCACCGCCGCCCGAGCCACCGCCGCTGCGACCATCGAGCATGGTCAGGGTCGAGTTGAAACCCTGCAGCACGATTTCCGTCGAATACTTCTCGACGCCCTGCGGGTCAGTCCATTTACGAGTCTGGAGCGCGCCTTCGATGTAAACCTTGGCGCCCTTCTTCAGATACTGCTCGGCCACCTTGGCGAGACCTTCGCTGAAGATCACCACACGATGCCACTCGGTCTTTTCCTTGCGCTCACCGGTGCCCTTGTCGCGCCAGGTGTCCGACGTCGCGACCGTGAGATTGACCACCGGGTTGCCATTCTGCATGCGGCGAACCTCGGGATCCTTGCCGAGATTGCCGACCAAAATCACCTTGTTGACGCTACCCGCCATATCACGCTCCTACGCTCTCATCTGAATTGCTGATCGGATGCTGCCATCAAAGCCCGACACCAAGTGTACCGGGCCGCGCGCAACCGTGCTGAAATTGACCCTATACGGTCCGCGCTGACCGGACGTCCCCGCACCGCAGGTTATCCACGGTCACGTAACCTAGCACGTTCCCTTTACGTTCTCAACATCAGGCGTATGACGGTATCCCGTAGTGGAGGCCGGCATAACCAACCGGCGAACTCTTCTCCACCTCTCTGCCGGCTGGCATAGCGGCTTGATTTTACTTACGCATTTTTAACCTCGAAAGCTCGGTAGAACGCGATCAAGTGTGACTTTTGAGAGACTGCTTTTTGAGCGAACTCGCGTATATTTTGACCATCGAATTCATTCGGCGTCCGCGCCGAACATTGGCTTCATGATGGAAGCCGGATCTGGGGAGATCACCATGAAGAAGTTCCTGCTGGGCACCGCTGCCCTCCTCGCGATGGGCGCTTCGGCTTCGGCCGCTGACCTCGCCGCTCGTCCCTACACCAAGGCTCCGGCTTACGTCGCTGCCCCGATCTACAACTGGACCGGCTTCTACATCGGCGGTCACGTCGGTGGCGCCTTCAACGGCAACAACGGCTTCGGCGGCACCACCGACAACTCGGATGGTCGCTTCCTCGGCGGTGTGCAGATCGGCGCTGACTACCAGTTCGCTCCGAACTGGGTGATCGGTGTTGAAGGTCAGTACAGCTGGCTCGGCAACAACAACACGAACGTTGCTTTCCAGCCCGCTCCTCCGGCGACCTTCTCGACCTACAACCTGAACCAGAAGGCTATCGCCTCGGTGACCGGCCGTCTCGGCTACACCTGGGGTCCCGCACTGCTCTACGTGAAGGGCGGCTGGGCTTATCAGGACGTCAGCGAAACCCTGGTGGCTGGCGTTGCCGGCGCTCCGATCGCATTCGACGGCGGCACCAAGAAGAACGGCTACACCGTTGGCGCCGGTCTCGAATACCTGTTCACCCAGAACTGGTCGGGCAAGGTTGAATACCAGTACTACGATTTCGGCAGCACCACCCTGCAGCCGGCTGTCACTGGTCTCGGCACCGCCGTTTCGTCCAAGAACGACACCCACACCGTCAAGGCCGGCCTGAACTACCGTTTCAACTGGGGCGGCCCGGTTGTCGCGAAGTACTAAGTTTCGCGCCTGATTTCAGGCTCAGACTTGCGGAACGGCCGGCGGAAACGCCGGCCTTTTTGTTTTGCGAATAGAGCCCCTCGCAACAAGAGTGCCCTGGGGTGTGCGACATGAATATTCGCGCAACTAGTGCGTTTGTTTTTCGTCGTTGCACCAAAGGCACAGCCAAACTCAATGAATCTCGCTAAGGTTGCATTGTCATTTGGGAGCTACGCCATGAAGAACATCCTTCTTGCGACTGTTGCGATCAGCACATTGGGTACCATGACAGCTGCTTCGGCAGCGGATCTGGCCGCAAGGCCCTACACCAAAGCACCACCGATGATCGCCGCAGTCTATGACTGGAGCGGCTTTTACATCGGCGCCAATGGCGGCTGGGGCACGACCCGCAAATGCTGGGACTTGAACAATCTCGTCGGCATACCCGTCGCGCCCGCGCTCGGCGAAGGCTGCCATGACGCGAACGGCGGCACGGTCGGCGGCCAGATCGGCTATCGCTGGCAGTCCAGCGCATGGGTGTTCGGCCTCGAGGCGCAGGGCAACTGGGCCGACTTCAAGGGCTCCAATACAAGCCTGCAACTGCTCTCCACCAACGAGTCGAAGGTGGATGCGTTCGGGCTTTTTACCGGCCAGCTGGGCTATGCTTGGAACAACACGCTGCTCTATGTGAAGGGCGGCGCCGGCGTCACCTCCGACAAATACACCGGCTACACTCTGGCCGGCGCAGCCTTCGACGGCGGCCGCGAAACCCGCTGGGGCGGAACGGTTGGCGTTGGCCTCGAGTATGGCTTTACGCCGAACTGGTCATTTGGCGTCGAATACAACCATATATTTCTTGGCGACCGAGATGTCGGCCTGACCTCCACTGGCCTCCTGTTTGCGGCTGGCACACCGAGCCGTACCGAACGCATCAGCCAGGACGTCGATATCGTTACCGCCCGCATCAACTACCGCTTCGGCGGTCCCGTGGTTGCAAGATACTAGCTTGATCGTTTATTTCGACTCCAGAACAACTCAGCCCGGCTTCGTGCCGGGCTTTTCTCCGTCGCGATGAAAGAGCGTTCGAGCCAAAAGAGCGCAGCGCCCCGTGCCCTTCGTGGGTTGCCGCGGCGGCGCAACCACTCCGCCAACAAACCGTTGAAAGGTTGATGCGGAGCACTGGAAATCCCTTCCCGTTCTTCCTATGTTCCGAGCAAAGCCAATTGGCGTTCGATCCCGGTCTGGCCGGCGGTCTTCGCCCGGATGTGGCGCGCCTCACGCGCCGGGGAATTGCCCGCTATGGACGAGATCATCAAGGCGAAGCGGCAGCAGGCCGCGGCGAACGCACGCAGCATCACCATTCGCGGCGCCCGCGAGCACAATCTCAAAAATGTCGATCTGACCATTCCGCGCGACAAGCTGGTGGTCTTCACGGGACTGTCCGGCTCCGGCAAATCCTCCCTCGCCTTCGATACGATCTATGCTGAAGGCCAGCGCCGCTATGTGGAGTCGCTGTCGGCTTACGCGCGCCAGTTCCTGGAGATGATGCAGAAGCCCGATGTGGACCAGATCGATGGCCTCTCACCCGCGATCTCCATCGAGCAGAAGACCACTTCGAAAAATCCGCGCTCGACCGTCGGCACCGTCACCGAGATCTACGATTATATGCGCCTGCTCTGGGCGCGTGTCGGCATTCCCTATTCGCCAGCCACCGGCCTGCCGATCGAAAGCCAGACCGTGTCCATGATGGTGGACCGCGTATTGGCGATGCCGGAAGGCACGCGGCTCTATCTGCTGGCGCCGGTGGTGCGCGGCCGCAAGGGCGAGTACCGCAAGGAATTCGCCGAATATCTCAAGAAGGGTTTTCAGCGCATCAAGGTGGACGGCACCTTCCACGAACTCGCGGAAGCGCCGACGCTGGACAAGAAGTTTCCGCACGACATCGACGTGGTGGTCGATCGCATCGTGGTGCGCCCCGATATCGGCCAGCGTCTCGCCGAAAGCTTTGAGACCGCGCTGAAACTCGCCGAAGGCCTTGCCGTCATCGAATACGCCGATGCGCCTGCTGCCGCCGCGGAAGAACCCGCGAAAGACAGCAAGAAGAAGGTCGCCAAAATCCATGACAAGACCGGCGCCGAGCGTATCCTGTTCTCGGAAAAATTCGCCTGCCCGGTCTCCGGCTTCACCATTCCGGAAGTCGAACCGCGGCTGTTCTCGTTCAACAATCCCTACGGCGCCTGCCCGAAATGCGGCGGCCTTGGCGTCGAGCAGACCATCGATGCCGATCTCGTCATTCCCGACAGGGAGCTGACACTGCGCAAGGGTGCCATCGCGCCCTGGGCGAAGTCGTCCTCACCGTATTATCTCCAGACGCTCACCGCGCTCGGCAAGCACTACAAGTTCACGCTCGACACCAAGTGGAAGGACCTGCCGAAGAAGACGCAGAACGTCCTGCTGCACGGCTCCGGCGATGACGAGATCAAGTTCTCCTATGAGGATGGCGTCCGCTCCTACGACACCAAGAAGCCGTTTGAAGGCGTGGTCACCAATATCGATCGCCGCTTTCGCGAGACGGAAAGCGAATGGGCGCGCGAGGAGCTCGGCAAGTATTTTTCCGACGTTCCCTGCGACGCCTGCGAGGGCTATCGCCTGAAGCCGGAAGCGCTGTCGGTGAAGATCGGCGGCATGCATATCGGCAGCATCTCGGAAATGTCGGTGCGCAAGGCCGGCGACTGGTTCGAGACCGTACCCAAGCTGTTGAACAAGCAGCAGAACGAAATCGCCGTTCGCATCCTGAAGGAGATCCGCGAGCGCCTCTCCTTCCTGCTCGATGTCGGCCTGAACTATCTCACCCTCGCCCGCTCCTCCGGCACGCTATCCGGCGGCGAGAGCCAGCGCATCCGCCTCGCCTCGCAGATCGGCTCCGGCCTCACCGGCGTACTCTATGTGCTGGACGAGCCCTCCATCGGCCTGCATCAGCGCGACAATGCGCGGCTGCTGGATACGCTGCGGCGGCTGCGCGATCTCGGCAACACCGTGATCGTAGTCGAGCACGACGAGGACGCTGTCATCGCAGCGGACTATGTGGTGGACGTTGGCCCAGGCGCCGGCACCCATGGCGGCAATATCGTCGCCCAGGGCACGCCCGCCGAGGTGATGAAAAATCCGAAGTCGCTGACCGGCAAATATCTCACCGGCGAAATGTCGGTGCCCGTGCCGGAGCGTCGTCCGCCGAACCATCGCCGCACCATCAAGGTGATCAATGCGCGTGGCAACAATCTGAAGAATGTTTCGGCGGAATTGCCGCTCGGCCTGTTCACCGCCATCACCGGCGTCTCCGGCGGCGGCAAGTCCACTCTGCTGATCGACACGCTCTACAAGGCCATTGCGCGCAAACTCAACGGCGCCAGCGAAGGCGCGGCACCTCATGATCGCATCGAGGGTCTCGAACATATCGACAAGATCATCGAGATCGACCAGTCGCCGATCGGCCGCACGCCGCGCTCCAATCCCGCGACCTATACCGGCGCCTTCACGCCGATCCGCGAGTGGTTTGCCGGCCTGCCGGAGAGCAAGGCACGCGGCTATGAGGCTGGTCGCTTCTCCTTCAACGTCAAGGGCGGCCGCTGCGAGGCCTGCCAGGGCGATGGCGTCATCAAGATCGAGATGCACTTCCTGCCCGACGTTTATGTCACTTGCGACACCTGCAAAGGCAAACGCTACAATCGCGAGACGCTGGAAGTCCTGTTCAAGGGCAAGTCCATCGCCGACGTGCTCGACATGACCGTCGAGGAAGCCGCCGAATTCTTCAAGGCGGTGCCGCGCGTGCGCGAAACTTTTAAAACCTTGCATCGCGTCGGGTTGGACTACATTCACGTTGGCCAGCAGGCGACTACGCTTTCAGGCGGCGAAGCGCAGCGCGTGAAGCTGGCGAAGGAATTGAGCAAGCGCGCCACCGGCCGCACGCTCTATATCCTGGACGAGCCAACCACCGGCCTGCATTTCCACGATGTCGCAAAACTGCTGGAAGTGCTTCATGAGTTGGTGGAGCAAGGCAACACGGTGGTGGTGATTGAGCACAATCTCGAAGTCATCAAGACCGCCGACTGGGTCATTGATCTCGGCCCCGAAGGCGGCGACGGCGGCGGCGAAATCGTCGCCTGGGGCCCGCCAGAAGATATCGTCAAGGCGCCGCGCAGCTATACAGGGCAATTCCTGAAGCCGGTGCTGGCGAAAGCTGGGAAGACGAAAAAGCGCAAGGTGACGGGGGAAGCGGCGGAGTAGACGTCCGCAAGCGCGGCGCGAGGGGCGATTCTACTTTGCAAGCTCCACGATCATATCGCCGCGCTTCAATGCTTTAAGCAATTTGGACATCGATTGCAGGACGGCAGCAATCAATGCACCGTTGCCAGTGTTACCGACACGGATCCAAACAATGGAGGGTCCATTGCGTCGTGCCGCGCGAAGCAAAGTGAAATCACGATCCTTGGTCACCAACGTTGCGGACGCCGTGATCGCCTGATCCCATATCGCCGCGTCTGTGGCGGCAAGCATGTTTAGATCGGCCACATGTATTGCGTCATGCCCTTCGGCTCGCAAAGCGTCGGCCAGTGCTGGTGGAAACTGAGCATCCACCAGGAAGCGCATGATTATTCCGCCGCGATGATGGATCGATCGGCGAGACTGGCAGCAAATGCCAATGCAGCGTCGATGTCCGGACTTTCAAGATAGGGATAGTCAGCCAGAATTTGCTCGCGCGTTTCTCCGGCAGCGAGAAGCGATAAAATATCAGCGACGGTGACCCGTAGACCGCGGATGCAGGGCCTTCCGTGCATGCGCTCGGGATCAATCGTGATCCGCTCCAGCAAATCTGACATTTTACACCTCTTAGGTGAGTTTATCAGCCAATTGACAAAATGTCATTGGCGACCTGCGTACCAATGCTACCGGGCACATCCCCTCATAACGATCTCGTCGCACTATCCACCAACCCTTTCGGGATGCTTGCGTGCGTAGCGCGTCCAAAATCCGAACAGTCCGCCGTCAATTTCCTGCAAGTCCCACATTTTCTTCGTCAGTGGCAGCATCAGTCGTTCGAGTTCGGAATTTCCGTACCACGCCACGAAGTCCTCGAAGTCTCGTGAGCAGCGTATGCCGATCTCATCCCAGAATGGCAGCACCCGCCGATAGGCCTCGCCGAAGAGCCCAGCATGGTCGTGCGCACCAAGTTCGCCGAGCGCCCATAGCGTCATGTCGCAATAGCCGCGATGGTGCCAGTTGGCGAAGTGCCAGCCAAGATTATCCAGCGTCAGGCTCACGTCGAGTTGGTAGACCGCCGCCATCGCACGGAGGCCAACGGGGATTTGCGAAATCCGGTTCAAAAACAGGTCGAGATCGTCGCCCTCTTCCGGGCCGAGGCGCTCCGTCAGTTCAGCTGCCAACAGCTTGAACAGCGCGTTGTCGTCGAAGCAAACCTCGATCTGTTCCGCACGCAGAGGCACTGTGTGTTTCTCCGACGCTGACGAGCCAGCGTAGCGGAGATCAGGCGTCGCGCAATCCATTTACGCAAAAGAGTGGTCGGCGGACACCGTGCATCCTTTCGCCGCGTCCCTTCGACTTGCTGTCGTCCCCCAATCCGGTCATCCTGCTCTCAGCGGGCGGCCTCGATTCCACCGCCTTTTCATGACCAGTTGCACGGCGAACCTCCCTCGCCGCTTTTTCCAGTGACATGCCGTATAAACTCGCCATTTTTGACATGGATGGAACGCTGTCTGACAGCTTTCCGTGGTTTCTCAGCGTCATCAATGCCGTGGCTGACAAGCACAAGTTTCAGCGTGTCACCAAGGATCGCGTCGAGGACATGCGGAGCGTCGGCGCCAATGAGCTGATCCGTATGCTCGGCGTCGCGCGGTGGCGCATTCCGCTGATCGCGCGCGACATGCGCAAGATGAAAGCGGAGCAGATCGATCGCATCGCGCTGTTTCCCGGCGTCGATCGCATGTTCGATGAGCTGAAGGCGCGAGGTGTGACCATTGCCGTGGTCTCCTCCGACACCGAGGACAATGTGCGCGCCGTGCTCGACCAGCTCGAGGACCAGGTGTCTTATTTCGCCTGCGCCGCCGGCCTGTTCGGCAAGACCGCGAAATTCCAGCGCATCCTCGATCTGACCGGCATTTCGGTGGACGATACGCTGTCCATCGGTGACGAGATCCGCGACATCGAAGCCGCCCGCGAGGCTGGCGTCGATTTCGGTGCGGTGTCATGGGGCTATACAAGCGCCGCGGCGCTCAATGCACGCGCGCCGACTTTCATGTTCTCGCGGATGGACGACGTCACTGTCGCCTTGACGTCGCCGCGGGGCTGATCATCACCCAGCCGCATTGCCCGCGGATGCGAGGATGCTTACGTTTTCGATCACGCATCTATCATTGATTGGGACGCCATCATGACCGACACCCTCACCGCCTCCGCCGTACGCGACAACAAGAGCGCCAACCGCTTCGAGCTGCCTGTGGATGGCAGCATCGCCTTTGCCAATTATCGCACGGCCGGCGATCGCGTGATCATCACGCATACGGAGACGCCGCCGGCTTTGCGTGGTCGCGGTATCGCATCGGAGCTGGTCAAAGGCGCCCTGGGATTGATCCGGGCGGATGGAAACAAGGTCGTGGCTGGATGCAGTTTTGTAGTCGATTATCTCGAGCAGCATCCTGAATACGCGGATATCAAGGGCTGACCGACAAACACAGTCCGTCATTGCGAGCCCAAAGAATTGGCGAAGCCAATTCTTTGGGCGAAGCAATCCAGCCTTTGCTTGTTGCCCTGGATTGCTTCGTCGCTATGCTCCTCGCAATGACGTCTGGAGACTTGGCGTCCTTGCTCAGACAATCTTGATCGACATATCCGGCAGGCCCTGCAGCTTGCACAGCAGCACATCGCCTTTCACCACCGGACCGACATTCTCCGGCGTGCCGGAATAGATGATATCACCGGCCTTCAGTTCGAACGCTTCCGACAGTTTCGAGATCTGCTCGGCGACGCTCCAGATCATCTTGTCGAGATCCGAGCTCTGCTTCACGGCACCATTCACCGCCAGCGAGATCGGTCCCTTCGCCATGTGCCCTGTCTTGCTCACCGGATGCAGCGGACCGATCACCGCACCATGATCAAAACTCTTGCCGATCTCCCACGGCTTCTTCTCGTCTCCCATCGCACGCTGAAGATCCCGACGCGTCATGTCGAGGCCGAGAGCGTAGCCATAGACGTGATCGAGCGCTTTATCGACCGGGATATTGGTGCCTCCGGATTTCAGCGCAGCAACGAGCTCAACCTCATAGTGATAGTTCTTGGTCAGTGACGGATAAGGGTGATCAGCCACCTCGCCGGTCTTCACGTTCTGGATCGCATCGGTCGGCTTCTGGAAGAAGAACGGTGGCTCGCGCGTGGGGTCGGATCCCATCTCGCGCGAATGCGCTGCGTAGTTGCGGCCGATGCAATAGATACGCCGGACCGGAAAGACATCGGTTTCGCCAACGATGGGGATCGTGATGGCATCGACCTTGAAGATGCTTTTGGGGCCGGCCTGTGCCTGCGCGGCCTCTCCGCCCATGGCACTTGCGGTCAGCGCGACAGCACCGCCGGCGACGAGTGTCCGACGATCAATCAGATCCATGATAGCCTCCCTTATCCGCTCTTGGATGAGCGGTTCTGGTCTGCTGGCATACCACAACAAAAAGGCCCGCGCGAGCGCGGGCCTTTCGTTTCGCGAGAGAGCGAAGAGTTACTTGAGATCGTCCGGCAGCTTGCCGCCATTGGCCGCGAGTTTGGTCATTACCTGCTTGTGCAGCCAGATATTCATGCTGGCACTGTCGCTGGTGTCACCAGTATAGCCGAGTTCCTTGGCCAGCTCCTTGCGCGCGCTGAGGCTGCTGTCGATGTCCAGCGCCTTCATCAGATCGACAATGGAGGTGCGCCATTCCAGCTTCTCGCCCTTGGCCTTCACAGCGGCATCGAGAATTGGCGCCACGTCCACGGTCGCCGCCGGTGCCGCGCCTCCGGCCGGGGCCGCCGCACCGCCAGCGGCGGGGGCAGCGCCGGGAGCTGCAGCGCTGGCGCTGCTGCCGAAAATCGCGCCCATGATCTTTCCAAAAATGCTCATTTTGTCGCTCCCAATAACTATGATGATGGCTGCAAGAATTGCCGCAAGACATGACCGGCGAATGACCGCCGGATAGCAGTATGTCCCCGCTGCCCACCGCTGCCAATGCGGCAACGGCGACAAGCAAATAGACTCGCTCAAACTCCGCTCCAATTGCGGCGAAACGCCGACTGCACTGCACCCCAGGCGCACGCGCTGCACCCTCACCCAAGCGTGAGAGCGGCAATGCGCATCGCGCGCTAGGATGATGCCACAGGTCGCGGCAAGTCAGTTCTTTCTGAAAGCGCGTCTGACTTCGTCGTGATGGTTTCCGAGCGGCTCCCGCGCCTGGCGCGCGTGATGATGCCGCGTGCAAATGGGAGCAACGACCATGGCCTCTTCTTATACTGGCAATACCACCGACCTCGTCCGTCTCGACGATGTCCGCACGGCGCCCCGCGTCTACGCCATCACGCCCTCGGATCTCGCCGATGCCCTGCGGCTCGGCTGGGAGGATTTCAAGGCGGTGCCGAGCCACGCCATCATGCTGTGCCTGATCTATCCCGCGATCGGCATCGTGCTGGCGCGCACGGTGCTCGGCTATTCGATCCTGCCGCTGCTGTTTCCCCTCGCGGCAGGTTTCGCACTGCTCGGGCCGTTCGCAGCCATCGGCCTCTATGAACTCAGCCGCCGCCGCGAGACGGGCGAGGATGCATCGGCCTGGCATGCGCTTGACGTGACGCGTTCGCCGTCCTTCGGCGCCATGCTTGCACTCGGCCTCGCATTGCTGGTGCTGTTCCTGACCTGGATCGCCACGGCGCAGGCGATCTACGTTTCCACTTTCGGCAATGCCCCCGCCTCGGAAATTCCGAGCTTCCTGTCGCAAGTGCTGACGACATCGCAAGGCTGGCAGCTCATCTTCGTCGGCTGCGGCACCGGTCTGATGTTCGCGCTTGTCGCCTTGGGCGTCAGCGCCGTGTCATTTCCGCTAATGCTCGATCGCCATGCGAGCGTGATGGACGCCGTGACCACATCGCTGCGCGTGGTCGCGCGCAATCCGGCGACGATGGCCATATGGGGCGTCATCGTGGCCGCCCTGCTTGTGCTGGGCTCGCTGCCCTTCTTCCTTGGACTCGCCGTCGTGATCCCGCTGCTCGGTCACGCCACCTGGCGTCTCTATCGCATGGTGGTCGAGCGCAATCCGAATCCGCCGATCCTGCCGGAGCGCAGCACGACCAGGCGACACGCAGCCGATTTCCCGGTTTCACTGTTCAAGGGACGTCGTGAAACCTGAAAGGCTGTACGCCTGCTTCCGCGCCCGCCGATTCCCGGGCGGGCGCCGGTGGTTCCAGCCCGCGACATGGTTCAGTCTTTGCGACCAACACACGCATGACGCGGTAACCGCCGCACAAGAAAACTTAAGAGAGAAGGGAAAGACACCGGTTGTCGAAGAACAAAGCAGGAAATTGTTAGACTACGACGAACGGATTTGACGCAAATCCATGCTTCAAGATGTCGATGACTGATGTGAATTACGATTCATATCCATATGAACATGCGATTCGCGCATGCCTGAACCTAGGCTGCTTAACGTCCGACACCCTGCCAACAGCTTCGCGCCGCCATCGTGCCATCGCGTCGCCATGCGTTGTAGAACCCCTTTAAAAACGTCGTTTAATCGACTAACTAACCTCTCCGGTATTGGCTTCGGTGTCCGGATACGCACCCTGCCCGAACGGACGCCAATCGACGGCGAAAGGTTAATCACTTCTTGCCAGAGGCATGCATAAATCGCTTAGCTGCACCGCAACATCTGAACTGCTGCATCGCGAAGCGGTCATCTATATTCACTTCAACGGCGAGACACTCCCAAGAGATGAATCGCTAGATTGAAGGAGAAAGAAAATGCTGCTCTCGCTTATCCGTATGATCCAGGCTTTCCGTGACTATCAGCGCAATGTTGCCGAGCTGTCGCAGCTCAGCGATCGCGAACTGTCCGACATCGGTCTCGACCGCTCTGACATTCCGCGCGTTGCCTCGGGTGCCTACAACGGTTGATACGTCGGGACGGTCTCCGTCCACTGACGTTTCACGAATTGCGCCCGCGACGAGCGGGCGCGATCGTGGTCCCCGCGGACCCGGCTTTGTTGCCGCCAGTGCAAAGCACTGACTAACCTGCGGAACCCCGCCAAAGCGAATTCCGTTTCGCGTTGAAACGCGCTACATGCGGGCCATGACAACAGCCTCAGATACAGACGACCGCGTCCATGTGATCGGTGCGGGCCTTGCCGGCTCTGAAGCCGCCTGGCAGGTCGCCAATGCCGGCATCCCTGTGACCCTTCACGAGATGCGTCCAGTCCGGATGACCGATGCCCATCGCACCGATGGGCTCGCCGAACTCGTCTGCTCCAATTCATTCCGTTCCGACGACGCGCTAAACAACGCTGTCGGCTTGCTGCATGCCGAAATGCGCAAGCTCGGCTCGCTGATCATGCGCAGCGCCGACGCCCATCAGGTGCCCGCCGGCGGGGCGCTGGCCGTGGACCGCGACGCGTTCTCGGACGCCGTCACCAAGGCGCTGGAAGAACACCCCCTCATCACCATCGACCGCACCGAAGTCGCCGGCCTGCCGCCGGCAGACTGGCGCAACGTCATTGTCGCGACCGGCCCCCTCACCTCGGCCCCGCTGGCTGATTCCATCCGCGAACTGACCGATGAGAACGCGCTGGCCTTTTTCGACGCCATCGCGCCGATCGTGCACAAAGATTCCATCGATATGGAGATCGCTTGGTTTCAATCGCGCTACGACAAGGTCGGGCCTGGTGGCACCGGTGCCGATTACATCAACTGCCCGATGACCCGCGAACAGTATGACGCCTTCATCGATGCGCTGCTGGCCGGCGAAAAGACCGACTTCAAGGAATGGGAGCTGAACACGCCCTATTTCGACGGCTGCCTGCCGATTGAAGTCATGGCCGAGCGCGGTCGCGAGACGCTGCGCCATGGACCGATGAAGCCGGTCGGCCTCACCAATCCACGCGATCCGCTGGTGAAGCCCTATGCCATCGTCCAGCTGCGCCAGGACAACAAGCTGGGCACGCTCTACAATATCGTCGGTTTCCAGACGAAGCTGAAATACGGCCCGCAGCAGAACGTGCTGCGCATGATTCCGGGCCTGCAGAATGCAGAATTCGCCCGCCTCGGCGGCCTACATCGCAACACTTTTCTCAATTCGCCAAAACTGCTCGATGAGCAGCTCCGCCTGAAGGCGCAGCCGCGCCTGCGTTTCGCCGGCCAGATGACCGGCTGCGAAGGCTATGTGGAATCCGCCAGCGTCGGCCTGATCGCCGGCCTGTGCGCGGCAGCGGAGGCCAAGGGACAGTCGCTGACCATGCCGCCCGCGACCACGGCGCTCGGCTCGCTGCTCGGCCATATCACCGGCGGCCACATCGAGACCGTGGATGCCGGCCCGCGCTCGTTTCAGCCGATGAACATCAATTTCGGCCTGTTCCCGCCGCTGGCGTCACCACCGACAAAGAAGCCGGATGGCTCGCGGCTGCGCGGCAATGAGAAGACCGTCGCCAAGAAGCAGGCCATGAGCGCCCGCGCACTGGCCGATCTCGATGGCTGGATCGCCACCACGCTCCCTGCCGTCGCGGCAGCGGCGTAACGCAAGCTCGGTTGGATATCTCATGAGCTTGCCCAAACAGGATGCCGCTGCGCTGTCCAAGCATTGGACCGAAGGCGTGCTGCTGAAACGCGACGTGTTCTCGACCGTCGAGCGAGGTCGTTTTCGCACGCGCGATGGCGACGTCGATGCTGTCCTCCGCCGCCTCGATCAGGTGCCGTGGTGGTCGTTCATCCTCGCGCATCATCTGTTCACGCGCGAACGCCGCGCGCTGACTTTGGCGCGCGATCTCAAGGTCGGACCGGAACTGCTCTGGGCCGGCAAGCGCACACTGGTGCGCGGTTTCATCGATGGCGTCGCTCTGCATCTCGCCAAACCCTACAACGATGCGCGTTATTTCCAGTCGGCCAAGCTGGCGCTGCGCAAATTGCATCGCATGGGCGTGTGCCATAACGATCTCGCCAAGGAGCAGAACTGGCTCCAGGGCAGCGACGGCCTTGCCTATCTCACCGATTTCCAGCTCGCCGTCTGCTTCAAGAGCCGCAGCCAGCTGTTTCGTATCGCCGCTTATGAAGACCTCCGCCATCTCCTCAAGCACAAGCGGACCTATGCGCCGGAGCTTCTGACGGCGAAGGAAAAGCAGATCCTGTCGAAGAAATCGCTGCCGGCGCGGATCTGGCTGATGACCGGCAAGAAGGTCTATCGCGCCATCACCCGCGGCATCTTCAACTTCACCGACCGCGAAGGCGGCGGCAAGCGCCTCGTCAATGACGCGCCGCCGCTGCTGGAGATGATCAAGCGCAATCCGGCGGTGCGCGATGCGGCGATTGTCGCATTCGCGGATCGGCGCACGGGCGTTGGCCTCTATGCATTCGTTGAAGCGGATGACATTGCGCTGGAGAGCAAACTTCAGAACGAGCTGGGGGCAGCGAAAGCGGCGAAACCGCCGGAGCATCTTCAAGTGATCCCGGCCTTGCCGCGCGATGCATCTGGCAAGATCCGGACCGAAGTCTTGCAGCTGGTGGCGATGAACCAGGTGGATCTGCTGGAGCCGCTGATGAAGAGCGACGCGGATCGAGCGTTTTTGAAGACGATTTTGGAATCGCGGAAGAACCTGCGCGATCGCTTCAATTTCGAAACGCAGCTACCGCAAGCGTAGCCCGGATGAAGCGAAGCGAAATCCGGGGACCGGCGTCTCGACTGAAGCTCTGATTCCCGGATTGCGTTACGCTTCATCCGGGCTACGCACTGAGCTTATGACGCCCGCCACAACGTCCACAATGTCCGCAGCCGCGATCGCAGATAAAGCTCGAACGGATCGAAGCTCGCTTCAGACATCTGGCCGAGATCATATTTCATCAGCGCCATCGGCATGAATGCCGCGCGGGCTGGCTCGGCGACATCGGCGAGCATGCCATCCGCCACGGCCAGTTGCTCCTGCGCGCCCTTGATCAGCTGATTAAGTGTCGTGCGGATCCCCGGTGTCAGCTTGCCGGCATAGAACTCGTGCTCACTACTGCCGTTCTGCTGGAGCATGTCATGCGGCAGATAGAGTTGTCGTCGTGCAGCGTCATAAGGCAGGCGCGCAGTGATATGCGCGACGCCATGCGCAAGGCCCGCATGTTCGGCAACATGATCGATCGCCTCCGACGCATCGCCAAGGACGCGTCCGGTGCAGGCGAACAACGTGCCGGACGTGTCGCGAAAATGGCTTTCCAGCACCGCGAGATCGGGCATCGGGTCATTGTAGAGATCGAAGACGTGGGCATCGACCAGCTTGGTCAGCCGATCGACAGGTAGATCGAAGCTGCGCACGGCCAGCAGCAATTCGGCCGCGACGGGATTCTGCTCGACATCGCCATGCCCGTTGCCGGCCAGCGCATCGGTCCACCACTGCAGCCGGATTTCGCCGGGCAGAGCCTGTTTCACCTGATCGCGGACGCGGCTCACTTCGGCGTTGAACGCATACAGCGCCAATAGCGGACGACGCTTGTCGGGCGGCACAAACAATGTGGACGCATAGCGATCGAAATCGTGAGTACGCACGAGATCGGCGCAGAACGCCGCCGCGCTTGGGTCGGCACTCATGGCACAGCGATCAGCGCGGCAGCCACGCGGCGGCGCTCGCCGATCATGATGTTGTAAGTGCGGATCGCAGGACCGGTCATCATCGTATCCGCCATGATGTGGAGACCGCGCAGCGCTTCGCGCAGATTGCGCGGCATGATCCAGACATCGTTTCCCGTGCCGATAAGCAGCGTGTCGATGCCCGCATGGCCCTCGAACACGCGACGGAGCGCATGGCGGTCGATCTCGTCCGGCTTCGTCACCGACCATGCCCACACCGCATCAGGGAGGCACAGAAGCGAGCCCTGATGCGACATGGTGTCGAAGATGAAGCCGCCCTTGCCGTAGGCCTCGATCTCGGCAGCCCGCGGAAGATGCGGCGCTTCGGGATCGACCGGCATCAAGCCTTCGCCGTCTTCGCAGGCTTGCCCGTGGCCACCGGCTCGTCGCGGTTCTCACCGACGCCGAGATAGATCAGCATGGGCGCTGCAATGAAGATCGAGGTGTAGGTGCCGACCAGCACGACGCCGAAGATCATCACGGCGGTGAACGAATGAATGGCGTTGCCGCCGAACAGATACAGCGCGAGCAATGCCAGCGTCACGGTGACGTGGGTAATGATCGAGCGCGACAGCGTCGAATTGATCGACTCGTTG